>NZ_JBFULM010000002.1:0-1286230 GCF_054049895.1 Pedococcus sp. P5_B7
CCCGCCCCCGCGGCAGCCGCCCCCGCGGCAGCGGCGGTGGCGGCGCCCGCAGCGGCGGCGGCCAGCGACTCGCCCCGCCGGGCCGCCTCGAAGGCCTGGGGCAGGCAGGCGCGCAGCGACAGCAGCCTGGCCTGACCGGCATACACACCACCCAGCAGTGGCTCGACGAGGCGGTCGACGACTGCCTCACCCAACCGCGCCGAGACGTAGTCACCGACCGACACGTCGTCGAACTCGCCGGCCTCCCAGGGCTGCTCGGCTTCGGCCCTGGCCACCTCGGCGGATGACAGGATGCCGAGCGCGGAGGACGCCGGCGACGGGATGCCCATGAGGGTCCCCTTGGGCAGCGGGTGGAGGTCGCCGCGCGACCAGATCGACGCAGCGGTCGTCGCCGGGTGCACCACGTCGAGGTCGAGTCCCAGCTCGGTGACCAGGTCGAGCGCCTCCGGTCGCCGGGCGAGCATCGACTCGGCGCCGACGTCGAGGGCGACGCCCGCCACGGGTTCCCGGCGGAGCTTGCCACCCGGACGGTCGGCTGCGTCGACCAGCGTGATGGTCGCGTCGGGAAGCGCATGCGACAGCTCCCAAGCGCAGGCAAGCCCACTGATGCCTCCCCCGACGATGAGGATTCGTGATCCGACCATGCCCACACCCTTTCAAGATCGTGACTCTTTCGACACCACCGGGTGGGAACGTCGAGCGCACGGCACGAGTCGCACCGGTATCCGCACCGCCGCACGACCTCTCCACGACCCGCTCCACCACCAGGGAGTCGCCATGATCCGTGTTCGATCGCACCGCACCGCTGCCGCCATCGGGGCAGCCCTCCTCGCCACCCTCGCCCTCGCCTCGTGCGCTGGAAGCAGCGGCGACAGCTCCGGCAGCTCTGCCGCCTCCGGCCCCCAGGCCGGGTTCTCCGACGAGTCAGGAGGGCGCGCAGCCGACTCCTCCGGCGACACACCATCGTCCGCGGGCAGCCCCGGCAAGGGCGCCAGCGGCTCGACCGCCGACCCGGTGACCACCGCCAACCTCGCCGCCAGCCAGGACTCCCTGGCCCGCCGAGCCTCGATCGCGTTGAAGGTCAAGAACATCGGCCAGGCCGTGGCCAAGGTGCGGGCCACCACTGCCACCGCCCAGGGCATCGTCCTGTCGGAGAACATCGGCACGGCGGCCGGTGACGCACCCTTGGCCGAGTCGGCCAAGGTCACCGCGACGACCTATGGCGAGATCACCATCTCGGTGCCCTCGGCCGAGCTCGACCGGGTCATCGCCGAGCTTGGCTCGGTCGGCACCGTCATCCGGTCCACGAGCTCCAGCGAGAACGTCGGTGGGCAGATCGTCGACACCACCTCACGACTGCAGACCATGCGCGTCAGCGTCGAGCGGGTGCGGGCCTTCCTCGAGGACGCCAAGGACCTCAACCAGATCGTGGCCCTCGAGGCCGAGCTGACCCGTCGCCAGTCGGACCTCGAGTCGCTCGAGGCGCAGCTCGCGTCGCTGAAGGGCAGCGTGGCCCGCTCGCCCATCCAGATCAGCCTGACCACCGAGCCCGGCGCAATCGTCGAGGAGCCGGACCAGGCCGGGTTCCTCGTCGGGCTCAAGGGCGGCTGGGACGCCTTCACCGGCTCGCTGAGCGTGCTGCTCACCGTCCTCGGGGCCCTGCTCCCGTTCCTCGCCCTGTTCGCCCTGCTGGGCCTTCCGGTGTGGTGGTACCTGCGTCGGCGACGTCCGGTGAACCCGTCGCCTGCAGTCCTCCCCCAGTAGGTCCCGCGGGGGCATGCCGAGGTCGGTCAGCGTGTGAGTGCGTCAGCGCTGGCCGACCTCGTGCACGAGCTCGACGACGCGGGTGAGGACGTCGGGGTCGGTGTCCGGCAGGACGCCGTGGCCCAGGTTGAAGATGTGTCCCGGAGCGGCGCGGCCCTCCTCGACGATCGATCGCACCGTGGCCTCCAGGGCCTCCCACGGCGCGAAGAGCAGCGCGGGGTCGAGGTTGCCCTGCACGGCATACCGGCCATCGAGCCGGGCCAGTGCGTCGGTGAGGGACACGCGGTAGTCGACCCCCACCACGTCGGCGCCGACGGCGCCCATCGACGCCAGCAGCTCACCGGTGCCGACCCCGAAGTGGATCATCGGTATGCCGCGGCCCGCGACAGCGGCGAGCGCGGCGGTGGAGTGCGGCGCCACGAAGCGCTCGTAGTCGGCGCGCGGGAGGGCGCCCACCCACGAGTCGAAGAGCTGCACGGCCGAGGCGCCGGCTGCGGCCTGCACATCGAGGAAGGCGCCGGAGATCTGGGCCAGCCGGGCGCACAGGTCGTGCCAGAGCTGGGGGTCGCCGTACATCAGCGCCTTGGTGTGCTCGTGGTTCTTGCTCGGGCCGCCCTCGACGAGGTAGCTGGCCAGGGTGAAGGGGGCGCCCGCGAACCCGATGAGGGGAGTCGCCCCCAGCTCGGCCGTCAGCAGCCCCACGGCCTCGGTGATGTAGGGGACGTGGTCGGGGGTGAGCTCGGGCAGCCGGTCGAGGTCCGCGCGGGTGCGGATCGGCTTGGCGACGACCGGGCCGACCCCGGCGACGATGTCGAGGTCGACCCCGACGGCAGCGAGCGGCACCACGATGTCGGAGAAGAAGATCGCGGCGTCGACGCCGTGGCGGCGCACCGGCTGCAGGGTGATCTCCGTGACGAGGTCGGGACGGCGGCACGAGTCGAGCATGCCGATGCCCTCACGCACCGCGCGGTACTCCGGCAGCGACCGCCCGGCCTGGCGCATGAACCACACCGGCGTGTGGCTGACGGGTTCGCGGCGGGCAGCACGGACCAGGGCAGAGTCGTGGGGGGAGGTCACCGAGCGATTCTAGGTGGCCTAGAGGGCGATGATCGCCGCGCCCGCCAGCGAGAGCACGGCCCCCACCTGCTGGATCCTGCGCAGCTTCTCCTTGAGCAGCAGCCGCGCCAGCAGGATGGTGACCACGGGATAGAGCGAGCCGAGCACGCTGGCGACACTGACCTGCCCCCGGGACGACGCGATCCCGAAGAGCAGGTTCGCACCCATGTCGCCGCAGCCGATGAGGAGCAGGGCCGGCAGCTCCTTCACCACGACGCCGCCGCGGCCGCGCACGACGAGGGCCAGGGTCGTGAAGACGACGAACGACACCCCGCGCATCCCCCAGAGGGTCATCAGGGTGGAGGACCGCGCGCCACGGTCGATGCAGAACAGCGCGAGGCCGAACCCGACCGCCGCGATCCCGGCCAGCACGACCGGTCGAGGTGACACCCCACCACTGAGCTCGGGTCCCGACGCGAGGGTCACCCCGACCACGGCGACCACGATGCCCAGCCAGGTCCAGGAGGACGGCTCGTCCCCGGTGGCGACTCCCAGGAGCACGGGCACGGCCACGCCGAGGGCCGCGATGGGCGCGACGACCCCGATGGTGCCGGTCGCGAGCGCGGTGTAGAAGCAGAGCAGCCCGGCCACCCCCGACAGGGCGGCGCCGACCGACCACAGGGGCCAGCCGCTCCACGTGACGTGGTCCCAGCGGACCGCGACGGCGACGCACAGCACGAGGAAGGCGAGCGACTGGGTCCACCCGACCACGGCCACGGCCGGCCTGCGGCGGGAGAACAGCCCCGCGAAGAAGTCCGAGGTGCCCCAGCACGCGCTGGACGCGAGCGCGAGCAGGGAGAGCATGCGCGCACGCTACCTTTCGGCGCGACACGACGCGGACGGCAACCTCCCTGTGATATCCGACCCCTCGGCATACCCTCTGATGGTGGGCAGCCGAACGGTCCCTGGCGACCAATCCCCCGAGTTCACGCAGGCGCTCAGCGACCTGCGCGGGGCGCGGTTGCGCCCCGAGATCCGACTCACCGAGGTCCCTGCTCCCCAGCGCATCGCGCCGTATGCCGTGGCGCTCACCGCCGAGGTGGTCGGCGCCGCTGCGGACGAGGACGAGCTCGCCTCCGGACGCTTCGTGCTGTTGCACGACCCGTCGGTCCCGGACCCGTGGGACGGCGCCTGGCGCGCCGTCACCTTCGCCCGGGCCGAGCTCGAGCCCGAGCTGGCCAACGACCCGATGCTCGGGGCGGTCGGCTGGTCGTGGCTGACCGATGCGCTGGAGAGCCACCACCTCGGCTACACCGCGGAGGCAGGCACGGTCACCCGCGTCGTCTCCGAGAGCTTCGCGGGGCTGTCCGACCGACCCGCCAGCGTCGAGATGGAGGTCCGCGCCTCGTGGACCCCGGTGGCCGGCAATGTCGGTGCCCACCTGGTCGCGTGGTCCGACCTGCTGTGCACCATCGCGGGGCTCCCGCCGCTGCCGGAGGGCGTCATCGCCCTGCCCGGGCCACGCCGTTGAACGGTGGAGTGCTGAGCGCCACGCGGTGCCGGGACGCGCTGGCCCGATAGGTTGACCCGGTGACCGACACCGACGCCGACCAGGCGGTGGAGCCCGAGCAGGAGCCAGCCCCGCCGCTGACCCCGCTCGACATGCCCGCCGACGGGGTGCCGCCGGTGGTCGAGTCGGAGCGGGCGCTGATGGAGGCCGCCCGCGCGATCGCCGCCGGCGAGGGCCCGGTCGCCCTCGACGCCGAACGCGCCAGCGGCTACCGCTACGGCCAGCGTGCCTACCTCGTGCAGCTCCGCCGCGAGGGGTCCGGCACCTGGCTGATCGACCCCATCGCGTGCCCCGACCTGTCGCCGGTCAACGACGCCATCGGCAGCGCCGAGTGGATCCTGCACGCCGCCACCCAGGACCTGGCCTGCCTGGCCGAGGTGGGGCTGCGACCGCAGCAGCTGTTCGACACCGAGCTCGCCGGGCGCCTCCTGGGCCTTCCGCGGGTCGGCCTGGCCGCCGTCGTCGAGCACTACCTGGGCCTGTCGCTGGCCAAGGAGCACTCGGCGGTCGACTGGTCCACGCGTCCCCTGCCGGAGCCCTGGCTGCGCTACGCGGCCCTCGACGTGGAGGTCCTCGTCGACGTCCGCAACCTGATGGGGGTCGACCTTGCCCGCCAGGGCAAGGACAGCTGGGCCCGCGAGGAGTTCGAGGCGCTGCTCGACTTCACCGGTCCCGCGCAGCGGGTCGACCCGTGGCGCCGCACCAGCGGGATGCACCGCGTCCGGCACCGCAGGATCGCCGCCGTGGTGCGCGAGCTGTGGGAGACCCGCGACCAGATCGCCCAGGACCGTGACGTCTCCCCCGGCCGGGTGCTGCCCGACGCCGTGCTGGTCGAGGTCGCGATGGAGTCGCCCACCGAGAACGGCGCGCTGCCCAGTGGTCACCGCTCGGTGCGCCGCTACCAGCGCCAGTGGCTCGACGCCATCGCCCGGGCCAACGCGATCCCGGACGCCGACCTGCCCCCCATGACCCTGCGCTCCGACGGCCCGCCCCCGCAGCGGTCGTGGGCCGAGCGCAACCCGGTCGCCGCGGCCCGGCTCACCGCCACGCGGGAGGCGCTGACCGCGTTCGCCACCGAGCACGCGATCCCGGTCGAGAACGTCCTGTCCCCGGAGCCACTGCGCCGCGTGATCTGGTCACCGCCCGCAGAACACACGGCGGCAGCGTTCGCAGAGGCCCTGTCCGGGCTCGGGGCCCGGCACTGGCAGACCGCCGTGGTCGCGCCCCTGATCGAGGCGGCCTTCGAGGCCAACCCCGACGCCTGACCGTTCCCCGGCGCCTACTCATGCAAAAGGCGAGTTAGCGCCGCCCCAGAACGGCGCTAACTCGCCTTTTGCATGAGATGGCGTCCGGAAGAGGGGCGGCCGGGTGACGGCTCTCACGCGCGGAGCCGGTGACCCGCTTGTTACCGCGGAGTAGCATCGAGCGCGGACCCACCGGCATACCGGTGAACCACCACCCCGAGCCAGATCCACATACCCAGGGAGGCCACCCGTGCCCCGCACCCTTCATGAGGTCGTGTTCGTCGACGGTGTCCGGACACCGTTCGGCAAGGCCGGCGACAAGGGCATGTACGCCCAGACGCGCGCCGACGACCTCGTCATCCGCTGCATCCGCGAGCTGATGCGCCGCCACCCCGAGCTCCCGCCGGAGCGCGTCGAGGAGGTGGCCATCGCCGCCACCACGCAGATCGGAGACCAGGGCCTCACGCTCGGTCGCATGGCCGCCCTCCTCTCGGGTCTGCCCAAGACCACTCCCGGCTACTCGGTCGACCGCATGTGCGCCGGCGCGATGACCGCCGTGACGACCACGGCGAGCTCGATCGCATTCGGCTCGATCGACATCGCCATCGCCGGAGGGGTCGAGCACATGGGCCGCCACCCCATGGGTGAGGGCGTCGACCCCAACCCGCGGATCGTCGCGGAGAAGCTGGTCGACCCCTCGGCCCTGGTCATGGGCTCGACGGCGGAGAACCTGCACGACCGCTACCCGTCGATCACCAAGGACCGCAGCGACGCGTATGCCGTGGGGTCGCAGGACAAGCTCGCCAAGGCCTACGCCAACGAGCAGATCCAGCCCGACCTCGTGCCCGTCGCCACCCGCCACCAGGAGCTCGGCTACGGCCTGGCCACCCAGGACGAGCCGCCGCGCCCGGGCACCACCGTGGCGGACCTCGCCACGCTCAAGACCCCGTTCCGACCGCACGGCAACGTCAGCGCCGGCAACTCGGCCGGGCTCAACGACGGTGCCACCGCGTGCCTCCTCGCGTCGGAGACGGCGGCCCGCGAGCTCGGCCTGCCGGTGAAGATGCGCCTCGTCGACTTCGCGTTCGTGGGTGTCGAGCCCGAGGTGATGGGCATCGGCCCCGTCCCGGCCACCGAGAAGGCCCTGGCCAAGGCCGGCCTGTCGATCGAGGACATCGGCCTGTTCGAGCTGAACGAGGCGTTCGCCGTGCAGGTGCTCGCCTTCCTCGAGCACTTCGACATCGCCGACGACGACCCCCGGGTCAACCAGTACGGCGGGGCGATCGCCGTCGGGCACCCGCTCGCGTCGTCCGGCGTGCGGCTGATGACCCAGCTCGCCCGCCAGTTCGAGGAGCACCCCGAGGTGCGCTTCGGCCTGACCGCCATGTGCATCGGGATCGGGATGGGCGCCGCCGTGATCTGGGAGAACCCCCACCACGCCGACTACGGCAAGGAGGTCGCAGCATGAGCGACACCACCACGAGCACCACTCCCGCGTTCGAGGAGGTCGTGACCCACACCCCGGTCCGCGACGTCGTGCTGCCGGGCAAGGCCGGCACACTGGCCCTCATCACCTTGGACAACGGCTTCGACCACACCAAGCCCAACACCTTCGGCCCGCAGACCATCGTCGGCCTCAAGGCCACGGTCGATGCCCTGCGGGCGCGCGCCGAAGCCGGCGAGATCCAGGCCGTCGGCATCACCGGCAAGCCGTTCATCTTCGCCGTCGGCGCCGACCTCAAGGCAGTCTCCCAGGCAGCAGACCGCGAGCAGGCGCTAGAGGTCGCTCGCGCGGGGCACGCGGCCTTTGCGGCGATCATGGACCTGCCCGTGCCGACCTTCGCGTTCGTCAACGGTGCGGCCATGGGTGGCGGCGTGGAGATCGCCCTGTCCACCGACTACCGCACCATCTCGGCTGGGGTCCCCGCGCTGGCCCTGCCGGAGACCTTCCTCGGTCTCGTCCCCGGCTGGGGCGGCTGCTACCTGCTGCCCAACCTGGTCGGCCCGGCCAACGCCCTCAAGGTCATCATCGAGAACCCGATGACCATGAACCGCATGCTCAAGGGTCCGCAGGCCTTCGAGCTGGGCCTGGCCGACGTGTTGCTCGAGCCGGCCGACTTCCTCGAGGAGTCGCTGCTCTGGGCGGCCTCGGTGCTGTCCGGCCGGACGAAGGTCGACCGCCCCCCGGTCTCGACCGACGAGGCCGAGTGGACCGCGGCGATCAAGGCAGCCAAGGGTCTGGTCGACCTCAAGACCGGTGGCAAGGCTCCCGCGCCCTACCGCGCGCTGCAGCTCGTCGGTCAGGCGCGCACCGCGACCCGCGACGAGGCCTTCGCCGCCGAGGACGAGGCCCTCGCGGACCTCGTCATGGGTGACGAGCTGCGGGCCGGGCTCTACTCGTTCGACCTCGTCCAGCGTCGCGCCAAGCGCCCCGCCGGCGCGCCCGACAAGGCCCTGGCCCGCAAGGTCACCAAGGTCGGCATCGTGGGCGCCGGACTCATGGCGAGCCAGCTCGCCCTGCTGTTCGCCCAGCGGCTCGAGGTGCCGGTCGTCATGACCGACCTCGACGAGGAGCGGGTCGCCAAGGGCGTGGGCTACGTCCACGGCGAGGTCGACAAGCTGCTCGGCAAGAAGCGGGTCAGCTCCGACAAGGCCAACCGGCTGAAGGGCCTGGTCACCGGGGCGACGTCCAAGGACGGCTTCGCGGACGCAGACTTCGTCATCGAAGCGGTCTTCGAGGAGATGTCGGTCAAGAAGCAGGTCTGGTCCGAGGTCGAGGCGATCGTCAGCGCCGAGTGCGTCCTCGCGACCAACACCTCGTCCCTGTCGATCACCGAGATGGCCTCGGAGCTCGCCCACCCCGAGCGGGTCGTCGGGTTCCACTTCTTCAACCCGGTCGCCGTCATGCCGCTCCTCGAGATCATCAAGGGCGAGCAGACCGACGACGCCACCCTCGCCACAGCATTCGCCACCGGCAAGGGACTGAAGAAGACGACCATCCTCGTCAAGGACAGCCCGTCCTTCATCGTGAACCGCCTGCTCGGACGGTTCATGGGCGAGGTCGCCAAGGTGGTCGACGAGGGCACCCCGATCGAGGTCGCCGACCGTGCGTTCGCGGGGCTCGCCCCGATGCCGCCGTTCATCCTCCTCGGCCTGGTCGGCCCGGCCATCGCGCTGCACAACAACGAGACCCTGGCCCAGGCCTTCCCCGACCGCTTCTACGTCTCCGAGAACCTGCGCAAGGTCGTGGCCGCGAAGAAGTCGGCCATCTACACCTGGCCCGAGGGCAAGCCGGTCGTCGACCCCGAGGTCGAGGCGCTCTTCGACAAGCCGGCCGACCCGGTGGTGCTGTCCACCGAGGAGGTCCGGGAGCGCGTGCTGGGCGTCCTCGCCGACGAGGCGCGCCGGATGCTCGACGAGGGCGTGGTCGCCGCTCCGATGGACCTCGACCTGGCCATGATCACCGGTGCCGGGTTCCAGTTCTGGAACGGCGGCCTCACCCCCCTGCTCGACCGCGAGGGCGTGGCCGAGAAGGTGACCGGCCGGCGCTTCCTGCCGCCCGGCGCCGCAAGCGTCCCCGCCTAGGCGAGGGACCCCAGCAAGGCCGGTGGCCGGCATACCGAAGCGACGGTGTGCCGGCCGCCGGCCTGTCCGGACCGACCACACAGGTTCGCAGCCAACTGTGGGCTGGCACCACATGCTCGCGTGCTTGCGCCGCACCTAGTCTCACCGCATGCCGATGACGCCAACGCTGCTCGACCTGTCCGGACGGAGCGCGTTGGTCACCGGCGCCGCCAGCGGCATCGGTGCCGCCTGCGTCGAGCGGCTGGTCGCGGCCAAGGCCAGCGTGTATGCCGTGGACCGCGACGCCGAGGGCCTCTCCCGGTTCGACCGGGTCGGCGCGGTCGAGACGCTCGCGATGGACCTGGCCGACCTCGACGCGGTCGACGCCCTGCCGGGCACCGTCGACATCCTGGTCAACAACGCCGGCATCCAGCACGTCAGCCCAATCCACGAGTTCCCGGTGGAGACCTGGGACCTCATCATCCGGCTCATGCTGACCTCGCCGTTCCGGCTGACCCGCCGCGTCCTGCCCCACATGTACGACCAGGGCTGGGGCCGGGTCGTCAACGTCTCGAGCGTCCACGGCCTGCGGGCGAGCGCCTACAAGGCCGCCTACGTCTCGGCCAAGCACGGGCTGGAGGGCCTGTCCAAGGTGACCGCGCTCGAGGGTGGCGAGCACGGGGTCACCAGCAACTGCGTCAACCCGGCCTACGTGCGCACGCCCCTGGTCGAGCAGCAGATCAGCGACCAGGCCCGCACCCACGGCATCTCCGAGGACGAGGTCGTCGAGCAGGTCATGCTGGCGCCGGTCGCCCTCAAGCGGCTGGTCGAACCGGACGAGGTCGCCGAGCTGGTGGCCTTCCTGTGCAGCCCGGCCGCGGACTCGGTCTCGGGCTCGTCGTTCTCGATGGACGGCGGCTGGACCGCCCACTGAGCGGGCCCGCCGCCTAGGATCCGACTCGATGGACGCCCACGACGACTCCCCGGCGATGACGCTGCTGCGCCTGCTCGCGCAGGGGGCTCCGGCGGCCGAGCTCGAGGCGGTGGTCCCCCACGCCTCCGGTCCCGACGACCCCGCGGCTGCCCAGGCCGACGAGGCCCGCGAGCTGGCGCTGCGCGTGCGGGCGGCCTTCGACTCGCGGCGCCGCCGCGAGGCCGAGCTCACCGGCCTCGTGGAGACGGCTCGTGACCTGGCTGCGATGCGTGACCCCAGCGGCATCCTCGAGGCGATCGTCCGTCGGGCCAGGGCCCTGCTCGGGACCGACGTCTCCTACCTCACGCTGTTCGACCCGCAGGCGGGCGACACCTTCATGCGCGCGACCGACGGCTCCGTCAGCTCCGAGTTCCAGGTGGTGCGGCTGTCGCTCGGCGATGGCCTCGGCGGGCTCGTCGCCTCGACCCGCAAGCCCTACTGGAGCGCCGACTACCTGCACGACCACCGCTTCCAGCACACCGGCGCGATCGACAGCGCCGTCGGTGACGAGGGCCTGGTCTCGATCTGCGGCACTCCCCTGGTCGTCGAGGACGAGTTCGTGGGGGTGCTGTTCGCGGCCAACCGCTCCCCGCGCCCCTTCTCCCCCGACCAGGTGGCCCTGCTCGGCTCCCTCGCGGCGCTGGCCGCGGTGTCGATCGTGCAGACCCGCAGCGCCGAGGAGGTCCGACGCCACACCGCCGGGGTGGAGCGCGCCGCTGCCGCCCACGACCGGTTCGCCGAGCTGGTCCTCGCCGGTGGCGGCGTCGACGACATCACCAAGGCGCTGGGCGACCTGCTCGGCGGGTGGGTGGTGCTGCTGAGCTCGGAGGGCGAGCTGCTCAGCACCCACGGGTCGACCCCGCTGCCGGACGACGGCACCGCTGGCGCCCTCGCCCGGTCGCGCGCGGTCCGCGAGACGGACAGCACCGGACGGCTCGCGCAGGACCCCGGCACGGACCAGTGGGCCATCGGCGTGAAGGCGCCGCAGACCCCGCTGGGCACCCTCGTCCTCGGGGGTGTGGGTGTCCTCGACGACGCCGACCGCCGCACCGTCGAGCGCGCGTCGGTCGTGAGCGCGCTCGTCCTGCTCTTCGAGCGCACCGCCGCCGAGGCCGAGCAACGCGTCCGCACCGACCTCGTGGCCGACCTGGTCAGCGGTCGCGGTGACCCCACGTCACTGGCCACCCGGGCGAGGGCCCAGGGCATCGACCCGGGTGCCGCCCACGCCGTGCTGGTCGCGCACGCCGACCCCGACACCCCGCGCCGCACCCTGCTGCTCGCCGCCCACGCTGCCGCTGGGCACGGCTCCGTCGTCGGTGAGCACGACGGCCACGTGGTCGCCCTGCTCCCGTCGCAGGACCCGCACGAGGCCGCCGTCGAGCTCGCCCGCCGCCTGAGCCGGCTCGCCACGGTGACCGTCGGCGCGGCGGGACCGACGACCCTCGGCGCCGACGTGCCGGCCGTGTGGCGGGAAGCCGTCCGCACCGTCTCAGCGCTCGTCTCACTCGGGCTGGAGGGCACCGGAGCAAGCGCCGGCCACCTCGGTTTCGCAGGTCTGGTCGTCGGGTCCGCACCCGACGTCAGCGGCTACGTGCGCCAACACCTGGGCCCCCTGCTCGACTACGACGCCCGCCGCGGCTCCGAGCTGGTCAAGACCCTCCAGGCCTACTTCGACGCCGGCGGCAGCCCCCGCCACGCGGCCACCGACCTGCACGTCCACGTCAACACCGTGAGCCAGCGCCTGGAGCGGATCTCCGCGCTCCTCGGGCCGCACTGGCAGCGCCCCGGCGAGTCGCTCGAGCTCCAGCTGGCGCTGCGCCTGATGCGGCTCAGCGCAGGCGGGTCGCCAACGAGGTAGCCACCGCGTCCGCGGTGAGGCCGACCTCCTCGAGCACCTGTCCCCGCGACGCGTGGTCGAGGAACCGCTTCGGTATGCCGTGCACGTGCACCGGCACGTCGACGTCGGCCTCGCGCAGGGCCAGGGCCACCGCGGCTCCCACTCCTCCGCTGACGAGGTTGTCCTCGACCACGGCGACGGCACCCGCGCGTCGAGCCATCTCGACGAGGTCAGCACTGACCGGCAGCACCCATCGGGGGTCGACGGCCGTGACCGAATGTCCCTGCGCCTCGAGCTTGCCCGCGATGTCGACGGCCATGCCGGCGAAGGCGCCGACCCCGACCAGGAGCAGGTCGCAGCTGTCCCTCGAGGTCTCGTGGAGCACGTCGACGACGCCGTCCTGGCGGATGGCGTCGACGGCCGGCCCCACGTCACCCTTGGGGAACCGGAGCACGGTCGGCCCGTCGGTGACGTCGATCGCCTCGCGCAGCTGGCGCTTGACCTGGTCGCCGTCGCGGGGCGCGGCCAGCCGCAGGCCGGGGACGACCGACGCGATCGTCATGTCCCACATGCCGTTGTGCGAGGCGCCGTCACTCCCGGTCACGCCGGCTCGGTCGAGCACGAAGGTCACGCCCGCCTTGTGCAGGGCGCAGTCCATGAGCAGCTGGTCGAAGGCCCGGTTGAGGAAGGTGGCGTAGACCGCGACGACCGGATGCAGGCCGGCATACGCCAGGCCGCTGGCCATGGTCACGGCGTGCTGCTCGGCGATCCCGACGTCGAAGACGCGGTCGGGGTACGCAGCGGCGAAGCCGTCGAGGCCGACCGGGATGAGCATCGCCGCCGTGAGGGCCACGACGTCCTCGCGCTCGCGGCCGATCGCGACCATCTCGTCGTTGAACTCGTCGGTCCAGATCCGGCCGCTCACCTCGAACGGCAGCCCGGTCTCGGGGTTGAACTTGCCGATGGCGTGCCACTGGTCGCCCTCGTCCCGGCGGGCGGGGTCGTAGCCGCGGCCCTTCTCGGTGATGACGTGGACGAGCACGGGGCCGCCGAACGCCCTGGCCCGACGCAGCGCCGCCTCGACCGCCTGCTCGTCGTGGCCGTCGACCGGACCGAGGTACTTCAGCCCGAGGTCCTCGAACATGCCCTGCGGCGCGACGATGTCCTTGAGGCCCTTCTTCATCCCGTGCAGCGTCTCGTACATCGCGCCACCGACCACGGGGGTGCGGCTGAGGGTGTTCTTGCCCCAGTCGAGGAACCGTTCGTAGCCGCGGGTGGTGCGCAGCGTCGCGAGGTGGTCGGCCAGGCCGCCGATGGTCGGGGCGTAGGACCGCTCGTTGTCGTTGACCACGATGGTCAGGGGCAGGTCCTTGTCGGCCGCGATGTTGTTGATGGCCTCCCACGCCATGCCACCGGTGAGCGCTCCGTCACCGATGACCGCCACGGTGTGCCGACCCTTCTCGCCACGCAGCCGCCGGGCCTTGGCGATGCCGTCGGCCCAGGACAGGGCGGTCGACGCGTGGGAGTTCTCGACGATGTCGTGCTCGGACTCGGCCCGGCTGGGGTAGCCCGACAGGCCGCCCTGCTTCTTGAGCTGGCTGAAGTCGTGGCGACCGGTGAGCAGCTTGTGCACGTAGGACTGGTGGCCGGTGTCGAAGACGATGGCGTCCTGGGGGCTGTCGAAGACGCGGTGCAGCGCGATGGTCAGCTCGACCACCCCGAGGTTGGGGCCCAGGTGGCCGCCGGTCTTGGAGACGGACTCGACGAGGAAGTCACGGATCTCCTGGGCCAGCCCGGGCAGCTGGGCAGGCGTCAGCGCCTTGAGGTCGGCCGGGCCGGTGATGGTCTCGAGCACTCCCACGCACGCCGTCCTTCCGGTTGTGTCAGCACAGGGGCATATCTCTGCAGGGGAACCGCCCGAGTCTATGCGCCCCCGCTGACCCGGACCTCCTGCGGCACCCCGGTGACCTCGACCGCTCCGTCGCGGCTGACCGAGACCGAGAACGGCACGCCACCCAGCCGCAGGCCTTCGACGTGGAGCGCGCCGAACGGCAGGGGCAGGACGGGGTCGACGTGCAGGACCCCGCCGGGCAGGTCGGCACGCAGGCCGAGCGCGACGGTGAGGATGGCACCGGCCGAGGCCGCGGACCACGCCTGGGGCCGGCACGAGGCCGGGTAGGGCGAGGGGCGACCCAAGCTGCGCTGGTGGCCTCCGCCGCCACCCAAGGGCAGGCCCGAGTAGAGCTCGGGCCACCGGTAGTCGAACGCCTCGGCGGACGCCACGAGGGTCTGCGCCACGCGGGCGGCCGGCCCGGTCAGCCCTTCGCGCGCGAGGCCCAGCGCGACGATGGCCGTGTCGTGGGTCCAGACCGAGCCGGTGTGGTAGCCGATCGGGTTGAAGCCACCGTTGCCCGTGCCGAGGGTGCGCACGCCGAAGGTGTCGAGCAGCTCGTCTCCCGTGACCGTCGCCCCGACGCTGGCGGCCTCCGCGGGGTCGAGGGTGCCGGTGCCGAGCGCGTGCCCCATGTTGGAGCCCAGCCCGTCCACCGGCTTGCCGGACCCGTCGAGCGCCATCGCGAGGTAGCGGCCCTCACCGCCCTCGACCCAGAACGCCTGCCGCACGCGCTCACGCAGCGCCCCGGCCTCCGCCCGTGCCGGGTCCGCTCCGTCCTCACCCAGCGCCTCGAGGAGGTCGGCTGCCCCGAGCAGTGCCTCCACGGCATACGCCTGGGCCTCGACGAGGGCGATCGGCGCGGCAGCGACGCTGCCGTCGCGCATCCGCATCGAGTCACCGGAGTCCTTCCAGCCCTGGTTGGCGAGGCCGTGACCCGACGTGTCGAGGTACTTGAGGAAACCGTCGTCGTCGGGCTGGCCGTCCGAGGTGAGCCAGGCCAGCGCGGCGCGCAGGTTGGGGAGCAGCGCGCGCACCTCGGCCTCGGGCAGACCCCACCGCCAGGTCTCGACGAGCAAGGTCACCCACAGGGCGGTGGCGTCGACGGTGCCGTAGTAGAGCGGCGGGAGTGCCAGGTCACCCTTGCGCGGCGACCCCGTGTATGCCGTGCGGCGCACCTCGTGGGGGATCTTGCCCGGCTGCTCGGCCGAGTCGGCATCGTGTCGCGTGCCCTGTCGTCTGGCCAGTGCGCGGAGGGTGCCGGCGGCGAGCTCGGTGCCGAAGGGCAGCATCATGCGCGCCGCCCAGATCGAGTCCCGCCCGAAAAGCGTGAGATACCAAGGGGATCCGGCTGCGGCGAAGACATCGGACGGCTCGAGCGGGTCACGGAGCAGGAGATGCCGCAGGTCGTCGGTCGACTGCGCGACGAGGGGGGCGAGACGGGGTTCGTCGGACGTGATGCGGATGTCGCGCCACGTGACGGCGTCGCCGCCCGGGTCGGCGTCGAACTCCGAGGCGGCGGTCCGGGAGGCGCTGACCGTGACCCGGACCGTCTGGCTCTCGCCGGGCTCCACGACGACGTCGTGGCTCACGACGGCGCGGTCCGCGGCGACCTCGAGTCCGGTCGGCGCGGGGTCGACGTCGACGCGCGTGCGGTGCCGTTCGGTGGTGAACGTCAGGACCCCGTCGACCAGCTCGGGCGGCACCGCCGGCGCGCCGAAGGCGCCGTACTTCACCCGCGCGATGGCCAGGCCGTCCGACCCGAGCTCGAGCCGCAACGTCGCGCGGACGGTGCGTGCGGCGCGCGAGGTCACCGTGACGTCCTCGTGCAGGGTGGCGCCCTCCAGGGTGCGCACCCTGCGGATCTCCACGGTCGGGTCAGGGCCCTCGTCACCGAGCCCGCGAGCCGCGCCGAAGAACTCCGCGGTGGCTCCCCCGGCCTCGGAGGCGACCGCGCTGGGTGTCTCGCCGGAGACGGTCAGCTCGAGCCTGGACAGCAGGCGCACGTCGTCCACGAACAGCCCGTGGCCCGCGCCGGGGCTCACGTCACCCGTGGTCGCCGACAGCGCGGTCGCGTTGCCGTCGACGATGATCCGCAGGTCGTGCAGCCACGGTTGACGCGGGCTCTGCTCGGTGGTCACGCGGGCCTCGTTTCCGGTTGAGCACTGAGGGGTCCACCCAGGGGTTGGTGGCCATGATCTCTTGACTGGCGGCCCGTCGTGGGCCATATTCAGCCTAGTTGGAACGTTCAAATGGGGCATCTCCACCATGGCCCGTCGGTCGATCACAGCGCAAGGGAGCGGTTGTGGCAAGTGGACCAGAGCAGTACCGCGGACGAGCGACGATCGTCGACGTCGCCACCGCGGCCGGAGTGTCCCGCCAGACCGTCAGCAACGCCCTCAACTACCCCGACCGGGTCGCCCCCAGCACCCTCGCGCGGGTGCATCGCGAGATCGAGCGGCTCGGGTTCACCCCCAACGCCGCCGCCCAGCAGCTGAGGCGGCGCAAGGCCTCCGCCTACGGGTTCGAGGTGAACCCCTCCGGCGCCGGCAAGATGGGTCACATCCTCGACGGCTTCCTCGTCGAGCTGACCGTGGCCGCCCCCGACCACAGCTGCCACCTGGTCACCTTCGCGCCCGACCTGAGCAGCCTGCTCTCGGGCTACGACCAGATCCTGTCCACCGGGCTGGTCGACGGGTTCGTGCTGGGAGACACGAGGCACGACGACCCCCGACCCGCGTGGCTGCTCCAGAACGACGTGCCCTTCGTGACCTTCGGCCGGATCTGGGACGAGCCGCAGATGGGCCGGTGGGTCGACGTCGACGGACGCGCCGGCATGGAGCTCGCGGTCGGGCACCTGCTCGGCCAGGGCTACACCTCGGTCGCCTACCTCGGGTGGCCGGAGGGCTCCCCCGTCGGCGACGACCGGCGCCGCGGCTGGCTGGCCGGCCTGGCCGACGCGGGCCTGGCGGACGATCCCATCGCCGAGGAGGCCGTCCAGGACCTCGCGGTCGCCACGGCGGCAGCCGACCGGTTGCTGGCGCGACTCGGTCCCGACAGCGCGATCCTCTGCGCCTCCGACCTGCTGGCCCTCGGCGCCCTGAGGGCGGTCCGCAACCGCGGTCTCGAGCCCGGCCGCGACATCGGCGTCGTGGGCTTCGACGACAGCGACGTCGCCGAGGCCCTGCAGCTGACCAGCCTGCGCCAGCCCCTCCGGCAGGCGGCCGCCGAAGCGTGGCGGATCGTCCACGAGAAGGGCACCGACCTGTCCCTCACCGCCCTGCTGGCCCCGACGCTCTCGATCCGCGAGAGCACCTCCCGCGCGGGCGACCCCTCGGCACCCCCTCCGACTGCTACGCCCCGACCCAGACCCTGACCCACGACCCCTGACCCACGACCCCTGACCCACGACCCCTGAGTTACCCAGGTCGTCCGACACCCGGCGGACGGCACCCCCACCCCAAGGAGCACCCATGAGGCGCAACACCACCCTGGCCCTGGTCGTCGCGGCCACGACATCGTTGGCGCTGACCGCCTGCGGTGGCGGCGGCTTCGACGAAGGCGCGAAGCCACAGCAGTCGTCGGGCCCGGCGAAGCTGCAGATCCTGATCGGCACGTCCGGCGACGCCGAGACCGCCGCCGTCAAGGCGGCCGCTGACACCTGGGCCAAGAAGACCGGCAACACCGCCGAGGTCGTCGTGGCCTCCGACCTCAACCAGCAGCTCGGACAGGGCTTCGCCGGTGGCACTCCGCCGGACATCTTCTACGCCGACGCCGGCCGCATCGGCGACTTCGCCAAGGCGGGCAACCTCTACGCCTACGGCGACCAGGTCAAGGACGCGGGCTACCTCGACAGCCTCGTGCAGACCTACACCTACGACGGCAAGCTCCAGTGCGCGCCAAAGGACTTCTCGACGCTCGCCCTGGTCATCAACACCGAGATGTGGACCAAGGCCGGTCTGACCGACGCCGACATCCCCAAGGACTGGGCAGGCCTGGAGACGGTGGCCAAGAAGCTCACCAGCGGCAAGGTCACCGGCCTGGTCGTCAGTGGCGAATGGGCCCGGCTCGGGGTCTTCATGCGTCAGGCCGGCGGCTGGGTCGTCAGCCCCGACGGCAAGACCGTGACGGCCGACTCGCCGGAGAACGTCGCCGGGCTCACCGAGGCGCAGAAGCTGCTCAAGGCCGGCTCGATGAAGTACGCCAAGCAGGTCGACGCCGGCTGGGGTGGCGAGGCGCTGGGCAAGGGCAAGGCCGCGATGACCATCGAGGGCAACTGGATCCGCGGCGCGCTGAAGAACGACTTCCCCACCATCAAGGCCAAGGTCGTCGAGCTGCCGGCTGGTCCGGGCGGCAAGGGCACCCTGCTGTTCAGCAACTGCTGGGGCATCGCCGCCAAGTCGAAGAACCAGGCCGCCGCGGTCGACCTCGTGAAGTCGCTGACCTCGGTCGACCAGCAGATGGCCTTCGCCAAGGCGTTCGGTGTCATGCCGTCCACCAAGGAGGGCTCGACGCAGTATGCCGCCGCCTTCCCTGACGATGCCGCCTTCTCCGCCGGTGGTGCCTACGGCACCGGTCCGGTGAACGTGCCGGGCTTCGACCCCGTCATGGCCGCCTTCAACACCGACCTCGAGCAGCTGGCGAGCAAGGACCCGAAGACGATCCTGTCCAGCCTGCAGAAGAACGGCGACGCGGCCCTCAAGGGTCAGTGAGCATGACTGTCATCCCCGGATCCCGTCGCCGCGCCAAGGCCGGCGGCGGGATCCGCGGCGGCGAGTCCGTCGCAGGCTGGTTGTTCACCGCACCGATGATGATCATCCTCGGGCTCTTCCTGTTCATCCCGATCGTCATGGCGCTCTACGTCAGCTTCACCAACTGGAACGGCAACGGATCGCCCTTCAACGGCGGCACGAACGCCGAGTGGGTGGGGACCAGCAACTACACGTCGCTGTTCACCCAGGACGGACTCAAGCGCGCCAACTTCATGCAGTCGCTCAACAACAACTTCTGGTACGTGCTGTTCGTCGTGCCGCTGCAGACGGCGGTGTCGTTCTTCCTGGCGCTGATCGTCAGCAACCGCTTCCTCAAGGGAAAGGGCTTCTTCCGCACCGCCTTCTACTTTCCCTCGGTCACGAGCTCGATCGCGATCAGCGTGGTGTTCCTCTTCCTCTTCGCCAACTCGGGCGCGGTGAACGCGGTCCTCAGCGCCGTGGGCATCAAGGGGCCGGCGTGGTTCAGCGACTCGCGGGGGCTCTTCCACATCGTGCTGGGGTGGTTCGGCGCGGGTGACAACCCCGGCTGGGGCCAGGGCCTGATCCTGGGCCGCTCCGTCTGGGACTGGTTCGCCGGGCCCTCGGTCGCCATGTGCGTCGTCATCATCCTGGCTGTCTGGACCACCACCGGCACCTTCATGCTGATGTTCCTGGCGGCCCTGCAGGACGTGCCGGTCGAGGTCGAGGAGGCCGCCATGCTCGACGGCGCCACCGGCTGGCAGAAGCTGCGCCACGTCACCATCCCCATGCTCAAGCCGGCGTTCTTCCTCGTGACCACGCTCGGTCTGATCGGCACCTGGCAGCTCTTCGACCAGATCTACGTCATGGGCAAGGGCGCGCCCGCCAACACCACCCTGACCCCCGCCTACCTGTCCTACAAGCAGTCCTTCACCAGCCTCCAGTACGGCAGTGGCGCGGCGATGTCGTTCATCGTCTTCGTCCTCATCGTCGCGCTGACCGCCTTCCAGCGATGGCTGATGCGTGACAAGGACGCCAAGCCGAGGCGACGCTTCGGACGGGCAGCTGCGGTCGGCGTCGCGACCCAGGGCACCGGCACCGGAGGGGTGAAGTGAACCAGCGCACCAAGGGTTGGAAGCTCACCCTCTTCTACGTCGTGCTCGTGGCCTTCGCGATCATCTATCTCTACCCGTTCCTCATCCAGACCGCGACGTCGTTCAAGTCCAACGCCAGCGCCACCGACAACCCCCTGAGCCTGGTCCCCAACCCGCTCGACCTCTCGACCTGGAAGCGGATCTTCGGCATCGGTGGGGACACCTCGCTCCCCATCATGCGGTGGCTCACGAACTCCGTCGTCGTCACCGTCGTGATCACGGCGGCTCGGGTGTTCCTCGACAGCATGGCCGGATATGCGTTGTCCCGGCTGAGGTTTCGCGGCCGCGGGTTCCTCTTCTCCACCGTGCTCGCCGTGATGAGCGTGCCGGGCGTCGCGCTCCTGATCCCGAAGTTCCTGATGGTGAACTACCTCGGCATCTACGACAGCTACACCGCGATGGTCCTGCCGCTGGTCGTCGACGCTGCCGGGGTCTTCATCATGAAGCAGTTCTTCGACTCGGTCCCGGTGTCGATCGAGGAGGCCGCGCGGATCGACGGGGCTGGCGTCTTCCGGACCTTCTGGTCGGTGGTGCTGCCGATGGCCCGCCCGGCCCTGATCACGCTGACGATCCTGTCGTTCCAGGGGTCGTGGAACGAGTTCACCCACTTCCTGGTCACGACGCAGAGCCCGGAGCTGAAGACCCTCGTGACCGGCCTGGCCAGCCTGGCCAGCGGCGACCTGGGTGCTGGCTCGCAGTACCCGCTCAAGCTCGGAGCCGCCCTCCTGACGACGATCCCGGTCGCGGTGCTGTTCTTCGCGTTCCAGCGCTACTTCGTCTCGGGCGCCAACGAGGGGGCCGAGAAGGGCTGACGCCGTCGGTAGGCCGCCGTGCCCCACCGGGCGCGGCGGCCTACCGTGGGTCGGGGCACGGTCGGGGCACGGTCGGAGCTCACAACCGGGGCACGTAGCGCTTGCCCTGCAGCGCGTCGTAAATCAGCCCCGCACTGCGTCGCGCGGCCAGCAGCCGCACCCCCTCGGTCTCGAGGTCGGCCAGCACCTGGGCCAGTCCCTCGCTGGTGAGGTGATCACCCAGCTCGACGCGCACCTCGCGGTAGGCCTGCCGCATCGCGACCACCTGCGCGTCGATGTGCCGGGTCGTCATCCAGGCCAGCGCGACGGGCTGACGTCGCCACCCGGCATACAGGCGGTACTCGGAGGGGCAGAAGTCGAGCAGCCACGAGACGGCGGGCACCTGCCAGCCGTGCGACTCCGGTGGTGGCACCAGTGGCGGCCAGCCCGGGGGTACCGCGGGGCTCGCAGGTCTCGTCGGCGACGGACCCGCGAGGCGTCCCGCGACCTCACCCGGTCGGCGAGCCGAAGCAGTCATCGCCGGCCGTGCTGGACGACCGGCGGGAATCCAGCGATTCGAACATGTGTTCGATCATAGGGCATGAGCGAGCTCCGCTGGACCGGATGAGGGAAGTCGCACCACGGAGAAGCGGGCACCCCGCAGGGCGCGACGGAAGGACGGACGGCGGGCTGCTTCACCGTCCGTCCTCCCCTGCCGGGTCAGCTCACGTCGGCGAACCTCCGCGCGGTGACCCGGGTACCTGCTCCCGCGAGGAGCAGGAGCCCAGCGACCAGCAGGAGCTGCCATGGCAGGCCACCACCGGTCATGGCGAGCGACGCCGCGGTGGCCATGCCCAGGGCAGGAAGCGCCGAGGCTGACGGCGGGCCGGTCGCACCGTCCGCCGTGTCACCCCCGGGCTGGCCGCTCGAACCCCCCGCGCCGTCACCGGGGGCGGTCGGGTCGGACGGGTCCATGGGTTCGGACGGGTCCGTGGGGTCCGTCGCGTCCTCGCCGGGAGGTGTCACGGGGTCGGTCCCCGTGGCAGCTCCCGTGGTCGTGGAGTCCCCGACGACCGAGACGGAGTTGCCACCAGCTGTGACGGGGGCGGCCACCGGAGCCGTGACCTGGTTGCCACCGGCAGCCGAGYCCGCACCGGACGTCGAGTCACCGGCGGTGCCACCAGTCGAACCGGATGCCCCAGCGGGCTCCGACGGYGCTGCTGCGGTCGAGTTGGAGGACGAGGAGTCCCCCAGSACCGACACACTGTTGCCGCTGACCGTGACGGGCACCGTGGCCGCCGCAGCAGCCTGGTTGCCACCGGCAGCGGAGCCGTCTCCTGAGGTGCTGGCGGCCTGAGCGCTGGGCGCCTGAGCCGCCGCTGGTGCGGTGGCGTTCGACCCGGACGAGTCCGAGTCCCCCACCGCTGAGATGGAGCTGCCCGTCGCGGTGACCGGCACGACGACCGAGACTGCCGCCTGGCTGCCGCCGAGGGCGCTGTCCGCGCCCGTGGTGCCTTCGTCGGCTGACGCCTGTCCTGCGAAGAACAGGATGCCGCCCCCGACCACGAGAGCCACTTCGAGCCCTCTGCGCACGTATGCATGCATGGTCTTTCCTTCCTGATCGTGCTGTGTCGCCCGTGTCCGGGCATGGCTCATCTGCGCCGAGATCACGGCGCGAGAGCGGCACTAGTCAGGTCGGGTACCGGGGTGTGCGGGAAGGCCGCGCGGGACGCGCCAGTCGGCGCTGCTGCGACCGAACAAGCGGGGGTCCGGGAGCACCACGCTCGGGCTCCCGGTGGCCGGGTCGCCGCCACCCTGCGCAGCGCCGCCGGGGGGCGACGGCTGGGTCGGCAGGGCCGGCGAGGAGTCGAGCGGGGCCCACGGGTCGAACGGCTCGCCGGGCCAGCTGGGTGCGGCGGGCAGTTCGGTCTGCACGGATGCCGCGTGGCGAGAGGGGCCGGCCTCGGACCTCGTCAGGAGCCCGTCCCGATCACGGGACATGGTTGGCCGGATGACCGCCCTGGCGGCTGACGGGTCACGCTCTGTCGCAACGGCTTCCGTGGCCCCCGGAAGCGGGACCACGTCGATGGGCGTCCCGTCGCCGATCGGCAGGGGCACGATCGGCGACGGGAAGCCCACGGGAGCAAGGGACTGCACGAGGGTCACGACGGTGTCGGTCACCAGCACGAGCGGTTCGCCGGCCACTGGCACCGAGCCGGCGACCTCGGCCAGGTCGATGACCTGCGTCAGCCCGCTGTCGACGGTCGACCGTGCCGTGGCCCCGACCTGGTCGAGGACCGGGGGTACCTGCCGGCCGGCAGCCTTGACGGGCGCCATCGTGGTCGTCAACGTGGTGGTCAACATCGTTGTGCCAGAACGCTTTTCGCTCGCCTGCGCGTCGGCAGGCGTGGCAGGCGTGGCAGGCGTGGCGGGCTTCGCGGGCGTGGCGGGCTTGGCGGGCGTGGCGCGCTTGGCAGACTTCGCGGGTTGGGCCGGGTGACCCGCGGGCCGCTCGGCCGTGGCCGACGACGTCCCGACGACGGTGCCCAGCACCGCCTCGAGCCCGTCCCGGTCGATCGGCGCAAGGGTGCGACCGACGTCGGAGCGTGGTTGCGAGGATGCGGATCGCTCGGCGGCCGAGGCCGGTCCGGAGGTCAGGACGACCCAGGCGAAACAGAGGAGGGCAGCGCCGATGAGCAGCCGAAGGAGGCTGCGCACGTGCATCGTCCCCTGCATGCAGTCGACCCCAAGCTCCCCGGCTCAAGGGCATTACCGTCACTCCAGTGGAGCACGGACCACGCGCAACGGCAACCGGTCAGCCCATCATCACCGCAGGTCAGGCCCACCCTTCGCACCCCAAACGGGCCCAGGGACCGTCCGCCGGACGCCACCAGAACCTCGACATCCAGTGGTTGAAGCGGTCAGGAACTGACCTCTTTGGCTCCTAGCGTGGAGCCATGACGACCACCGACCAGACCCCGACCACCGCACCCGCCACAGCACCCGCCTCCGCCGGCGGTGAGCGCGCCGACTTCCTGGAGTCGCTGCAACGCCATCGCGACTTCCTGCGCTTCACCGTCAAGGGCATCAGCGACGAGCAGGCCCGCCAGCGCACCACCGGCTCGGAGCTCACCCTCGGTGGCCTCATCAAGCACGTCGCCACCACCGAGAAGCAGTGGGCGGAGTTCATCGTCGACGGGCCCGCTCCCCGCCCCGACATCGACTGGGAGGACGTCGACTGGCAGAACCCCCCGGAGCACGTGCGGGCCTTCATGGACTCACACCGGATGACCGAAGACGAGACGCTGGCCGACTTACTCGCACACTACGATTCGGTCGCCCAAGCCACCGATGCGCTCGTGGGGAGCCTCGCTGACCTGGACGCGTCCCACCCGCTGCCGGAGGCTCCGTGGTTCGAGCCGGGGGCGCGGTGGTCGGCTCGCCGGACCCTCCTCCACATCATCGCCGAGACCGCTCAGCACGCCGGCCACGCCGACATCATCCGCGAGGCACTCGACGGACAGAAGACGATGGGCTGACGAGGTGAGCCGGTCGGGCGGCGACCGGCGAGTCCGAGGGGCGGTCCCCGGCATACGGATTCGCCGACGGCGGGGTTAGCGTGAGGAGGTGACGCACCCCTCTGCCTCCACCCCTGTTCCCCCGCCCCCTGCCACGACCCTGGGCGAGCTGCGCGCCTCCGGTCACGCGCACCGCACCCTTCGCGAGGAGGTGCGCGGCAACCTCGTGGCCGCCCTCGCCGAGGGCCGTGACCCGTGGCCCGGACTGCACGGCTTCGCCACCACCGTCATCCCCCAGCTCGAGCGGGCCCTCCTCGCCGGCCACGACATCGTCCTGCTGGGCGAGCGAGGCCAGGGCAAGACCCGTCTGCTGCGCAGTCTGGTCGGACTGCTCGACGAATGGACGCCGGTGATCGCCGGGTCCGAGCTCGGCGAGCACCCCTACGAGCCGGTCATCCACGCCTCCCGGCGTCGGGTGGCCGAGCTGGGCGACGACCTTCCCATCGAGTGGCGACACCGTGACGAGAGGTATGCCGAAAAGCTCGCCACCCCGGACACGTCGGTCGCCGACCTCATCGGGGACGTCGACCCGATGAAGGTCGCGGAGGGGCGCTCGCTCGGTGACCCCGAGACCATCCACTTCGGTCTGATCCCTCGCAGCCACCGCGGCATCGTCGCGATCAACGAGCTCCCCGACCTCGCCGAGCGCATCCAGGTCGCGATGCTCAACGTGATGGAGGAGCGCGACATCCAGATCCGCGGTTACGTCCTGCGGCTCCCACTCGACGTGCTCGTCGTGGCCAGCGCCAACCCCGAGGACTACACCAACCGCGGTCGCATCATCACTCCCCTGCAGGACCGGTTCGGCGCCGAGATCCGCACCCACTACCCGCGCGAGCTCGAGGACGAGATGGCCGTCATCCGCCAGGAGGCCGAGCTCGTCGCGCAGCTCCCCGACCACCTCGTCGAGGTCCTCGCCCGGTTCACCCGAGCGTTGCGCGAGTCGAGCTCGGTCGACCAGCGCTCCGGCGTCTCGGCGCGGTTCTCCATCGCAGGGGCGGAGACGGTCGCCGCGGCAGCCCTGCACCGCGCCACCCGCCAGGGCGAGCCCGAGGCCGTGGCCCGCGTCGTCGACCTCGACAGCGCCGTGGAGGTGCTGGCCGGGAAGATCGAGTTCGAGACGGGTGAGGAAGGTCGCGAGCAGGAGATCCTCACCCACCTGCTGCGCACGTCCATCGCCGACACCGCTCGGCGTCACCTCGCCGGGATCGACCTCGCCCTCCTCGTCGCCGCCCTCGAGGGCGGTGCGACCGTCACCACGGGCGAGCAGGTGGCGGCCACCGATGTGCTGGCCGGGTTGCCGGTGCTCGGCGAGTCCGACCTCTACGACGCCATCGCGGATCGGCTCGACGCGCACAGCGCCGGTGAGCGGGCCGGGGCGGTCGAGCTCGCGCTCGAGGCCCTCTACCTGGCGCGCCGCGTCGACAAGGACTCGGCGGACGGGGAGACGGTCTACGGATGAGCCCGCACCGGTCGCGGTACGCGCGCTACTCAGGCGGACCCGATCCCCTCGCACCCCCGGTCGACCTGGCCGAAGCCCTCGACGCGATCGGCCAGGACGTCATGGCCGGCTACTCGGCCGACCACGCCATGCGCGAGTACCTGCGCCGGGGCAGCCGTGACCAGACCGGCCTGGACGACCTGGCCCGCAGGGTGGCCGAGAAGCGGCAGGAGCTGCTGCAGCGGCACTCCCTCGACGGGACCTTGCGCGAGGTCCGCGAGCTGCTCGACCGCGCCGTGCTCGAGGAGCGCAAGCAGCTCGCCCGCGACCTCGACGACGACGCCCGGCTGGCAGAGATGCGGATCGAGAGCCTGCCCGCGTCCACGGCGGGGGCGGTCAGCGAGCTGTCCGACTACTCGTGGCGCAGCCAGTCGGCCCGGGCTGACTACGAGCGCATCAAGGACCTGCTCGGCCGCGAGGCCCTCGACCAGCGCTTCGCCGGCATGAAACAGGCCCTCGAGAACGCCACGGACGAGGACCGCGAAGAGGTCCGACAGATGCTCTCGGACCTCAACGACCTCCTCGCCGCCCACGGTCGAGGCGAGGACACCACCGAGCAGTTCCGCCAGTTCATGGAGCAGCACGCCGACTTCTTCCCGGACGACCCGCAGGACGTCGACGAGCTCATCGACAGCCTGGCCCAGCGGGCGGCCGCCGCCCAGCGGATGCTGAACTCGATGACCGCGGAACAGCGGGCTGAGCTGATGCAGCTGTCGGCGCAGGCGTTCGGGTCTCCCGCGCTCATGGACGAGCTGGGGCAGCTCGACGCGAACCTGCAGGCGCTGCGCCCCGGTGAGGACTGGGGCGGCTCCGAGGAGTTCGAGGGATCGCAGGGGCTCGGTCTCGGCGACGGCACCGGCGCCCTCCAACAGCTCGCGTCGCTCGACGAGCTCGCCGAACAGCTCTCGCAGTCCTATCCCGGCGCTCGGATGGACGACATCGACATCGATGCGCTGGCCAGGCTGGTCGGCGACGACGCTGCCGTGGATGCCAGGACGCTGGGCGAGCTGGAGCGTGCCCTGCGCGACTCGGGCTACCTCAACCGCACCTCGGACGGACAGCTGCGACTGTCTCCCAAGGCGATGCGGCAGCTCGGCAAGGCCCTGCTGCGCGATGTCGCCACCCGGCTGTCCGGTCGCCAGGGACAGCGCGACGTGCGGCACGCCGGCGCGGCCGGCGAGGCCAGCGGCGCCACCCGCGAGTGGCAGTTCGGTGACACCGAACCCTGGGACGTCACGCGCACGGTCACGAACGCCGTGCTGCGGACGGCGGGTGAAGGCGGCCAGCCCGCACACGGCATACGCCTCGACCTCCGCGACGTGGAGGTCACCGAGACCGAGGCGCGCACCCAGGCCTGCGTCGCACTGCTCGTGGACACGTCGTTCTCGATGGCGATGGACGGGCGCTGGGTGCCGATGAAGCGCACCGCCCTGGCGCTGCACCACCTCATCTCCAGCCGGTTCCGTGGCGACGCCCTCCAGCTGATCGGCTTCGGCCGGCACGCGGAGGTGATGGACATCGAGCAGCTCACCGGTCTCGACGCGCAGTGGGCCAAGGGCACCAACCTGCACCACGCCCTGCTCCTCGCAGCCCGGCACTTCCGCAAGCACCCGAGCGCGCAGCCGGTGCTGCTCATCGTGACCGATGGCGAGCCGACCGCCCACCTCGAACCCGACGGGCAGGTCTACTTCGACTACCCACCACACCCCCTCACCGTCGCCTACAGCGTGCGCGAGCTCGACAACGTGGCTCGGCTCGGGGCGCAGGTGACGTTCTTCCGGCTGGGCGAGGACCCGGGGCTGGCCCGGTTCATCGACCAGATGGCGCGCCGCGTCGACGGCCGCGTCGTGGCGCCAGAGCTCGACGACCTCGGTGCGGCGGTCGTCGGCAGCTACCTCGGCTCGCGGGGGCCGGGTTCCTACCGAGAGCAGTTCGGTGGCTTCTACGGCGGCGGGCGCGGGTTCTGGGTCGACGACTGAGGTATGCCGCGTGGCTGGCTCCTCTCGTGGCCTCGCTCGCTGCGTCGGCCGCGCCGTATCGGCGCCCTATCCGGGCTAGGCCTCCACAGTCACGCCGCCGTCGAAACGTTATACACAGCAACAGGATTCGCGGTCCAGGCATCTGGTTGGGCTGTCGGTGGTCGGTCGTAGGTTTGATCCATGTCGTTCGCACCGGACCCGAGCTGGCCGGCTGACCAGCCGCCGGCCCGGCCTGTGCTGGGCGCGGTCAGCGCCGCCCTCGACGCGATGTCCGAGTCGACGCCGGAGCGGCTCTGGGCACTCAGTGACGGTGAAGTCACCCAGGCGGTTGCGCTCCTCGGGCAGCTGCACGCGAGCGGCGACGCGCATCTGGTCGCGGTGCTTGCCGAGGCCAAGCGGCGAAGCCTCGGCACCGGTGACGGGTGGGGGCCGGTCGACTGGGCAAGAGCGCAGGCGCCTCAGCTGCCGACCCGGACCCTGGCCGACCTTGACACCGTCGCCACGGCGGCGGCCGACGCCGCAGCGGGTGACACCCGCCTGGGCGACGTCATCGATGCCGTCACCGGGGCGGCTGGCCGCGGCAGCGCGTCCGGCGATGGTGCGGACGATGCGGGCGGTGCCGACACGGAGGAGCACTGGGGAGGCGAGGGCGGCACGGACGACGTGGGATCGGGTGGGCTGGAGCTCGGGAAGGCGGCCCAGATCGTCCGGTTCCACCGCTCCGTGCGCGGCCTGGCCGAGCCCGAGCACCTCGCCGAGCTGACCACGATCACCCTGCGCGCCGCTCGCGGAGACCGACCGCTGTCCGAGAAGGGTCTGGCCACCGCGCTGCGCCGCGCCGCCGACCAGCTGCGCCCCGACCGGTTCGTCGAACACGACGCCGACCTGCGCCGCGCGCACCGCTCCCTCGTGAAGGGCCCAGGACCGCTCGGCCTCTCCCGCTACACCCTGCTCCTGGACGACGAAGGCGCCGCGGTCCTCGACACCGCCGTCGACGCCCTCGCCCGACCTCGACCGGATGCCGATACCGGGGAGCTGGACCCGCGGACCCCCGCAGCGCGCCGCGCGGACGCGTTGCTCGACCTCGTGACCCGCGCCGTCACCGCCCCCGACGGCACACCACGGCAGGCCAAAACCGCCCTCATGGTGACCATCGACCTCGACGTGCTCCGCCGCACCCGCCGCGGCGCCGGGCTCACCCTGGCCGGGGACCTGCTCACCACGGACACTGTCCGCCGCCTCGCCTGCGACGCCGAGCTCATCCCCATCGTCCTGGGGAGCGCCGGACAGATCCTCGACCACGGCACCGCCGTCCGGCTCTTCACCCCGGCCCAGGTCAGACACCTGTGGCTCCGCGACCGAGGCTGCACCTTCCCGGGTTGCAGCAAACCACCCACCTGGACCGACGCGCACCACCTGATCCACTGGGCCGATGGTGGTTCCACCGACCTGACCAACGCCGCGCTGCTCTGCCGAGCACACCACACCGTCGTCCACCGCCACCGCTACACCGCCACCGTGGTGGACGGCGCCCTCGGACCCAGTGTCCGGTGGGATCTCACCCCCGGCGCCTACGACGACCACCTCGAAGCCCTCCGCCACACCGGCACCATCCCCCGGTGGACCCACCCCGACGAGCACCGACCATGAGCCCGCCCCACACCCCGCCGACCGCGGGGCCGGTGGCCTGCCCGCGTGCGGGGATCACGCCTGGGGCCGGATGGCTGCCCAGCGACGGCGACAGATCGAGCAGGAATCGAGGAGTCTCGGGCACGGCGGCTTCCTAGCATGGGGCCAACCCATTCCCCCGACCCGATCCGACCCGATCCGACCCAGGAGCGCACCATGATCACCAGGCTCAACGTCACGTCCGTCTACGTCCTCGACAAGGAGGAGGCGCTCGACTTCTACGTCGGCAAGCTGGGGCTCGAGAAGAGCAACGACGTCCGGCAGGGCGACTACCGGTGGCTCACGGTTCGGGTCCCGGGCGACCCGTCGACCGAGATCTCGCTGGAGCAGCCGGGTGCGCCCCTGCACGACGAGGCGACCGCCGCCCAGATCCGCGAGCTCGTCACCAAGGGCGCGTTCGGCACGCTGGTCTTCATCGCCAACGACGTGCCGGCCCTCTACGAGTCCCTCAAGGACGCCGGCGTCACCGACTTCACCCAGGAGCCGACCGAGCACTTCTACGGCACCGACATGGGCGTCCGAGACCCGTTCGGCAACCCCATCCGGGTCCTGCAGCAGGGCTGAGGGGTATGCCGCGTGGTGACCACGCGGCATACCCCTCAGTGTTGGTGCGGTGCGGCGGAGCTCAGCTGTTGACGAGCGACCGCAGGACGTACTGCAGGATGCCGCCGTTGCGGTAGTAGTCGGCCTCGCCGGGGGTGTCGATGCGGACCACCGCGTCGAACTCGACCGGGTCGGCACCGTCACGGACCGCGGAGACCTTGACCGTCTTGGGGGTCCGGCCCTCGTTGAGCTCGGTGATGCCCGAGATCGAGATCGTCTCGGTGCCGTCGAGGCCCAGCGACTCGGCCGACTGACCCGCCGGGTACTGCAGCGGGATCACGCCCATGCCGATGAGGTTCGAGCGGTGGATGCGCTCGTACGACTCGGCGATGACGGCGCGGACCCCCAGCAGGCGGGTGCCCTTGGCCGCCCAGTCACGCGACGAGCCTGAGCCGTACTCCTTGCCCGAGAGGATGACCAGCGGGACACCGGCCTCCTGGTAGGCCGCCGAGGCGTCGTAGATGGTGGTCTGCTCGCCGCCCGAGAGGAAGTTCCGGGTGAAGCCACCCTCGACCCCGTCGAGCAGGAGGTTCTTGAGCCGGATGTTCGCGAACGTGCCGCGGATCATGACCTCGTGGTTTCCACGACGCGAGCCGTAGGAGTTGAAGTCCTTGCGGTCCACACCGTGCTCGGCGAGGTACGTGCCGGCAGGGCTGTCGGCCTTGATCGACCCGGCCGGGCTGATGTGGTCGGTCGTGACCGAGTCACCGAGCTTGGCCAGCACCCGCGCGTCGGCGATGTCGGAGACCGGCGTGGTCTCCATCGTCATGCCGTCGAAGTAGGGGGGCTTGCGCACGTAGGTCGAGTCCTCGGCCCAGTCGAAGGTCTTGCCCTCAGGCGTGGGGAGCGACTTCCAGCGCTCGTCGCCGGCGAACACGTCGGCGTAGTCGCTGGTGAACATCTCCTTGTTGATGCTCTCCGTGATGGTCCGCTCGACGTCGGCCGGAGCGGGCCACAGGTCCTGGAGGAAGACGTCGTTGCCGTCGGTGTCCTGGCCCAGCGGCTCGGAGTCGAAGTCGAAGTCCATCGTCCCGGCCAGGGCGTACGCGATGACCAGCGGCGGCGACGCGAGGTAGTTCATCTTCACATCAGGGTTGATGCGTCCCTCGAAGTTGCGGTTGCCGGAGAGCACGGAGACGACGGCGAGGTCGTTCTCGTTGATGGCCGCGGAGATCTCGTCCGACAGCGGACCGGAGTTGCCGATGCACGTGGTGCAGCCGTAGCCGACCAGGTGGAAGCCGAGCTTCTCGAGGTAGGGCCACATACCGGCCTTCTCGTAGTAGTCGGAGACGACCTTGGAGCCCGGCGCCATCGACGTCTTGACCCACGGGGCGACGGTGAGACCGCGGTCGACGGCGTTCTTGGCCAGCATCGCGGCGGCCATCATGACCGACGGGTTGGAGGTGTTGGTGCACGACGTGATCGAGGCGATCGACACGATGCCGTGGTCGATCTCGAAGGACGCCCCCTCGGCGGTCGTGACGGTGACCTTCTTGGACGGACGCTCGGCACCATCACCCTCCGAGGCCGGCTTGTCGCCGCCGTTGGTGCCGTCGGTGCTCCCCTGCGGCGAAGGGTCGCTCGCCGGGAAGGAGGACGCCACGCCGGCGTCACCCTCGTGGTGGGCGACATAGGTCGGCAGCACCTTGCGGAAGGAGTCCTTCGCGTCGGTGAGCGCGATGCGGTCCTGCGGGCGCTTGGGCCCGGCGATCGACGGCACGACGGTGGACAGGTCGAGCTCGAGCCGCTCGGAGTAGCGGGCCTCGGGCTGGTCGGGGCCGGCGTGCAGCCACATCCCCTGCTCCTTGGCATACGCCTCGACCAGGGCGACCGACTCGTCGCTGCGACCGGTAAGCCGCAGGTACTCCAGGGTCACGTCGTCGATCGGGAAAATCGCACAGGTCGAGCCGAACTCGGGGCTCATGTTGCCGATCGTGGCGCGGTTGGCCAGCGGCACGGCCGAGACGCCCTCGCCGTAGAACTCGACGAACTTGCCCACCACGCCGTGCGCACGCAGCTGCTCGGTGATGGTGAGCACGACATCGGTCGCGGTGGCGCCCGCCGGGATCGAGCCCGAGAGCTTGAAGCCGACGACGCGCGGGATGAGCATCGAGACGGGCTGGCCGAGCATGGCCGCCTCGGCCTCGATGCCGCCGACGCCCCAGCCGAGCACGCCGAGGCCGTTGACCATCGTGGTGTGCGAGTCGGTGCCGACACAGGTGTCGGGGTAGGCCACGCCGTCACGGACCATGACCGTGCGGGCGAGGTGCTCGATGTTGACCTGGTGGACGATGCCGGTGCCCGGGGGCACGACCTTGAAGTCCTCGAACGCGGTCTGGCCCCAGCGCAGGAACTGGTAGCGCTCACCGTTGCGCTGGTACTCGATCTCGACGTTCTTCTCGAAGGCGTCGGCGCGACCGAAGACGTCGATGATCACGGAGTGGTCGATGACCATCTCGGCCGGGCTGAGCGGGTTGATCTTCGCCGCGTCGCCCCCGAGGTCGGCGACGGCCTCGCGCATGGTGGCCAGGTCGACGATGCACGGCACCCCGGTGAAGTCCTGCATGAGGACCCGCGCCGGCGTGAACTGGATCTCGGTGTCGGGGTCAGCGGTCTCGTCCCACGCGCCCAGGGCGCGGATGTGGTCGGCCGTGATGTTGGCGCCGTCTTCGGTGCGCAGGAGGTTCTCCAGCAGCACCTTCAGGCTGTACGGGAGGGTCTCGCTGCCCTCGACCGCGTCGAGCCGGTAGACCTCGTAGGAGTTGTCACCGACCTTCAGCTCACCGTGGGCGTTGAAGCTGTTCGTGCTGGCCACTGCCTGCTCCTTCGATGCTCGGAATCGATGCTCTGGGGATGCACCCTCGTGTCGCTCGATACGGGTGCTCGTGCTCGGTCGATTTATCTTGACGTCAAGATATCACGTCGGTCAGGCCTACTGCCTGATCCTGCTCCAAGGCCGCGCCCAGCGAAAGTGGGGAGCGCCCGCGACAGCCGTCGCAGCACCGCCACCGGTCACGTCGCGGCCCTCGTGAACAGGGCAACGCACTCCACGTGGTGGGTCATCGGGAACGCGTCGAAGGCCCGCAGCTCCCCCAGCTCGTAGCCGGCCGCCGCCAGGAATGCCGAGTCCCGGGCCAGCGCAGAAGGGTCGCAGGCGACGTACGCGATGGCCCGCGGCTCGAGGGCGGCGATCTGCGCCGTGACATCGCGCCCCGCTCCGGTCCGCGGCGGGTCGAGCACCACCAGGTCGGCGCGCAGGGGGATCAGCGGGTGCCGGCGCAGCTTGCGCTGCCGTTGCGCGCGGTTGCGGGTGGGGCCCGACCGACTGGCCCGCGGCACGCCGAACGCGTCGTCCACGCGGGCCCGGACCACCGCGACCGACGGGTATGCCGCGAGGTTGCCTGCCGCCGACGCGACGGCTCCGGAGTCCGACTCCACCGCGACGACCTTGCCCGACTCGCCCACCCGCTCGGCCAAGGCTGCGGCGAACAGGCCCACCCCGGCATACAGGTCGAGGGCGATCTCGCCCGCACCGGGCTGGAGCATGCCCGTGACGGTGTCGACGAAGGTCGCCGCCGCTCCGGGGTGCACCTGCCAGAAGCCGCGGGCCGACACCTCGAACGTGCCCGAGAAGGTCTGAGCCGCAACGTGTTCGGTCACGACCGGAGGCTCGGCCTCCCCCGAGGGGATGGCGACCACGACCGCCTCGCCCTCCGAGGGCGCCGCCACGTCGACGGCCGACTCGCCCGACCAGTCGCGCGCCAGGACACCGGTGGCGAGGATGCGCGGATCAGCGATCAGGCAGGTGTCGACGGGCACGATGTCGTGCGACCGACTCCCCCGCAGTCCGGCCCGACCGCTGTCGTCGACCGCGAACTCCACCCGGGTCCGCCACCCCAGGCCCGCCTGGTCGCCCGGGAGCGCCTCGACGGCGACCTCGACGTCCTGCTTGGCCAACCGGGCGAACTGCTCACGCACGACCGATGACTTGAGCTCTCGCTGGTGGGCGAGGGTGGCGTGCTGGAAGTCGCACCCCCCGCACAGGCCGGGGCCAGCATACGGGCAGGGCGGCGTGACGCGGTGCGGACTGGCGTCGAGCACCTCGACGCAGTCGGCCCGGACGAACCGCTGCCCCTCGCGCGCCTCGGTGATCTTCGCGGTGACGCGCTCGCCCGGCAGGGCGTGCCGGACGAAGACGACCCGGCCCTCGTGCCGCGCGACGCAGAACCCACCGTGCGCCACCGCCCCCACGTCGAGGGTCACCAGGTCGCCCACGGCGAGGGCTGCTGGAGCGGGCGGGGTGGTGGTCACTGCCCGAGGCGGACCGAGCCCGCAGTGGGGCCGTCGAACCGCTCCTCCTGGCCCTCCGACGAAGCGAGCTGCCACGGCACGCTGGCCACCATGACCCCGGGGGTGAAGAGCAACCGGCCCTTGAGGCGCAGGGCGCTCTGGTTGTGCAGGACCTGCTCGTACCACTTGCCCAGCACGTACTCCGGGATGTAGACCACGACGACGTCGCGGGGGTGGCCGGAGCGCAACGACTTGACGTACTCGACGACCGGGCGGGTGATCTCGCGGTAGGGCGAGTCGAGGGCCTTGAGCGGCACGGGGATGTCGCGACGGTCCCACTCGTCCTGCAGCGCCTTGGTCTCGTCCGGCTCGACGTTGACCGTGATCGCCTCCAGCTTGGACGGGCGGGTGGCCCGGGCGTAGGCGAGCGCTCGCAGGGTCGGCTTGTGGATCTTGGAGACGAGGACGATCGCGTGCACACGGCTCGGCAGCATCTGGGCGTCCAGGTCGTCGTCGCTGATCCGCAGCTCGGCACGAACGCGCTCGTAGTGCCGCTGGATGCGCACCATGATGAAGAAGATGACGATCATCGCCGCGATGGCGTAGCCGGCCCCGTGGATGAACTTGGTCAGCAGCACCACCACCAGCACGGTGCCCGACATCGTCGCGCCGACGGCGTTGATGACGCGGCTGCGCATCATCCGGCGTCGCACGGCCGCATCACGCTCGAGCCGCAGGTGACGGTTCCAGTGCCGGATCATGCCGGTCTGGCTCAACGTGAACGAGACGAAGACGCCGACGATGTAGAGCTGGATCAGCTTGGTGACCTCGGCGTTGTAGATCACGATGAGCAGGGCCGCCGCGCCGGCGAGGATGAGGATGCCGTTGGAGAAGGCGAGCCGGTCGCCGCGGGTGTGCAGCTGGCGGGGCAGGTAGCCGTCCTTGGCGAGGATCGAGGCCAGCACCGGGAACCCGTTGAAGGCCGTGTTGGCAGCCAGGATCAGGATGAGTCCGGCCACGATCGAGACCAGGACGACTCCGGGGTGGAAGCCGGAGAAGACCGCCTTGGCCACCTGCCCCATGATCGTGTCCTGGACGTAGGAGTCGCCGACCGGTTTGCCGTCGCGGAGCAGCTGGGTGCCGGGGTCCTCGGCGTACTTGATGCCGGTCCACTTGGCCAGGGTCAGCATCGACATGAGCATCGTGATGGCGATGACGCCCATGAGCAGGAGGGTGGTCGCGGCGTTCTTGCTCTTGGGCTTCTGGAAGGCGGGGACGCCGTTGGAGATGGCCTCGACGCCGGTGAGCGCCGCGCAGCCGGACGAGAAGGCGCGCAGGAGCAGGAACATCATCGCGAAGCTGCCGAGGGACTCGAAGCCCTTCTCCGGGGCCAGCGTCAGTCCGGCGCTCTCCGCCTGGGGCAGCGACCCGGAGACCTCGCGGATCAGCCCGACGATGCCCATGCCGATGACGCTCGCCATGAAGAGGTAGACCGGCAGCGCGAACGCCTTGCCCGACTCACGCACTCCACGCAGGTTCATCGCGGTGAGCAGCGCGACCAGCCCGACGGCGACGATCACCTCGTGGCCGCGGATGAAGGGCAGCGCCGCTGCGGCGTTCTGGACGCCCGACGAGATCGACACCGCCACGGTGAGGACGTAGTCGACGAGCAACGACGCGGCGACCGTGAGGCCGGCCTTCGGCCCGAGGTTGGTGGTCGCGACCTCGTAGTCACCACCGCCTGAGGGGTAGGCGTGCACGTTCTGGCGGTACGACGCGACGACGACCAGCATGACGCCGACGACGCACAGCCCGATCTCCCACGAGTGGGTCAGGGCGAGGAAGCCACCAGCCAGGCCGAGCGTCAGGAAGATCTCGTCCGGCGCGTAGGCCACGGAAGACAAGGCGTCGCTGGCGAAGATCGGCAGCGCGAGCCGCTTCGGCAGGAGCGTGTCGCCCAGCCGGTCACTGCGCATCGCGCGTCCGACGAGCACGCGCTTGACGACACGTGAAGAGTTGGGCACGGCCAACACTCTAGGGCGCGGTATCCACGGCTGCGCGGCGCCCTGCGGCGGTGGGAGGGCGCGGTGTAGCGTCGGCGTCGTGCATTTCGTCATCATGGGCTGCGGCCGGGTGGGTTCCTCCCTCGCGCACAGCCTCGAGACCCTGGGCCACGACGTCGCGATCATCGACCAGGAGGAGTCGGCCTTCCGTCGGCTCGGATCCACGTTCGAGGGTCGTCGGGTGACGGGGGTCGGGTTCGACCGCGACACCCTGCACGAGGCCGGCATCGCCGACGCCTATGCGTTCGCGGCGGTCTCCAGTGGTGACAACTCCAACATCCTCGCGGCCCGGGTGGCGCGCGAGACCTTCGGCGTCGAGCACGTCGTCGCCCGCATCTACGACCCCGGTCGCGCCGAGGTCTACCAGCGGCTCGGCATCCCCACGGTCGCCACGGTGAAGTGGACCGCCGACCAGATGATGCGGCGCCTGCTGCCCCAGGGCCACGTCCCCGAGTTCGTCGACCCGTCGGGCAACGTCGTCATCGCCGAGGTGACCGTCAACCCCGGCTGGGTCGGGCGACGCATCACCGAGCTCGAGGATGCGACGGGCGCCCGCGCGGCATACCTGACCCGCTTGGGCGTGGCCACGCTCCCCGCCGCGGACAGCGTCTTCCAGGAGGGCGACCTGCTCCACCTCGCCGCCCTCGCGGCCGAGCTGCCCTCCGTCGAGCGCACGCTCGACGGACCGCCCGCCGTGACCGACCAGTGAGCCCCACGAACACCGAGCCCCACGAACCCTGAGCACGAAGGAACCAAGCATGCGCGTCGTCATCGCCGGTGCAGGCAGCGTGGGCCGCTCGATCGCCCGCGAGCTGCTGCACAACGGTCACCAGGTGCTCCTCATGGACCGCGAGCGCAAGGACGTCCAGGCCAGCAAGATCCCTGACGCCAACTGGCTGCTCGCCGACGCCTGTGAGATCACCGCACTTCACGAGGCCGGGTTGGCCGAGTGCGACGTGGTCGTCGCCGCGACCGGTGACGACAAGGTCAACCTGGTCGTGTCACTGCTGGCGAAGACCGAGTTCGGGGTGCCGCGCACCGTGGCGCGGGTGAACAACCCCAAGAACGAGTGGATGTTCGACGAGGCGTGGGGCGTGGACGTCGCAGTGTCGACCCCACGGCTGATGACGGCCCTGGTCGAGGAAGCCGTGAGCATCGGCGACCTCGTGCGGATCTTCCAGTTCCAGCAGGGCAAGGCGACGATGGTGGAGCTCACGCTGCCGCCTGACAGCCCCTACGCCGGCAAGCGGGTCGGCGACGTCGACTTCCCCGGTGAGACCGTGCTGGTCGGGATCATCCGCGAGGACCACCCGATCGCCCCCAGCCGCGACGACTCGCTCGAACCGCACGACGAGCTGCTGTTCATCTCGACGCCGGAGTTCGAGGACGAGCTCGAGGCGATGCTGAGCCCGGGTCAGAGGGTGCCGCGCGGCGAGGAGTGAACCGAGCCCTCGGGCTCAACCTCTCCCTGCTCCTCCGCCGGTAGTGCGTCGACCTCGGACTCGCGGGCGTCTGCCTCTGCGTCGGGCCGTGCCTCGTCGGCGGGGTCCAGCTCGGGCGGGGTGTGTCCCTTGACGAGCATGAGGCCCATCACGCCGATCCCGGCCAGCCAGAGCGGCCACCCCAGCACGACCTTCGCGACGCCCAGCAGCGCGACCTGGCTCGCGAGGTAGAGCGGCACCATCACCACGAGCCGGATCACGAAGAGCCCGACCAGCACCAGGGTCAACCGCTGACAGACGCGCACGAGACCGCGGTCGCGGTGCCAGCCGACCGGGTCGTCGGCCATCCGCGGGTCACCCGCGCCGACCATGAAGCCCACCAGGGGCCAGCGCAGGGCCACCGAGACCAGGGCCACCGCGAGCATCACGGCGTTCCAGATGATGCCGGGGAGGAAGGCGTCCTCGGCCTTGCCGCTGCGCAGCGCGAAGAACGCGGCGATGGCGGTGGGGAAGACGGCCGACAGGACGTACTGCAGGCTCTGCCGCTGGACCACGCGCACGACGGCCAGGACGACCGTCACCGCCACCGACGCGATGATCGCGATGGTCAGGTCCTGGCGCCAGACCCAGAGGACGACGAACGCCACGGTGGGCAGGGCCGTCTCGATCGAACCGCGCCAGCCGCCCAGGGCGGTCGACAGCCGGTGCCGGATCAGCTCCTCGACGGTGACGCCGGCCGCGGGGTCAGTGGGCACGCAGCGGGACGATCTCGTACGACGGGTTGAAGATCGTCGGGGTGCCGCGGGTGTAGGTCACGCGGCCGTGCGCGCGCAGGTAGGTGCCGGGCTCGATCCCGCCGATCGTGCGACGGCCCAGCCAGACGAGGTTGATCGTGCGGCTCCCGTCGTAGAGGTCGATCACCAGCGCGGGGACGTTGACCCGCGGCCGCAGGGTGACGGCGCGGACGGTGCCGGAGACGGTGGCCTCCTGGCGGTCCTGCAGGTCGCACATGGGCGTACACCCCAGGCGCGCGGCGTCCTCCTGGAGCTCGTCGGCCTCCAGCTGGGTGACGGACTTCGTGAGCCGCTCGGAGAGCTTGGCCAGCGGTGACTTGTGGACCTGCGGCGTCCGCGGGTCGACGGGGGTGAGGTGCTTGATCGCCACGGTGTCCTACCTGACCTCGGTGATTTCGGGACCACGCTCGAACGGCTTGAGGTCGTCGACCCGGCTGGACGACCCAGCGGGGGCGTCGTCCCCGTGATCGTGGTCGTGGTCGTGGTCGTGGTCGTGGGGCGTCTGCATCTCGTCGGGCAGCTTGAGCAGCAGCATCTCGCGAGGGGCCATGGCGCTGTCGCCGCGCACGACCACGGTCCCGCGGACGACCTCGAGCAGCGGCTCGGCCGCGGCGTCCTCGATCGCCGCCCGCCCGGAGAACACGGCGCGCAGGAACCAGCGCGGGCCGTCGACGCCGGCGAACCGTGCCGGGGCGAAGACGGTGCGACCGTCCGGCCCGGCCGAGGGCATCCGGGTGCGCAGCTCGGTGCCGAGCACTCCCCGGGCCTCGTCGGCGGTGCCACCCTGGGCCAGGATCGACTCGGCGATCTCGCTGCGGATGTCGTCCCAGATGCCCATCGTCTTGGGGGCAGCGAAGGCCTGGATCTGCACGGCCGAGTCACCGATCACCGCCGTCGCGCCGACCACCTGGTTGGCCGCCTCGTCGATCTCGAGCCGCAGCTCCATGCCGGGCAGGCCCTTGATGCGCAGCGCGCCGAGGTCGAGCCGGCCGTCGTCGTCGTCGACCTCGGACGAGTCGAACGGCCCCGCGGCGCCGGTCCCGGCATCGACCGCGTGGTCGTCCGCTTGGTCGGCCGAGTGAGCGTCGGCCCGGTCGTCGGCCTGGTCGTCTGCCTGGTCGTCGGTGTCGCTGACGTCGCCCAGGTCCGCGAGGTCGAGGTCGGCGGCGCCGGTCCCGTCAGCCAGGTCGACGTCGTCGACGCTGTCGACGGTGTCGGTCGCGTCGGAGTTCTTGCCGCGTCGGAAAATGCCCACTGGTGAGTCAGTCCTTCGTTGTCGGGGGGTGGTCGCCGAAGCCACCACTGGCACCATGTCCAGTGTCACCCCGTGGGGTGGTTTCGAGCGAATCAACCTCGTGGAACTCGACCCGCGCGACCTCTTGCACCACCAGCTGGGCGATGCGGTCGCCACGGCGCACGGCGAAGGCGTCACGGGGGTCGAGGTTGACGAGGTTGACGAGGATCTCGCCGCGGTAGCCGGAGTCCACGGTGCCGGGGGCGTTGACGATGCTGATGCCGTGCTTGGCTGCCAGCCCGGAGCGGGGGTGCACCAGCCCGACCCAGCCGTCGGGGATCGCGAGCGCGACCCCGGTGGGGACCAGGGACCGCTCCCCCGGGGCGAGCGTCACGTCCGTGGCGGCGTAGAGGTCCGCCCCGGCGTCGCCCGGGTGGGCGTAGGACGGGAGCGGGAGCCCGGGGTCGAGCCGCCGGACCGCAACGGCCACCGTCGAGGTCGGAACGCGGGAAGGGCCAGTCACGTGGACTGACCCTATCCCTGCGTCGAGAGGAGGTGCATCCTGCACCGTGGTGCCCACGCTGCCGTCCTCCGTGTCATTGCTCACCTACGCGGCGCACTCCCGGCACACCATCTGACCGCCGGACTCGGAAGCCAGCTGGCTGCGGTGGTGCACGAGGAAGCACCGTGAGCAGGTGAACTCGTCGTACTGGCGCGGGATGACCCGCACCGAAAGCTCTTCGCCGGACAGGTCCGCACCGGGCAGCTCGAAGCCTTCGGCCTGTTCGGTCTCGTCGACGTCGACGCTGGATGCGCTCTTGTCGACGCGGCGGGACTTCAACTCCTCGATCGAGTCCTCGGACAGCTCGTCATCGGTCTTGCGCGGCGCGTCGTAGTCAGTCGCCATGGTCGCTGTCGCTCTCCCTGTTCTGTGGTCGTTCTGGGTCTTCCCGAAGATCGGGAAAAACGATCGGCCGGTGCCCCGGCAATACGATTCGCCCGTGTAACGCTGGTGGTCACGGTTTTGTGCCCGTTGCCGGGCGGGATTGTGCCCTATCCACGGCGCCACGTCACCATCGTGTCCAGATCCGGTCCGCCCGCGTCTCCGAAGCCCCACGTAAGCACCGCCACACGACCGGCGCGCCACCCCGGTCCGCGCGCCAGCGGCATACCAAGTGCTGGTCTGGGTTCACCCAAGATTCACCTCTGACGGGCAACCCCGACTCCCTGTTTCGGCGTCTGAACCCGTAGAGTCCTCACTTCGGCCCGGCCGACCCGACTCGTGAAACGACCATCTGACACACGAAGAGAGGGGTGCACCATGACCGAGTTCCACACCGAGATCACCCAGCGCGCAGCCCGCGCCGTCCAGTCCCTTCGCACGGCCCAGGAGTCCGGCGACGACTACCTCGCCTCCGTCCGTGAGGCCGAGCTCGAGAACCTGGCTCGCCTCGCCTCCGAGCACGGCCTGCGCATCCCTGAGCTCAGCGGCTACAGCGCCGCTTGAGCCAGACCTGCACGACGAAGCCGGTGCCGGGGCCACAGCCCCGGCGCCGGCTTCCTTCATGAGCTCGCTGTCAGAGGGTGGAGTCGGTGCCGGCCCGCCCGGCGGCGCGGAGCACCACCTCGTGCAGGGCGGTATGCAGCGTGGCCGCCGCCGCGACCACCATCCGGTCGCTGGGTGGCTCGCCTCCCAGGCCGGAGAAGACACCGCCCGCCTCCACCAGCACCAGCCAGGCCGCAGCCATGTCCCACGGGTTGAGGCCGCGCTCGTAGTAGCCGTCGAGGCTGCCTGCGGCCACCGAGCAGATGTCGAGGGCGGCGCTGCCGAGCCGGCGGATGTCGCGGACCTCCGGCAGGACGTCCAGCAGCACGGTCGCCTGCCACAGCCGCCGCGCCGTGTCGTAGCCGAAGCCGGTGCCGACCAGGGCGTGGCCCAGCGACGGCGGCTCGGCCACCTCGAGGCGGCGGGCCGGCGCCCGTCCGACCTCGAGCCGGGCCCCGGCACCGGCCCGTGCGCGGAAGAGCTCACCCGTCACCGGGTTGAACACGGCGCCGGCCACGGGCCGCCATGCCCCGGGGATCGTGGGGTCGCCGACCACGGCGGCCACGGACACCGAGTACGAGGGGATGCCGTAGAGGTAGTTGACGGTCCCGTCGATGGGGTCGACGACCCAGGTGATCGTGGAGCGCCCGTCGGTGCCGCCCTCCTCCTCGCCGAGGAAGCCGTCCTGGGGTCGCGCCTCGTGCAGGCGGGTCCGCAGCAGGTCCTGCGCCCGCTGGTCCATGACCGTGACGACATCCGTGGCGGTGCTCTTGGTCTTGGAGACCCCCAGGTTCGGGGGCCGTTCGTCGACGATGAGCCTGCCCGCTTCCATGGCGACGTCGACGGCGAGCGCCTCGAGAACCTCCAGGGTGGCGTCGTCGGGAGTGGTGAGGTCGGGGGTGGCGAGGTCCATGGTCAGTCCCGCCCGCAGAGCGCCGGCTTGGCCGCCCGCAGGTTCGGGCAGCACCCGGGGGCGCACACCGACGGCATGGCCGCTCGACCCGGCCAGGCGGGCACGACCGGCTCCTCACCGCGCGCCTGGGCGGCGCGCTCCAGCACGAGGTCGACCAGGCCGGACACGAACTCGGGGTCGACGCCGACGGTGGGCACGCGGGCCAGCCGGAGCCCGAGGCGCTCTGCCGTGGCGGCCGCCTCGGTGTCGAGGTCGTAGACGACCTCCATGTGGTCCGAGACGAAGCCGATCGGGGCCAGCACGACGGTCGTGGCACCCTCGGCCGCGAGCTCCTCGAGCCGGTCGTTGACGTCGGGCTCGAGCCAGGGCTGGGAGGGCGGACCCGAGCGCGAGCAGAACACCAGCTCACCGGTGAGCTCCGTGTCGAGGGTCGCGTTGACCTCGTCGGTGATCGCCGCCCCGAGCGCGAGGTGCTGGTGGCTGTAGGCGTTGCCGTCCTCGTCGCCGGGCCCGGAGGTGTCGTCCATCGCCGTGGGGATCGAGTGCGTGACGAAGAGCAGGCGGATCCCCTCCGGGTCCACCCCGTCCCGCAGCACCCCGCGCACGGCCTCGGTCACCAGCCGGGTGTTGGCTCGGGCGAACCCGGGGTGGTTGGCGTAGGGCCGGACCTTGTCGAGCTCGATCACGATGCCGCGCTCGGCCACTGACTCCTGGGCTGCGGCGAGGTCCTCGCGGTACTGCCGGCAGGAGGAGTAGGAGGAGTAGGCGCTCGTGACGACGGTGACCAGCCGCTGCATCCCCTGCCGCGCCGCCTCGGCGAGCGCCTCGGCGGTGAACGGGGTGAAGTTGCGGTTGCCCCAGATCACCGGCGTCGGGATCTCGCGACGGTCCAGCTCGGCTCGCAGGGCGGCCAGCAGGGCGCGGTTCTGGTCGTTGATGGGGCTGCGGCCACCGAAGCCGTAATAGTGCTCCCCCACCTCCTCGAGGCGCTCGTCCGGGATGTTCTTGCCCGCCGTGACCGTGCGCAGGAACGGCAGCACGTCCTCCGGCTTCTCCGGGCCGCCGAAGGACAGCAGCAGGATGCCGTCGTAGGGCTCGAGGGGTTGCTCGGTGGTCATGGGGTGGGTCCGTTCATGTGAGGTCTCCCGTGCGCAGTGGTTTGGGGGCGTGGACGTCGAGGACGACCGCCACCATCCGCATGACGAAGACGAGTGCGACACACCCCCAGATGGTGAAGGAGTTGACGAGGTCGTAGTGGTGGGCGGTGACGATCAGGATCGAGCCGAGCAGGGCCGGGAGCGCGTACATCTCTCGTCGCAGCACCTCGGGCACCTGGCCGGCCAGGACGTCGCGGATGATGCCGCCCCCGACAGCGGTGATGCCACCGACGAACACGGAGGTGAGCGGGTCCATCCCGGCTCCGAGCGCCTTGAGCGACCCCCCGATGGCGAAGACGGCCAGCCCCGCGGCGTCGAGCACGCGGACGAAGCGCGAGATGCGTTCGACGCCGGGGTGGTAGAGGAAAGTCACCAGTCCGGCGACGACGGAGCAGGTCAGCAGACGCCAGTCGGAGATGCCTACTGGGGGCAGGGCGCCGATGAGGACGTCCCGGATCACCCCTCCTCCGAGCGCGGCCGCCCCGGACAGGACGAGCACCCCGAACAGGTCGAGCCGCTTCTTGACGGCCACCAGCCCACCGGACAGCGCGAAGGCGAACACGCCGACGAGGTCGAGTGCCAGCTGGAGGTGTGCGTCGAAGGTGAGCATCGCGAGGTCAAAACTACCGTTGCGGCGTGGTCGCTTTCGCCTCGACCTCGGGGATGGCAGAGTCAGCAGCACGGTGCCCGATCCAACGAGCGAGGGCGATACGGGAGACATGCCGATACTGGAGACGATGGCAATGCGGGATTTGCGGCTGATCGGTGTGCAGGAGGACGGCCAGCACCTCTTGCTGTCCGATTCCGACGGAGAGCGCTTCCGCGTCCAGCTCGACGAACCGCTCCGGGCCGCCGCCAGGCGCGACCGGCCCCGCCTCGGACAGCTCCAGATCGAGATCGACGGCGGGATGCGCCCGCGCGAGGTGCAGGCCCTCATCCGTGGCGGGCTCTCGGCCGACGAGGTCGCCGAGCGGTCCGGTTGGCCGGTGGAGAAGGTCCGTCGCTACGAAGGACCGATCCTCGCCGAGCGCGAGTACGTCGCGGGCCTGGCCAGGGCTGTCCGGCTCCGTGGCCGCTCGGCGGGAGGCGCCAGTGCGCCCACCCTCTCCGCCCGCGTGAGCCAGCGACTGTCCGGCCGCGGGGTCGACCCTGCCTCGGCCGACTGGGACTCCGCCCGCGGCACCGAGGGCGACTGGACGATCATCCTCACCTTCCCGGCAGGCGGTCGCGAGCGGCAGGCGCGGTGGTCCTTCGACGTGCAGGCACGCACCGTCGCAGCGGCCGACGACGAGGCGCGCTGGCTCAGCGAGGAGGACGTGTCCGGCACGAGCTCACCCCTGCCGGCACCACACCTCGTCTCTGCCCCCGTGCGGGCGACCACCGTCTACGACGTCGAGGCCGAGGGCGGAGTGGGATCGGCACGCCGGGCAGCGACGCGCTCGACCTCCGCGACGGGTGGCACGCTCGACGAGCCGCTCGACCTCATGTCCGCCATGCGCGAGCGCGCGTCTCATCGGGGGCGCCCACGTCGCCGCAAGAGCCCCGCGACCCAGACTCCCGGCGACGACGCCCCCAGGGACGACGCTCTCCCCCTCGAGGACCTGGCCTACGACCCCGAGTCGATGCCTCCTCCCCCGGCCGCGCGCGGTCCACACCCCCTCGACCAGGCCTCCGATGACGGCTCCGTGGGCCACGACGTGCTGCCCGCGGCGCCGGAGGCACCGACCGAGCCTGCGGGGGCCGAGCGGGGACCCCAGCCGACCGACGCAGCAGACGACACCGACCACCGGGAGCCCGAGCCCGAGGTCGAGGCGACGACCGAGTCGCCCGCCGAAGCGGAGCCCGGGTCGGCCCACCGTCCGGGCGCGGGCTCGGGCAAGAAGTCCGCGCGCCGCAGCGTGCCCAGCTGGGATGACGTCATGTTCGGGGCCAAGCCCCGCGACTAGCTGTACTGACCACACAGGTTGGGTACGCGGGACGCGGGACGCTGGTCGACTAGCCCTGCGGCACGGGGCAGACGTCGAGGTCGAACGGCAGCACGTCGGGGGACGTGGCGGCAGCTCGCGCGGCGGCGGAGTTCATCCGCCGCATGAAGTGCCGGCGGCACAGCACCTCGTACTCCACGAGGGTCTCGGTGCCCGGCTTGGTGTCGCCGACGACGACCTGCTCGCCCTCGACCACCATCACTCCGTCGACCACTCGCGCGTTGTGCGTGGCGCGGCGCCCACACCAGCACAGGGCCTCGACCTGGAGCACCGAGACCCGGTCGGCGAGCTCGATCATCCGTCTCGACCCGGGGAACAGCTGGGTGCGGAAGTCGGCGGTGATGCCGAACGCGAACACGTCGATGCCCATCTCGTCGACCAGCTTCGCGAGCTGCTCGACCTGCTCCGGGGTGTAGAACTGCACCTCGTCACAGATCAGGTAGTCGACGCGCAGCCCGCTGGTCGCGTGCTCGACCACGGCCTCCCAGAAGTCGAGGTCGTCGCTGACCTCGTGGGCGGCGGTCGACAGCCCGAGCCGGGACGACAGCACATCGGTGCCGGCGCGGTCGAGCTTGGTGTAGATCAGGCCCGACCGACCCCGCGCCTGGTGGTTGTGGTCCATCTGGAGTGCAAGGGTCGACTTGCCGCAGTCCATGGTCCCGGAGAAGAAGACGAGCTCAGCCACGAGAGGACACCCTAGGCGTTGTCCCGCGCCGGGACGTGGAACCACGGCACGGCGGACTCCTCGGGTGTCAGGGATCCGTGCAGACCGAGCAGGGCGAGGAGCTGGGGACGGGCCCGGCGCGAGTCGACGATGGCGAAGTTGTCGCGCATCGCCACGACGAGGTCACCGATCCGGGCCCGGTTGACCTCGCTGACCGGACCGAACCACCCCTCGCGGGTGGCCTCCTCGCGGGTGCGGATCCAAGCCCGCTCCCCCACCCGGTCGGCCCAGGTCTGGGCGACGTCGGCGGCCGCCCCCTCCTCGCAGTAGAGCTGCAGGGCGCGCGGCTCTCCGCCGACGTGCCGGATGCCCGCGGCCAGCTCGGCGTCGTGGGCCAGGTCGATCCGCAGTGCGTGCGGGGCGTCGACCATGCCGTGGTCGGCGGTGATGTGGACCGCGGTGTCGCTGGGCACCGAGCGCACCAGCCGGCCGAGCTCGGCATCGATGGCCTCGAGCTCGTCACCCCACTCCCACGACTGGCACCCGTGCACGTGCCCCACCTTGTCCAGCTCGCCCCAGTAGAGGTACACCATCGACCGGGCACTGGCCCGCACTGCTGCCAGGCTCGCGTCGACCCGTTCGGCGAGGGTGTCTGCGGCCCGGAACCTCCCGCCCCGCAACGCTGCTCGCGTCAGGCCCGACCCGTCGAAGAAGCCCGGGCCGACGCGGGTGACGGACACCCCAGCGCCTTCGACGACCTCGAAGACGGTCTGCTGTGGTTGCCAGGCGAGGGGGTCGGGACCGTCCTCCCAGGACAGCTCGTTGACCAGCCGGTCCTCGCCCGGCACCAGCACCTCATAGCCCAGGAGGCCGTGGGAGCCAGGCGGAAGGCCCGTCCCGAACGTGCCCATCGAGGTCGCGGTCGTGGCGGGGAACCCGGCGGTGATCCGGTGCGCGGCCGGCAGGAGCGAACGGAGGAAGGGAGCGTGCCCACCGCGTCGGCGGATCAGCTCGTAGCCCAGCCCGTCGACGAGGACGACGACCGCTCGCCGGGCCCCGGGCAGCGGCAGGTGACCGGGACCGGCATACCGTGGCACGCCCAAGCTGGCGGCGACGGCCGGCAGCACCCCGGCGAGGCCGGACTGGTCGTATCGGGGCGGGAGCAGACCTTCGTGGGGCATCGGCTAGGGGTTCGCCCGGGTCAGGTCGAGAGATTCGGCCGCGACGGTCGGGTCGGTCGGGTCGAGCAAGGACTGACCGCGGTCGCGACGCACCTCAGCTGCCGATGCTCGCCGAGAGCTCTCGCGCGAACCCCAGGGCGTGCTGCAGGGCCGCCTCGCCCTCGGCATCGGCACTGATCCGCAGCGAGATGTCGTCGGATGCGACGCTGCCCTCGTAGCCGTGGTCGGCATCGCAGTCGGGGTCGGCACACGTGGCGGGCATGAGGTCGATCCGGCTGACCGCCCCCCAGCCCAGCGTCAGCGTGATCTCGCGTCCGAGCGAGCCGGGCTGGTACTCCTGCGGCCGCGCGACGACGTGCGTGATCATCACGCCCCGCACCGCCGACAGGGGCACGCTCTCGGTCGTGGCGGTCGCGACGTCCTCGTGGCCGGGTCGCTCGTCGGTGTGGTCGTCGGCGTGGGCGATGACCAGCCGGGTGCCGGTCAGGGCCAGCACGGTGATGTGCCGACGGACGACGTCGTGGTCGAACGTCGTCTCCTGGTGCACGAGGTGCGACACCACTTCCTCCGAGCCGAGTGCGGCCTGGACCACGTCTGCCACGAGTGCCGGGTAGTAGCCGGCCTGCTCGATCGCCCGCGTCAGGTCGACCGGCAGCGGGATGAGGGGTGCAGCAGCACTCTGCGACGAGGCACTGTGCGAGGAGGTGGGACCCATACGTCCATCTTGCCCTAGGCCGACCGGTGGCGCTCCGGCTAGGTCGGCTAGGTCAGCGTGCGGCGACCCTGGTCCTGCCTTCGCGGGGTCGGGGCCAGCGTGACCTCGGCGCCGAGCACGTCGACTCCCCCGACGTGTGCGTTGACCGGGTTGAGCACGAGGCTGCCGACCTCCGGCAGGTTGTCGGCCAGCACCGACACCCGGGCGATCAGGTCGGCCAGCGCCGCGCGGTGGACCGGCGCCGCACCCCGGTGCCCGTGCAGCATCGGCGACGCCTTCACCGACGAGATGAGGTCGGAGACGTCGACGTCCGTCAACGGCGGGATCCGGTGCCCGATGTCGCCGAGGAGCTCCGTGGGCGGTCCCGCGATGCTGAACGACACGACCGGGCCGAAGAGGGGGTCCTCGTCGGACCGCACCACGCACGACACCCCCGGCGTGGCCATCCGCTGGATGACGAAGCTGTTGGCCGACATCGGCGCCAGTCGCTCGTTGAGCCCTTCGAACGCCTCACGCAGCTGCGCCTCCGACCGGAGGTCGACCCGGATCCCGCTCAGCCCCGGGGAGTGCCGCATGAGCGGCGCCACCGACTTGATGACCACCGGGTAGCCGATGGCCTCGGCAGCAGTCACCGCCTCGTCGACGGTACGGGCCGGCACACTGCCCCACACGTCGATCCCGTAGGTGGCCAGCAGCTCGGTGACCTCCTGCAGCGTGAGCCGCCGCCCTTCCGGCGACTCCTCGAGCACCCGCTCGACGAACGCCTCGGCGGCCTCGCGGTCGATCCCGACCGGGAGCACCGGTATGCCGCGGTCGCGAGCGCGCCACTCGGCATACCTCGTCGCGGCGGCCAGGGCGCGGACGGCGTCCTCCGGCATGGCGTAGGCGGGGACGACCGTGGTGCGCCCGTCGTCGGTGGTGCCGGACAGCCTCTCGAGGACACCCCGCATGCCGAGGAACGTTGCGAGGCAGGGCTTCTCGTGCTTCATGGCAGCATCGCGCACGGCGATGGCCACGTCCTCGTCGAGCGTGACGAGGGGTGGGATGAAGCAGGTCAGGACGCTGTCGACCTCGGGGTCGGCGAACGCATCGGCGAGCGCCTCGGCGAACTTCTCACCGCTCGCCTCGCTCGGCAGCGAGACCGGCCCGTGGGCGACCTGCAGGCCCCAGCTGACACACGCCTCGGCGCTCAGCGCCCCCAACGCGTCGGAGTTGCCGACGATGGCCACCCGGTTGCCCTGGGGCAGTGGCTGGTGGACCACGAGCTGGGCGACATCGAACATCTGGTGGACGTTCTCGACGCGGATCACGCCGGCCTGGCGCAGCATGGCGTCGAAGGCCTCGGGCCGGATCCGGGTGTGCCGGGCGCGGTGACCCGGGGGGACGCCGTAGGACGACACCCCCGACTTGACGACGATGACGGGTTTCGTGGAGGCGAGCCGCCGGGCGATCCGGGAGAACTTGCGAGGGTTGCCCATCGACTCGAGGTAGAGCCCGACCGCGTCGGTGCTGTCGTCGTCGATCCAGTACTGCATGAAGTCGTTGCCGGAGACGTCGACGCGGTTGCCGGCCGAGGCGAAGACGGAGATGCCGAGACCCCGGCGTGAGGCGGAGGCCAGCACGGCGATGCCCAGGGCCCCGCTCTGGGCGAACAGCCCCAGCCGTCCCGGGGGCGGCAGCTCGGGCGCGAGCGAGGCGTTCAGTCGCACCGCAGGGTCGTTGTTGATCACCCCGAACGAGTTGGGGCCGAGCACTCGCATCCCGGACTCGCGGACGGCAGTGAGCAGGCGGGACTGCAGCTCCGCGCCGTCGGGGCCGGACTCGGCGAAGCCGGCGCTCACCACCAGCAACGTCTTGACGCCCGCCTCGGCGCAGTCGGCCACGACGTCGAGGACCTCGTCGGCGGGGACTGCGACCACCGCGAGGTCGACGTCGTCGGGGATCTCGGAGACCCGGGTGTGGGCCGGCAGCCCGAGCACCTCCATGGCCTCGCGGTTGACCGCGTGGACGGCGCCGTTGAAGTCGGCCGCGAGGATGTTGGACAGGATGTGGTGGCCGATCGACTCCGGCCGACGACTCGCCCCGACCACGGCGATCGAGTCGGGGAAGAGCACCGAGTGCATGCTGACCGACTCGGCGCGGTGCTCGCGCGACAGCCGCACCGCCTCGGAGCGCTCGGTCGGCTTGATCTGGAAGGTGAGCGAGACGACGCCGTCCTCGAAGCGGCGGCTCACCTCGTAGCCGGCGTCGGAGAAGACCGAGATCATCTTGCGGTTCTGCGGCAGGACCTCGGCGGTGAACTCCTCGACCCCCGACTCCCAGGCGATCACGGCCAGGTGCTCGAGGAGCACGGAGCCGATCCCCCGACCCTGGTAGCTGTCGGAGATGTTGAAGGCCACCTCCGCGCTCGTCGGGGTGACCCGGTCGTAGCGCCCGATCCCGATGATGTCGCCCCGCACGGTCGCCACCAGGGCCACCCGGTCGTGGTAGTCGACGTTGGTGAACCGGGTGACGTCACGGTCGCTCAGCTGGCGCAGGGGCGCGAAGAAGCGCATGTAGATCGACTCGGCGGACTGGCCGGCGTGGAACCGGTGCACGGCGTCGACGTCGCTCGGCGTGATCGGACGCAGGTGGGCCACCGACCCGTCTCGCAGGACGACGTCGGCCTCCCACGACACCGGGTAACCGGCGGGAAGCGCCGAGGCCTCACTCATGGCCGAAAGCATGTCACGTCCGGGTGTCCCCGAACCGGCTGACCCGCCCTGCGACCGCCGTGCGACCGCCGTGCGACCGCCGTGCGACCGGGCAGCGCGCTGAGGCGTGCTCTAGCGCGCTACTTCCTGAACGACCGCTGTTCGAACGAGGCCCCGCTGTCAGTGCTGACGTCGTACCTACCGCCACGGGCCACCGCGTAGACGATCGGCCCGCCTGCGGCACCGACCCAGACGAAGGAGTCGTCAGCGCCCTGGTCCAGCCGAGGGCGGGCCCACGTGGCTCCCCCGTCCCGGGTCGACAGGATCGCGGTGGCGTTCTGGTAGGCCGGGATGCTGACGGTCAGACCCTGGAGCACCACGACGAAGTGCCTCAGGTCAGCCGCCGTCAGCCACACGCCGGGGGCGCCGGGGGTGGCCAGGTCCGGCGATGCCTGCGCAGGCGACCACGATCGGCCGCTGTCAGTGGAGGTGGCGAGCGCGTAGGACTTGCCCGGTGCGCCAGAGGCGCGGCACACGGCAACCAGCGCACCGCGGGTCCGTGCCGTCCCCCAGACCCAGACACCACCCGTCGATGCGCAACCGCGGGGCCGCGAGACAGGGTTTGGCGTACCTGAGACCCGCTGCGGCAGCGACTGCGCTTCCTGGTCCTCGTAGGAGACGCTGACGTACGCGTCGGTGCCGTCCATGCTCAACCACGCCCCGTCCGCCGGCGCCGGCGTGTCCAGCCCTACGACCTTCGCCGCCTTGGCCCCGGTGACGTCCGTCGACCAGACCTCGAGGCCCGCGCATCCCCGGGTGCCCTTCTCGGAGAGAAGGCAGCTGCTCGCCGTCACCATCCACACCTGCTTGCCGTCGGTCTCCAGCGACAGGACGGTGCGACCGCTGACGTCCACCGGGTCCCAGTGCCGGCCGCCGTCGACCGTGCGCATCGTGGTGCTGCCGTAGACGTAGCCGACCTGCGGGTTGGCGAAACGGATGCCCACGACCTGGCCGGGGTCGGCCGGGGTGGTGCGCGGGCCGGGGCTGGTGAGCGTGGTGAAGGACGCCCGGGTGGTCCACGTGGCACCGTCGTCGTCCGAGCCGATGACAGCGGTGCACTCCCCCTTGGGGCACGTCGCCTTGCCGAGGGCGAACAGGTGCTTCCCGCCGGCGTTGGTCATGGACACGATGTCGAAGCTGTTGGGCGCCGGGAAGGTGGTCGCCGTCGGGGTGCCCGGCGATGAGGTCCCGCCGGTGGCCGACGGCTGCGCCAGCGTGGTGGCCTCGGTGGCGCTGACCGTGGCCGTGGAGACGGCGGCCGTGCTGCTGGCGGGGTCGGCCGCACGGTCGGTACCGGGTCCGCGTCCGTTGCCCCACAACACTCCGCCAACCAGGACGACCGCCGCGGCACCGGCGAGGTAGGGCAGCCAGCTGCGGCGCACCGGACGGCGCGCCTCGACGAGGATCGACTCCCAGCGGTCGGCCCCGGCGGGCAGGTCACGGATGTCGGCTCGCTCGCGGGCGAAGAAGTCGGCGACCGGGTCGCGCTGCTCTCCCTCGTCGGGCAGGTCGGACAGGTGGCGGTTCATCGGATCTCTCCCAGCATCGTCGCCATCCGCTGGCGCGCGTCGAACAGGTCCCGCTTGATGGTTCCCTCGGACTTCTCGAGCTGCCTGGCCACGGTGGCCACCGGAAGGTCGGCGAAGTAGTGCAGCATGACCACCACCCGCAACCGGTCGGGCAGCGCCTCGACGGCGTCCCGGACGGTGAGGGTTGTCGCGGGGTCGGCGTCGGTCGTGAAGTCGTCGCGACCGGCCTCGTGCCGCCGGTAGGCGGCCGCCTCGCGACCGCGCTTGCGCCAGTGGTCCCGGACCAGGTTGGCCGTCACCGTGTAGAGCCACGGCCTCGGCTCGTCGACCCGGCCGAAGTCCCGGAACAGCTTGAGGAACGCCTCGGTCGCGAGGTCGTGGGCCAGGTCGGGGTCGCCCACGAGCTTGGCGGTCCACCCCGCGAGGCGGGCGTAGTGCACGTCGTAGAGCTCACGGACGGACGCTTCCACGTCCACGCGGTCTCGCGCCGGCACTGCCACCCCTCCCGTGAGTGCCACCGCGGCCATGGTCGTCATGCCTCGTGGACGCCGCAGGGCGGTCCCGGGTTGGCAGTGCTGGGCGGGTGGGTCGTCGGCCAGTCTTGCAGGCAGGGTGCACGGGCCATCCGGTGCCTCGACGGCCGCCACGACAGGATGACCCCATGGAGTTCGCAGACGTGCTCAGGCGGCGCCGCATGGTGCGACGCTTCGACCCCGACCGACCGGTCCCGCCCGCCGTCCTCGACGCGGTCCTGTATGCCGCGCAGCGGGCTCCCAGCGCCGGCTTCAGCCAGGGCTGGGACTTCGTGGTGCTCCTGGAGGACGACGACCGCTCGCGGTTCTGGAGTGCGACCCGCGACCCGGCATCAGGCGCACCGCGCGACGCCTGGCTGGCCGGCGTCTCGGCGGCGCCGGTGCTGGTGCTCTGCCTGTCCGACCCGGACACCTACCTCGACCGCTACGCCGAGCCCGACAAAGGCTGGGACGACCGTGACCCGGCGCGCTGGCCGGTCCCCTACTGGGACGTCGACACCGGGATGGCCGCCATGCTGATGCTGCTCGCGGCGGTCGACCAGGGGGTGGGGGCGCTGTTCTTCGGGGTCCCAGCGCCCAGGCACGCGGCGGTGCGCCGGGCACACGGCATACCGGAGAACCGGCGGCTCGTCGGCGTCGTGGCCCTGGGCCACGAGCTGCGGCGCACCGAGGGGTCCAGCCGGACCCGGCCACGGCGCGCGGCCACCGAGGTCGTGCACTGGGGGCACTTCAAGGGCGCCGACCTCGGGGTCAGCGAGGGCACCCAGCACGGGGTCAGCGGCGAGTCGGGGGCAACCCCGGTCTAGGCGTGGGACAAGATTGGGGGGATCCCCGCACCGAGCGGGGACGACCGCGAGGAGTTGCACGCACGCATGGCCCGCAAGACCCCACCCGCACCGGCCGACGACAGCTACGTCGAGCGGATCGTCGACATCGACGTCGAGGAGGAGATGCAGGGGGCGTTCCTCGAGTACGCCTACTCGGTCATCTACTCGCGCGCCCTGCCTGACGCGCGCGACGGTCTCAAGCCGGTCCAGCGCCGCATCCTGTTCTCCATGGCCGAGATGGGGCTGCGCCCCGACCGCGGTCACGTGAAGTCCTCCCGTGTCGTGGGCGACGTGATGGGCAAGTACCACCCGCACGGGGACACGGCGATCTACGACGCCCTGGTCCGCATGGCCCAGCCGTTCACGATGCGCCTGCCGCTCGTCGACGGCCACGGCAACTTCGGCTCGCTCGACGACGGCCCGGCTGCCTCGCGCTACACCGAGGCCCGGCTCGCTGCCGCCGCGATGCTGATGGTCACCGGTCTTGACGAGGAGACCGTCGACTTCATCCCCAACTACGACGACCAGCTCCTCCAGCCTGCGGTGCTCCCCGCTGCCTTCCCCAACCTGCTCGTCAACGGTGCCAGCGGGATCGCTGTCGGCATGGCCACCAACATGGCCCCCCACAACCTCGTCGAGGTGATCGGCGCGGCTCGTCACCTCATCGCCAACCCCACTTGCTCGCTCGACGACCTCATGCGGTTCGTGCCGGGCCCGGACCTGCCCCAGGGCGGACGGATCATCGGGCTCGACGGGATCCGGGACGCGTACCTGGGCGGCCGCGGCAGCTTCCGGACCCGGGCCACCACGCGGATCGAGAAGACCTCGCCCCGGCGGATGGGCATCGTCGTCACCGAGCTCCCCTACCTCGTCGGTCCCGAGAAGGTGATCGAGAAGATCAAGGACGCAGTCCAGTCCAAGAAGCTCCAGGGCATCTCCGACGTCAAGGACCTGACCGACCGCAAGCACGGGCTGCGCCTCGTCATCGAGGTGAAGAACGGCTTCAACCCCGACGCCGTCCTCGAGCAGCTCTACAAGCTCACCCCGATGGAGGACTCGTTCTCCATCAACAACGTCGCGCTCGTCGACGGTCAGCCAAAGACGTTGGGGCTCAAGGATCTTCTGCGCGTCTACGTCGACTTCCGCACCGACGTGGTTCGTCGCCGCACCGAGTACCGGCTCACCAAGTACAAGGACCGCCTGCACCTGGTCGAGGGACTGCTCATCGCGATCCTCGACATCGACGAGGTCATCCAGGTGATCCGCACCTCGGACGACGCAGCCGCCGCTCGCCTTCGGCTGATCGACGTCTTCGACCTCTCCGAGGCGCAGGCCAACTACATCCTCGAGCTCCAGCTGCGCCGCCTGACCAAGTTCAGCCGGCTCGAGCTCGACAAGGAGAAGACCGAGCTGGAGCGCCTCATCGAGGAGCTCGAAGCCATCCTCGGTGACGAGAAGCTGCTGATGAAGACGGTCTCCACCGAGCTCGCCGACGTCGCGAAGGCGCACGGCACGCCCCGCCGGACGGTCCTGCTGGAGTCGGCCGGTGTGCCCGCGACGACCACCACCCCGCTCGAGGTCGCCGACGACCCGTGCTGGGTGCTGCTCTCCTCCACCGGGCTGCTGGCCCGCACCGGGTCGGCCGACCCGCTCCCGCTGGACTCGGCGCGCAGCAAGCACGACGCGCTCGTGGGAGCGGTCCGCACGACCGCCCGCGGTGAGGTCGGGCTCGTGACGTCCCGGGGCCGGCTCGTGCGGCTGTCCGCGCTGGAGCTGCCGACGCTGCCGCCGACCAACGGCTCGCCCAGCCTGTCCGGAGGTGCGCCGCTCGCGGCCTACGTCGACCTGCCCCCCGGTGAGGAGCCGTTGACCCTCGTGTCGGTCTCCCCCGAGTCGGCCGGGATCGCGCTCGGCACCGCCCAGGGCGTGGTCAAGCGGGTGACGGTGGACTACCCGTCCCGCCCCGACTTCGAGATCGTCTCCCTCAAGGACGGCGACGAGGTGGTGGGAGCCGTCGAGCTGGCGACCGGCACCGAAGACCTGGTCTTCATCACCTCCGACGCGCAGCTGCTGCGGTTCGGGGCCGCGGCCGTGCGACCCCAGGGACGGGCCGCCGGGGGCATGGCCGGCATCAAGCTCGGGTCCGGGCACCAGGTCACCTTCTTCGGTGCGGTGCCCCAGGGCGCCGACGGCGTGGTGGTCACCTCCTCCGGCTCCTCGGGGGCGCTCCCGGGCACCGAGCCCGGCTCACTCAAGGTCACGCCCTACTCGGAGTACCCGCCCAAGGGCCGGGCCACCGGTGGTGTGCGCTGCCACCGGTTCCTCAAGGGCGAGGACACCCTCGTCCTCGCCTGGGCGGGCGCGCTGCCGGCCCGGGCCGCGGCCGCGAACGGCGTGGCCCTCGACCTGCCCGAGGCCACCGGCCGCCGGGACGGCTCGGGTGTCCCTGCGGCAACCGCCATCGCCCGCATCGCCGGGCCGCCACTCTCGTGACGGCGCGGTCGTGACGTCAGCCAGTCCGCACAGCCCTGCCACCCATGCCACCCCGGCGCCGGACGCCTGTTCGGTGGGCTTCGACCGAGCCGACGTCAGCGCCTACGGCACGGCTGCGCGAGCCACCTTCTTCATCGCGCTCGAGCAGTCCGGGCCCTGGGGTCGAGATGCGGCGACTGAGTCGCATCTGCCTGCGGCTGTAGGACGTTCCCTGTCCGAGGAGTGTTCGGATCGCGGCGGTCGACTCTCCCTCATCCGCCGGCCGGGTCGCCACGCCGACGACGCGCGCGAGGCCGGCCACACGGCATACCTCGCCTGGGCGGGTGCCGCGCCCTGGCTGCTGCAGCTCTCGGTCAGGGACCCGGCAACGCTCCTCGACCTCGACCTCGACGCGCTCGCTCGCGGTGACCGCGAGGCCGTCCTGGCGACTGCGCCGGGCGCGACCCCCGCCGAGCCGATCCTCCTGTTGTGCACCAACGGACGCCGCGACGTCTGCTGCGCCGTCCGCGGTCGCCCGGTCGCCCTGGAGTCGTCCGCGGCCCACCCGGGGAGGGTGTGGGAGGCGTCCCACACCGGCGGACACCGGTTCGCCCCGACCGGCGTGCTGCTGCCGCACGGTGCCACGCTGGCCAGGCTCGACGCCGCGGCGAGTGCCGAGGTCCTGACCGCGGCCGACGCCGGCCACCTGCCCCGATCGGTCCTCGGACCGCTGCACGACCGCGGGCGCAGCCCCCTGTCCGGCCCCCACCAGGCCGCGGAGTCGTTCGTCCGGCACCGGGTGGGGATCACCGACCTGACCGGCCTCGACGTCGAGGACGCAGCGGTTGGCGTGGGCGACCGTGCGGATGACGCCGGTGGCTCGCTCGTGGTGCGGCACAGGGACGGTCGCGTGTGGCACGTGGCGCTCGAACGCCGCACGCACGAGGACCTGCCCGAGTCCTGCGGCAAGGCCGCTGTCCACGTGGCGGACTGGGTCGGGACCCTCGTCGACTGACGGATCGGGACAACTCCGGCTCGTCACGCGTGGATCACCTGCCAGTTACCCAATCGTTACCGGAACGACTGCGTCTTCGGATTGCGGCGGCGGAGCGTAAACGTTTACATGAACTCGGTTCACCTCAGCGCTGAGGGCAGTCCGCCCCAGCGCAACGCGAGAAGATGGAGGCGGGCGTATGGCCCTTCGAATGCACAAGCGGCGCACCCTCACGGTGATGGCCGGAGCTGTGGCCGTGGCGCTCGTTGCCGCTGCCTGTGGCGGCGATGACGGCGGCGGCACGGGCAGCACGGCTGGCTCCGGCGCTGCAGCCCGAGGCCCGATCACCTACGTCCAGGGCAAGGACAACAGCGGTCTGCTCGGCCCCATGGCCGAGAAGTGGAACTCCTCCCACCCGAACGAGAAGGTGACCGTCAAGGAGCAGTCCGACCAGGCCGACCAGCAGCACGACGACCTCGTGCAGCACTTCCAGGCCAAGGACCCGAGCTACGACGTCGTCTCCGTCGACGTCGTCTGGACAGCGGAGTTCGCCGCCAAGGGCTGGCTGACCCCGCTCAAGGACAAGATGGCCCTGCCGACCACCGGGTTCCTCGAGCCGACAGTCAAGGCCRCGACCTACAACAAGACGCTGTTCGCGGCCCCGACGTCCTCGGACGGCGCGATGCTCTACTACCGCAGCGACCTGGTGAAGACGCCGCCGAAGACGATCGACGAGATGTGGGGCATGTGCTCCATCGCCAAGCAGAACGGAATGGACTGCTTCGCAGGCCAGTTCGCCAAGTACGAGGGCGGCACGTGTAACGCCACCGAGTGGATGAACGCCTATGGCGCCAAGGTCGTCGACGACGCGGGCAAGCCCACCGTCGACTCCCCCGAGGCGGCGGCCGGCCTCAAGGCCCTGGCCGACCACTACAAGAGCGGTGACATCCCGAAGCAGGCGATCACCTACCAGGAGGAGCAGAGCCGTGCGGCCTTCCAGGACGGCAAGCTGCTGTTCCTGCGCAACTGGCCCTACGTCTACAACCTGGCCTCCACGGACAAGTCGTCCAAGGTCAAGGGCAAGTTCGCCGTCGCCCCGCTCCCCGGCCTGAACGGTCCCGGCACGTCGACGCTCGGTGGCCACATGGCGGCCATCAGCGCCTACTCGAAGTACAAGGCAACCGCCCTGGACTTCCTGAAGTTCCTCACCAGCCCCGAGCAGCAGAAGACCAACATGGAGAAGGGTTCGCTGGCCCCGGTCATCGAGTCCATCTACACCGACGAGGCACTGGTCAAGAAGTACCCGTACCTCCCGGTGCTCAAGGAGTCCATCGCCAACGCGGTCTCCCGTCCCGTCACCCCGTTCTACCCGCAGGTGACCCAGGCCATCCAGGACAACTTCTACGCCGCTATCCAGGGCCAGAAGACACCTGAGGCCGCGGTCAAGGACATGCAGTCCGCCATGGCGGCAGCCGGCGGCTGACCGGTCTGAACGCAACATCCCAAGGTGTGGGGGTGGCCCCACGGGGTCACCCCCACACCTGCAGGACCCCTGCCTTTCGCATCCTCGGTCGACGCTCCACTCGACCACCATCTCGACCCACCCTGAGACGCACCTCCCGGGCTAGGAGCAGGCATGAGCGCAGCCACATCCGCACCACCGCGATCGACTGGCACGAAGCCGAAGAAGAGCAAGGGCCTCAACGCAGGCCAAGGTCGCCTGGGCCTGATGCTCGTGGCACCCACCATGCTCTTCCTCGCGGTGATCATCATCTATCCGCTGTTCAAGGCGATCCAGCTGTCCTTCCAGAAGGACGCCGGCCTCGACCCGGCCACTGGGCTGTTCGTGGAGGGCGGCAACGCAGGGATCTCCAACTACACCCACTGGCTGCTCCAGAAGTGCGGCGAGGTGGACTGCCCGCCCGGCACGCTGGGCGCCCAGTTCTACGACGCCCTCTGGGTGACGCTGTTCTTCACCGTGGTCAGCGTCTTCTTCGAGGTCATCCTCGGCATGTGGTTCGCGATGATCATGAACCGCGACTTCAAGGGCCGCGGCCTGGTCCGCGCGGCCATCCTCGTGCCGTGGGCCATCCCCACGGCCGTGACCGCGAAGCTCTGGTTCTTCATCTTCGCCTTCGACGGAATCGCCAACCGGTTGTTGGGCATCGTCGGCATCAACCCACAGCTGTGGACGAGCGACCCCACGGCCGCCAAGTTCGCGATCATCATCGCCGACGTGTGGAAGACCACCCCGTTCATGGCGCTGCTCATCCTCGCCGGACTGCAGCTCGTGCCCGGCGACGTCTACGAGGCGGCGCAGATCGACGGTGCGACCAAGTGGCAGACCTTCACCAAGATCACGCTGCCGCTCGTCAAGGTGCCGCTCATGGTGGCCGTGCTGTTCCGCACGCTCGACGTGCTGCGCATCTACGACCTGCCGGCGATCCTCACCGGCGGTGGTGGAGGAACGACCTCGCTGTCGATGCTCGTCATCAAACAGATCCGTGGTGGCTTCCACAGCGCCTCGGCCCTGTCGACGATCGTCTTCCTCCTGATCGCCTTCACGGCTTGGCTGTTCATCCAGTTCGGCGGCGCGGACGTGGTGCAACGGCCACCCAAGTCCAAGAAACCTGACAAGCCAGCCGCCGAGACCGGCAACCCGGTCGCCGCCAACGCCACGTCGACGGGAGCATGAGATGAGCACCACGACCACGACGGCCGCGCCCCCGGACTCCGGCCGCACCGAGGCCCAGGAGATCCACTTCAAGAGTGAGCGCGGCGCCAAGATCCGCATGTACCTCGGCCTCGCGGCCCTGGTCATCTGGGGACTCGCCCCGTTCTACTGGATGGTCGTCACCGCGTTCCGCGACGTCGGCTACACGTTCGACACGTCGCCGTGGCCCACCCACGTGACGCTGGACAACTTCAAGACGGCCTTCTCGACCGACCGCGGCAACCACTTCGGTGCCGCGCTGTTCCACTCGGTCATCATCGGCATCGTCACCACCGCGGTGGCCCTGCTGGTGGGCGTCTTCGCCTCCTACGCGCTGGCTCGCCTGGACTTCCCGGGCAAGTACGCCGTCCTCGGGGTCATCCTCGGCGCATCGATGTTCCCGGGCGTGGCCCTGGTCTCGCCGCTGTTCCAGATGTTCTCCAACTTCGGCTGGCTGACCGGCGCCAACTACCAGGCCCTGATCATCCCGAACATCTCGTTCGCCCTACCGCTGACGATCTATACGTTGACGGCGTTCTTGTCCGAGATGCCATGGGAGCTCGAGGAATCCGCCCGGATCGACGGGTGCACCCCGGGTCAGGCGTTCCGCAAGATCATGCTCCCGCTTGCGGCGCCCGGTCTGTTCACGACCGCCATCCTGGCCTTCATCGCCAGCTGGAACGAGTACCTCCTGGCCGCGCAGTTCTCGACACCGAAGACCCAGACGGTCACGGTGGCCATCGCCCAGTTCACCGGAGCCCAACCCCACCAGGAGCCGTACACCGCGGTCATGGCGGCCGGGACCATCGTCACCGTGCCGCTCATCATCATGGTGCTCATCTTCCAGCGGGCCATCGTGTCCGGCCTCACGGCGGGAGGTGTGAAGGGCTAGGCGACAGCCGAAACCCCCAGCACCCATGGGAATCTTCAACCCAGGGGGCGGCACGGGCGGCCAACGGGCACGAGCCCAGCGGCTGGACATGCTGCTCGGAATCATCGGGTTCTTCGCGTTCATGGCCGTCGTCCAGACGGTGGTGCTGGAGGTCCGCGGGGAGTCGGCGGCAGGGTCCGCCGTGCTCCTCGCGGTCCTCCTGGCAGTCCTCTGGTTCGTGTGGCGGCTGCGGCGCAACACCGGCGTCTAGACCTCGAATGGGGGTTGCGAGATGACCACCATCGGCGATGTGGCCAAGGCCGCGGGCGTGTCCGTGGCCACCGTGTCCCGTGCGTTGCGCGGGGTGGACCGGGTCAGCCCCCGCACGCGCGACAGGGTGCTCGCGGCAGCCACCGAGCTGCACTACGTCGCCTCGCCCGCCGCGACCAGCCTCGTCTCCGGTCGGACCCGAGGGGTCGGCGTCATCACCCCGTACTTCAACCGGTGGTTCTTCGCCACCGTCGTCAGCGGCATCGAGAAGGTCCTGCGTGAGGAAGGCTTCCACGTCCTGTTGTGCGACCTCGAAGGCCACACCTTCGACACCCGGCTGCCGATCACCCAGACGATGCTCTGGAAGCGCGCCGACGGCGCGGTCATCCTCAACGTGCCCCCCGTGCCCGCCGAGCGGTCCCTCCTCGACCGCCTCGGTATGCCGGTGGTGACCGTCGGCAACCGCCAGCCCGGCTGGCCCTCGGTCCGGATCGACGACCGGGAGGCGATGGCCCTGGCCACCCGCTACGCGATCGAGCTGGGCCACCGCGAGATCGGCTACGCCGGCACGGTGCCGTCCTCGATCACCCACCTGCAGACGCCGTTCGACCGGCGGGACGCCTTCGCCAGGGTGATGTCCGACCACGGCTTGGTCTGCCCACCGGAGTGGGTCCTCGAGTGCGACTGGACTGCCGCCGGCGCTGCCGAGCACGCCGACCGCCTGTTCGGGCTCGCCCACTTCCCCACGTGCGTGATCGCGGCGTCCGACGAGATGGCCTTCGGGGTGCTGAGTGCTGCCCGACGGCACGGTCTGCGCGTCCCGGAGGACGTGTCGGTCATCGGGATCGACGACCACGTCCACGCCGAGATCTTCGACCTCACGACGGTGCGCCAGGACGTGGAGGCGCAGGGCCGCCTCGCGGGACAGATGATGCTCGATGCCCTGCGCGGTCGCGGGGGTGACACCGTCGTGGACAAGGTCCTCGAGGTCGAATTGATCGTGCGTGGCTCCACCGCTGCTCCCCGACCCGCCGGCCGACGACGGTCGCCGGCGGCTGCCGTCGTCTGACCTCGGACCCGTCTGGCCTCGGACCGTGGGCCGACGGCGGGGCAGTACGGCTAGTTGGCGCCGCCCTCCCGCTCGCTGAGCTCCTCGGGGTCGCGCAGGAAGGTCTTCTTGGCCCGCAGCGCGCGGTTGGCGAACCACGTGACCGCCCACAGCACGACTCCGAGGGCCAGGAGGATCCCGGCGATCTTGTACTGCTCCCCAGCCCTTCCGGTCAGCGGGGTGACGAAGAACAGGCACAGGACCGCCCCGATGACGGGCAGGACGGTCGGGGCGACGAAGTGCTTGCGGTCGATGGTGTTCTTGCGCAGCACGAGCACGCAGATGTTGACGAGGGTGAAGACGCCCAGCAGCAAGAGCGACGTCGTGCCACCGAGGGTCTCGGTGGCCGAGGTGCTCGCCCGCGACACGTAGGCGATCAGGCCGAACGCCAGCAGCGTGGTGAAGATGATGGCTGCCCACGGCGTCTGGCGCCTGCGGTGCACCTTGCCGAGGAACGGCGGCAGGACCTCCTGCTTGGCCATGCCGTAGAGCAGCCGGCTGGCCATGAGCATGTTGATCAGGGCCGAGTTCGCCACCGCGAACATCGAGATGAAGGGCAGCAGGGTGTCGATCGGGACGCCCGGGGCGGCCTTCTCGACGACGGTGACCAACGGGGTCTCGCTCTCCCCGAGCACGCCCACCGGCACGATCGCCACGGAGAACAGCGCCACGAGGATGTAGATGACACCCGTCAGCGAGATCCCCGTGATCATCATCTTCGGGAAGATCTTCACCGGGTCCTTGGTCTCCTCGGCCATGTTGACCGAGTCCTCGAAGCCGACCATCGCGAAGAAGGCCAGCGACGTGGCCGCGGTGACGGCGAGGAAGGCGCTCTTGTCGCTGGGGCTGTCGAACACCATGGTCTGGCGGAAGTCGGTCTTGCCCGCGAAGAGCGCGTAGAAGCCCACGAGGATGACGAGCAGCAGCCCGGAGAGCTCGACGAGGGTGAGCACGATGTTGGCGCGCACGCTCTCGCCGACGCCCCGGAAGTTGACCAGGGCGACCAGCGCCATGAAGCACAGCGCCACCACGAGGATCAGCGTGGTGTTGTCCTTGTCGAGGCCGAAGCCCTTCGCGAGGTTGGAGGCGAAGGCCCGCGACGCCGTGGAGGCACTGGTGATGCCGGAGCACATCACGGTGAAGGCGACGATGAACGTGAGGAAGTGCACCCCGAACGCCTTGTGGGTGTAGAGCGCGGCGCCGGCCGCCTGCGGGTACTTGGTCACCAGCTCGAGGTAGGAGAACGCCGTGATCATGGCGATCCCGAAGGCCACGAGGAAGGGCACCCAGGCCGCGCCGCCGACCTCCGCAGCCACCTTCCCGGTGAGCGCGTACACCCCGGTGCCCAGGATGTCACCGACGATGAACAGGAGCAGGAGCTTGGGCCCCATCACCCGCTTCAGCTCGGTCTGGGTCTCCCCCGTGTCGGCCTCGGCAACAGCGCTCATGGCACATCCTTCTGATCGCGGGAGCCGCCCTTCACGGCCCCTGCAGACCCCCACAGTGGCCTAGAAGCCCCGGTCGGGCAACGACAAACACCGCGTATGCCGCGTCCCGGGCACCACGCATCGCCGCGGCCGAGGCCGTGGGTGAGCCGGGCCGTCAGGCGTCGATGCGCTCTCGGTCGAGACCTGCCGCCGAGTCGACGATGAAGTCCTTGCGCGGGGCGACGTCATTGCCCATCAGCAGCTCGAAGACCCGCTCGGCAGCCTCGGCGTCGCGCAGGGTCACCTTCCGCAACGTGCGGAACCGAGGGTCCATCGTGGTCTCGGCCAGCTGGTCGGCGTCCATCTCCCCGAGGCCCTTGTAGCGCTGCAGGGGCTGCTTGATGTTCTTGCCCCGCTTGCCGAGGGAGGCCACCGTCGTGCGCATCTCCTTCTCGGAGTAGGTGTAGATGAGCTCGTTCTTCTTCGAGCCGGGGTTGACGACCTCGATGCGGTGCAACGGGGGCACGGCGGCATACACCCTCCCGGCCTCGACGAGGGGACGCATGTAGCGGAAGAACAAGGTGAGCAGGAGGGTCCGGATGTGGGCGCCGTCGACATCGGCGTCGGTCATGATGATGACCTTGCCGTAGCGCGCGACGTCGAGGTCGAAGGACCGCCCGGAGCCGGCGCCGATCACCTGGATGATCGCGGCGCACTCGGCGTTCTTGAGCATGTCCGAGACCGAGGCCTTCTGGACGTTGAGGATCTTGCCGCGGATCGGCAGGAGCGCCTGGTAGTCGCTCGAGCGCGCCAGCTTCGCGGTGCCGAGGGCGCTGTCGCCCTCGACGATGAACAGCTCGGACCGCTCGACGTCGGTCGACCGGCAGTCGGCCAGCTTGGCCGGCAGGCTGCTCGTCTCGAGGGCGTTCTTGCGACGCTGGGTCTCCTTGTGCAGCCGCGCGCTGATCCGCGACTTCATCTCCGAGACGACCTTCTCCAGCAGCAGCGCGGCCTGGGCCTTCTCGCCACGCTTGGTGGACGTGATCCGGGCGGTGAGCTCCTGCTCGACCACCTTGGCGACGATCGCCCGCACCGCGTTGGTGCCGAGGACCTCCTTGGTCTGGCCCTCGAACTGGGGCTCGGCGAGCCGCACCGTGACGACCGCGGTCAGGCCCGCGAGGACGTCGTCCTTCTCGGGCTTGTCGCTGCCGACCTTGAGGCGCCGGCTGTTGACCTCGAGCTGCTTGCGGAACACCTTGAGCAGCGCCTGCTCGAAGCCGGCCAGGTGGGTGCCACCCTTGGGCGTCGAGATGATGTTCACGAACGAGCTGACCTTGGCGTCGTAGCCCGTGCCCCATCGCACCGCGACGTCGACGGCGCACTCCCGCTCGACGGCGGTCGGCGACATGTGGCCGTTGGCGTCAAGGACCGGCACGGTCTCGGTGAAGGTGCCGGTGCCCTGGAGTCGCCAGACCTCCGTGACGGCTGCGTCCGGGGCGAGGAACTCGGCGAACTCGGAGATGCCGCCGTCGTGGACGAGGGTCTCGACGTGGGTCGCCGACTCCCCCGCCGTGCCCGGCCTGCGTCGCTCGTCGCGGATCACCAGGGTCAGCCCGGGGATGAGGAAGGACGTCTGGCGGGCGCGGGCGACCAGTCCGTCGTAGTCGAACTCGGCATCCTTGAGGAAGATCTGCTCGTCGGCCCAGTAGCGGATCCGGCTGCCGGTGACACCGCGCTTGGTCTTGCCGACCACCGCGAGCTCGCTCGAGCGCTCGTAGGGGGTGAACTCGTGGTCCGGCGCCTTGTCGTCGGTGGCGACGTCCGGGAAGTAGCCGGGCTCCCCCCGGCGGAAGCTCATCGCGTAGGTGTTGCCGCCCCGGTCGACCTCGACGTCGAGCCGAGCCGAGACCGCGTTGACCACGGAGGCGCCGACACCGTGCAGTCCACCGGAAGCCGTGTAGGAGCCGCCACCGAACTTGCCACCCGCGTGGAGCTTGGTGAAGACCACCTCGACACCCGTGAGGCCGGTGCGCGGCTCGATGTCGACCGGGATGCCACGACCGTTGTCGCGCACCTCGACCGACCCGTCGCGGTAGAGGACGACCTCGATGTGGTCGCAGACCCCGGCCAGCGCCTCGTCGACCGCGTTGTCGATGATCTCCCAGAGGCAGTGCATCAGGCCGCGACCGTCGGTGGACCCGATGTACATGCCGGGGCGCTTGCGGACCGCCTCGAGGCCCTCGAGGACCTGCAGGTGGTGCGCGCTGTAGTCCGACGTCGACTTGGTGGTCGCGGCCTTCTTGGCGGTGGTGGCGGTGGCCAACGGTGCTGTGCTCCTGTGGTGGGTTCCGGCGACTCCTGCGTGCTCACTCATGCTCACACAGGGGTGACCCCACGCTATCTCGCCCCTCTCCGGTCACCGTGCAGGCACGCGGCACGGCGGCCCCACCCACTGCGCGGTCGGATTTCCCATCCACCGGACGCCTGACCTACGAATCACCCAATGCGACATGAGATGGCCCACATGACACCCAATACCAACTGGGAAGAACGTGGCGTGCTTGACTGTTGACCACGGCACCGGACGGGCCATTCGGGAAAAGTACTTCCCCGGGTGTATCAACCGAAGTCCGGGGTACCTCGTCTCATCAGAGACAACGCGCTCCCGGGCGCAAAGAAAGGAAGGCTGACGTGACCACTGCACTGGCACCCTCTATGACCGCGGCCGACCGCTGCGACCGCTGCGGCGCCCAGGCCTACGTGCGCGCTCGCCTTCACGCTGGAGGCGAACTGCTGTTCTGCGCCCACCACGGCCGCGAGCACCTGCCGAAGCTGCGCGAGCACGCTGACATCGTCGACGAGACCGAGCGCCTCAACGAGACTCCCCCGGTGGCTCCCATCGAGGAGCGGTAGAACGCGACACCAGACCTCCTGATGGAGGCCACCCTCTGGGTCCCCGCCGTCCTGATCGTGATCGGGATGGTGGGGATCGTCATTCCCGTGATCCCCGGGCTGCTGCTGTGCCTCGCGGGCGTTTTCCTGTGGGCCCTGGACACCCAGAGCACGCTCGGCTGGTCGGTCTTCGGGGCGTGCGCTGCGCTCTACCTGGCCGGGCTGGCGCTGCAGTATGCCGTGCCGGGTCGTCGCATGCGCGAGGCCGGCGTCCGCCGGTCGACCCTGGTCCTGGCGGTGCTGCTGGCCGTCGTCGGCTTCTTCGTGATCCCCGTCGTGGGGGCCGCCGTCGGGTTCGTCGGCGGGATCTTCCTCGTCGAGCTCGGCCACTCACAGGACCGGTCGGCCGCCTGGGTCTCGACCAAGGCCGCGCTCAAGGCGGTCTTCCTGTCGATGGGCATCGAGCTGCTCGCCGCGCTGGCGATCGCCGTCACGTGGGTCGTGGGCGTGCTGCTCAGCCGGGTCTGACGCTCAGGACGGCGTGACTGCGGACCACCCGCATGCCGTCGTGCTCAGTGGTCGTCGTGCTCAGTAGCCGTCGTCGCGGCGCTTGTCCCACCGCTCCTCCATGCGGTTCATGAACGACCCGCCGGACTTGGTGGACTTGGGCTTGCTGGGTGACTTGCCGGGGGTGGCGCGCCGGACGCTGCCATCTGGCTGGACCGTGCCGAGGGCGGCCTTGCGCCGCGGCGGCGTGAGCGCGAACGCGACGGCGCTCACCATCACGGCGAAACCGATCGCGCCGATCCACATCGTGGTGTTCACGCCGACCAGGACGAGGGCCAGACCGACCACGACACCCACGACGCCGACGGCCATCCGTCGTCGGGCCCTGGCGCGGGCACCGGCACCCTGCATCTGCGAGGCGAACTTGGGGTCCTCGGCATACAGCGCCTGCTCCATCTGCTCAAGCAGCTGCTGTTCGTGCTCAGAGAGCGGCACGGTGACCTCCTGGACGTTCGGCGTGCACCCAACTAACGCGTCAAGCCACCGAATCGTTGCCTGTCGAGAGCATCGTTGCCGGTCAGTGGCCTTCCGCTGACCTCTTCAGGATATGTCGCCGCGCGGTGTTGCACTACCCGTTCTCAGGGGGAGGTCTGGCCCGTCTCGGATTCGACTCCACCCTGCCGCCCGCGCCGCCTGTCGCGTTCGCGGTCGCTGATCAGGCTGGCGGGGCGCACGCTCCCCGCCCCGAACCGGGCGCTGGCCCGGTCGACCGCACGGTCGGCGTCGCGCCACCCGTGGTCCGGCTCGTCCAGGGTGCCCTGGATCGGCGCGCCCTGGCTCTCCACGAGGCCCTCCATCCGCACCCCCACCAGGCGGATCCTGGCCCTCTGCAGGCCCAACGCGTCGTAGAGCCCCTTGGCCGTGTCGAAGATCTCACGACTGACGTCGGTGGGGTCTCGCAGCGTCCGGCTGCGGGTGATGGTGGTGAAGTCGGAGAACCGCACCCTGATCGTGACCGTCCGCCCGAGCATCCCCGCCGAGCGCACCCGGGCCGCGGTCCGGTCGCTGAGCTTGAGCAGCTGTCGGTGGATGTAGGCCGGGTCGTCGACGTCGAACTCGAACGTCTCGTCCGAGCCGATGCTGCGCTCGCGGCGCTGGACCTCGACGTGGCGGGGGTCGCGACCCCAGGACAGGTCGTGCAGGTGCGGGCCGGCGCTCTCGCCCAGCGCCCGGCGCAACGTGTCTACGGGTGTGTGGGCGATGTCGGCCACGGTGTGCAAGCCGAGCCGCAGGAGAGCCTCCTCCGTCTTGTCACCCACCCCCCACAGTGCTCCCACGGGCAGCTGCTGCACGAAGGTCACCACCTCGTCACGGGGCACGATGACCATGCCGTCGGGCTTGGCCAGGCCGGAGGCGAGCTTGGCCACGAACTTGGTGGGTGCCACCCCGACCGAGCAGGTGATGCCCTGCTCGTCGTGGATGGTGTCGCGGATCAGCTGGCCGATCCTGGCCGGGTTGCCGAGCCGCCGGATCGCCCCGGAGACGTCGAGGAAGGCCTCGTCGAGGGACAGCGGCTCCACCACCGGGGTGATGGTCTCGAAGGTCGCCATCACGGCGGCGGAGATCGCGCTGTAGAGGGCGTGGTCGGGCGCCACGACCGTGGCGGTGGGACACAGCCGCCGGGCGCGCGCCATCGGCATGGCGGAGGCGACGCCGTACTTGCGAGCCTCGTAGGTCGCGGACAGGACCACCCCCCGGTTGCCACCGCCACCGATGATGACGGGGGTGCCGACCAGCTCGGGACGGCTGAGCAGGGAGGCCGACGCGTAGAAGGCATCCATGTCGACGTGCAGCACCGTGCACCCGGTGTCGTCCGGGGGGTGCTCCTCGCCGCGCTGGGGAAGCGTGTACTGGCGTCGGCTCATCTCGGGTGGCTCGGACGCCGTCAGCGTCGGGCGAGGACGTGTACCGCGGCGCCGAGCTGTCCGAGGAAGCCGAAGTCCGGGTGGCCGGTGGCGGCCTCCTCGAGCTCGAGCAGGGCGACGCGGTCGGCGTCGGAGTCGATCAGGGCCGAGGGGACGAGGTCGCTGAACACGCGCACCCCGTGCACGTCCTCCACGACCAGCCCGGTCTGCTCGACCAGGGAGCGCAGGGCGGCGGCGTCGAACCGGCGCGGCAGCGGGTCGGCGCCGCCCCATCGGCCGTCCGGCGAGGTCAGGGCCGTGTGCGCCTGCGCGAACTGGCCGGCCAGCGCCCTGGCGAGGACCGCCGCGAGACGCCCGGCGGCCACCAGGCTGAGGTAGCCGCCGGGTGCGAGCACGCCGGCCAGCGCCGCGAGGGTGGCCTCTGGGTCGTCGACGACCTCGAGCGTGCCGTGGCAGCAGACCAGGTCGAGCTGCTGTGCGCCCACGAAGCCGGCGAGCGAGTCCGCATCGCCCTGCAGCGCGGTGATGCGGTCGGCCACGCCCCGCTCGGCACTGCGCCGCGAGAGCGAGGCCAGGGCGTCGGGGCTGGGGTCGACCACGGTCACCTGGTGGCCGAGCTCGGCGAGCGGGACCGCGAGCCCTCCCGTGCCGCCACCCAGGTCCAGGACCCGCAGGGAGCGGCCGAGCTCGCTCTGCCGACGCTCGATGAGGCTGCGCACCGAGGCCCACACCGCCGAGGTCCGCAGGGCCGTCTCGACGCCGCCGCGCCGGTGCCGCCACTGCTCTTCGGCCACGACGGCCACCTCCTGTGCTGGGTCTGCGGGTACGTCGGCCAGCCTAATGGCCCGAGCTTCCTGGGCTGGAGTGCCAGAGCTTGCGTGGCGGGCTGAACTGCTCTGCCTCCCTGCCATCGGGCACGACCACCCCCTGACCCAGCCGGTGCGAACCCCGCACGTCCTCTCCGGGTGGGCGGGTGTCGGCGTAGGGCGACTGGCGGAACCCCGAGGCGTGGACGAGCACCCGCCGGCCCGCGCCCACCTGGTCCAGGTGGGCCGCCTCCAACGCCTCCGCCTGCTCGGTGGCGGCGCGCTCGGTCGCCTCCATCGCGGCATACACCGCCTCGAGGCCACCGCCCAGCCAGGCCTCCCACAACGGGGTGAGCTCCCACGCCCCGGTCGCCCGCAGCGAGATGCCTCGCGGGCCGGTGCGTCGGACCACTCCCCGCACCAGCAGCATCCACGAGTGGAACACCGTGGCGGCATACGGGCCTTGCACGTCCTCGAAGAAGGTCGCGTCGACCGGACCCGTGGAGTCGTCGAGGGTCAGGAAGACCACCCTGCGGCCGGTCCGGATCGGCGGCGTCTGGGTGGCCACCTTGACCCCGCACGCCCACACGGTCGACCGGCTGCGCGCCCGCAGCAGGTCACGGCTGCGGGTCACCCCCAAGGCGTCGAGCATCGGCGCGTAGAAGGCGACGACGTGGGCGCTGGCGTCGAGGCCGAGGATGTCGAGCTCGGCGCGGATGCGTTCGGGACCGGACAGCTCAGGCAGGCCGGTGCCGCTGGTGAGCTCGGGCCGGTCGCCGAGGTCGAGCGCGAGCTGGGTCGGCTGCTGGTCGGCCGCGCGGACCGGCAGGGCACCCTGGGACTGCGCGGCCGCCCTGGCCCGCACCTGGCCGGTCTCGAGCGCCTGGTCCGACGGGGCAGCGCTCGACGCCCTCCCCCGTCGTGGGGCCGCCCGCTTCGCAGCGCGGTCGAGGGCGCGTCCGTAGCGGTCGAGCTCGGCGACGTGGAGCAGCAGGTCGCGACGGGTGGTGCGACCCCGGCGCCCGAGTCCCCCGGCACCGATCCCGGCGGACTCGACCCGCATGCCATAGAGGCTGTCGAACCCGCCGGCGAGGACGAGGCGCTCGGCGATCGGTCGCGAGACGTGGGCGCGGTGCCAGAAGTCGGCCAACCCGGCGTAGGGCTGGCCCGCCACGATGCGGGCCACCTCCGCGTCGTTGATCCCCCGCACGTCGGCCAGGGACAGCCGGATGCCGTAGCTGCTGGCATCGGGCAGGTCGGGGTGCGGTGGCACGAACCCGGACGGGTCTGGGTCATCGGTGTCATTGGGGTCATCGGTGTCATTGGTGTCATCGGCCAGGCGCTCGATGCGGTAGCTGTCGGTGGAGACGTTGACGTCGAGCCCGAGCACCGCGATGCCCAGGCTCCGGGCGTCGTCGAGGATGAGCCGCTTGGGGTACATGCCCGGGTCGTGGGTGAGCACCCCGGCGAGGAACGCGGCGGCGTGGTGGGTCTTGAGCCACGCCGAGTGGTAGGTGGGCAGCGCGAAGGCCGCGGCGTGCGCCTTGCAGAACCCGAACGACGCGAACGCCTTGAGCACCTCCCAGATCCGGTCGACGTCGGCCGGGGCATAGCCGCGCGCCCTCGCCGCGGGTCGCCACCAGGCCTCGATCTCGTGCTGGCCCTTGGGGGTGCCGAGGGCCCGGCGGACCTCGTCGGCCTGGGCCAGCGACACCCCGGTGGTCTCGGCGACGATCATCAGCACCTGCTCGTGGAAGACGACGACCCCCTCGGTCTCGCGCAGCGCCTCGATGAGCGTGGGGTGCAGGTAGCTGACCTCCTTCCACCCGTGTCGGGCCTCGAGGAACGGCGTGATCATGTCGGACTTCACCGGGCCGGGTCGGAACAGCGAGATGTCGATGACGAGGTCCTCGAACCGCTCCGGGCCGAACTTGCCGATCAGCTCGCGCTGCCCGGGGCTCTCGATCTGGAAGCAGCCGAGGGTGTGGCTGGTGCGGATCAGCCGGAAGGTCGCCTCGTCGTCGAGCGGCACCTGCGCCTGGTCGTCGAGGTCGACCTGCACCCCGTCGACCCGGGCGACCTCGGCCACGGCGTGCGCCATCGCCGACTGCATGCGGATGCCGAGGACGTCGAGCTTGAGCAGCCCGAGCGTCTCGACGTCGTCCTTGTCGAACTGGCTCATCGGGAACCCCAGCCAGCTCGCCTCGACCGGGGTGCGGTCGAGCAGGCTGCCGTCGGACAGGATCACCCCGCACGGGTGCAACGCGATGTGCCGGGGCAGCCCGTCGAGCCGCTCGACGAGGTCGAACAGAGCCCGCAGGCGTGGGCTGTCCAGACCCCGGGCCCGCAGCTCGGGTAGCTCGGCGATGGCATTGCGCGCGTCCTTGGCCCGGATGTGCGGGAACGCCTTGGCGATCTCGTCGATCTCCACCGGTGGCAGCCCGAGGGCCGATCCGACGTCGCGGATGGCGTGGCGGACCTTGTAGGTGTCCATCATCGAGACGCACGTGACGCGTTCACCGCCGAACCGGTCGAGGATCCGTTCGTAGACCTCGGTGCGCCGGGCCGACTCCACGTCGATGTCGATGTCGGGCAGCTCGGCCCGCAGCGGGGAGCAGAACCGCTCCATCAGCAGGTGGTAGCGGATCGGGTCGACCCCGCTGATGCCGAGCAGGTAGTTGACCAGCGACCCGGCACCGGATCCGCGGGCCGCGACGCGTACCCCCATCTCCCGGATCAGGTCGACGACCTGGGCGACGGTGAGGAAGTAGGTCGGGTAGCCGAGCTCGGCGATCACCTTGAGCTCGTCGGCGAGCCGGCTCTCGATGGCCATCAGCTCGTGCTCGCTGGCCCCGGGGTAGCGCCAGGCCACCGCCCCGCGACACCGCTGCTCGAGCATGACCTGGGCGCTCATGCCCGGCTCCACCCCCAGCCGCTCGGGCTCGGGCAGGTGGATCGAGCCGATGCCGAGGTCGTGCCGTGCGCTCTGGGCGCACCCGAGCCCCAGGGCCAGGGTGCGGGCGACCAGGGCGTCGGCGCGCGCCCGGTCGCCACCGGTGACCTCGCGGGCGATGGCGTGCATCGTGTCGGTGCTCGCGAGGTGGGCCGCGTCGGTGACCCGGTCGAGGTGCCGGGTGTCGAGGGCGACCAACCGCCGCGCGGCGTCGAGCACGTCGACGACCGCCGACTCCCCCGGGTCGACGTGGCGCACCGCGGCGGTGAGCACCGCAGGGACACCCTGCTCGTCGGCGAGCCCGAGCAGTCGCCGGGCGTGGCTGCGTGAGGCCGGCGTGCCCTCGGGTCCCCCGTGGCAGACCACCTCGATGACGACGGCGTCGGGTGGCAGCCGGCGTCGCCAGGCGGACAGCAGCTCCCGGGCCCGGTCGGTGCGTCGCGCCAGCAGCGCGCGACCCACGTCGGAGTCGGGTCCGAGCAGCACCACGAGCGGGCTGGGCTCTCCCCCACCGTCGGGTCCCCCTGCTGCTCCCCTTGCTGTTCCACCGCCCTGCTCCCCCGGCACTCCCGCCGGTCCCCCGCACGCGCCGGCGAGCACCGCGACGGAGCTCACCGGCACCCCGCGCTCCCCCCGCAGGTGGGTCTGGGTGACCAGCCGGCACAACGCCGCCCACCCCACCCCGGCGGGCACCCCGGCTGTGCGCCCCCGCGCGAGGACGGTGACCCGTGGGTGGCGCGCGTCGCGCTCGGCACCACCGCGGACCGGCGTCCGGGTGGGGGTGGGAGCGGGTCGCGCCCCCGCTGCGCCGGGGTGGGCCGCGTCCGGACCCACCGCGAGGTCGACGCCGAGGACCGGGGCGATCCCGGCCGCGGTGGCCGCCTGGACGAACCGGACCGCGCCGTAGAGACCGTCACGGTCGGTGAGGGCGAGGATCGGCTGGCGGTGCTGGGCGGCGCGCTCGACCAGGGCTTCGGGGGGTGCTGTGCCGTAACGCATCGAGAACCCCGACGCGACGTGCAGGTGGGCGAACTCGGTGCTCATGGCGCCGCCCTCGCACCGGTGGTGGCAGCTCGGGTGGTGGTGGGGTCAGGCGTCGTCGTGGCCAGGGCGGTGGGCACCAGCAGGTGGTCGTGGGGCGACACGGTCACCGGCAGACCGAGGGTGTGGCAGACGAGGTCGAGGAAGAGCTCGGACTGCCGCAGCACGTCATCGGCCTCCCGTGCACTGTGACCGTGGTGGCGACGAGCTCCGACCACCTCGAAGAACCCCGCCCACTCGGAGAGCTCCGGGGCGACCGTGGGCAGCAGCTCCCACAGGCTGCGCGGACCCGACTGACCCGTGGGTGGACGACTGGAGGTGCGGGTGGCGACCACGGCGGCGGCGGCGCGCAGCGCCCCGAGCTGGGCCTGGTCGTAACGCCGGGTGACCTCCTGGCTCTGGCAGGCCTCGAGCAGTGAGTGCCGGGCCCGGTCGAGCAGGTCGAGGGTGGCAGCGGCCCCGGTGGAAGCCCCGGTGGAAGCCCCGGTGGAAGCCCCGGTGGAAGCCCCGGTGGAGGCCTCGGTGGTCATCAGTGGGTTTCCCATCAGTCCGCGACCCTCAGCAGCCGCCACTGGCTGCCGTGGTCGGCACCCAGGTCGTAGACCCCCACCCCGCAGAGGCGGCCGGCACTCGCCTCGACCCGCCAGACCTGTCGCTCGCGGGCATCGGTGAGCACGTCACTGCCACCATCACGCTCCCGGGCGTCGCGCCACCACGGGCGGCGTTCCTGCCAGCGGTCGAGCACGGCCCGCACGACGTAGAGCCGGCCGCGCCAGACGAACGCCTCGGGCTCGCGTCCTGCTCCCGCACCCTCGACACCTCCGGCAGCCCCCAGGGTGCCGGAGGTGAGATCGTCGCGAACCCCCTCGCGGACCTCGATGGTCTCTTCGTAGCGGCGAACCACGGGATGCTCCTTCACGGTCTGGTGCGGATGAGAGGTGGGATGAGAGGTGGGATGAGAGGGCGATGAGATGGGCAGCGTGAAACCGGGCATGACGCAGCACCGTCGAGGGCAGGCGCGACGGCGCACTCGGGTGCTGCTCTGGCCCTGTGACGGGCGGGGTCGAGGCGCCTGATCACAGGGCCAGAGCCGCAGTGCTCCGCGGGACCGCCGGTCACGGTGGAGCCGTCACCAGCGGGCCGTGACCGGTGGACCGGTCGTGGGACCACGAGTTCGAACAAGTGTTCGATAAGAAGAACCGTACACCCCGCCACGGACAGCCCGTCAACCCCTGCGGAACCAGTGGTGACAGCGACTCCCCCACGCCCCTAGTTTGGGGACATGACAGCGCCCGACGGACCGCCGTCGGCCCCCGACCTGGTGGCCTCCGCCACCGACCCGATGCCGGCCGCCACCGACCCGGCCGCATCCACCGCCGACCCGGCCGCATCCACCGCCGACCCGGCCGCACCAGCCACCGACCCGGCTGCCTCGACCCCCGACCTGACCGGGCACCCCGCCGTGCGCCGGGTCCTCGACACGCTTGCGGTGCACCACGTCGTCCCGCAGGTGGTCAGCCTGCCCGACGCCGCCCGGACCGCAGCCGCCGCAGCCGCCGCCCTCGGCATCACCCCGGCCGAGATCGCCAACTCACTCATCTTCCGTGCCCACGCCCCCGACCAGAGCATCAGCCCGGTGCTCATCCTCACCTCGGGCGCGCACAAGGTCGACCTGGTCAAGGTCGCCGAGCTCGTCGACGACATCGACCACCTCGACCGCGCCRACGCCGACTTCGTCCTGGCGGCGACCGGTTTCACCATCGGCGGGGTCGCACCGGTCGGCCACGCCACCCCGGTGCGCACCCTCGTCGACGTCTCGCTCAGCCGCTACCGGCACGTGTGGGCCGCCGCCGGGCACAGCCACACGGTCTTCCGCACGACCTACGAGGAGCTCCTGCGGGTCACCGGCGGACACGCCATCGAGGTCGCCTGAGCGACCCGCACCCTGACCCCGCACGCACGGAGTCGGGCGTGCCCCTGAGGGCGGGGCACGGCATACGAGGGCTGCTGGCTAGCCGCTCGCCACCTGGTGGACGCACAGGACGTTGCCGTCGGGGTCCTTGAACCACGCCGCCTTCTCGCCACCCATCTCGGCGATGTGGTCGACGGTCTTGAGGTCGGGCAGGTCGTAGTCCTCGAAGACCACGCCCCGCCCTTCGAGGTCGGCCACCTCGGCGACCACGTCGTCGACCTCCCAGGTCAGCGCGGTGCTGGGGTTCTGCGTGCCCGCTTCACGGGGAAGCAGCATCAGCATCGCGCCACCACTGAGCTGGTACATGAGGCTGCCCTCGTCGTTCGTCCCCAGGAACGGCAGGTCCAGCAGGTCGTAGAAACCCTTGGCGCGATCGATGTCCGCGACAGGAAGCAGCGCCGCAACTGCGCTCGTGGCCAATGACATGACGAGCACCTCCTTCAGGCCCTCCCAGCGTGCTCCCGGTCCGGCTGCTGGTGCTCCACCAAAGCGCGCAGCACAAGTCGGCACAATGGGCCCATGACCACCCCCAAGCCCGTCGAGTGCTGGCTCACCGACATGGACGGCGTGCTCGTCCACGAGGAGAGCGTCATCCCCGGGGCACCCGAGTTCATCGCCGCCCTGCAGGAGTCCGGGACACGCTTCCTCGTCCTGACGAACAACTCGATCTTCACCCCACGTGACCTGCGGGCCCGCCTGCTCGCCAGCGGCATCGACGTGCCCGAGCAGTCGATCTGGACCTCGGCCCTCGCGACCGCGCAGTTCCTCGCCGACCAGCGACCCGGCGGGACCGCGTTCGTGGTCGGCGAGGCCGGCCTGACGACCGCACTGCACGAGGTCGGCTACACGATGACCGAGCGCGACCCGGACTACGTGGTCCTGGGCGAGACCCGCACGTACTCGTTCGAGGCGATCACCAAGGCGATCCGGCTCATCGAGGCGGGGGCCCGCTTCATCGCCACGAACCCCGACGTCAGCGGTCCCAGCCCGCACGGCATGCTGCCCGCCACCGGCTCCGTCGCGGCCCTGATCAGCACGGCGACCGGCCACCAGCCCTACTTCGTCGGCAAGCCGAACCCCCTGATGATGCGCAGCGCGCTCAACCGCATCGACGCCCACTCCGAGTCGACGGTGATGATCGGCGACCGGATGGACACCGACGTCATCAGCGGCCTCGAGGCGGGGCTGCGCACCGTCCTGGTCCTCACCGGCTCCACCCGTCCCGAGCAGGTGGGCCGCTTCCCCTACCAGCCCACGCGCATCGTCGACTCGATCGCCGACGTCGTGCCGCTGGTCAGCGAGCTGCGCCCCGCACCCCGGAACTGAGCGCGCCCCCCGACGCGGGTATGCCGCGTGGCCGGGTCAGCGGGTGGCGCCGAGGACGCTGTCGAGCAGTCCGGGGAAGGTCGCGTCGAGCTCCTCGCGACGAAGCGACACCAGCCGCTCGCGACCCCGCGGCTCGTTGCGGATCACCCCCGCTTCGCGCAGCACCTTCATCAGGTGCGACTTGGTCGACTTGGGCAGGGCCGGGTTGGTGGCGCCGCACTGGGCCATCTCGAGCGGGCCGTCCGCGAGGTCACGGACGATCTGCAGCCGGGCGGGGTCGCTCAGGGCGAAGAGCACGTCGGTGAGCGTGAGGTCGGCGAGGTCAGGGTGCGGGAGCACCTGGTTGGCGGGCATGGTTCGATAATACTCGAACCAATTTGGCGGAATCGGGAATGCCCCGTCCGGAATGACAGTTCGACAAATATCGAACCGTTGTTTCGTCCGAGAGGCCCGTCATGAGTGCGACCAGCAGCATCCCGACCGGCACCACCAGCACGACCCCCAGCACGACCCCCCGCACGACGACCAGCACGACCGCCAGGCCGGCGCCCTCAGACGGGCAGGGCCGGCTGCGGCTCCCCCGCCGCCCCGCCTTCGCGCTCGCCCTCACGACCGTCGTCGCCATGATGGTCGGCGCGAGCGCCCCGTCGCCGTTCTACCCCGTCCTGCAGGCCGAGATCGGCTTCTCGCCGGGCACGATGACCACCATCTTCGGGGTCTACGCCCTCACCCTCCTCGCGACCCTCCTCGTGACGGGGTCGCTGTCGGACCACATCGGCCGCCGTCCCGTGCTGGCGACCGGCTTCGTCGTCCTCGCCGTGAGCATGGTCGGGTTCTGGCACGCCGATGGCGTGGCGACCCTGATGGTCTCGCGCGCCGTGCAGGGCGTGGCCGCGGGCCTGCTGATGTCGACCATGTCCGCCGCCGTCGTCGACCTCGAGCCCCGGAACCGCCCCGGCCTCGCCGCCACCCTCAACAGCGTCACCCCGCTGTTTGGCCTGGCCGCGGGCGCCCTGCTCGCCGGGATCGCCCTGGACGCCACGACGCACGCCCTGCCGATCGTGTTCGCGACCCTCACCGTCCTCTACGTGGTCCTCGCCGTGACGGTGCTGGCACTGCCCGAGACCTCCCCCCGCCACGAGGGCTGGCGGCGCTCGCTGCGGCCACAGGTCGGCATACCCGTGGCGGCACGACCCGCCTTCCGGCGCAGCGCCCCCGCCCTCTTCGCCGGCTGGGCCACCGGCGGCCTCTACCTCTCCCTCGGAGCGCCGATCGTCGGTCAGCTCCTGGGCGGACGAAGCCACCTCGAACAGGGCGCGGTCGTGGCGATCCTGACCGGGGTCGGCGCGCTCAGCTCCGCCCTCGGCCGGCATCGCTCGCCCCGCGAGATCACGCTCTACGGCACGACCATGCTCGCGCTCGGCACGATCCTGACCCTCGTGGCGCTGCACGCCGAGTCGCTGGTGGGCTTCCTGCTCGCCGCCGTGGTGGCCGGGTCCGGCTTCGGGACGTCGTTCCTCGGGATCATGCGCTCGATCACCCCGACGGTCGGGCCGGAGCAGCGCGGCGAGCTCTTCTCCAGCGTGTTCGTGGTCAGTTACCTGGCCTTCGGGCTGCCCGCGGTCGCCGCCGGGTTCGCTGCTCCCCACCTCGGTCTCGAGCGGACCGCGACGGTCTACGGCCTGGCCGTGGTCGTGCTCTCGGGCGCCGCGGCGCTCGCACGGGCCTTCACCACCCGCGACTGACCGCAGGACCACCGCCCCACCGTGGTGCAGGCCGTGGTGCAGGCCACCGTGGAGCGGGCCCACGGGGGCGGGACACGAGCCGGGCGCAGGCTCCCCTCATGGCTGCGTCACGGTTCGTGTCCCGCTGCCGCACTCCCCCGACTGCGACGGGGTCCACCCTCCCGCGCCGACACCGACGCCGGCATCCGTACAGGTACTCAGATGTCGCAGGCCTCCGCCGTCGCCGGGCCTGCGCGCCGGGATCAGGCGCTGCTGGCGGCCTTCGCCCCGAGGTCGAGGTTGCGGTAGACCTCGAGCGTCGCGGTCGAGCGGTTCATGGTGATGAAGTGCAGCCCGGGCGCCCCCTCGGAGAGCATCCGGTTGGCCAGCTCGGTGGCGATCTGCACCCCCACCTCGCGCGTGGCGGCGGGGTCGTCGGAGACCGCCTGCAGCCGCTGCACGACGGCGGCCGGCAGCGGGGTGCCCATCAGCTCGGACATCCGCGCGACCTGCTTGAAGTTGGTGACCGGCATCAGGCCGGGCGTGATCGGCAGGTCGCGGCGTGCGGCGACGGCGTCGCGCAGCCGCAGGTAGCTGTTGGCGTCGAAGACCATCTGGGTGATCGCGAAGCTCGCGCCGGCGTCGGCCTTGCGGACCATGACATCGACGTCGTGCTCGAAGCTCGGGGACGCGGGGTGGACGTCGGGGAACGCTGCGACGCCGATGGTGAAGTCGCCCAGGGTCCGCACGAGCTCGACCAGGTCGGTCGCGTGGTTGAGTCCCTCGGGGTGTGCCGTCCACTCGCCGCCGGGGTCGCCCGGCGGGTCGCCGCGCAGGGCGAGGATGTTGTGGACGCCGCTCGCGGCATACAGCCCGACCACCTGGCGCAGCGCGGCGACCGACGCTCCCACGCAGGTGAGGTGAGCCAGCGGGGTCAGCGTGGTCTCGCGGGCGATCCGCTCGGTGACCCGCACGGTGCGGTCCTGGTTCGACCCACCGGCGCCGTAGGTGACCGACACGAAGTCCGGTCGCACGGACTCCAGCCGACGGATGGCGTCCCAGAGGGCCGACTCCCCCGCGTCGTCCTTGGGCGGGAAGAACTCGAAGCTGATCGACGGGTGGTCGGCGGCCAGCATGCCGGGGATCGACAGCGGTTCCCTGCCTCGTCGCCCGTCCCGCGACGTGTGCACCAAAGCCATGGCGGTGAGACTAGTCGAGGCGTCACGCCGTAGGCTCGGGGCCAGCACAGGATGAGACATCCTCGGACCGACAGCCGCCTGGGAGGGATCGCGTGGTGACCAACCCGCTCGACGCCGCCGCCCTGCGTGAGCGGGTGCAGGCCACCGTCGACGACGTCCTCGCCCACCAGGCGACGGTCCTGGCCGAAGTGGGCCCCGACGCGCAGGAGCTGCTCGGCGCCGTCGCCCGCCTGCTCACCGGCGGCAAGCGGCTGCGGGCCGCCTTCCTCTACTGGGGCTACCGCGCCGCGGGCCAGCCCGACTCCGACGCCCTCGTCCGCGTCGCAACCGCGATGGAGTTCTTCCAAGCGGCCGCGTTGATCCACGACGACGTCATGGACGACAGCGACACCCGACGAGGTATGCCGGCGGCGCACCGTTCGCTCGCGGCGCGCCACGAGCGCGAGTCGTGGTCCGGCGACGCCGACCGGTTCGGGGTGGCCGGCGCGATCCTGGCCGGCAACCTGTGCCTCAACTGGACCGAGGAGATCTACGCGACCTCGGGCCTCGATCCCGCGCACCTCGCGCGCGGGCGCGGGGTCTTCGACCGCATGCGCACCCAGCTGATGGGCGGTCAGTTCCTCGACGTCGTCGAGTCAGCCCGGTCCTGGGACGGCGTGCCGACGAGCGAGCGGGTGGAGCGGGCCGAGCACGTGATCCGGTTCAAGAGCGCCAAGTACACCGTCGAGCACCCCCTCCTCATCGGCGCGACCGCCGGCGGCGCGTCGGACGACGACCTCGCTGCGCTGTCGCGGTACGGGCTCGACCTCGGTCAGGCCTTCCAGCTGCGCGACGACCTGCTGGGCGTCTTCGGGGACCCGGCGGCCACCGGCAAGCCCGCGGGCGACGACCTGCGCGAGGGCAAGCGCACCGTGCTGGTCGCGCACGCCTTGGCCGGGGCGGACGACGCGGACCGCGAGCTCATCGAGAGCCGGCTCGGCGACCCGGCCCTGGATGCCGAAGTCGTCCAGCAGCTGCGTGACGCCATCACCGCAGCCGGGGCCGTCGACGCCGTCGAGGCCGACATCGCCCGCCTCGCGGGGTCGGCACGGATGGCCCTGAAGTCGACGCGTGACCTGTCGCCCGAGGCGACCGGCGTGCTCGACCAGCTGATCGACAGCGCGACCAGCCGAGCCAACTGACCCGACCCGAGTGCGGGCAGCCCTAGAAGGCCTGCTCCATCGCCCGGCGCCGCACCTCGGTCTTGAAACCGGCGGCAAGGTTGTCGACCGGCGTGCCCGGGACGCGCAGCGTCGGGTCGGGGGTGAAGAGCCAGCGCAGGATCTCGTCGTCGTCCAGACCCCCGTCGCCCAGCACCGTGAAGGTGCCGCGCAGGTGCCGGAACACGTCCTCGTGGAGGAACTGCTCGGGCACGGCCACGACCCTGCGCTCACCGATGCGTGCGCTCAGCAGCTCGCGTTCCTCGATGAGCCGTCGGACGGCCGACAGGGCGATGCCCATCCGCTCGGCGACGTCGGGGACGGTCAGCCAGGAGCCGACCAGGGTCTCGAGCGAGGGCTCGGCGGCATCGGACTGCGCGGCGTCGACGGACTCCGCGGTGTCATTGGACTGCGCGGTGTAGTCGGACTGGGCGGTGGACGCCGCGGGCTGTTCGGTCACGGGACAAGAGTGCCAGCAGGAGCAGGCAAAGCAAATCGCACCAGAATGCGAATTACATCGATGTAAGTCGATATGGGAGTGCCCGAATGGTGTACCTTTCACATTCGTCACAGTCGCCACACTGTCAACTCCAGCACCGACTGACGCTCCAGCCTCGCGGCCCGCACGCCGCGGGCAGGATCGCCCACCGTTCGCCCGAAAGGCAGCCCCCCGATGTCTCCAGTGATCGCTCCCGCAGCGCTCCCTTCGGCCACCCTGCAGGCACCGGTCGCGGTCGTGCAGAAGGCCACGCCCGCCCCGCACGGCTGGACCACCTACACGGTGCGCAGTGGCGACACCCTCGCCGCCATCGCCGACCGGACCGGCACCACCACGGGTGTGCTCGCGTCCCGCAACCACCTCAAGGGTGGGGGCAACCACCTCGCCATCGGCCAGCGCCTCTCGGTGCCGAAGACCGCCGCCCAGGCGCGGGCCGAGGCCGCCCGGGCGAGGGCCGCGGCGGCAGCCCGCGCCGCCGCGATCAAGCGCGCCACCTACGTCGTCCGCCCCGGAGACACCCTCAGCCACATCGCCGCCCGCAAGGGCGTCTCGCTCGCGGCGCTGCTCAAGGCGAACCACCTGTCGACCCGCTCGATCCTGCAGGTCGGCCAGAAGATCCGGATCCCCGGTGCCGGCGCGGCGAGTGCGAGCCGTCCGGGCGCCCGGACGGTCTCGACCACCACCTACCGGGTGCGCAGCGGCGACACCCTCAGCGCCATCGCCGCCCGCACCAAGACGTCGCTGGCGACCGTCTACTCCCTGAACCGCCTGAACGCGCGCAGCGTCATCCACCCCGGCCAGCTCATCAGGGTGCGCGGGACGACGCCGGCGGCGACCCGGCGAGCCGGCTCCGCGGCATACCGGGTCCGCTCGGGTGACACCCTCAGCGGCATCGCCGTGAAGCACGGCACCACCCTCGCGGCCCTGCTCAAGACCAACCACCTGTCGGCGGCCTCGGTCATCCACCCGGGTCAGCGGCTGCGGGTGCCGGCCAAACCCGTCAAGAGCGCGACGAGCGCCAACAGCTTCGCCGGGCGCACCTATCCCAGCTCGACGGTGAACGCGGCCAACCGCAACCGGGCCGCCCTGGCCAGGACGTCCGTGCCCAGCCGCAGCCAGACCAAGGCCATGATCATCGCGACGGCACGTCGTCATGGCGTGGATCCCCAGCTGGCGCTGGCCGTCGGGTGGCAGGAGTCGGGCTGGAACCAGCGACAGGTCTCCGTCGCGAACGCCATCGGCGTCATGCAGGTCATCCCCTCCTCCGGACAGTGGGCCTCCGACATGGCCGGTCGCCCGCTGAACCTGCTGCGCACCCAGGACAACATCACCGCCGGCGTCGTCATCCTGCGCTCGCTGACCCGCTCGGCGAAGAACCTCGACCAGGCGATCGCCGGCTACTACCAAGGGCTCTACTCGGTGCAGCAGCACGGCATGTACGCCGACACCAAGGTCTACGTGGCCAACATCAAGGCGCACCGCGGGCGGATGTGAGCCCCGGTGTGGGCCAGGGTGACCTCGGATCTCAGGCACCTGATGTGAGCCCGGACACCACCCACGGACCCGCCTGCGCGAGATGACCAGCGAGACCTCCTACACTTTGCGGGTGTCTTCAGGTGTCACCGAGTCGTTGCTCGGTCGGGTGTTCGACGGGCGTTACCGCGTCCTGTCGCACATTGCCGACGGTGGAATGGCGTCGGTCTACCTTGCCCTCGACACCCGGCTCGACCGTGACGTGGCCCTCAAGGTGCTGCGTCACGACCTGGCCCAGGACGACGCGTTCGTCAGCCGGTTCAAGCGCGAGGCCCGCTCCGCGGCCCGGCTCTCGCACCCCAACGTCGTGTCGGTCTTCGACCAGGGCGAGGACGACGGCCACATGTTCCTGGCCATGGAGTACGTGCCAGGGCAGACGTTGCGTGAGGTGATGAAGGCCGAGGGTCCCCTCACCCCGCGCGCCGCCCTCGACATCATGGGCCCGGTCCTGCAGGCGCTCGGCGCCGCGCACCGCGGCGGCATCATCCACCGCGACGTCAAGCCCGAGAACATCATCCTGCGCGAGGGCGACGGCACCGTGAAGGTCGCCGACTTCGGGCTCGCACGCGCAGTCTCCAACCAGACCTCCCACTCCCAGACCGGCGTGCTGCTCGGCACGGTGGCCTACCTGTCCCCAGAGCAGGTCGAGCGCGGCATCGCCGACGCCCGCAGCGACGTCTACGCCGCGGGGCTGATCCTGTTCGAGATGCTGACCGGCACCAAGGCGTTCACCGGTGACACGCCGATCCACATCGCCTACCAGCACGTGCACGGCTCGATCCCGGCTCCCTCGTCGCGGGTGGGCTCGGTGCCCAGCGAGCTCGACGCCCTCGTGGCCCTGGCCACCTCTCGCGACCCGGACCACCGGCCCCACGACGCCGAGGACTTCCTCACCGAGGTGCGCAAGTCGCGGGCGATGCTGACCGCCGCCGAGCTGGACCGGCGCCCCGAGGGCCCCGCCGCCCTCGGCGGTGGCGCGAGCACGGTGGCCGTCGAGCGGACCAGCGCGCTGCCGGTCCAGCACGAGGCGCGGCATGCCGCGCAGGGCGGCCGCGCGCTGCCCCCGGTCGCGCTCCCGATCGACCGCACCCCGACCACTCCCCCCGTACTGCACGGCCGCGTCGTCGACACCTACGACGACGAGGACGAGCGGCGTGGGCCCTGGCGCTGGATCTGGGCGGCCCTCGGGGTCGCCCTCATCGCCGGCCTCGCCGCGTGGTGGTTCCTGGCCGGCCCCGGCTCGCCCACCGTGGTGCCGCAGACGACCAAGCTCACCTTCGCGCAGGCCCAGACCGCACTCGAGCGCGCCCACCTCGGCGCGGAGCAGGTGGAGAGCTTCGACGAGTCGGTGCCCAAGGGCATCGTCATGTCGACCGATCCGGGCGCCGGCCAGGAGGTCCGCCGCGGCACCGACGTCAAGGTCACCGTGTCCAAGGGTCCGGAGCGGTATGCCGTGCCGAACGTGGTCAAGAAGTCGGCAGCCGAGGCGCGTGACCAGATCACCGCGGCCAAGCTCACCGTCGGCACCTCCAAGGAGGCCTTCGACGACACCATCGCCGCCGGGCTCGTCGTGGGGGTCGACCCGAAGGTCGGCACGCAGCTGAAGCGCGGCAGCAAGGTCAACCTCGTGGTCTCCAAGGGCCGGCAGCCGATCCAGGTCACCGACTTCACCAACAAGCCCGCGAGCGAGGCGGTCGACGCGCTGTCCAAGGCCGGGCTCGAGGTCGACGCGACCGAGCAGGCCAACAGCGACACCGTGGCCAAGGGCAACGTGATCTCCCAGTCGCCGGCCGGCGGCACCCTCTTCAAGGGCGACACCGTCAAGCTCGTGGTCTCCAAGGGCCCGGTGCTGGTGAAGGTGCCTGACGTGCAGGGCAAGCAGGAGGCCGAGGCCAAGGCCATCCTCGAGGGCGTCGGGTTCAAGGTCGTGGTGGAGCGCTTCATGGGCGGCATCTTCGGCACCGTTCGCAGCCAGGAGCCCGGGGCCAACACCGAACAGCCCAAGGGCAGCACCATCAAGCTCGTCATCGTCTGAGGTGTCCAGCCGCCTGACCGCCAGCCGTCTCGCGACGCTGCTGCTCGTCTCGGTCACCGCGGTGTGGGGCTCGACCTTCTTCCTCATCCGCGACCTCGTCACCCACGTCCCCTCGGCCGACTTCCTCACCGTCCGGTTCGCGATCGCAGCGGTCGTCATGGCCGTGCTCTTCCGGCGCCAGACCCTTGCGCTGAGCCGTCGCGAGGTCCTCATCGGGGTCGGCCTCGGCGTCCTCTACGGCCTGGCCCAGCTGCTCCAGACGATCGGCCTCGAACACACCCCCGCGTCCGTGTCGGGTTTCGTCACGGGCACCTACGTCGTGCTGACCCCCGTCTTCGGGGCGCTGCTGCTGCGCGACCGCATCAACCGCACGAGCTGGCTGGCGGTGCTCCTCGCGACTGCCGGACTGGCCGTCCTGTCGCTGCGGGGGCTCACCGTGGGTTACGGCGAGGCGGTGACGCTGGCCTCCGCAGCCCTCTACGCCCTGCACATCGTCGGTCTGGGGCGCTACTCCACCGCGGAGTCAGCCACTGGGCTGGCCACCGTGCAGGCCTTCGTCATCGCGGCGGTCACCCTGGTGGCGGCCCTGCCCGGTGGGATCACCCTTCCGGCGACCGGCGGGCAGTGGACCTCGCTGCTCTACATGGCCCTGATCGCCGGTGCCGTGGCCCTGTGGGCCCAGACCTGGGCCCAGTCGCACCTTCCGGCGACCCGCGCGGCGATCGTCATGACCATGGAGCCGGTCTTCGCGACGTTCTTCGCCGTGCTCTTCGGTGGCGAGTCGCTGACCTCCCGGATGGTGGTGGGCGGCGCGATGGTGCTGACGGCGATGTACGTGGTGGAGCTCCTGGGACGGCGTTCCGGGCCGCCGGGTGCCACGGCGGCCGAGGACCGGCCGGCCGAGCTGCTCCACCACGACGTCTGACGCGTCAGCTCGAGGGACCGTCGGCCAGCAGCGGGACGAGCTCGCTGATGGCGCGGTCGGTGCCGGCGTCGTCGACGTCGAGGTGCCAGACCAGGCGCACCGCCGTCGTGCTCACCGGATAGAGGCGTATGCCGCGTCGGCCCGCCTCCGCCACGAACGCCGCGGGCGTCCACCCGGCACCGGCCACGTCGAGCACGACGATGTTGGTCTGCACCCGCTGCGGGTCGATCGACCCGGGGACCGCCGCGGCCGCCGCCTCGGCGAACCGGCGGGCCCGGGCGTGGTCGTCGGCCAGCCGCTCGAGGTGGTGGTCGAGGGCGTGGAGGCCGGCTGCCGCGAGGATGCCGACCTGGCGCATGCCACCGCCGAACCGCTTGCGCCAGATCCGGGCGCTGGCCATCAGGTCGCGGGACCCGGCCAGCACGGAGCCGACCGGTGCGCCGAGGCCCTTGGACAGGCAGACGCTGACGGTGTCGAACTGCCGGCCGTAGGTGTCGAGCGGGACACCGGTGGCGACGTGCGCGTTCCAGAGGCGGGCGCCGTCGAGGTGCATCGCGACTCCGCGGTCCCGGGTGCCCGAGCGCAGGGCCTCGATCTGGTCGAGGGGCTGGACCGTGCCACCGCCGAAGTTGTGGGTGTTCTCGACGACGACCAGCCGGGTGTTGACCTGGTAGGTCCCGCCGTCGGGGATCATCAGCGCCAGCGGCTGCGCGGCGTCGAGCAGTCCGTGCTCGGCCACCCACGACCGCGACGAGATGCCGGAAAGCACTGCGGCAGCGCCCATCTCGGCACGCAGGACGTGCGCGAGCGAGTCGGCGACCAGCTCCTCGCCGTGGGCGACGTGCAGCCGCAGGCAGAGCTGGTTGGCCATCGACCCGGTCGGCGCGAAGAGGGCGTCCTCGTGGCCGAGCAGCTCGGCCACCCGCTCCTCGAGCCGACGCACCGTGCGGTCCTCGCCGAAGACGTCGTCGCCGACCGGGGCGTCGGCCATGGCGCGACGCATCGCCTCGGTGGGCTGGGTGAGGGTGTCGGAGAGCAGGTCGACGTGCACGGCAGGTGCGGTGGGCGGCATACGGTCAGTCCTTGGCCAGCATCTCGGCGACGAGGAACGCGAGCTCGAGGCTCTGCTGGTGGTTCAACCGTGGGTCGCAGACCGTCTCGTAGCGCTTGTTGAGGTCGGCGTCGAGGATCTTCTCCGCCCCACCGAGGCATTCGGTGACGTCGTTGCCGGTGAGCTCGACGTGGATGCCACCGGGCACCGTCCCGAGCCCCTGGTGGACCTCGAAGAACCCGCGCACCTCCTCCACGACGTCGTCGAAGTCGCGCGTCTTGTAGCCACTGGCGGACTCGAACGTGTTGCCGTGCATCGGGTCGCAGATCCAGGTGACCTGGGCGCCGCTGCCGGTGATCTTGTCGACCAGGGTGGGCAGGGCGTCGCGCACCGTCTTGGCACCCATGCGGGTGATGAAGGTGAGCCGGCCGGGCTCGCGGTCGGGGTCGACCTTGTCGATGAGGCGCAGCACGTCGTCGACCTCTGCCTTGGCCGACAGCTTGACGCCGATCGGGTTGAGCACCTTCGACACGAAGTCGATGTGCGCCCCGTCGATGTCGCGGGTGCGCTCCCCCACCCAGATGAAGTGGCCACTGGTGTCGTAGAGCTCGCCGGTGCGGCTGTCGACCCGGGTCAGCGGACGCTCGTAGTCGAGGAGCAGGGCCTCATGGGAGGAGAAGAACTCGGTCGTGCGCATGGCGTCGAAGTCGGCGCCACAGGCCTGCATGAACTTCATCGCCTTGTCGATGTCCTTGGCCAGCCGCTCGTACCGGCTGTTGGCGGCGTTGGCGACGAAGCCGCGGTTCCAGTCGTGCACGTGGCGCAGGTCGGCGAAGCCACCCTGCGTGAAGGCGCGGACGAGGTTCAGGGTGGCCGTGCTCGCGTGGTAGGCCTTGACCAGCCGTTGGGGGTCGGGCGTGCGCGACTCGAGCGTGAACTCGAAGTCGTTGACCATGTCTCCGCGGTATGCCGGGAGGCTCACTCCCTCGCGCGTCTCGGCACCGCTGCTGCGCGGCTTGGCGTACTGCCCCGCCATCCGGCCGACCTTGACCACCGGGACGGACGCGCCATAGGTGAGGACGGCCGCCATCTGGAGGATCGTCTTGACGCGGTCGCGGATGTTGTCGGCCGTCGCCGAGGCAAAGGTCTCGGCGCAGTCGCCACCCTGGAGCACGAAGGCGTCACCACGCGCGGCGGCGGCCATCCGCGACTTGAGGACGTCGCACTCCCCCGCGAACACCAGCGGCGGATACGAGGCGAGCTCGGCGACGGCGCTGGACAGGCGGGCGGCGTCGGGCCACTCCGGCTGCTGGGCGGCCGGGAGGGCTGCGCCGGCCGCGAGGCTGGCGAGGGCGTCGTGGTGCTGCGTGGTGCTCACCGGTCAAGGATAGGTGCGCGTCCCCAGCGGGTGGGCAGGCGGCTCGGATCGCGGTCACGACCGGCGCTGTCGCGACGGCGCCGGGGTCGGACTGGCTATCGTCGACAGCATCGTCCGAGCCCACGACGGGACCCTCACCCTCAGCCCCCGACCGGACGGTGGGCTGCGGACCACCGTGGAGCTCCCGACCACGGCAAGGAGCCGGTAGCCATGCTGATGTACTCCATAGGCGTCTCGGTCGACGGCTTCATCAACGACCGGGTGGGCGACTTCGGCTGGGGCGCGCTCGACGACGACCTGTTCCGCTTCCACCTCGCCGAGGTCGGCAAGCTCGGCGCCTACCTGTTGGGCCGCCGGCTATACGAGACGATGCTGGTCTGGGAGACCGACCCTTCCCTGCGAGACACCGAGGACGGTGCGGCGTTCGCCGACGTCTGGTGCGCGCTGCCGAAGGTCGTCTTCAGCCGTACCCTCGACGCCGTGCAGGGCAACGCCCGGGTCGCCCGGGGCACAGTGCTCGAGGAGGTGGCCCGAGCCGTCGGCGAGACCGACCGGGACGTCTCCATCGGCGGGGCAGACCTGGCCGGCCAGGCCTTCGAGCTGGGCCTCGTCGACGAGCTGCGGGTGTTCCGCTACCCGGTCGTCGTCGGCGGCGGCACGCCCCACCTGCCGCCGGTCACCGACCTCGTGCGGTTCGAGCTCGCCGAGACGCGCACCTTCGGTGGCGGGGTCGCGTACGAGCAGTACCGCCGGGCCGGCGACTCCCGCTGACAGCAGTCCTCCCCGACGACCGCCGGGACCGTCACGCCTCCGGGGTGTCGAGGCCCTTCGCGATGGCGAACCGCACGAGCTCGATCCGGTTGTGCAGCTGCAGCTTGCCCAGCGTGTTCTGCACGTGGTTCTGCACGGTGCGGTGGGAGATGAACAGGTCGGACGCGATCTCCTTGTAGGACATGCCCGTCGCGACCAGCTTGAGCACCTCGGTCTCCCGCTCGGTCAGCTCGGGGATCGGCCGCAACGGGTCCGTCTGCGGCTGCGTCGACAGCTTGCGGAACTCCCCGAGCACCAGCCCTGCGAGGCCGGCCGTGAAGACGGCCTCGCCGCGCGCCGTCGCCCGGACGGCCTCGACGATCTGCTCCCGCGAGGCGGACTTCACCAGGTAGCCGGTCGCGCCGGCCTTGACCGCCTCGAGGACGTCCTGCTGCTCGCCCGACGCCGAGAGCACCAGCACCCTCGTCTGCAGCGAACCCAGGGCCGCGCACACCTCGTGGCCGCGCATCCCCGGCAGGTTGAGGTCGAGGACCAGCACGTCCGGACGGGTGGCCTTGGTGCGGTTGACCGCGGACGGTCCGTCGTCGGCGGTGGCGAGCACCGCCATGCCGGCCTCGGCCAGGTCGCGGGCCACGGCGTCACGCCACAACGGGTGGTCGTCGGCGACCACCACGCTCGGCTCCCGCGCGGGCTCCACCCCCGCGTCGCCGGTCGGCTGCTCCTGCTCGCTCATCGCGCTCCTTCGTCTCGTCCGCCGTCTTTCGGCGCCCGCATCCGCACGGTCACCCCGGCACCTTCACGTCCGGCGTACTCCGCCGTCCCACCCAGGTCGGAGAGCCGACCCCGGATGCTCGATGACGCGCCCATCCTCCCGGCCGCGGCCGCTTCCTCGAGGCGACCCGCCGGCATACCCACACCGTTGTCGCGGACGGTCAGGCCGACCTCGTCGCCGTCGTCCTCGACGAGCACCCAGGCCTCGGCGTCCTCTCCCGCGTGCACGCGGACGTTGTCGAGCGCGGCACCCACTGCCGCGACCAGCTCACCCGCCACCCGCGGCGGCACGAGCACGGGGTCGGCGGGCGCGACGAGGTGCACCTTGCCGCCCGCGTAGCGCCCCAGCAGCTGGCGCAGGTCGACGTCGCCCGACACGGTCGCCTCGGTGTCGGCCGGCGACGTCCCGCTGACGAGCGCGCGCAGCAGCCGTTCCTGGTCGGCGGCCATGGCGCCGAGCTGGGCGGACTCGCCGCCGAGCTGGGTGCCGCGCCGGTTGATGAAGGCAAGGGTCTGCAGGACGCCGTCGTGTACCGTGCGGGCCAGCCGCTCGCGCTCGCGCACCCGAGCCTCGAGGGCGAGCGCCTCGCGCAGCTTGGCGTGGCCCTCGCGGGCCAGGTCGCAGGCGTAGCCGATGAGCGTCCCGATGAGCAGGAGCAGGACGATGTTGTTGATGGTGTTGGGCGTCGCGCGGCCGACCTCGACCACGTCGACGACCCCGATGAAGACGGCCGCCGCCAGGCCGCCCTTGCGACCGAGCAGCACGGCCGCCGAGACCACTCCGGCCGCCGGCCAGAAGGTGGGCAGGGTGCGGCTCCCCGCCTCGATCGCGGCAGCCGTGTCGACCAGCCTGGTCGCGAGGATCGCCCCCGCCGCCAGCACCAGCTCGACCGCCACCAGCCACCACCGGCGACGACGGTAGAACACGAGGAAGACGGTCCAGACGCCCAGCACGGCGAGCACCGCCCACGCGAGGGTGGGCCGCACCAGGTCGTGCGGGCGGTCCCAGAGCGAGTACGCGGCATACGCCAGGGCCAGGGGCCGGAAGACGTCGATGCCCTTCCAGAACGCCGACACCACCTCGGGTTGCGAACCCGGCACTGCGACGTCCCGGCGCGCGGACAGGCTCAGGTGCCGCGCCACTGGGAAGGTGCCCTCAGCTCGCCGCGCGGGCGCCCGGGGGCACCTCGTCGGAGGCCTTGTCGCCCGAGTCCTCCACGTGGAGCGGGTCGGCACCGGCCTCGGCACGGACGTCGTCGCGGGCGGTCAGCTCGTCGATGTCGCCGACCGCGTCGTCGACGCTGGGACGCACCTTGCGCGATGACTCGTCGTCCTGCGCGTCGAGCGCCTCCTCGAGCTCCTTGGCGGCGGTGCCCGGCAGGGCGGCCTCCTGGAGCTCGCGCGCCTTGGTCTTCGCGGCGGCGACGATGCGGTCCTTCATCGACGTGGCGTACATGTCGACGTACTCCTGGTCGGACAGGAGCATCAGCTCGTACATGATCTCGTCGGTGATCGACCGCAGGACGAAGCGGTCGTCCTCCATGCCCTCGTAGCGCGAGAAGTCGAGCGGCTTGCCGATCTTGACGCCGATCCGGATCAGCTTGGGGATCTTGGTGCCGGTGGGCTGGGCCTTGTCGGTGCCGATCATCGCCACCGGCAGCACCTTGACGCCGCCCTCGAGGGCCATCCGCGCGACACCGGTGCGGCCACGGTAGAGCCGTCCGTCGGGGCTGCGGGTGCCCTCGGGGTAGATGCCGAGCAGCTCACCCCGACGCAGGACCTTCAGCCCCGAGCGCAGTGCCGCCTCGCCGGCCCGACCACCGGAGCGGTCGACGGGCAGCTGGCCCACGCCGCGGAAGAACGCGGCCGTCGCGCGACCCTTGAGGCCCCGACCGGTGAAGTAGTCGGACTTCGCCAGGAACGTCATGCGGCGCGGGACGACCAGCGGCAGGAAGATCGAGTCGGAGAAGGACAGGTGGTTGCTCGCGAAGATCGCGGCGCCGTCGTCGGGAATGTTCTCCTCGCCCTCGACCCACGGGCGAAAGAGCAGCTTGAGGATCGGGCCAAGAACGACCGTCTTGAGCACCCAGTAGAACACCAGCACACCTCCGAAGTGACGCCGTGAACTCTACGGTACCGAGGGAGTCCCCGCGGCACCGTGCGAGAATGCGCGCCATCGTCGGATCCCCCCGTCCGACCCCGGAGTCACCCAGGAGCCCCGTTGTCCGTGCTTCCCGGCGCCGAGCCGTACTCCCACGACGGAACCGACACCGGGGTCCTGCTGCTCCACGGTTTCACCGGCACTCCCCAGGCCGTGCGCCCGTGGGCCGAACACCTCGCCGGCCGCGGCTGGACGGTGCGGGTGCCCCGACTGCCGGGTCACGGGACGACGTGGCAGGAGCTCAACCGCACCCGCTGGCCGGACTGGTATGCCGTCGCCGACGCCGCGTTCCGCGAGCTCCACGAGCGGTGTGGCCGGGTGTTCGTCGGCGGACTCTCGATGGGTGGGGCCCTGGCGCTCGCGCTCGCCCAGGAGCACGGGCCCCGGGTGTCCGGCCTGGTCCTGGTCAACCCCGCGGTGAAGTTCGACGACTGGCGGGTGCGACTGGTGCCGCTGCTGCGCCACGTCGTGCCCAGCGTCGCCCCCATCGCCAGCGACATCAAGAAGCCGGGAGTGGTCGAGCTGGCCTACGGCCGGTCGCCGGTGCAGGCGGCTCACTCGCAGTTCACGGCGTGGAAGAACGTCATCCGCGACCTGCCCGAGGTCACCCAACCCGTGCTCCTCCTGCACTCCGCGGAGGACCACGTCGTGCCGGCGTCGAGCTCCGAGCTGGTGCTCGCCCGGATCTCCAGCGAGGACTCCACCGAGATCCTGCTCCACGACAGCTACCACGTGGCTACCCTCGACCACGACGCGCCACGTATCTTTGACGAGTCGGTGCAGTTCATCGAGCGGCTGACCTGATCGTGCCGGTCCCACGCCGGCCGGCCAGTCGTCCGATCCAGACCAAGGGGCATCCATGAGCGACCGCGACGTCGACGCCGAGTTCGCGGACATCATCGCGCGCTGGGACGAGGTCGAGTCGCTGCCCGACACCGCGGAGGGCTCTGCCGCGACCGCGGAGACCGATGCCGGGACAGACGTGCGGACCGACCCGGCGACGGGCGACGGGCCGACCGCGCCCGGCGACTCCCCCCAGGCTCTCGGGCCCGGTGTGAACCCTCCGCTGCGGTCGAACACCAACCCGCCACCGACCCGGCCCTTCGTCGTCTGGCGCGGTGCCGAGATCCCGGAGCCCGAGCCAGGCGAGGAGTCCCCCGACCCGGTGGAGCTCCGCGACCTCGCCGACGTCGACGACGACCACTTCGAGCCCGGGCCGACCGCTCCCCTGCCGCCGCAGGAGGACCTCCAGTTCTGGGGGATCATCGTCGGCCTGGTCGCGGGCCCTCTGCTGCTGCTCTGGCTGGTCCTCTTCCGGCCCGACGTGAGCGACTGGTGGATCCTCGGTGCGCTGGGGCTGACCGTGATGGGCTTCGTCCTGCTGGTGATGCGGCAGCCGCACGCCCGCGACGAGGACGACCCCGACAACGGCGCCCGCATCTGACGCACGCCTGGGGTGACCTCGGGGGCCTCGGCCCCCGGCCCGTTCAGCCGGACTTGTCCCCATTCGCCCCAGCGGGTCCGTGACCGGGCGCTACCTTCGCGCGCATGCAGAGCATCAGGCCGGTCAAGACCCAGGTGTCGTGGATGCGCGCCCGCGACCTCGTGCCACCCGAGTCCGTCACTCGCGGCGGCCCGGTCACGGGGGTCACCGGCCCGGTCGTCGACATCCTGTTCCTCATCGTGGTGTCCCTCGTCGGTGCCGTCGGAGCGGTCTTCGCCCTGGCCCACCTGTCCATCCCGGGCTTCCTCATCATGAGCCTGTTCGCTGCCGTCCCTGGCTACCTGGGGTGGGTCCGCTACCAACAGGCTTCCGCACCAGCAGTCTCCGTGGGGGCCGGCGGTGTCTGGCTGGCCGGCACGGACCGGCGGGCCGGCGAGGCGATCCCGTGGAGCAACGTCGCCGAGCTGGTCTTCTTCACGGCCGTAGAGCGTCGCGTGGGTCTCACCGGGCTCCAGCGACACCGCGCCCTCGGCGTCCGGCTCCGGGTCCCGCGGCCCACTCCGGCACCGGAGCGGGCGCAGCTCGACCAGGTGCTCGAGGGGCTGCCGGACGTCCGCGACGCGGTGCTGGAGTCGGTCCGGTCCTGGGAGGAGATGCCCTACCGCCAGATCGGCGTCGCGGGGCGGCTCGAGCGGGCCGCCCTCACCAAGGCGGCCACGGCCTTCGCCCCGTCCGTGCAGGTGGTGAAGGGTCCGCGGCTCGACTCGCTGATGCCGTGGGCCGTGGGCGAAGCCGACACCCCGGTCCCGGCCGCGCTGCAGCCGCTGGTCACCTCCGGCGGACTGCTGCCCGGGCTCCTGTCGATGCTCGGCGCGACACCGCGCGACCCCGCGAGGACACCCACCGACGAGCCGCCGTCGGCCACGCCCCCCAGTTCGGCCTCCTAGGCCGGTCGGTCGTCCTCCGGGCCGGTTGCCGCCGCTGCGTCGGCAGCGACCTGCTCGACCCGCTCGACGGTCGACGCGGGGACCACCGGCTCACCCTCGGTCTCGGTCTCCGCGGTCGGCACCGCCTGGGGGTCGAGGTCGACGTCGACCCAGGTGGGGCGGTGGTCGCTGGCAGCCACGAGGTCGGCGACCGCGAGCTCGACCTCCCGGTGCGGCAGCACCACGAGCTCGGGCGAGGCGAAGATGACGTCGAGCACCCGGTGGGGAGCCTTGGCGGGGTAGGTCGGCACGCCGGGCGAGATGAGGCGCAGCGGCGCGGCGAACAGCCGCCACGCCTTGCCGGTCTCCCCCTCGTTGAGGTCACCGGCCAGGAGCACCGGACCGCCCCCGGCCACGGTCCGCAGGATCTGGCCCGCGTGCCGCTCGCGTTCGTCGGCGTCGAGGCTCAGGTGCACCGACGACACCACGAGCGGCTGGTGACCGGCCGGACCGACCCGGATCACCGCATACCCGCGGGTGCGCTGCAGCGCAGCCACCCGGAGTCGGTGGTGCCGTGACTCGCTCACCTGCACGCGCAGGGAGGTGAAGATCGTCGTCCCGCCACTGCCGCGGTGCCGTCCGGACCAGAACAGGCCGCACTCGGCCGCGAAGTCGGACACGCGCCACGTCGAGAGCAGCCGTCGAGGCACCTCCTGGAGGCACAGCACGTCGGGGTCGATGGCGCGGATGACGCGCGCTGCCGCGTGCCGGTCGAGGGTGAAGTCCTTGAGGTTGTAGGACGCCACCCGCATCGTGCTCATGCGCCCTCGGCCGCGGCCCGTCCGAGGGCGTCGCGGCGCGCCAGGTCCGCTGCGCCGATCAACCCCGCCTCGTTGCCCAGGGCCGCGGCGACGATCCGGGCCTCGGGCCGGTAGCCACGCCCCGTGAGGTGACGCCGGAAGGTCGTCCGGGCCGGGTCGAGCAGCAGGTCTCCCGCAGCGCTGACCCCGCCACCGATGACGAAGACCCCGGGGTCGAAGGCCGCGGCCAGGTTGGCGATCCCGATCCCCAGCCACTGGCCGATCTCGCCCAGCAGCTCGGTCGCCGTCGCGTCACCGTCGCGGGCCGCCTCGGTGATCATCGGACCGGTCAGCGAGGACGGGTCACCGCCCACGAGGTTGAGCAGGTCCGTCGCCATCGGGCTGCCGGCCGTCATCATCGCCCGGGCCTCGCGCACCAGGGCGTTACCAGAGGCGTACTGCTCCCAGCAGCCCTTGTTGCCGCACTCGCACCGTTGGCCGCCGGGGACGACCTGCATGTGGCCGAACTCCCCCGCGATCCCGTAGCGGCCGCGCATGATCTGACCGTCCAAGATCATCGCGCCCCCGATCCCGGTGCCGAGGTTGACCATCACGACGTGCGAGTCGCCTTGCGCCGCACCGAATCTCCACTCCGCCCACGCCGCGGCGTTGGCGTCGTTGTCGACCGAGATCGGCACCGGTACCCGGCGTTGCAGGTTGGCCTCGAGCGGCTCGTCGCGCCAGGACAGGTGGGGGGCGAACACCACGGTCGCCCGGTCGGCGGCCACGAACCCCGCCGCGCCGATGCCCACCGCGACGACGTCGTCACCCGCGCCGTCGATCAGCTCGGCGACCACGTCGACGATGGTGTCCTCGACGACGCCGGGGCTGGTCGAGCGGTGCGGCGTGTCGCGACGGGCGCGCGCCACGACCACGCCGTCGGTGTCCACGACTCCGCCGGCGACCTTGGTGCCCCCGATGTCGATCCCGACCGACAGGCCGCCGCTCACGAGGTCGCACTCCCCGGAGCGTCCTCGTCGTCGACGGCGATGTCCTGCACCCGCGAGGAGGGGGACTGGGACCGCCGCGGTGACGCCGTCCCGGCGTCGGTGCGGCGCTGGCCGGCGATGTCCCTCAACGTCGCGGCGAGCGCCCCCGCGAGGTCGGCCAACCGGTCGACGGTCTCGGGTCGGACCGACCGCAGCAGCCCGATGCCTTGGCAGACCGGGCACAGCTGGCAGGCCACCGCCTGCCCGACGCCGTTCTCCGCACCGCACGACGAGCAGCGTGGCGTGGCCGACTCGGCGCCCTCTGCGGGTGCCGGGGACTCGTCGGTGCCCGACTCGTCGGTGCCGGACCCGTCGGTGCCGGACCCGTCGGTGCCGGACCCGTCGGTGCCGGACCCGTCGGTGCCGGACCCGTCGGCGGCAGGCGCGGTCGCAGCCTGAGCCGGTCGCGCGGCATACCCGGTCTGCGCACTGGCGGCCCAGCCGCCCAGCGCGTCCAGGAGGCGGGCAGCCTCCTCCGCCACCGTGCCCACGGCAGGGCGTTCGTCGTCAGCCACGCGGCCAGACCTCCTCGTCGGGGACGAAGCGCACCCGCAGCAGTCCGTCGCGCACGGAAGCACCCTCGACCACGCATCGTTGCAGAGCCGACGGCAGGGTGAGCACCCGGCGGTGCTCCCCGACCGTCACGACGAGCTCGTCGTCGCGGCGTTGGAGGCCCAGGTCGGCGGCATGCGCCAGCGGGAGCGGGAGGACCAGGAGGAACCCCTCGTCGGTCCGTTCGACCGCCAGGCCTCGGTGGGTGACGGGGGCGAGGACGTCGGTGCCGCCTTCCTGCGCCTCCGCGAGCTCGGCGAGCGCGTCGGCCCCGATCGGCTCGGACGGCAGGTAGGGGGTCACGACCACCGGCAGCCCCGCGAACGACTCGCGCACCTCGACCAGCCCACCCTGCTGGGCCGCGTTCCACGAGGCCCGCCAGGCGTCGGGTCGCTGGCCCTGCTCGGCGATGGCGTCCGGGAACACCCGGTTGACGACGACCGCGTCGACGACGAAGCCGTAGAGCGACAGGGAGGTCCAGGTGCGCCGGGACTCGGCGATCACCACGCGTTCGGGCGTGAGGACCAGCCGCACCGAGGTCTGTTCACCAGTGAGGATGCGGTGGACCTCGCGCATCTGCCGGTGCCACCCCGTGACCGCCTCGACCACCGCCGGGTCGGGCAGCGGCACCCCGGCGGCCGCCGCGGCGGCCGGACGCAGGGTGCGGATCAGGCCGCGCTGGGCCGGGAGCAGGCGCTCGAGGTGCCACGCGAGCGCCTCGGGCAGGGCCAGCAGCCTCAGGGTCTCGGCGGTGGGGGCGCAGTCGACGACGACGAGGTCCCACGGGCCCGACTCGACCTGCGACCGCAGCTCGAGGAGCGCCGCGACCTCCTCGGCGCCGGGCAGGCGGGTCAGCTCCTCGGCGACGACCGGGTCGACGCCCACGGCGTCGAGGACGGCGAGCAGGTAGTCCTGGACCACGCGCCACGACTCGCCCAGCAGGTGGGGCGGGCTGATCTGCAGCGCGGACAGGCCGGGCTCGACGTCCACCGGGGACCCGCCGCGCGACCCGCCCAGGGCGACCCCGAGTGCGTCGCCCAGGGAGTGGGCGGCATCGGTCGACATGACCAGGGTCTTGACCCCGGCGCGAGCGGCCTTGACGGCCGTGGCGGCCGCCGTGGTCGTCTTGCCGACCCCGCCCTTGCCGGTGAAGAGGATGACGCGCATGGCTGTCGACACCCCTCGGCTATCGGGAGTCCGCGGCGACGAGCTGCCTCAACCCTCCACCCGCTTCTTCAGCGACTTGAGCGCGGTGTCGATGATGACCTTCTCGGCCTTGCGCTTGAGCATCCCGAGCATCGGGATCTTCACGTCGACGGCCAGGCGGTAGGTGACGGTCGTGGTGTCCTTGCCCTTGGCGGCCAGGGTGTAGGAGCCGTTCATCGCCTTGAGCACGGTGGCCTCGACGAGGCTCCACGAGACGACCCCGGTGCCGTTGCGTGCGACGTCCCACTCGTAGTCGAGGGTGTAGGTGTCCTTGATCGCCCCGGCGTCGAGGGTGAACTGCACCTGGTCGGCCCAGCCGTCGCCCTCCTCGGTGAGGATGCTGACCGCCTTGACCTCGGTGGCCCACTCCGGATAGCTCTCGAAGTCGGCGATGACGTCGAGGACTTCACCCGGCTTTGCGTCGATGTCGATGCTTGATTCGGTGCGGTCGGCCATGCGCCGAAGGCTACAAGACCGAGGCGTCGGACGACGGACCGCCTTCGAGGCGGTCCTTGAGTCCGTGCACCGCCCGCTTCCACCGCAAGGTATGCCGCGTGGCGACGTCCCGGGGTGCGCGCGGCCCCCGATGGCCCCGGACGTAGTGGTGGACGACCACTCCGTCGCGGAACGGCTCGAGCCAGACCTCCATCTCGCCGACGACCTGGCCGGTCACGGCCCAGCGCACGCCCTTGACCCCACGGTCCCGCGTCACCGTGGGGGCCAGGTGCGGCCAGACCTGCGCCACCCAACTCTCGTCGTCCAGGCCCGCGCGCACGACCTCGGGCGATGCCCGGATGAAGGTCTCGTCGACGATGTCGATCCTGTGGTCGCGCACCGGATCAGTGTTCCGCACGTCACGTCGGCATGTGGATGGACCCTCCCCCGCGTGCCTACCCGCGGGTAGTCTGTGCGCACTGAGGCAGTCACGCCCACTGAGGCAGTCACGCCGTCGTCAAAGGAGACTCCGTGCAGGAACACGTCGCACCCCCACTCGTGCCACCCACGACCGAGGGGAGCCTGGCCGACCTGCCAGGCCGCAACGCCGCCTCCGACCCCACGCGCGTGGCGTTCTCCCGCAAGGAGGGCAGCCGGTGGATCGACGTGACCGCGGCCGAGTTCGACGAGGACGTGCGCGCGGTCGCCAAGGGCCTCATCGCCGCCGGCATCGCGCCCGGTGACCGCGTGGCCATCATGTGCAAGACGCGCTACGAGTGGACCCTGACCGACTTCGCGATCTGGACTGCCGGTGCGGTGACCGTGCCCATCTACGAGACCTCCTCCGCCGAGCAGGTCGCCTGGATCCTCACCGACTCGGGGGCCAAGGGCATCATGCTCGAGACCCCGTCCCACGCGGCTACCCTCGCCGAGGTCCGCGACCAGCTGCCAGGGCTCGACCACGCCTGGCAGGTCGACGCCGGTGCCATCGCCGAGCTGAAGAGCTCGGGCGCCGACGTGGGTGACGCCGACCTCGAGGCCGCCAAGGGCGGGCTCGACCGCGCGAGCATCGCGACGATCATCTACACCTCGGGCACGACCGGTCGCCCCAAGGGCGTCCAGCTGACCCACGACAACTTCCTCGCCCTGTCCGAGAACGCCATCACCAAGCTCAAGTCGGTCGTCAAGGCCGAGGGCGCCTCGACCCTGCTCTTCCTCCCCCTGGCCCACGTCTTCGCGCGGTTCATCCAGGTCCTCTGCGTCACGGGCGAGGCCAAGATGGGCCACAGCGCCGACATCAAGAACCTCCTCGCGGACTTCGCCGAGTTCAAGCCGACCTTCATCCTCTCGGTGCCCCGCGTCTTCGAGAAGATCTACAACTCTGCCGAGGCCAAGGCGACCGCCGAGGGCAAGGGCAAGATCTTCGCGACCGCGACCGACACCGCCATCGCCTGGTCCACCGCCCAGGACACCGGCGGGGCCGGGCTCGGCCTCAAGGTCCGGCACGGCATCTTCGACAAGCTGGTCTACTCCAAGCTGCGCGCCGCCATGGGCGGCCAGGTCATGTACGCCGTGTCCGGTGGCGCCCCGCTGGGCACCCGGCTGGGCCACTTCTTCCGCGGCATCGGCGTGACCGTGCTCGAGGGCTACGGCCTGACCGAGACCACCGCCCCAGCCACGGTCAACGTGCCCGACCGCGTGAAGATCGGCACCGTGGGTGCCCCCCTGCCCGGCGTGGGCATCCGCATCGCCGACGACGGCGAGATCCTCATCCAGGGCAACAACGTCTTCGCCGCCTACAACAACAACGCCGAGGCCACCTCGAGTGCGGTGCTCGACGGGTGGTTCCACACCGGCGACATCGGCGAGCTCGACGAGGACGGCTACCTCAAGATCACCGGTCGCAAGAAGGAGCTCCTCGTCACCGCCGGCGGCAAGAACGTCGCCCCGGCAGGTCTGGAGGACCGGCTCCGGGCGCATCCCCTCATCTCCCAGTGCATCGTCGTGGGCGACCAGAAGCCGTTCATCGGCGCCCTCCTCACCCTCGACGAGGAGATGTACCCGGGCTGGGCCAAGAACAACGGCCTCTCCGGGGTCAGCTTCGACCAGGCCCGCACCAACGAGACCGTCCTCGCCGAGCTCCAGAAGGCCGTCGACGACGCCAACAAGTCGGTGTCCAAGGCCGAGTCGATCCGCAAGTTCGCGGTGCTGCCGGGTGACTTCACCGAGGAGAACGGCTACCTCACGCCGAGCCTGAAGCTCAAGCGGAACATCGTCATGAAGGACTTCCACGACGAGGTCGAGGCGCTCTACTCCGGCGCCAAGGAGTGACCCGCTGACCCGCACGGTCCCGGCCGACACCGACCCGTAGGGTCTAGCCATGCGCGCTGCCCCCGGACCCTCCGCCCGGTCCGTGGTGGGGTCGTTCGCCCTGCCGCTGGCGTGGCTGGTCTTCTTGACCGCGTTGCAGTGGAGCGTCGTGCGCTACCGCATCCCCATCGTGATCGCCCTCACCGCGGCCACGCTGGGGCTGGCGCTCTGGCAGTGGGCCGGCTGGCGGGCCAGCCTCCACCGACCCGCGGTGGCGGTGATGCTGGCCGGCTCGGCCCTGGCCACCCTTGCGGTGCCCCTGTTCAGCTACCTCGCACCGACCGGCCTCGCGATCGCGACGACGCTCTTCGTCGTGGTACCGCTGGCGTGCGCGGTCCTCTTGTGTGCCAACACCGTTCGCGCCCACTGGGCTGCCGGCGTGGTGGCCGTGACCGGGTATGCCGCGTGTGCAGCCGTCGCGATCACGTCCTCACCGCGGCCCCGCATCGACGTCTGGGTGACGCTGCAGCAGGCCGCCGACGGCCTCGGCCGAGGCGAGAACTTCTACGCGATGAACTGGACCGGATCCCCCGGCATCCAGGACGCCTTCACCTACCTGCCCTGGACGGCCGTGCTGCTCGCGCCGGGCCGCTGGCTGTTCGGTGACGTGCGGTGGGCGCTGGCGTTCTGGACGCTCGTCGCGGTGGCCGGGGCCTGGATGCTCGCCCGCGGCGCGGCCCCACGGCATACCGGGGGCGCCTGGGTCTGGACCGCGGCCGCGGTCACCGGTCTGCTCGTCCTGGCCCCCGGCACGCTCACCCAGCTCGACCAGGCCTGGACCGAGCCGTTGCTGCTCGCGGGCCTGGTGTGGTGGGCCGTGCTGGTCCAGCGCGACCGCGCATGGTGGGCGGTCATCCCCCTCGCCCTCGCCTGCGCCAGCAAGCAGCACCTGGCCCTGCTGCTGCCCGTGCTGCTGGTGTGGCGACCGTTCGGGTGGCGCCGAGCCGTGGCGACGGGTGCGCTGACCGGGGTGCTGGTCGCGCCGTGGTTCGTCGCGAGCCCGCCGGACTTCGTCCACGACACGATCAGCCTGCTCGTCGGGTTCCACCCCATCAAGTTCGCCAACACGCTCTACCTGTTGGCGCTCAACACCTTTGGCGTGACGTTGCCGTTCGCCGTGACCGGGGTCGCCGTGCTGGGCACCCTCGCCGCCGTCTGCTGGACCGTCTGGCGCCGCCAGCCCGACCTGGCCGACGTGCTGCGCTGGCTGGCGCTGGTGCTGCTGGTGGCCAACCTCGTCAACAAGCAGGCCTTCTACAACCAGTTCTGGCTCGTCGGGTCCCTGGTCGTCGTCTCGCTCGCCCTGGCCCCGGCCGCCTGCAGGACGTCCTGCACGAGCTGCTCCAGCACCACGGGGTAGACCGCTTCACCGCGAGCGCGGTGCAGGGCAGGGTCGATCCACGCCAGCTGGATGGTCGACCGGACCTCCAGCTCGGCGAAGCCGGATGGGTCGGCGTCGAAGCGCTCGGTGACCCAGCCGTAGAAGACCTGCTGCTGGACGATCGTGCGCCCCTCGAAGGAGAAGGCGTCCTCGTCGTGGTGGACCGGCCCGACGAGGTCGTCGACGGTGATGGTGCGGCCGGTCTCCTCCCATACCTCGCGGACCGCCGCCGCACGGTCGGTCTCCCCCGGCTCGACACCACCGCCGACCGTGTACCAGTAGGGGTCGTCGGGGTGGTGCGGGTCGAAGCCCTCGATCATCAGGACCTGGCCGTCGGCGTCGACGACCACCACGCGGGCGGCGCGGCGGCGCACCACCTCGGGGTCCGTCATCGGGCCAGGCTCCGCAGGTAGGCGAGCCACTCCTTGGTGAACGCGGCCTGGCTGGTGCCCAGCACGCTGCGGAACGCCGCGGTCGCCGCCTCGTCGGGGTCGGGCGTCGCCGAGGACGATCCGGGGGGCTTCGTGGCGACCGCGAGGTAGTAGCGCACCAGGGCCTTGCGACCGTAGCGGTCGACGATGCGGTTCACGGCCAGCCAGGCCGCGTTGTAGCTCGGCGCGATCGTCGTGCGTGACGGGTCGAAGTCGCCGGCGGCCGGCAGCGCCTTCGGGCCATGGCCGGCGCGGACCTTCGCCAGGAGCGCCGCGGCGACCTGTCTGCGGGTCGCCCCGACGTCGCGGTAGCCGACGTAGTCGGCCATTCCCTCGGACAGCCACAGCGGGACCGGTCGGTCGGTCGTGGCGCGGATGGCGACGTGGGTCGCCTCGTGCGTCACGACGACCTGCTGCCCCCGCCTCTCCAGAGTGGCGAACGCACCGGGGTTGACCACGACCCGGTCGGCCCCCGCGCGGCCACCGGCGTCGAACGGCCCGTCCGTGACGGCAGCGACCTGCGCGACGGAGTCCTTGTCCTGGCCGACCTGCTCGGCCATCTCGGCCGCGGTGCGGGGCACGACGAGCACCAGGCGGCTGTTCCACGGGGCGGTCCAGACCGCGTCGACCCGCGTGACGGCGAGGTTGCCCAGGGCGAGGTAGGGACGCAGGCGGCTCGCCGGACCGCTTCCCATGACCAGCGTCGTCGGGCTGCGCAGGACCGTGAACGCGGGCAGGTCCCAGGCCTGCACCTGGGTGCCTCCGTCGGTGTCGTCGACCAGCCGCCACCCGGTGTCGCGACGCACGACGGTGAAGTACGACTCGAACTCGCGGGACGCCGTGTCATAGCCGGCCAGGCTGTAGTGTCCGGCGACGCGGGAGACCCACGCCTCGGGGCCGAGCTGGGCGACGCGGTCGGCACCGAGCTCCGGGGCGGGCTCGGGGGTGCCGTAGGAAAAGGCGCCCAATGGGAGCTTGGCCAGGGCGTCGTACTGGGCCAGCTGGCGCAGCCCGAACCCCGACTTCGGGTCGTCCAGGGTCGCCGCGAAGGCGGCTCGGTCGTGGGCCCGCACCGCCGCGGCGCGGGCGGACAGCAAGGCGGTGAGGGCGTCCTCGCGCGCGGTGGAGGGGTCGGGAGCGTTCGACTGGGTGGTGGCCGACGGGGACGTCGACGGGCCCGACGACGATCGCGCGGTCCCAGCGTCCTCGTCGGAGCACCCCGCCAGCAGCCCGACGACCAGGACGGCCGTTGCCGCGACCGCGACACCAGCCCGCAGGGGGCCGCGTCGTCGAGGGGTGGCCCGGGTCATCCGGCCATCGTAGGGACGGCTCAGCCGACAGCGCGGACGTGGGCGGCCCACGGCTCGCGGCGCGCGCTGGCCGAGGAGGCCTCGTGCGCGCTGACCAGCCCGGCCTCGGCGAACCGGGCCACGGCGGACCGCTCGACGGCGTCGAGGGGCAGCTCGGCGCCTTGGGGCACGAGCATGGCCGTCACCATGCAGTCGGCGCAGTGCAGGTCGCGCACGGGACAGCTCTGGCAGTCGATGATCATCGCGATCACCTCGCTCTCTCAGTCGGGGAGTCCTTCTGTCGTGTGACCTGTCGACGACGCTAGGTGAGGGCACTGACAACGCCCGCGACACGGCACACCCCGATCCCACGCCACAGCCGGTGGCAGGGCGCGCCTGCCGGGGGCTGTCACACCCGCGGCCTACCGTCGGGACCATGCAGACGGCCGGCGACCAGATGGTGCAAGGCACCTTCGACGACCTGGGCACGGCACTGGCCGATGTCACGTTCGTCGTCGTCGACCTCGAGACCACCGGCGGCAGCCCGGCCGACTCGGCCATCACCGAGATCGGCGCCGTCAAGGTCCGGGCCGGCGAGGTGCTCGGCGAGTTCCAGACCCTGGTGAACCCCCACCTGCCGATCCCGCCGTTCATCCAGTCGCTCACCGGCATCACCACCGCCATGGTCGCGGACGCCCCCCGGATCGAGGCCGCCCTCCCGGCGTTCCTCGAGTTCGCGCGGGGAGCCGTGCTGGTCGCCCACAACGCCGGCTTCGACATCGGCTTCCTCAAGATGGCCGCCCGCCAGCAGGGCATCGAGTGGCCGCGCCACGCGGTGCTCGACACGGTCCACCTGGCCCGTCAGCTGGTCAACCGCGACGAGGCCCGCAACCACAAGCTCTCCACCCTGGCCGCCTTGTTCGGGGCCACCACGACGCCCGACCACCGCGCCCTGCACGACGCACAGGCGACCGTCGACGTGCTGCACGCCCTCATCGGGCGGGTGGGCAGCCTGGGCGTCCACACGCTCGAGGAGCTCTCCAGCTACACCTCGCGGGTCAGCCCCGCCCAGCGCCGCAAGCGCTGGCTCGCCGACGGCCTGCCCGACCAGCCGGGGGTCTACCTCTTCAAGGACGGCGACGGCCGGGTCCTCTACGTGGGCACGTCGATCAACATCCGCACGCGGGTCCGCAGCTACTTCACGGCGTCCGAGCAGCGCACCCGGATGGCCGAGATGGTGCGGCTGGCCGAGTCCGTCACCCCGATCGTGTGTGCCACCACCCTCGAGGCCGAGGTGCGCGAGCTGCGCCTCATCGCCGAGCACAAGCCGCGCTACAACCGGCGCTCCAAGACCCCCGAGCGGGCCACCTGGGTCAAGCTGACGGTCGAGGCCTTTCCCCGGCTGTCGATCGTGCGCGAGGTCCGGGGCGACGGAGCCCGCTACATCGGTCCGTTCGGCAGCCGCGGCTCGGCCGAGGCCGCCGTGGCGGCCGTCCACGAGGTGATCCCGCTGCGCCAGTGCGTCCAGCGGCTGTCCCCCACCCGGCGGGTGGGGTCGTGCGCGCTCGCCGACATGGGCCGCTGTGGCGCACCGTGCACCGGCGCCCAGAGCGTCGAGGAGTATGCCGCGGTCGTCCAGGACGCCGTGCACGCCCTCGCGGGCGACTCGCGCGACGTGGTGACCGCTCTGCGCACCCGGATGGGGTCGCTGGCCGACCAGGAGCGGTTCGAGGACGCCGGCACCCTGCGCGACCGGATGCTCGCGCTGGTGCGCGGCATGGCCAGGGCCCAGCGCATCGCGCCGCTCGCCGCCAGTCGCGAGATCGTCGCGGCCCGTTCGGCCACGGCCGGGGGCTGGGAGGTCATCGTGGTCCGGCACGGTCGGCTCGCCGCCAGCACGGTGTCCCCTCGCGGTGCCGACCCGATGCCCTATGTCGAGGCCGTCCGCACCAGCGCCGAGGTGGTCCTCCCCGCGCCGTGGCCGTCCCCGGCGGCGATCCCCGAGGAGACCGAGAAGATCCTGCGCTGGCTGGAGGCCCCCGGCGTGCGGATCGTCGACCTCGACGGCGAGTGGACCTGCCCGGTCGGTGGCGCCGGCGGTGCGCGGGCCGAGCTGGAGCCGCAGGTGGTGGCCCGCCATGCGGTGGCCGGATTCGTCGCGGCGTCCTAGCCTCCGGGGACCCACCCGCTACGCCAGCGGCGCCGATAGAGTGGGCTCGTGATCTCCGCCATCGTGCTCATCAACGCCAAGGTCGACCGCATCCCCGAGGTGGCCCAGGCCATCGCCGAGCTCGAGGGCGTCTCCGAGGTCTACTCGGTCGCCGGCGATGCCGACCTCATCGCGATGATCCGGGTCCGCGAGCACGAGCAGCTCAACGACGTCATCGCCGACCGCCTCAACAAGGTCGACGGTGTCACGGGCACCAACACCCACATCGCGTTCCGCACCTACTCCACGCACGACCTCGAGGCCGCCTTCAGCCTCGGCCTCGACGGTGACTGACCCTTCGACCCCAGTCACCCCCGGCCTCGACTCACCACTGCCTCGGCCGCACGGCCGATCTGAGTAGCAACACGCATCCGCGCAACCCTCCTGACCTGCAGACTCGTGCCACCGAGCGCTGAGCTCCTGCACCCTCCGGAGGACCGATGCCGCCCATCCCCTGCCCCGCCTGCGCTCGCTTCCTGCCCGAGTCGCCCAGGTCGTGCCCAGGGTGCCACCTCCCCCTCACCGGCCCGAACGCCCTGCGCCTGTGGCAGGTCGACCAGGGCCTGGCCGCGCTCCAACGCGAGCGCATCGAGCTGATCGCCGCGCTGCGGGCAGGGGACGCCTCCTCATCCGTCGCCGCTGCCGGCTCCCCGACCACCGTCGCGACCGCACCGGACGCGCCCCTGCGCGGCGCGAGCTCGATGGCGCAGTCGGGCCAGCCCGGTGAGACGGACCACGCAGCACCCCCGCCCGCCGCGCCCGCGCGCCGCGCCTGGACCACCCAGCAGACCCTGCTGGCGATCGGGGTGCTGCTGGTCCTGGTGGCCGGGTCGATCGCCTTGGCGATCGCGTGGTTCCTCATCGGCATCGTCGGTCAGCTGCTCGTCATGGGTGGCTTCACCGCCGCGGCCACGGTGGCCTCGCTGGTGCTGTCCCGCCGACGCCTGCCCAGCAGTGCGGAAGCCCTGGCCCTCGTGGCCGGCGGCCTCCTCCTCCTTGACGTGGCGGCTGCGCGGCGGTTCGGGCTGGCCGACCTCGAGTCGGTCGACGGGCGCACCTATGCCGCGGTCACTGGGCTGCTCGCCGCCATCGTCCTCGCCGCCCTGCACCGCACCGACCGCAGGATCGCAGGCTTCGCCCTCCTCTCGCTGACCGCCGCCTCGCTCGGGTGGGCCGGCGTCGTGGCCTTCGCCGACCACGCCGCCGGGGTCGCCGCCCTCGCCCTCGCCGGCGCCGTGCTGTTCGGCGCCCTGCACCTGGTCGTCCCCCCGTCGTTCGGGCTGACCCGCCGCGCCGCCACCGGTCCAGCGGCAGGGTGGACCGCCTTCTCGGCGGTCACCGCTGCCGTCGGGGCGCTCGGCGCCGGGCTCGACGCACTGTCTGCTCCGACCGGTCCGGGCGTCGACGGCCCGGTGGTCCAGGGGGTCACCGCAGACGGCGTGGTCAGCGTGGCGACCCTGGCGACGCTGGCCGTCGCGGGCGCCCTCGTCGTGCGACGCGTCGTCGCGGTCCGCGCCGCGCGCCTGGGCACCCGAGCCGCCGCGCGCGCCGACTGGACCGCGCGGGCGTTGGCCGGTGACTGGCGTGCCCTCGGGGTGGTCGCCGTCGCCGCCTCGGTGGCCGGCCCCACTGCTGTGCTCGGACTGGCGCTGCAGCTCGGGGCGTTCTGGTCGGCGGTGCTCGCCGTCGTCGCAGCCGTGGCCGCCACCGCGCTCGTGGTCGCCCGCCCCCGCACCACCTCGCGCGGCGTCGCCTGGGTCGAGGCCCAGGCCGGTGCGACGCTCGGTGTCCTCGTGTTCGTCTGCGCCGTCGAGGGGTCCAGGCCGGCGACGACCATCGCCCTGACCGCGACCGCCCTCGTGGCCGCGACGGCGGCAGTGCACCGGCCGACCTGGCGCGCGGCCGCCAGCGCCGTCGGGGCGGTCGCCACGGTGGCGGCCGCCGCCCTCACCGGCTCGATGTTCTCCGACGCCGCCGCGGTGCTCGCGGCCGCGGCCGCGGGGGCCGCCTTCGTCGCCGTCGGGTTGCTGCGGCAGGCCGAACCCGAGGAGGCGCCCCTCGCCGTCGTCGGCCACCTCGCCGTGTTCGGCGCCCTGGCCGCGGCGGCCGGCACCGCTCTCGCCGACGAGGTCGTGATCGCCGTCCTCGTGGTCATCGCCCTGACCGGAGGTGCCACCGCCGTCCTGCGCCCGCACCTGCGCCCCATCGCCAGCGGCACGACGACCGTCGCGTCGGTCTGGGCGCTGTGGTTGGGCGGTGGCCTGGTCGGCCCGCGCTCCCAGTGGGTGCTGCTGGCCGCCGCCGCGCTCGGCCTCGCCGCGCTGGCCCAGTGGCGTCGTCACCGCACCGAGGAGCTCGTCCTCGGCGCCCTGGCGGTCCTCGTCGCGGTCACCGCCGTCGTCGTCGCCGTCGATCGCTCCTGGCCGCACGCCGCCTCGCTGGCCGCCGCGGCATACGGGCTCGTGGCTGTCGCGTATGCCGCCCTGCCGCACCGCCGCGCCGTCGTCACCATCGCGGTGGCCGCGCTGACGGCAGCGGTGTGGGTGGAGCTCGGGGACGCGGACGTGACCACCTTGGAGGCCTGGACGCTGCCGCTGGCCGCGTTCCTGCTCGCTGCCGGTCTCTGGTCGCACCGCGAGCTCGGTGACCACTCGTGGCTCACGGCCGGGCCGGGTCTGGCCGTCGCCCTCCTGCCGTCCACCCTCTTCACCACGGTCGACGACGGCCTGGTCCGCCCGCTCGTCACGGTCGCCGCTGCCGTCGCCGTCCTGGTGCTCGGGGCGCTGCGCCGCTGGCAGGCGCTGGTGGTGCTGGGCGCGGCCTGCGCCGCCACCGTCGCCCTCACCCAGCCGCTCCCCTATGCCGTGCTGCTGCCCCGCTACCTGACCCTCGGGGCGCTCGGGGTCCTGCTCCTCGCCGTCGGCGCGCGGTACGAGCAGCGTCGGGCCGACGCCCGGCAGGCCGTCAGCTGGCTGGCATCCATGTCCTGACCCGTGTCCTGACCCGTCTCGGCCGTGGTCGGCCAGAAGTGGGGGGCGGTGGGCCGGGAGGCGGGCGTACCTTCGCGTCATGGACGACCTCACCACCTTGTTCGACCGGGCTGCCCGCGTGGCAGCCGACCACCGCGCCGCGGTGGCTGATGCACCCGTCGCGGCCCGTGCCTCGGCGCAGGAGCTGCGGGCGTCCGCGGACGGGGCCCTGCGTGAGCAGCCGACCCCGGCCGGGCAGGTCCTCGACGAGCTGGTCGAGACCTTCGGGCCGGGGCTGGTCGGCACCCCCGGGCCGCGCTTCTTCGGCTTCGTCATCGGTGGAGCACTGCCGGCTGCGAGTGCGGCCGACATGGTCGCGGTCGGGTGGGACCAGTGTGCGTTCAACGCGACCCTCTCCCCCGCCGGCGCGGTGGCCGAGGAGCTCGCGGGTGGCTGGCTCAAGGACCTGCTCGGGCTGCCGGCCGGGGCCACCGTCGGGTTCGTCACGGGTGCCCAGGGGGCCAACACCGTCAGCCTCGCGACGGCGCGTCACCACGTCCTCGCCGCGGCGGGTTGGGACGTCGAGAAGGACGGCCTCCTCGGGGCACCCCGGGTGCGGGTGGTGGCGAGCGTCGAGCGCCACGCGACCATCGACCGGGCGCTGCGGCTGATCGGGTTCGGGACCGCCGTCGTCGAGGAGGTGGTGACGGACGCCAACGGCGCCATCGACGTGGCCGACCTGACGGCCGTGCTGGCCCGCTCGGACCCGGGGCCGACGATCGTCTGCCTCCAGTCCGGCAACGTCAACACCGGCGCGTGCGACGACCTGCGGGCGGCGGTGGCGGTGGCCCGGCGCCACGGGGCCTGGGTCCACGTCGACGGTGCCTTCGGCCTCTGGGCCGGGGCCAGCCCTGCGCGGGCGCACCTCGTCGACGGAGTCGACCTCGCGGACTCCTGGTCGTGCGACGGACACAAGTGGCTCAACGTGCCCTACGACTGCGGCTTCGCCATCTGCGCCCACCCCCAGGTGCACGCGGGGTCGCTGTCCTACACCGCGGCATACCTCACCGGACAGGGCGGCCCGACGCCGGCCCTGGGCGACCTGGTGCCCGAGTCCTCAAGGAGGGCAAGGGGTTTCGCCGTGTGGGCGGCCCTACGCGAGCTGGGACGCGACGGCGTCGCCGACCTGGTCGAGCGCAGCTGCACGCTGGCCCAGCGCTTCGCCGCTGGCCTCGAAGCCGGTGGCGCCGAGGTCGTCAACGACGTCGTCCTCAACCAGGTGCTGGTCGGCTTCGGCAGCGACCAGCGCACCGACCGGATCGTCGAGGGAGTCCAGCGGGAGGGGACCTGCTGGCTCGGTGCGACGACCTGGCACGGCCGCCGGCTGATGCGGGTCTCGGTCTCGAACTGGTCGACGACCGAGCAGGACGTCGACCGTTCCGTCGCCGCCATCCTGCGGGTGGCCGCGGAGGACCGCCGCTGAGCGGGCGCTGGTGGTCAGGCGGACGTGAGGCGCTGCGTCGCGGCGGCCCACTGCTCGAGCCGGGCGGCGGCCGCACCGGAGTCGAGCGCCTCCTCGGCACGGTCCATGCCGAGGCGCACGCCGGCCGCGAACGCCTCGTCGGTGGCGTCGTGCCCGGCCGGCTCCGCGCCGCCGGCGAGGTCGCGACCAGCGAGCGCGAGCGCCATGCCGGCGTTGAGCACCACTGCGTCACGCACCGCACCACGCTGGCCCGCGAAGAGGTCGCGGGCGACCTGCGCGTTGTGGGCCGCATCGGCGCCCCGCAGGGCCTCGACGGGCTGCCGCTCGAGGCCGACGTGGAGCGGGTCGAAGACGCGCTGGGTGACGGCGCCGTCGCGCACCCACCACACGGTCGAGGTCGTGCTGAGGGTCAGCTCGTCGAGCCCGTCGTCGCCGCGGAAGACGGCGGCTTCGGAGCCTCGCCCCGCGAAGACCCCGGCGATGAGGGGCGCCATCCGCGGGTCGGCCACCCCCACGGCGGCGTAGGTGGGACGGGCCGGGTTGGTCAGCGGACCGAGGACGTTGAAGGCGGTGCCGACGCCGAGCCCACTGCGGGCGGCGGCGGCGTGCCGCATGGCCGGGTGGAAGGCCTGCGCGAAGCAGAAGGTGATGCCGGCCTCGGCGGCCACCTGCGCCACCTGGGCCGGCGTGAGGGTGAGGTTGACGCCCAGCGCCTCGAGGACGTCGGCCGAGCCCGAGGCGGACGACGCGGCCCGGTTGCCGTGCTTGACCACCTGGACCCCGCTGGCCGCGATGACGACCGACGCCATCGTGGAGATGTTGACCGTGTTGGAGCGGTCGGCACCGGTGCCGACGATGTCGAGGCTCGGCCCCGGCACCTCGATCTGGTTGGCGTGGGCGAGCATGACGTCGGCCAGCCCACGCAGCTCCTCCACCGTCTCGCCCTTGGACCGGAGCGCGACGAGGAAGCCGGCGACCTGGACCGGCGAGGCCTCGCCGCCCATGATCTCGTTCATCGCCCAGGCGGCCTGGTCGGTGCTGAGGTGCTCACCGGCGATGAGCAGGGTGAGCAGGTCCGGCCAGGTGTGACCGGCCGGCTCGCGTGCGGTCACCGGCTCAGGAGGCGCTGGGACGTCCGCCACGACCCAGCTCTGCCACGGCCGAGGCCAGCGCGATCGGGTCGAGCGGGTGGGGGACGGCCAGGTCGGCGAGCGACCAGGTGGCCAGCCAGCCGTCCTGCGGGCGACCGGTCAGGACCAGGATCGGCGGGCAGCCGAAGATCTCGCTCTTGAGCTGGCGGCAGAGGCCGAGCCCACCGGTCGGGGCCGCTTCGCCGTCGAGGATGAGGAGGTCGAACGAGGCGTTCTCGACGGCCTCGATCACCGCCGCCGCGGTCGCGCACTCACGCCACGACGAGACCTCGACATCACGGGCCGGACGACGGCCCACGGTGACGCGGACAGCGTCCCGGGTGGTCCTGTCGTCGCTGTACAGCAGCACCGAGATCTGACGGGTCGAAGACCCCGCTGGTGACCCCGACGAGGTCGGGACGTCGGCGGCGGTCGCGTGCGAAGCGGTCATGACGCAGATGCTACCGGTGCGGCGTTTCGGCGCGGTGACGCACCCATCGGGGGGTCGACGGTGTGCCGGACGGGGAATGTGGCTAATCTGGCGCACGTGGCGACCGCATCTCCCGTGACCTCTGAACCCGCTCGCTCGGCCGGCAGCATCCCCGGCCACGGGCCGGTGTCCCGACCCAACATGGTGTCGGTCGGCACCATCGTCTGGCTCTCCAGCGAGCTGATGTTCTTCGCTGGCCTGTTCGCGATGTACTTCACGATCCGCTCGGTCGAGCCGAACCTGTGGGACACGTCGACGGACGTGCTCAACGTGCCCTTCGCCACCATCAACACGATCATCCTCGTGGTGTCGTCGGTGTGGTGCCAGCTCGGTGTCCACGCCGCGGAGCACGGCAAGCCGCACCGCGGCGACGCGAGCCTCCTCGCGGTCAAGAGCTGGGGCATGCGCGAGTGGTACGTGCTGACCTACATCTTCGGCGCGATCTTCGTGTCCGGGCAGGTGCTCGAGTACTCCGAGCTCGTCCACGAGGGCATCACGCTCTCGTCCACCGCGTACGGCTCGGTCTTCTACCTCACGACCGGCTTCCACGCCATGCACGTGACCGGCGGCCTCCTCGCCTTCCTGCTCATCATCGGCCGCACCTTCACGACCCGGCACTACAGCCACGCGCAGGCCGCGGGTGCTGTCGTGACCTCCTACTACTGGCACTTCGTCGACGTCGTGTGGATCGCGCTGTTCGCGACGATCTACCTGTTGAAGTGACCCGCACGATGCTCCACCTGCACCCCCAGCCAGCCCTGCCCACCTCCGTCGACAGGACCGCACCGTGAACGCCTTGGCCGCCCGCCGCCGACACCCGGCCGCGATCGCCCTGCTCCTGCTCCTGGGTCTGATCCTCACTGGGGTCGCGTACTCCACCTTCGCTCCCAAGCAGGCCGACGCCGCCACCGCCGCGGCCAGCTCGGTCGAGCAGGGCAAGAAGCTCTTCCTGGCCAACTGCGCGACGTGTCACGGCCTGCAGGCCCAGGGCACGAAGGCCGGCCCCGCCCTGCCGGGCGTCGGCGCCGCCGCCGTGGACTTCCAGATGGGCACCGGACGTATGCCGATGGCTGCCCCGAACGTCCAGGCGCCCCGCGCCGAGGAGGTCCGGTTCACCCAGGACCAGATCTCGGCCGTCGCCGCGTACATCGCGTCGCTGGCCCCCGGTCCCGCCGTGCCCGACGCGGAGTACACCAGTGGTGAGGGCGGCGACGTCGCCCTCGGCGCCGAGCTGTTCCGGGTCAACTGCGCCATGTGCCACAACTTCGCCGGCTCGGGTGGCGCGCTCACCCGGGGCAAGTACGCCCCCGCCCTGCGCAACATCGAGGGCAAGCACATCTACGAGGCCATGGTGACCGGCCCGCAGTCGATGCCCGTCTTCAGCGACGACAACATCTCGCCCGAGGCCAAGAACGACATCGTCGCCTACCTCCACGAGGTCGACCAGCAGGAGAACGTCGGTGGCATGGCCCTGGGCAACCTCGGCCCCGTCTCCGAGGGACTGTTCGTCTGGATCTTCGGGCTCGGCATCATGGTCGGCTTCGCCGTCTGGCTCGGTCGGAAGGCCGCGTGATGACTGCGTCACCATGGCTGGCCACATCCGCCCCGTGCGGCGACACTGGAACTGACCACCGCGACTCGACAGGACCCACGACACGATGAGCGAACACGACACGCCGCACGGCGAGGTCGTCGGCACCGGCGACGGCTACGGGTCGACCGCGGTCCGCCTCGACCAGGGCCACGTCGAGGGCACCGGCGGCCTGCCGGCGCGCTTCGAGGACCCGGGCCTGCACCCGCACGTCGCGCGCATGGCCGACCTCGACGAGAAGGGCGCCAAGCGCGCCGAGAAGCAGGTCGCGGCGCTCTTCGGGCTCTCCAGCCTGGGCACCATCCTCTTCGTCGTGGCCTACTTCGCCATCGACCCCGAGCAGTCCGGCTTCATCCCCGGCATCGGCAACGCCAGCATCTACAACGTGGCCCTCGGGGTCACCATGGCGCTGGCCCTGCTCGGCTGTGGCGTCGGTGCCGTGCACTGGGCCAAGACGCTCATGCCCGACAGCGAGTCGGTCGAGTACCGCCACACCCAGCGAGCCAGTGACGAGGACCGTCAGCGGGTCGTCACCAACCTCATGGACGGTGGCGAGAAGGCCCAGCTCGGCCGCCGCCCCCTCATCAAGTTCTCGCTGGCCGGCGCGCTCGCCTTGCCGCCGATCGCGATCCTGCTGCCGCTGGTCGGCGGACTGGGCCCGCTCCCGAAGGACCAGTTGTCCACCACCATGTGGAAGAAGGGCGACCGGCTGGTCCGCGACCCCGAGCGCACGCCGATCCGTGCCGACCAGGTCACCATCGGCTCGGTCTTCCACGTGCTCCCCGAGTCGATCAAGGACTCCGAGCACGTCCTCGAGGACAAGGCCAAGGCCGCCGTGCTGCTGATGCGCCTCAACCCCGAGGACATCAAGCCCCAGAAGGAGCGCGACTGGGGCCACGAGGGCATCGTCGCCTACTCCAAGATCTGCACCCACGTCGGGTGCCCCGTGGGTCTGTACGAGCAGCAGACGCACCACCTGCTCTGCCCCTGCCACCAGTCGACGTTCGACGTGACGCAGGACTGCAAGGTCATCTTCGGCCCGGCCAAGCGCCCCTTGCCGCAGCTGAAGATCACCGTCGATTCCGAGGGTTACCTGGTGGCCGACGCCCCGTTCCGTGAGGCTGTCGGTCCGAGTTTCTGGGAGCGTGGTTCCGCATGAGCAGCAACGGACGCAGCGGGTCGGCCGACCCCATCGATCGCCTGCGCAAGGACGACGTCACGCCCGAGGCACCCACCGCCCCCGCCCTGAAGGCCGTCGGCGGAGTCGCCGGCTGGCTCGACGACCGCACCGGTGCCGCCAAGCCCGTCGGCTACCTCATGAAGAAGGTCTTCCCCGAGCACTGGTCCTTCATGCTCGGCGAAGTCGCCATGTACTCGATGATCATCTGCCTGCTGTCGGGCACGTTCCTCACCTTCTGGTTCGTCCCGAGCGCCGGTCAGGTCGTCTACGACGGCTCCTACCTGCCGCTGCGTGGCATCACGATGTCAGAGGCGTTCCGCTCCACCGTCGACATCTCGTTCGACATCCGCGGGGGCCTGCTGATCCGCCAGATCCACCACTGGGCCGCCCTGATGTTCATCGTGGCGCTGTCGGTCCACATGCTCCGCGTCTTCTTCACCGGCGCGTTCCGCAAGCCGCGCGAGATCAACTGGGTGATCGGCTGCATCCTGTCGATGCTCGCGCTGGTGGAGGGCTTCGCCGGCTACTCGCTCCCGGACGACCTGCTGTCCGGCACCGGCCTGCGCGCCGCCGAGGGCTTCATGCGCTCGGTGCCCGTGCTCGGGTCCTACCTGTCGTTCGCGCTGTTCGACGGTCCGTTCCCGGGCGAGGCGATCATCCCCCGCCTCTTCTCGATCCACGTCCTGCTGCTCCCGGCGATCCTGGTCGGCCTGTTCACGGCCCACATCGGGCTGGTCTTCGTGCACAAGCACACCCAGTTCCCGGGGCCGGGTCGCACCAACGACAACGTGGTCGGCTTCCCCGTGATGCCGGTCTATGCGGCCAAGGCCGGTGGCTTCTTCTTCATCGTCTTCGGCGTCATCTCCCTCATCTCGGGCCTGGTCACGATCAACCCGATCTGGGCGTACGGACCCTACGACCCGTCGCCCGTGACCGCGGGGTCCCAACCGGACTGGTACATGGGCTTCGCCGACGGGGCGCTGCGCCTGCTGCCCGGCTGGCTGGAGTTCACCGCGTTCGGGTTTACCTTCTCGTTCAACGTCATGATCGGCGCCATCCTGCTCATCCCCGTGATGTACGGGCTGATGGCCATCTACCCGTTCCTCGAGAGGTGGGTGACCGGCGACAACCGCGAGCACCACCTGCTCGACCGGCCGCGCAACAACCCCACCCGCACGGGTCTGGGGATGGCAGCGCTGACGGCCTACGGCGTGCTCATGTTCGCCGCCGGCAACGACCTCATGGCGATCAAGCTGCACCTGTCGATCAACGACATCACCCACATCCTGCGGGCGGCGTTCTTCATCGCTCCCCCGCTGGTGTTCTGGGTGACCAAGCGGATCTGCCTGTCGCTGCAGCGCAAGGACCGCGACCTGGTGCTCCACGGCCGGGAGACCGGTCGCATCATCCGGACCGCCGACGGGAAGTTCTTCGAGCAGCACGAGCCGCTCGACGAGTTCACCCGCTGGAACCTCGTGCAGCACGAGCCCCACCACGTGCTCACCCTCGAGAAGGCGACCGACGAGCACGGGGTGGCCTCCCCCACCGCGCGCAAGGACCAGGCCCGCTCGGCGCTGTCCCGGTTCTACTTCAGCGACTCGATCAACCCGGTCACGCCGGCCGAGCTCGCCGCCGCCCACCACGACGGCCACGGGCGCGAGTCGATCGGCGCCATCGAGGCGGGTAGCGACGAGACCCGGCCCGCCCTCGAGAGCGCCCGCAGGGAGCCCCCCAAGCGCCCCTGAGGCCCGCCGGTGCCCACGGGGGGGCACCCCAGCAGGTCACAGGGCCGCCCAGGCGACCCAGAGCCCGGTCCGCCCATGGCAGGCTGGACCCGTGGTCGAGATTGACGCGGCGGAGTTCGAGCAGGCGGTCGGCGATGCCCTGGACGCGGTGCCGCCGGAGCTGATGCGGCTGCTCGACAACGTCGTCTTCTTCGTCGAGGACGAGCCACCGGCCGACGACCCCGACCTGCTGGGGGTCTACGACGGGACGCCCCTGACCGAGCGCGGTGACGCGTGGGCAGGCGCCCTCCCCGACCGGATCACGATCTTCCGCGGGCCACTGACCAGGATGTGCAAGGACCGCGAGGACCTGCTCGACGAGATCGCCGTGACCGTGGTGCACGAGATCGCCCACCACTTCGGCATCGACGACGAGCGACTCCACGCCCTCGGCTGGGCCTGAGCCGATCTGAGCCAGTCTGAGCCGGTCTGAGCCGGTCCCCAACAGCGTGGTCCCGTCAGGGCAGCGGCAGGTGGAACGCCGCGGCCATCGACGTGGCGGTCTTCGCGCGTCCGAGCGGCTCGGTGCCGGTGACCTCCGCGTAGAGCCGGGCCAAGGAGTAGTGGTCGAGCCGGGCCGTCACCACCCGGTGTCGCTGGCTGGGGTGCGCCACCACCGTGAGCACGCGGTTGCCGGCGCTCTTGTCGTCCTCGTCGGCCGTGAGCACGACGGCGAGCCGACCAGCCTTCCAGTCCGGGCCCGCCTCGATCCTGGTCATCCACCCCTGGAACCACCGGTCTGCCGTCGCGAGGCTGCAGTCATGGGCGTCGTGGCACAGGTCGGGCACGACCATCGCAGCGTTCGGCAGGTGGCCCGCGTCGACCGCCGGTCCCAACGCGGTGACCGGCAGGTCGTACCTGCGGCACAGTGCCCGCTCGTCGGCGAAGTAGGGCCACGGGTTGTGCTTGACCGCATACCGCCCGCTCGGTAGCAGGGCGCAGCTGCCCGGCATCGCGTCCACGTAGACCGCCGCGGTGCGTCCGGCGGAGATCGCCCGGCCGAAGACCGAGGGGCCATGCACCGGCACGTTGTCGGCCGGCGACTTGTTCGTGGTGACCAGTCGGGTGCTCCCCGCCGCGATGGCGATGTAGTTGGGGAGGGACGGATGGCGCACCCCGAAGTAGCTGGTCGCGTAGCCGTAGGTCTTCGCGAGGCGGTAGGTGTACGGCATCTGCGCGCGCATCTGGGCGAGCGAGTGGTTCTCCACGACGAAGACGATCAGCTTGCTGACCGGGACCACCGCGGACGCGGACGCGGCCGCCGACCCCGTGGTGGTGGTGGTCGTCGTGGTGGTCGTCGTGGTGGTCGCCGGGCTGTCGCCGGTCGCGCTGCTGGTGGTCGTGGCGGTGCTGCCGACCGCGTCACCGCCCGACGAGTCCGCGCACCCGGCGAGGCCGAGCACAGCGAGAACCGAGCTGGCGACGAGCAGGCTGGTCCGGTGCACCCTTGCACGATGACACACCCCGGCGGCGACGCACCGTTCGAGACTCGCGGGGTGACGACTCGCGGGGTGACGACTCACCGGGTGACGACTCACCGGGTGACGACCCACGGGGCGACGACCCAGCGGCACCGCGCCCCTAGGACGGCAGTCGGCTCGGCTCAGGCCAGCGCGCTCTGCGCCTTCCACTTCGCGAACGAGTACTGCCAGACACCGATGCCCTCGGCCGGCAGGAACGGACGGTTGGAGCCGATGAAGGTCACCACGTCGCCGACCTTGGAGTTCTCGAACATCCACTTGGCGTTGGCCGGTGACATGTTCACGCAGCCGTGGCTGACGTTGGCGTTGCCCTGGGCACCCACCGACCACGGAGCGGAGTGGAGGTACTCGCCGGTCCAGGTGACCCGCAGGTTCCAGTCCGTCTCCTCTTTGTAGTAGCCGGGCTTGCCCTTGGGGATGCCGATGGTCGTCGAGTCCATCGTGACGTGACCCTCCTTGCGGATGATCACCTTGGTCCCGGACCGGGTCTCCGTGGTGGCGCCGGGGCGACCGGTGCTGACAGGGATCACCTTGATGACCTGGCCGCCACGACGGACCGTCATCTGGTGACGCTTGATGTCGACCGTGGAGATCATCGACGAACCCACCGTGAAGCTCGCGCTGTCGTCGTTGCCGACCCACTTGCCCTCACCGGTCTGGACGCCGGTCAGGGGCGCGCTGATGGTGACCGTGGTGCCGGGCTTCCAGTAGTTGGTGGGGCGCCACATGAGCTGGCGGTTGTCGAGCCAGCCCCACGACCCGTTCTGCGTGGGTGAGGTGGTGATCGTGACCCGCTTCTCTACCTCGGCGCGAAGCTTCGCGCTGGTGACGGCGGAGTCGAACTGGATGCTGGCCGGCATACCGACGCCGACGGTCTCGCCGGAGTTGAGGATGCCGTAGGTCGCGGTGACCTTGGGCTTCAGGGTGGCGAACGTCGAGGTGGTCGTGGACGGCGTGCCGTCCTCGCCGGTGGCGGTCGCGCTGACCGTGTATGCCGCGCTGGGAGCCAGCAGCCCGCTGGAGGTCCACGCGCCGTCGTCGCCCAGCTTGCCGGCGACCTTGCGGCCCTTGGCGTCGGCGACGGTGACCTCGCCGAGGGTGCCGCTGGTGGCCGAGACCACCACGGGATCGGTCGGCAGCACGCCCGTGGCTCCCTCGGCCGGCGTGATGGTCAGCTCGGCCGGCGTGGGGGTCGCCGAGGACGAGGAGGAGGACGAGGAGCTGGAGCCGGCCACGTTGTCGGTCGCCGGGCTGTCGACGCCGCCCGAACAGCCGGCCACCAGGGCCAGTCCCGCAACCATGGTCGCGGCCACGGCCAGTCGTGCCCCTTGAGTCCTACCCACCACGTGTACTCCTGTGCTCTGCGCCGTCGTGGCGCCCTGTGCGTTCGGTGCTGGTCAAAAGCGTGTGCCTCTGAACAGCGTGTGCGTGTCGCGTCCTCGGCCACAGTCGCAGGACCCGTCCGACGACGGCCGTCATCCCGACAGACGCCCGACCGGCCCGAATGGTTGGCTATGCAACTGTGTCTGGCCGGGCGATCACTATTTCGCGCCAGGCCCCCTGAGCCCGAGCCCCTGAAGAACCCGGCGGCCCGCCCCTGCGCGGACCGGAGGTCAGTCTACCTGCTCGACGGCGATGCCCCTGACACCACGACGATGCCCCCGAAACGACACACCAGGGCGCAAACGCCAGCACCGCCACGCTGTGGGCCGGGAGGTCGGGCGACTGGCCGGGTTCGCACCGAGCAACGCGAACGGCCGGGGCAACCCCGCAAGGGTCACACCCGGCCGATCGACCACGCGCAGCTCAGACGGCGTGCGGCCCCTTGAAGTACTCGAAGGTCCAGCCCACCAGGGCGACCACGCCGAACGTGGCACCGATGATGAACAGCCACCAGCCGACCGCCAGGCCGAGGAAGCACAGCGCAGCCGCACCGGCGAGCGGCAGGGGCCACCAGGAGTGCGGGCTGAAGAAGCCGTACTCGCCCTCGTGCTCGGCGATCTCCCCACCGGGGTTGTCCTCCGGGCGCTCGGGCAGCCGGCGCGCGGTGGCCCACAGGTAGAACGCGACCATCGCGCCCAGCCCTGCGGAGAGGAACAGGCCGGCCGGACCGACCGGCTCCTTCCACTCCGTGAAGATGCCGTAGACGAGGCCGACGGGGGCGAAGAAGGCCGCCAGGATGATGAAGAGCTTGTACTCGATCTTCACGGGTCAGTCACGCTCCTCATGGAACCGCGGGTGCTTGTCGTGGTCGAACTCGCCCGTGACGTGCTCCTCGCCGGAACCGGTCTCGGCCATGATGCGGGTCAGCGTGTCGGGGTCGGCGTGCACGCCGGACAGCGGAGCCGCCTCGGGGTGGTGCAGGTCGAAGGCCGGGCGCTCGGAGCGGATCCGCGGGATGGTGTCGAAGTTGTGGCGCGGCGGCGGGCACGAGGTGGCCCACTCGAGCGACGCGCCGTAGCCCCACGGGTCGTCGGTCTCGACCAGCGGCGCGGTGCGCCAGGTCTTCCAGACGTTGTAGAGGAACGGGAGCGTCGACGCGGCCAGCAGGAAGGCGCCGAAGGTGGACACCTGGTTCTCCCAGGTGAAGCCGTCCTCGGGCAGGTAGTCGGCGTAGCGACGGGGCATGCCGTCGACGCCCAGCACGTGCTGGATGAGGAAGGTCGTGTGGAAGCCGATGAACAGCATCCAGAAGTGCACCTTGCCCAGCGTCTCGTCGAGCATCCGACCGGTGAACTTGGGCCACCAGAAGTAGAAGCCGGCGAACATCGCGAAGACCACGGTGCCGAAGACCACGTAGTGGAAGTGCGCCACCACGAAGTAGCTGTCGGACAGGTGGAAGTCGAGGGCCGGGCTGGACAGGATGATGCCGGTCAGGCCGCCGAAGAGGAACGTGACGAGGAAGCCGATCGCCCAGAGCATCGGCGTCTCGAAGGACAGCTTGCCGCCCCACATCGTGCCGATCCAGTTGAAGAACTTCACGCCCGTGGGCACGGCGATGAGCATCGTCATGACCGCGAAGAACGGGAGGAGGACCTGGCCCGTGGCGTACATGTGGTGGGCCCACACGGTGACCGAGAGGGCCGCGATGCCGATGGTCGCGAAGACCAGGGTCTTGTAGCCGAAGATCGGCTTGCGCGAGAACACCGGGAGGATCTCGGAGATGATGCCGAAGAACGGCAGCGCGATGATGTAGACCTCGGGGTGGCCGAAGAACCAGAACAGGTGCTGCCACAGCATCGGACCACCGTTGTCGGGGTCGAAGACGTGGGCCCCGAACTTCCGGTCGGCACCGAGGGCCAGCAGCGCGGAGGCCAGCACCGGGAACGCCATCAGCACGAGCAGGCTGGTGACGAGGATCGTCCAGGTGAAGATCGGCATCCGGAACATCGTCATGCCGGGCGCGCGCATGCAGATGATCGTGGTGATGAAGTTGACGGCGCCGAGGATGGTGCCGAAGCCGGCGAGCGCGAGGCCGAAGACCCACAGGTCGCCACCGAGGCCGGGGCTGTTCGACGCGTCGGACAGCGGCGAGTAGGCGAACCAGCCGAACGACGCCGCACCCGACGGGGTGAGGAAGCCGGCGGAGGCGATCAGGCCACCGAAGAGGTAGAGCCAGTAGGCGAACATGTTGAGCCGCGGGAAGGCGACATCGGGTGCGCCGATCTGGATCGGCATGAGCGCGTTGGCGAACCCGGCGAACAGCGGGGTCGCGAACAGCAGCAGCATGATCGTGCCGTGCATGGTGAACAGCTGGTTGAACTGGTCGGGGTTGTCCACGATCTGCAGGCCCGGCTGGAACAGCTCGGCCCGGATCAGGAGCGCGAGCACGCCACCGAACATGAAGAAGATGAACGAGGTGATGAAGTAGAGGTTGCCGATCACCTTGTGGTCAGTGGTCGACGCCCACTTCACGACGGTCTGGCCCTTGGTGAGCCGGCGGGTCGCGGTGGCCTCGGTGGACCGGTAGTAGGTCCCCGCGCTCGACTCGGTTGCCGCTGCCATCAGTTGCTCCCTGCACTCGGGATGAGGTCTTTGTCCTCGTTCATGACCTTCTCGGGGTTCAGGCTGTTGTCGAGCTGGCCGGTGTTGCCCTTCCCCTTGAGCTCGGCGATGTGGGCGTCGTAGGCGGCCTGGTCGACGACCTTGACATTGAACAGCATCTGCGAGTGGTAGGCGCCGCAGAGCTCGGCGCACTTCCCCTTGAAGTCACCGGTCTCGGTGGGCACGACCTGGAACTTGTTGACCCGCCCGGGGATCATGTCGAGCTTCTGCAGGAACGCCGGCACCCAGAACGAGTGGATGACGTCGCGCGAGGTCAGCACGAACTCGGTGCGCTTGTTGACCGGCAGGTAGAGGGTCGGGAGGTTCTGCTCGGTGCCGGGCTCCCCCGTGAGCTCGGCCTGGGTGCCGCTCTCGTAGGTCTGCTCGTTGACGTAGTTGAAGTCCCAGCTCCACTTCTTGCCCACCACGTTGACGACGACGTCGGGGTGCTTGGAGGTGTCGAGCAGGGCGGCCTCGTCACGAGCGGTGTAGTAGAAGAGCACCGCGATCATGAACACCGGGACGATCGTGTAGAGGATCTCCATCGGCACGTTGTAGCGCAGCTGCACCGGCAGGGCGGTGTCGTCCTTCTTGCGGCGGTAGGCCACCACGCACCAGCCGATCAGGCCCCAGACGATGACCCCGACGATGAGCGCGGCGATCCAGGCACCGTTCCAGAGCGAGGTGACGCGTTCGCCGCCCTCGGTCACGGCGCGGGGCAGGAAGCCGTCCTGGACGCGCCCGGCGCAGCCGGAGAGGGCGAGGGCGACGAGCGACAGCCCGAGAGCCGTGGTCGTTCTCCTCTGAGCAGTCCGCCGCCGCTGTGGGCGCGGCGCAGAGACGTCGTGCTGACGCAACGGTGCACCTTCTTCGAGACAGTGATGGGCCATCGCGCCAAACCCTACTCCAGCCAGTGCGTCCCGTCCGGTCAGGGTGCGGCTAACGTCAGGGTGTGGCGAACCCCTCCCCGGACGACGCTCCCGGCGGCGAATCCGACCGTCTCCCCGAGCGTGCCGTCCTCGACGCGGCGCCCGGGCCGATGCACCCGCGAGCCAGGGAGACGATGCTCGCGGCGGTCGACGCCGGCTGGGCCGACCCGCGCCGCCTGCACCGGGAAGGACGGACGGCGCGACGGCTCCTCGACCAGGCCCGTGAGGTGCTCGCGACTGGGCTCTCGGTCAGCCCTTCGGAAGTCGCCTTCGCGCCCGACGGCCCGACCGCGGTCCGCTGGATGACCGACGGCCTCCGGTATGCCGCGCGGCGTCGCGGAGCGCGCCTGGTCGCCTCGGCCGTCGAGCACTCTGCGGTCCTCGTCCCCGGCCGCCACGCAGCCGACGCGGCAGCCGACCCGGCGGCCTTCGAGGCGGTCGCCGTCGACGGCGCCGGGCGCGTGGACCTCGGCGCGTGGCACCGGGCCGTGGCCACACCGGGGACGGTGGCCGCCGTCCTCCAGCACGCCAACGGCGAGGTGGGCACCATCCAGCCCCTCGAGGCGGCTCACGAGGCCTGCCTCGCCGCCGGGGTGCCGCTCGGGGTGGACGCCCAGGCCTCACTCGGGCGGACCTCGCCACCGGACACCTACGACGTCCTGGCCGGCGACGCCGCGTCCTGGGGTGGACCGGGCGGCCTCGGCATCCTGCTCGTCCCGGAGCGCACGCGGTGGCTGCTCCCGGGCCCCGCCGACCCGGACGCCGCCCTCAGCGGGCCGTCTCGGCACACGCCGTGGGTCCCCTTGGCGCTGGCGGCGGCCGAAGCCTGGCAGCAATCCGCGGCCGGGGCCGCGCGGGAGCGCGAGGAGGCGTTCGCGCTCGTCGACCTCATCCGCACCGCTGCTGCCGCGGTCCCGGACGTCGACGTCGTGGGTGACCCGGCGGGCCGCCTCCCCCACGTCGTCACCTTCTCGGCGCTCTACGCCGACGGTGAGGCGCTGGTGCGCGAGTTCGACCGCAGGGGCTTCGCCGTGGGCTCGGGCTCGGCGTGCACGGCCAGCACCCTCGAGCCGAGCCATGTCCTGGCGGCGATGGGCGCGCTGACCCACGGCAACGTGCGCATCACCCTGCCCCTGGCTGCCGTGGCACCTGACCGGGCCGCCCAGGTCGACGCCTTCTGCGCCGTCATCGCCGAGGTGGTCGAGTCGGTGCGGACCGAGCTCGGGGCTCGTCGCCTGTGACCGGCACCCCGCGACCCCCGCGACCCCCGGATGAGCTGGAGCCCACCCCGGCATCCGAGCTCGTCGTCGTGGACGCCCGCGGCCTGCGCTGCCCAATCCCGGTCATCAGGCTCGCGCGGGCCGCCCAGGACTCGCCGGCCGGCACCGTGGTCGAGGTGTGGGCGACCGACCCGGCGGCCCGCGCCGACATCCCGGCGTGGTGCCGGATGCGCGCCCAGGACTACCTCGGCGAGGTCGCCACGGAGGGCGAGCACGCGGCATACCGGGTGCGCACGGTGGGGTGAGCCCCGGGTCGGCTAGGCGGAGAAGGTCGGTGGCTCGAGGCCGACGGCCTCGCCGAGCCGCGCGAGGTAGTCGCGACGCGACACCGTGACCACGCCGAGGCTGCGCAGGTGGTCGGTCGCCCACTGCACGTCGATGAGGCGACGAGGGTCGCCGTCGGCGAAGACGTAGCCGGCCGTGGCCACGACGGCGGCCTTGGACGCATCGGTGACCCGGTGGAACATCGACTCCCCCGCGAAGAGCCCGCCGACGTTGATGCCGTAGAGCCCCCCGACGAGCTGGCCGTCCTGCCAGGTCTCGATGCTGTGCGCCCAGCCGAGGGCGTGCAGCTCGGTGTAGGCGTCGATGATCTCCTCGGTGATCCAGCGGCCGTCGCGACCGGGGTCGGCACACGCCTCGACCACGTCGCGAAAGGCCGTGTCGACCCGCATCTCGAAATGCCGCAGCGACTTCTGGAGCGAACGGCTGGCGTGCACTCCCCCGGGCAGCAGGACCCCGCGCGGGTCCGGTGACCACCAGCCCAGCGGCCTCGTGCCGAGCTCACCGAGCCCCATCGGGAACACGCCGCTGCGGTAGGCCTCGATCAGCGTCCCCGCCCGCAGGTCACCCCCGACGGCGACCATGTCCTCGCCGTCCTCCACCTCGCTCAGGTCGAAGACCCAGCTGGTGGGGAGGGGTTCGACCGGCTCGGCGGTCACCACCGGTGCACCGCTCGCCTACGGCGCGATGCAGCTGATGTGGGGTTCGATCGCGTCCGCCGACTCCTGGCCGTAGGCATCGGCAAGCCGCTGGAGGAAGCTCGCCTTGCCCAGCGTGTACTCCTGCGTGCCCACGGTCTCGATGACGTAGGTCGCGAGCATCGAGCCGAGCTCCGCGGAGTGGCGCAGGCCGAGGTCGGCCGCCAGCCCGGTGAGGAAGCCGGCCCGGAACGCGTCACCGACACCGGTCGGGTCGGCCCGGCGCACCTCGCGGGCGACCGAGACCTCGATGGTGTCCTCGCCCTTGCGCTCGATGGAGACGCCCTCCTTGCCCCGGGTGATGACCCGGGTGTGCACCCGGTCGGCGATCTCGGCGGCGTCCCAGCCGGTCTTCTGCTCGGTCAACGCCGCTTCGTACTCGTTGGTGAGCAGGAAGTCGGCGCCGTCGATGAGCTGGCGGATGGTCTCGCCGTCGGCGAACGCGAGCTGCTGGCTCGGGTCGGCAGCGAACGGTATGCCGCGGGACCGGCACTCGCGCGTGTGGCGCAGCATCGCCTCGGGGTCGTTGGCGCCGACCAGGACCAGGTCGAGCCCGCCCACGCGGTGGGCGATGGGGTCGAGCTCGATGCCCCGTGCCTCGCTCATCGCGCCGGCGTAGAAGGTGGCGATCTGGGCCATGTCCTCGTCGGTCGTGCAGACGAAGCGGGCCGTGTGCTTGGACTCGGACACGTGCACCGAGTGGCAGTCGACCCCGTGTCGCTCGAGCCAGCTGCGGTAGTCGGCGAAGTCCTCACCCACCGCCCCGACGAGGATCGGCCGCTGGCCGAGGTTGGCCATGCCGAACGCGATGTTGGCGGCCACCCCGCCCCGGCGGACCTCGAGGTCGTCCGCGAGGAACGACAGCGAGACCTTGTCGAGCTGCTCGACGACGAGGCTGTCGCGGAACCTGCCCTTGAAGGTCATCAGGTGGTCGGTGGCGATGGAACCCGTGATGGCTATCTGCACGGGACGAAAACCTACCTGTTGTGGAGGTTCAGCGCGCGCAGCTCCCTCTGGCCATTGCCGCGACCGGATGCAGGGGGCACAGTCGAGCCATGACCGAACCCGAGATCGCCGCGTTCGACTTCAGCGGCCTGCGCGCCACCTTCGTCAACTGCACCCTCAAGCGCTCCCCCGAGCCCAGCAACACCCAGGCCCTGGTCGACCTCAGCGCCGCCATCATGCGCAAGCACGGGGTCGACGTCGAGCTGATCCGGGCCGTCGACCACGACATCGCCACGGGCGTCTACGTCGACATGACCGAGCACGGCTGGGACCGCGACGAGTGGCCGACGTTGTTCGCCCGGATCCTCGACTCCGACATCCTCGTGGTCGCCGGGCCGATCTGGCTGGGCGACAACTCCAGCATCACCAAGCAGGTGATCGAGCGCCTCTACGCCGGCTCGTCGATGACCAACGCGGCTGGGCAGTACGTCTACTACGGGAAGGTCGGGGGCGCGATCATCACCGGCAACGAGGACGGCATCAAGCACTGCTCCTCCAACATCCTCTACAGCCTCCAGCACATCGGTTACTCGATCCCGCCGGCTGCGGACGCCGGGTGGATCGGCGAGGCGGGACCCGGTCCGTCGTACCTCGACCCGGGCAGCGGCGGGCCCGAGAACGAGTTCACCCAGCGCAACACCACGTTCATGACGTGGAACCTCATGCACCTCGCGGCGCTGCTGAAGGCCGCAGGTGGCTTCCCGGTCGGGGGCAACCAGCGCACCGAGTGGGACGCCGGCGCCCGGTTCGACTACCCGAACCCCGAGTACCGCTAGCTGGGTGTACCGGGTGAGGACAGACCAGCGAAGGGCCCGTCACCACTGGTGACGGGCCCTTCGGCAGTGCTCAGTTGCTGGGTTGTCAGCTGCTGGGTTGTCAGCTGCCGTGCTCGATCAGCTGCTGTGTTCGATCAGCTGCTGTGTTCGATCAGCTGAACGAGTCGCCGCAGGCGCAGGAGCTGCCGGCGTTGGGGTTGTCGATGGTGAAGCCCTGCTTCTCGATCGTGTCGGCGAAGTCGATGCTCGCGTTCTCGAGGTAGGGGGCGCTCATCCGGTCGACGACGACCTCGACACCGTCGAAGTCGCGGACGAGGTCACCGTCGAGGGTGCGCTCGTCGAAGTAGAGCTGGTAGATGAGGCCGGAGCAGCCGCCGGGCTGGACTCCGACGCGCAGGCGCAGGTCGTCGCGACCTTCCTGCTCGAGCAGGGACTTCACCTTGGCAGCAGCGACATCAGAGAGGAGCACGCCGTGCGTGGCCTCGGCGGGCGCCTCGGTGGCGTCGACGGTGGTCGCCGCAGCGGTCTGGTCCTGAACACTCATGGTGATGCGTCCTTCATGTCGGTGGAGGTCGGCCACTGGTGCCAACCCACGGTTCGCGCGAAATGTTCCCCGCGCCACTCCACTGTACGACGTGCTCAGGCGCGAGGGGACCAGGTGGCCGCCACCCGGGCGGTTCGCGCCGCGAGGGTGCCGACGGGATCGGTCATGGCGGCCTCGACCTGCGCGGGCGTCTCAGCCACCGCATAGCTGCCCGACAACCCCAGGGTCATGGTCTCCCGTCGCCCGACGAGGGCCTGCCCGGCGATCACGACGCTGGGGGTGGCCGTCTCCAGCGCCAGACCTGCGACCCCCGCCACGACCTTGCCCTGCAGGCTCTGCCAGTCGAACGAGCCCTCCCCCGTGACCACGAGGTCGGCTGCCCGCAGCAGCTCGCGCAGCCCGACTGCCTCGAGGACCTCGCCCACGCCGCTCACGCGGGTGCCGCCGAGCAGCAGCAGCGCGTAGCCCAGCCCTCCCGCGGCCCCGGCGCCAGGCGTCTTGTCCAGCCGTCTCGCCGACCCGGTCAGCAGGTCGGTCTGCTCCGGCACCGTGCGGCGCACGACCTCGACAAACCGTCCCAGGGCGCCCTCCAGCGCCTGCGCCAGCTCCGGCGAGGCTCCCTTCTGGGGGCTGAACACGGCACTGGCCCCCTGGAGTCCGAGGAGCGGCGACTCGACGTCGGTGGCGAGCACGAGCTCGACGTCGCGGAACCGGTCGCGCGCCTCGACCAGCCCCGGCAGGGCCGCGTCGGAGATCTCCGCGAGCGCCAGTCCACCCCGCGCCAGGTCGTGGGCGGCACCGGCGCCCAGGGCCGCCAGCAGACCAGCCCCCGCGTCGTTGGTGGCGCTCCCGCCCAGGCCGACGACGATGCGGCTCACGCCCTCGTCGAGGGCCGCCTCGAGCAGCCGTCCCACGCCCCAGGTGCTGGTGAGGGCGGGGTTGCGCTCGTCGGCCGCGAGCAGGTGGAGACCGGCCGCCTGCGCCGACTCGAGGTATGCCGTGCGGCGTCCACCGTCGTCGACCACCAGGAGCGCTGCGGGCACCTCACGACCGAGCGGGTCGGTGACGGTCACCGCCAGGGTCTGGGCGTCGGGCAGTGCCCCGGCGAGGACGTCGAGGAAACCCGGTCCCCCGTCGGACAGCGGTCGCAGGGTCAGCAGGTCGTGCGGTGCGCTGGCGGCCCACCCCTGGGCCATGGCCTGCGCGGCCTGCTGGGCGGTGAGGGTGCCGGTGAAGCAGTCCGGGGCGATGACGACGTGCACGGTCCCATCCTTCCAGTCCACGTGCGAGTGTCAGCGGTGGGCTTAATTCGACCCGGTTGAGCACGAATGGGCGGAAAATGCGTGGCGCGGTGGAGGCGGGTGGCGGCAAACAGGTCCACACTAGACACATGCGCCCCCGTCAGCCCGCCAAGAAGCCGCACCTGCCCAACAGCCCCTTCCGCGCCGCAGAGGTCCCCGAGATCCCGGACTTCGCCGTCGACGACAGGGTCACCCACGACCGGCACGGCCTGGGATCGGTCGTCCGGGTCACCGGCGACCGGATCCACGTGCGTTTCGGTGAGAACACCGTCAGCGTGGCGATGTCCAGCAGCAAGATCCACCCGCTCTGAGTCGGCCCACCTAGGGCACCAGGGCGGCAGCGAGCAGCCGGCGGGCGGCTCCTTCGTCGCCGTCCACCGAGAGGTCGGCAGGATCGGCTCGGTGCCACAGTGCGAGGTAGAGCTGGGTCGCGGGTCCACTGACCCGCGCGACCGCTCCCTCCGCCACCCCGTCGACCAGCACGACGGCTCCGTCGACCAGCCGAACGGTCCAGGACGCCTCGACGTCGGTGCAACACAAGGCGATCGGCTCGGGCGCTGGGATCACGTTCAGCGCCGCGCGGTCCGCATGACGGACCAGGCTGCGAGGAGCCATCACCTCGAACACCTCGGCCACGCCGTCGGCCGCGTCCTGTGGCGTGAGGCCGGGAACCGCCTCCACCGGACCGGACACCGGCAGGCGGGCAGCGGCCTGCAACGCGTCGACGTGGTGGACCGTGGTCTCGTGGAACTGACGGCGGCGCCAGAACCCCGCGGTCCCGTGGGCCGGGTCGGCCGAGAAGCTCCAGGAGGGGTGGTCCGGGGGCAGCTCGGACAGGGTGGCCACGATCGAGTCGGCGCACGCGGCATACCAGTCGGCGAGGGGCTGGTCGCGGTCGCGCCGCGGGTAGGGGTCGGGCGGTGCGCCCTCCCGCGCGCTGTGGGCGGCCCAGAGGTGCACCCGGCCGAGGTGGTCGACGAGGTCGCTCACCGACCAGCCGGGACAGGCGGGCACCGCTGCTGCGGGGTCGGTGGTGCGCACCGTGGCGAGCATCGCCGAGGTCGCCGTCCCGAGGGCGGCCAGCGCGTGGTCGTCGTCCATGGGCGCGACCCTAGCCCGGCAGCCGGCGCTGGGCACGGGACCGCACGGCATACGATCGGGGCGTGAGCACCCCTGTGACGCAGTCGGACTCCCGTCCCTCCCCCCTTCCGCTGCTGGTCCTCGGTCGGGGCACCGACCTGCACACGGAGCGGGGCGTCGAGTGCCCTGGCGACCTGCCTGCCGCCTCGGACCCGGGGCTCGTCGAGCGGGCCCGCGCGGCCAAGGCCGCCCTCGGCGACCAGGTGTTCGTGCTCGGGCACCACTACCAGCGCGACGAGGTCATCGAGTTCGCCGACGTCACGGGCGACTCCTTCAAGCTGGCCAAGGACGCAGCCGCGCGACCGGATGCGCCGTACATCGTGTTCTGCGGGGTCCACTTCATGGCCGAGTCGGCCGACATCCTCACCAGCGACGAGCAGACCGTGATCCTGCCCGACCTGGCCGCTGGGTGCTCGATGGCCGACATGGCCGCGATCCGCCAGGTCGAGGACGCCTGGGACGACCTGGTCGAGGCCGGGGTCGCGGACCGGACCATCCCGGTCACCTACATGAACTCCTCCGCGGCGATCAAGGCCTTCACCGGCCGTCACGGCGGCACGATCTGCACCTCGTCCAACGCCCGCACCGCCCTCACCTGGGCGCTGGACCAGGCGGGCGAGGGTGGCAAGGTGCTCTTCCTGCCCGACCAGCACCTCGGGCGCAACACCTACGTCCGCGACCTCGGTGGCGACCTCGACGGGTGCGTGGTCTTCGACCCGCACAAGCCGATGGGTGGCCTGACCCGCCAGGAGCTCGAGGACGCCACGATGATCCTGTGGCGCGGCCACTGTTCGGTGCACGGCCGGTTCAGCCTCGCCGCGGTCGAGCAGGCCCGGCGCGAGATCCCCGACGTCAAGGTGATCGTCCACCCCGAGTGCCAGCACGAGGTCGTCGAGGCGGCCGACGAGGTCGGCTCGACCGAGAAGATCATCCAGACCATCGCGGCCGCGCCGGCCGGCACCAAGTGGGTCGTGGGCACCGAGCTCAACCTCGTGCGCCGGCTCGCCGCGCAGTTCCCCGAGCAGCAGGTCTCGTTCCTCGAGAAGAACGTCTGCTACTGCTCGACGATGAACCGCATCGACCTGCCCCACCTCGTGTGGACCCTCGAGTCTCTTGTGGCGGGCCGCGTCGTCAACCCGATCCGGGTCGACCCCGAGGTGGCCCACCACGCGCGCGTCGCGCTCGACCAGATGCTCGCCCTCCCGGGCGAGACCCACCGGGACTAGCTCAGCCGACAGAGATCAGGCCATCGCCGTGGCCGCCCGGACTGGGGTCCACGCTGCTCCCCGTCGACCGGGGCGGACTAGTCCTCCTGAGGGAGTCCAAACGCGGGCGACCCTGCCCATACTGGGTGATCCGCAAGGATTCGCGCCCCACGCAGGAGGGTCACCCCATGGCCACGATGTCACGCAGGCGAGCAGCCAGGATGGTCGCCGGCGACGTCATCGCACCGTATGGTGTGGCGATCCGCGGTCGCGATGCCTGCATCCCGACGTGCTCGGTCCGGCCGAGCGGCGGAGGGGGTGGCGAGTCTCGCTGTAGACCGCTGCACCCGCCGTGGGCGGGCTGACCCGACCGAGTTCAGGGGCGGTCGGGCAGCTCGTCCACGGTCATCGTGAAGTCCCGCGCGCGCAGCCGGTCGACCAGGGCGTCACCCATCGCGGTCGACGGGGTGAGCACGCCTGCGGCAGCAGGCAGCGACGGTCCGTCCAGCGCGAGGCACAGGGCCGACTCACCCAGCATGACGGCCGTGGCGGCATACCCGGGGTCGCCCTGTGCGGCCACCGTGGCGAGGTAGCGGCGGCCGGTCTCGGTGGTGGTCCGGATCTTCATCGAGAACCACCCGGACCGCCGGGCCTGCTCGCTCGGTCCCTCGCCCGGCGAGGGGGCCAGGCGGTCGACGATCGGCCGGGTGCGGGGGTTGGCCATGCCGGCGTAGGCCAGGCCCAGCAGCCCGGTGAACACGGTGGCACGACGGCGGCCCCGCATGCCCTTCCCGTAGGCGCTCACCTCGCGGTAGCGGAACCGGCGACCGTAGGCGTGGTCGCGCAGTGCGTTGCTACGACGCACGATCCGGGTGTTGAAGCCGGCCATGATGAACGGCCCGACCCAGTCGCCCGTCTGGGCGTCGACGAAGACCGAGCTCGCGTCGCGCTCCTTGCCCAGGTCGGGCTCGGTGGCTCGGTCGGGGCTGAGGGCGTAGGCGTCGAAGATCACCGTGCGCAGCGACGTGTCGGCTGCCACCGCCTCGAGCTGCGCCCGTGAGGAGTCGATGGTGCCGCCGCTGAGGCCGCCCTTCGACTTGGCGTGCAGGGTCGTGTCGAGCAGGGAGCCGGCTGCATCGGCGACGGCGCGCTCGTGCAGCAGGTGCACCCCGAGGTCGGACGGGATCGAGTCGTACCCACAGGCCGTCACGATGCGCGCCCCGGTCTCCTTGGCGCGGGCGTCGACGGCGTCGATCGCCCGGCGGACGAACAGCACCTCACCGGTGAGGTCGGCGTAGTGGGTGCCGGCCTCGGCACAGGCCTCGACGAGGGGCAGGCCGTAGCGCAGGTAGGGGCCGACGGTCGACGCGACAGCCGTCGTCGACTCCGCCATGGCACGCAGCGAGGCGGAGTCGGCGGAGTCGGCGACCACCAGGGGCCAGTCGCGGGCCGCGGCCGGCAGCTCCGACCGCACCWCCTCGAGCCGGCGCTCGGAGCGTCCGGCCAAGGCGACGCGGGTGCCTGCCGGCGCGTGCTCGGCGAGGTAGGCGGCGACGAGCCGGCCGACGAAGCCGGTGGCCCCGAAGAGCACGACGTCGTGGGTGCGGGTGGGGGTGGCGGGGGTCATGACGGCGTTCCATTCGCTCGGGTGTGCGCGATGAGGTCGCGGTACCAGTGGTAGGAGTCCTTGGGAGTGCGGACCTGGGTCTGGTAGTCGACGTGCACCAGCCCGAACCGCTCGGCATAGCCGGCCGCCCACTCGAAGTTGTCGGTCGCCGACCACGCGACGTAGCCGCGCACGTCAGCGCCGTCGCGGATCTCGTCGGCCAGGGCCCCCAGGTGGGCGTCGTGGTAGGCGATCCGTCGCGGATCGGGCACCCGGCCGTCGACGGGGTCGTCGTCATGGAACGAGCAGCCGCTCTCGGTCACGTAGAGCGGCGGCAGCTTCTCGGCATACCGGTTGCGGAAGGTGCGCACGATCTGGGCCAGGCCCTCCGGGACGATCGGCCAGTCGAAGTCGGTGCGTTCGTAGCCCTCGATCCGACGGGTCTCGAACGGGAGTCCCGACGGGAGCTCGGCGCCGTCGAGCTGGGAGCTGTCGGGCGCCAGGCCGGGCGCACCGATGCGCGCCGGGTTGTAGTAGTTGATGCCGAACCAGTCGAGCGGCTCGGCGATGGTGGCGAGGTCGCCGTCGCGGTAGGTCGGGAAGCCCTGCTCGGTGCCCTCGACCGGGTAATGGCCCAGCAGGACCGGGTCGGCGAACATCCAGTTCCAGAGGTTGTCGTAGAACTGGGACGCCTCGACGTCCGGTGGCTCCTGCGAGGCCGGCCACACCGGCGCGTGGTTGCTCGCGATGCCGATCTCGCGGCAGCCGGCCGCGCGCAGCGCCTGCGTCGCGAGCCCGTGCCCGAGGAGCAGGTGGTGGACGACGGGCAGCGCCTCGAACCCCAGCGAGCGGCCGGGTGCGTGGTTGCCGATCGCGTAGCCGAGCATGGTGACGACGTTGGGCTCGTTGAGCGGCATCCAGCGCGCCACCCGGTCACCGAGCCGCTCGCCGACGATCCCCGCGTATGCCGCGAAGTGCTCGGTGATCTCGCGACCGGTCCATCCCCCGCGGTCCTCCAGGGACTGCGGGGTGTCCCAGTGGAAGAGCGTGGCGGTGGGCTCGATGCCGGCGTCGAGCAGCTCGTCGACCAGGCGGTCGTAGAAGTCGAGGCCGGCGGCGTTCACCTCGCCCGCCCCCGTGGGCAGGATCCGTGGCCACGAGATCGAGAACCGGTAGCTGTCGACGCCGAGGACCTTGAGCAGCTCCACGTCCTCGCGGTAGCGGTGGTAGTGGTCGCAGGCGACGGCTCCGCTGGCGTCACCCGCGATCGCTCCCGGCTTGTCGCAGAAGGTGTCCCACACCGACCGACCGCGGCCGTCCTCGTTGACGGCGCCCTCGACCTGGTAGGCCGCGGACGCCACGCCGAAGGTGAAATCCTGTGGCAGAAGCGGGAACTCGGTCACCGGACTCTCCTCGGGCTTGCGGTGGTGGGCTGGACTTCGGGGTCAGCGGGGCATGGCCCCCAGCCGCGCCAGGAGGACGGCCTCGGCCACACAGACCTTCTCGAACTCGCCGAGGTGCAGCGACTCGTTGGCGCCATGGGCCCGGGTGTCAGGGTCCTCGACACCGGTCACGAGGATCGCGGCGTCGGGGAACTTCTTCGCGAACGACGCGACGAACGGGATCGACCCGCCCACGCCGATGTCGACCGGCACGACGCCCCACGCATCGGTGAAGGCTGCCCGCGCCTGGTCGTAGACCGGGCCGTCGGCGTGGGCGTCGAACCCGGCACCCTGGTCGTCGAGGTGCACCTCGACCCTGGCGCCCCACGGGGTGTGTGCGGCGATGTGGCGCTGCACCGCGGCATACGCCTCCAGGGGGACCTCGTCGGGGGCGAGCCGGATCGAGACCTTGGCGCTCGCACTCGGCACGAGCGTGTTCGACGACTTCGCCACGGAGGGCGCGTCGATGCCGATGACGGTGGCGGTCGGCTTGGCCCAGATCCGGTCGAGGAGGCTGCCCGTGCCGATGACCTCGACACCGTCGAGCAGTCCGGACTCCTCACGCAGGCGGGCCTCGTCGAACTCGAGGTCGCTCGCCTTGCCCGACTTCAGGCCGGCGACCGCGACGTCGCCGGCGTCGTCGTGGAGGCTGGCCAGGATCCGGACCAGGGGGGTCAGGGCGTCGGGGACGGCACCGCCGAACATGCCCGAGTGCACTCCGTGGTCGAGGGTCGTCACGGTCACGACGACGCGGATCAGGCCACGCAGGGTGGTCGTGAGCGCGGGCTCGCCGATGGCCCAGTTGGTCGAGTCGGCCAGCACGATCGCATCGGCGCGCAGCTTCTCGCCGTGCTTCTCCAGCAGGGTCGGCAGCGAGTCGGAGCCGATCTCCTCCTCCCCCTCGACGAAGACGGTCACGCCGACCGGAAGGGCACCCGCGTGGGCTCGAAGCGCTGCGAGGTGCGCCATGATCCCGGCCTTGTCGTCTGCGGCGCCCCGGCCGTAGAGCCGGCCGTCACGCTCGGTCGGCTCGAAAGGCGCACTGTCCCAGTCCTTCTCGTCGCCGGGCGGCTGCACGTCGTGGTGGGCGTAGAGCATCACCGTGGGCGCACCCTCTGGTCCGTCGATGTGCCCGATGACGGCCGGGCGGCCCCCTTCGCGGACGATCTCGACGTCGAGCCCCTCGGCGCGCAGGAGCGCGGCGGTCGCCTCGGCGCTCGCCTCGACGTGGGCCTGGTCGAACGCATCGAGGCTCACGCTCGGGATGCGGGTGAGGTCCTCGAGGTTCTGGCGCAGGCCCGGCATGAGGTCCGCCACGGTGTCCCGAAGGGCGCAGATCTGGTCGTCGGTCAGCAGGTCGTCAGTCACGGTCGGGAGCCTAACGGGTGCGACTGCCGGCTCCTCGGGCGTGGTCCGGAGCGCTCGGCGGCGCCTTCGCCCACACCCTGCCCACGGCGACCTGGTGGGACGACCTGGCCGACGGCGCGACCTTGCGCTGGCTGCGCTGAGCCCCCCGCTGGCACGGATTCAGGGGTAGCTGCTCCGACGGCATACAGTGAGCCTGTGTTTGGACGCAACAAGACCCTGAACGAGCAGCAGGCCGAGACGGTCGCGACTGCGCCCCGCGAGGGCGCCAAGAACCGGCCGACGCCCAAGCGCAAGGACCAGGAGGCCGCGAACCGGCGCCCCTTGGTCGTGACCGACCGCAAGGCGGCTCGCAGCGTCGACCGCGACAAGCGTCGTGAGGCGCAGCTGAAGCAGCGCGCGGCCATGGTCACCGGCGACGACGCCCACCTGCCCGCTCGGGACAAGGGTCCGGTGCGCCGCTACATCCGCGACTACGTGGATGCCCGCTGGAACTTCGGCGAGTTCATGCTGCCGGTGATGATCGTCGTCCTGGCGCTGTCGTTCATCCGCATCCCGGCCGTGTTCGCGGCCGTGTCGATCGGCGTCTACGGCCTCCTGCTGGCCGCCGCGGTCGACGGCTTCCTCATGTGGCGCCGGCTCAAGGCCAAGCTCATCGCCAAGTTCGGCGAGGACAAGGTGGGCCGCGGGCTCGCCATGTACGCGGTAATGCGCGGCTTCCAGCTCCGCCGCTCGCGGATGCCGCGGGCGCTCATCAAGCGCGGCGACTTCCCCTCCTGACGGCCTCGGCCCGGCCAGCTACTCCGCGGCCAGCTACTCCGCGGCCCGCAGGCTCATCGGTCCGTAGACCTGGCGTCCCTCGTGGAACAGCGTGACGGCGTCCACCCCGAGGTCGGTCAGCTCGTGCCACGACTCGCCGAACCAGTTCTCGGCGTCGGACTGCGACGGGAAGGCCGTCGTCACCAGCCCTTCGCCGCTCAGCTCCGCCCCGTCGGCGTCGAGGTAGGTCCACGTCCACGCATCGCTCATCCCCCCACTCTAGGGTTCGCACCGTGATCGAGTTCGAGGGCGTGACGCTCGCGTACGCCGCGCAGCCGGTCCTGCGCGACGTCACCTTCGGGGTCCCCGAGGGTGAGCTCCTGCTCGTCGTCGGCCCGACCGGTTCGGGCAAGTCCTCCCTCCTGCGGTGCCTCGACGCCGGCCTGACCCGGGACCCCGCGAACACCTCCGCCCGCCTCACGGGGCGGGTGCTGGTCGACGGCGTCGACGTGCACAAGGCAGACCCGGCCGACCCGCGGCCACTCATCGGTGTGGTGCGCCAGGACCCGGCCAGGGCCCTGGCCGCTGGCACGGTGGAGTCCGTCATCGCGGGCGCGGTGCTCGCCCGCCACGCCGACTCCCACGCCGGTCAGCGCCAGGTGGAGGAGACCCTCGACCTGCTCGGGATCAACGACCTGCGGTCACGGCCGGTCACCGAGCTGTCGGGGGGCCAGCAGCAACGGGTGGCGATCGCAGTGGCCGTCGTCGCGGGGCCGCGGGTGCTGGTGCTCGACGAGCCCACGTCGGCACTGGACCCGGTCGCCGCCGAGGACGTGCTGGCGATCCTGCACCGCCTCGTGCACGACGTCGGCACCACCGTGGTGGTGGCCGAGCACCGGCTCGAACGGGTCGTACACCACGCCGACGCGGTGCTGCTGGTGGAGTCGGGACGGGTCCGCGGCCCGCTCGACCCGGCGGCGGCCATGGCCGTCTCCGCTCTCCACCCGCCGGTGGTCGAGCTCGGGCTCCGCCTGGGCTGGGACCGCGTCGCACTGTCGGTCCGCGAGGCCCGACGGTCGGCTCGCACCCTCCGGACGACCCTCAACCCCGTGGCTACGACACCGGCCCCCGACACCGGCTCGCCCCACGCCACCAGCACCGGATCCGTCCCCGCACCGGTCGTCGACCTGCGGCGGCTGAGCGTCGTGCGCGACACCGTCATCGCGCTGCGCACGGTGGACCTCGGCGTCGAGCCGGGCGAGGTCGTCGCCCTGATGGGTCGCAACGGCTCAGGCAAGTCCACCCTCCTCGCCACCCTCGACGGATCGTTGTCACCCACGTCGGGTCGAGTGGTCGTCACCGAGCCCCCTGCCCTGGCCCCTCAGGACCCGGGCGACCTCCTGACCGACGCGCCCGTGTCCGTGCAGCTGGCGGCGCACGACGCCACCCACGGCCTGGCCGCCGGCACGAGCCGGGCCGTGCTCGGTCGGCTCGCGCCGGACCTCGACCTGCCCGACCCCGACCTGCCCGACCTCGACCTGCCCGACCTCGAGGATCCTCGCCAACACACGGCGGCAGACCTGTCCGAGGGGCAGCGGATGTGCGTGGCCCTGAGCCTGGTCCTGGCCCGCGGGACCGCGCTGCTCCTGCTCGACGAGCCCACCCGTGGTCTCGACTACACCGCCAAGGACCGCCTCACGACGATCCTCGCCGAGCGGGCCGCGGCGGGCTGCGCGGTGCTGGTCGCCACCCACGACGTCGAGCTCACGGCCGAGGTCGCCACCCGGGTCGTGCTCCTCGCCGAGGGCGAGGTCATCGCGGATGGGCCGGCGACGCAGGTGCTGGCCGACTCCCCCGCGTTCGCACCGCAGGTGGCCAAGGTGATGCACCCGTTGCCCTTCCTGCGGGTTGCGGACGTGCTGACCGCCGTCGAGGCGCACACCTCCGCGTGACCGCCCTCCTAGACCGGTGGGCCCGCCTCGACCCTGCGCCGGATCTCGGCCAGCCCATCGGCACCCGGCGCCACGCTCCACCAGCTCTCCACCCACCAGGTCGCGCCGATGCCCTCCCACTGTGCGGGGGTGCCCGCCGACTTCACGAACTCGCCGGTGCTGTCGCCCTCGATGACGACGTCGTAGCCGTCCCACGCAAGACCCAGCCCCTCGCGCAGGCCACGCACGACACCCAGCGCCTCGGCGACCGACTCGAGGGTGAGGTGCGGGCTGCCTGGCTTCGCCTCGGGCACCGCGACCGTCGGCAGGACTCCCTGCCACCGGGCGGCGCGCTCCAGCGAGCGCTGCCGCTCCTGGCCCGGCAGGTAGGCTCCGACGACCCACACCGGCGGGTGGGGGCGCTGGGGAGGGGGCGCCGGCGTCGGTGGGGCGTCGCCGCGCTCGGGCCCGACCGGGTAGTAGGTGCCCTCGAACGTGAACGGCTCACCTGAGAGCAGCCCGCGGTAGACCGTCAGCGACTCGTCGAGCTTGCGGGCTCGCACGGCGCGGCCCTCGTCGGGCTCGAACCGGGTCCAGCCCGAGTGCAGGGCGCCGAGCCCGACCGACATGACGACCCGTCCGCCGCTGAGCCGGTCGACCGAGCCCACCATCGAGGCGAGGTCCCAGGGTCGGTGTCGCGAGGCCGGGGTCAGCAACGTGCCGAGTCGGATGCGGGAGGTCTGCACCGCCGCGGCAGCCAGGGTGACCCAGGCGTGCTCACCGTAGAGGCTCTCCCAGGTGAAGATGGCGTCCCAGCCGTGCTGCTCCCCCAGGACCGCCACCTCGGCGAACTCGCGCGGATCTGCGAACGGGACCACGAAGCCGTACTTCATGCTCCGAAGGTAAGGGGGCCCACCGACAGCCGGTGGTCAGCCGAGTGCGAGCTCGATGCTCGGCCGCACCACGACCTCGGTGGTCAGCGAGTTGGCGATGTAGCACTGCTCGTGGGCCTCGTGCAGCATCCGCTCGATGGTCGCGACGTCGACCGGTCCGGCGTCCGGGCCACCGGCGTGGGGCGTGACCCGCACCCGCGGACTGAGCACGATGCGGCTGATCCGTGGTGGCACCAGGTCGTCGGGCATCTCGCCCGTCGCGTCGTCCTCGTAGGAGACGACGTCGACGCCGCCTCTGGCGGCCACGGCGAGGAACGACAACAGCTGGCACGACGAGGCCGCCAGCACCAGCAGCTGCTCGGGGTTGGGCAGGTCGGGGTCACCGCGAAAGTGCGGGTCGGCACTGAGGTCGAAACCCTCGGTCGCCGGCGGCGTCCAGGCGGTGTGCGCCCGCGGGTAGGCGCGGTAGCCCACGCCGGTCGAGCCGCTCCACTCCACCCGCGCGAGGTAGGTGTGCCCGCGGAAGTCGGCACCCGGCATACCCGCTCCTCCTGTAGTGCGGCGCTCGCGTCGCGGCGCCTTCGGGGGCCTCAGGCCTCGCGGACGTCGACCTCGACGAACGGCGGCTTCACGACCGTCGCGGGGACCTCTCGTCCACGCACGTCGATGACGACCTCGTCACCCGCGGCGACCGACGGCGCCAGGAGCGCGAGGGCGATGCCGTTCTTGAGGGTCGGGCTGAACGTGCCGGAGGTGACCTCGCCGACGACCTCGTCGCCGGCCTTCACCGCGCAGTGGGCGCGGGGGATGCCCCGACCCGTGGCCAGCAGGCCCCAGGCGACCCGGGCGGGGCCGGCGGCCTTCTCGGCGACGAGCGCGTCCTTGCCCCAGAACGACTCCTTCTTCCAGCCGACCGCCCAGCCGACCCGGGCCTGCACCGGCGTGATGTCGACGGACAGCTCGTTGCCGTGCAGGGCGTAGCCCATCTCGGTGCGCAGGGTGTCGCGCGCGCCCAGACCGCAGGGCAGCCCGTCGAACGGCGCGGCGGCCTCGAGGAGGGCGTCCCACAGCTGGGCCGACACCTCCCAGGCCGGCACCAATTCGTAGCCGCGCTCCCCGGTGTAGCCGGTGCGGCAGACGATGACCGGGTGGCCGTTCCAGTCGGTCTCGACGAAGGACATGTACTCGTGCCCGGTGGGCAGGCCCAGCGCCTCGAGGACCTCGTCGCTCTTCGTGCCCTGGACGGCGATGACGCCGTAGCCCTCGTGCAGGTTCTCGACCGTCAGGCCCTCGGGTGCGGCGGCGGCGAGCAGCTCGACGACCTGGGCGGTGTTGGCCGCGTTGGGGATGAGGAAGACGTCCTCGTCGCTGCGCAGGTAGGCGATCAGGTCGTCGACCACGCCACCTGACTCGGTGCAGCACAAGGTGTACTGCGCCTTGCCCTCGTGGATGCGGCCGAGGTCGTTGGCCAGGCAGGAGTTGACGAACTCGCGCGCGCCGGGACCGGAGACCCGCGCCTTGCCGAGGTGGGACACGTCGAAGATGCCGACGGACGAGCGCACCGCCGTGTGCTCACGGACCACGCCGCCACCGGGGTACTCGATGGGCATCTCCCACCCGCCGAAGTCGGCCATCTTGGCGCCGAGGGCCACGTGCCGGTCGTGCAGGGGCGAGGTCTTGAGGGGTGCGTCGCTCATGCGTCGAACGCTACCGCCCCGGGCCGCCGCCTCCACCAGCACGGCTATCCTGCGCTGTGCAGGTGCCACCGCCCCCACCCCGAAGGATGACTACGTGACCACCGTCAACGTGTCCGACCGCCCCGCCCACGACCTCAAGACGGACGCCCTCGTCCTCGCCACGGTCGAGACCGATGGCAAGGCCGCCCTGGCCGCCGGCCACGGACTGCCGCGGGGGGCCGCGACCCACGTCGCCGCCCAGCTCGCCGCACTGCAGGCGACCGGCTCCGCCGAGGAGGTCCTGACCATCGCCGGCGTGCCCGGCGTGGCCGCCGCACGCGTGGTCCTGACCGGCCTCGGCAAGGGCACGACACGCACCACCTCCTTCGAGCCCGAGGTGCTCCGCCGCGCTGCCGGCGCCGCGGTCCGCTCGCTCAAGAACGCCGCCCGCGTCGCGCTCGCCCTCCCCACCCACGGCACCGAGTCCGTGGCCGCCGTGGCCGAGGGTGCCGCCCTCGGCGCCTACCGGTATGCCGGTGTGCGCGGTCCCAGCGCGAAGGCCGGCAAGGGCGTCAGCACCGTCACGGTGGTCACCTCCGACGCGCGGCTCAAGCCGGTCAAGGCCGCCGCCACCCGCGCCGCCGTCCTCGCCGACGCGAAGGCCTACGCCCGCGACCTGGTCAACACTCCCCCGAACAAGCTCTTCCCCCAGTCGTTCGCCGACTCGGTCAAGGCGCGCAACGCCGCGGCGAGCGCGAAGGTCACCATCAAGGTGCTCGACGAGGTGGCCCTCGAGAAGGGCGGCTTCGGCGGCATCGTCGGCGTCGGCCAGGGTTCGGTGAACCCGCCGCGCATGGTCACCCTCACGTGGAACCCGCCGAAGGCCAAGGGTTCGGTGGCCCTCGTCGGCAAGGGCATCACCTTCGACTCCGGCGGCCTCAACATCAAGCCGGCCACCGGCATGCTCACGATGAAGTCCGACATGGCCGGCGCCGCTGCCGTCGCCGCGACCGTGTTCGCCGCCGCCGAGCTCGGGCTGCCGGTCAAGGTCACCGGCTACCTCTGCCTCGCCGAGAACATGCCGAGCGGCACGGCGCAGCGCCCGAGCGACGTCGTGACGATGCGCAACGGCACGACCGTCGAGATCCTCGACACCGATGCCGAGGGGCGGATGGTCCTCGGCGACGGCATCTGCCTCGCCGGTGAGGGCAAGCCCGACGCGATCGTCGACATCGCCACCCTCACGGGCGCGCAGATGGTCGCCCTGGGTGCTCGCGTCGCCGGCATCATGGCCAACGAGGACGGGTTCCGTGACCGGGTTCGCGCGGCCGCGGACGTCGCCGGTGAGGCCGCGTGGCCGATGCCGCTGCCCACCGACCTGCGCGGCCAGCTCGACTCGGGGGTCGCCGACCTCGCCCACAAGGGCGAGCGCTGGGGCGGGATGCTGACCGCCGGCCTGTTCCTGAAGGAGTTCGTCACCGAGGGCACCCCGTGGGCCCACGTCGACATCGCCGGTCCGTCGTTCAACGACGGGGCGGCCTGGGGTTACACCCCGAAGGGCGCCACCGGCTACGGCGTGGGCACCCTGCTGGCCCTCGTCGAGGACTACGCGGGCTGACCCTCCCGCACCTCTGGCCACAGGTGCGGCACCACGAGGCCGGATCGCCGGGTTCGTGCGCCCTCAGTGGCCAGAAGTGCGTGACCCAGACCTGACAGAGGGGCCCGTCCGGATCGGACGGGCCCCTCTGTCAGATATATCTCGTGGGTCTGCTGAACCGCTCAGCCACCGCTCTTGCGACGGAACATCTGCTGCGTCGCGTTCGTCGCAGCGCCCTGGGCGTGGTCGACCTTGCCGTGCTCCGAGTCGTCCGACACGTCGCGACCAGCATGCGACTGCTTGCGCTCGAGGGCTTCGCGGAACTTGCGCTTCATCTCCTCGCTGGGTCCCTGTCCCCCCGGCGTCGGTTTCCCAGACTTCGGTGCGTCACCGGACTTGGCCATGGTGCCTCCTGCTCCTCGCTGTGGACGAGCCGTTCGGCCCGCAGGTCTGTGTCTCCACCCTCGCACCCCGCACCGCCGGGCACCACCGCATCAAGCGGCGGGTCGGCACGCGGCATACCGTCAGGGCTTCTTGCGCTGGCGCGAGTTCCACTCGCGCATCCGGTTGGGGTAACCGGTCTGGAGCACGTCGTAGACGGGCACCTCGAGGCTGCGCGCGAGGTCGAACGCGTAGTCGCGCGMGCCGGCCGCGCGACGGGTCCACTCGCCGTCGTGGGCGATCAGGATGACGGTGGTCGCCGTGACGTTGGTGGGCGGCTCGACATAGGCCTCGACCCCGCGACGGCTCCTCGCGAACTCCGTCAGGTGCTTGCGCACCGCCTGCTGGTCCACCGCCATGTTCGGTCCGTCGGAGGGACCCTTGAGGGAGCGCTTGCCGCCCCGCTTCCACCACGCCATGGGCCAACGATACGGGGACCGAAGCCGTGATCCGGCACCATCGCGGCCACCGGGGTGGCGGCGGCTCGCGCGCCGGCTTCCTCCGTGCGGACCAACGGCCGACCTGCTTGCGCCTCGCTGTGCAAACAGTGACAAGATGCTCTGTGTCGATCCCGGACCGGCCATGACCTGACCGCGACCTCTGGGTGACGCGCATGTCCGATGCACACGACGCAAGGGAGCGAGCATGTCGGCTGACGCCGAGACCACCGAAGAGACCACGTATGACGTGGTGATCCTCGGAGGAGGAAGTGGCGGCTACGCATGTGCGTTCCGTGCTGCGGAGCTCGGACTCACCGTGGCCCTGGTGGAGAAGGACAAGCTCGGGGGCACCTGCCTGCACGTCGGGTGCATCCCGACCAAGGCGCTGCTGCACGCCGCCGAGGTCGCCGACACCGCCCGCGAGGGCGCGCAGTTCGGCGTGAAGACCACCTTCGAGTCCGTCGACATGTCTGGCGTCAACGCCTACAAGGACGGCGTGATCGCCCGCCTCTACAAGGGACTGCAGGGTCTGGCCAAGGCACACAAGGTCGAGCTGGTCGAGGGGGCCGGACGCCTGGTCGACCGCTCCACCGTCGAGGTCGGCGGTCGGCTGGTCCGCGGCCGCAACGTCGTCCTCGCCACGGGCTCCTACCCCAAGTCGCTGCCCGGCCTCGAGATCGGCGGCCGGGTGATGACGTCCGAACAGGCCCTGGAGCTCGACTTCGTCCCACCGCGCGTCGTGGTCCTCGGCGGCGGCGTCATCGGCGTCGAGTTCGCCTCCGTCTTCAAGTCGTTCGGCTCGGAGGTGACCATCGTCGAGGCCCTGCCGCGGCTGGTCGCGGCCGAGGACGAGGCCATCTCCAAGACCCTCGAGCGCTCGTTCCGCAAGCGCAAGATCGCGTTCAAGACCGGGGTGAAGTTCACCGGCGCGACCCAGTCGGGCGACACCGTCACGGTGAACCTCGAGGACGGCAGCACCATCGAGGCCGACCTCCTGCTCGTCGCCGTCGGCCGCGGTCCGGTCACCGAGGGTCTCGGCTACGCCGAGGTCGGTGTCACCCTCGACCGGGGCTTCGTGACCACCGACGAGCGCCTGCGCACCGGCGTCGAGGGTGTGTATGCCGTGGGAGACATCGTGCCGGGCCTCCAGCTGGCGCACCGGGGCTTCGCGCAGGGCATCTTCGTGGCCGAGGAGATCGCCGGCCTGACCCCGGCCGTGATCGACGAGACGGGCATCCCGCGGGTCACCTACTGCGACCCCGAGATCGCCTCCGTGGGCCTCACCGAGGCGCAGGCCGGCGAGAAGTACGGCGAGGTCGAGACCTACGAGTACAACCTCGGCGGCAACGGCAAGTCGCAGATCCTGCAGACCCAGGGCTTCGTCAAGCTGGTCCGCGAGAAGGACGGCCCGGTCGTCGGGGTCCACATGATCGGCGCCCGGATGGGTGAGCAGATCGGTGAGGCCCAGCTCATCTACAACTGGGAGGCGCTGCCGTCCGACGTGGCGAGCCTGATCCACGCCCACCCGACCCAGAACGAGTCCCTCGGCGAGGCCCACCTGGCCCTGGCCGGCAAGCCGCTCCACGCGCACCACTGACCCGAGCGCGCCGCACCACCGCACTGCCGCACCATCCGCACCGCAGCAGCACCCGCACCGCAGCAGCACCGCCAGCGAACACGAGTACAAGGAGAGACAGGCACATGTCTGAACGCGTGACCATGCCAGCCCTGGGTGAGTCCGTCACCGAAGGCACCGTGACGCGCTGGCTGAAGAACGTCGGCGACACCGTGGCGGTTGACGAGCCGCTCCTCGAGGTCTCGACCGACAAGGTCGACACCGAGATCCCCTCCCCCGTGGCCGGTGTGCTGCAGGAGATCCTCGCCCAGGAGGACGACACCGTCCCCGTGGGCGCCGACCTCGCCGTCATCGGCGACGGCGCCGAGGGCTCCGGCGGCGGCGACCAGCCCGCTGAGCAGGACAGCGGCCAGGACGAGCAGGCCCAGCAGGACGACGGCCAGGGCCAGCAGGACCAGCAGGACCAGCAGCAGGAGGCCCCTGCCGCGGAGGCCCCGTCGACCGACCAGGAGCCGCAGGCCGCGACGTCCGAGCCCGAGCAGGCCCAGGCCTCGGACGACCAGGGCCAGTCCGCGCCCGCCGGTTCCGACTCGGGTGCCGACTCCGGCGCGTCCGGCGGCGAGACCGTGAAGATGCCGGCCCTGGGTGAGTCCGTCACCGAGGGCACCGTCACCCGCTGGCTCAAGGCCGAGGGTGACCACGTCGACGTCGACGAGCCGCTCCTCGAGGTCTCGACCGACAAGGTCGACACCGAGATCCCGTCGCCCGTCGCCGGCACGCTGACCAAGATCCTCGTGCAGGAGGACGACACCGTCCCCGTCGGTGGCGACCTGGCCGTGATCGGTGGCTCCGGTGGGGGCTCGGCCCCTGCCGAGGAGGCTCCCGCCCAGGAAGCCCCCGCCCAGGAAGCCCCCGCCCAGGAAGCCCCCGCCCAGGAAGCCCCCGCCCAGGAAGCCCCCGCCCAGCAGGCACCCCAGCAGGCACCCCCGCAGGAAGCACCTGCCGAGGAGGCCCCCGCCCAGGAGGCACCCGCCCAGCAGGAAGCGCCGGCCCCCCAGGCGGCACCCGCTCCGGCGGAGGCCCCGGCCCCCGCCCCCGCCGCGTCCTCGGACGAGACCGACGCCTCGGCCTACGTCACGCCGCTCGTGCGCAAGCTGGCCGCCGACAACAAGGTCGACCTCGGGTCGCTCAAGGGCACCGGTGTCGGTGGACGAATCCGCAAGCAGGACGTCCTCGACGCCGCCAAGGCAGCGCAGGAGGCCGCGGCCGCCCCGGCAGCCTCACCCGCCGCCGCGGCTCCGGCCGCTCCCGCGGCAGCGGCGTCGTCCTCCGCCGGCGGCGGCCCCTCGCCCGTCTCGCCGAAGCGTGGGACGACCGAGAAGATGTCGCGGCTGCGTCAGACCATCGCCAAGCGGATGGTCGAGTCGCTCCAGGTCTCCGCCCAGCTCACCACGGTGGTCGAGGTCGACGTCACCAAGATCGCCCGCCTGCGCGCCAAGGCCAAGTCCGAGTTCGAGCAGCGTGAGGGCACCAAGCTCAGCTTCCTGCCGTTCTTCGCGCTGGCCGCCGTCGAGGCCCTCAAGGTCCACCCGTCGGTCAACTCCAGCGTCGAGGGCACCGAGGTGACCTACCACGGCACCGAGAACCTCGGCGTCGCGGTCGACACCGAGCGCGGCCTGCTGGTGCCCGTCATCAAGGACGCCGGCGACCTCAACATCGCCGGGCTGGCCCGCAAGATCGCCGACCTCGCCGAGCGCACCCGCACCAACAAGATCGGGCCCGACGAGCTCGGCGGTGGCACGTTCACGCTGACCAACACCGGCAGCCGCGGCGCTCTCTTCGACACCCCGATCATCAACCAGCCCAACGTCGCGATCCTCGGCACCGGCGCGGTCGTCAAGCGCCCCGTCGTGGTCTCCGACGGCGACGGGGGCGAGACCATCGCGGTCCGCTCGATGGTCTACCTGGCCCTGTCGTACGACCACCGAGTCGTCGACGGAGCCGATGCGGCCCGCTTCCTCACGACGATGAAGACCCGTCTCGAGGACGGCAACTTCGACTCCGACCTCGGTCTCTGAGGAGCCGGGCCAGGCAGGAACAGCTCGTGCCACAGCGCGTTGCCATCACCGGTGCCTCCGGACTGATCGGCGGCGCGCTGTCGGCGTTCCTGCGCGACCGCGGTGACGAGGTCGTCCGGCTGGTCCGGCGGACCCCCACCGCCCCGGACGAGGTGCAGTGGGACCCGGCGGCTCGCCGGCTCGACCCGGCTGACCTCGAAGGGGTCACCGCCGTGGTCCACCTGGCCGGAGCGGGGGTCGGCGACCAGCGCTGGACGCCCTCCTACCAGCAGGAGATCCTCGCCTCCCGCGTCGACGGCACCGCGACCGTGGCGACCGCCCTGGCGACGCTCGCCGCCGGGGGCCAGTCGGTGCGGCTGGTCAGCGGCGCCGCCGTCGGCGTCTACGGCGACCGGGGCGACGAGGTGCTCACGGAGGAGTCGGCTCCGGGCACCGGGTTCCTGAGCGAGGTGGTGCGGGCCTGGGAGGCCGCGGCAGCCCCGGCTCGCGAGGCGGGGCTGTCCGTCGCACACCCGCGCACCGGCCTCGTGTTCGCCCCCGACGGTGGTGCGATGGCGCGCATGCTCCCCCTGGCCAAGCTCGGGATCAACGGCCCACTCGGCAGCGGTCGCCAGTGGTGGCCGTGGATCTCGTTGCGCGACACCGTCGCCGGGCTCGCCCACCTCGTCGACCACCCCGAGCTCGCGGGACCGGTCAACCTCGTGGGCCCGCACCCCGACCACCAGGTCGACATCGCCCGCGAGCTGGGCAGGCAGGTCCACCGCCCAGCGCTCCTGCCTGCTCCGGCCTTCGGCATCAAGCTGGTGCTGGGTGGGTTCTCTGACGAGGTGCTGACCAGCAAGCGCGCCCTCCCGACGCGGCTGCTCGAGTCGGGTTTCGTCCACCAGGACCAGACCGTCGAGTCCGCGCTGCGCTGGGTGCTCGCGCAGCCGTCCTAGCCGTCGGCCTCCGACACCTCCTCCACCTGCCAGCGCCGGCCGGACCAGACCAGCACGAACCGCATCGGGGTGCCCGGCACCGCCGCCCGGGTCCGCACCTCCCCGGTCGCCTCCACGACCTGGTATGCCGCCGTGCCCACGACCGCGTCGAGCGTCGCGACGGTCGCCTCGTGGGTGATCGTGCGGGCGCTCGTCACCTCGAAGCCCACCCCCTGCCATGACGTGCCGGAGGCACGGAGGTCGGCGAGGAGCGCGGTGTCCTGCGCCAACGCCCCGGACCCCGGCGCGTCGAGCTGCGCCAGGATGGTGGTCGACCGGCTGTTCATCGCGTCCGCACGCAACGCAGCCAGGGCCACCATCAACGCGAGCGGGTCGCGTGCCGGTGCCGTGCGATCGGCCACCGGATCCATGGCCGCCGGAGCCGTGGCCGCCGTGGCCGCGGCCGCCGGAGCCGGCGCGGTGGCGGCCGTCGCAGCGGGTCTCGTTGCAGTGGTCCGCGCCGGTTTGCTCGTCGGGGTCGCCGCCGAGGTGACCGTGGCCTGGCTCGTCGGTGCACCCGTCCCCGTGGCGGGCGGGTCCGAGCGGTCGTGGCCGAGCCAGGCGGGCCGGCCCAGGACACCGGCGGCGACGAGCCCCCCGACGCCCAGCACCACCACCAGCGCGGCGAGCGTGGCCATGGCCCTCACCCGACCCCGAAGGAGCCGCGACGCCACCTCTCGTCGCCTCCGCGCCACGGGCTCGGCGGCGGTCACCGTCGGGCGCCGTAGCCGCTGCGTGAGCAACGAGGACTCGTCCTTCCCGACGACGAGCCGCAGCGGCTCGCAGGGCGCGGAGTCGTAGTAGGCCAGCGCCAGCTCAGCAGCAGTCGGCCGCAGGGCCGGGTCACCGAGCAACGCCTGCGTGGTCACCTCGGACCACGCCGTCGGCAAGCCGGGCGCGACCTCGGCCAAAGCAGGGCGCAGCGCCCCTGGTGCCGGGGCGCTGCCGGTGACGCACCACCAGGCCAGTGCGCCCACGGCATACACGTCTGTGGCAGTGGTGCGGACACCTTCCTCGAACACTTCAGGAGCAACGAAACCCTCTGTGCCCCATAGATATCCAGGATGATGTCCGGGCACCTCACCCGCCAGTCGCGCGACCCCGAGGTCGGTGAGGAAGGGTCGCCCGGACAGCTCGAGGACGACGTTGGCCGGAGTCACGTCGCCGTGCACCACCCCGAGCGCGTGGAGCCCGGCCAGGGTCCGCGCCACCGGGGCCAGCACCGTGACCGACTCCCCGACGCTCAGGTGGCCGCGCGCACGCACGGCACGTTCGAGGGAGCCTCCGCCGAGGTGGTCGAGCACGAGCGCCACCGCAGGGGGCTCCGCGTCCAGCCCCACGGCCTCGTGGAACCCCACCAGCCCCTCGACCTCTACGCGGCCCAGCACAGCGAGCTCGCGGGCGAGAGAGTGCGCCTCCTCCGGCTGCGCCACCGGCACGAGCTTGACGGCGACCCGGCGCCCGTCGGTGAGCCGAGTGCCCGCCCAGACCGTGCCCAGGCCACCTCGCCCGATCAGCTCCCCCAGCGCGTAGCCGGGCACCGTGGGCACCATGGGCACCGTGGGCGCGTCCGGCCCGTCCGCGTTCGCGTCCGGGGCGAGGGGGTCCAGGCTCACCGCGCCAGTCTGCCCAGCAGCGACGGACCGCCCTGCGCGTTGTCCACAGGGTCCCTCCTAGAGTCGGGTCATGCCTGCAGACCAGCCCACGATCCTGGCCACCTCCGGCGGCTACCGCCGCGCCCAGCGCACGTCGTTCGAGTTCAACTCGCTCGTGCACCACGCCGTGGAGCTCTCCGGGGCGACGGGGCGCCCGCGGGTGACCCACCTGCCCACGGCCAGCGGTGACCAGCGCTGGCTCGGCGACGACATGGTCGAGGCGGCCCGGGTGGCCGGCTTCGACTTCACCAACCTCTACCTCTTCCCCATGCCCAACCTCGCCGACATCGAGGGTCATCTCCTCGAGCAGGACGTCGTGTGGGTGAACGGCGGCTCGGTCGCCAACCTGCTCGCGGTCTGGAAGGTGCACGAGCTCGAGGGCGTCTTCCGCCGGGTCTGGGAGGCAGGCGTGGTGCTCGCCGGCGTCTCGGCCGGGTCGATCTGTTGGTATGCCGGCGGCACGACCGACTCGTTCGGCCCCGAGCTGCGCGCGGTGACCAACGGCTTGGGCTTCCTGCCCTACGGCAACGGCGTGCACTACGACTCCGAGGCGCGACGACGCCCCTTGGTGCACCAGCTGGTGGCGGACGGCGCGCTCCCGACCACTCACTGCACCGACGACGGGGTGGGTCTCGTCTACCGCGGGACCGAGCTCGTCGAGGCGGTCAGCGAGCAGGACGGCAAGGGGGCGTTCATCGTCTCGCGCGAGGGCGACCAGGCCGTCGAGGAGCGGATCGAACCGCGCCGCCTCCGAACCCCCTGAGCGCTCGGCGTACGCTGGCTCCCATGCGCTTCGAACACGTGGGATTCGCCCCCGAGCTCGTCGACTACGAGGCGGCGTGGGCGCACCAGCGTGAGGTGCACGCGGCCGTGGTCGAGGGCGCGGAAGACACCGTCCTGCTGCTCGAGCACGCCGCGGTCTACACCGCCGGCAAGCGTACCGAGCCCCACCAGCGTCCCTTCGACGGCACACCCGTCATCGACGTGGACCGGGGCGGCCTCATCACGTGGCACGGGCCCGGGCAGCTCGTGGGCTACCCGATCGTCCGCCTGCACGGCGTGCCGATCGACGTGGTGGCCCACGTGCGTCGCCTCGAGGAGGTGATGATCCGCACCTGTCGCGAGTTCGACGTGGAGGTGACCCGGGTCGACGGCCGCAGCGGGGTGTGGGTGCTCGCGGACGACCGTGGTCCCGACCGCAAGCTCGGCGCCATCGGGGTGCGGGTCAGCCGCCAGGTCACCATGCACGGGTTCGCGCTCAACTGCGACGCCGACCTGTCGTGGGCCGACAACATCATCGCGTGCGGGATCGACGACGCCGGGGTCAGCTCGATCACCCGCGAGGCCGGCCGGGTGGTCACCGTCCAGGACGTGCTCCCGTATGCCGAGAAGCACCTGGGCGACGTCCTCGCCTCCGGTGCCTGACCAGCCCGCGGACGCCGGAGCCGTCGAGAGCCGGGCCGCGTCCGGGTCCCCGGCCGAGGCCGCCGACACCGCCCCGCGCGCCTCGCTCACCCGACGCCTCGTCCAGCTCGTGGTGTCCTGTGTGGTCCTTGGTGTCGGCGTGGCCGTCCTCCTCGACGCCGCCCTGGGCTCCGACGGCTACTCCACGCTCATCTCGGGTCTCACCTCGACCTCGGGGCTGCCCTTCGTGGTCGTCAACCTCGGGGTCGGGATCCTGCTCATCGCGCTGGCCTGGAGCCGAGGCACCCGGCCGGGAGTCGGCACCATCGTGCAGACGGTCGTCGTGGGTGGCACGGTGAGCGCCGTCTCGCCGCTGCTGCCCGCTCCCGACTCCCTGGGGCCGAGGTTCCTCGAGCTCGCCGTCGCGTTCGTCCTGCTGGCGCTGGGGGTGGCCGGCTACCTCGCCTCGCACACCGGGGCCGGCCCGGCCGAGGGCGCCGCGATCTCGTTCGACCCCCCGCTGCCGTTCAAGTGGAGCTACACGGTGCTGCAGGCCGTGAGTGCGCTGGGCGGCTGGGCCCTCGGCGCCGCCGTCGGCCCCGGGACCCTCATCGTGTCGCTCTTCGTGGGCCCCACTGTCGACCTGCTCACCCGGGTCCTGTTCCACAGTCGCAAGGTCTCGGCCTGAGGGCGCGGAATACCGTCGCGCCGGCAGGCGTAGTCTTGATGGACGCCCGGTGACCTCCGGGCGCACTCGCGCTCCGCGGCATACCGGCTGCCGGCGGCGCACCGAACGGAAGGCAAGGGAGTCTTCGTGACCATCGCACCCGAGGGCCGTCGACTGCTGCGCGTCGAGGCGCGCAACGCCGAGACGCCGATCGAGCGCAAGCCCGAGTGGATCCGGACGACCGCGAAGATGGGTCCGGAGTACACCAAGCTCCACTCGATGGTGAAGACCGAGGGGCTGCACACGGTGTGCCAGGAGGCCGGCTGCCCCAACATCTTCGAGTGCTGGGAGGACCGTGAGGCCACCTTCCTCATCGGCGGTGACGTCTGCACCCGACGCTGCGACTTCTGTGACATCGCCACCGGTCGCCCCGAGGCACTCGACCGTGACGAGCCGCGCCGGGTCGCCGAGTCGGTCGCCCAGATGGGCCTGCGCTACTCCACCGTGACCGGTGTCGCCCGCGACGACCAGCCCGACGGTGCCGCCTGGCTCTACGCCGAGACGATCCGCCAGATCCATGCCACGAACCCCCACACCGGCGTCGAGATCCTGCCGCCCGACTTCGGCGCCAAGCCCGAGCTCGTGGGCCAGGTCTTCGACGCGCGGCCCGAGGTCTTCGCGCACAACCTCGAGACCGTGCCCCGCATCTTCAAGCAGATCCGGCCGGCCTTCACCTACGACAAGTCGCTCCAGGTCCTGTCGATGGCGCGCGAGGCCGAGCTCGTCACCAAGTCCAACCTCATCCTGGGCATGGGCGAGGAGGACCACGAGGTGGAGCAGGCGATCCGCGACCTGCACGACGCCGGCTGCGACATCCTCACCATCACGCAGTACCTCCGACCGTCCAAGCTGCACCACCCGATCGACCGGTGGGTCAAGCCCGAGGAGTTCGTGCACTGGAGCGACGTCGCCCAGGAGATGGGCTTCAAGGGCGTCATGGCCGGACCCCTGGTGCGGTCGTCCTACCGCGCTGGACGCCTGTGGGCGACCGCCATGCGCAAGTGGGGTCGCGACATCCCGGAGCACCTCCAGCACCTCGCCGAGGCCGCCGGTGACCCCGCCCGCCAGGAGGCGTCGTCCCTCCTCGCCGCACGCCAGCCGGGCGTGTTGGGCGCCCCCGCCTGACACCCGTATCCTGACCCTCATGGCCCGCAAGGAAACGCAGCAGTCAGACACGCCCAAGAAGCCGGGCCGGTTCGCCCAGATCCGTCAGGTCTTCACGGCCTCGCGCAAGGCCGACCCCACGATCCCGTGGTGGATGCTGCTGGCGTTCCTCGCCGTGATCGCCGTCGGCGTGGGCATCGGTGCCCTGCTGGGCCACTGGGTCTACGCCCTGGTCCTCTCGGTGCCGATGGGCCTGCTCGCCGCCACACTCGTGTTGTCCCGGATGGCGGAGCGGGCGGCCTACCGGTCGCTCGAGGGCCAGCCGGGAGCAGCCGGTGCGGCTCTCGGTGCCTTGCGTCGCGGCTGGTTCTACGACCAGCAGCCGGTGGCCGTCGACGGCGCCCGCGGCACCCGCCCCGAGGACGTCGCCGGGGCTGCCTTCGTGTACCGCGCGCTGGGACGTCCCGGCATCGTGCTCATCGGCGAGGGCCCTGACGCCCGCCGCACCAAGCTGCTCACCCAGGAGCGCAAGAAGGTCGAGCGGGTCGCCCCGGGCGTGCCCGTGATCTCGGTGGTCGTCGGCGACGGCGCCGACCAGGTGCCGATCCGCAAGCTGGGCAGCAAGATCACCCGCATGAAGCCGGTCCTCACCAAGGAGGAGGTGTCGGCCGTCAACAAGCGCCTCAAGTCGCTGGGTGGCCTGCGCCCGCCGATCCCGGCCGGCATGGACCCGAACAAGGCCCGCGTCGACCGCAAGGCGATGCGCGGCCGCTGACCCGGCGCCTCAGCCGGAGGCGCGCTCGACCAGTGACGTCTCGAGGACCAGCTGCTCGGGGGCGGACACTCCCCCGGCGCTGATCTGCGCGAGCAGCATCGTCGCCATCTCGCGGCCGAGCTGTTCCATCGGCTGGTGCACCGTCGTCAGGGGTGGGTTCGCGACCGCTGCCAGCGGTCCGTCGTCGAACCCGACCAGCGCCACGTCCCCCGGCACGCTGCGACCTGCCTCGCGCAACACCCGCAGGGCGCCCAGCGCCATCAGGTCGCTCGCTGCGAACACCGCGTCGATGTCGGGACGCCGCTCCAGCAGCGCGGTCATCGCTGAGGCCCCACTCACCTCGCTGAAGTCGCCGACCTCGACCAACGTCTCGTCGACCTCCCGACCCGCGGCGGTCAGCGCCTGGCGGTAGCCGTCGAGGCGGTCGCGACCGGCGATCATGTCCTGGGGTCCGGCGATGAGCGCGACCACGCCGCGACCGCTCGACACCAGGTGCGTCACCGCGCCACGCGCGCCTCCGGTGTTGTCGACGTCGACGTAGCTCATCTCCCCGACCTGTCCGGGGCGGCCACAGAAGACGACGGGCAGCCCGCGGCCCTGGATCCGGCTCGGGAGCGTGTCGGCGTCGTGGGCCGAGAGCATCAGCACCCCGTCGACGTGCTGGGGCGTGAGGTAGGTGTCGAGGCGGTCGACCTGTTCGCGGGTCTGCACGAGGGCGAGCACGAGCTGTCGAGACGCCTCCCCCACCACGGTGGTGATGCCGCGCACGACCCCGGCGAAGAACGGCTCCCCGAAGATCCGCTCCTCGGGCTCGCTGATCACCAGGGCGATGGCCCCGGTCCGGCGGGTCACGAGGGCACGGGCCGCCATGTTGGGCACGTAGCCGAGCTCGTCGACGGCCCGCAGCACCCTGACGCGGGTGCGCTCGGAGACCTGCGGCGACCCGTTGACCACGCGCGACACCGTGCCGCGTCCCACGCCTGCGCGGGCCGCCACCTCCTCGAGGGTCGGCTGGCCGCCGGTGCCGCTGCTCACGAGCTGTGCCTCATGGGGTCAGTATTGCGTGCGGTCACCGGCGAGGAACGCGGCATACCAGCGTCCGCTGTCCTTGACCGTCCGCTGCTGGGTCTCGAAGTCCACGTGCACGATGCCGAACCGCTTGGCATAGCCCTCGGCCCACTCGAAGTTGTCCATCAGTGACCACGCGAAGTAGCCGGTCAGCGGGACCCCGGCAGCCACGGCTCGCGACGCCGCCTCCAGGTGGGTCGCGAGGAAGTCGATCCGGCGCGGGTCGTGGATGGTACCGTCCTGGCCCACCTCGTCGTCGAAGGCTGCGCCGTTCTCGGTCATCACCAGCGGGAGGTCGCCGTAGTCCCTGCTCACGCGAGTCAGGATGTCGTACAGGCCGTCGGCGTCCACCTCCCAGCCCATCGCGGTGGTCGGCAGGCCGCGGTCGGTGAAGTCGACGACCCCCGACCCGGGGAACGCTCCGGGCGCCACCACGTGGCGGGTGTAGTAGTTCACGCCCAGGAAGTCGAGCGGGGCACTGATCGTCTCGAGGTCGCCGTCGGCGACGAACGCGAGGTCGCTGACGTGCGCCACGTCCTCGACGACGTCCTTGGGGTAGGCGCCGCGCAGCACCGGGTCGAGGAACCACCGGTTCGACAGGCCGTCGATGCGGCGCACCGCGTCGTCCACGCCGTGCCTGTCGTGGGCACCGGCGACCGGGTACAGGTTGAGGGTGATCCCGACCTGCGCGTCCGTGACCCGTTCGCGGATCGCCTGCACCGCCAGCCCGTGCCCGAGCATGAGGTGGTGCGACGCGGCCAGCGCATCGGCACCGTCCGCCCGACCGGGGGCGTGCCTCCCGCTGCCGTAGCCGAGGAAGGCCGAGCACCACGGCTCGTTGAGCGTGATGAAGTGCTTGACCCGGTCGCCGAGGGCGTCGGCGACGTGCGCGGCATACTCCGCGAAGCGGTATGCCGTGTCGCGGGCCGGCCAGCCGCCCAGGTCTTCGAGGGGTTGCGGCAGGTCCCAGTGGTAGAGCGTCGCCCACGGCGTGATGCCGCGCTCGAGCAGGCTGTCGACGAGGCGGCTGTAGAAGTCGACCCCGGCCTGGTTGACCGGGCCCGAGCCAGTCGGCTGCACGCGTGGCCAGGCGATCGAGAAGCGGTAGGCGTCGACGCCCAGGCTCGCCATCAGGTCGGCGTCCTGCGGGTAGCGGTGGTAGTGCTCGACCGCCACGTCGCCGCTGTCACCGTCGACCACGCGACCCGGCGTGGCCGAGAAGGTGTCCCAGATCGAGGGTCCCCGGCCGTCCTCGGACGTGGCGCCCTCGATCTGGTAGCTCGAGGTGGCCACGCCCCAGGCGAAGTCGTCGGGGAAGTCGCTGCGCGACACGTGGAAGTCGCTGCGAGACAGGTGGTTCCGGATCGGCATGGTCATCCCTTGACTCCGCCCTGCATGATGCCGCCGATGATCTGGCGGCCGAACACGATGAACACGATGACGAGCGGCAGGGTGCCGAGCAGGGTCCCTGCCATGACCAGCGCCTGGTCGGTGTAGTAGCCGCCTGAGAGCCTGGACAGCGCGACCTGCACCGTCGGGTGCTCGGCGTCGAGCGTCAGGTAGGGCCACAGGAAGTCGTTCCAGCGCTCCATGAACGTGAGCAGCCCGAGCACCGCTGCGGCCGGCCGCAGGATCGGGAAGACCACCGAGAAGAAGATCCGGAAGGTTGACGCCCCGTCGACCCTGGCTGCCTCGATGAGCTCGTTGGGGATCGCCTGCGCGGCGTACTGCCGCATCATGAACACCCCGAACCCGCTCACGAGGAAGGGCAGCAGCGCCGACGGCAGGGTGCCCGCCAGGCCCAGCTTGCCCATCAGCATGTAGAGCGGCACGAGACCCAGCTGGACCGGGACCATCATGGTGCCGATCACGAGGAGCAGCAACGCACTTCGCCCTCGGAAGCGGAGCTTCGCGAATGCGAACCCGGCCAGCGCGGAGAACACCACGACCGAGAGGGTCGCGACACCGGCGACCAGCACCGAGTTCACCATCGCCTGCCCGAACATGACGTCCTGGTTGGCGAAGACGCGCGAGATGTTGCTGCCCAGCCGGTCGCCCGGGGTGAGCGGTGGCGGCACCGAGGTGATGTCGCTGTTGGGCCGCGAGGCCATGACGACCATGTAGTAGAGCGGCCCGGCGGAGAGCAGGACGGAGACCGCCAGGCAGAGGTAGACGAGCTTGCTCGCGGGAGTGGCGCCGGTGCTCTGGGCGGCCAGCCTGGCCAGTGACCGACGACGGCGGGAGCTGGGTGCCTCGACGACCGGGACGGCGACCTGGGGCACGGCGGCGGGGAGCTGGATCTGGGTCATCGTCGCCTCACTCCGCCGACCGGATGCGTCGCAGCAGCAGGACGTTGATGGCCGAGAAGACCGCGATGAACAGGAACAGCACCCACGCGATCGTGGCCGCGTAGCCGAACCGCTGACCGGTGAAGGCCTGCTGGATGAGGTACATCGCGGCCGTCTGGAACTGGCCCGTCGTGCCGCCACCGATGGAGTTCGCACCGGGGTTGAACAGCAAGGGCTCGGTGAACAGCTGGGTGCCGCCGATCGTGGCGACGACCGACACGAAGATGAGCGTGGGGCGCAGCATCGGCACCGTGATCGACCAGAAGGTGCGCCAGCCGTTGGCCCCGTCGATGCGCGCTGCCTCGTAGATCTCGGTCGGCACCGACTGCAGCGCGGCCAACAGGATCAGCGCGTTGTAGCCGGTCCAGCGCCAGTCGACCATGGTCGAGATCGCGAGCCAGGACGACCAGCGGTGGTCCTGCCACGCGATCGGGTCGACGCCCACGTGGCCGAGGATCCAGTTGAACAGCCCGAAGTCCCGGCTGAACATCATCGTGAAGATGATCCCGACCGCGGCGACCGAGGTGACGTTCGGGAGCAGGATCCCCATCCGCCACCAGGTCGCCCCCCGCAGCCGCGAGTTGAGCATCTGGGCCAGCACCATCGCGAGGACCAGCTGCGGGATGGTCGCGACCACGAACATCCCCAAGGTGTTGAGCATCGCGTTCCAGAAGTCCTTGTCCTGCATCAGCTCGCTGTAGTTGCCGAGGCCGAGCCAGCCCTGGTCACCCGCGAGCAGGCTCCAGTCGTGGGTCGAGACCCAGGCCGTGTAGACCAGCGGGAACAGGCCGAAGACCGCGAACAGGATGAAGAACGGCGAGACCATCGCGTAGGGCGACAGGCGGGTGTCGGCTCGCCGGAGCCGGTGCCGCCAGCCGGTCGTCGGCGGTGTGGCGCCGGCGACCTTCGCGGGCGTGGTGGTGGTCACGGCTCTCCCTCGGGTGGGTGCTGTCGTGCTGGGTGGTCGTGCTCGGGTCCTGCTGGGTGGTGGTGCTGGGGTGGTCGTGCTGGGGTCCTGCTGGTGGTGGCGGTCGGGTGCCGGCACACTCGCGGGCCTCGACGGCGCGCAGGGTGTTCTCCACGGCGTCGCGGACCGGCTGGTTCTTGGCGCCGAGGTAGACCGGCTTCAAGTTGGCCGCGCCGGCGACGAACAGCTCACCGACAGGGGCGTTGTTGAAGTAGTCGTTCTTGGCGTCCTTGAGGGCCGCTTCGGTGTAGAGCTTGGGGTTGGACGGCAGGTTTCCGGCCGCCTTGAACGCCGCGAGCTGGCTGTCACCCGTCGTGAGGAACTTGGCGAGCTCGACCGCCTCCTTCTGGTGCTTGCTCTGCGTCGGCACACCGAGCCAGGAGCCGCCCCAGTTGCCACCACCACCGGGGATGGTGGTGATGTCCCACTTCCCGGAGTTCGCGGCACCGGCCTGGTCCTTGATGTAGCCGGTCATCCACGCGGGGCAGGCCAGCGTGGCGAACGAGCCGTTCTTGAACCCGGCGTTCCATTCCGGCGAGAAGGCCTTGAGCTTGGCGGAGAGGCCGGTGTCGACCATCTTCAGCGACTCGTCCCAGGCCGACTTCACCGCGGGGTTGCTGTCGATGACCAGGCTGTCGCTGCGGTCGAAGTAGGTGTGGTCACCCGACTGCATGAGGATCGAGTTGTAGGTGTTGGTGGCGCTGTCGACGAAGTGCGACTTCGCGTCCTTGATGCCGGCCTGGTACTTCTGGCCGGTGGCGATGTACTCGTCCCAGGTGGGCCACAGCTTGCCGACCTCGACGCGGTCGGTGGGCAGGCCGGCCTTCTCGAACAGGTCCTTGCGATAGCACATCGCCAGGCCGCCCACGTCGGTGCCGAGGCCGATGGTCGTCTTGCCGTCCGCCGTCGTGGCGTTGGAGTACTTCCACGGGAGCCAGTTGTCCTTGAGCTCGTTGCTGCCGTACTGCTGCAGGTTCACGAACTTGTCGGCGCTCTGCAGGAAGTTGACGACCTGGCCCTCCTCGATCGCCACGACGTCGCCGGCACCCGAGCCGGCCGCGATCCGCTGGATGAGCTGGGTGTTGTACTTGCCGAGGTCGCCCTCGGCGGTCTCCACGACGGTGACGTTCGGGTGGGCCTTCATGTACTTCGTGTAGAGGTCGGTGTAGCCGAACTTGCCGAACGTGCTCACCCGCAGCGTGACCTTCTCGCCGGGTGAGGTGGAGCCGCCGTTGTCGCCACCGCAGGCGGCGGTGAGGGCGGCCGTAGCGATCATTGCGGCTGCGGGAACCAGCCAGCGAGAGCGTGAGTGCACCGTTGCACCTTTCGTCGGGCTCCCTCATGGGAGCGCTCCCGAACAGCGTGGGACCAGGTCCGCCGCCGGGTCAAGAGTTCCGTGGGAGCGTTCTCATTTCGTGATCATTCCGTGACCTTCGGCGTCGTGGCCGGCTCCGACATCGCCGCGACCGTTGCCGCGAACCGCGTCACCGAGCCCGGCGCCATCCGCAGGAAGAGGTCGGGTTCGATGAGCTCGAGCTCCATCAGGGTCGGTTGCCCGTCGACGTCGATGAGGTCGACCCGCGCATAGACCAGGGCATCCGGGGCGTGGCCCATCGCCCGCTGGGCCACGTCGAGCTCGGCCTCGGTCGGGGTGTGGACCTCCTCCGAACCGCCGTGCAGGGCCTGCACGCGATAGTCGCCGGGCTTGGGCACCTTGCGCACCGCGTGCGACAGCTCGCCGCCGAAGAAGAACAGCGACACCTCCCCCGCCTCCACGCCCGCGGCGTACGGCTGGACGATCGTGTCGCCCGCCGCGACGAGGGCGAGCAGGTGCGCGCCCGCCTCCGCCGACCCGGCCGGCGCCTTGAGTGCTCCCCTGGCCCCACCGTCGACCGCCGGCTTGATCACCACCTCGTCCCAGCCGGTCGCCACCATGCGGTCGACGGGGTCCGCCGCCCCCCGCGCGAGGGCCAGGGTGGGCAGGACGGGAATACCGGCCTCGCTGAGCTCCAGCAGGTAGCCCTTGTGGGAGTTCCAGCGAATCACACTGGGGCTGTTGATGATTCGCGACACCGAGTCAACGTGGTCCGCCCACTGGAGGTAGTCGTCGAGGCGGTCGAAGTAGTCCCAGGTCGAACGGATCACGACGAGGTCGAACGACCCCCAGTCGACGCCCCGGTCGTGCCACACGACCACGTCGGCGTCGTGACCGAGCAGGCGCAGCTCGTCGGCGATCGCCGGCGGCTCGGGGTCGACGTACGACGGATCGGACCAGGTGCAGAGGGCGATGCGGCTCACGGTGACCAGTGTGGCAGCGGGCGCGCGACGAGGGCTTGCGCGACGCGGCATACGCGATATAACGTGAGTCTCGACAACGCGATATAGCGTGACTCTGGGTCACGACAGCACAGCGAGAGGACACCCCATGAGCGAGGAATGGTCGATCGACACCCCCCGGGTGCTCGACATCGGCGGAGACGGCGAGAAGGTCGGGCGGCTCAGCGTCGCCGTCGTCGGTGGCCGCGTCGACGTGGTCACGCACACCGACTCCCCCACCGCCCGCGTCGAGATCGCCCAGATCGAGGGTATGCCGGTCAAGGTCACCTGGGACGGGTGGAAGCTCAAGATCACCCACGGGGTCGACTCGACCCGGATCCTGGACCGCGTGCGGCAGGCCTTCGACGGCCTCGAGCGCAACCGGGTGGCCCTGAGCATCTCGATCCCCGAGGACGCCGAGACCTCGGTGAGCACGGTCAGCGCCAGTGGGTTGCTGGCGGGCATGCGAGCCGGGGCCAGGGCCAACACCGTCTCGGGGTCGATCACCATCGACGACGTGGTCGGCGACGTCGACATCAACACGGTCAGCGGCGAGGTCGAGTGCGGCAACGTGCGCGGCCGCCTCAAGGTGCACTCCGTCTCGGGTGCGGTCACCGCCCAGCAGAGCGACGTGCCCGAGGTCAGCATCAGCACGGTGAGCGGCGACGTGGCGCTCGACCTGGTCAACGGCACCGCCAGCATCAAGTCGACCTCCGTCTCCGGAGACGTCACGGTCCGCGCCCCCCACGGCGGCTACGACGTGACGGCCAACACCGCCTCGGGGCAGGTCGTCATCGACGGGCACGCGATCCACAAGCACTCCTACACCGCAGGCAACCGGCTCACCGAGGGCGACGGCAGCCTGCGCGTGAAGGCCAACGCCGTCTCCGGGAACGTCGTCGTGCTCAAGGCCGCCGCAGCCGCCCAGCCGGGTGGGGCGTCCGCATGAGCCCCGTCTTCGCGCACGGCCAGCTCCGGCTCTACCTGCTGGCCCTGCTCAACGAGGGACCGCGCCACGGGTACGAGGTCATCCAGGACCTCGAGCACCGGTTCAACGGCCTCTACTCCCCCAGCGCCGGCACGGTGTATCCGAGGCTGGCCAAGCTGGAGGAGGAAGGGCTGGTCGAGCGGGCTGAGGAGGGCCGCAAGGCGATCTACCGGATCACCGAGGCCGGGCGCCAGGAAGTGCGTGACCGCCAGGACGAGCTGTCGAGCCTGGAGTCCGACCTCGACCTCTCGGTGCGTGAGCTCGCCGAGCAGGTGCGCTCGCGCGTCCGCGGACAGACCAAGGACCTGCGGGCCGAGCTCAAGGCTGCCGCGCAGGAGGCCCGCCGCACCGCGACGCCGGTCGGTGGCCAGGAGCCGTGGAACGGCTGGAAGGGCAGTGACCCCAGCGCGATCCGCGACCTCGAGCAGGCGGTTGCCGAGCTGCGCTCAGAGGCACGCACGGCGTGGAAGCGGCACGGGCTGACCAGTGAGCAGAGCCGCGAGATCATCGACATCCTCACCGAAGCGACCGGTCGGATCCGCGACGTCTTCACCCGCCGCTGACCAAGCCCCTCAGGTGCGGACGATGAGGGTGCCGGCGGCCTTGTCGTGCAGGCTGCGGCCGTCCTTGTCCCAGAACATCGCCGGGAGGAAGAGGCACAGCAGGACCGTGCGCACCAGCACCTGGAAGGGTCTGGCGCGCTGGCCGTCGAGCGACAGCACGCGCAGGCCGACGACCCGGTGGCCGAGCGTGTAGCCCGCCGTCCCCACGAGCAGCAGCTGCTCGAGCGCGAACAGGCCGAGCAGGATCAGGGTGTCGTTGCCGGAGGCCACGCCGGCGAACGGGAGCGGCACGTCGAACAACGCTGCCGCGATGAGCTGACAGGCGGTCCAGTCGATGAGGACGCCGACCAGGCGACGCCCGAACCGGGCGATCGAACCGCGACCGGTGCGCGGCATACCAAGTCGCTCTCCTGGGTATGCCGAGGAGGCACCTGAGCGCGAACCCGGGCCTTCGAGCCAGGACCCGAGGTCCTTGCGGTCCACCACGGCGCCAGCCTCTCACGTCGTAACACCCGTGAAACATTCGGGTCATGGGCGAGAAATCCCCACCCGTTAGGGTCGACGGCGACACCAGTTGAGCCATGGGCGGTTTCGCCCGCCCCACCACAGGAGGTTGGTTTGTTCAGCAATGCTGACGAGGTCCTGAAGTTCATCAAGGACGAGGACGTCATCTTCGTCGACGTGAGGTTCTGTGACCTGCCCGGCGTGATGCAGCACTTCAACGTGCCGGCCAAGAGCCTCGACGCGGAGTTCTTCAAGGAAGGCCAGATGTTCGACGGGTCGTCGATCCGTGGCTTCCAGGCGATCCACGAGTCCGACATGAAGCTGGTGCCGGACCCCACGAGCGCGTACCTCGACCCGTTCCGCAAGGAAAAGACGCTCATCCTCAACTTCTCCATCGTCGACCCGTTCACCGGCGAGGAGTACTCGCGCGACCCCCGCAACATCGCGGCCAAGGCCGAGGCGTACCTCAAGTCGACGGGCATCGCCGACACCGCGTACTTCGGTGCGGAGGCCGAGTTCTACGTCTTCGACGACGTGCGCTTCGAGACCAGGCAGAACGCCAGCTACTACTTCATCGACTCCATCGAGGCCGCGTGGAACACCGGTCGCGAGGAGGAAGGTGGCAACAAGGGCTACAAGACCCGCTACAAGGGTGGCTACTTCCCGGTGCCCCCGGTCGACCACTTCGCCGACATGCGCGACGAGATGACCCTGGCCCTAGAGGACGCGGGCCTCACGGTCGAGCGCGCCCACCACGAGGTCGGCACCGCCGGTCAGCAGGAGATCAACTACCGCTTCAACACGTTGAAGCAGGCCGCTGACGACGTGCTGAAGTTCAAGTACATCATCAAGAACGTGGCGTGGAAGGGCGACAAGACCGTCACCTTCATGCCGAAGCCGATCTTCGGTGACAACGGCTCGGGCATGCACTCGCACCAGTCGCTCTGGAAGGACGGCGAGCCGCTGTTCTACGACGAGCGCGGCTACGGCGGCCTGTCGGACATCGCCCGCTGGTACATCGGTGGACTGCTCAAGCACGCCCCGGCGCTGCTGGCGTTCACCAACCCGACGGTGAACTCCTACCACCGCCTCGTCCCCGGCTACGAGGCCCCGGTCAACCTGGTCTACTCGGCGCGTAACCGCTCGGCCTGCATCCGCATCCCGATCACCGGTGACAACCCGAAGGCCAAGCGCGTCGAGTTCCGCGTCCCGGACCCGTCGGCCAACCCGTACCTCGCGTTCTCGGCGATGCTGATGGCCGGCCTGGACGGCATCAAGAACCGCATCGAGCCCCCGGAGCCGGTGGACAAGGACCTCTACGAGCTGCCGCCGGAGGAGCACGACGCGATCGCGCAGGTCCCCGGTTCGCTCCCCGAGGTGCTCGACGCCCTCGAGGCCGACCACGAGTTCCTGCTCGAGGGTGACGTGTTCACCACGGACCTCATCGAGACCTGGATCGAGTGGAAGCGCAAGAACGAGGTCGACCCGATCCGCTTCCGCCCGCACCCGCACGAGTTCGAGATGTACTTCGATATCTGAGCGAGGAACGAGCCAGATATCGAACAGAAGGAACAGCGACATCTGAGCGAGGAACGAGCGAACGTCCACCGAGTCCGCCCGCGCTGCCGTCACCGGCAGCGCGGGCGGACTCGTCTGCGTTGGGCCACGCGTGCCCATACGTGTTGAGGGTCGTCATCGGCGAGGCGTGCTGCAGCCGCGCCTGGACGACCTTGACGTCCAGCCCTGCCGAGATGAGCAGCGAGGCAAAGTAGTGCCGCAGGGTCGTGCAAGCGGAAACCCTCGGGCAGGCCCTTCACGGTCCCCCGGACTTCGCGCATCGCGCGCTCGATCGTCCATGGCGTCGCAGCCCTCTGGATCTCTGATGTCACCAGCACATCAGCACCGGTGCGGGCCACCTCGGCCGACAACATCAGCGCCAGCTCGGACGCTATGGGAACTGGTGTCATAGACGTCTCCAACTCAACGGCCGGGCCGGGTACCGGATCGCTGGCGCCAGCGATGCCACGCATGAAGTCGACGTCGGATACCCCTTGGCGCCGCGGCCTCCGACACCCGGAGGCCCGCGAACGCGCCCAACAGGACCGCAGGGCGCGGGCCCTCCGGGAAAGCGTCGTAGACGCTCCAGACTTGATCCGTGGTGGCCACGTAGGGACGCTGCTCCCCGACTTCGGCGCTGTCTTCCTCGAGCACGGCGACCTCGGGATGATGCCGTCATTGACCCCAGGGGATCCAAGAATCCCTACGCCCACGGACCGCTGGACCCGCCTATCCGCCTGATCAATCCACCTCGATTTTTCCTCACGAAGACCCTTTGGAGCGTCGTTCAGCGCAACCCTCCAGCGCTGGTCCACCGCAGGCGACTTGAAGCAGTCCGGCACCATCACTCTCACAGCGGATTACCTCCCGCCGAAACCGGCGGTGAGCGCGGCGATCGACCCCTCGGGCGTCGTCGCGAAGAAGGCCGGCGCCGTGACTGTCTCTGGCACCGTGAACTGTTCAGGGTCGTCGGGGACGCCGTCGATCAGCGGCACCGTCCGCCAGTTCTACAAGCGCCAGGTGCAGACCGCGCCCCTGACCTTCACCGGCCTCGCCTCGTGTACGGGCCCAGGCCGCTGGACCGCTAGGGGTTCGTCGTCGACCTTCCTCTTCACGGGTGGCACCGCGGACGTCTCGGTTACGGTCGAAGCCTGCAACCAGCGGGGATGCTCCACCGCCACCACCACGCGCACCGTCAAGCTCAAGGTGATGTGACCACGGGCGGCGGACACCATTTCGCCCTAGAAGGCGAGACAGGCCGTGTGCGGTGCCGTGCCGTAGAGCGTTTGTCAGCGTGCCCTTGCAGGAATGGTGACGGTCCGCGAGCCGCACGTGCCAGAAAGGATGCCTGAGAGCTTGGTGCGCTCGGCAGAGTCCATCGTCAGCCGCCACCGATACTTGATCTGCACCCAGTAGATCGCGTAGAGGCACCGGGAGGACGTCAGCGGAGGCAGCCACTGCGCCGGGTCGGACGCCCCCTTGGACGAGTTGAGGTTGTCCGTGATGGCATTGAGGTTTGGGTAGTACAGGTCGTTGGAGTAGCGGTGGCGGTCTGTGCTGCTCCAGTAGCGGGCCCCAGAGCCCCACGCCTCGGCCAAGGCGACATGGTGGTCGATGTCGACGTCGGCAGGGTTGGTCCATGTGCGTCCGTCCCACTTGGAGACCCACTTGCCGGATCGGACGTAGCACCGGTTACTCGAGGTGTAGGACACCGGAACCAGTGACTCAGAGACAAGGACCTCGGCGCGGGTGTTCTGGCAGTCGCCGTTGGCATCGATCCAGTCCTGGAACTTGGCCCTGTCGTAGCTGGCGTTGTTCTCGAAGGCCACGCTGATCTTGAACAGGAGCGACCGGGCGCTCGTGGTGGCGGCCTCCGCAGGGGCCGCGGCGCCGATAGCCAGGCTGGCTGACGTGAGTGTCGCCAGCACGGCGGCTATCAGGCGGCGCGAAGTCACGCATACAGCGGACCACAACTCACCCTCGGACGTCCTCGGAATCTAGATAGACGCCGAGAAACCCGGCTTGAGGGCCTCCCCCGGCAGCACGGCCGGAGTGCTGTCATGCCAGTTGCTGATGTTCATGGCCGGTTCCGGCGCAGCCCCGGCCGTGGACGGGTGGCTGCGCCTCTTCACCGACCCTGGGTCTGCGGATGGTCGACCTGGACGGCGAGCAGGGTGAGGCCGAGGTCTCGGACCCGGTCCAGCAGTCCGTGCAGCGCGGCCTGGTCGGCTACCTCTCCGGTGAGGGTGGTGGTGCCGTCAGGCTCGTGGGTCACCGTGAACCCGTTGAACGACGAGCCCCAGTGCGCCCCGAGGTGCCCGTCGACCCGCAGCCGATAGCCGGTGGGCGGTGGTCGGCGGTCCGGCTGGATCACGGCGAGCCCACCCGAGCGACCAAGCTGGCCTTGCGACCCGGACGAGCCTCGCGGACTCGCCTGCCGCGGCGGATGACGAGCTCCGCGACCGCGAGGTTGATCACCCAGCCGGCCCCGAGACCGAGGTCGGTCGATGGCGACCGGTCGCCGAGGACGGCATGGGCGAGGCCGAGGGTGAAGGTCTGGGTCCCGGCGCCGAGGGCGAGCGCATACGCCCGCGTCATCCAGGCCTGGTGGGTGGCGACGTCGGCACGACGGATCGCTGCGAAGCCGAGCGTGATGCTGGCGGCCATGCCCGACCCGGCAGCCAGCCGGAAGAGGTAGGCCAGGCCACCGGTGTCGGTCTGGCGGGGGTAGAACAGTGTCATCCACAGACCGGAGAACGCGACGGCCAACCCGAGCACGACCAGCACGCGTCCTGTCCCCCGGTGCCAGCCGGGGCGACGACGACGCAGACGGGAGGAGAACTGGAAGGCGCCCAGGACGGCATACGGGATGACGCTCAGGATGTGCACCACGACCGGGGCCGGCGAGGCGGTGATGCGCGCGTTGTGCGGCATGACGTGCGGACCACCGAGCACCTCGACGAGGCGCAGCGAGCCTGCGATCACGGGTATGGCGCTGAGGGCCACGAGCGCGTACGGCACCCACCCTGCCGACCTGGTCGACGAGGTGGGTGCCGTGGTGCCGGAGGTGGTCACCTGGCGCCGGCCAGGTCGCGCCGCGAGCTGTCCGCGGTGGTGGCGGGCTGGGTAGCCCGGCTGCGACCTTCGCTCCAGAGCGAGTACCCGAGCCCGACCATGGCCACGCCGATGGGGAGCGCGAAGAGCCGGAAGTTCACCTGCGGGAGGAAGGGGATCGCGATGGTGGCGACGGTGCCGGCGGCCAGGACCACAGCCGCCCATCGGGCGAGGACGTCGGCCCGGAAGAGTGCGACACCGAAGAGGAATCCACCCAGCAGGTAGGTGACCGCGTTGACGATGCTGAGCGGTCCCATGAGCCCGAGGTCCCCGACCGCCTTGCCGTCGGTGGCAGCGGCGACCACGTCGGAGACGTAACCCGGCGACGTGTCCGCGATCGAGGGCAGGACGACGAGGCCGATGATCTCGACGCTGAGCATGATCAGGTAGCCGATCACGAACAGGCTGTAGCCGAGCAGCCCCAGGACCCGCGTCTGCCTCACCTGCCGCAGGTACATCCCGGTGATGCCGGCCAGCGACAGCACGGCCATGACCACCTTGGTGCCTTGGCGCACCTTCCACTCGGTCGTCGAGATGAACGCGAGGTCGAGCGGCGGGTGCTTGACCTGGACGGCGATGAAGAGGACTCCCGCGACGACGGCGCAGAGGCCGGCGGCGCGGATCAGCTTGGCGGTGGTGATGGTCATGGTTGGCTCCTGGGTCGAGGTCCTCGGCGAGGCGCCGCGGGGGATGACCTGAAGGTAGGAGCCGACAGGGTGACGTGGCGTCACCCGACGATGTGACCGACGGGGTGATCCCTAGAGCAGGCCCCGCTCGCGCGCCCTGCGGACCGCCGCCCGACGGGTGTTGACGTCGAGCTTCGTGAAGATGTGCTTGGTGTGGGTGCGCAGCGTGTTGTGCGACACGAACAGCTCTCGGGCGATCTGCGGTCCGGTCAGCTCGCTGTCGAGCAGCCGCAGCACCTGGAGCTCCCGCTCACTCAGCAACTCGGTCGCCGCGCGCACCTGAAGTCCACCGTCAACGCCTCCACCGTGGGCTCCCCTGCGGCCGAGGATGCGTCGAGCGCGTGCGGCGGCGGTCCCTCCCGGCCCGGCAGCCCCCCGCTGTTCGACGGCACGCAGCAGCTCGACCATCGGGGCACCTTCGTCGAGGAAGAGGCGCACGGAGCCCTCGGGTTCGGCGGCGTCGGCCAGTGCCTCGGCGAGCACCGTCGCCGCTCGTCCGCGATCGCCCGAGGCGTCGAGGGCCACGGCCGTGAGCATGCTGATCTCCAGGAGGCTGCCGTTGCGAGCCAAGGCCCGGGCGTCGTCGGCCAACCTCCGCAACAGGCCGAGCGCGTCGTCCAGCGCGCCCGGGTCGGGGTGGGGGCGGTGTCGAGCGACCAGCAGCCGCACCAAGGTCAGGTGGTCGTGCTCGCGCAGGTAGTCAGGGCTGTCATCGGTCGACACGCCTCGCTCCGCTGCCCAGCGCGAGGCCCGCGACAGGTCGTCGGCCGCGATCCACACCCGGGCCCTGATCGACGCGATGGGACGGACATCGGGGAAGAAGCCGGGTCGGTAGCTCTCCTCTGCCTTGGTCAGCAGCGCGTCTGCCTCGTGCGGGTCGCCGCCCGCCGCCGCCACGCGACCTCTCGCCACGAACCACCGGTGCAGGCTCTCGATCATCGGCGCCCGTTCGGCCAGCGTGGTGGCTGCGTCGAGGTGGCGCGTAGCCGCGTCGAGGTCTCCAGCGTCACGGTCCAGCTCGCTGAGTCCCACGTGCAGGGTGGCTGTGGCACGGGCGACGGGTTCGCCGTGCGCCTCCGCCACGTCCAAGGCCCGCTCGTACAGGCGACGGGCCTCGCCCGGTCGACCCGCGGCGACCAACAGGTCGGCGAGCACCACGGTGCTGGTGAGCTCGTCGACCAGGTTGCCGGCCGCGTGCAGACTCGCCACCGCTTCGGTGAACGTGTCGAACGCGGTCCGCACGTCGCCCTTCGCCCAGGCCGCGAGCCCGAGGAAGCCCGCCGCCCCGCCTCGCGCGAGGTGGTCCTGCGGGCCGGCCAGCTCGAGCGCGCGGGTGGCGTGGGCGACGGTCCCGGCGACGTCACCATGCGCCTGGGCGATGGCCGCGCGGTGCACCGCGATCGTCGCGGGCAGCGTGCGCAGGTCGTCGGTCTCCGCCCACGGGGGGGACGGGTCCGGGCCCGCCGCGAGCGACCGCTCGGCATCGTCGAATCGCTCCCCGACCGCGTCGAGGTCACCGGAGACCATGAGGAGGTAGCCGTAGAACACGCTGAGCACCGGACTGCGCCGGACTGTCGCATCGGGCAGCTCCTTGAGCCAGCCGAGCAGGAGGGGTTCGCGGCAGTGCCGCCGGATCGCCGGCACCGCGAGTTCCATGAGGTATGCCGCGCGGTCGAAGTCCCCCGCGTCCAGCGCGTGCCGGACCGCGTCGTCGGCGAGGTCCTGCTCCTCGTACCAGTGGCTCGCCCGCCGGTGCAGCAGCGGGACCAGGTCGGCGTGGTCGGCCAGCAGGTGCGCCTTCAGGACGTCGGCGAAGAGGTGGTGGTAGCGGTACCACCGCCGGTCGTCGTCGAGCGGGACGAGGAACAAGTTGGCTCGTTCGAGGACCTCGAGGACCCGTTCGCCGTCGGAGCGTCCGGTGAGCGCGTCGCACAGGGGACCGGTGAGGCGGTCCACCACCGCCGTCCGCAGCAGGAAGTCGCGGACGTGCTCGGGCTGGTGGGCGAGGACCTCCTCGACGAGGTAGTCGACGACGTAGCGGTCCGTGCCGGCGAACCGCGAGACGAAGCCGCTCGGGTCAGCCCTACCCCGCATCGACACCGCTGCGAGCTGGAGCGCAGCGATCCATCCTTCGGTGCGCTGCTCCAGCGAGGCGACGTCGGAGTGGGCCAGGCCAAGTCCCGCAACGGCGTTGAGGTAGTCCGTCGTCTCTCCCAAGGTGAAGCGCAGGTCGGCGGCGCGCACCTCGACCAGCTCGCCACGCACCCGCCAGCGCGGCAGTGGCAGGTCCGGGTCGGCGCGCGTGCTGACCAGGACGTGGACGTTCTCGGGGAGGTGCTCGAGGAAGAACGTCACTCCCGCGCGGACGTCCGGATCGACGACGACGTGGTAGTCGTCGAGCACGAGCCAGACCTCGTCAGGTGCAGCACCCAGACCGTTCAGCAAGGGAGTCAGCAGGGCCTCCGGCGACATCGGCCCGGACTCGATGCGATCCCCCGCAGCGGGATCGAGACCGGTCACGGTCCGCTGCAGCGCGGCGGCCACATAGCTCCAGAACGACGCGGCCTCGTTGTCCGACGAGTCGAGTGACACCCAGGCGACCGCTCGCCCGGTCGTGGCCGTCCGCCGCGCCCAGTCGGACAACAGCGTCGTCTTGCCGAATCCAGCCGGTGCGGACACGAGGGTCAGTCGCGCCTGCTCCCCCGCGCGCAGGACGTCGTGCAGCCTCGGCCGGGCCACCAGACCCTGCCGTGGCCGGGGGACGTACAGCTTGGTCCCGATCAGCGGACGTGCCACGTGCTCCCCCGTTCCGAGGTGCACCACCGACCGATGCGTGGCGTTGCCCGGCCCACGCTAGTGCTCAGAAGCCGCCCATGTCGCCGCCGCCGAAGTCGCCGCCGCCGAACCCACCCGAGTCGAACCCACCAGAGTCGAACCCACCAGCGTCGAAGCCACCAGCGTCGTACCCGCCCGAGTCGTAACCGGAGTCTGTCGCGCCAGCGTCGCCGGTCGAGTCGGCCGCGACCTCGCCGCCTGCGCCTCCCCCGTCGGACTGCGACCCGTCAGACCCGGACCCGTCCGACCCGGACCCGTCCGAGCCAGAGGTGTCCGAGCCGTCGGCCGCCGAGGTGTCGCCCGCCTCGGCGGCCTCCGGCGAGGAGTCGTAGCCGTCGAACAGCGAGTCGGCGATGGCGGAGCCGATGACGACCCCGGCGATGGTGCCCATCATCGAGCCCATGATCGTGCCGCCCATCCCGATCCCTCCGCCGGCCATCCCGCCGCCGAACCGGCCGCGGCTGAAGGTCTGCTCGAGGTAGCCCGGCTGCCGCAGCTCGGCGCGGGTTGCCGCCCGGGCCATCGACTGCGGGTCAGCCGTGGGCGGGGCCTCCCCGGCCGGCAGCCCCGAGGACAGCTCGGCCAGCACCTGCTGGCGCTGCTCTGGGGTCAGGCGCGCGAACGCCTCGGCGTGCACCTGCTCCAACGACTCCGGCGGCGCGGTGCGCAGGAGGTAGCGGTAGCGCGCGATGGCGCGGTCATCTTCGGACGCCGGGCCGGTGGGCGAGGGCCCGGTGGGCGAGGGGGCTGGGCGCGTGGACGGCGACTGGCCGGCATACCCGCCCTGGGTCTGGAGCGGTTCGCGGCCGAGCAGTCGGTCGAGGAAGCCCATGGCACTCTCCGTCGGGAGGTGGGCAGCTGGTTGCCCACGGTCCCACCACCCTGCAACGCGCGGGGGGCGAAAAGCAATCAGGCGCGACCGCGGCCTGAGTGCAGTCAGGAGGTCAGCGGGCTGATCGAGCCTTCGAAGGAGGAGCGGCCACGGCCACTGGCCCGCGACGCGTCGGCGGTGCGGGCCTGGACCGTCGAGACCATTCCGAGGGAGGCGCCCACGCCGTCACGCTGGTCGAGCGCGGAGGCGTCGCCATCCATCAGGGGGACGAAGCGATCGAGCAGCTGCTGCCACATGTCCATCCGGCCCTTCTGTGCCCAGGCCGATCGTTCGTGGAGCCGATCGGCGACCTTGCCGTCTTCTGACGCGCAGCATGAACGATGCCGGACGCCAGGTGGTGGTGGCGCGCCGCAGCATGCCGTCTCATTCGTTGGTCAGGGACCACTGGCCGAACGGCTGACCGGACAGTCCGGGACGAAGCGGGGCGAGTCGGGCACCAGCCGTCGACCGGACGCCGATCTGCGCAGGTCAGCGGGTTCAGGTCGTCCATCCGCCGGTCGCCGCGCTGCTCTCGACGAGCTCCACCGCCACCTCGAACCACACCGTCGCGCCCGCCGACGTGCGGTGCGCCCCGAACGCGTCGGCGATGGCCTTCACGAGGGACAGCCCGCGTCCCCGGACCGCCATGGTGTCGGCGCCGGTGAGCAGCGGCTCCCCGCGGTTGCCGCTGTCTGCCACGGTGACTGCCACGATCCCCGTGTCGAGGTCCATGGTGAGGTGCGACTCGGTGCCGGCGTGGAGCACGGCGTTCGTGATCAGCTCGGAGATCCCGGTCACGATGGTGTGCTGGTCGCCGTCGCCGACCTCCCAGTCGGTCAGCTGCTCACGTGCCCAGTCGCGAGCGGCGCGCACCGACTCGGGCATCGGGGGCACGACGATCGCGGACCTGCGGTGTCCCTCCGGCGAGCGACCGACCGCGATCACCGCACAGTCGTCCTCCTGCCCGGAGGCCTGCACCATGGCGTCCATGATGTGGTGCGCCACGCTCCGGGGACTGCCGGGCGGGAGGTCGGCCAGCACGGCGAGCAGACGGTCCTCGCCCTGGTCAAACGCCTCGCCCCGGCGTTCGAGCAAGCCGTCGGTGAACCCGACGAGCATGTCGCCGATCCCCAGGGTCAGGTGGTGGGCCGGTCGCACGCCCTCGATCCCGAGCGGCGGACCGACCGGCATCTCGACCAGCGTCCCGCGCGGGCGGCCGTCCTGCCGCGAGGCCCGCCCGAAGAGCAGTGCCGGCAGCGGGTGACCGGCGCTGGCCAGCACCACCTCGCCCGTGCCGGGGTCGACCGCGCCGTAGAGCATCGTCACGAAGAGCTCGCCACCGAACGCCATGCCCGGTCGGGCGCGGGGGCTGCCCAGCGGCATGGACGCCGGCCACAGGGCGTCGAGGTCCGAAACCACCCGGTCGAGGGCGGCCATCACCGACGCCGGGTCGCTGTTGGTCAGCGCAGCGCCGCGGACCGCGGCCCGCACCTGTCCCATCACCGTCGCGGCCATCACCCCACGGCCGACGACATCCCCGATGACGATCGCCAACCGGCCGTCTGGGAGGAAGAACGAGTCGTAGAAGTCGCCTCCGGCCACGGTCCCCTCGGAGACCGGCTCGTAGCGGGCGGCGATGCTGATGGCGTCCGACTGCGGGAGGTTCGGCGGGAGCAGGGTCCGCTGCAACAGCTCGGCCGTCGTGCGCTCCGCGTCGTAGACGACAGCGCGACCGAGCGCATCGCCGACCAGCTCGCGGAACGGCACGAGCACCGCCACCACGTCGTGCGGCAGCGGCGCCGCCTCACGCTGGATCACGAGGGCGGCCTGGCTCCTGCCGGTGCGGAACGGGACAGCCACGATCTCGCCGTTGTCCGACAGGTACGGCTCGCCCCGGGCGATGGCCTGGGCGATGAGGGCAGCCATGTCCTCCCCGAGCTCGGACCAGATCAGGGGCAGCCGCTCCTCGTCCGGGGACAGCTGTTCGATGCGGTGCCGCCGGGCCATCCGCCACGACGACGGCGACGGCGACGGCAGGCAGATCGAGACCGACAGACCGTCGAAGGCCACCATGGCCTGGCGCAGCACCACCTTGCACACGTCGTCGACCGTGACCGCCACGGCCAGGAGCGCCGCGAGCTTGGCGACGGCGCGGGCGCGGCCGATCGCATTCGTGGTCTCGACGATGACGTGCAGCACCGCGAGGACCTCACCATCGGATCCCAGGACCGGCGACCCGCTCCTCAGGTAGTAGCCGACGTCGCTGCTGTCGGCGGCACCGAGGGCTCCCGCCCTGGTGCCCGGCCACGCACCACGCCCGCGGTCGAGCCGCAGCTCGACCCCATCGTCGAGGAAGGACTCGGCCTCGCTGAAGGCCCGCTCGAGAAGGGGCCCGACCTTGGGGTCGTCCCAGACCTCGGCGACGACCTTGCGGGCCGACTGGCCGAACGCCGACGGGTGCTTCGTCCCCAGCAGCTCCCGGAACGCGTCGTTGTAGAGCATCGTGAAGTCGGCACCGCACAACAGGGCCACCGGCAGGGGGCACTCGAGTGCGATCTCCCACGCGGCCTCGAGCTGGGTCGGCCACTGCTCCCGCGGACCGAGCGGCGTGGCCGCCCAGTCGCTGTGCGCAGCGAGGCGCCTCGCCTCTCGCGTCCGGCCCTCACCCACGCAGTCCGCCTCTGTCCGCCGCTCGCGCCGCTCCACGTGCCACCAGCGGTTCGCCCTATCCGAAAGGGTATGGCCCCGACCCCGGGTAGAACACGGTCAAACCGCACTCAATCGTGAGAGATCTTCTGCCCGGCCTGCGCCTGGTCGACGAGGAAGGCCCACTCCCAGGCCACCTGGCGCCACGCGTCGTAACGGCCGCTCTTGCCGCCGTGACCAGCGACCATCTCGGTGCGCAGCAGGACGGGCCGGGCGGCGGGGTCGCTCGCGGTGTGCTCGCGCAGCCGCGCGACCCACTTGGCGGGCTCGGTGAAGAACACCCGGGTGTCGTTCAGCGACGTCGTCGCCAACACTGCCGGGTATGCCGCGTCGCGCACGTTCTCGTACGGCGAGTAGGCCTTCATGTAGGCATAGACCTCGGGATCGGCCAGCGGGTTGCCCCACTCCTCCCACTCGACGACGGTCAGCGGCAGCGTCGGGTCGAGGATGGTGGTGAGGGCGTCGACGAAGGGCACCGCGGCGTGGACCGCACGGAAGCGTTCGGGCGCGAGGTTGACGGCAGCGCCGATGAGCAGGCCACCAGCCGAACCCCCTTCTGCCACAAGACGATCCGGCGCGACCCAGCCGCTGTCGACGAGGTGCGCCGCGCAGGTGACGAAGTCGGTGAAGGTGTTCTGCTTCGCCTTGAGCTTGCCCTGGTCGTACCAGGACCGCCCCAGCTCGCCCCCGCCACGGACGTGCGCGATGGCGTAGACGAAACCCCGCTCGAGCAGCGACAGCCTGGCCACCGAGAAGTAGGGGTCGGACGAGATCTCGTAGGAGCCGTAGGCGCTGAGCAGACCCGGGTGGCTGCCGTCCGGCTCCGAGCCGGCCGGAAAGACCAGCGACAGCGGGATCCGGGTGCCGTCGGCAGCGGTCGCCCACTCCCGGCGCTGCTGGTACTGCGACGGGTCGTAGCCGCCGAGCACCGGCTGGCGCTTGAGCAGCTCGAAGTCGCGGGTGGCCACGTCGTAGTCGAAGACCGTCTTCGGCGTCACCATCGACTCGAAGACGACCTGGAGCCGGGTCGTGGCGGTCTCCGGGTTGTCGCCGAGGCCGACCGAGTAGACCGGCTCGTCGAACTCGAGGTCGTGGTGCCCACCGAATCCCGAGCCCTCTGACGCGTCGCGGGCCAGGACCCGCAGGGCGGTGAGCCCGTCGCGGCGCAGGGACAGGACCGCGACGTCGTCGAAGGCGTCGATGCCTTGGAACCGCTCCCCTGGCTGGGACCGCATCATCGTCTGCCACTGGTCGGCCGAGGTGGCGTCGATCGGAGCCCAGGCGAGGTCGGAGTCGAGCGAGTCTGCGTTGTGCACGATGAGGAGACGGTCGCCGGCCGGCTCGACGTCGTACTCGACTCCTTCGCGCCGCGGTGCCACGACCCGGAACTCGCCGGTCGGGTCGGCGGCGTCGAGGATGCGGACCTCCGAGGTCGTCTTCGACCCGAGGCCGATCATGACCCAGCGGTCGTCTCGGGAGGACCCGACGCCCATCCAGAAGCGCTCGTCGTCCTCCTGGTGGACGAGCACGTCGCCCTCCACGGAGGTCCCGACCTGGTGGCGCCAGACCTGGTGGGGGCGCCAGGTCTCGTCGACCCGCGTGTAGAAGACGTGCTTCCCATCAAGGGAGAACACGCAGCCGTAGCCGACCTGGTCGACCGCGGTGTCGATGACCTCGCCGGTGCGAAGGTCCTTGACCCGCAAGGAGAATCGTTCGTCACCCTCGGTGTCCACGGCATACGCGAGCTGCTGGTGGTCAGGGCTCACGGTCAGGGCTCCCAGCGCGAAGAACTCGTGGCCCTCGGCCTCCACGTTGCCGTCGAGGAGGACCTGCTCGCCCTCGACCACCACGTCGGCCGCCGGCATCGGCCGCGGCGCGCCCTCGACCCGTGGAGTGCGGCACTCGACCGAGTACTGCGCTCCCTCGAAGCTGCGGGAGTAGTACCACCACGCCCCGCTCGCCACCGGTACCGACAGGTCGGTCTCCTGGGTGCGCGAACGGATCTCCTCGAAGATCGCGTCCCGCAGCGGCTGCAGGTCGGCCGTCACGGCCTCGGCGTAGGCGTTCTCGGCCTCGAGGTGGGCCCGCACCGCCGGGTCCTCCTTGTCGCGCAGCCACTCGAAGGGGTCGACGACCACGTCACCGTGGTGCTCGCGCACGGTCTCGCGACGCTCGGCGAGTGGCGGGGTCGGCAGGGTTGCCTCAGGCGTGCTCACGCTCGCACCCTACGTGGTGGCTCAGCCCGCGAGGCAGCGCGGGCCGAGGATCACCTTGAGGTCGCCGAAGAGCGCCTCCGTCGCGTTGACCCGGTAGGAGTCCTCGAGCTTCATCAGCACCGACCGGCCGGGCTGGCTCAGCCGCACGTGCACCTCGGTCGAGCCGGGGTGCGAGGAGAGCACCGACTTGAGCTCCTCGACCTTGGTCTGGGTGGCGCGGTTGGTGTCGATGGTGACGACGACCGGGCCCCGAGGACCCTCGGAGATGTCGGGCAGGGTCAGGTCGGACGCGAAGATCGTGGGGGTGTCGTCGCGCCGGTTGACCCGCCCCTTCACCACGACGACCGCGTCATGGGTCAGTGCGTGCTGCACGGTGAGGTAGGCGCTGGGGAAGAACAGGCACTCGATGGCGCCCTCGAGGTCCTCGACGGTCACGATCGCCCAGAGGTCGCCCTTCTTGGTGCGCTTGACCTGGAGCCCGGTGATCAGCCCGGCGATGGTGACGTTGGCCCCTTCGGGTTTGCCGTCCTCGCCCATCAGGCTCGCGATCGAGGTGTCGGCGTGCGAGCTGAGCACGTGCTCGATGCCGAACAGCGGGTGGTCGGAGACGTAGAGCCCCAACATCTCGCGCTCGAACTGCAGCAGCGTCTTCTTGTCCCACTCGACCCCGGGGATGGTCGGGAGCACCGAGAAGTCGACCGACTCACCAGCCGCGTCGTCACCGAACGAGCCGAACAACGAGTCCTGGCCGATCGCCTCCTGCCGCTTGATGTCGACGAAGTTGTCGACGAAGTCCTCGTGGACGCGGTAGAGGCCCTGGCGCGACTCCTGCAGCCCGTCGAAGGCACCGGCCTTGATCAGTGACTCGATGGTGCGCTTGTTGCAGACCACCGCTGGGCACTTGGACAGGAAGTCCTTGAAGGACGTGAACCGGCCCTTGTCCTCGCGTGCTGCCACGATCGCCTCGACGACGTTGTGGCCGACGTTGCGGATCGCCTGCATGCCGAACCGGATGTCGGTGCCGACCGCCGCGAACCGGGCCACCGAGTCGTTGACGTCCGGAGGGAGCACCTTGATGCCCATCCGCCGGCACTCGCCCAGGTAGAGGGCGGACTTGTCCTTGTCGTCGCCGACGCTGGTCAGCAGGGCGGCCATGTACTCGGCGGGGTAGTTGGCCTTGAGGTAGCCGGTCCAGTAGGACACCAGGCCGTAGGCAGCGGTGTGCGCCTTGTTGAAGGCGTAGTCGGAGAACGGGACGAGCACGCCCCACAGGGCCGCGATCGACGCCTCGTTGAAGCCCTTGGCCTTCATGCCCTGGGAGAAGGGGACGTACTCGGCGTCGAGGACCTCCTTCTTCTTCTTGCCCATGGCCCGGCGCAGCAGGTCGGCGTTGCCGAGGGTGTAGCCGGCGAGCTTCTGGGCGATCTCCATGACCTGCTCCTGGTAGATCACCAGGCCGTGCGTGGTGCCGAGGATCGGCAGGAGGGCGTCCACCATCTCCTGCTGGAGCTTGCCAGCCAGCTGCGGGTCGAGGGGGGTGAGCTCCTGCTTGCCGTTCTTGCGCAGCGCGAAGTTGGTGTGGGCGTTGACGCCCATCGGCCCGGGCCGGTAGAGCGCGAGGGCGGCGGAGATGTCCTCGAAGTTGTCGGGCTGCATGAGCTTGAGCAGGGTGCGCATGCCACCACCGTCGAGCTGGAAGACGCCCAGGGTGTCGCCGCGCGCGAGGAGGTCGAAGGTCGCCTTGTCGGTCATGTCCTTGGACAGCGCGTCGAGGTCGATGTCCTCGCCGCGGTTGGCCTTCACGTTGTCGATGGCGTCGTCGAGGATGGTGAGGTTGCGCAGCCCCAGGAAGTCCATCTTGACCAGCCCGAGTGCCTCACAGCTCGGGTAGTCGAACTGGGTGATGACCTGGCCGTCCTGCAGCCGTCGCATGATCGGGATGACGTCGATGAGCGGCTCGCTCGACATGATGACGCCAGCGGCGTGCACACCCCACTGCCGCTTGAGCCCCTCGAGGCCGAGCGCGGTGTCGACGATCTCCTTGAAGTGCGGCTCGGTCTCGACCAGGGCGCGGAAGTCGCCGCCCTCGTTGTAGCGCTTGTGCTCCGTGTTGTAGATCTCGGCCAGCGGCACGCCCTTGCCCATGACGTCAGGGGGCATCGCCTTGGTGAGCTGCTCGCCCACCACGAAGGGGTGGCCCATGACCCGGGCGGCGTCCTTGACGGCCTGCTTGGCCTTGATGGTGCCGTAGGTGACGATCTGGGCGACGCGGTCGGCGCCGTACTTGTCGGTGACGTACTTGATGACCTCACCGCGACGGCGCTCGTCGAAGTCGACGTCGAAGTCGGGCAGCGACGGTCGCTCGGGGTTGAGGAACCGCTCGAAGATCAGGCCATGTGGGATCGGGTCGAGGTCGGTGATCTTCATGGCGTAGGCGCACATCGACCCCGCACCGGACCCACGACCGGGGCCGACCCGGATGCCGTTGGCCTTGGCCCAGTTGATGAAGTCGGCGACGACGAGGAAGTAGCCGGCATAGCCCTTGGAGACGATGACGTCGGTCTCGAAGGCGGCCTGCTTGGTGGCGTAGTCGGGGATCCCGCCGGGGAACCGCTCGACCAGCCCGCGCTGGACCTCCTTGATGAACCACGACTCTTCGTTCTCGCCCGGGGGGCAGGGGAACCGCGGCATGTAGCGGCCCTCGTCCTCGGTGAACGAGATGTCGCACATCTCGGCGATGAGCAGGGTGTTGTCGCACGCCTCGGGCAGCTCGCGCCAGGTGTGGCGCATCTCGGCCGGGCTCTTGAGGTAGAAGTCGTCGGCGTCGAACTTGAACCGGTTGGGGTCCATCAGGGTCGAGCCGGACTGCACGCAGAGCAGGGCGGAGTGCGCCTTGGCGTCCTCCTGCGTCGTGTAGTGCAGGTCGTTGGTGGCCACCAGCGGCAGCCCGAGCTCGCGGGCCAGGCGGAGCAGGTCCTTCTGGACGCGGCGCTCGATGTCGAGGCCGTGGTCCATCAGCTCGGCGAAGTAGTAGTCCTTGCCGAAGATGTCGCGGAAGTCGGAGGCGGCTTGCAGCGCCTCGCGGTACTGGCCGAGCCGCAGCCGGGTCTGCACCTCGCCCGAGGGACACCCGGTGGTCGCGATGAGCCCCTGGCCGTACTGGCCGAGCAGCTCGCGGTCGATCCGCGGCCACTTGGCGTAGACCTGGTCGAGGCTGGCCTGTGAGTCGAGCCGGAAGAGGTTGTGCAGGCCGTTGTTGTTGCGGGCCAGGAGGGTCATGTGGGTGTAGGCGCCGGACCCGGAGACGTCGTCGCCGGACTGGTGGTCCTCACCCCACTTGACCCTCGTCTTGTCGGTGCGGTGGGTGCCGGGCGTGACGTAGGCCTCGACCCCGATGATCGGCTTGACCCCCGTGCCCTGGGCCTTCTTCCAGAACTCGTAGGCACCGAAGACGTAGCCGTGGTCGGTCGTCGCCAGCGCGGGCATGCCCATCTCGGCGGCCTTGGTGAACAGGTCACCGATCCGCGCCGCCCCGTCGAGCATGGAGTACTCGGTGTGCACGTGGAGGTGGACGAACGAGTCGCTTGTGGAGGTGCCTGAGGCGATCTGGGGGGACATCAGAAGTGATCTTAGGTCGGGGGTCCGACGAGACCTAAGGGACGCGCCTGCCTGTGACGGATGAGGTGGGTGGTATGCCGCGAAGTCGGCTTCGCGGCATACCCCACGGCTCGCGCGGGCCGCTCAGAGGCGGTCGAGCGCCTGCGCGAGGTCGGGCGGGTAGGGGCTCTCGAAGGTGACGTACTTGCCCGTGCCCGGGTGGTCGAACCCGAGGCCCACGGCGTGCAGCCACTGCCGGTCCAGGCCCAGCCGGGCTGCCAGCTTCGGGTCCGCGCCGTAGGTGAGGTCACCGGCGCACGGGTGGTGCAGCGCCGAGAAGTGCACCCGGATCTGGTGGGTGCGGCCGGTCTCGAGGTGGATGTCGAGCAGGGAGACCGCCCGGAAGGCCTCGATCACCTCGTAGTGCGTGACGCTCGGCTTGCCCTTCTCCATGACCGCGAACTTGTAGTCGTGGTTGGGGTGCCGACCGATGGGGGCGTCGATGGTGCCGACCACCGGGTCCGGCAGGCCCTGCACCAGCGCGTGGTACTTCTTGTCGACCGAGCGGCTGCGGAACGCCTGCTTGAGGACGCTGTAGGCGTACTCGGACTTCGCGACCACCATGAGCCCGCTCGTGCCGACGTCGAGCCGGGACACGATGCCCTGCCGCTCGCTCGCACCACTCGTCGCGATCCGGTAGCCCGCGGCAGCAAGGCCGCCCACGACGGTGGGGCCGGTCCAGCCGACGCTGGGGTGGGCCGCGACCCCGACGGGCTTGTCGACGACGACGAGGTCGTCGTCGTCGTGGATGATGCTCATCCCCGGCACGGGCTCGGCGATCACCTTGAGGGTCGGGCTCTGCTCGCTGGCCGGCAGCGCGACCTCGAGGAGGTCGCCGGCACTGACCCGGTCGGACTTGCCGGCCTGCTTGTGGTTGACCTGCACGTCGCCCGCGGAGGCCAGGTCGGCGGCCTTCGTGCGCGAGACCCCGAACAGGCGGGCCAAGGCAGCGTCGACCCGCTCCCCCTCGAGGCCGTCGGGGACGAACAGGGTCCTGGCGTCGGTCAGGGAATCGCTCATTCTGCGGCCTCGTGTCGTCCGTGGTGGGGGCGCCGGCCGTCGACACCGATGCCGCGCAGGGCCAGCAGCCCGATCAGCAAGGCGGCGCCGACGATGGCGATGTCGGCGACGTTGCCGATGAACAAGCCGAAGTAGTCGATGAAGTCCACGACGTGGCCCCGACCGGGGCCCGGCTCACGGGTCATCCGGTCGGTGAGGTTGCCCAGCGAGCCGCCGAGCAGCAGGCCGAGCGCCCAGGCCCACCCGCGACTGCCGATCCTGCGGGCTGTGCGGACGATGACCACGAGCACGCCGAAGGCGATCAGGGTCAGCACCCAGGTGGCGTTGTCACCGATCGAGAAGGCGGCGCCGGCGTTGCGGATCAGGTTGAGCCGGATCAGCTCGCCGACCACGTTGACGGGCGACCCGACGTCGAGGGCGGACAGTGCCCAGGCCTTCGTGACCTGGTCGAGGGCGTAGGCCACGACGGCCGAGCCCACGAGCAGGGCGAAGAGGCCGCGGCGGTCGGTGGGGTGTTGAGGGGTGGAGGGGGATTCGTCGGCCGCGATCAGCGGCGCTCCTGCTTCGTCTTGCATGTCACGCATAGGGTCGCACGAGGAGCGGCCTGAAGGCGAAGTTTGCCGATGGGGTTGCCGCAGGACTCGCAGATCCCGTAGCTGCCGTCGTCCAGGCGCTCGATGGCGTGGAGGTTCTGGTCGAGCATCTCGCGGGCGTTGTTGGCCAGCGAGATCTCCTGCTCGCGCTCGAAGGTCTTGGCCCCGGCGTCCGCCTGGTCGTCGCCGGCGCCGTCACCGGCGTCGCGCATCAGGCCGACCAGGTCGGCCTCGGCCACGGTGATCTCCTGGCGCAGGTGCGCGACGTCCGCCTCGATCTCGGTGCGGATCTCACGCAGCTCCTTGGCGGTCCAGGGCGACTCGTCGTCACGGACGCGCAGCGAGCGCGGCGCGGCCTTGGTGGCTGCGCTGGTCCGCTTCACCGGCGCGGCCTTCTTGGCCGGTGCGGCCTTCCTGGCGGGGGCGGCGTTCTTCGCGGGTGCCGCCTTCTTCGCGGGGGCGGCCTTCTTCGCGGGTGCGGCCTTCTTCGCCGGCGCGGCCTTCTTCGCGGGCGCGGCCTTCTTCGCCGGTGCGGCCTTCTTCGCCGGCGCGGCCTTCTTCGCCGGCGCGGCCTTCTTCGCCGGCGCGGCCGTCTTCGCGGGCGCGGCCGTCTTCGCGGGCGCGGCCTTCTTCGCGGGCGCGGCCTTCTTGACTGGTGCGGCCTTCTTCACGGGTGCGGCCTTCTTGGCCGGTGCGGCCGTCTTCGCCGGTGCGGCCTTCTTCGCCGGTGCCGCCTTCTTCGCCGGCGCAGCCTTCTTCGCCGGCGCAGCCTTCTTCGCGGGGGTGGTCCTGGTGGCGCTGGAAGCCTTGCTGGCTGGTGCAGACTTCGTTGCGGCTCTCGCCTTTTGAACCATGATGTGCCCGGCCCCTCGGTCGCATGGCGCTCCTAGACGAGCGCTCACAGGTGCGGTGAGGATAAGCGCTGGACGCTGCGTACTCAACGCCAAAACGCGATTGGTGCCGAATCCGTTGCAGCGGCGGGGCCGATGGACGACGAAGGGCGCCCACCGCGATGCGGTGAGCGCCCTTGGTCAGGCCCTGCTGCCAGTGACCGACCGGCTGACTACTGCTGGTCGGAGTGCTGCTCCTCGTCGCCCTGCGACTCGTCGTCGCCGGCCTCCGCGGGCTCCACACCGGTCTGCTCGAGGTCCGCGAGCTGCTCCTCGATGTAGTGCTTGAGCCGCGCGCGGTAGTCGCGCTCGAAGGTGCGCAGCTCGTCGATCTTCTTCTCGAGCAGGTTGCGCTCGCGGGAGAGCTCCTCGAGGATCTGCGCCTTCTTCTGCTGCGCCTCGTGGACCATCCCCGTCGACCGCTCGCGCGCCTCGGTGATCATCTGCTCGTGCTTGGTCGTGGCCTCGCTGACGAGCTCGTCGTGACGGTTCTGCGCGGTGGCGAGCAGCTCGTCGTGACGGTTCTGACCGACCGAGAGGAGCTCGTCGTGCTTGTTCTGCCCCTCGCCGACCAGCTCGTCGTGCCGTGCCTGGGCCTCGGAGATGAGCCGGTCACGGGTGGACTCACCCTGGCCGACGTGCTCGTCGTGCAGTCGCTGGGCCATCTCGAGCAGGGCCGCCGCACTGGCGCCCCCGCCGGCCGCAGCCGCGCCGAGGGCCACGGGGGCGCTCTGCTCGACCGGGGCCGCCTGCTCCTGCGATGCCTGCTGGGCCGCCTGCGTTGCCTGCTGGGCCGCTTGCGCTGCTGCCTGCTCCGCCTGCGCTGCTGCCTGCGCTGCTGCCTGCTCCGCCTCCTGCTGGGCGGCCTGAGCTGCCGCGACCTGCTCGGCGCTGACCCGCTGGGCCTCCTCGGCCTGCTGGCGGGCCTCGTCAGCCTGGCGCTGGGCCTCCTCGGCCTGACGCTGCACCTCCTCGGCCTGCTGCTGGGCCTCGGTGAGGCGCTGCTCCGCGGCTGCGGCGCGCTCCTCGGCCTCCTTGGCGCGGGCCTCCACGGCCTTGGCGCGCTCCTGCGCACCCTTCTCCGTGTCGGAGATCCGGCCCTGGGCGGCCTGCTCTGCCTCGTCGGCGCGCGCCTGCGCGATCTTCTCGGCCTCCTCCGCCTTCGCGGTGGCCGCGGCGATACGCGCCTGGGCTGCCTTCTCGGCCTCCTCGGCCTTGGCGGCGATCGCGGCGAGCCGGTCCTGCGCCTCGCGGTTCGCCTTGGCCTCGGCCTCCTCGGCCGCCTTCGCGTCCGCGGCCTTGGTGGCGGCGGCGTTCGGGTCGGCCTTGGCGACGGTGGGCATGCCCTTGGTCTGGCGGCAGTCGTTGAGCTGGTCTCGGAGGTCGTCGCCCTCCTTGACGATGCGGCGCATCTCGGCGACCACCTCGTCGAGGAAGTCGTCCACCTCGCGCTCGTCGTAACCACGCCGGAACTGCGTCGGCGTGAAGTTCTTGTTGAGGACGTCCTCAGGCGTGAGCGTCATGTAGTCACCTCGGTTGGCTGGCATGAGCAGAGCAGGTCAAGCAACAGTGCGGGTCGAACAGCAGCACACCGGAACAGCGGTGCGCGTCAAGCATCCCAGAGTCTGGGTCAGGGGCCAGCCTAGAGGATTCGGCGACGACTAGAGGATGGTCATCAGCAGAGAGGTCCCGACCATCAGGACGAGGAAGGCCAGGTCCAGCCGAAGGGTGCCGAGGGTCAGGGGCGGGATGACCCGGCGCAGCGCCTTGAGGGGCGGGTCCGTGATCGTGTAGATGAACTCCGCGACGACCAGCAGCGGGCCACGCGGCCGCCAGTCACGGGCGAACGCCTGCACCCAGTCAAGAACCAGGCGCCCGAGCAGGATGACGAAGAAGAGGAAGACGGCGAAGCGAAGGACGCTCGCGATGATGTTGTCACCCAGCAGCTGCATGGGTTCACCCTGTCATGGCGGGCTGGGCGCGGGCGGTGCGGGTCAGCTCTGGTTGAACAGGCCGCGCGCGGCCGTGGGAGCCGCCGGGCCCTCCTCGGCCGAGACCTCGACGTGGGCCGGCGACAGCAGGAAGACCTTCGAGGTGACCCGCTCGATCTGGCCATGCAGACCGAACACGAGACCCGCGGCGAAGTCGACGAGGCGCTTGGCGTCGGAGTCGTCCATGTCGGAGAGGTTCATGATGACGGGGGTGCCGTCACGGAAGCTCTCGCCGATGTTCTTGGCCTCGTTGTAGGTGCGCGGGTGGATGGTGGTGATGCGGTTCAGGGCACCCACCTCGACATCGCGGACGACCCTGGCCACGGGCGTGCGCTGCGGCAGCGGCGTGACGGCGGCCGAGCGCTCGGCCGGTGCCTCCTGCCGGGCAGGCTCGTCGTAGTCGTACTCGTCGTACCCGTCATAGCGCTCGTCATCCTCGGCGAGCCCGAGGTACACCATCGTCTTGCGCAGCGCCCCAGCCATGTGCGAGCTCCCTTTGGTTTGCGTGCCTACCGTTGTCAGCGTTTCCCCGTGCGACGGACATCGATCCGCGAGGTCACCTTCGTCGGGACTGAAGTTACCGGTGTGACTGGCGAGAACCGAGGATTGCGCTTCCGACACGCAGGTGTGTCGCGCCGTGCGCGACTGCCGCCTCGAGGTCGCCACTCATGCCCGCCGAGACCCACGTCGCCTCGGGATACGCCTCTCGTATGCCGCGGGCCACCTCGGCGAGGCGGGCGAAGGCCGCGTCGGGGTCACCCCCGAGGGGTGCCACCGCCATCACCCCCCGCAGCTCGAGGTGCTCGCAGGCGGCCACCTGGTCGGCGAGGGCCAACGCTCCCCCGGGCTCGACCCCACCCCGCTCGGGTGGTTCGTCGAGCGAGACCTGCACCAGGACGGCAGGCCGGACCCCTCGCGACGCCGCGGCGCGGTCGAGGGCCGCGACGAGCTTGGGGCGGTCGACCGACTCGACGACATCGGCATACGACACGACCGAGGTCGCCTTGTTGGTCTGGAGCTGACCGATGAAGTGCACCTCGAGGTCGGCCCGTCGTCGCAGCTCGGCGACCTTGGCCGAGGCCTCCTGGTCACGGTTCTCGCCGATCGCGGTGACCCCGAGCTCGGCGAGGAGGTCTGCGTCGCGGGCCGGGAAGAACTTGGTCACGGCGACCAGCGACACCTCGGCGGGGTCGCGTCCCGCGAGGTCGCAGGCGGCCTTGATGCGGGCGTGCACGGTGGCGAGGTTGCGCTCGAGCTCGGCGCGGCGACCCGCGTCCGAGCTCACCGCGCACCAGCCACGACGACACCGGCGTACCGTCCCGTGCGACCTTCGCGACGATAGGAGAACAGCCTCTGGTCCTCGCGTGCACATCCCGGAACCCATTGCACCGCAACGTTGTTCGCGACAAGCTGGGCGACCACCCCTGCGGCCACGTCGATCGCGGGCGTGCCCGACCACGAGCGCGCCGAGGCCTCCGGCGCCACGGCCGTGGCCGCTGCCCGCAGCTCTTCCGGCACCTCGTAGCAGCGGGCGCAGATGGACGGCCCGACGACGGCACTCAGGGCTCGGGCGCCGAGCCCACGCATGCGCTCGACCGCGACGTCGACGATCCCCGCCGTCATCCCCGGGCGACCCGCGTGCACCGCACCGACGACTCCGGCGTCGACGTCGGCGAGCAGGACAGGGGTGCAGTCGGCGACCAGCACGGCCAGGGCCAGCCCGGCCGTGGCGGTGACCACCCCGTCGGCGGGAGGCGGACCACCGGCGTCCCATGGTCCGTCGGCCACGACGACGTCCGCCCCGTGACACTGGTGCATGAAGAGCAGGTGGTCGCGTCGCACGCCGGTCGCCGTGGCCACCGCAGCTCGGTTGGCCTCCACCGCCGCCGCGTCGTCACCCACGTGGCCGCCGAGGTTGAGGGAGTCGAAGTCGCCGGCGCTGCGGCCACCCTCACGGTCGGTGAAGGCCCACGACACACGACCAGTCTGCTGGCGCCAGTAGAACACCGGCCCAACCTACGACAGGGGCGCCGGACCAGCTCGGTCCGGCGCCCCTGTCGGCGAGAATGGTGCCTGACTACTTCAGGCTCTGCTCACTTCAAGAAGTCGGGGACGTCGAGGTCGTCGCCCTCGTCGAAGGTGACGGTCCGCGGCGGTCGACCGGCGGGCTCGCGCGGTGCCACCGGCTCGACCCCGTTGGGCTGAGACGTCGTCACCGGGCCGTCCTCGACCGCGCGGGCCGGGGCGGCAGGCTGGGGGGCAGCCTGGGCAGCTTGGGGGGCAGGCGCGGCAGCCGCTGCGGCCGCCGCGGAATGGCCGGCGGTCTCCTGGGCGGCGCGCTGCGAGCCCTGGATCTGGCCGATGGCGCGGTCGTTCTCGCGCTTGAGCGGGGCGCCGCCGTCGAAGCCGGCGGCGATCACGGTCACGCGCACCTCGTCACCGAGGGCGTCGTCGATGACCGCACCGAAGATGATGTTGGCCTCGGGGTGGGCGGCCTCCTGCACCAGTCGGGCCGCCTCGTTGATCTCGAACAGACCGAGGTCGCTGCCACCCTGGATCGAGAGCAGGACGCCGTGGGCGCCGTCGATGCTCGCCTCGAGCAGCGGGCTCGAGATGGCGAGCTCGGCGGCCTGGACCGCCCGGTCGTCACCGCGGGACGAGCCGATGCCCATGAGGGCCGACCCGGCTCCCTGCATGACCGACTTGACGTCGGCGAAGTCGAGGTTGATCAGGCCCGGCGTCGTGATCAGGTCGGTGATGCCCTGGACACCCGAGAGCAGGACCTGGTCGGCGGAGCGGAAGGCGTCGAGCATGCTGACCGTGCGGTCGCTGATCGACAGCAGTCGGTCGTTGGGGATGACGATGAGGGTGTCGACCTCCTCGCGCAGGTTCGCGATGCCGGTCTCGGCCTGGTTGGCCCGCCGACGACCCTCGAAGGTGAACGGTCGCGTGACGACACCGATCGTCAGGGCGCCCAGACCCTTGGCGATCTTGGCGACGACGGGCGCACCACCGGTGCCCGTGCCACCACCCTCACCGGCGGTGACGAAGACCATGTCGGCGCCCTTGAGCACCTCCTCGATCTCCTCCGCGTGGTCCTCGGCGGCCTTCTTGCCGACCTCGGGGTCGGCACCGGCACCGAGGCCACGGGTGAGCTCGCGACCCACGTCGAGCTTGACGTCCGCGTCACTCATCAACAGCGCCTGCGCGTCGGTGTTGATGGCGATGAATTCGACGCCCTTCAGGCCGACCTCGATCATGCGGTTGATGGCGTTGACGCCACCACCGCCGATGCCGACGACCTTGATGACGGCCAGGTAGTTCTGCGGTGCTGCCACGGCGGTGGGCCTTCCTGAATGCGGTGCTGGTGGTGGTCGTCCCTGCGGACGAAGTCCGTGGTGGGGCTGGTGGTGGGGCTAGTGGTGGGGCTGGTGGTGGAGCGATGGGGTGGAACAGTGCGGCGGTGGTGCGAGATCGTGCAGTCGTGGGCGGGTCGCGTTGCCTCGACGTCTAGTTGAGGGTTACCTTGCGTTGAGGTCGGGCCCACCATTCGACGCCGCCGACGCTATGCGCCGCATGGGGTGCAGGCAACAAGGTCGACCGCGTGTCGCAGCACGGATTCACCCGATTTCGCGGTTTCTTCCGACGCGGTCCGGACTGGTCGTCACACCCGTCACACCAGCCTCATTCGCACCATTCTGACACGCCGAGCCGGGCCTGGTTGACGCCCTCCCCCACTGGCCCCTCAGCGGGTCACGGGCGTGCTCGGAGCGCTGACGTCGATGAGCTTCGGGTTGCCCTTGAGCAACGCCGTCATGATGGCCAGCTTGCGCTCGGGCTCGTTCACCCCGCCCCAGACGATCGAGGTGCGCCCGATCTTCAGCGTGACCAGGTTCGCGCTGCTGACCGTCACGTTGCTGACCCGCTTCTGCGTCGTCGCGGGCAGCACCTTCACCACGCTGACGGCCGCCGCGAGGGCGTCGTGCGACAGGGCGGCCTGGGTCGCGGCATTCACCGTCGGCACCCCGGCCGGAGCCTTGGTGACGTGGGCGTACGCGACCCCCGTCTCATCCACAACCTGTAGTTGACCTTGAGGGTTCTTGACCACCAGGAAGGGCTGGCGGGGACTCGCGTGGATGACCAGCGTGCTGGGCCAGGAACGCTCGATCGACACATCGGCGACGGTGGCCCGCTCCGCCACCCGCGCCGCGACGGCGGCGCTGTCGACCCGTGCCAGGGGCTGGCCCACCGGCACCTTCGCCAGCGTGCGGATGGCGGCGACCTCCGACTCGGGGACCCCCACGACCTCGACGGTGCGCACCGACAGGACCGGGCTGAAACCGACCACCCACCCGAGCAGACCGATCACGACGACGGCCGCCGCGGCATACCCGAGGAGCCGGAGGGGACGCTGTCGCACTTCGTGGGCGCGACGCTGGAACCTGGCTCGGGACGACGCGAGCCCGGTGCGCGTGGCGGTCCGGTGACCCGAGGAGCGGGGGTGCTGGCTCATGCCTGGCCGAGGGCGCGCAGGATCTCGGGCCCGATCATCGTCACGTCCCCGGCACCCACGGTGAGGACGAGGTCGTCGGCGCGGACCAGCCCCGCCACGTGGCCGGCCACGGCCGACCAGGAGGAGACGACCGAGACGTCGGCGTCGGGACGGAGCTCGCGCAGGGCGTCCGCGACGAGCTGGGAGGAGACCCCGGGCATCGGGTCCTCCCGTGCGGCATAGACCTCCATCAGGACGACCACGTCGGCGGGCGCGAGGGCCGCGGCGAACTCCCAGGCGAAGTCACGGGTGCGTGAGTAGAGATGCGGCTGGAAGACCACGACGAGGCGGCCCTCACCCACGAGCTCGGCACCGGTGCTGACGACCGCGGCCACCTTGCCGGGGTTGTGCGCGTAGTCGTCGACCACGGAGACCCCGGCCGCCGAGCCCTTGGGCTCGAACCGGCGCCGCGTGCCGGTGAACCCGAACAGCCCGTCGAGGACGCGGGTGGGGTCCTGGCCGAGCCCATCGACGGCCACGGTGTAGGCGGCCGCCGCGTTGAGGAGGTTGTGTCGCCCCGGGATGTTGATCCGCAGGTTGCGGTCGACGCCGTCCTGGCCGGTGACCGTCACGCGGCCCATCAGGCCGCGGAACACCTCGCCCCGCAGGACGACGTCGGCCTCGGTCGACCAGCCGTAGGTGAGCACGCGAGTGCCTGCTGCCCGTGCGAGCCGGGCGAGCTCGCGGGAGCCCTCGTCGTCCTCGCAGGCGACCAAGAGGCCACCGGGCAGGATCGTGGCGGCGAAGGAGGCGTACGCCTCCCTGACCCGCTCGAAGCTCCCGTAGAAGTCGAGGTGGTCGGGCTGCACGTTCGTCACGACCGCGACCTCGGGTCGGTAGACGAGGAACGAGCCGTCGCTCTCGTCGGCCTCGGCGACGAAGACCTCGCCGGTCCCCCAGTGGGCGTTCGTGCCGTGCTTCGCGAGCTCCCCGCCCGCCGCGAACGACGGGTCGATGCCACAGTGCTGGAGCGCCACGGTGAGCATCGAGGTCGTCGTCGTCTTGCCGTTGGCGCCTGCGACGGCGACCCGGCGCGAGTCGGCCATCGTGCTGGCCAGCGCCTGCGAGCGGTGCAGCACCCGGAGACCCGCAGCGCGTGCGGCCAGGAGCTCGATGTTGGACTCGCGGATCGCCGAGGAGATCACCACGGTGTCCTTGCCCTCCACGTATGCCGCGTCGTGGCCCACGTGGACGTCCGCTCCCTCGGCGGCCAGCGCGGCGAGCACCGGCGACTGCTTCGCGTCGGAGCCGCTCACCGAGCAGCCGCGGGCGAGCATCACGCGGGCCACGCCAGACATGCCGGCGCCACCGATGGCGATGAAGTGGATCGCCCCGAGCTCCTCCAGCGGAGGGATGGGCGCGGTGAAGTCGAAGCGGTCGTTGGCGCCGTTCATCGTTGCCCCGCAACGGATTCCGCGTAGGCAGCGAGGACCATGTCGGCAAGGAGCTCGTCGGCGCCCCGCTCCCCCGTGGCGGCCGACGCCGCCGCCATGGCGTCGAGGCGGTCGCGGTCGGACACCAGCGGGACGAGGGTGCTGTCGATCCACGCCGGGGTCAGCGCCGCGTCCTCCACCAACAGCCCACCACCTGCGGCCACGACGTCAGCAGCGTTGAACCGCTGCTCGCCGTTGCCGATCGGCAGCGGCACGTAGACCGCGGGGAGCCCGACCGCCGTGAGCTCGCAGACGGTGTTGGCACCGGCGCGCGCGACCACGAGGTCGGCGGCGGCATAGGCCAGGTCCATGCGGTCGGCGTAGGGCGCGACGACGTAGGGGGCTCCGGGACCACCGGTGGCGACCTCGAACTCCTTGCCTGCGCCGGTCAGGTGCAGGACCTGCACCCCCGACGCCCGCAACGCGTCCACGCGGGCCTCGAAGGCGGTGTTGAGGCGCTGCGCCCCGAGCGAGCCACCGGTCACGAGGACGGTGGGCCACTGGGGGTCGAGCCCGAAGTGCGCGAGCCCCTCGGGGCGGGCCGCGACCCGGTCGAGCTGGGTGATCTCGCGGCGCAGCGGCATGCCGATGGCCGTGGCATGGGCGAGCTTGGTGCTCGCGAACGTGGTCGCGACGAACCGCGTCATCCGCGCCCCGAGGCGGTTGGCGAGCCCGGAGCGGGCGTTCTGCTCGTGCACCACCACCGGGACGTGCCGGCGCCGGGCCGCAAGGTAGGCGGGGGTGGAGACGTAGCCGCCGAAGCCGACGACGACCTGGGCCCCGGTCTCGGCGATGGCCTGCTCGGCCGCAGCCACGGCGGCGCGCAGGTTGCCCGGCAGGCGCAGCAGGTCTCCTGAGGGTCTGCGGGGCAGGGGCACCTTCGGCACGGTCAGCAACGGGTAGCCGCGCTCGGGGACCAGCCGCGCCTCGAGGCCCGACTCGGTGCCGAGCGCGGTGACGCGGATGTCCGGGTCGCGGCGGCGCAGGCAGTCGGCCAGGGCGAGCAGCGGGGAGACGTGACCAGCCGTCCCACCACCGGCCAGCAGGACCGACGAGGGAGAGTCAGCGGACATCAGCGACGTCCCCGACGCCCCGGCAGGACAGCAAGGGAGCGGCGGACCACGGAGGGCTTCGCCGACAGCGCCTCACGGCAGCCGGGCTCCTGGCGTGCGAAGGACAGCAGCATGCCGAGGGCGAACATCGTGGTCATGAGCGAGGACCCGCCGTAGGACACCAGCGGGAGCGGCACACCGATGACGGGGAGCAGGCCGATGACCGCGCCGATGTTGATGGTGGCCTGGCAGACGATCCAGGCCATCACCCCGGCGGTGGCGACCCGGACGAACGTGTCGTTGGAGCGCAACACGATGCGGTAGCAGACCAGCGCCAGGGCGCAGAACAGCCCGAGCAGCACGAGGGTGCCCGGCAGCCCCAGCTCCTCGCCGAGGATCGCGAAGATGAAGTCGTTGTGCGCCTCGGGCAGCCACTGCCACTTCTCGCGGCTGGCTCCGAGCCCGACACCCCACCAGCCGCCGTCGGCCAGCGCGTAGCGGCCGTGGAGGGTCTGGCGGTAGCCGCCGTAGGGGTTGGTGTCCTTGCCGAGCCAGACGTCGAACCGCTGCAGCCGGTTCGCGCTCGTCAGGACCATCGTCACCGCCAGCGCACCGAAGAGCGCCCCGCCGTAGACGAACATCCGGCGCGGCACCCCAGCCGCGAACAGCAGGGCCGCGACGATGCCACCCATCACCATGACGGTGCCGAGGTCGTGACCGAGCAGCACCAAGCCGATCGTGACGGCCGAGACCGGGAACAGGAACGGGACGACCACGTGGGCCATCCGGCCGAGCAGCTTGCGCTTGGCGGTCAGCACCGTGGCCCCCACCAGGACGAGCCCGACCTTGGCGAACTCCGACGGCTGGAGCGAGATCGGACCCACGGCGAGCCAGTTGCGGTTGCCGTTCACCGACACCCCGAGCGGCGTGAAGACGAGGAGCTGGAGGAAGAGGGCGCCCACGAGGATCGGCACCGAGAGCGCCTTCCACGCGCGCAGGGGCACCCGCGCGGCGACGATGATGGCGATCGCGCCCATCGCGGCGAACTGCAGCTGCTTGCGGAAGTAGACGTAGGGCGTCGCGTTGTCGGTCTGCACCAGGGACTTCACGGACGAGGCGGACAGCACCATGATCAGCCCGATGACCACGAGCACGATGGTGACGCTGAGCAGCACGTAGTAGCTCGTCACCGGGGAGTCGAGCCGCTGGAGCCAGCCGCCGACCCGGCCCGGCTCGTCCTGGGTCACCGAGGCGCGCGACCCGGTCCGCGCCCGCGGGGGTGCGGCGGTGGCACTGCTCACGGCTACTCCCCCGTGGACCCGGCGCGGCGGGCGACCGCCGCGGCAAAGGCGTCGCCCCGGGCACCGTAGTTGGGGAACATGTCCATCGAGGCCGCCGCGGGCGCGAGCAGCACGACGTCGCCGGGCTGGGCGAGCTCGGCTGCGCGCGCGACGACGGTCTCCATGACCCCAGTGTCCGTGCTCGGCACCTCGACGACCGGGACATCCGGCGCGTGTCGGGCCAACGCCTCGGCGAGCCTGGCGCGATCGGCCCCGATGAGGACCACGCCGCGCAGCTGCCCCACGGCGTCGCGCACGAGGTCCTCGACCTCGGCCCCCTTGAGCAGCCCGCCGGCGATCCAGACCACGTGCTCGAACGCGTGCAGCGACGCGGCCGCCGCGTGCGGGTTGGTGGCCTTGGAGTCGTCGACGTAACGGACCCCGTCGACCTCACCGCAGTCGGCGATGCGGTGGGGGTCGGGCGTGAACGCGCGCAACCCGTCGCGGACCGCCAACGGCGCGACGCCGTAGGACCGCGCCAGCGCCGCGGCCGCGAGGGCGTTGGCGAGGTTGTGGGGCGCCAGTGTCGCGGCGGCGCCACGGACGTCGTCGAGGGTGGCCAGCTCGGCCGCGGAGGTCTTGCGCTGCTCGACGAAGGCCCGGTCGGCGAGGATGTCGTCGACGACCCCCACCATCGACAGGGCCGGGGTGCCGAGGGTGAAGCCGATGGCACGGCACCCGTCCTGCACCTCGGCGTCCCTCACGAGCTGCTCGGTGACAGGGTCCTGCACGTTGTAGACGCAGGCGACCTTGGTGCGCGCGTAGACCTTGCCCTTGGCCCGCTGGTACTCCTCGAGCGACCCGTGCCAGTCGAGGTGGTCGGGGGCGACGTTGAGGCAGGCCGACGAGTAGGGGGCGATGGAGTCGGACCAGTGCAGCTGGAAGCTCGACAGCTCCACCGCGATGACGTCGTAGGGCTGGGGGTGGAGCACGGCCTCCAGGATCGGCGTGCCGACGTTGCCGGCCGCGGTGGCGCGCAGGCCGGCCGCCCGCAGCATCGAGGCGAGCATCTCGACCGTCGTCGTCTTGCCGTTGGTGCCGGTGATGGTCAGCCAGGGCGCGGGGCCCACCTCGGCACGCATCCGCCAGGCCAGCTCGACCTCGCCCCAGACGGGTATGCCGGCCTGCACGGCTGCGCGGAGCAGCTGCTGGTCGGGGCGCCACCCCGGTGAGGTGACGACGAGGTCGGGCACCTGGCCGGCCGGCATACCGGTCACGTGCTCGGGGCCCAGGCGCACGTCCACGCCGAGGATGTCGAGGATCCGGGCGCGCTCGCCGAGGGCGGTGTTGACCTCGGGGTCCCCACCGTCGACCCCGACCACGCGGGCTCCTCGTTCGTGCAGCGCATCGGCGGCGGCGAAGCCGCTCACGCCGAGACCGGCGACGACCACGTGGATGCCGCCCCAGTCGGCGCCGCCGTTGGTGAGCCCGTCGAGCCGCCCGGTCACGCTGCGCCCACCACCCACTCGGCGTAGAACAGGCCGAGTCCGAGCGCGACGAAGAGCCCCGCGATGATCCAGAACCTGATGACGATGGTGACCTCGTTCCACCCGAGCAGCTCGAAGTGGTGCTGCAACGGGGCCATCCGGAAGACCCGCTTGCCGGTCATCTTGAACGACCCGACCTGGATGATCACCGAGAGGGTGATCGTCACGAACAGCCCACCCAGGATGACGACGAGCAGCTCGGTGCGGGTGGTGATGGCCAGACCGGCCAGCCCCCCGCCGAGCGCGAGCGATCCGGTGTCTCCCATGAAGATCTTCGCCGGTGAGGCGTTCCACCACAGGAAGCCGAAGCAGGCACCCATGGCGGCGGCCGCCACCACCGCCAGGTCTCTCGAGTCGCGGACCTCGTAGCACTTCAGCCCCGGCGTCGTCTGGCAGTTCTGGTTGCCCTGCCAGATGCCGATGAGGACGTAGGCCGCGAACACCATCACCGAGGCGCCGGTCGCCAGCCCGTCGAGGCCGTCGGTGAGGTTCACGCCGTTGGACGTGCCCGCGATCATGATGTTGGCCCAGATGATGAAGAGGATCAGGCCCAGCAGCGTGCCGGCGAACGCCAGGTTGATGGGTGTGTCACGCACGAACGAGATGTGCGTGGACCCCGGCGTGCGGTTCTTGGTGTTGGGGAACTGCAGCACCAGCACCGCGAACACGACCGCCACGAGGGTCTGGCCGGCCAGCTTCTCGCGGGAGCGCAGCCCGAGGCTGCGCTGCTTGGTGATCTTGATGTAGTCGTCGAGGAAGCCGACCAGGCCCAGCCCGGCCATGAGGAACAACACGAGCACGCCGCTCCACGTCAGCGGCGTGCCGGTGATGACGTGCGCGAGCCCGTATGCCGCGAGGCTGGAGCCGATGATGACCGCGCCACCCATGGTGGGCGTGCCGCGCTTGGTGTGGTGCGACGTGGGGCCGTCGTCGCGGATGAACTGGCCGTACCCGCGGCGGACGAGGAACTTGATGAACATCGGGGTGCCGAACAGCGCGCCCACGAGGGAGATGACGGCAGCGAGCAGCACCGCCTTCACGTCGTGCCCTCCTCGCTGTTGTCCGCGCTGTTCCCGGCGCTGGTGTCCGTGCGGCTCGCTGCGCCGGTGGTGTCCGCGCCGTCGCTCGCCAGTCTGTCTCCGAGCCACCGTAGTCCGGCATCGCGGCTGGACTTGAACAACACGACGTCACCGGGACGAAGTTCTTGGGCGAGCAGGGCGTAGGCGGCCTCCGCGTCGGGCACCCAGACCGCCTCGTCGCCCCACGACCCTTCGTGCTGGGCGCCCGAGGCCATCGGTCGGGCGGTGTCTCCCACCACGACGAGCCTGGCGATGTTGAGCCGCACGGCGAGCCGGCCGATCGCGTCGTGCTCGGCCGTGGAGTCGTCGCCCAGCTCGAGCATCGACCCGAGCACGGCCCAGGTCCGGCGGGCCGGAGCGGTGTCAGCGCCGCCGCGTCCGCCGCCCATCGCCACCAGCGCCTTGAGGGCGGCGCGCATCGAGTCGGGGTTGGCGTTGTAGGCGTCGTTGACGACCGTCACGCCGTCGGCGCGCTCGGTGACCTCCATCCGCCAGCGGGAGACCGGCGTCGCCGTGGCCAGGGCGGAGACGATGTCAGGCAGCTCCAGGCCGCACTCGAGGGCGGCAGCGACGACGGCCAGCGCGTTGCCGACGTGGTGCTCGCCGTGCAGCGGCAAGGTCACCTCCGCACTGGCATCCCGGGTCGTCACCCGGAAGGTCGGCCGACCCGACTCGTCGAGCGTGGTGTCCGTGGCCCGCACGTCGGCCTCTGCTCCTGACCCCACCAGCTGCACGCGGGCGACGGTCGTGGAAGCCATGGCTCGGACCGCCGGGTCGTCGACGTTGAGCACCGCGAGGCCGGTGGCCGGGAGGGCTTGCACGAGCTCCGCCTTGGCCACTGCGATCGCCTCGCGCGACCCGAACTCCCCCACGTGGGCTGTGCCGACGTTGAGCTCGATTCCTATGCGGGGCGGGGCGATTCGCGTGAGGTAGGCGATGTGGCCCACGCCCCGGGCACCCATCTCCACGACGAGGAACCGAGTCTGCGGCTCGACCCGGAAGACGGTCAGCGGCACGCCCACCTCGGAGTTGAGCGACCCGACCGGGGCGACGGTCGGCGCGGCGCTGGACAGCACGCTGGCGAGCAGGTCCTTGGTGGAGGTCTTGCCGGACGAGCCGGTGATGCCGATGACGGTGAGGTCGGGGTGACGGTCCACGACGGCGCGCGCGAGGGACGCCAGCCCGTCCTGGATGTCGTCGACGACCACGCACGGCAGCTCGTCGACGGGACGGGTGGTCATCGCCGCCACGGCGCCCAGCCCAGCGGCCGAGGCGACGAACTGGTGACCGTCCAGCTGCTCACCGATGCGGGCGATGTAGAGACCACCGGGCCCGGCCTCGCGGGAGTCGGTGACGACGGGTCCGTCGACGACCAGGGAGGCGGCGGCCCGGTCGTCGAGGCCGTGCAGGCGTCCACCGGTGACCTCGGCGATCTGCGCCAGGGACATCGGGATCATCGCTCTCCCCCGTCTGAGTCGTGCGGGTCCTCGCCCAGGAGGGACTCGAGGGCGCGTCGGGCCTCGTCCCGGTCGTCGAAGGGATGCACCGTGCCGGCGATCTCCTGACCGGTCTCGTGGCCCTTGCCGACGATGGCGACGACGCTGCCCGGGCCGGCCTCGTGGGCGGCGCGGACGGCCTGCGCGATGGCGCTCGCCCGTCCCTCGACGTCCCGCAGCGTGGCGGACCTGCCGGCGGCGCGGGCGCCGTCGAGGACCGCAGCGCGGATCGCCTCGGGCGCCTCGGACCTCGGGTTGTCGTCGGTGACCACGACGAGGTCGGCCCCCTCGGCGGCAGCGCGTCCCATCGCGGCCCGCTTGCCGCGGTCGCGGTCTCCCCCGGCGCCCAGCACGACGACCAGTCGTCCGCTCGTCGCGGGCCGCAACGCCTTGAGCGCCGCGGCGACCGCGTCGGGGGTGTGGGCGTAGTCGACGACGACGAGCGGCAGGTCGGCCGCGGCGCCCTGTGCGGTCGTGGGACCGCCCAGCCGTCCGACGACGACTCGCTCCATCCGGCCGGGCACGTGGGGGTCGACGAGGAGTGCCCGCTGGGCGTCGTCGGCGGGGATCCCTGCGGAGAGCAGGGCCAGCGCGGCCATCGCGGTATTGACGCGGTTGAAGTCACCGGGCAGCGCCGAGCGCAGGTGCAGCGTGGTCGACCCGTCGGACAGCGTGAAGGTGGCCGGGTCCTCCTCCCCCGCCACGAGGCGCCAGTCGGCGTCGACGTCGGCCAGCGAGGTCAGCGTGGTCACGGGCACCGTGGAGATGGTGGCCAGCTCCCGGCCCCACTCGTCGTCGACGCAGACGATGCCGGTGCGCGACCGCTGGGGGGTGAACAGGTCGGCCTTGGCCAGGAAGTAGTCGCGCATCGTCGGGTGGAAGTCGAGGTGGTCCTGGGACAGGTTGGTGAACAGCGCGACGTCGTAGACGACCCCGTCCACGCGGTGCTGGCTCAGGGCGTGGCTCGAGACCTCCATCACGCAGGAGTCGATGCCGCGCTCGGTCATCACGGCGAGCAGGGCGTGCAGGACGGTGGCCTCCGGGGTCGTCCGGACGCTCTTGATCCGCTCGTCGCCGATGCGGGTCTCCACGGTGCCGATGAGGCCGGTCGTGTGACCCAGCGCGAGGAGCGCCGAGTTGACGAGGTAGGCCGTGGTGGTCTTGCCGTTCGTCCCGGTCACGCCGTACATCCGCAGCGGGAGGTCCACCGTCCCGTAGACCAGCGAGGCCACCTGGCCCACGTGGCTGCGGGGGTCCTCGACCACGACCAGCGGCAGGTCGATGCCGTCGGCGTCCAGGGCTTCGGCACCAGCCGCGTCGGTGAGCACGGCGACGGCGCCGGCGTCCCGTGCCCCCGCGGCATACCTCGCGCCGTGGGTGTTGGCCCCGGGAAGGGCCGCGTAGAGGTCTCCCTCGACCACGTCCTGCGACGAGAGGGTCACGCCTGTGACCTCGCGGTCGGGACCCGCCAGCTCACCACCGACCAGGGAGGCCACCGCAGCGAGGGTGGCGTGCGGGGACGACGGACGGGGTGATGACACGGACAGCGAGCCTACCGTCAGCGGGAGGCGCCGGATGCCCCCGACCTCCGGTCGCGGAGCACCGTGGTGTCACTCGCGGGCGGAGTCTTGTCGACGCGGATCTTCGCCACCGGGGAGGTGGTGCCCGTCGGCGGGATCTGGAGCTCCTGGAGCGCGTAGGTCATCACGTCGTGGAAGACCGGCCCGGCGACCACGCCGCCGAAGTAACCCTTGATCGGTCGCTGCAGCGTGACCGCGACGACGATCTCGGGGTCGTCCGCGGGGGCGAACCCGATGAAGCTGGCGGTCTTGCCCGAGTAGCCACCGACCCGCGCGTCGTAACGGTCGGCGGTGCCCGTCTTGCCGGCCACGCGGTAGCCGGGGATCTTGGCCTCGGGCGCGGTGCCCTCCTTGCCGACGACGCCCTCGAGCATGTCGCGCACCTGCTTGGCCGTCTCGGGCGAGACCACCTTCACGGGGGCCGGCTTCTCCGTCGGGGTGAAGCCGCCCTTGCCGTCGCCGGTGGCGGCCACGATCCGCGGCGGGATCCGGACGCCGTCGTTGGCGATGGTCTGGAAGACCCCGGCGGCCTGCAGGGCGTTGACCGACAGGCCCTGACCGAAGAGCACCGTGTAGCGCTGGGAGCCGTTCCAGTCCTTGACGTTGGTCAGCAGACCGGGACCCTCACCGGGGAAGCCCATCCCGGAGGTCTGGCCGAGGCCGAACTTCTTGAAGTAGTCGTACATCGTCGACGCCTTGACCTTCTCGCCAGCCAGGATGGTGCCGATGTTGCTGGACTGCGCGAGGACCCCGGCGAAGGTGAGGTACTCGGTCGGGTGGTCGTGGCTGTCCTTGAACTCCGTGGCGGCGCGGCGGATGCGGTTGGGCACCTCGACCACGGTGGACGGCGTGACCACGCCCTGCTCGATCGCGGCGGCGGCCGTCATTACCTTGCCCGTCGAACCCGGCTCGTAGACGTCGTTGAAGGCCTTGTTGGTCCAGTTCGCACTGGACTGCCCGGGCTGGTTGGGGTCGAAGGTCGGGTAGGACGCGACGGCGAGCAGCTCGCCGGTCTTGACGTTCTCGACGACCACCGTCCCGGAGAGGGCCTGGGTCTCGATCACCTTCTGCGCCACGGCGTTCTGGGCGAACCACTGCAGGTCGGAGTCGATGGTCAGCTGCACCTCGCGACCGGGGACGGGGTTGATCGTCTCCTGGCGGGCGTTGGGGATCGGCCGGCCGTCCTGCGACTGCTCGAAGATGGTCTTGCCCGACGTGCCCTTGAGGGTCTTGTCCATCAGGACCTCGAGCCCGCCACCGGCCGAGCCGTCCGACTGGACGAAGCCGACGAGGGCCGATGCGGCGGTGGAGGTCGGGTAGACGCGGTCGGACGTCGCCTCGGAGTAGATCCCGTTGATGCCGAGCTGGGAGATCTTGCGCCAGTTGAGGGGCGTGACGTTCTTCTGCAGGATGCGGTACTTCGCCTTGCCGTCCAGCTCCTTGGTCAGGCTGGCCACGGGGATGCCGAGCAGCGGTGACAGGTCGGCTGCGGCACCGGCCACGCCCACCGTCGTGAGCTTGCCGTTGACGGTCTTCTTGTAGAAGGGCACCGCAGTCTGGTCGACGGTCACGGTGCGCCGCTCGATGCTCGAGGCGAGGATCGTGCCGTTGCGGTCGGTGATCGAGCCACGCAGCGCAGGCAGGGGGATCGTCGCGGTACGCGACGACTGGGCATCCTTGGAGACCGCCGAGGCGTCGAAGCCCTGCAGGCGCAGCAGCTGCGCGCCGAAGATGCTGAAGATGAACAGGACGGCGACCGTCATGGTGCGCATCCGGCGACGCGGGCTGGACCCGTCGAGGCCGACCTTGCGCCGACCCGGCGGGCGCGGCGGCGAGGCCGGTCGCTGGGCCGCGCGCGCGGGCTTGGTGGCCGTGGCCTTGGGCGGTTTGCTCGACCCGCTGGTCTTGGTGGCCTTGCTCGGCTTCGCCTTGCCGGGGCCGGGCTGCCTGCGCGTGGCCGTGGCGCGGGGGTCGCCGGCCTTGGGGTGCGGTGCGCCGGTGCGGGCACCACGAGGACCCGGGGACGCAGTGGGGCGCGGGGCTCCGGGGCGGCTGCCTCGGGTCTGCGTCACTGGGTACCTCGCGTCCTTGTCCTGGGTGCCGTGGCTGGGGGGTGGTCGAGCAGTGGGGTCAGTGCGCGGCAGTCGGCGTGGGGCCCGGCTTCTTCGCCTTGGTGGTCGTGGTGCTCGTCGTGGTGTTGGTCTTCGCGTTGACACTCGTGACCGTGGTCTGGACCGAGCCGTCGGGCTTGGTCACCACCACCGTCGTCGTCGTCACATCCCCCTTCTTCGTGACGCGGGTCGACGGCTCGCTGGGCTTGGTCGTCCCGGCCCGCAACGCCTTGGCCGACACCACCGCAGGAGCCGTCACCACGGTAAAGCCGCTCTCCTTCTTCGCCGGCTTCGCCACGCCGAGGACCTTGCCGTCCGACAGCCGCAGGAACGCAGCGGAGTCGGCCGGGACCATGCCCAGCCGGGTCGCCCGCGTCGCGAGGTTCGCGGGGCTGCGCTGGGCGTCGATCGCCTGGGTCAGGGCGTCCTGGGTGTCGGCGAGCTCGCCGGAGGTCGACTGCAGGTTGTGGAGGGTGAACGACCCCTCGGCCATGGCGGTGTTGAGCATGAGCAGGCCGAACAGCCCCGCGCACAGCAGGGTCATGCAGAACGCGGCGAAGACGCCGTTGCCCGGGTGCCCCACGGCAGCCGGGACGACCCGCAGCGGTTGCGGAGGGGCGACCCTCCGGGCGGGGGCCCGAGATGCGACCCTCGCCGTCGCAGTCTGCTGCTGGCTCATCGGTGCGTTCCCTTCGTGGTGCTGGGGTTGGTATGGGTGGCAGGAGTGCTTCGGGTGCGCTCGGCGGCGCGCAGGCGCACCGAGGCGGATCGGGGGTTGCTGGCCTGCTCCTCGGCGCTCGCCTCTTCGGCGCCCCGGGTCAGCAGCCGCAGGTATGCCGCGTGCTCGGGCAGCTCGACCGGGAGCCCTTGGGGGCTGCTGCCCTTGGCGCCGGCGGTGAGGACGCGCTTGGTGATGCGGTCCTCGAGCGAGTGGTACGACAGGACCGCGATGCGTCCACCGACGGCCAGCGAGTCGATCGCGCGCGGCAGGGCCGCTGCCCAGACCGACAGCTCCGCGTTGACCTCGATGCGCAGGGCCTGGAAGGTGCGCTTGCCCGGGTGTCCCCCGCTCTTCTGCGACGCCGCGGGGACCACCTTCTTGAGCAGGTCGACGAGTCGCCCAGAGGTGGTGAAGGGCTCGGCCTCGCGCTCGCGGACGATGGCCGCGACGATCTTGCGGGCGAACCGCTCCTCGCCGAAGTCGCGCAGCACGGTCTCGAGGTCGCTGGCGTCGTAGGTGTTGAGCACCTCGGCGGCGGTGAGCCCGGCCGACTGGTCCATCCGCATGTCCAGCGGTGCGTCCTGGCTGTACGAGAAGCCACGGTCGGTCTCGTCGAGCTGGAGCGAGGACACCCCCAGGTCGTAGAGCGCGGCGTCGAGGTGGTCCACCCCCGCCTCGGCGAGGGCGCGCGGCACGTCGTCGTAGACGGCGTGGACGAAGGTGACGCGACCGGCATACGGCTCGAGCCGCTCGGCCGCGAGCGCCAGGGCCTCCTGGTCGCGGTCGATGCCCACGACGTGCGCGGCGGGGCAGCGCTCGAGGATGGCCTCGGCGTGGCCTCCCATGCCGAGGGTCCCGTCGAGGTAGACGGCGCCGGGCGCCTCGAGGGCCGGGGCCAGCAGCTCGACGATGCGGTCGCGAAGAACGGGAACGTGCCGGTCGGCGGCCATTCCTCGTGCGTTCATCGACATCTCCTGCTGGACGGTGCTGGTGCGGTGTGGCTTCGGTGCGGTGCTGCTGGGTGCGGTGCTGGCTGGTGTGGCTTCGGTGCGGTGTGGCTGCGGTGCTGCTGGGGTGGCCCTGCGGTCAGGTCTCCATCCGCTCCAAGGGATGCGGCCCGGGACGGGGGAAGTCGTCCCGGGAAGCGAAGCGGCTGGAGACCTGGCTCCAGGGGCACGGTCAGAGGAGTCCGGGGATGACCTCCTCGGACTGGTCGGAGAAGCCCTGCTCGGTGGACTCGAGGTAGGCGTTCCACGCCGTGGTGTCCCAGACCTCGACGCGTGAGCCGGCACCGATGACGGTGCACTCGCGGGTGAGGCCGGCGTAGGCGCGCAGGGTGGCAGGGATGGTGACGCGGCCCTGCTTGTCCGGCACCTCGTCGGAGGCGCCCGAGAGGAAGACACGGGTGAAGTCGCGAACGGCCTTGCTCGTGGTCGGGGCCGCCTGCATCTGCTGGGTGACCTTGAGGAACTCGTCCATCGGGAAGACGTAGAGGCAGCGCTCCTGGCCCCGGGTCACGACCAGCCCGTCGGACATCCGGTCGCGGAACTTGGCGGGCAGGAAGAGCCGGCCCTTGTCGTCGAGTCGGGGGCTGTGCGTCCCGAGAAACATCACGCCCACCTCCCCTGCCGACCCGGTCGAGGACCCCACGGTCCTCTCGTTTCCCCCACTTTACTCCACCGTCACCCGCCAAGGCAGCCACTTTGCCCAACTTCTCACCCCAAGTTCTATGTTTCTGCAGGTCAGAGTGGTGGTGGAAAGTGGTGCAAGATCCTCACCGTTAGGCCGATCGGGTCTCGGACGACTCCCGAGACGGCCGGCAACAGCCGCGCACCGCCTCCCCGCGCGGCCCCATCCGCCGGCCCAGCGGTGCCGAACGACGGGTGGAGCCGTCTTCACAGGTCACGAGACGGCATACCCCCTGTTTTGGTGGTGCGTTGTGGGGGAAGATCGATCGACCACCCGGAGGGGACGCAACGTGGCGGCCATGGGGACGACGGAAGGACAGCCGGTGCAAGCCAGGCACGAGGACGACGGCACCAAGCAGGCAGCACCCACGACACCAGTGGGCACCACCAAGCCGGAGAGCCTGCTCTCCCTCCCCGCGGGGTCACCCGCCTCCCTGGGGCAGGTGACCGAGGTCGCCGGACGGCTGGCGCGGGCCATCAACACCGTGATCGAGGGCAAGCCGGACGTCGTGCACACGGCGATCACCGTCCTGCTCGCCGAGGGCCACCTCCTGCTCGAGGACGTGCCCGGCGTCGGCAAGACCATGCTGGCCAAGACCCTGGCCCGGTCGATCGACTGCTCCGTGCGACGGGTGCAGTTCACCCCCGACCTGCTCCCCAGCGACATCACCGGCGTCAGCGTGTTCAACCAGGACGTCCGCGACTTCGAGTTCCGGCCCGGCGCGATCTTCGCCAACGTCGTCGTCGGCGACGAGATCAACCGTGCCTCACCGAAGACGCAGTCGGCCCTGCTCGAGTCGATGGAAGAGGGCCAGGTCACCGTCGACGGCCAGACCTACGACCTCCCCAAGCCGTTCATCGTGATGGCCACCCAGAACCCCATCGAGATGGAGGGCACCTACCCCCTCCCCGAGGCCCAGCGCGACCGCTTCATGGCCCGTATCTCCCTCGGGTACCCGTCCTCGCGCGCCGAGGTCGCGATGCTCGACAGCCACGGGCAGGTCTCCCCGCTCGAGACCCTGCAGCCGGTGACCGACGCCGCGACGGTCTCGGCGATGGTCCGGGCGGTGCGCTCGGTGTTCACCAGTGACGCGATCAAGCAGTACATCGTGGACCTGTCGGCCGCCACCCGCTCGAGCTCGGCGCTGCGGCTCGGGGCCTCCCCCCGCGCCACCCTGCACATGCTCCGTGCCTCCCGCGCGCACGCCGCGCTGGAGGGACGCGACCACGTGCTGCCGGACGACGTCCAGTCGATCGTGCTTCCGGTCCTGGCCCACCGCATCATCCCCACGGGTGAGACCCAGCTCGCGCGACGCAGCACCGGGGAGGTTCTGCAGGACCTCATGCGGCGGGTGCCCGTCCCGGCCTCCGGCCGCTGAGGGGCGGCCGTGCGTCGAATCCGAGACCTGCTCACGACCCGCGGTCGTGCGTTCGTCGCGGCGGGAATCACGTTGGTGCTGTGCGGGATCGGGCTCGGCTTCACCGACCTCACCCGGATCGGTGTGCTGCTCGTCGCCCTCCCCCTCCTCAGCGGACTGCTGATGCGCCGGCACGACCTGCGGTTCGCGCTCGAGCGCACCGCCGTGCCGGGACGCATCCAGGTCGACGAGCAGTCCCTGGTCACGCTCGCCATCGAGAACGCCGGCGGTGGGGCCAGCCCCCTGCTGATGGCGGAGGAACAGCTCGACTACGCCCTCGGCGACCGGCCCCGCTTCGTGGTGCCGCGCCTGCGCCGCGGTGACCGGCAGGAGGTGCACTACTCGGTGCGCTCCCACGTGCGCGGGCGGCATCGGCTGGGCCCACTCGGGGTCCGGTTGCGTGACCCGTTCGGCCTGAGCACGCGCGTGGCCGCGATCTCGGGGTCGAGCGACATCCTCGTGCTGCCGAAGATCGTGCCGCTCGGCGGCGGACAGCCCCCGGGCAGCGGGGTCGGCGCCGAGGGCGCCATCCCGCACATGGTGGCCCTGCACGGCGAGGACGACGTGTCGATCCGCTCCTACCGCGACGGCGACGACCTGCGTCGCATCCACTGGCCGGCGACGGCCAAGACCGGCGAGCTGATGGTCCGCCAGGAAGACCGACCTGCGCGTCGCCGCGCCGCGATCGTCCTCGACTCGCGAGCGCGTGGGCACCACGGCTCCGGCACGTCCGGCTCGTTCGAGTGGGGCGTGACCGCGTGCGCCTCGGTCGCCGCGCACCTGCTCGACCAGGGGTATGCCGTGCACCTCATCAGTGACGAGACCGCCGAGGACAGCCGGGCGGCCAGTGCCATGGAGGTCGACCCGATGCTCGACGTCCTGGCGATGGCCGAGACCGGATCGGACGACCAGTTCGGCGACGTCCTCCAGTCCGCCCACCCGGTGACCGCCTTCGGCGGCCTGGTCCTGGCCGTCGTCACCGACCTCGACGAGGAGCTCGCCCGTCGGGTGGCCTCGCTGCGCCAGCCCGGTGGGACCGCGCTGGCCATCGTGCTGGACCCCGACGGCTTCACCGCCACCCGGCGACACCGGGCCGGCAGCAGTGACGAGCTCACCTGCGTGCCCGTGCTCCGCGGTGCGGGGTGGACGGTGGCCGTCGTCGGCGCGGGTGACGACCTGCCCTCGGTCTGGGGAGTGCTCTCCGGGTCGACGAGCCGGGTGGGTGTGGCATGACCCGCGGACGCCTCGCCGACTCGCTGATCGCGGGCGCGTGCTCCGCCGTCGTCGCGTGGCCGTTGACCACCCTCTTCACACCGAACACGTGGATCCGGCCGACCCTGGCCATGGTGCTGGCCGTCGTCGTGGTCGGGGTGGTGGGCCGGATGCTCACCAGCTCCTGGGTCGCGATCGCCACCGCCCAGCTCGTCGGCGTCATCCTGGCCGCCGGCTGGGTCTACGGGCGCGGACACCTCTGGCACGGCCTTCCCTACACCGACACCGTCCTCGCCTTCAACAACCTCCTCGTCGAGGCCCGCGAGACGATCCAGAACTACGCCGCCCCTGCCCCGACCGGCCGCGGGATCACCCTGGCCATCGGCCTGGCCATCGGTGTGGTCGCCGTCGTCGTCGACCACCTCGCGGTCATGCGGCGGTCCCCCGCGTTGGCCGGGCTGCCCCTGTTGACCGCCTTCCTCATCTCGGCCTCCAACTCGGGCAACTCCCTGCACCCCATGTTCTTCGTGGCCGCGGGGGGCCTGTGGCTGCTCATGCTGGGGCGGCAAGGCATCGCCTCGCTCCGGAGGTGGAGCACCACCGTGCCGATGAGCACGACGGGGCGCCGGAACACCGAGGACCACGACGGGGCGTACGGCTATGCCGCGGTGGGCCGGAGCCTGGCCGTCGCCGGGCTCGTGGCCGCGGTCGTCGTGCCGGTGGTCATCCCGCACTTCCCGACCCGTTACCTCATCGACGGCCTCGGCCGCTCCAACGAGGCCACCGGCTTCAGCGACGGTCAGGTGGGGCTGAAGTCCACCCTCGACCTGACCAAGAGCCTCAAGACCTTGTCGAAGGCGCCCGTCCTCAGCTACACCACCAACGCCGCCATCCTGACTCCCCTGCGGGTCGGGGTGCTCGAGGACTACCAGGGCGACACCTGGCGGACCGGGCGCGACGAGGTCGACTACAGCCGGCAGAGCTCGGTGCCCCTGCCAGCAGAGCTCGGTGACGACGTGCCCCGCGAGACCTACCGGATCTCGGTCGAGGACTCGCGCATCGAGGCTCCGCAGATCGCCGCCCCCACCCCCCTCGTGACCGCCGACCTCGGCCGGATCAGCTGGGGCCTGGACCGCACCACCTCGGTCGCCGTCGTCAACCGCTCGGCCAGCTCCTACAGCTTCACCTACCTCGCCCTCAACCCGACCCAGGCATCCCTGGCCCAGTCGCGGCAGGGACCGACGGGTGGGTTCCTGCGCGAGGACCTGCGGGTCGACCCCGACTCGCAGGAGATCGTCAGCAAGACGGTCGGTGAGGTCGTGCCGCAGGACGCGAGCCGCATCGAGGCTGCGCGGGCCATCCAGAAGTACCTGCGCACCGACGGCGGGTTCCGGTACTCCCTCGACCTCCCCGAGACGGTGAAGAACGACCTGGGGCAGGACGAGCGCCCCGACGCGATCTCCCTCTTCCTGCGCAGCAAGGTCGGCTACTGCGTCCAGTTCGCCACGGCCATGGTGATGATGGCGCGCGAGGCCGGGATCCCTGCTCGCATGGCGATCGGCTTCCTGCCCGGCACCGCCGACCGCGGGACCTACACGGTACGCGGGTCCGACGCCCACGCCTGGCCCGAGCTGTACTTCGAGGGCATCGGCTGGCTGCGGTTCGAACCCACGCCGTCTGGCACCCAGAGCACGGTCGCCCCGCCCTACTCGCTGGCGCCGACCACCCCCGGCACCGACCCGACGTCGACCAGCACCGCCACCGGCGGGGCGACCGCGCAACCGACCCGCCCCGACGGCGCCAACGACCCCGGAGCCACCGACCCGACCAAGACCACCGGCAGCGACTCGGGCCTCGGCAGCTGGTTCGGCCCCCAGACCCGCAGCCTCGTGCTGTGGATCCTGCTGGGGATCGTCATGGGCCTCTTCGGGTCGCTGGCTGTACCGCTCGCCGCCCGGAGCCGGTTCCGGCGCAGGCTGCGGCACGCGCCGGACGAGTCGACCCGGGTCGAGATCGAGTGGCAGGCGATGACCGAGCGGATCGGCGACCTCGGCGTCATCCCGCCACGAGGCAGCACCCCACGTCAGGCCGGCCGGTTCTACCAGCGGGAGGCATACCTCGAGGGTGACCAGACCGAGGCGCTGCGCCGCGTCGTGTCCGGGGTGGAGACCTCGCGCTACGCACCTCCCGGGTCGACCGTCACCGACATCCGCACGGACACGCAGACCGTCGTCAAGGCCGTCTCCGGCGTGCGGCGGCGCAAGGACCGGCTGCGCGCCGCCTGGTGGCCGACCGAGGGTCTGCTCGAGTGGCGCGACCGCCGCGCGGCCGTGGCTCGCGTGGTGCGGCGCCCGCTCGACCGGTTCCAGGACTGGCGCGACGCGCGCCGCGACTACCGCGCGTAGCCGCGACGCGGCATACCGGACCCCGGCACACGGCGAAGGGCCCCCGAGACTCTCGGGGGCCCTTCGTGCGTACTGCTCTGCTCTCGGTCCAGCCTCGTCAGTCCAGGTAGTCGCGCAGGACCTGGCTGCGGCTCGGGTGGCGCAGCTTGCTCATCGTCTTGGACTCGATCTGGCGGATCCGCTCACGGGTCACGCCGTAGACCTTGCCGATCTCGTCGAGCGTCTTCGGCTGGCCGTCGGTCAGGCCGAAGCGCATCGAGACCACGCCGGCCTCACGCTCGGAGAGCGTGTCGAGCACCGAGTGCAGCTGCTCCTGCAGCAGCGTGAAGCTGACCGCGTCGGCGGGCACGACGGCCTCGGAGTCCTCGATGAGGTCACCGAACTCGCTGTCGCCGTCCTCACCCAGGGGCGTGTGCAGGGAGATCGGCTCGCGACCGTACTTCTGGACCTCGACGACCTTCTCCGGGGTCATGTCGAGCTCCTTGGCGAGCTCCTCCGGGGTGGGCTCGCGCCCGAGGTCCTGGAGCATCTGGCGCTGCACGCGGGCCAGCTTGTTGATGACCTCGACCATGTGCACGGGGATGCGGATGGTGCGGGCCTGGTCGGCCATCGCGCGGGTAATCGCCTGGCGGATCCACCACGTCGCGTAGGTCGAGAACTTGTAGCCCTTGGTGTAGTCGAACTTCTCGACCGCACGGATCAGACCGAGGTTGCCCTCCTGGATCAGGTCGAGGAAGAGCATGCCGCGGCCGGTGTAGCGCTTGGCCAGCGAGACCACGAGACGCAGGTTGGCCTCGAGCAGGTGGTTCTTGGCCTTCTTGCCGTCCTGGGCGATCCACCAGAGCTCGCGCTTGAGCTTCATCTCGATCTTGTCGCCCGAGTTGAGCCGCTCCTCGGCGAACAGGCCGGCCTCGATGCGCTTGGCGAGCTCGACCTCCTGCTCGGCGTTGAGGAGGGCGACCTTGCCGATCTGCTTGAGGTAGTCCTTGACCGGGTCGGCGGTGGCGCCGGCGGTGACGACCTGCTGCACGGGAGCGTCGTCCTCGTCGTCGTCGCGCAGGACGAAGCCGGCGCCCTCGGACTCCTCGTCCTTCTTGTCGTCGTCCGTCTCGTCCTCGACGACGACGTCCTCGAGCTCGGACTCGACCACCTCGGTGGGCTCGGCCTCCACGACCTCGTCGTCACCAGCCGCGGGGGTGGCGTCGTCTGCGGCGCCCTTGGCGGCCGCCTTGGTGGCGGTCTTCGCCGCGGTCTCGGTGGCCGTCTTCCTGGCGGCCGGTGCGGACTCGCCTGCGGCGGCGGCGGCTGCCTTCTTCGTCGTGGTCGCCTTGGCCGGGGCCGCCTTCGCCGCCTTCGTGGTCGTCTTGGCCGCGGTCGCCTTGGCCGGGGCCAACTCGTCGGCCTTGGCCTCGACCTTGGTCGCGGTCTTGGTCGCGGCGGTCTTCGGCGCAGCCTTCTTGGCCGGCGCGGTGGCCGTCTTCTTGCGGGTGCTGGTGGCAGCCACCGCACGCGAGGCGGTCGCCGAGTCGAGGGTCACGTGGATCCCCTGCTCGTCCAGCGAACGCAGCACAGCCTTCATCCTCTTCGGTGCGATCTCGGCCCCCTCGAGGGCGTCACGCAGCTGCGCGCTGTCGACGGAGCCGTTGGTACGGCCCTGCTTGAGCAGCTTCTGCAGCGCGGGGTGGGAGAACTCCTGGGGGAGAGACGGTGCGGGGCTCGCAGCCTTCTTGGACACAGGCGACACGGACTACCTTTCGTCGCGGACTCGCGGCACGGCGCACGTCATCACAGCCATGCTTTGAGGGGATGTCTGTGACAACAACGGCGGGAGTGGAAGTATTGCGGAGACCGCTCGGGCTGACCCGTCGAGACCTCGTTGATGACATTGTAAAACGAGATGCCCCCATAACCCGCATCGGCGTCACGGATGGCGCCGAACGTCGCGGCGACACCGGTCGCCGACGGCCGCAGCAGGTCGATCGGGCTGCTCGGTCAGGCGTCAGCCTTGACGGCCAGCACCGGGCAGGAGGCGTCGAGCAGGATGCGCTGGGCGTTCGAGCCCAGGATCAGCTTGCCGACCGGGGTGCGACGACGCAGCCCGATGACGATGAAGTCGGCGTTCTCCTCCTCGGCCACCGCGATGAGGTCCTCGGCCGGCTCGTTGCCCCGCACCAGCTGACGCACCTCGTGCTCCAGACCCTCCTCGTCGAGCTCGCCCTGGATGCGCCTGAGCTCGGTCTCGAAGCGGTTGGCCTCCTCACCGTCGAAGTCGCGCCCACCACGCTGGGAGTTGATGACGATGAGCTTCGACTTGCGAAGCAGGGACTCGTCAGCAGCGCGACGCAGGGCCGCACGCCCTTCCTTCGTCGGGACATATCCCACAACGATGGCCACGGGGGACCTCCTACGGTCTGTTCATCGGCCCAGGGTTGGCCGGGGCGGTATTGACCGGAGCCTCGTTGCTCCGACCATGGTGCCCGTGCGGCCGCAGCCGCTGCGCCGACCGTACCGGAAATCCCCCGGTCAGGCAGGCGCAGCCAGCACCTTCGCCACGATCGCGCCGACCTGCTCGATCTCGATGAGGAACCCGTCGTGGCCGTAGTCGGAGTGGACCGTGTGGAGCGCCGTCCCGGGGACCGCGTCGGCGAGCTCGTGCGACAGCCTCGGGGGGTAGAGCCGGTCCGAGTCGACGGCCACCACCACGAGGTCGGCGGTGACCCGCTCGAGCGCTGCCGCCACTCCCCCACGACCGCGACCCACGTCGTGCGAGTTCATCGCCTCGGTGAGGACCACGTAGGAGTTCGCGTCGAAGCGCCCGGCCAGCTTCCCGGCATGGTGGTCGAGGTAGGACTCGACGGCATACCGACCGCGGCCACCCAACGGGTCCTCGGACTGCTGCGGCTCGCGACCGAAGCGCTCGTGCAGCTCGAGCTCGCTGCGGTAGGTGACGTGCGCGATCCGCCGCGCGATCCCCAGCCCGGTCTCGGGTCCGGTGCCGCGCTCGTAGTAGTCACCGCCGTGGAAGTGCGCGTCGGAGCGGATGGCCAGCAGCTGCGCCTGGCACCAGCCGATCTGCTCCGCGGTGGCGTATGCCGTGCTGGCCAGCACGATCGCCGTGCCGATCCGGTCGGGGTGCGTGACCGCCCACTCGATCGCCCGCATGCCACCCATCGAGCCACCGAGCACGGTGTGCCAGCGGTCGACTCCGAGGGCGTCGGCGAGCAGGGCCTCGGTCTGCACCTGGTCGCGCACCGTGATGAACGGGAACCGGCTAGCCCACGGCCTGCCGTCGGGCGCGGGGCTCGAGGGCCCGGTGCTGCCCTGGCAACCACCCAGCACGTTGGCGGCCACGACGAAGTAGCGGTCGGAGTCGAGCGGCTTGCCCGGCCCGACGAGGCCGTCCCACCACCCGGGCGTCGGGTGACCGGGCCCGGTCGGCCCGTCGACATGGCTGTCTCCGGTCAGTGCGTGCTCCACGAGCACCGCGTTGTCGCCGGCGGCGTTCAGCTCGCCCCAGGTCTCGTAGGCCACCCGGACCGCGGGCAGCACCCCTCCGCGCTCGAGCTCGACGGCGCCGAGGTCGACGAACTGGCGGCGACCGACCGGGTCGCCGTCCCGCCAGGCCCCGGAAGTGGCCCGTGGTGGGGAGGTCGTGGTCATCGAAACTGCTCCTGTGGCGCTCGCGCTTGCCGCCCAGGTGAGGGTCGGCCGGGTCTTCACCCGGGGCACCCCACCGCGAGGAGGGTTGCCGCCCAGCAAGCCGGGGCTTGGCGCTGGGACTCATAACCTGCCGCTCATCATACGAGCCGGCCCTCCCCCTGTCCGCTGCGTCCGCTGCGTGGACGTGGTCGCCGTCGTCCACCACGGCTCGGTCACTCACCCCGCCCACGCGTCCTCCCGAGGTCCCGCCCCGCGGCCCGGACGAACCCCGAGATCGAGCATCCGCTCGAGCAGCAGGGCCAGCCGGTAGCCGGGCGAGGCCCCCAGGGCACGCTCCAGACAGGTCCTCGCGAAGGCGCCGTCGCCGAGCCACCACGCGAGGTTGGCCAGCACCGTCAGAGCGGCGGCGGCGTGCTCGTCGGGCACGGCCCTGACCAGGTGCTGCAGCCGGACCAGATGTCGCCTCCCGGCCAGCGTCTCGTCGTGACCGGGGCGGGGCAGGCAGGTGTGGACGGCGTCCACGACGTCGGGCGACAGGCAGTCCCGGGGCAGGGATCCCGGGCACAGCCACGCCACCAGTCCGTCGCGGAGCCCGAGGTCCCGGAGGCTGTCGACGAGCAGCGCGACCTGGTCGGGACGCAACGTCTCGACGATCGGCTCGTCATCCCCTGCGCCCGTGAGCCCCAGCGCAACGGCCCAGACCGACAACGCCTCGAACCGGTGGGCCGCCCGCCCCAGACCACCCGTGCCGGTGCGCTCCTTTCTGGCGGTGCGCTCGGCCCTGCCTGCGCTCTCGGCCCTCCCTGCGCTCTCGGCCCGGGCGGCGCGTTCGGCCAGGGCAGCCGCCACGGGGGCGGTGCGCGCCGGGTCGGCAGCCACGAGTGCCGCGAGCGCTCCCCGACCGGGCAGGGGTGAGACGCCGATCCCGACGAACTCCGCCACCGCCGGCGTGTCGGCCGGCGTGGGGATCGGCGAACCGGCTGCGGGACAGCACCCTTCGACGCAGTCGACCGCGAACCACCTGCCGTCGCGCACCACCATCCGGTCGAGCACCTCCACCCCGGCCCGGACCAGGTGACCGCGGACCGTGTCGAGCCCCGGCCGGCCTGCACCCCTGCGCGTCTCGTAGGCGACGAGCAGGACCGCGTCGGGCTCCTCGCGCAGCAGGGGCGGGATCAGCACCCGGGACGCCTCGTGGGCCTCGGTGGCGGTGGGCAGGTCGACCCGCTCGACCAGGACGACCGCCCGGTCGCGCAGCGCGACCACGACCAGCGAGTCCTCGGGGTGGTAGCCGAGCTGGTAGGGCAGGACGGCGACGACGTCGCCCTGGCTGCGCAACCTGATGGAGTTCATGGGTCCACCGTTCCCGGCCGCGCAGCCCCTCGGCACCGTCGTGCCACCACCCTGTGGACGGAGCGGGTCAGGGCTCACCCCCGTGCACAGTGATGGGGCGGTGCGGCGCCGTATCCGCGCCGGACCGCCCCATCGAGGCTCTGCTGGGGTGGGGCCTCGTCGCCCTCAGACCCGAGGACGGGGGAAGACCTGAGGACCCCGCCGCGCGCTACCGCAGGACGTCGCCCTGGACGGTCTCGTGCGCGGCTGCGCCCTTGCTGGCAGGGTCCAGCCGTTCCCACGCCAGGAAGGACTCCGTCTCGTTGACCACGGTCGCCGCGATCCACGAGACGACGACGGCGTCGTCCGCCAGGCCGAACACCGACAGTGCCAGCTCGGGGATGAGGTCGATCGGGGACACGACGTAGGCGACCGCCCCGAGGACCAGGAGCAGCCGCCCCCGGGTCGTCCCGGCATACTCGCCGCGGAAGGTGGCCGCGAACAGCCTGGGCAGGCTCATCAGCCGTTCCCCCATGCCTGGCGACCCGGGACGGGTGGCGGTGCGCACCGCGGTGGCGATGGTGCGCAGGGCACCGAATCGGTTCATGGGCATGGACGTCCTCCTTGCTCCCGGACGCCAACTGGCCCGGACACGGTGCAAACGACCCGGAGGTCGTGGTGATTCCCTCGCAGCACGGTGACCACGCTCAGATCCCGGTGGCCCTGCGGGGGAACTCGTGCCGGGCGTGGTCGGCGATCTTCTTGAGGAGGAACCCGTCGAGACCGGCTCCGAGGACGCCGCCGATGACCGGGACACCCTTGCCGAACTTCGTCAGCGTCTTCTTGCCGGCGGTCGACAGCAGCCGGAACCCGACCGCCTTGTTGACCACCATCATCGCCGGACCCGGCAGGCGCTGGGCCGCGAGGTTGGCGAGGCGTCCGGTCGAGGCCACCCCGGCCTTCTTGAGCAGGTCGTCGGCATCGGCCCCGACCAGGGTCAACAGCACGGCCGAGCGGATCTCCGGCTGCTTGATGTCGTACCCGCGCAGCGACGCGATGGCCGCAACCATGCGGGTCGCCACGACGTAGAACTCGACGACGTTGGCCGGCAGCGCCACGGGCAGCGTGATGAAGCCGCCGAGACCGGTGACGAACCCACCCGCCGCGGCGAGCTTGAGGTGGCCCCGTACGACGGCGTCGACGGCCTCCTCGGCATCGGGCTTCTCGGCGCGCTTGACGTCGGCGACCTTCTGGGCGGAGTCGAACGGGCCCTTGCCGTCGATGCCCACGTCGAGGAGGCTCTCGATCAGCCCGGTGACGGCGCCGGCGAACATCCCGGAGTCCTCCCGCCCGGCCTTGGCCTGCTCGAGCGCCGAGGTCGGTGCGACCTGCGGCTCGTCCTTGCCCAATCCGAGGAACCCCACGCAACTCTCCCTGATGTCGTCCGGCGCGCTGTCGTGCGTCGGACCGGCCCGGTGACCTGCCCTGACAGCTGTGCTCGCCATCCTGCCACGAGGCCCGATGACCAGCAGGTTTAGCCTTGGAACATGCCTGAGTCCGCTGCCTCGTCCACTGACCGGTCCACCTTCTCCGCCTACGCCCACCCCGACCGGCTCGTCAGCACCGAGTGGCTGGCCGAGCAGGTCGCCGCGGGGCAGGTCGGCGGCCCCGACGGGGTCGTCGTCCTCGAGTCCGACGAGGACGTCCTGCTCTACGACACCGGCCACATCCCCGGTGCGCTCAAGCTCGACTGGCACCAGGACCTCAACGACCCCGTCATGCGCGACTACGTCGACAGCGAGCAGTTCGCGTCCGTCATGTCGGCGCGCGGGGTCGGCCGCGACACGACCGTCGTCATCTACGGCGACAAGAACAACTGGTGGGCGGCCTACGCCCTCTGGGTGATGAGCCTGTTCGGCCACGAGGACGTCCGGCTGCTCGACGGCGGCCGCACCAAGTGGGTCGCGGAGGGCCGCGAGCTGACCAAGGACGTGCCACAGGTTGCCCCGCTGACGGGTGACGCGGCATACCCGGTCGTGGAGCGCGACGACGCACCGATCCGGGCGTTCAAGGACGACGTGCTGGCCCACCTCGGCGGACCGCTCGTCGACGTCCGCTCCCCGGGCGAGTACTCCGGTGAGCTGCTGCACATGCCCGACTACCCGCAGGAGGGGGCCATGCGTGGCGGCCACATCCCCGGTGCCAAGTCGGTGCCGTGGGCGCGTGCGGCCAACGAGGACGGCACGTTCAGGTCCCGCGAGGACCTGGAAGCCATCTACCTCACCGAGCAGGGCCTGTCGCCGACTGACCCCACGATCGCCTACTGCCGCATCGGTGAGCGCTCCTCGCACACGTGGTTCGTGCTGACCCACCTGCTCGGCTTCGACACGGTGCGCAACTACGACGGCTCGTGGACCGAATGGGGCAACGCGGTCCGCGTCCCCGTGGAGAAGTGAGACGCCGGTGAGCCAGGACACGACCCGCGCGGAGCTGCCGGCGGCGATGCAGGAGATCGCCGACGACTTCGCCGATCTCCTTGCGCCGCAACGGTTGGAGCTGCTGCTGGAGTTCAGTGAGGGTCTGCCCCAGCTGCCGGAGAGGTATGCCGGTCGGCTGGGTGAGATGGAACAGGTCCACGAGTGCCAGTCGCCGATCTTCCTGGCGGTGGAGGTCGGGGACGAACCGGCGGACTCCCCGGGAGACCGCCCGGTGCACCTGTACTTCTCCGCACCCCAGGAGGCGCCGACCACGAGAGGCTTCGCCGCGATCCTGCACGAGGGCCTCGACGGGCTCACCGTCGACGAGGTGCTCGCGGTGCCCGAGGACGCGCCCTACCGGTTCTCACTGGGCGAGGCGGTCTCGCCGCTGCGGCTGCGCGGCATGGTCGGGATGCTGAGCCGGATCAAGCGCCAGGTCGCCCTGAAGACCCGCGCCTAGTACCCCCTCACGGCGCCTCCCTCGGCCCCGGTGTCCCGCATTCCTCGGGTGACCCGATGAGTGGTCGTCGGCACGGTCTCCGGGCCCGTCGGTGCGGGGTGCGAGGATGAGCCCGCCATGGCTGCCCTCGTCGCGTTCGTCACCTCCCCGGACGGTCGTGCCGCCCTCGTCGGCGCCGGGCTCGACGCCCCCCTCGAGCACCTCGGGCCGCTGGCCACGCTCGTGCACCGGGCCGCGGAGCTCGAGACCGACCGCCCGACCCGCTGGGTCTGGTGGTCGGCCGCCGTCGACGCGCTCCCCCTGGCGTCGGCGGGCCTCCCCCTGGCGCGGTGCTGGGACGTGGCCGAGGCCCACCGCCTCCTCGTGGGCGGCTGGGAGGCGACTCCCCAGGTGGCCTGGGCCGCAGCTCACGGACTACAGCGGGCGGGCCTGCCCGAGGCGACCCGCGGCGACCTGTTCGACTTCAGCGCCGCCCACCCGACCGACCACGGGCCGGACGCCACGGCGAGGAGCCGCGTGGTGCGGGCACATGGGTACCTCGACCCCGACGCGGGCACCGCGAGCTGGCACCCCGACGACGACACGCTCCTGGCCTGGGGGCGCGCCGCCCTCGACTGTGCCCGCGCGCAGGAGGAAGCCCTCGGCGCGGTCGGAGCCCGCGCGGTGGCGGCGGCCCACTCGGAGTCGGCCGCGGCATACCTCTGCCTCGAGCTCGCCCGCGACGGCCTGCCGGTCGACCGCGCGACGGCCGAGCGGATGATCGCGGAGGCCGCGGGAGCCCGTCCCGAGGACGAGGCAGACGCACGTCGCATCCGGGCCGAGCGCGACCGCGCCGTCCTCGCCCACACACCCGGACGCGAGACCACCGACCTGCGAAATCCCTTGCAGGTCAAGGAGCTCCTCGCCTCGGTGGGGGTCGTCGTGCCCAACACCCGCAAGTGGGTGCTCGAGCCGTTCCGCGACACCCACCCGCTCGTGGAGGCGCTGTTGGAGTGGCGCAAGGCCGAGCGCATCGCCACCACCTACGGCTACCCGTGGCTCGATGCCCACGTCGGCCCCGATGACCGCCTCCGGGGCGGCTGGACCGCGTGCGACGGCGCCGCGGGCCGGATGACCGCCCAGAACGGCCTGCACAACCTGCCCACGTCCCTACGACCCGCGGTGGCAGCCCACCCGGGCCACGTGTTCGTGCGCGCCGACCTCGGTCAGATCGAGCCGCGGGTGCTGGCCGCGGTCTCGGGCGACGAGGCGTTCGCGGCGGCGACCCGCGCCGACGACCTCTACGCACCGGTCGCCGTCGCCCTCGGGGTGGAGCGCCCGGTGGCCAAGATCGCGGTGCTCGCCGCGATGTACGGCCAGCGCAGCGGAGCAGCCGGCGAGGCGCTCAAGGGCCTCGAACGCACCTACCCCGTCGCCATGGGCTACCTCGACGCCGCGTATGCCGCGGGGCTGCGGCGCGAGCCGCTGCGCACCTACGGGGGCCGCCTGATCCGACTCGACGCCGTCCTCGCGGACGTGCCGGCCGAGTCCGTGGCCGCGTACGACGCAGCCCGGGGGCGGTTCGCCCGCAACGCCGTCATCCAGGGCTCGGCGGCCGAGCTCTTCAAGGCGTGGGCCGCGACGGTGCGGGCGACCACGCGGGACCTCGGCGCCCAGATCGTCCTCTGCCTCCACGACGAGCTGCTGGTGCACGTGCCGCAGGCGAACGCCGAGGAGACCCGCCGCAGGCTCGACCAGGCCCTCACCGACAGTTCCCGCCGCTGGACGGGGTCGACCCAAGTCCGGTTCGTGGCCGACGCTTCGGTGATCCACCGCTGGTCGGAGGCGAAGGAGTAACCGGGATCTTGCGCCGACAAACCCCTGACCTGCGGCAACGCATGGTTAGGTGGGGGCATGGATCACCAGGACGTCAAGCAGGCCGCCTCCAGGGCTGCCGACCACCCAGCCCTCGAGGCCGTCGCCCGCGTGGGTTACGCCGTCAGCGGGCTGCTGCACCTGCTCATCGGGTGGATCACGCTGCAGGTCGCCTTCGGCGGAAGCGGCAAGAACGCCGACCAGAGCGGCGCCCTGGCGTCCCTGGCCGGCAACGGCGCGGGCAAGGCCGCCCTGTGGGTGGGCGTCATCGGCTTCCTCGGCCTGGCGATCTGGCAGGTCGCGGATGCCATCGTGGGGCACCCGGGTGACGACAAGGACGCGTGGGGCGGTCGGGCGAAGGCCGTCGGCAAGGCCCTCGTCTACCTCGCGCTCGCCTTCTCGGCCTTCAACTTCGCTCGCGGCAAGTCCAGCAACGGCCGGAGCCAGAGCATCGACTTCACCTCGAAGCTGCTCGACAAGCCCGGTGGTCGCGCCCTCGTCGTGGTGGTCGGCCTCGTCGTGATCGGGATCGGGCTCTACCACGTCTACAAGGGCGCCAAGAAGAAGTTCCTCGAGGACCTCAAGGAGCACCCCGGCACGTGGGCCACCCGCGCTGGGCGGATCGGCTACATCGCCAAGGGCGTCGCCCTCGTCATCGTCGGCTTCCTCTTCGTCGCTGCCGGGGTGCACAAGCAGGCCAAGGAGGCCAGCGGGCTGGACGGTGCACTGAAGTCGCTGCGGGACGAGTCGTTCGGCCCCGTGCTGCTGGTCGTGATGGCGGTCGGCTTCGCCGCCTTCGGCCTCTACAGCTTCGCCCGCGCCAAGCACGCCAAGGTCTGATCGACCCCCGGGTGGTCCGGGCCCAGCTCAGCTGGGGTTGCCCTCGCCGGAGGCCTCGTCGTCGGCGACGTCGCGCAGGAACTGTTCGAACTCGGCCCCGATCTCGTCGGCTGACGGCAGCTCGCTGACGTCGGTGGCCAGCAGGCTCGGCTTCTGACGGCCTTCGCTGAAGGTGTCGTACTGGCGCTCGAGCGCCGCAATCACCTGGGACACCTCGTCGGACCCCTCGATCTCGCGGGCGATCTCGGCCCGGTTGAGCCCGGCCTGCGCGATGAGGTCGTCGATCGGGAGGTTCAGGCCGGTGGCCGCGGTGATGGCGTTGAGGGCCGTGACCGCGCCGTCGGCGAACTCGGCCTGGGCGAGGTAGTGCGGCACGTGCACCGCGAACCCGAGGGCGTCATGACCCGACTCCCCCAGCCGCAGCTCGAGCAGCGAGGACAGGCTCGCCGGCACCTCGACGCGCCCGAACGGGTTGTCCTGCAACGGAATCAGTCGCGGGTCGGTGGCGTGGGAGGTCAGCCCGATCGGCCGGGTGTGCGGGACGGCCATGGGGATGCCGTGCGCGCTGACGACGAGGTTGACCCCGAGCAGCACGACCAGCTGGCGGACCGCCTCGGTCATGCGCTCCCACTGGAAGTCCGGCTCGGGCCCGGTGAGCAGCAGGTAGGGGGTGCCGTCGCGGTCGACCAGCCGGTGCAGGGCCAGGCACGGGTCGTCGTAGCTGAGCCAGCGGTTGGAGTCGAAGACCATCCCCGGGCGGCGGCTGCGGTAGTCGACCATCTGGTCGGTGTCGAAGGACGCGACGACGGTGGACTCGCCGGTGGCCAGCAGGTGGTCGGTGAGCAGTCGCTGCGTGTGGCCGGCGTCCATGAACCCGCCCAGCGCGACGAGCAGGACCGACGCCCGCAGCTCCTGCGGGTCGGTGTCGGTCTCGAAGTGGTAGAGCTCGGACGGGTTCAGCACGGCTACTCCAGCGGTCGGTTCGACGATCTGCGTTCGACCCGGGTCGCTGGGTGCGACCCGGTCGACAGTGCCAACGCTTCAGCATGGCAGGGGATTCCGCCGTCCACCTCCACCACCGTCGGGAGGTCGCCCACCAACTTCAGTGTGACGCCGGTCACATTCGGATATTTTGCGGAATGGCTCGACCGGGCGTACGGTTCGATGAAACGAAACAGTTTCGTTCCATCCCGATGAGCAGGACCGAGGAAGCAGCCGTGACCCCCACCAGCACCGCCACCGCCCCGGAGACGCAGGAGGCGCCCGAGCCGGCGCGCACCCGTCCCCGCGTCGAGGGTGACCGCGAGCGGGAGATCCTCGAGGCCGCGCTCATCACGCTCGCCGACGTCGGCTACGACCGGCTCAACTTCGACGCGGTGGCCAGTGCTGCCAAGGCGTCCAAGGCGACGCTCTACCGCCGTTGGCCGGGCAAGGTCGACCTCGTCGTCGACGCGCTGCAGCTGATGATCGGGGTGGAGGCCGACCGCTTCCCCGACACCGGCACCCTGCGCGGAGACCTGATCGCCCAGGCCTGCGCCAAGGGGGGTATCGGTGAGGACCTCCCCCTGCAGGTCTTCGCCGCCCTGCTCGGCTCGCTGCACCGCGACCCGGAGCTCCGTGACGCCATCATGACCCGCCTGATGGGTCCCAAGATGGCGGTCACGCTCATGGCCTTCCGCGCTGCTCAGCAGCGCGGGGAGATCGGCAAGGACGCCGATCTGGAGACGCTGGCACGCCTGCTGCCGGCGATCACCATCCACGAGGCGATGCTGACGGGTGCGCACCCGTCGCAGGAACGCCTCATCACCTTGGTGGACAGCGTCGTCCTCCCTGCCTGCGCCGCGACGTTGCAGCGCGACTGACCACGCACCACCACCACATCAGCCGCACCACCCACACACCAAGGAACAACCATGTCCTCCACTGCTGTCGTCGAGCCTGTCTCGACGCCGGAATCCGAAGCCGCGACCAGCGGCAAGGGCCGGCACCTGGGCATCGCCCTGACCGTCATCACGGCCGCCCAGCTCATGGTCGTGCTCGACGGCACGATCGTGAACATCGCGATGCCGCACATCATGACCGACCTCGGCTTCACCCAGGAGAACCTCTCGTGGGTCGTCACGGCCTACACCCTCGCCTTCGGCGGGCTCCTGCTGCTCGGTGGCCGCCTCGGTGACCTGTTCGGTCGCCGCAAGGTCTTCATGACCGGCGTGCTCGTCTTCGCGGGCGCCTCCCTCCTCGGCGGCCTCGCCCAGACCGAGGGCATGCTGCTCGGTGCCCGCGCCCTCCAGGGCATCGGTGCCGCACTCGCCTCACCCACCGCCCTCGCCCTGATCACCACCACGTTCCCGGCCGGCCCGGCGCGCAACCGCGCCATGGGCGTGTATGCCGCGATGTCCGGTGCCGGTGCGGCGGTGGGCCTCATCCTCGGTGGCGCGCTCACCGAGATCGACTGGCGGTGGACGATGTTCATCAACGTGCCGATCGGCCTCCTCGTCGCCTTCCTCGCCCCGCGCTTCCTCCCGGAGTCCGCCCGCGGCAACGGTCGGATCGACGTCCCCGGAGCGATCCTGGGCACCGGTGGCCTGGTCTCCCTCGTCTACGGCCTCACGAACGCCGCCAGCGACTCCTGGACCTCCGGCACGACCCTCACCACGCTCATCGCCGGTGTCGCGATGCTGGTCGCCTTCGTCGTCGTCGAGATGCGTTCCACCCACGCCCTCATGCCGATCCGCATCCTGGCCGACCGCACCCGCGGCACGTCCTTCGCCGTGATGCTCATCGTCGGCGCCGCGATGTTCGCGATGTTCTACTTCCTCGGCCTCTACATCCAGCAGGTGCTGGGCTACTCGCCGCTGAAGTCCGGCTTCGCGTTCCTGCCGTTCTCCTTCGGCATCGTCGTGGCGGCGCAGATCGCCTCCACCCTGATGACCCGCGTCGACCCCCGGTGGATCGCCGGCGTCGGCACCCTGCTGGCCGCGACCGGCATGTTCGGCTTCGCCCAGCTCGACGTGGACAGCTCGTACGCCACCGGCCTGCTCCCCTGGATCACCATCCTCGCCGTCGGCATGGGCCTGACCTTCGTGCCGATGACGCTCACGGCGACCGCCGGGGTGGCCTCGGAGGACTCCGGTGTCGCCTCTGCGGTGCTCAACACCATGCAGCAGGTCGGTGGTGCCCTCGGGCTGGCGACCCTCAGCACGGTGTTCGCCAACGGTGCCAGGGACCGTGGTGCCGAGCTCGGCGCCGCCCTGCAGGCCAAGGCAGGCTCCGGCGCACTCTCCCCGGAGCAGATCCAGGCCGCCCAGCACCAGATCGCGCTCCAGGCGCAGACGTTCGGTTCCAGCCACGCCTACTGGGTGGCCGGGATCATGATCATCGTCGGCTCACTGGTCACGTTCGGTTTCCTCAACGTCAAGCACGAGTCGCTGTCGTCCGAGGGCCACGAGAACGTGCACCTCGCCTGACCGTCACCGCACCGACGAGGGCCCCGACCACAGCCGTGGTCGGGGCCCTCGTCCGTCGTGGGTGCAGGGGCGCCCGGCTCAGCCCAGGGCGCCGATGGCTGCGCGGATCCGCTTCTCCGACACCGGGTATGCCGTGCCGAGCCCGTTCGCGAACAAGCTCACCCTCAGCTCCTCGACCATCCACCCCACGTCGCGGACCGGCGCCGAGCGCCGCTCGACGACGGGCAGGGAGTCGAGCAGGTCGGCATACGCGATCTCGACCCGGTCGACGACCTCCTGGTTCGCCGCGTCGCGGGCCAGGGCGGTCGGCGACGAGGGCGCCTTCTCGAGCCGCTGGAGCATCGCCTTGAGGTAGCGGCGCAGGGCCGGCAGGTGCGCCAGCCCCGTGTCGGCCACGAAGCCGGCGTAGACGAGGCTGTCGAGCTGGGCGCGCACGTCCGCGACGAGCGCGGAGGTGGCCGGCGCCGCAAGGCTGTCGAGCCGTACCCGGACCTCGTTGGCTGCCGACAGCACCGGCTCGACCTCGGCGACCACGGTCAGCACCCGGGTCGCGACGTGGGTCCGGACTGCGGCGAGCACCTCGCCGAAGGCGGCGGCGTCACGGACACCCCCACCGCTGGCGGGTCCACCGGCCGAGCGTTCGAGGACGATCGCATCGACCGCGCAGGCGAGGGCGTCCTCCAGCAGGGCAGGCACCGAACCGTGGGGATTGTTGCCGAGGGCCAGCTTCTGCGCGTTGCCCAGCGAGGCCAGCACCCGCTTCCACGGTGCTGTGGTGTTGAGCAGCAGGAGCCTGCGCACGCCCAGGACGGTCGCGGCGTCGGCCTCCCGCTCACCGGTCATCACGACCAGGTCGACCGCGTCGCCGCGGTCGACGAGGGCTGGGTAGCCCTGAACCGTGCGGCCACCGGAACTCGACTCGAAGGTGCGCGGCAGATCACCGAAGTCCCACTGCCGCAGGCCCTTTCGCTCGACTGCAGCGCCGGCGCGTGACATCCGCCGTTGGACCTGTCCGGCGAGCTCGTCCTGCAGCCGGGCCAGCTCCTTGCCGCTGCCCAGCACCCGCCCGTTGCCGTCCTCGACGGCGAACGTGATGCGCAGGTGGTCGGGGACGCGCTCGTCGGCGAACTGCTCCGCGGGCACGGCGATCCCGGTGCGGGCGTGCAGCACCCGAGCGAGCTCGTCCGCCAGCCTGCGTCCACCGCCGGGCTGCGCCTGCGCCAGGGCGGCGGCGGCATGGTCGGGGGCCGGCACGAAGTGGACGCGAGTCGCCTTCGGCAGCGACCGCAGCAGGGCGGTCGCCAGCTCTTCGCGCAAGCCGGGCACCTGCCAGTCGAACCCGTCGTCGGTGACCTGGTTGAGGACCTGCACGGGGATGTGGACCGTCACGCCGTCGGCCGCCGCGCCCGGTTCGAACTGGTAGGTCACCGGCAGCTCGATCCCGCCCTGGGTCCAGCTCTTCGGGTAGTCACGGGCCGAGACGCCCTCGGCGGTGTCGCGGGTCAGCAGCTCCTCGGTGAACGTCAGCAGCTGTGGCGTCTGCCTGCGCGCGTCCTTCCACCACCGGTCGAAGTGGCGCTGGGAGACCACCTCCGCCGGGACCCGCGCGTCGTAGAACGCGATGAGGTCCTCCTCGTCGACCAGGATGTCGCGTCGGCGGGCGCGCTCCTCGAGCTCCGAGAGTCGTTGCAACAGCTTCTGGTTCGCCTTGAAGAACTCGTGGTGGGTGTCCCAGTCACCCTCGACGAGGGCGTGCCGGATGAACAGGTCGCGCGACTCCTCGGGGTTGATCCGTGCGTACTGGACGGTGCGCGCGGCCACGAGGGGCACGCCGTAGAGGGTGACCCGCTCGGTGGCCACGACAGCGCCCTGCTTGCGGGACCAGCGCGGCTCGGAGTAGGTGCGCTTCACGAGGTGGCTGGCGAGCCGCTCGGCCCAGACCGGGTCGATCCGCGCGTTGCTGCGGGCCCACAACCGGGTGGTCTCGACGAGCTCGGCGGACATCACCCAGGTCGGCTGGCGGCGGAACAGCGTCGAACCGGGCGAGATGCCGAACCGCGCGCCCCGGGCACCGAGGTAGTCACGCTTTGCCTCGTCGCGCAGACCGATGTGGGACAACAGCCCAGCCAGCAGGGCCTGGTGGACGAGGTCCGCGTTCGGCGGCTCCCCCGGGGCGGACGTCGCCGACCTCGGGTCGATGTCGAGGTCCTGGCAGGCCTTGCGGAGCTGGCTGTGCAGGTCCTGCCACTCCCGGACCCGGAGGTAGTGCAGGAACTCCGTGCGGCACATCCTGCGGAAGGCGCTGTGCGACAACGCCTTCTGCTGCTCCTTGAGGTAGGCCCAGAGGTTCAGCAGCGAGACGAAGTCGGAGTGCTCGTCACGGAACCGCGCGTGCGACTGGTCGGCCTGCGTCTGCTTGTCGGCGGGGCGCTCCCGGGGATCCTGCATCGACAGCGCGGCGACGATGATGAGGACCTCGCGGGCGCAGCCGAGCTTCCCCGCCTCGATCAGCATGCGCCCCAGGCGCGGGTCCACGGGCAGCCGGGCCAGGGCCCGTCCGTATGCCGTGAGCCGGCGTCCCTCGCGGCGCCCACCCCGGGCCCGTGGTCGGCCGCCCTCGGGCACTGCTTCCGTCCCCGCCGGCCGCTCCGACTCCGCCGCGTCCGGTGCCGAAGGGTCCGCCATGGCGAACGCGCCCAGCTCCTCGAGCAGGCGCACCCCGTCGGCGACCTGCCGCGCGTCGGGCGCGTCGACGAACGGGAACCGGCCGACGTCGCCGAGACCCAGGGCGGTCATCTGCAGGATGACCGACGCGAGGCTCGTGCGCTGGATCTCGGGCTCGGTGAACTCCGGCCGGGCGAGGTAGTCGTCCTCGGAGTAGAGCCGGATGCAGATGCCGTCCGCGAGCCGGCCACAGCGACCGGCACGCTGTTTGGCGCTGGCTTGCGAGATGGCCTCGATCGGGAGGCGCTGCACCTTGGTGCGCTGGGAGTAGCGGGAGATGCGCGCGGTGCCGGCGTCCACGACATACCGGATGCCGGGGACGGTCAACGACGTCTCGGCGACGTTGGTGGCCAACACGATCCGGCGCCCGCTGGCCCGCCCGAAGACCTTGTGCTGCTCCGCGGCGGAGAGCCGCGCGTAGAGCGGGAGCACCTCGGTCTGGGGCAGCTTCATCGACTCCAGTGCGTCGGCCGTGTCTCGGATCTCGCGCTCCCCCGACAGGAACACGAGGATGTCGTGACCGGTGCCGTCGGCGGCGCGCTCGGTCCACAGCTCCTCCACCGCCTCGCAGACGGCGGTGACCTGGTCACGCTCTTCGGCGTCGGGTCGCTCCGGGTCGACGAGCGGGCGGTAGCGGACCTCGACGGGGTAGGTGCGGCCCGAGACCTCGATGATCGGCGCCGGCTCGTCTGCGATCGTCGAAAAGTGCTCCGCGAAGCGTTGCGGGTCGATGGTCGCCGAGGTGATGACGACCTTGAGGTCGGGGCGCTGCGGAAGCAGCTGCTTGAGGTAGCCGAGGATGAAGTCGATGTTGAGCGACCGCTCGTGGGCCTCGTCGATGATGATCGTGTCGTACTTGCGCAGCAGCCGGTCGCGCTGGAGCTCGTTGAGCAGGATGCCGTCGGTCATCACCTTGACGAGCGTGTTGTCGCTGCTCTGGTCGGTGAAGCGCACCTGGTACCCGATCGCCCCCCCGAGCTCGACCTCCAGCTCCTCGGCGATCCGTTCAGCCACGGAGCGTGCAGCGATGCGGCGCGGCTGGGTGTGCCCGATCAGGCCGGCCCGCCCACGCCCGACCTCGAGGCAGATCTTGGGCAGCTGGGTCGTCTTCCCGGACCCCGTCTCCCCCGCGACGATGACGACCTGGTGGTTCCGGATCGCTGCCGCGATGTCGTCCTTGCGCGCCACGACCGGGAGGTCCAGCGGGTACTTCAACTCGGGGACCGGGATGTCCTGCCTCCGAGGCGCCGCTCGCTGCCGCGCTGGTCGCTGCCCAGTGGGTCGCTGCCCCTCCGGCCGCTTGCGCCGACCCCGGTTCCGGGCAGCACGGGGCTGCGGAGAGTCGGCGGAGGACATGGCCGCAGCATACGTTCGGCGTGCTCTCCCCGCGGACGAGGCAGGAACGACCCTTCCTCCTCTAAGGTGACCTGACGATGAACACCCGGTGAACATCTCTCCGCACCCCAAAGACGAGGTTTCCTCCTGTGACATCCCCCGACCTGTCGCCCGAGGCCGCGACCAGCGACCGCAGCGGCTACTGGAACGACTACTACGCCGCCAGGGCAGCCACCCAGCGTCCGCTCCCCTCCCAGTTCGCGGCCTTCGTCGCGGGTGAGCTCCAGGGCCCGACCCGCGTCATCGAGCTCGGCTGCGGCAACGGCCGGGACTCCCTCTTCTTCGCCTCCTACGGTCACGACGTCACCGGCGTCGACGGCTCGCAGTCCGCGGTCGCCGCTGCCAGCGCCACCGCCGAGGCCAATGGGGTCAAGGCGAACTTCCTCGTCTCGTCGATCGACGACCCCGCGCTGCCCGAGCGGCTCGGCGCCGCGTCCGGGCCACTGACGATCTACGCCCGGTTCTTCGTCCACGCGATCACTGATCGCGAGGAGCAGGACTTCCTCACCCTGGCCGCCGGTCTCACCTCGCCCGGCGACCTGCTCGCCGTCGAGTACCGCACCGTGCGCGACCAGACCGGCGCCAAGGTGACCGGTGCGCACTACCGCCGGTTCGTGGCCCCTGCGACCTTCCAGGCCCGCGCCCTGAGCAAGGGGTTCGAGGTCACCTACGCCACCGAGGGCTTCGGCTTCGCCAAGTACCGCCAGGACGACGCGTACTGCGCCCGCGAGCTCTTCACCCGAGTGTGACCCGATGACCGCCGGCGCCCAGCCCCTGGCTGACCTCGAGGACATCATCCGGGCCGGCCGCGCCCTCTTCCCGGACCTCGATGTCATCGCACCCGACGGGCTGCTCGACCTGCAGCTCGCCCATGACGGGATCCGTCGGCTGCGGGTCGAGGGAGCCTCCGAGCAGTTCCTGCACCTGCAGTCGCTGGGCGTGGACACCACGAAGGGCTCCGTCGGACGACGGGACGCCAAGGTGACCACGAGCAGCTGGCACAAGAACTTCGGCGACGCCTTCAACTCGGTGCGACTGCTCGACGTCGAGCACCCGTCCGGCACGGCCCTGCACACCGGGGCCGACAGCCCCGGCTGGGTGGAGCTGGCGTTCAAGAAGCCGGTGGACCTGCGTCGGGTGCGCCTGCGCAACGTCCCAGGAGCCACCGCGCGGCGGCTCAGGGGGGTCCGGGTGCTCGTCGAGGGCCCGGCCGGGTGGGTCGTCGTCTACGACCACCTCGCCCGGGTGGACCAGCTGCGCCAGACCCTCGCCGCGCCCGCCAGCAACGGCGCGTCGGCCGAGCTCAGCGCCTTGCTGCCCATCCTCGGCGACACCTTCGGCGGCTTCTACGAGGAGGCCCGCAAGGCCCTCGACGCCCTGACCGACGTGCCCGACCAGCAGCGCTCGGCCTTCCGCACCGTGGTCACGCACGCCCTCCTCGCCGACCGGGCGATGGAGTGGACGGTCCACGGCCCGCAGCGCTGCTTCCGCTTCTGGACCGAGCAGGAGAAGGTCCGCTACGTCGGGTCCGCGGTCGAGATCACCGACGCGCTGGCCTCCCTCACCCCGCACGTCTGCTTCGGGTTCGGGGCGGCGCTGTCCGTGGTCCGTGACGGTGCACTCATCCCCCACGACGACGACCTCGACATCATCATCGCCTTCGACCCTCACGAGGCGAGCACGCTGGCCGAGGGTCTCGCCCTGGTCGAGCAGCACCTGCGGCCCCTCGGGTTCACGGTGACGGGCAACTTCTCGGCGCACCGCCACGTGCGCAAGCCTGGCGCGAAGCACGTCGACGTCTTCGTCGGGCTCTTCGAGGGCGACGTCGTGTCCTGGTATCCGGGTGCCCGGGGCGCCCTCACCCGGGACATGATGTTCCCGGCCTCGAGCGCTCCCCTGATGGGAGTCACCTGCCCGTTGCCCCGCAACCCGCTCGTCTACCTCGAGCGGTTGTACGGCACCGGGTGGCGGCACCCCGACCCGAACTTCCGGCACACCTGGGACCGGTCGGCCTACGCCGACCTCGCCGGTGGCCGCAAACCTGCGACCACCGGCAGCTGAGGCGGACGCGGGTCAGGCTCCCTTCGCGGCGATGAAGCCCTGCTCGAGGTCGGCGATGATGTCGTCGATGTGCTCGATCCCCACGGCCAGCCGGACCAGCCCCGGGGTGACGCCGGCCTTGAGGCGGTCGCCGTCCGGACCCTGCGAGTGGGTCGTCGACGCCGGGTGGATCGCGAGCGACCGGACGTCACCGATGTTGGCGACGTGGCTGTGCAGCACCAGCGACTCGACGAACCGTCGACCCGCCTCGACCCCACCGGCGATCTCGAAGGCGAGCACGGCACCGGCCCCTCGTGGGGTGTACTTCTTCGCCTTGGCGTAGGACTCGTGGTCGGGCAGCGAGGCCCACACGACCTGCTCCACCTGCTCGTGCCCCTGGAGGTACGCCGCCACCTTGTGGGTGTTCTCGAGGTGCCGCTCGAGGCGCAGGCTCAAGGTCTCGATGCCCTGCGCGATGAGGAACGCGTTGAACGGCGAGATGGCCGGGCCGAGGTCGCGCAGCAGCTGCACCCGGGCCTTGAGGATGAAGGCCAGGTTCGCGCCCAAGGGGCTGCCGACGCCGAGGTCACGGGCGAAGACGAGCCCGTGGTAGCTCTCCTCGGGCGTGTTGTAGTTGGGGAACTTCTCCGGGTCTGCACCGAAGTCGAAGGTGCCGCCGTCGACGATCACGCCGGCGATCGAGGTGCCGTGGCCGCCGAGGTACTTGGTGGCGGAGTGCAGGACGATGTCGGCTCCCCACTCCAGGGGCCGGATGAGGAACGGGGTGGCGATCGTGTTGTCGACGACGAGCGGCACGCCGGCCTCGTGGGCCGCGGCCGCCACGGCCTCGATGTCGAGCACCTCCGACTTGGGGTTCGAGATGGTCTCGCCGAAGAACAGCTTGGTGTTGGGCTGGACCGCCGCCTTCCACGACGCGATGTCGTTGGGGTCCTCGACGAAGGTCACCGTGATCCCGAACTTGGGCAGCGTGTGCTTCAGCAGGTTGAACGTCCCGCCGTAGAGGCTGGGGCTGGCCACGATGTGGTCGCCCGCCTCCGCGATGTTGAGGATCGCGAGGGTCTCGGCGGCTTGGCCCGAGGCGACGAGGAGCGCGCCGACGCCACCCTCGAGCGAGGCGACGCGCTGTTCGACCGCATCCTGCGTCGGGTTCATGATGCGGGTGTAGATGTTGCCGAACTCCTTGAGCGCGAACAGGTTCGCCGCGTGCTCGGTGTCCTTGAAGACGTACGACGTGGTCTGGTAGATCGGCAGGGCGCGGGCGCCCGTGGCGGCGTCCGGCTCCTGTCCGACGTGGACCTGGCGGGTCTCGAACGACCAGTTGGTGGAGCTCATCTCAGGTTCCTTCACTCTCGTGTGCCGCGGTGCGGCGTCGGGGCCCGTATGCCGGTGGGTCCCGATCGAGAGTGGCTGATCGAGCTGCTGGTGCCACCTCCACGGAGGGTGCACCGGCGACACCGCCGGAGACGGTGCGGGACACGTGGTGGTCTCCCGCGCTTGCGGCCGGCAACCGGTGCCGTCCGCCAGGTCTTCACCCGGGGCACCCCACCGCGGAGGAGGGTTGCCGGCCAGCGAGCCGGGGCTTGTCGCTGACACTCATGACCTACTCGGAGGGTACGCCGCGGCGGTGAGCGCCCGGCATACCCATCTCTCATCGCGGACGAGGTGGGACTCACCGGCCAGGGGTGCCGGAGCGCGCGTCACGCAGCCGCTTGGCCTCGCTCTCCTCTCGGTCGATGAGGTGGTCGCGCAGCACCCCTGCCGCCCGACCACCGGAGGACGCCGCCTCGGCACTCAAACCGGTCACCAGCATGGTGCGGGAGCGCGCCGGGTCGCGGGTGGCGAGCGCGAGGTCGTCGAACCACTTGACCCGGGCTGCGTGCTTGGCGCGCCCGACCACCTGCTCGGTGAGCCAGTGGGCGGTGGCCGCGGGAGAGCCCGCCCGGGAGAGGGCACGGGTCGGCCGGAACGGGCGCAGCGGGCGCTTGACCTCGGTGCGGCCCAGCTGTCGGAGCTCCGCGGCGGTCGCGAGCCGCAACCGCTCGCCGACGTCGTAGCGCAGCAGCCGGCGCTCGGTGCGGGTGGCGGCGGCCCGGGCTGCGGGGTTGGTCGCGAGCGCACCCCGCTTGAGGACGGTGGACGCCCGCCCGGTGGCCATCGCGCCCGCGGAGAGGCCGATCGACGTCCAGTCGCCGTCACCGTAGGCGACCTTCACCGACGCGTCGGCGAGCAGCTTGGTCGCGCCGGCGACCCCGGCGACCACGCCGAACGCCTTGGTGGGAGGGGTGGGCAGGAGCGCGATCGACCCGGCCACGTCTTCGACCCCACCGGCTGCCCGGCTGAGGCCGGTCAGGGTGTCGTAGGCGCGCGAGTCGGCAAGACCGTCCTCGACGAGCCGGTGGAGCACCGCGGCGCACTGGCGGTCGGCCTCGAGGAACTGGCGCCAGGCCGCGGCGTGCCGGCGTTCGGCGTCCTGCGCCCGCTCCAGCTCGGCGACCTCCCGGCAGTGCAGCGCCACGGCGGTGGCGCGCGGTGCGGGGTCGGCGGACTGCTCGGCCTCGACCCGGGCGGTGCCGAGCGCCACCGCCCGCGGGTAGGCGATCGTGTGCTCGGTCACGGCTGCGCCGACCACCTGCTGGGCGTGTTCGAGCGCGGCAGCCAACGGACGGAGGGCGGCAGCGGAGACGCCGTGGCGGCGTCCCACCGAGACCAGCAGGGAGGCGGCGGCCTGTGCGCGCGCGGCGAAGGCCTCTCCGGCCGGGCTCTCCCAGGCGACGTCGGGACCGGCCAGCCCGCGCAGGACCTCGGCGCGGGTCAGGAGCAGCTCGCTCTGCACCTGCAGCCGGTCGGCCAGCGCCCGCACGGTCGCAGGATCGCCGTTCAGCGGCCGCAGGACGGTCATCGGGGAGCGGCCGGCTCGAGCCACCCGCCGACCTCGAGGTCCACCACGGCGTAGAGCCGTCCGGCGTTGGTCACGCGGCCGGCCAGGTCGTCCAGCTCGCGACCGAGCAGCTGCCGCTGGTGCTCGAAGTCCCCGAGCACCGACGCGAGCGCCCCCGCGGTGTCGCCGGGACCGAGCGCCCAGGCCTGCTCGGCGGCGCTGGTCGCCTGCCACTGCAGGTCTGCGGCGACCTCGGTGAGGGAGCGGCCGAACGCGACGAGGATCTCGGGGTCCACCTCGATGCTGGTCATCCACCGAGGGTAGGCGGGCGTCGAGAGCCGCCCGCCAAGTTGTCCACAGGCCACTCGGCCACCCTGAGGGGCGGTCGCGCGGGCGTCAGGGAGGCATGTTGGGATGGGCCCATGACCATCACCGGCGACTACGCAGCCAGCCCCACCAAGTGGGTCCGCACCCAGGTCGAGAAGATCGAGGCGGCGGGCACCACCCGGGCCGTCGACATCCAGGGGCGCCCGGTGGTGCTGCTCACGATGGTGGGCGTCTCCGGCAAGGTCCGCAAGGTGCCGCTCATGCGGGTCGAGCACGACGGCGTGTATGCCGCGGTGGCCAGCCAGGGCGGCGCTCCCGAGCACCCGAAGTGGTACGCCAACGTCCGCAAGAACCCGGTGCTCGACCTCCAGGACGACGACCGCACCTGGACCGTGCGCGCGCGTGAGCTCGAGGGCGCCGAGCGGGACGAGTGGTGGCCGCGGTGCGTCGAGGCGTTCCCGCCCTACGCCGACTACCAGGTCAAGACCGACCGGCTCATCCCGGTGTTCGTGCTGGAGCCGGTCGAGGCCTAGTGGGCTGCTACACCGTGCTGCTACACCGTGCTGCGGGATCGCGCGGTGTGCCGCAGCCAGAGCAGCCCGAGCACCGGTAGGACGAGCGGCACGAACCCGTAGCCCGAGCCGAAGTGCGACCACACCGTCTTGTCGGGGAAGGCGTCCCTGTCGAGGTAGGACGCCAGCCCCACCACCAGCACGCCGACCAGCTCGACGCTGATGGCGACCAGCGCCACCCGGCGTGAGGTGCGGTCTCCCCGGGCGAGCGCCACCGTCGCCACGACGTAGATGACCGCGGCCAGCGCCGACAAGAGGTAGGCCAGTGGTGCGCGGGAGAAGTACTCGGTGATCTGCAGCACCGACCGGCCGGTGGCCGCGAGGGCGAGGAGGCCGTAGACGGCCACCAGCACCACCCCTGGCCCAGAGCGGGTGGGGCGAGGGGTCTGTGCCTCGGTCTGCTGGTCAGCCACCGAGGTTCCAGATCTGCTGGAGCCGCGCGGTCATCACGGCGACCGCGAAGGCCCCGACGGCAACGACCCCCATGGCCCAGCGGGTCTTCTCCTTGAGCGCGAGGAAGACCGCCGCTGGAGGCACGAAGGGCAGCGTGATCGCGTAGGCCGCGAAGGTCGCCTGTTCCGCACTGTCGCCGGGGACGCTCCCGAGGTGCGCCAGGGCGACCACGAGCTGGACGACGAGTCCGAGCTCGACCACCGCGGCCACGAGCAGGAGGCGGTCGTCGACGAGACGCCGGCGCGCGGCATACCCGGCGGCGACGGCGAGGAGCACGACGGATGCCACGAGCAGCACGACGGTCAACGGGTAGAGCACGGCGGGAAGCCTACGCGAGGACGGTGCTGCACCAACGCAAGGCACCCACCGGCTGAGTGGCGCGATCAGGCCGAGGCGGTCGAGGTGCTCGCCGGCGCCAGCAGCAGGTAGGCCTGGGCAGCAAGGAGCACCACGATCGCCACCCGCTGGCCCGGATCCAGCTCGACGCCGTAGCGGACCCGGTCGAGGACGACGAGCCCGACCTGCAACATGACGATCCACCCCATGGTGACCAGGGCCAGCTCGGCGTACTGCAGCGATTCTGACTACGTGGTCTCCACCGGTGGCACGAGCGCTAGCCGTCGCTCGGAGCGCCCTGGCCGTTCCCGTTGCCGGCACCGGTGCCCGGGGCCGTGCTGGTGCCCGACTTCTTGCCCTGGGTGGTCGAGGTCTCCTGGCTCGGCGTCGCCTGGGAGGTGGGCTCCCCCTTGGTCGCAGGCGCAGGCTTCGTGGGGCTGACTGGTGTCCCTTGTGCCGTGTGGGTGCTGCCGGTCGAGGCCTTCGTGGTGGTCTTGCTGGCGGGCTCGCGGGTGCCCCGGTCGGTGGGCTTGCCCGTGCCCTTGTCGGTGGGCTTCCCCGTGCCGGGTTGGGCCGGCTTGGTGCCGTCGGAGGTCGTCGGGGCGCCGTGCGAGGGCTTCTCGGCGAGTGCCGTCGCGCAGTAGGCCTGGACGTTCTCCGGCCCACCGGCCGCCGAGGACAGGTTCCGGAACGCCACCGAGTGCTCGCGGGCGGTGCCCTTGGCCTTGTCAGTGGACCAGGCCCGACAGAGCCCAGCGGCCGCGCTGCTCGTGGCAGAGGGGCCGACCCCGGCGGTGGGCGACGTCACCGGCTGGCGGCCGGTGGAGGAGCCCCCGCCGCGCGCGCCGGGGGCGGGCGCGCCGACGGCGTCGTGCATGGCCTGCTGCACCGGGGTCGGGAGGACACCGACGTAGGCCGCGGCAGTGAACCCACCGATGGACGCAAGGGACAACGACAACGCGGTCACGGTCAGGGCGGCCGTGCGCGACCGGCCTGCGACGCCCGCGCCGCGGGCTCCCGTGCGGGCCCGGGTGTCGACGGTGCTGGGCGCCCACCGACCGCCGGAGGCGGTCCCCTGGGTGCTGCGGGGTGCGCTGCGCGCTCCGGTCCGGGAGTCGATTAGGACGAGGCCTGCGGTCCCAGGGCGGGCGGACCGTTGGCGCGCAGCGGCTCGGCGACTGCTGGTCCCCACGGCGAGGACCTTGACCTTGTCCGCGTTCGTGCGGGAGAGGACCTTGCGGAACGCGCCGACGGCGACGCTCTCGTCGGCGAGCTCGGCGCGCGACGGCGGAGCAGCCAGCGACCAGGACACCAGCTCGGCCCCGGCGCCCAGGCGCTCGAGCGCCCTCGCCTCGGCCCGCTCGACGTCGTCCTCGTCGACACCGACGACGCTCGCCACGGCGCTCGGAGGAAGCCCGGCGCCGAGCCGCAGCACCACGACCTCGCCCTGTCCGAGCGGCAGGTCGCGCAGCGCAGTGAGGGTGTCGGAGATCCCGCGGTGGGTGGGGTCCACGGCGTCCTCTGGTTCGAGGACCTCTTCCAGGTCGATGTCGCCGTCCCCCTCCACCAGGAAGCCTTCGTAGCCGGTCGCCGAGCCCCAGGTGCGCCGCAGAGTGCCCTCCTCGGCACGCTGGCGGGCACAGGCCAGCACCCAGACGCGCCAGTCGGTCTCGTCCCCGGTGAAGCCGGGGAGCGCTCGCACGACCGTGACCCAGCCTTCGCAGGCCTCGTCGTACGGGTCGTCGTGCCCGACCACCCTCAGGTAACGGACCATGGCCGGGTTGGCATCACGCCACAGCCGGACGAAGGCGTCTTCTTCGCCGGCTTGGGCGGCGCGCATGGTTCGCGCGAAGTCGGTACCCAGCACCCTCCCAGTATCGAGGCGAACGGCTCCCGTCCCCCTCATACTTTCGGACCGAGTCGAAACTCCATCATTCACTGGATTTCGTGCTCAACGACCAGCCGCGCGGCCGACCTGGTGGTCGGTCGCGCGGCTGGGGTTCCCCGACGGTTGCCGGGCTGGTGAGCGGCTCGTCAGGGTGCGGGTGCGAGCTCGGGGGTCGGCAGCACGCGGACGGGTGCCGCGACCGGCTCCTCCCGGTGCCCGTGGCGGTCCCACCAGCGGGCCAGCGGCCCGGGGGCGTACCAGTTGGCCCGACCCAGCAGCCGCATCGTCGCGGGGACGAGCAGCGCCCGCACCACGGTGGCATCGAGCAGGACGGCGATCAGCATGCCGACCCCGATCATCTTGATGAAGATGATCCCGCTCGTCGCGAACCCGCCGATGACGACGGCCAGCAGCAGGGCGGCGCTCGTGATGATCCGGCCCGAGCGCTGCACCCCTGCCGCGACGGCCCGGGTGTTGTCGCCGGTGCGGTCCCACTCCTCCCGGACCCGGCTCAGCAGGAACACCTCGTAGTCCATCGACAGCCCGAACAAGATCGCCAGCATGAGGATCGGCTGTGTCACGTCGAGGTAGCCGGGCGACGTGAAGCCGAGCAGGCCGGAGAGGTGCCCCTCCTGGAAGATCCAGGTGACGACCCCGAACGACGCAGCGATCGACACCGCGTTCATCACGATCGCCTTGAGCGGCAACACGATCGACCCGAAGGCGACGAAGAGCAGGACGAGCATGACCAGCGCCACGGTCAGGGCCATCCACGGGAGGCGGTTGCCGATCGAGTCGATCAGGTCGACGGCGTCGGCCGTGGGCCCGCCCACCAGCGCGGTGCTGCCCGGTGGGGTCTCGACGGCCCGGATGCCGTGGACGACGTCCTGGCTGGCGGAGGTCTGGGAGTTCCCCTTCCAGGTCGCCTGCACGAGGGTGAGCGGCGCGCCGTCGACGGCCTTGCTGGCCACCGCCTGCGCCCGGGTGACGCCGTCGACGCCCTGCAGCTGGGTGACGTAGGCCGCCGTGGCCGCCTGGTCCGCCCCGCGCAGCATGATCGACGCGGTCGAGGTCTCGCCACCGAACAGCTCCGCCTGGAGGTCGGCGGCCTGGCGGCTGGGCGAGCTCACCGGCAGCACGCGTTCGTCCACGCTCCCCCACGTCGCCCCGAGGAACGGGCTGCCGAGGGCGAGGAGACCGATGACGATGACAACGAGGTAGGCGACGGGGCGCCGCATGACGCTGTGCGCGACCCGCGCCCAGGCACCGTGCACGACCTCGTGGTCGGCCCCGTGCAGCTCATCCGGGGTGCGGGAATCGGCGAGCCGGGCCCGCGAGCCGCGGCGCCACGGCATACGACCGAACTCGATGCGCGGACCGAGCACGCCCAGCAGCGCCGGGAGCACGGTCAGGGCCGCGACCATCGCCACGAGCACCGCAGCCATGCCGCCGTAGCCCATCGAGCGCAGGAAGTTCTGGGGGAAGAGCAGCAGGGAGGCCAGCGATGCGGCCACGATCAGCCCCGAGAACAGCACGGTGCGGCCGGCCGTGGTCATGGTGCGGACCACTGCGGAGCGCACACTCTCCCGCGAGGTGTCCGGCGCGAGCGCGAGCTCCTCCCGGAACCTGCTGACGACGAAGAGCGCGTAGTCGATCGCCAGTCCCATGCCGAGCAGGGTGATGACGTTGATCGAGAAGATCGACACGTCGGTGACCCCGGTGATCAACCGCACGACGGCGAAGGCACCCATCACGGCGATGCCGCCGACGAGGGTGGGCATCAGGGCCGAGACCAGGCTGCCGAAGATGAGCAGGCTGAGGAGGAACACGATCGGCAGCGAGATCGACTCGGCACGGGCGATGTCCTCGGACACCTGCGTGTTGACGTCGCCGAACACGGCCCACCGACCGCCGACGCTCGTGCTGAGGCCGGGGGCCGACAGGTCGTCCTTGACGGCGTCCCAGTCGTCGCTCTTCTCGTCCTGGGTGGCGCCGGCCAACGTGATGACCACGCGGGTGGCGTGACCGTCGGTGCTGACCAGCCCGGGCGACTGGGTGGCGTACCAGGTGACCGTGCCCGCGACGTCGCTCGCGGGCAGCGCGGCGAGCGTGTCGGTCACGGCCTTCTCGAAGGCGGCGTCCTGCACCTTCATCGTCGGGCTGGAGTAGACGACCACGAGGTCGGTCTCGCGGCCCGGGAAGGTCGCCTGCTCGAGGGCGAGCTCCTTGGCCGAGTCGGTGGCCGGGTCGTCGAACCCGCCGTTGGAGAGGCTGCCGAACACCCCGATCCCGTATGCCGCGGCGACCAGCACCACGGCCAGGCCACCGAGGAGGACGGCCCAGGACCGTCGGGCGACGAACTGACCCCACGTCTTCATGCGAACCACACCTTCATCTGAACCACGTCCTTGCTACCCCACATCACGAATGTTTACGCCAGTAACAGTGATGGGTGTAAACTAACTTGTCAAGGGTTCAGCCAAGGGTTCGTGGTTAACTCTTCGTGACATCGATCCGAGCCCTTCGAGTCCGAGCCCACGAGCCCGAGCCCACGAGCCCTTCGAGGCCTACAAGGCCTACAAGGCCCACGAGCCCGAGCCCACGAGTCCTTCGAGGCCTACAAGGCCCACAAGCAGGAGCAGAGTGCACATGACGGCGGTTCCGACGCGGCGCGAGCGACAGCGGCAGGCGACCTTCGACGAGATCGTCGACGTGTCGCGCCGGCTGCTGCGCACCGGCGAGGACGTCTCGATCCGGGCGGTGGCCCAGGAGATGGGACTCACTCCCCCGGCGCTCTACCGGTATGTCGACAGCCACGCGGAGCTGCTCACCCTCGTGGCGCGGTCGATCTTCGAGGACGTGGTCGCCGCGATGACGGTGGCTCGTGACGACCAGGCGGCGGACGACCCGTCGGCGCAGGTCGTCGCGGCCTCGGCGGCGTTCCGGGCGTGGGCCCTGCGCAACCGCACCGAGTTCCAGATGGTCTTCGCGTCGGGCGAGCTGATGCAGTCGGACGAGGCAGCTCGCGCCAAGAAGACCGCGCTGATGACCTCACTCGCCGACTGCCTGCCCGACGACTCGGGCGTGCACCTGTTCGCGGCGTTCTTCAGCGAGATCTTCGGGCGGCTGTGGGTGAAGTACCAGTTCGCCGTCCCGACCGACGACGAGCTCGACCCTGCACTGCTGGAGATCCTGCGCAGCGAGATCAAGCCGGACGAGGTCACCGACGGCCTTGGATCGCCCACCCCGGGGATGGTCTGGATGTTCGAACGCGCGTGGGCCCGGCTCTACGGCACCGTGACGCTCGAGGTGTTCGGGCACGTGCACCCCGCGATGATCACCACCGGCGCGCTCTTCACCGCGACCATCCTCGACATCGGCGCGGACCTCAACATCAGCGACGAGTGGCCGCGGCTGCAGGCCGTGGCGAGGGCCGAGGCGGAGCGCATCCCCGCCTCTTCCTGACGGTCCGAAAACGTTCAGGCGGGAACACTCGCTCAGGCGGGTCGCTGCCGCTCGAAGGTCACGAGCACGCCCTCGGTGCCTCCCGGACCGATCCGGCCCTTCACCTCGACGGCCGTCACGGACTTCGCCTGCCAGCCCTTCTCAGCCCATTCGTTGAGGACCTTCTCCAGCTTGTCCGCCGACATCTTGCCGCCGATCAGGCCTTCGCGGACCTGGACCACCTTGTACTCGTACATGGCCGCAGCCTAGAGCCCGCCGTCGCCATCCGGGCCTGGTCTGCAACGCCGGGTGGACGCCCTTCAGTCAGCTGGCCCGGGTGAGTGGCTCGGGGAGCGCCTCGACGCCGTCGGGTGACGCGAGGTAGAAGCCGAGGAGCCGCACCCCGTGTCGCCGACACGCCTCCACGGTCTCCTGGTGCCAGGCGCGGTCGTTGTCGGTGGGCATCAGCCCACGCCGGCGGCCGCGCCCGACCAGCACCGCACCATGGTCCGCACCGATCATCGGCAGCAGGAGGTCAAGGACGGAGCGCAGGTCGGTGGCCGGCGCGTCGGACGGCAGGTCGGACAGCACGATCGGCTGCACCCCGCGGTCGGCCTCGTCGCACAGCATCAGCGCCAAGGCGCCCCCGCGGCGTTGGTCGAGATCGAGGATCAGGTCGATGACGTTGCTCTGGATGACGTTGTCAGTCAACGGAATCGAGCGCGCGTCGGGCGGAAGGTCGTGGTAGCTCATAGTCCGATGCTGCCGCACCCGACGCCCACGTCCGGAAGTTATCCCCAGCCGGACTGGAGGATGCGGCGCAGGCGAAAGACGCCGTGCGTCTTGACGTAGCCCACCTGTGATCCAGTCGTGGGGGCGGGCAAGCGGAGCCGCGTCTAGTGAAGGTGCACCCTTACGTCCTGCCGCGACTCGTGCCGCCGTCGGTCGTCCGCGCTAGCGTGCCAAGCGTGACCCTCGACGAGATCGACGAGTACGCCACGTCGCTGGCGGGATGCAAGCGCAAGGGCCATCCCGGACGGGTCGCGTGGTACGTCGACGACCGTCTGGTGGTCCGGCAGGACGAGCCGGGGACCGTGCTCGTGAGGGTGGGCTTCGAGGACCGCGAGAAGCTGTTGGATGACCACCCCGACACGTTCGGCTTGCCGCCGCGGTGGGAGAAGCACATGAAGGTGCAGGCCGACCTCGACGGCGATGCCGACGCGATCCGCACCGCGATCCGTCTCGCGTGGGCTATGCAAAAGCGCTGATCAGCCTGCTTTCGTCGTGGGCAGGTGGCCTGTTCAGCCGACCACGATCCCACCGGTTCACCCTGTTCGGTCAGCTTCACCTCAGACGAACGGAGGGGGTGCTCGCCATTGCGAGGCTGATCGCCGGGACCCGCTCATAGCGTGCTCTTCGTGGACAGCCCCCTCATCACCCCCGACCGCACCCACGGTGCGCAGCTCGCCAGATGCGTCTGCGGAACCTCCCTCGACGAGGGCGTGCACCGCACCTGCACCGGTGACGCGGCGGTCCAGCACAGCGCCCGCGTGGAGGACAACGCCAACCTGCTCCTCAACCGGTTGCGCGCCATCGTGCTCATGGGCACCCTCGACGGCGAGCTCCGCCCGCTGTCCGTCTGACCCGGACCGGACACTCACCCGGTTCGCTCGAGGCCTCCTGCGTTGGTTGCTCTGTGGGTCTGCACTGGGGCTCAGTGCGCCACCAGGCGGGCGTGCGCGGTTTTGACGGTGAGGGTTTCGGCGGCGCCCCGGATGGTCACGTCTCCCGGGATGTCGATCCACGGGCCGCCGTTGACGCGGAACTGGCCGGAGTAGGTGACGTCCGCCCGGATCGTGAAGTCGCCGGCGCGGGGGTAGCTCTTGGTGATGTCACCCTCCGGGTAGGGACCACCGAGCGAAGTCGTCCCACCGCTCGAGGAACCGTCGCCGTAGTCGTAGGTGATGCTCTTGACCCTCGGCCGGATCTCGACCCGGAACCCGGCCATTCGCGCGGGGTCGACCCGGTCGATCTCCCCCGGCTGGTACCCGCTCTGCGGCCAGCTGGTCTGGAAGTACGTGGGCAACCTGACCAGGGTGAGGTTGCCGCGAGGTTCCACGTCGAGGGTGGGCTTGGCGAAGTCCGTGTCGTGGAAGGCGGCCAGCACCATGGCCATCGTCACCCGCGGTCGAGCCGGACCCGGCGCATCCTCCGGGAAACACGTGATCCCGTACTGAACCCACGGACCAGTCAGCGATCCGGCGGCGTTCACCGTTCGCCGGAACAACCGCACACTCGGCCCAAGCCCCTGCTCGGGGGTGTTCCCGGCGCACGCCAACGCCGCATCTCGGCAGAGGTCATCAGGGTTGGCCGATTCCGGACTGTTGTTGCCGCAGTTCGCCGCCGATGCGTACTCGAATCGCGGACCCGCCTTCGTCGCGGCCGCATCATCCCGAATCTGCTTCAACTCCTTGCGCTCCCTGAAAGTGAGACGCGTCCCTCCCGGCAGTGTCGATCCCCCCATTTCGGCCATCGCTGACGATGTGCCAAGCAGGCAGATGACGACACAGGTGGCCAGGCTGCCCACTACCCGATGTCGTACATGCGCCAAGACGTCTCCTCCCAGATCACTCCAGCGGTGCGGGCCAAAGACTTTTTCGGATCGGTCAGAACCACCCTGCCGGTGGAGTCAACGACCTCGACCTTGTGCTGAATCATGAATAGACGCACGTACTGCTGCCCCGTGGGTGCGCCCCCGAATGCGGCGACTCGTGTCACGGTGACTGGATCACTCACGTAGTGCTGGCCATCGCGGACCAGTTCGGCAGCGGTCTTCTGGATCTCTTTGCAGGAGAGGCAGCCCGAGTCGCTCAGCGCAGGAAGCAGCGTGGCATTCGGCTCGACCCAGGTCCTGTTCGCTTGTTCCATGTAGAACCGCACGAAGGCTTCGGCTCCGGCTTTGGTGTGGGCTCTTGCTGCGGCGGGGATCTGTACCGCTGCAGAGGTCGTGATGGTGGATGTCGTCGTGGTGATGGGCGGGGACGAGCTGGGCAACGCGGTTGGCGTCCCGCCCGTCACCGCCGTGCCGGTGCCGGTCGCCGGGGGGTCGTCGGCCCCGCCGGTGCAACCAGTCAGCGCACCCACCCCGCACGCGACAAGCAGGCTGAGCGCGGCGGCATACCCGTGCTTGGAACTCACTCGTGGACTCCCCCTTCGGCCACTCAGTCAACTCGAACGAACGTCAGTGTAGGCAAACCCGCACATCCGAAACGCTCGCTGTCCACACCCCCGCACGCCCGAGCCCCGAACAGGCTCAGTGCGTCACCAGGCGGGCGTGGGCCGTTTTGACGGTGAGGGTCTCGGCGGGGCCCCGGATGGTCACGTCTCCCGGGATGTCGATCCACGGGCCGCCGTTGACGCGGAACTGGCCGGAGTAGGTGACGTCCGCCCGGATCGTGAAGTCGCCGGCGCGGGGGTAGCTCTTGGTGATGTCGCCCTCCGGGTAGGGACCGCCGAGCGAGGTGGTCGCGCCGCTCGAGGAGCCGTCGCCGTAGTCGTAGGTGATGCTCTTGACCTCCGGCCGGATCTCGACCCGGAACCCGGCCATTCGCGCGGGGTCGACCTGGTCGATCTCCCCCGGCTGGTACCCGCTCCGCGGCCAGCTGGTCTGGAAGTACGTGGGCAACCTGACCAGGGTGAGGTTGCCGCGAGGTTCCACGTCGAGGGTGGGCTTGGCGAAGTCCGTGTCGTGGAACGCGGCCAGCACCATGGCTATCGTCACCCTCGGCCGAGCAGGGCCCGGCGCATCCTCCGGGAAACACGTGATCCCGTACTGAAGCCAGGGACCGGTCGGTGATCCGGCGGCGTTCACCGTTCGCCGGAACAACCGCACACTCGGCCCAAGCCCCTGCTGCGGCGAATTGCCGATGCAGTACTGGACTGCCGTGGTGCATAGGTCGTCGGGATTCACGGAGTCAGGTCGGTTGGATCCGCAGTTGGCGACTGATGCATAGGCGAAATGCTGAGCCTTTCCAGCTGCGACCCCAGCCTCGGCTTTGATTGCCTGCATTCCCGATCTGTCGAACAGGTTCATCTGAGCGCCGTCTTGCGTCGTGTTTCCCCACAGGGCTGAATCAGCCAGGGCCCCTCCCGCGCTGAGCTGTGTTGCGAGCCCGGCGATCAGGGCAGCCTCTACTGTGCGATGCCAAAGACGAGCCACTTGTCCCCCATCCATTTCAGCGATGTGGTCCGCGCGAGCTTGGCCTCGGGATCCGTTGAAACCTTCGTGCCGGAGGCATCAACAACGTCGGCAAGGTTTTGGACCAGTTGCAGGCGGACAAACTGTTGCCCGGCGGGGGCACCATCGATGGCTTTCACGCGCGACACGCTCACCGGTTCTGTCGCATAGTGGCGGCCTTTCGCCTTCAGCTCCGCCACCGCGCCCTGCAGCGCACCGCAGGACTTACAGGATGGATCGCTGAGAGCCGGCAGAATTGAGATGTCCGCCGTCATGCTCGCAACGTTCGATTGTTCAACGAAGAACCGCACGAAGGCTTCGGCACCGGCTTTGGTGTGGGCTCTGGCCGCCTCGGGGATCTGCACGGCGGCAGAGGTCGTGATGGTGGATGTCGTCGTGGTGGTGGGCGGGGACGAGTTGGGCGACGCGGTTGTCGTCGCGCCGGTCACCGCCGTGCCGTTGCCGGTCGCGGGTGGGTCGTCCGCCCCGCTGGTGCAACCAGTCAGCGCACCCACCCCGCACGCGACCAGCAGGCTGAGCGCGGCGGCATACCCCTGCTTGGAACTCACCCGCGGACTCCCCTTCGACCACTCAGTCCACAAAGCTCCGCGGGCGCCGTCCCTGCGACACCCATCATCGTTCCGATGACCAGCGTGGCAGTCCCGAAGGTTCTACTCAGCCCATGTCCCACAGAAGCCATCTGTCCCCCTGCCACATAGTCATGGCCGTCACGGCGATGGGTTTCCGTAGGTCAGTACTGACCACTTTGCCCGAGCGGTCAACAATGTCGACGCGCTGCTGAACGCCGATGATTCGAACCCGCCGACGCCCCTCCTTCGTCACCCCGCCGAATGCCGTGACCTTGGTGAAGAGCGCTGGAGCCTTGGCGTACCGATGGTGCTCCGCGACCAGCTCAGTTGCCTCCATCTCGAAGCCCTTGCACGACAGGCATCCCGAGTCGCCCAGGGGCGGCAGCAGCCCTGACTGCGGTCGTGTCCAAGCGACATTGACCTGCTCCAGGAAGAACCGCACGAAGGCTTCGGCGCCGGCTTCGGTGTGGGCCCTGGCCGCCTCGGGAATCTGTACCGCTGCGGTGGTCGCCGGCGTGGCTGACCTCGTGGTGGTGGGCGGGGACGAGCTCGACGACGCGGTTGTGGTCACGCCCGTCACCGCCGTGCCGTTGCCGGTCGCGGGTGGGTCGTCCGCCCCGCTGGTGCAACCAGTCAGCGCGCCCACCCCGCACGCGACCAGCAGGCTGAGCGCAACGGCATACCCCTGCTTGGAACTCACCCGCGGACTCCCCTTCGACCACTCAGTCAACTCGAACGCAGGTCAGTGTAGGCAAACCCGCGCATCCGAAGTCTCGCTGTCCACACCCCTGGACGCCCGAGCCCCGACACAATGACGGCATGGCGTATGACGAGCGGGTGGCACAGCGGATCCGGGACCTGGTGGTCGGCGACCTCGACGTGACCGAGAAGAAGATGTTCGGCGGGCTGGCCTTCCTGGTCAACGGCAACATGTCGGTGGCCGCGAGCAGCAAGGGCGGGCTGATGGTGCGGCTCGACGAGGACGAGGCGGAGCAGTTGCTCCAGCGCGAGTCGGTGCGCCCGTTCGAGATGCGCGGGAAGGCGATGAAGGGGTGGCTGCGGGTCGACGACCCCGGCTTCGAGGGCGACGACGACCTGCGCGAGTGGGTCGAGCGCAGCGTGGAGTACGCCCGCACCCTGCCGCACAAGTAGGCGAGGAGCTGGCGGGGTGCGCGACAGCGACGGGATCATGGTGGTCTCGGTGCCGGACGGCTCGGTGTGCCGTTGTGGCGAGCAGATGGGCGCCGGGGAGCGCGCTGGGTTCGATCCCGCGCGGGACGAGGTCATCTGCCTGCACTGCCTGGCCGACCGGCGTGCCGGCCGACCGCAGGTGCTCCAGCGACACCAGCCGAGTCCGGCAGCGGTCCCGGCCCACTACCCCGGCGTGTGGGTCCCTGGTCCGCCCTCTGCCCGCCCGTCCGGCACACCGGGCACCCTCACGACCGTGCTCATCGCCGCCATCCTGGTCGCACTGGTGGGCGGCGCTGTCGCGTTCCGTGCCGTGGGGCTGGTCCCCAGCACCGCGGCGAGGACGTACGACGACCCGACCGCCTACGTGTTCATGAACACGACCTCACGCGGGGCGCCTGTGACGTGGGACCCGTGCCTGACCATCGAGCTCGTCGTGAACAGCGCCGCGGCGCCCGAGGGGTCCGACACGCTCCTGGCCGAAGCCGTCGAGCGCGTCAACGCCGCGAGCGGCCTGCACCTGCACATCGCCGGTCCCACGACGCAGGTCCCCCGACCGGCGAAGAGCGCCCGCGACCTGACCAATGGCCTCCCGGGCAGCGCTCGCGCACCCGTGCTCATCGCCTGGACCACGCCGGACGTGGTGCCTGGTCTGAAGGGCTCCACCGTCGGCCTGGGCGGACCCGTGCACCGGCTCGCGAACAGCCTCGATCGGGACCGGTACGTCGGGGGTTCGGTCGACCTCGACGGGCCGCAGCTCGCCGAGATCCTGCGCCGTCCCAACGGCCACGCCCAGGCGCGGGCTGTCGTCATGCACGAGCTGGCGCACCTCGTCGGCCTGACCCACGTGGACAACCCCACCCAGGTGATGGTCGCCGCGAACGGCACAGCCACGGAGTTCGCTAGGGGCGACCTCGCGGGCCTGGCCGCGCTGGGCTCGGGTGGGTGCCCCTACGACCTCACACCCGACTCGCCCTCAACCAGCAGCTGAGCTGGCCTGCCAAAACGCAGGCTGAGCCGGCACGCTGACGCCCGTCGCTCAGTGCGGCTGGTGTCGACGCTGGTGCGTCCCGCCCTGGTTGGCGAGGAGTCGCCGGCCGAACCGCACGACGGTCCAGCACCACCAGCGGTCGATGTCCCTGGCCGCCAGGTCGGCGCGCCACTCCCAGTAGCCGCACAGCTGCACGAGCTCGGCGTCGTTGAGCGACAGGCAGATCTCGACGAAGGAGCCATACCGGCCGATCGTCGGGTCGACGAACGGCGGCCCCTCGTAGATCACCCAGGTGTCCCCCGAATCGATCCTGCCCACCTCAGCCATGGCCTGATCCTGCTCCTGCCGGACGAGGGGCGCCTCCGTCGATCGATGGAGAACGCTCTCGCGCGGATGCTCGGGCTCAGGCTGGGTCGGGCTCAGGCTGGGTCGGGCTCAGGCTGGGTCGGGCTCAGGCTGGGTCGGGCTCAGGCTGGGTCGGGCTCAGGCTGGGTCGGGCTCAGGCTGGGTTCGGGCGCGCGAAGGCTCGGGGTCAGGCCGGGGTCGGGCTCAGGCGCGGGGTCGGGCTCAGGCTCAGGCGCGGGGTCAGGCGCGGGGTCAGGCGCGGGGTCAGGCTCGAGTCAGGTTCGGATCAGGCGCCTGGCACCCCTCCGACGAACCGGCCGAGCGCCTCGTCCCAGTGCGCCTTGTCACCGCGCGGGTCGCCGGCGATGCCACGCCCCTCGTGGTAGACCTCGACGCGCGTCGAGTCGCCGTCGGGATGGAGCTGGACGTCGAGCATGCTCAGCGGTCCGTCGTCGTGCGGGTGCCACGTGACCCGCACCTGCTCGACGGGGTGGATGCTGCGCACCACGCCGTACGAACCGTCGGACGCGCGCCACGGCTCGCCCTTGTTGCCGATCCTGGCGCCGTCGCCGAGGAGCGCCTCGGTGCCGGCGGGACTGACCAGGTGCTGCCAGACCTGGGTGGGCGTCGCCGTGACCTCGTGGCTGGCGTGGACGCCAGCCTCCAGGTCGTCGACGTCGTCAGGAAGCGTGTCGACCTCACTGCTCATGTGCAGACCTCCGTCCGAGCTGGCCGCGCCCCGGGTGGGCGTGACCCACACTCCGACAGTCGACCGCGTGTGGGCGCTGTCGGCAACCCCTTGGGGGCCCTTGATTTGGTCGGCCGGGTCCCGTGCCACGACACGGCCAGGGCGTATGCCGGGTGGTGCGCACCCGGCATACCCCTGGTCGGCCGTCGGCCGGCCCTCACATGGCGAGGTCAGTGTTGGGCGATGACGGTCTTCCAGCCGTAGTCGTAGGCGAAGCCGGTCGGGAAGTTGTCGTCGGTGGCGCTGGAGTCGAACACGCAGAACTGCACCCACGCGGAGCCGTTGGCGAGCGTGCCCGAGACGAAGTTCGTGCCGAACGGGTGGTCGACGAGCTTCACCGTGAAGCGCTCGACGTGCCACTGGCCATCGCACTGGATCGTCTGCCCGGCAGGGTCGTTCGCGTACTGGTAGTTGGTGTCGTACCAGGCATCGGACAGCATGCCCGAACCCTCAGCGGTCGGGTCCGCGCCGCCCTGCTTGATCGAGGCCCAGAGGTGCGTGCCGGTCTCGCCACCCCAACAGCGGAACTTGGCCTGGATGTACGCGTCGCTGCCGTTGGCGACGACGTGCTTGCCGACCCAGGCGATCTCGGGCGCGGGCAGCTCCGCCGCGGAGGCGGAGCTCGCGGGGAGGGTGATGGCAGCGGCCAGGGCCAGTACGGCGGCGGCTGCGACGCGGGCAGGTCTCATGGGTGTCTCCTCGGGGCCTCGTGTCGTCTCAAGGGGCTGGGTGTCAGCCCCCGGCCGACGCTAGGGGCGGTCGTCAGCGCGCGGCTCCCACTCAAGGGTGACCGCGCCTGCGACGGATGCCTGAGACGACGGAGGTATGCCGCGTGGTCGCCCACGCGGCCGACCGCGCCTCGGCGCGCCCCCTCGCCCTGGCGACTGCGCTGGCCACGCGGCCCACCTCGCCTCGGCGGCTCAGCCGGCCGTCACCGTGGTGAGGGGCGCACCGCTGGCGAGGATGGCGGACGTGAGGGCCTTGGCCGGCTCGGCGGGCGCGCTGCGGTTCGTCAGCAGGACGAGGTCGAGGTGCGGCAGCTTGGGCAGTCCGACGGTGGGCGGCACCTCCACCAGGTCGGCCGGCATGAGGGTCCGGGCCATCACGGCGACCCCGAGTCCTGCGCGGACTGCGGCGAGCACGCCGTTGACCCCTCTGACGGTGCAGGTGATCCGGCTGCGCCGGCCGACCTTCTCGAGGGCCTGCACGCTGACCGCGCGGCTGAGGCTCGGCGCCTGGTAGACGACCAGCGGGACAGGCTGCTCGGGGTCGATCCGGGTCGAGCTGATCCCACACCAGACCAGCTGGTCGCGCCGCACGAGCTGCCCGCGGGTGGTCCGTGGTGCGTCGGCGCCGCGCTTCACGAACGCGACGTCGAGGTGACCCGACTCGATCCGGCGCACCAGCGAGTCGTTCTGGAGGACGGCGAGCTCGAGGTCGATCCGCGGGTAGAGCTGCCGGAAGTCGCGCAGGATGCGCGGCAGGGGTGTGAGCGCGAGGTCGTCGGTGACCCCGAACCGCAGTCGCCCCTGCAGGTGGGAGCCGGTGAAGTAGCCGACCGCCCGCTCCTGCGCCGCGAGGATGTCGCGGGCGAACGCTGCCATCGCCTCACCGTCGGACGTCAGGGCGACGCTGCGGGTGTCACGGACGAAGAGGGGCCGCCCCACCGCGTCCTCGAGCCGACGCACGTGCTGGCTGACCGTGGGTTGACGCAAGCCGAGCGTCTCGCCGGCCCGGGTGAAGCTCAGCGACTGGGCGACGGCGACGAACGTCCGCAGCAGCTCGGGGTCGTACACAGCTCGCAACCTCTCGCAGATGTGTCATTGCGATGCTGCATGACACTTATAGGACTGATTCTGGATGAGAATACTGCGTAGCGCCGTTGACCGGGCGAGACTGGACCTCGTCCGCGCTTCTCGAATAGATCCGCTCCCCGACTCCACCCGCTCCCCGACTCCACCCGACCACGACGCTACTTTCCCGGGACGACCCTTGAGCTCCACCGACGCTGCCTCTGTCCGTATCTCCAGACCACTACTCCCCCACCACTTCTCGCGCACCTTCCCCTCCCTCGGCAACCGTAACTTCCGGTTGTTGCTGTCCGGCCTCCTCCTCTCGGGCACCGGCGGGTGGGTCCAGCGCATCGCCCAGGACTGGCTCGTCCTGACCATGACCGACAGCCCGACGGCCGTCGGGGTGGTCACGGCCTTCCAGTTCGCGCCCACCCTGCTGTTCGGGCTGCACGCCGGCCTGTTGGCCGACCGCCTGCCGAAGCGCCAGCTGCTCCTCGGCACCCAGGTCTCGATGATGCTGACGGCGACGGCCCTCGCCGTGCTGACCCTCAGTGGTCGGGTCGAGGTGTGGCACGTGTTCCTGCTGGCCGCCGTCCTCGGGACGGTCGCCGCGCTCGACAACCCGGTGCGCCAGTCGTTCGTGTCCGAGGTGGTCGACGGGCCCCAGCTGGCCAACGCCATCAGCCTCGTCTCCTGCACCTTCCAGATCGGCGCGATGGCCGGGCCGGTCCTCGGCGGACTGTTGATGAGCACGGTCGGCGCGGGCTGGGCGTTCGTCGTCAACGCGCTGTCCTTCGTGGGACCGGTCGTCGCGATGCTGTGCATGCGCGGCACCCCCACCCGAGCGGAGGTGCGGGCCGCCCGCCTGGCGGCCGCCGCGCGCAACGGCGCCAGTAGTCGCGCCCCAGGTGTCCGGGCGGGCCTCTCGTATGCCGTGCACACCCCGAGCGTCCTGTGGCCCGTCGTGATGGTCGGCGCCTTCGGGTTCTTCACGATCAGCCTGCCGGTGACGCTCGCGGCCTACGCCAAGGACGTCTTCCACTCCGGGGCCTCGGGCCTCGGACTGCTCAACGGCGTGGTCGCGCTCGGTGCCCTGGCGGGCGCGCTGACGACCGCCCGTCGTCGGCACCAGCCGCGGCTGCGCACGGTCGGAGTCGCCGGGTCGACGCTGGCGGTCGCCTTGCTCGTCACGGCGGCCGCTCCGGGACAGGAGGTCTTCACGCTGCTCCTGGTCACGGTCGGTGCCGCCAACCTCGGCTTCCTCACCTCGGCGCAGTCGCTCGTCCAACTCGCAGCTGTCGACCACCTGCGTGGCCGCGTCGTCGGGCTCTACCTGCTCGTCTTCATCGGCAGCGGGGCCGTGGGCGGACCGGTGGTGGGGTGGTTGGCCGAGACCTACGGCGCCCGCACCGCCCTGCTCGCGTCGGGGGCGGTCCCGGCGGTCGTCACCCTGCTGGTGTGCCGGCACCTCGCGAGGGCTGCCTCGCTGCGGCTCGGCCTCACCTCCGTGGCGATCCACCTCCCCCGCCCGTCCCTGCTGCCCCGGCCCTAGTCGCAGCGTCACTACCCCGGCCCTAGTCGCAGCGTGAATACCCCGGCCCTAGTGGCAGCGTCACGATCACCGTCACCGGTGGCGCCGGCCAGTCCCCGCCGACCCGAATGCCCACGAAGGCGCCCACTGAGCAACGCCCCCCGGCGCATGGCACCCCGGAGCGTCTGGGTCGACGGGGACCGCTGTGGCCGCGAGGTCAGGCCGAGATCGCGTGCTGCCGCCGGTCGCCCGAGCTGATCTCGATCTTGCGCGGCTTGGCCTGCTCGGCCACCGGGATGGTCAGCCGGAGCACGCCGTCGACGTAGCCAGCCTCCACGCGGTCGACGTCGAGGGTGTCGCCGAGGAACAACTGCCGGCTGAAGACCCCGCGCTGCCGTTCAGTGGCGATGGTGTCGACGTTGTCGTCGAGCCGCTCGCGCTCGGCCTTGACGGTGAGCACGTTGCGCTCGACGTCGAGGTCGATCGAACCAGGGTCCACGCCCGGGAGGTCGAACTCGACAACGAAGGTGTCGCCCTGTCGCCAGGCGTCCATGGGCATCACCGTGGGACGAGCCATCGTCCCGAAGACCTGCTGGGCCAGCTGGTCCAGCTCGCGGAACTGGTCAGTCCGCATCAGCATCACAACCACCTCCAAGGATGAGGGCCTATTTCCTTCCCTGACTGCGTCTCGTTAGAATCTCAGTCATGGGCTATAGATTTTGTAAATCCATAGATATCAGTTTGTCAAGTGCCCGGGTGCGGCAGTCGTGACCGAGGAGACCCGGCCGTCGGGGCGTCCGCTGTACGCGATCTCGGTCGCGGCCGAGCTCGTCGGCCTGCCCGTCCCCACCCTGCGCCTCTACGAGGAGAAGGGCTTGGTGACGCCCCAGCGGACCGAGGGCGGGACCCGCCGCTACAGCGACGCAGACCTGGCCCGCATCGCCCGGGTGGGTGAGCTGGTCGAGTCCGGGGTGACCCTCGCCGCCGTCGCCATGGTCCTCGACCTGCAGGACGACAACGCGGACCTCAGCCACCGCAACCGTGGGCTCAGTCGGCGCAACACCGAGCTGCGGGAGGACAACGCACGCCTGCGTCGGGAGAACGCCAAGCCGTGACTGTCACACCGGGACGAGCTGTCTTGTCTGAGTTGCTGTAGCTGACCAACGATGATCGAGACGAGATCGGAAGCGAGGCAGAACCATGAAGGTGTTCGTCGCAGGAGCCACCGGAGCCATCGGCCAGCAGCTCGTGCCGCAGCTGGTGCAGGCGGGCCACGAAGTCACCGGGATGACACGGAGTGCGTCGAAGCAGCAGCTGCTGCGCGACCTGGGTGCCGAGCCGGTCGTGGCCGACGCGCTCGACGCCGACCAGGTCGCCGAGGCTGTCGGGCGGGCGCAGCCGGACGTCATCGTCCACCAGCTGACCTCGATCGGGCCGATGGACCTGCGCCACTTCGACCAGGCCTTCGCGATGACCAACCGGCTGCGACGGGAGGGCACCGACCACCTGCTGTCGGCGGGTCAGGCGGTCGGCGTGAAGCGGTTCGTCGCGCAGAGCTTCTTCGCGGCATACGAACGCGTCGGCGGACCGGTGAAGAGCGAGGAGGACACGTTCGGGGTCGGGGCCGCCAAGGAGATGCGCCAGACGGTCGCTGCCATCAAGCACGTCGAGGACGCAGTCCTCGCGGCCACCTGGACCGAAGGGATCGTGCTGCGGTACGGCGGTTTCTACGGGCCGGGCACGTCGCTGGGCCCCGATGGCGAGCAGACCGCCGCCGTGCGGCAGCGCAAGTTCCCGGTCGTGGGCAACGGCGGCGCAACGTGGTCGTTCATCCACATCGCCGACGCTGCCGAGGCGACCGTCGCGGCCATCGACCACGGTCGACGCGGGGTGTACAACGTGGTCGACGACGAACCGGCGAAGGTCGCTGAGTGGCTGCCTGTGCTGGCGCGTACGTTGGGGGCGAAGGAGCCGATGCACGTGCCTCGGTTCGTGGGGCGGTTGCTGACCGGGGAGATCGGAGTGGCGATGATGACCGAGCTGCGGGGCGCGTCGAACGCCAAGGCCAGGCGCGAGCTCGGCTGGGAGCCGGCGCACCCGAGCTGGCGGCAGGGTTTCGCCGAGCTGACGTCTGCCGAACGGGTGCGGACGTGACCGACAGCCCCCTGACGGAGCGGGAGGAGCTGCTCGACGAGCTGCGCCCGACGTCGTTCGCGATCGCGTACCGGATGCTCGGCAGCGTCTCGGAGGCCGAGGACGTCGTGCAGGAGGCGCTGCTGCGGGTGCACCAGTCGCTCGACGCCGGCGAGGAGATCGCGTCGCCGCGCGCCTTCGTCGCCACCATCACCACCCGGCTGGCGATCAACGAGCTGAAGTCGGCCCGCGCACGCCGCGAACGGTATGTCGGCGAATGGCTGCCCGAGCCGATCATCACCGACGGCTCGGGGGCGCCCGACGACCCGGCTCGATATGCCGAGACCGCCGACTCGCTGTCGCTGGCGATGCTGGTGCTGCTCGAGAGCCTCTCCCCCGAACAACGAGCGGTGCTGTTGCTGCACGACGTGTTCGGTTACGGGTATCCCGAGATCACTGACATCGTCGGCAAGACCGAGGACAACGTCCGCCAGCTCGCCAGCCGCGCTCGTCAGCACGTCAAGACGCGACGGCCGAGGTTCACCACCACCCGCGAGCAACAGCGCGAGCTGGCGTCCCGCTTCTTCGCCGCCGCCCACGACGGAGACCTCGCCGCGCTCGAGTCGCTGCTGGCCCATGACGTGGAGCTGACCGGCGATGGAGGCGGCAAGGTGCCCGCCCTCGCCCGGTCGCTGCGCGGTCGCAGTCGGGTCGCCCGCACCCTCGGCAACTGGCTGCGCGCGCTGGCGCGGTTCCCACAGGTGTCGATGCGGCCGGTCGAGATCAACGGCGGTCCTGGCGCGATCTACGTCGACGACCAGGACCGGGTGCTCGGCGTGTGGTCGCTCGACATCACCGAAGGCGAGATCACCGGGATCCGCTCGATCGTCAACCCCGACAAGCTCGCCCACCTCGGCGAGGTCGGAGACGTGGTGGCGATCATCCAGTCCGCGCGCTGACCAGTCGTGGGTATGCCGGGTGATCACCACCCGGCATACCCACCGGTTGCGGACGCCTGTCCGTCGCACTTCGTCAGAGGTGGAACGCGTCAGCGACCGGATCAGGACTCGCAGCCCACCCCGTCGCCGTCACGGTCGAGCTTGCGGGAGTATCCAGGATCGCCGGTCCGGACCGGCGCTGCGCCTGCAGCACGGGCCGCGTCGCAGTTCTCGTAGTAGACGAACGCCGGCTCAACAGCCGCCGCCGCCGCCTCCTCTTCGGCCGCCGCTGCTGCCTTGGCCTTCGCGGCCGCGGCCGCCTTTGCCTTAGCCACGGCCTTCGCCTTCGCTGCAGCCGCAGCCTTTGCCGCCGCAGCCGCCTTTGCCTTCGCCGCTGCTGCTGCCTTTGCCTTCGCCGCCGCTGCCTTCGCAGCGGCAGCAGCTGCGGCTTTGGCTGCGTCTAGGGACGTCGAGGGAGAAACGGAAGCCTGCGCGTCCACCAACGCCACCGAGCGATTGTCGTTGGCTGCGGGCGAACCCCCACACGCACCCAACATGGAGATGCCGAGCGCAACAACGAGCGCGGTCACGATGCGTCGAGTCATGGTCCCTGTCCTTCGTCTGCTGGTCCGCGCGACGCTACCTGCGTACTCATCGCGTCCGGACGACTCCGACATTTGGTGACCGAACGGACTATGAGCCGGAGCCAGGAGTGCTCTTGGGGCATCCAAACGATCGCCTGAGGAGGCGCCGGCCCCACGGCACCAGGGTGAGGAAGCGAAACCCGCAGCACCCGTCCAACGTGGACCCCCTACCCGCGCGGGCCTCAGGAGCTGGCGGCGGCGGCAATGGCCACCGCCATGGCGCGGGCCTTGTCGTCGGAGACCCCGAGCTTGGTCGTCGCGACGACCACGACCGTGTCAGCCCTCGCGCGGACCGGTTTGGCGCCTCGGATGATCCACTGACCTGACGCCACCGATGCCTTGGTGGCGGGTCGGTAGGTTGAGTCATACGCCCCGCCGAAGACCACCCGCTTCTGTTTGACCGAGGTGGCGAGTTCCACGTCGTAGGCGGCGCGGTCGTCTGTCATGACGATGCTCACCAGCTCCGTCGTCGCGTCGTCGAGGCGCGTTCCCCAGGCGCAGCCCTGCCTCGTGGCGATCGGCCTGACGGTGCGATGGATGATCGACTTGATCTCGGCCGCCGTGGCGTCGGAGCAGTCCGGCGGTCCCAGCGGTGTGGCTGACACCGGCGCGGCAGGGCGCTTGGTGGCGGTGCCCTTCTTCGCCACGCTTGTGAGCTCTCCCGTGGGCGCGCCGGTCGCGAAAGGCGCCGCCGAGGTGGCGGCCCCACCTCGGGGTTGGGCGTCGAACACCCGGGTCAGGATGTCCGGCAGGCGTGGCAGGAGCATGAGGAACAACGCCACACCCACGCAGAGCATCGCCAACCGCCCGAACACCGAAACGGTTCGCCTGCCGCGGCGCGGACGTGACCGAGGAGTGCGACGAGCTCGAGATCGGACGGCTCGGCCTCGGCCCTTGGCGCCACCCATCGCGGAAAGGAGCGCGACGTCGGTGGTCGTGGAAGGAAACTCCGTGATCACTCTCGTCGCCAGTGCTGCAAGCCGGTCCGAAGGGATCACCACGTCACGAGCGCGCAGCCATCTGGACAAGGCCGCGACTGGGACGACCCAGATGCCACGGACCAGCCGTGGATCACCGAAGTCGTCGGCCCGACTTCCCGCGAGACACAGCACGGGGACCACGGCAGCGTCACTCTCGGCGGCCATGTACGCGGCCATGCCGTGCACCTTCTTCAGCTCGTCCGCGAGGCTGACCGTCTCTCTGATCCCGTCACGCGTCCGGTGCTGGAACAGTCCGCCCTCGTGCTCGGTCACCATGCCCGCACGGTTCTTCGCATCGATCAGGAAGACACCAGCCGGCCCGATGGCGATGTGGTCGAGGTTCGCCTCCGACCGCCCTGGACGGAGAAGTCGGTCATGGACCACGATCCACGTATCCGGAAGGTCTTCGAGCGCTGCTGCCACACGGCGTTCCCCTTCGGCGCCCGCGGCCCAGGCGCCCGCCTCTTCGATCAGTCGCTTGGCGTGCTCGTCAGCGCTGCCCCCGGCATTTCCCACGCGGCGATGGTGCCGTGCCCGGCACGCAAGCGTGGGCGGTTTGGTGCAGATTCACCCATTCAGACCATCGGCCACACCCTCACCCAGACCCACGCTTCAATCTCCCTTGACATGCTTCGCGCCCCGCCGGTCCAGGCGGGGTGTGGAGCGGGGTCATCGTGGCGGACGCTCGTCGCGATCGTCACCACCAGCGCCATAGTCGCCATGGTCGCCACCGTCGATCCCGTCGCGAGCGGGCTGCGTGCTCCGCCACTGGGCAAGCTGGACGTCGTAGGACCCCGGTGTCAGGTCCCACTTCACGAACGGGCCGCTGAGCCCCCTGACGACTTCGCCCGCGTAGCGGTTGGAGTGCACGACGGTGTGGTGTCGCTGGCACAGGAGCGCGCCATGAGCGGTGTCGGTGGGACCGCCATCGGCCCAGTGCAGCAGGTGATGGGCGTCGCACCAGCTCGCGGGTCTGGTGCACCCGGGGAAGGTGCAGTGCTGGTCGCGTAGCCAGAGGTGGCGGATCTGCGCGCGGTTGAACAGCCGCTCGGCCCGACCTTGCTCGAGGATCTCGCCGCGGGTGCCGAGCACGGCTGGGATGACCTGGGCGTCACACGCCAGGCGCCGCACCGTCTCGATGGGCACCGGCTCGCCGCCGACGGTGAGTCCGGCACCCCGACACAGCTGCTGCAGCTCGTCGAGCTTGATGGTGACCAGCAGGCTGGTCTTGGCCTGACGCGGCACGCCGTCCGGGGCGCTCACCGCTCGCCGCACGAGGTCGATCAGGGCGTCCGCCCGTCGCGCACCCGGAGTCCGGGGGTCGTAGTCGCCAGTGTCTGGATCCTTCTGGGGCTTAGCCAGCGCATCGACGGCGGCGTCGACGATCGCGGCGCCCTCGTCGTCGAGCATCAGCGTGTAGCGCCACATCCCCAGCGGGCCCTTGGCCTTGTCCAACGCGCGGTGCGCGCGACGGACTTCCGCCTCGTGCTCGACCAGCCGGTCAGGTCGCAACAGGTCTGCAGTGCGGCGGATTGCGATCGCCAGGGACTTCTCGGGCATCCCATCGTGGCCCCGTGCTCCCCAGAGCAAGGCGGCGGTGGCGTCCTCCAGGTGGTGCGGCTCGGCCAGCGATCGCACCCCGCGGTGGAACCGCGTGATCATCGCCGCCTTGGCGACCGGCAATGCCTCTGTTGCACCGGGCCGAGCACCAGCCTCGACCGCCTCCCTCACCTCTGCTAGGCGAGGCTCAGACGCGATCTCTGCGACGGTGTCGAGGTCGGATACGAGACGCGCGCCGAGTCGGGGGGCCTGTTTGCGAGCCCAGTCCTGCGGCCCCCAGCCCTCCCCCACCCCGAGGCCCCGAGACTTGGCCTCCGTCATGACCGCCGCCAGCCGCGTCTCGGATCCGGCGTGCACGTCGCCCAGGACCGTCATGGTCTCCTCGAGCTCCGCATCGGACAACGCCCACAGCCGCTCCGAACGCGCGCCGGCCAAAGCATCTCGGGCGCCCTTGGCAGCACTCAACACCGGCCGGTCGGAGCCGTGTCCGCCGGGCGCCGCGGTGTCGGGTGCGAGTGCCATGGAACAACCGTAGACGGAACCACTGACAGCCCAACGCAATGCATAGGGAGCGAATCCCCTTGCACCACAAGCGGATTCACATCGCGCGCGACCGCGTGTGACGTCAGTGAACTAGTGGTGCGATATCGCGCCGATACGGTGCCGGATCCGCATCTTTGTCCACAGGAAAGCCCAGCAACCTGAAGCGAGGCAGTCCAGGCAACGGCCGGCCGCAACCTTCCATCTCCCCGCCGCTGGACAGACGCGTTAGTGGCGACTAACGTATTCAGAGTTGTGACTGACCCACTCTCCGCCGCCGCCGAACCGAGCCGCCGCCGGATCCTGCAGCTCCTGGCCCGAGGGCCCCGGGGCGTCACGGACCTGGCCGGCGAGTTCACGGTGACCAGGTCCGCGATCAGCCAGCACCTCCTGGTGCTCGCCGATGCCGGTCTCGTGGCGGCCGAGAAGGTCGGGCGCACGCGGATCTACCGGGTCGTGCCGAGCGGGCTGCAGCAGCTGCAGGCCGAGATCGACCGGTTCTGGACCTCCGAACTCGACCAGCTCGTCGCCGACGCGCACCGCCTGAAGGGAACACCATGAGCTTCACCAAGTCCGTTGTCCTGCCCGTCTCCCCCGACGAGGCCTTCGCCCTCGTCACCGAGCCGGAGCGGCTGCGTCGCTGGCAGACCGTGACGGCGACCGTCGACCTGCGAGCCGGTGGGTCGTACCGCTGGACCGTCACCCCGGGCCACATCGCCGAAGGCACCTACCGCGAGGTCGAGCCGGGCCGTCGCGTCGTGTTCGGCTGGGGCTGGGACGAGAATCCCGCGCTGCCGAAGGACGCCTCCACCGTGACGATCACGATCGAGCCGGTGGCCGAGGGCTCCCAGGTCACCCTCGTGCACGAGGGGCTCAACGACGAGCAGGCCGCCATGCACGCCGAGGGCTGGGACCACTTCTTCGAGCGGCTCGAGCGGCTCGCCACCACCGGCGACGCCGGGCAGGACGAGTGGGCCTGGGCCCCCGAGGGCCTCACTCCGCTGGTCGCTGCGGAGGCAGCCCTCGCCGCCATCCAGCCGGTGCTGCGCGCCCTCACCCCCGAGGACCAGCCCAAGCCCACGCCCTGTGCCGACTTCACCGCCCACGAGCTCGCCGTCCACCTGCTCGGTTCGCTGGTCCAGCTCGGTGGCATGGCGGGCGCCTCGCTCGCCATCCCCCCGAGCGGGTCGCTGGAGGACAAGGTCTCGACCCTTGCCGCTCAGGCCGTCGCAGCGTGGCGCGAGGTCGACCTCGACGGCACCATCACGACCCCTGGCGGCGACGCCCCGGCTGCCTTCCTCGCCAGCATCCTGCCGCTGGAGCTGCTGCTCCACGGCTGGGACCTCGCCCAGGCCAGCGGCCAGCAGCTGCGGGTCTCCGACGAGGTCGTGACCTACATCCACGAGCTGTCCAGCGGCGTCATCGCCCAGGGCCGCGGCAGCTCCTTCGCCGACGAGGTCACCGCAGGTGCCGACGCAGATGCGGTCGAGCGCTTCGCGGCCTACGCGGGTCGCGCCCCCATCCCGGCCTGAACCCGGCGCTCCCGTCCCAACCCGGCGGGCCAGCCCAACCAGCGCCCGTCACAGTCAGACGCCATCCCAGTCCCAACAACGGACGAAAAACCCAGCCCACCAAGGAGATCCAGTCATGAGCAAGTTCCTCTTCATCTACCACGCCCCGACCACGCCTGCCGAGAACACCCCCACCGACCCCGCCGAGATGGAAGCCGTCATGGGCCAGTGGATGGAGTGGGCCGGCCGCGTCGGTGACGGCATGGTTGACTTCGGCACCCCGCTGGCCGAGGGCGTCCGCGTCACCCCCGAGGGCACCTCGCCCGCGACGAGTGACGTCGTCGGCTACAGCATCATCGAGGCCGCGGACCAGCAGGCCGCGCTCGCGCTGGCCGAGGGCCACCCGCACCTCAACATGCCCGGCGGGTGCACCATCGAGGTCCACGCGGCACAGCCCGTTCCCGGCATGTGACCGAGCGGGCGCGACCCTGAAGCCGCGCCCGGCACACACCGAGGGGTATGCCGCGTGGTGACCACGCGGCATACCCCTCCCGCCCCCCTCGGTTCAGGCAGTCGACGTGCTCAGGACGACGCCAGCCTCCTGGGTGTGGCGCGATCCGCGCACCACCAGCCGAGCGCCGAAGACCAGCGCCCAGACCAGGTAGACCGGGATCGTGAAGTAGAACGGCAGCAGGATCCCGCAGAGGCCGGCGACGACCGAGAAGACGGCCAGCCATCGTGGGAGCGCGGCGCGAGCGGCGAGCACGATCGCCACGACTCCGACGAAGAACGCCGGCCCGCACAGCGCCAGCAGGTTGCCGATCTCGCTGATCGTGTAGACGACCGGGTGCGGCACGCCCTGCCTGACGGCGTCACCTCCCTCGGCCAGCGCCGTGACGAGGCCGCCACCGACGAAGGCGCCGACCACGCTGATGGCCGCGCCAGCCACCGACAGACCCCACGCCGTCTCCCCCACCGCGCCTCCCAGCCTGCGCAACCCGTGCCCGAAGGCGAGCAGCCCCAGAGCGGCGAGCGCGCCGAGGTACCAGAAGCCGATCGAGGTGGCGTAGTGGCTCGGGTCGACGTACCCAGCGACCATGCCCGGCTCGTAGTCGCCCCCGGGACCACCCGCCCCGGCGAAGCCGACCGTGGTGCCGACCGCATAGACCAGGAGCCCGATGCCGGCACTGCGTGGAATGGTGTTCATGTTTCCTCCCCGTGGTGGTGTCGCACCGCGGTGGTGTCGACCTCAACGACGGTAGGAACCCGCTCTCCGCACGTCGTCCTGCCCGGGCACGAAATCGGGCTGTCCGACAGCAGGACTCCCGCATCCTCCGCAAGGAGGACGTGCGACCGTCCGCGCGGGCGTACCTTCGGTGCGTGACGCGCAGGAACTGGGCGTTCGACCTCACCGTCGCGGTCGTGGTCGGCGTCCTCGGGCAGCTCGAGGCGTGGTGGGGGTTCACCTCCACGCACCGCCAGGGGCCGTTGTGGGCCCAAGCCCTCCTGTATGCCGTGACGGCGGTCCTGCTCGCGGGTCGCCGGGTGAACCCGCTCGCGTGCCAAGGGGCGATCCTCGTGGCCAGCACGGCGGAGTTCGCACTCTTCGGCGCGCCCGAGGGCAACGGTGTGATGCTGCCCATGCTGATCGCGACGTACACCGTGGGCCGACGACTGCCGTCGCGACGCGCGTGGTGGGGGCTCGTGCTCGCGGCGGCGTTCTGGCTGTCCTGGTCGAGCCTGGACCCGACGGGCGAGCGCGCCACCATGCACGAACGACTGCTCACCCTCGTCTGGCTGTCCCCCTCGGTCATCGCCTGGCTGGTCGGCGCGGTCGTCCGCCTCACGGTCCTGAACACCGAGCAGCGGCGCGTGAACCGTCGAGCCCTCGCCTCCCAGGCGGTGGCGGAAGAGCGCAACCGCATCGCCCGGGAGCTGCACGACGTCATCGGGCACAGCGTCAGCGTCATGACGGTCCAGGCCTCGGCGGTGCGGCGACGGCTCGCGCCCGACCAGGCGACGGAGCGCCAGGCGCTGGAAACCGTTGAGGCGGTGGGCCGCGAGGCGCTGGCCGAGATGCGTCGCATGGTGGGGGTGTTGCGCCAGCCGGGTGACGAGACCCAGCTCGAGCCGCCGCCTGGGCTCGACCAGCTGGACCGGCTCGCCGACAAGTTCCGCACCGCCGGGCTGCCGGTGGAGCTCGAGGTGAACGGCCCCGTGCAGGCACTCGCGCCGGGGCTGGACCTCACCGCCTACCGGCTGGTGCAGGAGGGCCTGACGAACACGCTCCGCCACGCCCGGAACCCGCGGAGCGCGGCGGTGGTCATCGACTACGGCGCCGAGCGGATCCAGCTCGCGGTGCGCGACGACGGGCAGCCCCCGGTGGGCGCCGGCACGCACTCCCCTGAGGCTGGCAGCGGACTGCGCGGGATGCGGGAACGCGTTGCGGTGTATGGCGGTTCGCTGGTCGCGCGGGTCAGGCCCGAGGGTGGCTTCGAGCTGGTGGCCACGCTGCCGCTGGAGTCGGCATGAGCGCGAGCCCGCGGGAGGCGCCAGAGGGACCAGAGGTGCCGGACGCGCAAGACGCGCCGTCGCCGGCAACCGGCACCATCGGCGTGCTCATCGTGGACGACCAGGCGCTGGTGCGGGCCGGGTTCCGGATGATCCTCGAGATCGAGCCCGACCTGCGCGTGGTCGGCGAGGCTGCGGACGGCGAGGAGGCGGTAGCCCAGGTGGCGGCCCTGCGGCCCGACGTGGTGCTCATGGATGTGCGGATGCCCGGCCTCGACGGGATTGCCGCGACCAAGCGACTGCTGGCCGAGGGTCCGGCGGCGACACGCGTGGTGATGCTCACGACGTTCGACATGGACGCCTACGTCTACGAGGCGCTGCGCGTGGGCGCCAGCGGTTTCCTGCTCAAGGACGTGCAGCCGGAGCTGCTGGTGGCCGGGATCAGGGCAGTGCACGCGGGCGAGTCGCTGCTGGCACCCACGGTGACCCGGCGGATGATCGAGTCCTACCTGGCGCGACCGCGCGTGGTCGATGGAGAGGCCCCGGCGCGGCTCGACTCCCTGACCCCCCGCGAGCTCGAGACCCTGACGCTGCTCGCCCGCGGGCTCACCAACGCCGAGCTGGCCGAGCAGCTGTTCGTCTCGGAGACGACGGTGAAGACCCACGTCGGCCGGGTGCTGATGAAGCTCGGCCTCCGCGACCGGGTGCAGGCCGTCATCTACGCCTACGAGACGGGGTTGGTGACCAGCGCCGGTCCGCAGGACCCGCAGTAGACCTGCCCGGCCAGCAACGCCCGAGGGGTATGCCGCCTGGTGACCACGCGGCATACCCCTCGGCTGGCGGCGCAAGGGCTCCGGTCAGGCGACGCGCTTCTGGGGCGACGTCTCCTTGGTCTTGCCGGGGTCGCGCTCGACGATGTCGCCGAGGACGTCGTCGATCTTGGCCATCAGCGCGGGCTCGAGCTTCACGCCGGCGGCCTTGACGTTCTCGTGCACCTGCTCGGGACGCGAGGCGCCGACGAGCGCGGCGGCGACGTTGTCGTTCTGGAGGACCCAGGCGACGGCGAGCTGCGCCATCGTCAGGCCGACCTCGTCGGCGACCGGCTTGAGGCCCTGCACGCGGGTGAGCACGTCGTCGTTCATGAAGCGGCTGATCATGTCGGCGCCGCCCTTCTCGTCGGCGGCGCGCGAGCCCTCGGGCGGCTTCTGGCCGGGCTGGTACTTGCCGGTCAGCACGCCCTGCGCGATGGGGCTCCACACGATCTGGCTCACCCCGAGCTCGCGAGACGTCGGCACGACCTCGTCCTCGATGACGCGCCACAGCATGGAGTACTGCGGCTGGCTCGAGATGAGCTGGATGTTGAGCTCCTTGGCCAGCGCCACGCCGTCGCGGATCTGCTCGGCGGTCCACTCGCTGACGCCGATGTACAGCGCCTTGCCCTGACGGACGACGTCGGCGAAGGCCGTCATCGTCTCCTCGAGCGGCGTCTCGGTGTCGTAGCGGTGCGCCTGGTAGAGGTCGACGTAGTCGGTCTGGAGGCGCTGCAGCGAGCCGTTGATCGACTCCATGATGTGCTTGCGCGACAGGCCGGTGTCGTTCTTCCCGCCCGGCCCGGTCGGCCAGTAGACCTTGGTGAAGATCTCCAGGCCCTCGCGCCGCTCGCCCTTGAGTGCCTCGCCGAGCACGGTCTCCGCCTTGGTGTTGGCGTAGACGTCGGCGGTGTCGAAGGTGCTGATGCCCGCGTCGAGCGCGGCGGCCACGCACTGCGCGGCGACGTCGTTCTCCACCTGCGAGCCGTGCGTCAGCCAGTTGCCGTAGGTGATCTCCGAGATCTTGAGTCCGCTGTTGCCCAGGTATCGATAGTCCATGGTTCAACCGTATGTCGCCCGCCTGACACCCGCCGCACGGGGGCGTGGGTGAGACCAGCACGCACAGAGGCGAGGTATGCCGCGTGGCTGGCCACGTGGCTCAGCCACGCGGCATACCTCGGCTCGCGCCACGGCGGACCACCGCAGGAGAGACCCAGGGTCCTTTCGCGGTAGCCACCAGTCGGACCTTCGGCTGATTGCGACCAAATCGCCACATTGCCCTCTACACGCGTTGCATCATGAGGCGTGGAGTCTTCGCCCCTTGAGCCCTTCTACGAGGCACGACCGGAGCCGCCCTCGCAGGGGCCGAACCGCCGTTGGTTTCCAATCTGGCCGAGCGTCGCGGTCCTTGCCGTTCTCGGCTGTGCAGGCCTGAGCGGCGGTGTGGTGTACGCGAACAACTCAGCCGATCAGTGGCAGGCACGAGCGTCTCAGAACGAGGAGGCGAGAGCCAGGACCCAGGGCGAGTTAGACCTCAGCCGAGCCGAAGCCGACAGGCTCCAGACAAATCTAACGAAGACCCAGGGCTCGCTGTCCGCGGTAACCAAGGACTACAACGACGCCACCGCCCGGATCCGGGCTCTCGCAAATGAGAAGGCTCAAGTCGGCGACACTCTGGCCCAGGTTCAACAGATCACCGCCTTGTCTCAACAAGTCTCCTCGAAGCTGGATACCTGTATCAACAACCTTCGAACCCTTCAAGGCTACGTCGTAAACCTCGACTCCTACGACATCGACGACGTCATTGCCTATGCGACTGAAGTCAACCGCTCGTGCGACGAGGCGCAAAACTTGAATGCCACCTTGTCCGACGTCATTGATCAACTGTGATGCGACGCCGCCTCATCGCCATAGCTGCAGCCTCGTTGGCTCTCGCAGGATGCGGACTGACCGCCCCACCCACAAAACCCGTGACCGTCACGGTTGCGCCCGACGGTGCGGCCCCTTCGACTCAGCCGACAACAAACGGGGCGTCCGCCGTTGAGTCATCCGGCTTTAGCGACTGGGAGCGCGCTGCCCTGCGTGTCAGGAACATCGAGTGCCTAGGTGTCTCCAGTGGGAGCGGCTTCGCCATAGCGCCCCGCTTCTTCGTGACGAACCGCCACGTCGTTCAGGACTCGTTGGCTATCCAAGTCAGTGGCTATGACGGGCGGGACCTCGAAGTCAAGGCGGTCGGGGCGACGCTCATCGCCGATCTCGCTGTCGTCGAGACAGCGCAAGACCTGCCCCACACTTTGACTCTTAGCAGCCAGGATCCCCCCGTGGGTGAACACATCACGGTCGTCGGGTACCCGGAAGGCGGTGAACTCAAGAGCACTGAAGGTCATGTCCTCTCGTACGTTGCCGATCCCTTGCTGACATCCAACGAGCTCATGATGGAGAACGACGCACCAATTCGGCCCGGAAGCTCAGGTTCAGCAGTGATCAACGACCAGGGCGAAGTCGTGGGTATTGCTTATGCAGGTTCTGCAACGAGACGGTATGCCGTTCCGGTCTCACTCCTGAACGGGATCCTTGATAATCCAAACCGCGCAAGCTACAACCCCGCCTGCGGCGAGACCCTGCCCGATGACGACGAGTACACCCAGTGCAGCGCCACCGTGAGTGCCGGGTCGAATACGAGTTGCCCCTTCGCGCTGGCGGTCGAGAGTGCGTGGATAGCCAACGGCCGGCAGGACGGCGTCGTGGTTGCGCGCAGTCCCGTCACAAAGAAGACGTACGAGATGCGCTGTCAGGCGGGTACTCACCTTGCTTCGTGCTACGGCGGAGACCGTGCCTCGGTCGTCATCGCGCTGCGCTGAGGGACGTTAGGGAATCGGCCCCTTAGTGGGCGGGTTCGAGCTCCACGCCCGGCGCCTCTTCGGAGACCGGCTCCGCGGTGTCGAGCTCGGCGTCGTGCTTGGCGAGCGCGCTCGGCCACCACATCCGTCCGCGCACGTCGAGGTTGAGCGCGGTCACGAGCACCGAGCGGACGACCAGGGTGTCGAGGAGGACACCGAGGGCCACTGCGATCCCGATCTCGGCGAACGTGACCACTGGCAGCGTCCCCAGCACCGAGAAGGTGCCCGCCAGGACCAGCCCGGCCGAGGTGATCACGCCACCGGTGGCGGCCAGACCCACGAGCGCACCGCGCCGGGTGCCGATCTCCTTGGCCTCCTCGTGGACTCGCGTCATGAGGAAGATGTTGTAGTCGATCCCCAACGCCACCAGGAACACGAAGACGAAGAGTGGCAACGACGAGTCGGCTCCGGCGAAGCCCAGCACGTGCCTGAAGATCAGTGCCGACAGACCCATGGCCGCGCCGTAGGAGAGCACGACGGTGGCGACGAGGATGAGCGGTGCGGTGAGTGCGCGCAGCAACAGGATCAGGATGAGCAGCACGACGCCGAGGATGAGCGGGATGATCCGCACGTTGTCGTCGGCGGACGCCCGCAACGTGTCGGCCCGCGTGGCGGTGTCGCCACCGGCGATCGCGTTGGCGCCGGGGACGGCAGCGATGTCGGCACGGATCCGGTCGACCGTCGCGGTCGCCGCGTCGGAGTCGGGGGCGTCGGTGAGGGTGGCCATGATCAGCGACCGCCCACCCTTGGTCACCGGGTCGGCGACCGTGGACACACCCTTGACCGTCTCGAGCTTGGTCTTCACCGAGGCAGCCTGGTCGGCGTTGGCGAGCACCATGACCGGCGAGCCGGTGCCGGCCGGGAAGTGCCGGGCCACGACCTGCTCCCCCACGATCGAGTCGGGGGTGCCGTAGTAGACGTCCTTGTTCTCGAGGCCGGTGGCGTTGAGCTGGAGGATGCCCAGCGAGGCGATGGCCAGCAGCAGCGACGTGACGACCCAGGTGCGGCGCGGAGCCTTGGCGATCCGACGTCCGATCCCGGCCCAGAAGCCGTCGCGGGTGTGGTCGACCGAGCCGTAGCTCGGACGGACCGGCCAGAAAATCCACCGCCCGCAGACGACCAGGAGCGCGGGCAGCAGGGTCAGCATCACGAGCAGCCCGACGGCGACGCCGATGGCGGCGACCGGGCCGAGACCCTTGGTCGAGTTCATCGTCGCGAAGAGCAGGCACAGCATGCCGGCGATGACCGTGGCACCCGAGGCGAGGATCGCCGGGCCGGCGCGGTGGAGCGCGAACGCCATCGCCTCGTGCCGGTCCTCGTGGCGCCGCAGCTCCTCGCGATATCTGGCGACGAGCAGCAGGGCATAGTCGGTCCCCGCGCCGAAGACGATGACGGTGAGGATGCCCGAGCTCTGGGCGTTGACCGTGAGGGTGTCGTCCTTGGCCAGGAAGTAGATGACGGCCTGGGCGACGAAGAGCGCGGTACCGGCCGAGATCACCGGGATCAGCCACAGCACCGGGCTGCGGTAGGTCAGCAGCAGGATGATGATGACGACGGCCATCGCGGAGTAGAGGAGCTTGCCGTCGATGCCCGAGAAGGCCTCGGACGAGTCGGCGGCGTAGCCCACCGGACCGGTGACGTGCATCGAGAGGCCGTCCGGACGCTGGTCGGCCACGGCGCGGAGGTCCTTGACCGTGGCGCCCAGGGTGTCCCAGCCGCCCTCCCCCGCGTCGACGGGCACGATGACCTGCAACGCCTTGCCGTCCTGCGACGGGATCGGGCCGACCGTCTCGCTCTTGACCGGGTCGAGGGCGTTGAACTTGGCGACCTGCGCGGTGACGGCCTGCTGGTCCTGTGGCGTGACGCCGGCCGGGCGCTCGTAGACGATGACCGCCGGGAACTCGTTCTTGCTCTGGAACGCCTCGATCTGCTTGACCACCTGGGTGGACTGCGCATCGGCGGGGAGCCAGGCGACGGCCTCGTTGTTGAGGACGCCCTGCAGCTTGCCGGCGGGGCTGAACGCCGCGGCGAGGATCGCCAGCCAGAACAGGAGGACGAACCACTTGGTGACCTTGCTCGACGGGAACCAGGCGAAGCGCCCCACGTCTGCCATCCGGGTCTGTGCCATCGTCTGTCCCTCACCTCGAGTTGGTCGCACCTCCTGCTCGGCGCCGCTGTCCTCCACCGTAGGCTGCGGTTGCGTTGACGGACAACGATTTTCGCGCGAGTTGGGCGTGGGTTCAGGGGCCGTTCAGGGGTGACCCTGAGGAGGGTTCGGGCAAATCAGGGCGTATGCCGCGGAGTCGCGGCAGTGGGTATGCCGCGGGGCGGGGAGAGCGCGGAGGCGGCCGACCCGGCGAACGCCACGACGAACCCCACCCCCATCACCCAGGTCAGCGGACGGTCCGTGAAGAACTCGTGTCGCGCGCGCACGACGGCCACCAGGATGAGGGCGAACATCACGAGCTGCACCCGGCGCATCACCCGGACGGTCTCCCACCGTGGGTCCCTCAGCACCCCGAGGCCGGCCGTGCCGAGGCAGAACGTCGCACCCACGACTCGACTGGTCAGCGGGGTGAGCGGCCACGGCCAGAGCGGGATCGCGCGGGCTGGTGCGACGAAGAGGAGCACGCCGGTGACGAGGGCGAGCGCGCCCGTCCCAGCCACGACTGTCCGGGCCACGCGGCCGAGGCGAGGTGCGTCCGGAGCCGGTGGCGCGGCATACCGCTGGTTGGCGAGCCAGGCCGCGACGACGAGGAAGGGCGCGGTGAAGTAGAGGCCGGCCCACAGCCAGAAGGCGACCTTGTCGTGGGAGAACTTGTCCCAGTGGATGATCGTCGCGATGCCCAAGAGGCTGGCGAACAGCGCCACCGACACGAAGCCGGCGCGCACCTCGGCCCACCGCCGCTCCACCAGGAGGACGCGGAGGAAGAAGTAGCAACCGCCGAGGTAGGCGGAGGCCAGCAGCATCGAGGTCATGTGGGACTGGATCTGCCAGGACCACAGGCGCGCGGTCTCGCCCGGGAAGCCGTAGAGGATGACGAAGGCCACGAGCAGGAAGGGGGCGATGAAGGCGGAGAGCGCCCGGGTCGTGGTCAGCACCCGGTCGTCGCACTGGCCTGCGCGATCGTGACTCGCGGGCGGTCGCGCGCCTGGCTGGCTCATGTCGGCACCCGGGTGACCGAGTCGAGCAACGCCGCGTAGGAGGCGACGAGGGCGCGGCGCTCGGCGGCGAGGCGTGGGTCGGCGAGGTCGCAGCCGCCCTCGACCCAGGCATCAGAGAGGTCCATCGCCTCGGCGCGCCAGCGGGCGGCCTCGTGCATCGACTCGGGCGGCGCGGAGTAGACGTAGGAGTAGAGGTCGACGAGGGCTCGCTCGAGCTCCTCCCTGGTGGCTGCGTCGTCGCGTTGGCGGGCCCGGTGGGCGCGCCACCACTCGACCTCGAGCTCCGAGGCGCGCACCGGGTCGAAGTCGAGGTCGGACTGCGTGAGGACGAGCTCGTAGAACCGACGCATCGAGGCGCGCGCGGCGTCAGGATCGTTGGTGGGCACCGGTGCCCACGCCTTGTTGGCCTTCAGCACGTGCCACGCGCCGATGAGGGTGCGCCGTGGCCCGAGCCCGAAGCCCTGGTCGATCATCCCGACGAACGACCGCAGCGCAGGCCACCACTCGCGCCGGTAGTAGCTGGCCCACGCGAGGGTCTCGTGGTGCCCGAGCGCGACGGGGTCGAAGTCGCGCGGACTGTGCCGGCTCAGGCTGGTCACGGCGCACCTGACTCTCCGCAATCGGGCCGCTGACAACGTCGGCCGTCAGTCGGATACTAGTCGCGCAGGCCCAGCCCGTCAGGGGGTGCAGATGCCCACGCGCGACATCGCCATGGTCGTTGCTGCCATGGAAGCCCGGCTCGACCGGATGCCTCCCGAGCGCACCGCGCAGCGAGTCTTCCTCGACACCTATCGGCGCACGACCATCGCCGTGGGCAAGGCGATCGCGGACGCGCAGTTCGAGGATCCGGAGTGGGTGGAGCAGTGGGACGTGGCGTTCGCCGAGCTCTACCTGGAAGCCCTCGAGCTCGACCTCGTCGGCAGTCACGAGGTGCCGCGTCCCTGGCGGCTCGCCTTCGACGCGCCGGAGTCGCTGCCGGCGTTGCGCCATGTCTTGCTCGGCATCAACGCGCACATCAACTACGACCTCCCCCAGGCGCTGCTCGCGGTGATCAGCGACGCGGAGTTCGGGGATCCGGTGGTCATGGGGCGCAGGCAGCGCGACCACGAACGCATCGACGGCGTGCTGTCGGGCCGAGTCGCCGCCGAGGACGACGAGCTGGGCGGCGCACGCTCGCTGCTCGATCGGGTGCTCCAACCGCTGAACCGCTTGAGCAGCAAGCGATTCCTGCGCGAAGCCCGCCAGAAGGTGTGGCACAACACCGTCGAGCTCCAGCACGCGCGCGTCGCCGGACCCGAGGCGTATGCCGCGCGGCTGGCTGAGCTCGAAGTGCTCAGCGCCGCCCGCATCGCCGACCTGCTGGCGCCGGGTCAGGTGCTGCTGCGACTTGCCGTGGCCGGCTTCGGCGTCACCCTCCCGCCCCCGGCCTGAGGGCGCTCCTCCCACTTGTGGCCACCTGTACCTCACCGATCCCCCGATCCGGGCCACTCGTGAGGCACCAGTGGCAGCAAGTCGGGAGCGGCCCGGGAGGGGTTCCTGGTTCAGATGACGCGAGCGGGCCCGTCCCTCCATTCCGGGAGGTACGGACCCGCTTGTGCACACCTGCGAGCTACGACCTGGTCATCGGGCGAGCTCGTCCAGCAGCGTTACGTCAGAGGACCGCGTCAGCAGCCTGGGTCGCCTGCGCCTTGGTGAACTGGTCACCAGCCGACGAGGACAGCTGCCGGATCAGCGCCGAGCGAGACATCGGCATGATCTCCATGTAGTTCTTCGCAGACTCGACCGCCTCGGCGTTCCAGTCGACCTTGACGTGGTTGGCGGCGTAGGTCGCGTCAGCTTTTGAGTATCCGTCGCCCGCGGGGGACGACAGCTGGCGGATCAGACCGGCCTTCGACATGGCCATCAGGGACACGTAGTTCTCGGCCGAGCGCAGCGCGTTCTTCTGACCGGACGTCAGCTTCGGCGCCGCGGGCTTGGGGGCCGCGGGCTTGGGGGCCGCGGACTTCGCTGCGGGGGCAGCAGCCTCGGAGCTGGCCGAGGTGGTGGGGCTGGACGCGGACACCGGCTCCGTCGCATCGCCGCCGCCGCCGAGGGCGCTGGCGAAGATGGCCACGGCGACGATCCCGGCCGGGATCAGCACGCGCTTCTTGACGTACCAAGCGCGCTTGGGCTTCGGCGCGACAGCCGTGGGGACCGGAGCATCGGTGGATCCCGGAGCGAAGTGCTCCGTCCACTGCTGACCGTCCCAGTAGCGCTGCTGACCGTCGTTCTGCGGGTACCAGCCCGCGGGCGTGCTCATCTCGTCTTTCCTCCATGACTTAGGGCGGCCGACTGTTGCGGAAGCGGCCATACGTATGCCCGAAATGCGGGCCTTGGACAGGATTACGGAACTCAGTCCGAAAGGCGTCTTCCGTGGCTTAGTAAGCGCTTTCAGCCGATTCGCGGGTCGTCCGAACGGACGATGACTCGTCTGTTTGCGCCTCACTGCCTCCACTCGCGGCGAGTCGTCGCGACACGCCGAAGGCGGATCGTCCGAACGGACCTGTTTCCGTGATCAATGCGGCACCAGATCGTTGCAGATGCCACTCTTCACTGTCGTCACACCAGCCCCCCGCCTCCCACGATCCCCCCGGACGTAACTCGTGCGCCTTCTCCCCGCCTCCCTCGCTGCCCTGGTCATCACCCCCGTCTTCGTGGCCCTCCCCACGGTGTCATTCGCCTCCACGGACACGGCCCATCCCGTTGCCCCGCGCGTTCAGTCGACCGCGATCCACGGCGTGGACGCCGTCGCCAAGGGCCAGCTCTGGAACCACCGCGTCCTCCACCCCGGCCGCGCCATCAGCACGCTCACCCCCGTCCAGGAGCGGTCGCGGTTCACCGTCGCGGGAGTCTCGTGGTCCCGCACGACCGGGCTCACCAACGACGACGTCATCGTGCAGCTCCGCGTGCGTGAGGACACCGGCTGGAGCGCCTGGGAGACGCCCGGCGTGACCGACGAGGGCCCCCAGAGCGGGACCGGTGAGTCCGTCACTGCCCGCCTCGGCACGAACCCCCTCGTCACCGACGGGGCCACGGCGATCCAGGTGCGCGTCGACACCCCGAAGGGCCAGCCACTGCCCGACGTGCAGGTCACGACGATCAACCCGGGCACGTCGTCCGCCGACGACGACCTGACTGTGAAGACGCCCGCCGCCTCCGCCTCAGCCGCCGCGGCGATGCCCACGATCATCACGCGCAAGCAGTGGGGCGCCGACGAGTCGCTGCGTGGGTCGACGACCTATAACACGACCGTCAAGGCGATCACGATCCACCACACCGCCAGCTCGAACGACTACACCGAAGCCACGGCCGCCGCCCAGATCCGCGGCATCTACGCCTACGACACCAAGGGCCTGGGCTGGTCCGACATCGCCTACAACTTCCTCGTCGACAAGTTCGGCCGGATCTACGAGGGCCGGGCCGGCTCGATCACTTCAGCTGTGCGCGGCGCCCACGCGATGGGCTTCAACACCAACACGATGGGCGTCGCCGCGCTCGGCAACTACCAGACCGCCAAGCCCCCGGCCGTCATGGTCGACTCACTCGCCAAGGTCGCCGGCTGGAAGCTCTCGCAGTACGGCGTCGACCCGTCCGCCACAACAAAGCTGACCTCCGCGGGCGGCACCGGCACCAAGTACGCAGCCGGCGTCGTCGCCACCCTCCAGACCCTCAACGCGCACCAGAACACGTCCTACACGCTGTGCCCCGGCCAGTACCTCTACCCGCTCATGGCGACCATCCGCAGCAAGGCCACTGCGTACGCGAAGACCTCTGTGCCGCCGCCCCCGACTCCGGTCGCCACCGCGAAGCTGTTCGCCACCTACGGCACGCTCACCCTGGCCACCGGCTCCAAGGGCTGGGCCGTGCGTGACCTCCAGCTCGAGCTCAACAGGCGTGGGTATGCCGCGGGCACTGCAGACGGCGCGTACGGCACCGGCACGGTTAGCGCCGTGCAGCGCTTCCAGAAGGCCGCCGTGCTGTCGGTGACCGGCAAGGTCGCAGCCAACGACTGGCGCGCGCTGTCCGGACTCACCTACACGAAAACCGCCGCTCCCCCACCGCCGCCGACGCCCGTGCCCACCGTGCCCACGCCCACGCCCACGACGAACGTGCCGAGCGTGCCGGCGAAGCCGATCGTCGGGTTCAACGCCGACGGGCGCGGCGACGTCATCGGTCGCACGTCGGCCGGCGACCTCTACTTCTACCCCGCCAAGGTCGGCGGCATCGGCACTCCCACCCGGATCGGCACCGGCTGGAACATCTACAGCCAGGTCGTCTCCCCCGGCGACCTGTCCGGCGACCGGCTCGCCGACATCGTTGCGGTCACGCCGGAGGGCTGGGCCTACCTCTACAAGGGCAATGGCAAGGGCGGCGTGATGGGCGCCCGCATCCTGTTGTCCCAGACGTGGAAGGCCTACACCGACCTGCTCACGCCGGGAGACTGGACCGGCGACCACAAGCCAGACCTGTTGGCGCGCAAGGCCAATGGCGAGCTGTGGATGATTGTCGGTGACGGCAAGAGCGGCTTCACCGGCACCTGGACCCGCATCGGCACCAACTGGCAGTCGCTGGCTCAGGTGATCACGCCGGGCGACGTCACTGGCGACGGCCAGGCCGACCTTCTCGGACGCACCCCCACCGGCAAGCTGTACCTCTACCGCGGCACCGGCATCGGCACGGCCACCGCGACCGGTTACCTGCCCGGCGTCTTCGTCTCGACCGGCTGGCAGGCCTACAACACGGTGCTCTCAACCGCTGACCTCACCGGAGACGGCAAGGCCGACCTCATCGGCCGCACGCCCGGCAACGTCGACTACGTGTATGCCGGCACCGGCAGGGGCACCTTCGCGGCGCCCAAGAAGTTCACCGCCCCCTGGGGCGCCACCACAAGGATCACCGGAGTCCGCTAGTCAGCCGGCGACCATGCCGAACGCGGACCTGCCTCAAGGAAGTCGTCGGGCCTAGGCCCTAGGCTGTGGCGTAGCGGAAGGGAGAACCGGCGTGCCAGTTTCAGTCGTAGTAGGTGCCCAATACGGTAGCGAGGGCAAGGGCAAGGTTGTTGGCCACCTGGCCAAGCGATATTCAAGTGCCATCGTCGTGCGAGTGGGCGGCCCAAATAGCGGGCACACGGTGCTAGACGACGCCGGCAATCGGCATATTTTACGACAACTACCGGTCACTGCCGCACTGGATCCGTCAAGCAGCTTGGTTATTCCACCGGGCGCATACCTCAATCTGGACGTTCTACGGAGCGAGATCGACGCATACGGGGTTGGGCCGAACCGACTCACAATCGATCCACGTGCATTCATCGTGACTGCGCGTCACGTCACTCGAGAGGTCGGGTCGAGGATGGGGGATTCCATCGGCTCCACTCAGTCCGGCACCGGTGCAGCGGTGGCTGAACGGGTTCTTCGAACCGGAGACTCGACGCTAGCCAAAAGCGTTTCCTATCTGAGGCCGTTCCTCGCCGATACGAACGAATTTCTTGCATCGGCCATCGACATGGATCGGCGGATCATTGTCGAAGGAACACAAGGATTCGGGCTCTCCCTCCTTCACGGCGCTTCATACCCATTTGCCACAAGCCGGGACACTAGCGCCGCCGGCGCCCTGTCCGAGGCAGGAATCAGCCCGCTCGCCGTGGATGACATCGTATTGGTGTGCAGAGCCAATGCCATCCGGGTAAGTGGACACTCTGGCCCTCTCGCTGGAGAGACAACGTGGCCAACGATAGCTTCACAGAGCGGTCGCCCTGATCTGTGCGAATACACAACCGTCACTGGAAGAGTCCGCAGGATAGGCAATTTCAACCTAGACGAAGTCCGTCGCGCGCTGGCGGTCAACAGGCCCACGACCCTAGTTCTAAACCACGCCGACTATATTGCGGACGCATCAACCCACGACGGAAGGCGCGCAATAAGTGACTCGATTGCTGCTCTGGAGAATCAGTTGGGCCGAAAATTTGACCTGGTAGGGATGGACCCGCGCGGCCTACATGAGCGTAGACGACTCGACGAGCACTTCGATGCAGCCTAGGCGACGAAGCGCCATTCGGACTTCACCTACATCAGGAAGGCAAGTTGTTCGCTGATCGCGTCCTCCAGGCCATTTCCGGGATTGGACATGTGCGGGCGGGACAACTGAGGGCCGCGGGCCGCTGGCGGTGGACAGACGTTGCGAGGGACTCAGAGCCGACTCTTTTTGGTACATCAGAGCCAGGCTCTCCTGAAGATCTCATTGAGCTATTGAAGGCTCGCGATGCGTTGGGTTTGAGCAAGCACCTTCCCCTTCCGCAATGGTACTTGCTCGCTCTCGAGTTTCCGGAGCAAGTCGTCTTCCTGGACATCGAAACGACCGGTTTGAGCCGCCGCTACCACAATCTGACCATTATCGGTTGGGGGGTCGACGGCGAATGGAAGTACGAAGCACTAGGCCGAGACATCCGCCCCAGTGAAACGTTTCTTGACGTACTTTCGACTCACCCAATAGTCGTCACATTTAACGGTTCGTTGTTTGATCTTCCATTCCTGCGCTCCACTGTGAGTCTTCCGGACCTTGTCTCGGTTGATTTGAGGTTTCTCGCTCGACGCACGGGCTTCGGGGGCTCGCTAAAGGACGTTGAGACGCGTCTTGGCATAAGGCGTCCCAAGGCACTTCGCGAGATTCGGGGTGAATCCGCCCCTGGCCTGTGGCAATCTGCTTGTAGAGGAGACACCGCGGCAATGCGGCGGCTACTCACATACAACTACTATGATGTGCGGGGACTGGCCCTGCTACTGGGTAAGACCTCTCGAATTGCTCTGGCACAGGATGAACTTCTTTCTTCCACACCCTCCGAATTGATCCTGGGGGCCGCACAGGCGGTGGCTGCGATCGTTCCACAGCTCGATCGATCCTTAATTTCTCAGAAGAATCTTCGGTCGGTCGTGAGCAATTTTAAATCAGATGCGATGCCAGTTATAGTCCGCGCCGATAGAGCTTACGATCCTGGGCCGGTAATGGGCATCGACCTCACAGGAAGCGAACGCCGTGCATCGGGCATCGCCATCATCCGTGACGGTCAGGTAGATACYTGCCTTGCCTCGACCGACGAGGAGATCTTGGGAATCGTGCACGGCTCCGGAACCAAGCTTGTATCCATTGATGCACCGCTGTCACTGCCCTTCGGCCGTATCGTCGTGACTGACGACGATCCCGGTCGGGACGAATTCGGCATCATGAGGTGGGCAGAACGAGAACTCAAGCGTCGAGGTGTCAACGTGTACCCCGCTCTCCTTCCGAGCATGCAGCAACTCACTCGACGAGGGATCAATTTGGCTTCTCAGATCCGCCAACTGGGTATTCCCTGCATTGAAAGTTTCCCAGGTGCGGCTCAAGACATTCTCGCGATGCCGCGCAAACAGGTGGGTCTCAAGTATCTGCACGAGTCGCTCGAGAGTATCGGGTGGCACCTTACCACCAAGGATCCGAACCACGACGAACTAGATGCAGTCACCAGCGCACTGGTTGGACTATTCTTCCTGGACGGTAGATACGAGGCGCTCGGAACCGTGCGCGAAGAACCGATGATCATCCCAGACTTAAACCGCGCAACAGACACTTACCATTCTGGCGTGATCATCTCGGGCAAGATTGCTGCCGGAAAGACGTCGCTCGGCCGCGCCATTGCGGAAGCTGGATTTACGTACGGCGTCTACAGTGAAGTCGTCGCGGATGAATGTCGGAATCGAGGGCTGGGCACGGGCAGGAACGTTATGCAACAAATTGGCTTAGAGATGCACCGCGAGCTGGGACAAAGAGAGTTGGGCCGCCGCCTACTGGAGAAGTCGCCCGTAGCGGCGCCCGTGGCTATTGACGGGGCCAGATGGCTCGAGGATATCGCCTACATGCGCGAGCAAACAGCGGGCAATCTCATCCACGTTCACATGAACACGGATCGCGAAGAGCGCAGGAAGAGATTTGCCGTGCGCGGAGGAACAGACGAGGAATTCGAGAGAGCGGATAGCCATCAAGTTGAAGGCGAGATTGAGCAGTTGGAAGCCCTAGCCGACTATCGCCTGAACAACTCAGGTGATTATGACAGGCTCTCAAAGGAGGTTGAGCATATCTTGCGTCTCTTCGAGTCCATGATGGATCGGCGGTCGATCTTCATTACCATCTCTCCAGACAAATTGCGAGGCTAAACGTGACACGTCCGAGACTGAAGAGTGCTCCGTCAGATCCGTACACATCTGCCCCTCTGCCGCCTACCGAGGCCGAGCTCATTGCCGACATGAATAGCGCCCGCATTTCGGCTGCCCTTACGAATGCACGTCTGGTTAATGACGCGTTCGACACGCCAGAAGCGGCGCGGAAAGCATTTAACCGCTTTCGCACGATCGACCCCTTTCCGGAAGTCGAGGCGGCACTTCTCAACGTGGCCGACGTCGCCGACTACCTCGCGACCACGGGAATGGTCTACCCCGCAAGGGCAAGCGATCTAAAATCAGCCTCCCTGCGAATCCGCATCGCCGGCGATTTTCGGTATGTAGATGCCGCCGGGCGCAGCGTGGAAGGGACTCTCCTGCCGAGAACCCATCCGGAATTTGCTCTGAGGAATGCCACGGAGAGGTTCGTCCTTGAGGGAAACACAATCGCTTTCCTGACCCTCGAGCCCATCTTCCAAATTCCTGACTACATGGCTATGAGATTCAACCTCGTAATCGACCATGTGTACAAGGGACTACTACTCGGCACTGGACCCCTGGTGGACCCAGGGTATGTAGGGAAACTCCACATACCGCTGCACAATCTTACCCAAAAGTCATACGAATTTCGGGCTGGTGCTCCCCTCATCTGGGCAGAGTTCACCAAGTTGTCACGCAATCGGGTCTTTCAGGTGCCCTCGTCTCCGAGCAACCCCAATAGGCAAGGAGAGTTCACCCCCTTCGTACACTATGGCTCGGCGGACAGTTCAATATCGAGCTTCTTGCGAGACGCGGTTGGTTCGGATAAACCCCCACAGAGCAGCATTCCTGCTGCCATCGCCACCGCCGTTCAGGCTCAGGAAGAGTCTGCCAAAACAGCAAGAAGCTTCCGAACCATTTCAATCGGCGCGGTCCTCGGGGCGCTCCTCGCATTCGGCGGAATCCTCTTGCCTGTCATACAAATGGTACAAACGGCGAACAATGACCTTCGGCAATCCGAAGTTCGCAACGTAAGACTTGAGCAACGGATCTCGCGCCTCGAATCACGAATCAGCACGACTGGGCCGACTAGCCCTCCTTCTTCCCCGTAGGATTGGGCCGCGTTGGGCTCGTCTTGTCGGCGTCCCTCGTAACATTGGGCTCGATCGATCGCGGCTGACCACGTTGGACAGCCGCCGGTGCCACGGAGCTGGGCCGTCCTTGAGTCGGGTCGGGCACGCGACGAGCAACGGGCCTGCAGGCGTCGACCTGATCGAACTGGGACGTTGGGAGCCAAATTGGAGCCAGCCCGGCTCAGCCCGGAGGAAGCGTGGTTGTCGGCGAAGATGTCCACCTTTCCACGAGGTGAAACGAAGCCGGAAATGGCTCTTCGCCGCGGACTGCACGCACTCGGGTGGAGATACCGCGTCCATCTTGCCGTGCCAGGGGCCGCGCGGCGCAAGATCGACATCGCCTTCACACGACACAAGATCGCCGTGTTCGTGGATGGCTGCTTCTGGCACAGCTGCCCCGTTCATGGGCGAATTCCGGAGCGCAATCGCGAGTGGTGGACCTGGAAGCTTCGGGGCAACGAAGCGCGGGACCGCAACACCGATCAGATTCTGGCCGAACACGGCTGGAGGGTTGTGCGTTGTTGGGAGCATGAGCCGCTGCAGGACATGGTCAGCAAGGTGACGACCGCTCTCGAGGCGCGCCGAATGGGCTGATTTGTTCCGATCGCCTGAAATCGGTCCGACGTGCCTCTAGCCTGACTCGCACCGAAAAGCCGAGCCAAGGATGGACCACAAGTGCTGAGTCAGTCGGACTTCCCGATCGAGTACGCCATGAGCGAGTTCGCCGCCTTCGGCGTTGAAGCTGGATATCTGGTGCCAACCGAGACCGGACTCTCCAAGGGAATTTTGGACGCGCACGCGCCCCTGCGAGACTTCCTCAGGATTCATGGGGTCCACGACTATGGCAAGCAGGCTCAAGAGCCCGGGCACAAGCTGATCATCCCGGCCGAGTATCTAACTGCCACTGGCGTCGTGCCCACGAAAGTGTCGCTCTATCGTCCACAATCGAAGCAGGGCGACCCGCGGATCTGGCTATATGGACTTGGCGACTTCGCACGGCCCGGCAATTTGCTGGCCTTGCTTGCCTGGTGCGGGAAGCTGAGCATCGCAAATCTGAGCGATCCCAGCATCATGAACAGCCTGCAGTCGCACGGGTCTCCGCTTCGGCAAGTGGTCACAGGAATCAACCGAGACGACCTGTCGACGGCGTCCGAACTGCTCGAAAAGGTCCGTCTCATAGCGGACCGCGGCTACATCCGTTCGATGCGCAACGGCCCCACCGGCATCGGCTTCACCTTGGAATCCCTCTTAGGGATTGGGGCAAACTCGCGTCAGGCGCCGGACTACAAGGGCATCGAGCTCAAAGCCCAGCGACGTGTACCCTCGAGAGACCGCTCGGGTACACGTGTGACTCTCTTCTCAAAGACCCCAGACTGGGCTTCAAGCCGGTGCGGCAATGGTCGAGCGATTCTCGAGCGTCACGGCTACCCCGGCCGGATCGGACCGGAGCTGTACGTGACCGTCACGAACAGGCCGAATCCCCAGGGCCTGCATCTCAAGGTGACAGAGGCTGGAGCTGTTGAGTGTCGTGCCAGCTCAGGAATCAACCCGGGTCCGGTGGTCCAATGGCCTCTAGAGACACTCGAGGCGAAGCTTCGCGAAAAGCACCAGTCCACCTTCTGGGTGGTCGCCGACACAGTTGCACAAGGCGGCGTTGAGTACTTCCACTACCGGCAGGTGGTCCACTCGCAAGGTCCGTTGACAGCGAACTTCGGTCCTCTCATCGATGACGGGACTGTAACCATGGACTTCACCTTGTCCCTCCGAGCAAGYGGCGCGACCCGAGATCATGGCTACCTCTTCAAGATCTGGCCAGAGTCGCGCCACTTGCTCATCCCACAGTCCCAGACCCACGTCTTGGAACCGCGCAGAACCTTCTAGTCGCCCAGCAGGCTGTTCAGGTGCTGCCCGACTCGCTCAGCTAGGGCTACCGGAACCGCATTGCCTATCTGCGTGTATTTGGGCACCTCGCGCGTCCAGTCGCCTGTCGATGGGTCGCCAGCGCGGCGCCGTCCACCCGTCGTACGCTTGCCGGCAAACTGATACCAGTCGGGGAACATCTGGATCCGTGCCCATTCGCGCACGGTGGGCACGCGAGGCCTGGAGAAGTGGACGTAGTCATCAGCAAGCGATGTCGCCGTTATGTTCGCGCCACCCGGCCCCCAACGCTCGGGAATGACCCTTTGTGCGAACTTCTTCGTCTGCATCTCCACAGGGATCTGCCCGTCGTTGTCAAGCATGTACTGGAACTTGGCGACGATGCGGTCGGCGTGGTTTCCGTACTCCTGCTCCGTCAGCGGGTCGCCCTTCGAAAGCAACTTGCCATCAGTGGTGGTGCGAAGGAGCTCCTGCACCTCGTTCTTGGGATCGACGAGGTAGCGGGACGTGCTCCCTCCCCGAATCCAGTGTGGGTCGTCCAAGTCACCCAAGAGATCGATCGGGTCCGGAGCCCCCTGGTCGTCGGGCTGGGGCAAGTAGCCGTCCGCGACCAGTCCGGTCCGCTTGGCGGGCGCAATGTCCGAACGGAACCCAATCATCAGAACCCGCGGTCGGTTCTGCGGGACCCCGTAGTCCTTGGCTGACACGAGCGCCCAACCAATTTCGTAATGGAGGATCTTACGTCCGCGCTTGATGGTGATGTCCTTGAAGGTCTGGCGAACCTCTTCCCAGATCTCACCCTTCTCGCCCGTCGGGATCCATCGGGCGTTCAGGAGCCCGCGAACGTTCTCGAAGAGAAACGCCTTCGGCTGCACAGCCTGGACGAACTTGGCCATGTCCCGGTACAGGTGGTTGGACGGAATCTCTTCCTTCGCTAGGACGAAGCTTCGGCGGTGGCCGATCCCGCTGTATCCCTGACAGGGGGGACCACCCGCCACCAAGTCGATGTCTCCATGCTCCCGACGGAGCCGCTGTGCCAGCGCCTCGAGTTCGCCCGGGGTTTTGGTGACTTCGAGGATGTCGTTCGCGTGGTTCTGCTTCGCCTTGAGGTCACCGAGCGGACGGTTGAGCAGGTACGTGTCCATCGCGTCCTGATGCAGCTCGTTCACAAACACCGTCTCGAAGCCTGCTCGCTCGAGACCCAGTCCAAGACCGCCGCACCCTGCGAAGAGGTCCACCAAAGTTCTGGCCATTCGGCACCTTCCAAGTTTCAGCTGGCTCAGCCAGCTACCCGATTGCGTTGGTGCGGCTCACGAATCGCGAGCCGCACCAACCTGTTTGGGTCGTTTCTACCAATCGGGTCTGACAGTGCGAGGTCAGCTGCAGCCGCTGGTGCTTCCGCAGCCTTCGCAGACGTAGCAGGAGCCGGCGGGGCGCATCTTGGTGCCGCAGGTCAGGCACATCGGGGCGTCGGCGGAGATGCCCTGGAACTTCTCCAGGAGCTCGGCGCTCGAGTGGACCTCGACCGAGACCTCACGGGCGGAGGCTGCACCGGCACCGGACTTCACCGAGTCGGCGTCGAGTGCCTTGCCCTCGACCGTGGCGGTCGAGGTCGCGGCGGCGGCCGGCTTGGTGACGGGAGCGGACTGGCTGAAGTTCTCCAGCTCGTCCTCGAGCTCTTCGTCCGACTCGTCGGCCTCGGTGTCCTGGTACGAACCGGTCTCCAGCTGGCGAGCGCGCTCGGCAGCGGTGTGGATGCCCATGAACGACCTGGTGTCGAAGTCCATGTGGTCCAGCGCCAGGCGACGGAACACGTAGTCCATGATCGACTGCGCCATCCGCACGTCGGGGTCATCCGTCAGACCAGCAGGCTCGAACCGCAGGTTGGTGAACTTCTCGACGAAGGTCTCCAGCGGCACGCCGTACTGCAGGCCGATCGAGACGGCGATCGAGAAGGCGTCCATCACGCCGGCCAGGGTCGAGCCCTGCTTGCCGAACTTGAGGAAGATCTCGCCCAGGTCGCCCGACTCGTAGGTGCCGGCCGTGAGGTAACCCTCGGCGCCACCGACCGCAAACGACGTGGTCTGCGAGGTCCGGCGCTTCGGCAGGCGCTTGCGCACCGGGCGGTACTCGATGACCTTCTCGACCTTGGCCTCGGCGGCCGCGGTGAGCTTGTCTGCCGCAGCGTCCTTGGCGGTCGAGCCACCATCGGACAGCGGCTGGCCGACCTTGCAGTTGTCGCGGTAGACCGCGATCGCCTTGAGGCCCARCTTCCAGCCCTGCATGTGGACGTCCTCGATCTCCTCGACCGTGGCGTTCTCAGGCAGGTTGACCGTCTTCGAGATCGCACCGGACAGGAACGGCTGAACAGCCGCCATCATCCGCACGTGGCCCATGGCCTCGATCGACCGGGCGCCCATGGCGGTGTCGAAGATCTCGTAGTGCTCGGTCTTGAGGCCGGGAGCGTCGATGACGTGACCCTTGTCGGCGATGAACTCGACGATCGCCTCGATGGTCTCGCCGGTGTAGCCCAGCTTCTTGAGCGCACGCGGGATGGTGAGGTTGACGATCTGCATCGACCCGCCACCGACCAGCTTCTTGAACTTCACCAGCGAGAAGTCGGGCTCGATGCCGGTGGTGTCGCAGTCCATCATGAAGCCGATGGTGCCGGTCGGCGCGAGGACGGAGGCCTGCGCGTTGCGGTAGCCGTTCTTCTCGCCGACCTTGACCACGTCGTCCCAGGCCTTGGTGGCCGCACGGTGGATCGCGGTGTCCATCGTGTCGAGCGGACGGATCGCGTCGTTGGCGCTCTGGTGCTTGCGCATCACCCGCTTGTGGGCGTCCGCGTTCCGGGCGTAGCCGGCATACGGGCCGACGACGCCGGCGATCTCGGCGGAGCGCTTGTAGGCAGCACCGGTGAGCAGCGAGGTGATGGCGGCAGCCAGCGAGCGGCCACCCTCGGAGTCGTAGCCGTGACCGGTCGCCATGAGCAGCGCGCCGAGGTTGGCGTAGCCGATGCCCAGCTGGCGGTAGTCACGGGTGGTCTCGCCGATCGCCTCGGTCGGGAAGTCGGCGAAGCAGATCGAGATGTCCATCGCGGTGATGACGAGCTCGGCGACCTTCTGGAAGGTCTTGGCGTCGAAGGTGTCGTCGTCCTTGAGGAACTTCAGCAGGTTGAGCGACGCCAGGTTGCACGAGGAGTTGTCGAGCGACATGTACTCGGAGCACGGGTTGGACGCGGTGATCCGGCCGGTCTCCGGGTTGGTGTGCCAGTCGTTGATGACGTCGTCGTACTGGATGCCCGGGTCGGCGCACTCCCACGCGGCCTGCGCCATCTTGGTGAAGAGCTCGCGGGCGTCGATGGTCTCGATGACCTCGCCGGTGTCGCGAGCACGGAGCCCGAACTCGGTGCCGTCCTCGACCGCCTTCATGAACTCGTCGCTGACGCGGACCGAGTTGTTGGCGTTCTGGTACTGGACGCTGACGATGTCCTTGCCGCCGAGGTCCATGTCGAAGCCGGCATCACGCAGCGCGCGGATCTTGTCCTCCTCGCGCGCCTTGGTCTCGACGAACTCCACGATGTCGGGGTGGTCGACGTCGAGGACGACCATCTTGGCCGCCCGACGGGTCGCGCCACCGGACTTGATCGTCCCTGCGGACGCGTCGGCGCCACGCATGAACGACACCGGGCCGGAGGCCGTGCCACCGGAGGACAGCAGCTCCTTGGAGGAGCGGATGCGGGAGAGGTTGAGGCCGGCGCCGGAGCCGCCCTTGAAGATGAAGCCCTCTTCCTTGTACCAGTTGAGGATCGAGTCCATCGAGTCGTCGACGGCCAGGATGAAGCAGGCGCTGACCTGCTGGGGGCTCTGCGTGCCGACGTTGAACCACACGGGCGAGTTGAAGCTGAACACCTGGTGCAGCAGGGCGTAGGTCAGCTCGTGCTCGAAGATCTCGGCGTCCTCCGCGTTGGCGAAGTAGCCGTGGTCCTTGCCCGCCTTGACGTAGGTCAGCACGACGCGGTCGATGAGCTGCTTGAGCCCGGTCTCACGCTTGTCGGTGCCGAGCGCGCCGCGGAAGTACTTGGTGGTCACGATCGTGGAGGCGTTGACGCTCCAGAAGTCGGGGAACTCGACCCCGCGCTGCTCGAAGATCGTCTCGCCGGTCTTCCAGTTCTGCTGGACGACGTCGCGCTTCTCCCACGTCACCTCGTCGTACGGGTGCACACCAGGGGTGGTGTAGATCCGCTCAACCTTGACACCCTTGCCGGATGTCTTGCGGGCACCTGCACGTGCCCCTGCGGTTTCAGTCATTTCTGGTGGCCTCCCTAGCCCCTGGTGTTTCTACTTGGTAATTGTCTCGTGCGGCACTGACAGTGCCGCGGTCGTTCGGGTGGCCCGGCGGAGCGGGCGGTGGGTATGCCGCGGGGCTCAGCCCGGCGGCATACCGGCATGTCGATCAGGCCGAGGCTCAGGCTCGGTGCCGGTGGCTTCGCGCTCGGCGCGGAGCAAGGTGATCGCACCCTCGAAGTCCTCGAGGCTGTCGAACGCCTGGTAGACGCTCGCGAAGCGCAGGTAGGCCACCTCGTCGAGCTCGCGGAGGGGCCCGAGGATGGCGAGCCCGACCTCGTGGGCGTCGACCTCGGCCTGTCCCTGCTGGCGGATGCACTCCTCGACCCGCTGGGCCAGGAGGGCGAGGTCGTCCTCGGTGACCGGGCGGCCCTGGCAGGCCTTGCGGACCCCGACGAGGACCTTGCTGCGGCTGAACGGCTCGCTCGCGCCGGAGCGCTTCGTGACCGTCAGGCTCGCCGTCTCGATGGTGGTGAAGCGGCGCCCGCACTCGGGGCACTGGCGACGCCGGCGGATCGAGCTGCCGTCGTCGGTGGTGCGCGAGTCCATCACGCGGGAGTCGGTGTGCCGGCAGAACGGACAGTGCATGACGGCTCTCCTCCCTCGGGGGCTTTGGTGGTGCTGTCCCGACCCTTCTGGGGACGAGACTGTGGACTGCTCTGTGGACTGGCTGGGGACAACGTGTGGGTAACCCGCCTCGCCCTGTGCACTACATGTGGACGAACTACAGCGGTGTAACCACTAGATGTAGGGATAGTCTGCCTCGCTGTGGCCTAGGACGCAAGCGGTTCACCGAAACTGTTGCCGCAGTCTGCATCGCCGCAGGTCAGAGGCCTGTGAGGGCGTGGCGCGACACGCCGCAGTGACCTGCAAACTGATGCTCCTGTGACTGGTGTGACGTCAGAGGCGCCCAGATGTAGGGTTTGTCCACCGTTGGCTCCCCCACATGTGGTGTGCGGTCGACGGCTCGGTGCGCTCAGGCCATCGAGAGCAGGAAGGCGGCGCTGAAGCCGACCACGGTGAGCAGCCCGACGAGGCGTCCGGCGTGCTCGACCGCCTCGGGGACCATCGTGTCCGCGAGCATCGTGAGGATCGCCCCGGCCGCGAACGCCTGGATCGTCGCGACCACGGTCGGGTCGGCCCCGTCGAGCAGCACCCGGCCGAGCGCGGCAGCAACGGTCGCGGCTGCGGCGACCGCCAGCCACATGCCCATGATGAAGCGAGCGCTGTGCCCGGCCGACCTCATCCCGGCCGACGACGACAGGCCCTCGGGGATGTTGGACAGGAACACCGCGGCCACGACCGCGACTCCCACCCCTCCCCCGCCGATCGTGCTGACCCCGATCGCCGCCGACTCCGGTATGCCGTCGAGCAGGGCGCCGAGCGCGAGTGCAGACCCAGCCGCACCGGCGGCCGGACCGTTGGGGCTCTTGCGACGATGGCCGCCGCGGCTGTCGATGAACCAGTCGCCGAGGAAGAACACGACGGACCCGGCGAGCAGCCCGAGGACGGTCGAGACTCCCCCGGCCTTGTCGTAGGCCTCGCCGGCGAGCTCGAAGGTCAGGGCGCTGACCAGCACCCCGGACCCGATCGCCATCACCCACCCGATCACCCGCTTCGACGTCGGCAGCCAGAGGCCTGCCGCCGCCCCGATGAGCAGCGCAGCGCCACCGACGAAACCCCAGAACCCTGCTTCGAGCACCCTTGTCTCCTCTTCTGGAACATCGTCCGGAACTTCGTCCGGAACATCGTCCGGAACATCGTCCGGGACATCGTCCGGGACCCGCTGACCTGCGCCGATGCGACACCGGGCCCTTGGACCCTACTCGCGCCGCGGACGAGGGCAGACGGTGGAGGGACCCCTCACGGAAACCTCACGAAAGGATCGCCATGAACACCTATGGACTCGGTGGGAAGGTCGCCGTCATCACTGGCGGCGCCTCCGGCATCGGCCGGTCGTGCGCCCACACCCTCGCCCGCTCGGGAGCAGACATCTCGATCTGGGACCTCGACCAGGGCGCACTCGACGTCGTCGTCAAGGAGCTCGACGCCTTCGAGTGCCGCGTGCACAGCGCCGTCGTCGACGTCAGCGACTCCGCGGCGGTCGACGCGGCCATGGACGACGTCGTCACCGCCCTCGGGCACGTCGACATCGCGGTCTGCAACGCCGGCATCGGTGGCGAGGCGAACACGAGCGGGGACTACACCGACCAGGGCTGGCACAAGGTCATCGGCATCAACCTCAACGGCGTGTTCTTCACCCAGCGGGCGGCGATCCGGGCCATGAAGGCCGGCGGTCGGGGCGGGTCGGTCGTCAACATGGCCTCGATCCTCGGGGCGGTCGGCTTCGCCACGGCGAGCGCCTACACGGCGGCCAAGCACGGCGTCGTGGGGATGACCCAGGCCGCGGCGTGGGAGCACGCCGCTGACGGCATCCGCATCAACGCCGTCGGGCCCGGGTTCATCCGCACCCCTCTGCTCGACGAGCACCTCGACCAGCCGGCCCTCGACTTCCTCGCCACGCAGCACGCACTCCAGCGGCTCGGCGAGCCGGAGGAGGTAGCCGAGCTGGTGGCCTGGCTGGCCAGCGACGGCGCGTCGTTCGCGACCGGCACCTACTACCCGATCGACGGCGGCTACCTGGCCCGCTGACCGAGTACCGGGGTGAGCGCGAACCGACTCATCCGGGGCGGCGGAGGGTGCTTTGGCGCTCAGTCGGCGCAGTGTCACCGCACGGTGGTTGGCTGGGCTCATGCCCGAGACGTGGGAGACGCACCCGGTGACGCCCGACCGGTTCGAGGACTTCGCCGACGTCATCAACCCGAACCGCCGCCCCACCCACTGCTGGTGCCTGTCCCACCGCATCCAGGCCAAGGAGATCACCGAGCTCGGGGGCACCGGCACGGACGCCCGCGAGAAGGCGATGCGGGCCCTCTGCGCGCGCGAGCACCCGCCGGGCGTCGTCACCTACCTCGACGGCGAGCCGGTCGGTTGGTGCAACATCGGCCCGCGCTCGGAGATCCCGCGGCTCGCACAGTCGAAGCTGATGCTGCCGGTCGACGACGTGCCGGTCTGGAGCATCGTCTGCGTCGTGGTGCGCTCCGGCTTCCGCAAGCGCGGCGTCACCGCCCACCTCATCGAGGGTGCGGTGGAGTATGCCGCGGCCAACGGCGCGCCCGCGGTCGAGGCCCACCCGGTCGATCCGGGCGACAAGCGGATGGACCTCACCATGGCGTTCGTGGGCACACGAGCGATGTTCGAGAAGAACGGGTTCTCGGTCGTGGGGACCACCGACGCGGTGGCGAGCAAGCTGCCGCGACTGGTGATGCGCCGCGAGCTCGGGTCCTGAGGGGCAGGCGTGGGTGCCGGTCGGCGACCCCACCGCACGTACCAGCCGAGCATCAGGCCGGTGCTCAACAGGTAGAAGGAGTGCAGCACCCAGAGCGGGCCGGGCGGGAGGCTGAATACGTAGACCGAGTGGACGGCGTTGCCGACGTTCGCGAGCGCGAGGTTGCCGAGGCTGTACGACGACAGGTCGCGGCTGCGAGCGGCCTTGACCAGCATGGGCAGCACGCTGCCGGCGAAGATGGTCGTCGAGACCATCCCCGCGAGCAGTGGCAGCGTGGTGTGCATGGCTCTGACGGTAGGAGCGCGGGGCGTCGGCCCTCATCGGTGCGACGGCCCATCCCGTTGGACGAGGCCGTGGGTCGTTCTACCCAGCGGGCCGTGCTAGCCAGCGGCCCGTGCCCCTCGTCTCCTCAGGCGAGCTCGTGCTCGAACGCGTAGGCCGCGGCGGCGGTCCGGGTGGTCACGTCGAGCTTGGTGTAGATGTTGCTCAGGTGTCGGGCCACGGTCTTGTGGCTGAGGACCAGCTCGGCGGCGATCTCGGCGTTGCTGCGACCCGAGGCGAGCAGCCGCAGCACCTGCACCTCGCGCTCGGTGAGCCCGCCGGGCAGCTGGGTCGGGGCCAGCAACCGACGCACTGCCTCCGCGTCAGGCACGGCCCCCAGACCGGTCAGCGTCGACAGCGCGGCCCTCAGCTCACGGCTCGCCGACTCGGCGTCGCCGAGCTCGCCGAGGCACCGACCGAGCTGACCCTGTGACCGCGCGGCCCGGTAGGGACAGCCCAGCTGCGACCACGCGCTGCGGGCGGCCCGCAGGTGGGGCAGCGCGCCCGCGGGGTCGCCTACAGCGAGGCGCAGCAGGCCGACTGCGTCCCGCGACTCCGCCGTGACAGCAGCGCAGCCGAAGCCCTCGGCGATCGCGGCCAGCTCGGTGGCGCACTCGAGGGCACGCTCGACCTCGCCCACCGCGAGCAGCACCTGCACCGCCGCCGGCAGCACCCGCGCCCTCCCCACCGGCCCCTCCGTCTCGGCGAGCAAGCGCACCACCGCGGCGTGCGCCACCTCCTGGCGACCCTGGGCGAGCCACAGCAGCGCCAGTCCGGGCTGCGGCTCGAAGCCGTAGGTGGCGGCCTCGGTGTAGGCGGCGTCAGCGGCGGCATACTCCCCCTGCAGCCGCAGCACGCCGCCGCGCTCGGCGAGCGCCAACCCGCTGGCCTCGGTCGCCTGGGCGCGCACGTAGCGCTGCAGGGCCAGGCCGAGCTCCTCCAAGGCCTCGGCCCACGCCCCACGCAGGGCCATGATCTGGCCGCGGTGCACGGCGCACTGGCCGGCCCAGGGCACCAGCCCGGGCTGGCGGTCGCACCACACGGTGAGCGCATCGGTCCACTCCGCCGCCCGCCCGAAGTCCGACACCTCCTGGCAGCCCTCGATCATCAGGCAGTAGATGTCACCCGCCCACACCGGCGCCACCTCACCCGAGGCCACCGCAGTCATCGCCTCGTCGAACAGCACCAGTCCCTGCTGCACCGAGCCCGACATGAGCGTGAGCCGGCCCTGCGCCGAGAGGCCCAGCGCGACGAGGTCGGCATCCCCGAACCGGCGACCGACGGCGGTCGTCTCCTGCGCACAGGTCAGCGCCTGCGGCCACTCGTGCTGGTCGATGTGGCGGTACATCTGCAGGTGGGTCAGGTAGCCGCGCTCCACCACGTCACCCGCCTCGGCGAGCAGGCCCTCCGCCCGCACGGCCCACCCGCCGGCGACCGACAGCTCGCCCACCCGCGCGTGCACCATGGCCAGCCAGACGGCGGAGTGGGCCGCTGCCGCGGAGTCCCCCGAGTCGACGTGGGTCCTGAACGCCCGCTGCAGCGCGGCCACGCAGTCCTCGCGACGCCCGAGCAGGTATGCCGTGTAGGCCAGCCGGGTCTGGTCGGCAGCATCGAGCGCGTCGGGTTCGACGTCGGACCAGGTCTGGAACGCGGCGACCCAGTCGCCGCGTTCGTAGGTCTCCCGCGCCCGGATCAGCTCGTCCACGACGCCCATCGCGGTACCTCCACCTCGGAGGATACGCGCGACGGGGCGACTATGGATCGGCCTGACGGACGACGCCGATCGGAGGCCCTGGTGAGGCTGTCAGACCGGGCTCGGGCTCGCGCTCCGGCTCGGCCTCCGGCTCCGGCTCGGTCTCCGGCTCCGGCTCGGTCTCCGGCTCGGTCTCCGGCTCCGGCTCAGGCTCCGGCTCAGGCTCAGGCCGCGAGCCGGCCTGCCCGGGGGGCGCGGGCGGCATCGGTCGGGGTGGCACCGCGGGTGGCCCGGCGGGCGATCTCCTTGGCGACGTAGGCCGCGTCGGCTCCCACCCCGCCGATCAGCATCGAGCGGAACGAGCTCTGCATCGACAGCCCGCAGAAGTACAGGCCCGGCGCGTCCTGCACCACACCGCGCAGCTCGCGCGGCCAGCCGTCCTCGCCGACCACGCCCGCGACATCGATCCAGCCGAAGTCCTGGGTGAAGCCGGTCGCCCACACCACGGACGCCACGTCGACGACCCGGCCGCCCGCGAGCACCGGTCGACCACCCTCGACACCGGTCACGCGCTCCTCCACGCGTTCGACGCCGCGCCCCTCGAGGTCCGCCACCTTGACCCGAAGGGCCGGACCGCCGTGGAACCGGATCTCCTGCATCTCCTTGCGGCCCACCGGAGTTCGCCGGTTGATGACGTGTCCCCAGACGAACCACAGCACCGGCATCGCCATCCTGAACCGCCGCGAGCCGTGCGGCACGGGGATCTCCCCACGCGAGGCCCCGGCCAGGATCGTCGAGTGGTCGGGCGCCACCTCGTAGGCCACGTCGAAACCGGAGTGGGAGGCGCCGACGACGAGCACCGGTCCGTCCGGCAGCTGCGACGGACGGCGGTACTCGCTCGAGTGCAGCTGCACGATCGCCGGGTCGAGCTCGGCCGCGAAGTCGGGCACGTGCGGCCGGCGCCCGAAGGTGCCGGTGGCGACGACGACGTGGTCGGCCAGGTAGTCGCCGCTGTCGGTCTCGACGAGGTACCCGCCCGTCGTCGCCGCAGCCAGCCGGCTCACCCGGGTGTTGAGCCGCACCGGCAGGGCGAACTCGCGCGCATAGGTCTCGAGGTAGTCGGCCACCTCGTCCTTGCCCGGGAAGTGCCACGGGTCCGCGGGGAAGGCCAGGCCGGGCAGCGAGTCGTGCTTCGCGGGGCTGTAGAGCCGCAGCGAGTCCCACTGGTTCCGCCACCCGTCGCCCACGCGGGCGCCGGCGTCGACGACCAGACAGTCTCGTCCCGACTGCTTCAGCTGGTATGCCGTGGCGAGCCCAGCCTGCCCGGCGCCGATCACGATGGTTTCTAGGTGAGTGCTCATGCCCTCGACGGTAGGAAGGGGGGCCGGCCGCCCGCGTCGGTCGAACCGCCCATCCGCACGACGGGTGGCATGGGCAGATCGACCCACTCCCCACTTCTGGCCACCCGTGCCGGGTGTGCGCCCCGTTCCGGGCGCTCCCTGCCGCACCGGTGGCCAGAAGTCGGGGAAGGACGGTCAGGGCTTGGTGACCTCGTAGTCGATGAAGGTCGCCAGCGGCGACTGCCGGACGCCCTTGGGGGTGAGCTCGATGTCGTGGTCGAAGCCCTCGAACAGGAGCTTGCCGCGGCCGAGGATCACCGGGGCCACGATGATGCTGAGCTCGTCGACCAGCCCCGCGGCGAGGGCCTGGCGGATGATGTCCGCTCCCCCGCTGAGACTGACGTCCTTGTCCCCGGCGGCAGCCTTGGCCCGGTCGATGGCCTCCACCACCCCGTCGACGAAGACGAAGGCGTCGCCCTCGGGCTGCTCCTCGGGACGGTGGGTGACGATGAAGGTCGGGACGCCCCACGGGTTCTGGTCGCCCCAGTGCCCGGCCGCCTCGTACATGGTCCGGCCGGCGACGGAGGCTCCGAGCCGCGCGAAGGCGGCGTCCATGTACTCCTTCTCGACCCCGCCCAGGTCGGCGCCCGGCGCCCCTTCGGGCTCGGCGTCGTAGGACCACGGTCCGCCGAACACCCAGTAGTGCAGCCGCTCGCCGCCTTCCCCGAGTCCCTTGCCCGGGCCGTCGTCGGGACCGGTGATGTAGCCGTCCACCGAGGTCGTGATGCTCGCGCACACCTTGGTCATGTCTGCCTCCTGCTGTCGTCGGAAGTGGTGGTGCTGGCAGTCGTCCTGTCAGCCATACCGACCCACCGAGCCGACCGAACTCATCGGCGCCCTTCGCAGCGAGCCTTCAGCCCGGCCGCCTCGGTCGCGAGGTAGCGGTCGGTCAGCCCCCGGTAGAACCGCCCCATGAACGACCCGAGCCAGCCCGCCTGCTCGACGGACAGCCGCACCCGCGAGCCACCGCCGGAGAGCGGCTCGATGCTGTGCCGAGCGGTGGTCAGCACGCCGGGACCGGTGGCCACCCACGTGAACGAGCGCCCCGGCTCGAGCTCGGTGACGACGTACTCGGTCTCCGGCACCTTCGGCTGGTTGATCTTCGCCCGCGACCCCGGGCGCAGCGGACCCTCGTCGAGCCGGCGCACCCAGGTGACGGTGTCGGTCCAGTCCGACCAGCGCTCCACGTCGACCATCACCTCCCAGACGCGCTCGGGCGGTGCGGCGATCTCCACGGTCGTGCTCTGTTCCATCACCCCATGGTCGCGCACCTGTCGGCGGTCTTCGAGAGGATGGCGCCATGGACTCCTCCCGCGTCCTCGCCCAACGCCTGGCGACGCAACGGCTGTCGTCGGCGCCAGCCCCCAAGGCGGCCGACGTGGTGCGGCTGCTCACCTGCGTGCAGAGCCAGGAGCGCGACCACGCCTTCTTCTCGCTCGGCCTGCGCTCGCGCAATGGCACGTATGCCGCGGTGCAGCGCGAGTTCGACTCCGGCGCCTTCCTGCGCACCCACATCCTGCGGCCGACGTGGCACTTCGTCGCGCCCGAGGACCTGCGCTGGATCCTCGACCTCACCTCGCCCCGCGTGTTGTCCAGCATGGCCGCTCGGCACCGACAGCTCGGGCTCGACGACCAGCGCCGCATGTCCGACGGCCTCGACGTGCTGTCAGAGCTGTTGCAGGACAAGACCTTCCGCACCCGCCCTGAGCTCAACGACGAGTTCACCAACCGCGGGTCCCCCATCAAGCCCGGCGAGCAGCTCGGCCACCTGCTGCTCGTCGCCGAGCTGAGGGGCCTGGTCTGCTCGGGGCCCATGAAGGGCGTGCACCACTCCTATGCGCTGGTCGACGAGGTCGTGCCGCCGACCCCCACGCGCACCCGCGAGGAAGCCGTGGTCGAGCTCGTCCGGCGCTACGTCGCGGGCCACGGACCGACCACCATCAAGGACTTCACCCGCTGGGCGACCCTCACCGTCACCGATACCAAGCAGGCGCTGGCCGAGATCGGCGACGACCTCGAGGAGGTCGAGGTCGACGGCATCCCGCACTGGTTCGACCCCGCCCAGGTGCGCCGGCGCAGCCCGGCCGCCCCCGCGGCATACCTCTTCCCCACCTATGACGAGGTGGTGCTCAGCTATCCGCAGGTGAACTTCCCGTCCCTGCCAGACCATCCCTACGCCGAGCACAACGACCCGTTCTGGGCCTGGGTGGTCCTGGAGTCGGTGAACGTCGGACTGTGGAAGCGGACCGTGCGCCCCGACGTGGTCGAGGTGGAGGTGCGGCTCGCTCCCGGCGTCACGACGGCGGGACGCACCCAGGTGCGCAGGGCGGCCCAGCGACTCGCGCACTTCCTCGGCCGCGACCTCTCCTACGTCGAGAACGAGGGCACCCCACACCTCTGGGGCGGCGTGCAAGGGCACCCGGCACGCCGACCGCGCCGGGCCGGCCGCTGAGCAGGGCCGCCCCGGCGTCTCGGCCGTTCGGCCGATGCCCCATGGCCGTCCTGAGCACGAGCCGTCGAATTACACGGACGGTGTTCTCCGGGCAAATGGGACAAGAGGATCCGCCGTAGGGCACCCTGTCGAAGGCCCCCCGACCGGGCCCCGTTTCCGCCGAGCACCATCCGGCACCCCGCCCGGTCCCCCCAACCCCCGGGAAGTCATGCGACGTCACCTCCGCCGCGCTGCCGCACGCCTCGCCGCGCTCGCGCTCACCGCCAGCGCAGCAGTGGCCTTCACCGCCACCGTGGCAACGCCGGCGCACGCCGAGACGATGGTCCGGGAGTGCAAGGCGTCGAACGTCTCGTGCATCGCCTTCTCCGGGTATGCCGGGAAGCCGATCTGGGGCTACCCGGTCAGCTCCTCGGGCAACAACTGCGTCAACTACGTCGCCTACCGACTGGCGCGCAACGGCGTCGCCCAGCAGAGCGCGATGGGCAACGGCGGCAGCTGGGCGGTCAACGCCACCAAGCGCGGTTTCAAGGTCGACAAGACGGCCACCGTCGGCTCGGTGGCGCAGTGGGGCTACGGCAGCGCCTACGCCCCCAGCTACGGCCACGTCGGCTACGTGGAGGAGGTGACGGCGGCCTACATCGTCATCTCCGACTCGTCCTACGGCGGCGGCTACTCGTCTCGCTGGCGGGTGCCCCGTGGTGACCGCAACTGGCCCACCACCTTCATCCACTTCAAGGACAAGGCCTACCAGCCCCCGCCGTCGGGCAGCTTCATCAAGGTCCGTGAGACCTCTCAGGCCTTCCGCCTCGTGGGCAAGTCCCCGGTCTACGTCTCCACCTGGGCCGCCTTCGGCGGGATCCAGCCGACCCACCTGGTCTCCAGCACCTCGCTGGCCACGCTGCCGATGCGACCGGCCGAGGGCACCTTCATCAAGGGCGCCCAGCGCAGGGAGGCCTACCGCATCGTGGGCGGCGCTCCGGTCATCGTCACCTCGTGGACCGTCTTCGGTGGCACCAAGCCGACGGTCGTGGTCGACCAGAACGCGATCGACCGGGCCGGCTCGGGCGGGGTCTGGAACCACCTCAACGCCGTGCCCGCCGACGGGACGTTCATCAAGACCGCACAGCGGCTGGAGGCCTACCGGATCAGCGGTGGCGCACCGATCGCGATCAGCTCCTGGGCCAACGTCGGCGGGTACAAGACCCCCCTCTACGTCGACCAGCTCGCGGTGGACCAGGCCGGCTCGGGCCTGAAGTTCAACCACCTGCGGTTCCACCCCAAGGACGGCACCGTCATCACGGCGCTCCCGGGGACCGCGTCCTACACGGTCACGGCGGGGGTGCCGATCCGCACCACCACGACCACCTCGGCCGTGGGCGTCGACCAGGTCGCCATCGCGAAGGCAGGCGACACGTCAGCCATCCGCTGGACCCACTTGGCCAAGGCCAGCTGACCTGGTCGGACCTACCGACCGGTCAGTGGGCCGCGGGCCGTGGGACCTCGACCGACGCGCGCTCAGCCGACCCGCGGGATGAGCAGCGTCTGACCTGCGTGGATGTCGCTGCCGGTCAGGTCGTTCGCGATCTGGAGCTGGGCCACGGCCTCGGCCATCGGCAGGTGCGGAAGCTGCTGCGTGGCGATCTCGGAGAGGGTCTGGCCGGTGCCCACGGTGGTCGAGTGGTCGATGACGGTGGCGGAGGCTCCGCCGGAGAAGAGCGCGACCGCCAGGGCGACCGCCGCCACGACGACGGTGAGGGTCAGCGCCAGCCGACCCGCGCGGGTGATCCGCAGCGGCGTGGCCGGCACCTGGGGGACCGCTGCCCCGGTGGGCACCGAGACCAGCTGGGGGCGAGCCGGGCGAACGGGGACCCGCACCGGTGCGGGGGCGACGTCCCAAGCGACTGCTGCACTCATCTGGTCCTCCATGGGGGCGGTGAGCTGGGGGCTCATGGTTGCGTTCATCGAACGGGTGTGCGAAGAACTGCCTGGGTGATTTCTAGCACGCATGTTCGAACGGATCAAGACACGCGTCGAACACATGTTTGGCACAGACGTTCGAAGGCCATACGCTGTGTTCATGCCCCAAGCACATCAGAGGCCACTGACAGCCCACCTGTCACAGCCGCTGAGTAGCCCGGCACACGGCATCTGACCTGCACCTTTATCGGCTCAAGTGAGGAAGCGGCATGAGCGACGACAACGTCAAGGAACTGCCCGACCGCGATCGCGGCGACGGTCTGACCGTCCGGCAGCGACGGGTGCTCGAGGTGATCCGCAACTCGGTCGACCGGCGTGGCTACCCGCCGAGCCTGCGCGAGATCGGCGAGGCCGTGGGGCTCACCTCCCCCAGCTCGGTGGCCCACCAGTTGTCGACCCTCGAGCGCAAGGGCTTCCTGCGTCGCGACCCCAACCGACCGCGCGCCATCGAGGTCGTCTCACCCGACTCGCCCGCCGACATGCGGGGCTACCGCGGCGGCGCCAGCGTCGAGGACGAGACCGCCACCTACGACGAGACCGGGATCAACGACCGCCGCCCTGAGGCGTCCTACGTGCCGGTGCTCGGTCGCATCGCGGCCGGTGTGCCGATCCTGGCCGAGGAGACCGTCGAGGACGTCTTCCCGCTCCCCCGCCAGATCGTGGGCGAGGGCCAGCTCTTCCTCCTGCAGGTCGTCGGTGACTCGATGATCGAGGCCGCGATCTGCGACGGCGACTGGGTCGTCGTCCGGCAGCAGCCCAGCGCCGACAACGGCGACATCGTGGCCGCGATGCTCGACAACGAGGCGACGGTCAAGACCTTCAAGCGCAAGGACGGCAAGGTGTGGCTGATGCCGCACAACGCCGCCTTCGACCCCATCGACGGAGACCACGCCACCATCCTCGGCAAGGTCACGGCGGTGCTGCGCCGCATCTGACCTCGACCCTCAGGTGCCGGCTGCACCGTGTGCCGCGGTACGCCCCGTGCGTGCCGCGGCACACGCGTGTCGGGGCCCCGCCGGCAGGGATAAGGCTCAGTCACCCAGGGCGTCGAGCAGGTGGGTGACCTTGGTGGCGAACCGTTCGCCACCGTCGCCGTCGGCCCACAGCTCCCAGAGCTCGTTGTCGTCGGACTTCAGGGCGCGGTGCAGGGCCTTCGTCGCGAGCTCCTCGAGCCGCTCGTCGACCTCGATGGGGTCCTCGTCGATCCAGCGCGGCACGTTCCGCTCCCCGATCACCGCCTCGAAGTCGTCACAGGCGGCCACCACCGCGGCGGCCGCCACGGCCTCGGACATGGTGGGGGCCTCGATGTAGCCGGACGCACGGACCACCCGGGCGAGGGCGGTCTCCACCTTCCGGCGGCGCACGTCCTGCTCCGACTCCTCGAGCTCGTCGAGGAAGTCCAGTGCGTCGTCGTTCTCGAACGGCCCAGCTCCGATGGCGCCCATCTCCGAACCTCCACAGCCTGCGACAGGGGTGCAATTCCGAGAGTGCCGCGCAAGGGCGCGACACGCCAGCCCTAATCCGTGGGGCTCATCCGTTGGTACCACGCAGTGTCGACGTAACGACCGAACTTGTGCCCCACCTCCCGCAGGACCCCCACCCGTTCGAAACCGGCCGCCAGGTGCAGCGCCACGCTCGCGTCGTTCGGGAGGGCCACCACGGCCACCTGGGTGTGCACGCCGGGCGCGGCGTCGAGCCGCGCCAGCAGCGCGGCATACAGGGTGCGGCCGAGGCCGCGACCCCGCGCGGTCTCGGCGAGGTAGACCGAGACCTCCTTGGTGCCCGCGTAGGCGGGCCGGGGGCGGAACGGTCCGGAGAAGGCGTACCCGAGGAGCTCGTCGGCGGCCGTGCAGGCGACCAGGACGACGTTGCCCTCGTCGACGGCGGCGAGCTTCTCCCCGAGGTATGCCGCGCCGCGCGGCTCGGTGTCGAAGGTCGCCAGCGAGGTGCGCACCTGCTCGTCGTAGACGGCGGCCATGGCCGGCAGGTCGGCCGGGGTCGCGTCGCGGACGACGATCGCCGGGTCCTCGGCAGGGACGAAGCTGCTCATATCGGCGATGCTAGGGGGATGAGCGACGGGCACCAGCACTCCGACAGGCACGGCTCGACCGACGGACCGGCCCTGCCCGACCCCGACCGGGGCACCCCCACGACCCGTCAGGCGCTGTGGGACGAGCGGTATGCCGCGCACGAGCACGTCTGGAGCGCGACCCCCAACGCCGAGGTGGAGCGGATCGTCGGCGGGTGGCCCCCGGGTCGGGCGCTCGACCTCGGGGCCGGCGAAGGTCGTCACTCCGTGTGGCTCGCGTCGCTGGGCTGGCGGGTGACGGCCGTCGACTTCTCGTCGGTCGGGCTGGCCAAGGGGGAGAAGGAGTCGACGCGTCTCGGCCACCGCATCGACTGGGTCGTCGCGGACGCCCGGTCGTGGCACCCCGCGCCCCAGGTGCTCTACGACCTCGTGCTGGTCTCCTACCTGCACCTCCCGTCGGACGTCGTGTCCCGCACCCGCAGCTGGCTGGCTCCCGGTGGTGCGCTGGTGGTGGTCGGGCACGGCCTGCGCAACCTCACCGAGGGCGTCGGTGGGCCGTCCGACCCCGCCCTGCTGCACTCCCCCGAGCAGCTGCGCGAGGCCGCGGGCGACCTGGTGGTCGAGCGCTGCGAGGAGTACGTGCGGCCGACCGAGCAGGGCGACGCGATCGACGTGGTGCTGGTCGCCCGACGGCCGGCCTGACCGCCGACTGCCGGTCACCTGCCGGGGGTCACGCCGGGCGGGTCTACGCCAGGTGCGGGAGGGCTGCCGCGGGACACGGTCATACCGTGGACCGCAGAGTGGCTCGTCGCTGAGGAGGGATCCGTGCGCCCGCGATCGTCGTCCTCAACAGCTGCAGTGCTGGCAGTCCTCGCGCTCTGCTCCTGCAGCGGTGGGGCTACTCCGACAGGGTCAAGCGTCGACCGCTCGCGGGTGGCAGCAACCACCTCGGCGACCGGCGCGCCGTCCGGCGTGGACGCGGACCACCCCGAGGGGGTGATCGCCCTGGGCCACTCGGGAATGACCGGCTTCCAGTCCGATCCCGCAAACCCCGGTGAGAACGTCGTCGACAACTCGTGGGCCACGGGCACCAACCCCGAGGTCAACAGCGTCTACGAGAGGTTGGTTGCGGTCCGTCCCAAGACGCAGGGCTTGGTGGCCAACGTGTCGCGCAACGGGGAGAAGGCCGATGGGCTGGAGTTCCAGGTGCCCGCCGCGTTGGCCATCGTCCCGACACCTTCGCTGGCGCTGGTCATGATCATGGACAACGACATCCGTTGCGACGGAACCGATCCCGCACACCTCCCGGAGTTCCGAGCGCAGGTGAGGTCTGCCGTGCAGTCCATCGTCAAGGCGTCCCCCAAGGTGACGGTCGTGCTGGCGACCGGAGCCGGTCGCCCGGCCGACTACGCCAGGGCGATCGCCACCCTCCCCACCACGCCGGTGGACCTCGTGGGGCAGGAACCGTGCGCGATGTTCTCGGCCAACAAGAAGGTCAACACGGCCGAGGTGAGACGGCTGACGTCACTCATGGAGGCGTACGAGGCGGAGCTCGACCGGGCGTGTGCAGGAATTCCCCAGTGCCACACCGACGGTGGCGCGCTGGCCCGCCACCCCGGCGATCGGCTGGAGGAGCTGGGCAACGACCTCGGTCACCCCTCCGTGCTCGGGCACCAACAGTGGGCGGCGGCGATCTGGCCGGCGGTGGCCAAGGCGATGGGCCCGGGCTGAGCCGGGCGCTAGGCAGCCAGGCGGTCGAGCAGAGCGGCCAGCGTCGGGCCCAGTGGGGCATCCACCTGCACCGAGGCCTGCTCGTCACCCCGGGTGGGACCGCGGGTGATGATGGCGACGGGGATGTCGAGCGCCGCGGCTCGGCGCACGAAGCGGTAGCCGCTCATCACCTTGAGACTGGACCCCAGGACGACGAGCGCACTCGCCTCCTCGGTGAGCCGGAAACACTTCTCCACCAACGGTTTCGGCACCGACTCCCCGAAGAAGACGACATCGGGCTTGAGGGTGTCGTGAGCGCAGACGAGGCACAGCGGGGTGCGGAAGGCCTCGACGTCGAGCTCGTTGAGGACGATGTCACCGTCCGGCCTGATCTCGTCGCTCGTCACCGTGTAGGTCGGGTTGGCTTCGCGCATCCGCTCGTCGAGGTCCCACCGGGAGGACCGGTCGCCGCAGGTGAGGCAGACGACCCGGGCGAGTGACCCGTGCAGCTCCTCGACGTCAGTGGCGCCGGCCTGCTGGTGGAGGCCGTCGACGTTCTGCGTGATGACGGGTCCGACCAGCCCGCCGCGCTGGAGGCGGGCCACGGCCTCGTGGCCGGAGTTCGGCTGGGCCAGGTTGAACCGCTGCCAGCCGACGTAGCTGCGGGCCCAGTAGCGCTGTCGCGCCTGCGACGACCCGAGGAACTCGGCGTACTGCATGGGCGTGACCCGGCGGGTGCCGTCCGGGCCCCGGTAGTCGGGGATCCCGGAGTCGGTCGAGATGCCCGCACCAGTGAGGACGAGCACGTTGCGGCGCTCGAGCAGCGCCGCGACGGCGTCCAGCTGGGTGGTCGCGGCAGCAGTCGTGGTCACGGAGGCCGGGCTCGTCACGTGGTTAGCGTACGTCGGCGGGTCCAGCGCGTCAGGACCGACCGAGCAGCCGGCGCTTGGCGGAGTCGACGAGGGCCGCGGCGGCGACCGCGGCGTCGGCGACGTCGTCGTGCGGTGGGACCGCCGGGGCGTCCCGGGTGACCAGCTCGGGGCAGTGCGCGCTGACCTGGGCGTCGGCGATGAGGTAGCCGTGGCGCTCCAGCACGTGTTGCTCCCCGGTGCTGAACACGTCGAGGTCGGTGCGGACCGCGTTGACCAGCTCGGTGGTCTCGCGGGGGTAGGAGCCCTCGACGACGGTGTCGAGCGCCCACGACGTGCCGTGCAGCGCACCGCGGGCATAGCCGGCGTGGAGCCAGCGGCTGCGGACCGACTGACCGCCGTTGGTGGCGATCCCGAGGATGCGCAGCGTGCGGCCGACGACCGTGCGTTCGGTGCGGGCTCGGAACACCCCACCCCCGTCGCTGACCAGGACGGTGGCGTGGCGCTTCCAGACCGGCTCGAGGCCGAGGTTGTCGTAGACGCCGCCGTCGGTGAGCCGGACGCGGCGCATGATCGAGGCGCGCTCGTCGTCGGACTCCAGCCCCTTCTTCCCGCCGGTGAGGTGCATCGCGACCCCGTCGAGGACCATCGGGGCGAAGAACGGCGGAAAGGCACACGAGGCCGCCACGACGTCGGCGAGCCGCAGGTCGGCCGGGGGCGCGGCATACCCGACGCGGTAGTCGCCGACTCGCCCGTGGGGTCGGTGGGCCGTCGGGCCCTCGAAGACCCAGTCCACGCCGTAGCCGATCTCGGTCGCGCAGGTGACGACCGCTGGACCCGAGTGGGCGTTGTCGCGCAGCGGCGTCGACCACCACGTCACGGCATCGGCGAGCTCGTCGGCGAGCGCCCGGATGGCGGCGTCGCGGGCCGGCCACTTCCACGGCCTGAGCGTGGACAGCAGGGCGGGCGTGCGGATGTTGCGCGAGGTCAGTCGGGTCAGCGGGTCCGCGACGAAGTCCTCGAACCCACCGACCACCCCGCCGTCCCGGGGGAACTCGAGCCTGGGGTCGGCGAGCAGGTTCGCGACGATCGACCCTCCGGAGACACCGCTCACCGTCGTGAGCTGCGACAGCACGCCCAGCTCGTTGAGCCGTCGCACGGCCCCGAGGTGGAACAGCGCGGCGCGGTAGCCACCACCGGACAGGCAGAGCGCGGTCCCGTCCCGCCCCGCCGCCGGCGCGTGGTCCTGACCGGGGTGGTCACCCGGCGCGAAGTCAGGACTGAGGGTGTCGCCCTCGGTCGCGTGGGTGGTGGAGGTCTGCTCGGGCTGCATCGTGCTCCCGATGAAAGCAGAGCCCGGTGACACCTGCCCGTCGGCGGGAACGACGCCACGACCACCCGCGCCGGGGCCGGATCCATCACGACCCACTCAACAACTAACCATCTGGATAACGAACGGTTATGCTTCCTCCATGATCGACGCCGCAGGTCTCCGTGTCATGAAGGCCATCTCCGACGAAGGCAGCTTCACCGGTGCTGCCCTGGCGCTGGGCTACTCCCAGCCCGCGATCTCCCAGATGGTCCGTCGGCTCGAGCAGCGCACCGGCACCGTGCTCGTGGAGCGGATCGGGCGCAACGTCCGCCTCACCGAGGCCGGGCAGGTGCTGGCCCGGCACGCCGTCGCGGTGCTGGCTGCGCTGGATGCCGCCGAGGAGGAGGTCGCGGCGATCGCCGGCCTACGTGCCGGACGGGTGCGGCTCATGGCGTTCCCGTCGAGCTCGGCCACCCTCGTCCCCCGGGCCCTGGCGCTGGTCAAGCAGCGGTTCCCCGACGTGCAGGTCACCTTCACCGAGGCCGAGCCCCCTGAGTCGCTCGCCGCGCTCAAGGCGGGCGAGTGCGACCTCGCCGTCGCGTTCGCCTACGAGGGCACCGACGTCGGTCGCGGCGAGGAGGACATGGACCTCTTCGTCACCCACAAGCTGCTCGACGACGAGGTGCGCCTCGCCCTCCCCCGCGCCCACCCGCTCGCGACCGAGGACATGGTCGAGCTGTCCGCGTTGGCGCAGGAGAACTGGATCGCCGGGTGTCCCCGGTGTCGTGGCCACCTCCTCCAGATGTGCGCGAACGCCGGCTTCTCGCCCCACGTCGGCTTCGAGACCGAGGACTACGTCGCGGTGCTGGGCCTGGTCGCCGAAGGCCTCGGTGTCGCCCTCATCCCCGACCTCATCCTCCGGACCGCCCACCACCACGACGTCGTCACCCTGCCGATCAACCCCGCCTCGCGACGGTCGGTCAGCGTCGTCACCACCGCCGACCTCCAGCGCGTGCCGGCCGTGCAGGCCACCATCGACGCACTCGTCGAGGCCGCCAAGGCCAAGCCCCGGGTGCTCGCCAGCACCTGACCTGCCGGGTCCACCAGCCGCCGGCGCCTAGCGTCGACGCCAGGTGACGCCCACGTCGTCATCGACGGCGACGACGGCCACGTCGCCGCGCTGGTCGGTGCGCAGGACGGCATACCCGTTGCGGCGCAACACCTCCAGCGCCTTCGGTGACGGGTGGCCGTAGTCGTTGTCCTTCCCCACGCTGATGACCGCGACCGGGGCGCGCACCTCAGCCACCAGGGCCTCGTCGAGGTTGCCCGAGCCGTGGTGCGCCACCTTGACCACGTCGAAGCCGGCCGCCCGGGCCGCCATCGCCGGGTCGCGACGCAGCTGGAGCAGGAGGGCATGGGCCGCCTCGCGTTCGACGTCTCCCAGGAGCAGCAGGTCGACCGGGCCCGAGCGCACCGCGAGCACCACACTGGCGTTGTTGGGCACCGAGCCCGCGGCGATCCTGCGGGCCGGCCACCACACGTCAGCCGTCACCCCGGGCCAGCCCAGGTGGTCACCGGCGACGACGTCGCGGATGGGTATGCCGCGGGCCCGGGCCAGTGACTCCACCTGCGACCACTGGTAGGCGGGTTCGCGCACGGGGGTGGCGAGGATCTCGCGCACCTCGCGGCCGGCCAGGGCGCCGGGCAGCCCGTCGACGTGGTCGGCGTGGAAGTGGCTCAGCACCACGGAGTCGAGCACGCGCACCCCGAGTCGCCGGAGGCACGCGTTGACGGTCGTAGGATCCGGGCCGACGTCTACCAGCACGGCATGGCCGGGCGTCGTGGCCAGCACCAACGCATCGCCCTGCCCCACGTCGCACGCCACGAAACGCCATCCCGCGGGTGGCCAGGTGACGGCGGAGGTCGGCGCAGCGGCGGCGAGCACGAGGACGAGCACGGCGGCGGCGAGCACCGGGTGGAGCCGCGCACGGTGCGCCCACCACCGGCCGCTGAGCAGCACGAGGACCGTGACCAGGGTGAGCAGGAGCGCACCCACCGCCCCGTCCGGCCACGGCAGGGTGCCGCCGGGGATGGTCGCACAGGTGCGGGCCACCTTGGCGATGCCGAGGGTGGGCACGGCCCCGACCCAGCAGAGCAGCCGGGCACCGAACGGCCAGAGGGGAGCCAGGCCAGCGGCAGCCACGCCGGTGACCGTGGCGGGCGCCACCAGGGGCGCGGCCAGCAGGTTGGCCAGGATGCCGACGACCGAGACCGAACCCTGCAGGAGGACGACGACGGGCGCGCACATCGCCTGTGCCGCAATGGGAATCGCGATCGGCGGACCCCAAGAGCTGATCCGCCGCGGCAGTCGCCGTCCGATGGCGTCGCCCCACGTGCGCGTGAAGAGCAGCAGGCCGAGCGTGGCGAGGGTCGAGAGCGCGGAGCCGTAGGACCGGCTGAGCCACGGGTCGACCACGAGGAGCACCACGACGGCCGCGGAGAGGACGGGCAGGCCAGCAGCCCGCCGCGAGCGGCTCAGCCCGATCAGCCCGATGGTGCCCATCGCAGCGGCCCGCACGACGCTCGGCTCCGGTCGGGCGAGGACGACGAATCCGGCGAGGACCGTGACGGCGACCCACGGCCTCAGGCGGCGCCGGACACCGACGAGGGACGCACCACCCAGCGCGAACGCCAGCACGATGGCCACGTTGCTGCCCGAGACGGCCGAGAGGTGCGTCATCCCGGTGGCGAGCATGGCGTCGGTCAGGTCGGGCGGGGTGCGGCTGGTGTCGCCGATCACGAGGGCCGGGAGCAAGCCCCGGGCATCGGGCGGCAGGGGCGCGGCCGCGTCGCGCAGCCCAGCCCGCAGGTGCTCGGCCGCCCTCGCGACAGCACCGGGCGCGGACAGGGACCGGGGCTCGCCCCGGGGTCGCAGCACTGCGACGACGTCGTCGCCGGGCTCGGACTCGAGCAGGGTGCCCTTGACCGTGACACGTTCGTGCCAGTGCACCCGTTGCCACGCGGTGTCGCCCATCACGAGCACGGGAGTCGACACGCGCGATCGCCTCCCCCGACCGCTGACTTCCTCGACCCGCATGACCAGGCGCACCGTGGCGCCCTCCAACCGCCGGCCACCGACGACCACGGGGTCCTTGGTCACCACGCCGGAGAGCTCGACCATGGCACGCTCACGGGCCAGCGCCCGCACCGGACCGGCCTCCCGCGCCGCGCTGTGGCCGGCGGTCGAGGCCAGCACCAGGGCTACTGCTGCCGACCCCAGGGCCAGCAGTGCGCCCACGCGGCCGAGCCGTCCCTGCGTTGTCGCCCAGAGCACGAGGACCGCCGCCAGCAGGCTGCCTCCGGCCGCGAGCGCCACAACGCGCGGGCTGAGCCCGAGGGTGCAGGCACTGGCCGTCCACGCGGCGAGCGCGGGGACGAGCAGCCTCAGGTCGAGGTCGCGCTGGTCGTCGTCAGGCGCAGCGCCTGTCCGCCGCCGGGTCACACCGTCACCTTGGGCTGGAGCGCAGCGAAGATCTTCTCCCCGATGCCGCTGACCTCGCCCAGCTCGTCGACCGAGGCGAACCGGCCGTGCTCGGTGCGCCAGTCGATGATCCGTTGCGCCAGGACTGGTCCGACTCCCGGCAGCTCCTCGAGCTCGGCAGCCGAGGCCGCGTTCAGGTTCACCTGGCCGGCGGTCCCCGAGCCAGCTCCTGAGGCTCCGGCTCCCTATCCCCCACCGCTGGACCCCGCAGACCCCGCAGTCCCCGCGGATCCTGCCGCGGAGGCAGCTCCCCCAGCACCACTTCCCCCTCCACCGCTGGCCAGCACCTCACCCGGCTTCGGCACGTGGATCTGCTCTCCGTCGACCAGCGGTCGGGCGAGGTTGATGGCGGCCAGGTCGGCCCCCTTGCCCGCGCCCGCCTTGGCCACTGCGTCAGCGACTCGCGACCCCGCGGGCATCGTGAACACCCCCGGTCGCTTGACCTGTCCGACGACGTGCACGGTCACCGTCCCGACGGCAGGAGGCCCGCCGCCTCCCGAGGCCGTGCTCGACGAGGCGAACACGCTCCCGCCCGGGTGCTGGTCACCGAGCGCGGACCCTGCGGCCGAGGGCGCGACGACCTGCGGCGTGCTGGCCGCCCTGGCCCAGGCGACCCGCACCCCGAACGCCACCGCAGCCACCAGGACGACCAGGAGCAGTCCGGCTGCGGCTGCGCGAGGTCCGCCGAGGCGGGCCCCCCGCAGTGACGTGGGGACCGTCAGGAACCGCGGCCCGGGCGGCACGGGCCGCCGGTGCCGGCCCGCCCGCGCCGGACGGTCCGGCTGGTCGGGGCGGTCCGACCGGTCAGGGCGCCCCGTGCGGTCCACTCGGTCCACTCGGTCCACGCGGCCCGGGACTCTCGCCGGCTCGGCCGCGGAGGCCTCGACCCAGCTCCGCTCGGGAAGCCACGGCACCACGTCGCCCACCGGACGACCCGGCTCACCGAGCGCCAGGGCGCGTCGGCCGTCGGTGGACTCCAGCAGGGCACGCACCCGGGCCGAGGGCTCGGACGGTCGGCGACGGGACGGCATACGGACACGGTAGGAAGCCCACCACCACCGCGACAGGACGCGGTCAGCGAGCTGTGGACGAACGCTCGCCGGACCTCAGCCTGTGGACGAGGCGTCGCGTCGCGCGGAGATCCACAGCTCGATGTTGCGACGGTGCCGGTAGATCACGACCAGCGCGAGGACCACGCACCAGGCACCGGTCTCGCGCGTCCCGAACGGCACCCAGCGCAACCAGGTCAGCACCCCGAGCAGGAGCAGCAGCAGGCAGGCGGACACCGAGGCCCCGGCCACCCACCGCATCCGCCAGACGAGCAGCCCGAACACCACCGCCATCCCCAGCCCGAACCACGGCTGGACGGCCAGGATCGCCCCGAGCGAGGTGGCCACCCCCTTGCCGCCCTGTCCCCTCAGGAACGGTGACCAGATGTGGCCGAGCACCACGGCGAGCCCGACGAAGAGCGCGGTGACGGTGCCGAGGAGCTGCTGCGCCGCGAGCACGGGGAGGAGGCCCTTGAGGACGTCCAGCACCCCCACGACGACGCCCCAGCGGGCGCCGAGGACCCGCCCGGCGTTGGTGGCCCCGGGGTTGCCCGACCCGGAGTGTCGTAGGTCCTTGCCGAGGAGCTTCGCGAGGATCGTCGCGGGGTTGACCGCCCCGACGACGAAGGCCGCCAACGACGCGAGCACCGCCTCGACCAGCTCCCCCGTCGACACGTCCGCGACTGCGGTCATGACGCAGGCCGTGGCGACACCGCGACGGCGATGGTCCCCGGCCCCACATGGGCCCCGACCACGGCGCCCAGCTCGACGACTCGCACGTCCCCGTCGTCCGGGAGCTCGGCGAGGCGGGCGGTCAGCCGCGCGGCCAGGTCGTCGGCCCGGGACTGCGAGTCGAGGTGGTGGACCGCGATGTCGACGGCCGTCTCGGCCTTCTGGACCGCCGAGACAGCGAGCTCCTCGAGCCGAGCGAGGGCGCGCGACGACGTGCGCACCTTCTCCAGCGGGCGGATGTGCCCGTCGACGAGTCCGAGGATGGGCTTGATGGCGAGGGCGGACCCCAGGAACGCCGACGCGGAGCCGATCCGACCACCCCTGCGCAGGTGCTCGAGCGTGTCGACGTAGAACACGACGGTCGATGCCTCCGCGCGCGAACGTGCTTGTGCTGCAACGTCTTCCAGCGACCCGCCGTGTTCGGCCAGCTGCGCTGCGGACACCACGGCATACCCCATGGCCATGCCCAGCGAACGCGAGTCGACGACCGTGACCGGCACCGGAGACTGCTGTGCGGCGAGGTGGGCGGACTCGACGGTCGAGGACATGTCGGCGGAGATGTGCACCGACACGATGCCCTCCGCTCCCCCGGCTGCCGCCTTCTCGTAGGCGTCGAGGAAGGCCTGCGGGGACGGTCGTGAGGTCGACACCGGCTTGAAGGAGCGCAGTGCCGCCGCAACCTCCGCCGTGGTGATGTCCACACCCTCGCTGAACTCCGTGCCACCGACGATGACGTGGAGCGGCACGACCTGGATCGAGTGCGCGTCGACGACCGAGTCCGGCAGGTATGCCGTGGAGTCAGTGACGATCGCGACGCTCACCTGCGCAGGCTATCGGTGCGGGGTCAGAGCGGGACGATGTTGACGAGCTTGGGCGCTCGCACGATGACCGTGCGGATGCCGGCCTCCGTTGCGGCGACGACCTTGGGGAGCGCCAGCACCTGCTCGCGCAGGGCGTCCTCGGTGATGTCGGCGGGCACCTCCAGCCGGTCGCGCACCTTGCCCTTGATCTGCACGACGCAGGTGACGGTGTCGTCGACCAGCAGTGCCGGATCGGCCACGGGGAAGCTCTCGAACGTGATCGACTCCTCGTGGCCCAGCCGCTGCCACAGCTCCTCCCCGATGTGCGGGGCCAACGGAGCGACCATGACCACCAGCTTCTCGGCAGCCTCGCGTGGCACCGCGTCGAGCTTGGTCAGCGCGTTGTTCAGCTCGATCAACCGCGCGATGGCGGTGTTGAAGCCCAGCGTCGGGAAGTCCTTCGAGACCGCATCGATGGTGCGGTGCAGGGCCCTGGCCGTCGCATCGTCCAGCGGCGCGTCGACGACCCGCACTTCGCCGGTCTCCTCGTCGATGACGTTGCGCCACAACCGCTGAAGGAACCGCTGGGCACCCACGACGGCGCGGGTCTCCCACGGCTTGCTCAGCTCCAGCGGGCCCATCGACATCTCGTAGACCCGCAGGGTGTCCGCGCCGTACTGCTCGAACATCTCGTCGGGGCTGACGACGTTCTTCAGCGACTTGCCGATCTTGCCGTACTCGCGGGTGACCGACTGGCCGTTCCACGCGTACGTCACGTCGCCGCTGTCCGGGTCGGTCGCCTCGACGACCTCGGACGCCTCGACCGGCTGGCCGCGGTCGTCGCGGTAGGCCGCCGCCTGGATGTAGCCCTGCGAGAAGTACTTCCGGAACGGCTCGTCGCTGCTCAGGTGGCCCAGGTCGTGCAGCACCTTGTGCCAGAACCGGGCGTAGAGCAGGTGCAGCACCGCGTGCTCGACGCCACCGATGTAGAGGTCGACGCCACCGGGGTCGGTGACGCCGGCGGGGGCCGTCGCGACCGGGGTCGACTGCGGGCCCATCCAGTAGGCCTCGTTCTCCGGGTCGACGAACGCCGCGTCGTTGGCGGGGTCGAGGTAACGCAGGTAGTACCAGCACGACCCGGCCCAGTTGGGCATCGTGTTGGTCTCACGGCGGTACTTCCGCACGCCTCGGCCGTCGCCCAGGTCGAGCTCGACGTTGACCCACTCGTCGACGCGCCCCAGCGGCGGCTCGGGCTGGCTGCTCGCGTCCTCCGGCTCGAATGTCTTGGGAGAGTAGTCAGGCACGTCCGGCAGCTCGACCGGCAGCATCGACTCGGGGACGGCGTGGCTCACCCCGTCCTCGTCGAACACGATCGGGAACGGCTCACCCCAGTAGCGCTGGCGGCTGAACAACCAGTCGCGCAGCTTGTAGCTCACCGTCGGCTGCCCGAGCCCCTGGCGCGCCAACCACTCGATGATCGTGGCCTTCGCCTCTGCCACACCCATTCCGTCGAGCGACACCTCGTCGTTGGCCGAGTTGATCGCCGGGCCCTCCCCGGTGAACGGCTCGTCGTCCGGGTGGCCCTCAGACGGCTGCACGGTGCGAATGATCGGCAGCCCGAACTGCTCGGCGAACTCCCAGTCGCGGTGGTCCTGGCCGGGCACCGCCATGATGGCTCCCGTGCCGTAGCCCATCAGGACGTAGTCAGCCATGAAGACCGGGATCCGTTGGCCGTTCACGGGATTCGTCGCGAAGGCCCCCGTGAAGACACCGGTCTTGTCCTTGCCCTCGGTCTGGCGCTCCACCTCGCTCTTGCGCGAGGCAGCCAGCCGGTATGCCGCGACCGCGGCTTCCGGGGTGGCCGCACCACCCGTCCAGCTCGGGTTGGTGTCGGGGGCCCAGTCGTCCGGCGGGACGATCTCGTCGACCACGGGATGCTCCGGCGCCACCACCATGAAGGTCGCCCCGAACAGCGTGTCGGGCCGCGTGGTGAAGACCTCGATCGAAGCGTCGCGGTCCACCACCGGGAAGGAGACGCGCGCACCCTGGCTGCGCCCGATCCAGTTGCGCTGCATGGCCTTGACCTTCTCGGGCCAGTCGACGCGGTCGAGGTCGTCAGCCAGCCGGTCGGCATACGAGGTGATCCGCATCATCCACTGGCGCAAGTTGGTCTTGTAGACCGGGAAGTTGCCGCGCTCGGAGCGTCCGTCGTTGGTGACCTCCTCGTTGGACAGCACGGTGCCCAGCCCGGGAGCCCAGTTGACCGGCGCCTGCGAGGTGTAGGCCAGCCGGAAGTCGTCGAGGATCTCCGACCGCTCAGCCGGTGACAGCTCGGACCAGCCCTGACCACTCGGGGTGGGACGGTCGCCGGACACGAACTGCTCGACCAGCTCACTGATCGGGCGAGCGCGTCCCGCGCCACCGTCGGGCCGCCTGGCCTCCGGGTCGTACCAGGCGTCGTAGATCTGGGTGAAGATCCACTGCGTCCACTTGTAGTAGCGGGGGTCGATCGTGGCGATGGTGCGCCGGTCGTCGTGACCGAGCCCCAGCCGGCGCAGCTGGCGCTTCATCACGACCATGTTGTCCTCGGTCGTCTTGCGCGGGTGCTGACCCGTCTGCACGGCATACTGCTCGGCCGGCAGCCCGAACGCGTCGTAGCCCAGGCAGTGCAGGACGTTCTTGCCGGTCATCCGGTGGTAGCGCGCGAAGACGTCGGTGGCGATGTAGCCCAGCGGGTGGCCGACGTGCAGCCCCGCGCCGCTGGGGTAGGGGAACATGTCGAGGACGAGCAGCTTCTCGCGGCCGGCGACCTTCTCCGGCTCGGCCCACGGGCCCGCGGGGTTGGGCGCGTGGAAGGTGCCCTCCTCCTGCCAGCGGTCCTGCCAGGCCAGCTCGATCTGCTGGGCCAGCTCGGCGGTGTAGCGGTGCGGCGTCTCGCTCATCTCATCCTCGTGTCTGATGGTGGTGCCATCCCCGGTCGTGGCTCCCGACCACCGTGCTCACAGGCTGGGTCGTCCGACAACTGAGCCGTGACACAGAAGAACCCCTCACACAGGAGGGGTTGGCCGCGGTGACGTGGACGGGTGATCCAGATCGTCAACGCGGCTCGGGAAGAAGCAGCGACCGTGCCATGAGAGGAAGGCTACCGCAGCGGTCGGCGCATCAGCCATGTCACCCCTCTGGGCGTCCGCACGCCCGTCGACCTCATCCCCGACTACGCAGATCGGACGATCCCGCGGATGATGCGAGGTCGTACGTTCGGTCCATGGGAAGCAGCGGCCCTCTGGACGTCGTCCTGCGACGCGCTGCACCGGTGTTCGGCGCAGTGGGAGGGCTGTGCTTCTTCGGTTACTGGTTCGTGCGGGCCCGTGAGGTCAGCGTCTCACCGGTCGCCGCCGCCCTCCTCGATGTGGCCACCTTCCTGTTCCTCGGCACTGCGGTCCTGGCGCACCTGGTTGCCCAAGGCCTCGGTCCGGGCGCCTGGGTGGGTTGGGCGGGCGTCACCGCGCTGCTCCAGGGGCTGCTGTTCTCACCGCCCGCCGTGTGCTGTGGGCTTTTCCTCCTCGGGGTCTCGATCGCCCGGTCGGGGGCCCATTCCCGCATCCCGGGGGTGATCATGGCGACGAGCGGCTTCGCGCTCCTCTGGACGTTCTACTACTCGTCCGGATTCGGCCGCGGCCATGCCGAGATGGGCCTGGTGGGCAAGGCCGTGATGGGTGCGGCGCTCGTCGGTGTCGCGGCCTCGCTGGCTGACCTGCTCGTCCTGGAGCACGGCCCTGAGGGTCGCGTCGGAGAGCCCCATCACGTCGGACGTGCCTGACCGGTTTGCCGGGCGACCGCCGGGGGTAGGACGCAGGAACACCGGCGCGCACCTCGCGCTGGTCCTCACACTGCCAGGAGCCCTCGTGTCCACCGACGCCATCGTCATCCTCCGCGACGACCACAAAGAGGTCCGCGGCCTCTTCCGCGAGTTCGAGAAGTCCACGACAACGAAGGCCCGCAAGGGCACCATCGTGAAGAAGGTCATCGAGCTGCTGACCGTGCACACCTACATCGAGAACGAGGTGATGTACCCGGAGGTCCGCCGGCTGCTGCCCGAGCTCGAGGACGACGTGCTGGAGTCCTACGAGGAGCACCACGTCGCCGACGTGCTGGTGATGGAGCTCGCTGCTCTCAAGCCCGGGGACGAGCGCTTCGAGGCCAAGACGACGGTCCTCATCGAGAACGTCCGGCACCACATGGACGAGGAGGAGCAGGACTGGTTCCCGAAGGTGCGGGAAGGACTGGGGCGCAACCAGCTCCAGGACCTGGGCGCTGCGCTGCTGGCCGCCAAGAAGAAGGCGCCGCGCTCGCCCGCGCAGCCCAGCGCCCTCAAGAAGGCCGTCGACGCGGTGGTGTCCTGAGACGTGGCGCAACCGGCCGACGAGGTCCAGGAGCTGCCTGAGCTCCTCGAGGACCTCGCCCTCTCCCACGACGCCGACACGCCTCCGGACGAGATCGCCGAAGGCCTCGAGTCGATGGTGCTGCACCCCGACTACCCCTGCCTCGGCGCCCGCTCGGTCTTCAACCGGGACCGGGCCACCGTCGTCGTCCTCGAGCGGCTGGCCACCGAGGAGAGCACCCAGGCGTTGCTCCGTGCCCTGACGGACTTCGGTCGCGAGACCGACCGCACCGCGGGCTTCGCCTCCCTCGTGGCGGTGTTCCGGGCAGTCGAGATCTCGAGCGAGCCCGAGTTCGAGACCCTGCTGTGGCGACAGCTGGAGCTGCTCCACGAGGCCGACAGCCAGCCGTGGGACCCCGGGGTGTCTGACGACCCCGACAACCCCCACTTCGCCTTCAGCGTGGGTGGGACGGCGTTCTTCGTCGTGGGTCTGCACCCCCAGTCGTCCCGCATGGCCCGACGGACACCGCTGCCCACCCTCGTCTTCAACCTCCACGACCAGTTCGAGGAGCTCCGTGCGTCAGACCGGTTCGAGCGGATGCGTGACACGATCAGGCGCCGTGACACCGAGCTGCAGGGCTCGCTGAACCCGATGGTCGCCGACCACGGGCAACGCTCTGAGGCACGGCAGTACTCGGGGCGGTCAGTGCCCCAGGACTGGGAAGCGCCGGCCAGCTTCGACGAGGAGAAGCCCGCATGAGTGCAACGACCCTGGCACCCCAGACCGGCACCGGCTTCCTGCTCCGGGCGGGCGAGGTGCTCACGGTGGTCGACCCGCAGGGCGGACAGGTCAGCGACCTCTTCTGCTTCGCGGCCGACGACCACGACGAGAAGCTCTCCAGCGGCAGGACGATCGACTACGCCAACACGATCTTTGTCACGACTGGGCACACCCTCTACAGCAACCGCAGCCGCCAGATGCTGACGGTGGTCGGCGACACCTGCGGCCGGCACGACTTCCTCCTGACGCCGTGCAGCCAGGACACCTTCGACCTGCTCTACCCGGAGTTCGACGGCGCCTACCACCCGAGCTGCCTCGAGAACCTCTCGACCGGGTTGGCGCCGTTCGGGGTGCGACCGGACGAGATCGGCACCACCCTCAACATCTTCATGAACGTGTGGCCCGAGCCGGGTGGGGAGCTGCACATCGACCCGCCCACCTCGCTGGCGGGCGACCGCTTCGTGGTGCAGGCCGAGATGGACCTGCACGTCGGGCTGACGGCCTGCTCTGCCGAGAAGTCCAACGGCGGCGTGTGCAAGCCCATCGAGTTCTCCGTGACGCAACCTCACGACGGGATTTCCACGACGGCCGGGGCCGCGAGGTCAGGGGCATGACCGGACCCCTGCCCACGGCGGAGGTGCGCCTCGTGGAAGACGCCTTACCCGGTGGCAACGGTCCGGGTGATACTGAGCGCATGCAGACACCGATTCCCGGGGAGGCCACCCAGGCGTTCGCCGCCCTGGCCAAGCTCGTGTACGCGGGGACCGGCACGGACGAGGTGCTCACGGAGATCTGCCTGAGGGCCGTGGAGCTGATCCCCGGCGCCGACCACGCGTGCATCTCGACCCTCGACGCCCACGAGCAGCTGAGGACGCAGGCCTCCTCGGACGACGTTGCCAGCCTCATGGACCGGCTCGAGTCGGAGGCCCACGAGGGACCGTGCCTGGACAGCATCGAGCAGGACTCCGTCCAGCACGACTCCGACATCACCACGGAGACGAAGTGGCCGAAGCTCGCCGAGCTGACCCTCAGCCGCACGCCGGTGCGCGGCATGCTCGGCTACCAGCTCCTGGACGGCCTCGGCAGCCGAGCGGCCTTCAACGTCTTCTCGGACACGCCAGGCGCCCTCACGAAGGAGTCGGTCGACGTGGGCGCCGTCCTCGCCTCGTTCACCTCAGTGGTCCTCGCGGCCGCTGAGCGGCACGCCACGGCGGAGAACCTTCGGCGCGGGCTGGAGAGCAACCGTGAGATCGGCAAGGCGATCGGGCTCCTCATGGCCGCCCACAAGGTGAGCGACGAGGAGGCCTTCCAGATCCTCAAGAGCGCCTCGAGCCGCACCAACACCAAGCTGGCCGCCTTGGCCAGCAAGATCAACGAGAGCCACCGCGAGACCCTCGCCTGACCCTCGCCTGACCCAGAACGACGGCGCCAGGGGGTCGCCAGCGTCGGTGCCAGGGGTTACCTTGGCCAGAGAAGTCCAGAGCCGGTCAAACCAGGTGCCAGCTGCCCCAGTCGGGCGCCGCCTGTGCGCTCGACGCTCCTTCCCGAAGGTCAGCCGTGAGCCTCGTCATCGCCTCTGTTCCCTCCAGCCACGTCTACGTGCGGCACCTGTCGCCGCCGCCCCCGCACGCCACGGCCGTGGTCCGGCTCCCCGACCCGCCGTCCGGCACCTCGCCCGACTCCCCCTGGTGGCCACCGCGGATGCTCACGAGGGCGTGGGTCGAGGAGCACGCGAGCGACTTCGACGTGATGCACGTCCACTTCGGCTTCGACGCGATCTCGCCGGAGGACCTGGGCGACGTGGTCGACGCCCTGCACCGCCACCGCAAGCCGCTGGTGCTCACCGTGCACGACCTGCGCAACCCGCACCACGACGCCGCCGAGCTCCACGACGCGCAGCTCGCCGTGCTCATCGAGGCCGCTGACGCCCTCATCACGCTGACGCCCGGAGCGGCGGCGACCATCCGGGCCCGCTGGGGCCGTGACGCGACCGTGCTGCCCCACCCCCAGGTCGTCCCCGACGAGTGGCTGGGTCGGGCTCGCGCGCCGCGAGCCGAGTTCGTGGTGGGTCTGCACGCCAAGAGCCTGCGCGCCAACATGGATCCCCTGCCGCTGGTCGACGCCCTCGTCGCCGCCCTGCCCGGTATGCCGGGTGCCCGGCTTCGCGTGGACGCGCACACCGACGTGATGACCGAGGGGTACCCGCGGTACGAGCCGGCGTTCGCCGACCACCTCCGCGCCCTCGCGGACGAGGATGCGCTGGACCTGCGGGTGCACGACTACTTCACCGACGACGAGCTGTGGGGATACCTCCAGGGCCTCGACGTGTCCGTGCTGCCCTACCAGTTCGGCACCCACTCCGGCTGGCTGGAGGCGTGCCACGACCTCGGGACGTGGGCCGCCGCGCCGAACTGCGGCTTCTACGACGAGCAGCGTCCATGCCTGTCGTATGCCGCCAACGGCCCCTCGCGCACGTCGTCGCTCGTCACCGCCGTGCGCACGGCATACGGCAACTGGCTCACCGGTGGGACCGCGCCGCGCGCGTCGCTGGGCACACGGCATACCGAACGTCGACTGCTCGGCCGGGCGCACGAGCGGGCCTATGCAGCGGCGTTGGCCCGGAGGCTCACATGCACGTTGTGATCCTCGCCGCCGCCAGGCACCCCCTCCGCCAGCCGTTCGCGGGAGGCCTCGAGTCGCTCACGTGGGCGCTGGTGCGAGGCCTGCGCCAGCGTGGGGTCGAGGTGACCCTCTTCGCCGGCCCCGGCAGCGACCCGGCCCTGGGTGCGCGCGAGCTCGAGGTGCGTCCCCTCGAGCTCAGCGACCTCGCCCGGTCCGACGTCGCGATGCCGCCCGAGCCGTGGCTGCGCGAGCACCACGCGTACCTCCAGGTGATGCTCGAGCTCCGGGACCGCGCGGACGTCGACGTGATCCACAACAACAGCCTGCACTTCCTGCCGCTCGCCCTCGCCCAGTCCTGCGCGGCCCCGATGCTGACCACCCTGCACACCCCGCCGACCCCCTGGCTGGAACCGGCGATCTCCCTCATGGACCAGACCCGCAGCCGGTTCGTGGCGGTCAGCCGGCACACCGCGGAGCAGTGGTCGCACGTGACCACCGCGGACGTGGTGCACAACGGCGTCGACACGACGGTGTGGACGCACGGACCCGGTGGCGACGACCTCGTGTGGGTCGGGCGCGTGGTGCCGGAGAAGGCCCCGCACGAGGCGGTCCACATCGCGCTCGCGAGCGGGCGACGGATCCGGCTCGCCGGACCCGTGGGCGACTCCGACTACTTCCACTCCACCCTCGAGCCGCTGCTCGGGCCGACCGTGGAGTACCTCGGACACCTGGGCGTCCCGGCGCTGCGCGACCTGGTGGGGTCCAGCGCGGCCCTCGTCGTCACCCCCGAGTGGGACGAGCCCTACGGCTTGGTCGCGGCCGAGTCACTGGCCTGCGGGACGCCGGTGGTGGGCTACCGCCGGGGTGGCCTGGCCGAGTTCGTCGCGCCGCACTGCGGTGTGCTCGTCGAGCCGGGCGACGTCACTGCGGCAGCGGCCGAGGTGGCGGGTGTCTGCGCCCTGGACCGGCGCCGCTGCCGGGAGCACGCCGAGTCCACCTGCTCGCTCGGCACGATGGTGGACGCCTACCTGACCCACTACGAGCGGCTTGCCGCGGGCCTCGGACGGGCCGCGTGATCGGCTACTACGCGCACCACCAGGGCGCCGGCCACCTCACCCGGCTCCTGAGCATCGCCGGCGCGATGGACGAGCCCGTGTGGGGACTCAGCTCGGCTCCCGCCCCGGCGGGCTGGAGCTCGGGGTGGACCCAGCTGGCTCGCGACGACGACCCCGATCCCGCGGCCCTGGCCCGGGAGGACGACCCCACCGCGCACGGCGTGCTGCACTGGGCGCCCCGCGGACACCCAGGACTCGCCCGGCGGTCCGCCCAGGTCACCGAGTGGGTCGTCGAACACCGGCCCCGCGCCGTGGTCGTGGACGTCTCGGTCGAGGTGGCGCTGCTCGTGCGCCTGTGCGGCGTGCCCACCGTCGTCGTCGCCATGCCGGGCGACCGGTTCGACCGGACCCACCGTCTGGCCTACGACTCGGCCGACGCGCTGCTGGCGCCGTGGCCGCGCGGGACGCACAACGTCGACTGGCCGCCGCACTGGACCGCGAAGGCGTGGTTCGTGGGCGGCATCTCGAGGTTCGACCACCTGACGCCTCGTGCTGCGGGAACACCCCGGGCCGACGGGGGGACGGTGCTCGTGCTGTGGGGCGCCGGAGGTCGCACGACCACCGCGGCCGAGCTCGACGCTGCGAGGGCGGCCACCCCGGAGTGGACCTGGGTCGAGCGGTCACCGGCGACCCCCTCTGCCACACCACTCTGGGAGGAGCTCCAGGCAGCGGACGTCGTCGTGACCCATGCGGGGCAGAACGCCGTGGCCGAGGTCGCCGCCGCCCGACGACCGGCCGTCGTCATCGCGCAGCCACGACCCTTCGACGAGCAGGTGGCGACGGCGCGACAGGTGGAGGCGCGGGGGGTCGCGGTCGGCCGGGAGGCGTGGCCACCGGCGGACCAGTGGCCCGAGCTGCTGCGGCGTGCCCACGGTCGCGGCGGGGCCGGGTGGGGACGGTGGTCGACCGGGAGGGGCGCCGAGGACGCCGCGGCCCACCTCTCGACCGCTGGCCTCCGGACGCCGGTGGGCGCATGACCACGCCGACCACCGCCGTCGTGACCATCGCCCACGGCCGCCACGAGCACCTGCGCGGCCAGGGCTGGGGGCTGGCTCGCCAGACCCGACCGGCGGACCTCTACGTCGTCGTCGCGATGGGCGACCCCGACGCCGGTGCGGTGGCTCGCGAGCAGCATCCCGGCGCGATCGTCGTCGAGCTGCCTGCGGACGCCACCGACCTGCCCCTCGCCCAGGCCCGCAACGCCGGTGCCGAGGCGGCCATCGCGGCCGGTGCGGACCTGTTCGTCTTGCTGGACGTGGACTGCATCCCCGAGCCGACCTTGGTGGAGCGGTATGCCGAGGTGCTCGCTTCGCGTGCCGGTCCGGCGCCGGTGGTGGCCTGCGGCGAGGTGCGCTACCTGCCGCCGGTCGGCCACCCCGCCGAGTACCGCGGCCCGGGCCTCGCGGAGCGCGCCGAGCCACATCCCGCCCGGCCGGCTCCTCGCCGGGACGCCGTCCTCGAGAACGGCGACGTGCGGTTGTTCTGGTCGCTGTCCTTCGCCCTGACCGCCGGGAGCTGGGAGGTCCTGGGCGGGTTCGACGAGGCCTACTGCGGCTACGGGGCGGAGGACACCGACTTCGGCCAGCGCCTCGCCGCCGCCCACGGTGAGCTGCTCTGGGTGGGTGGCGCGGCGGCATACCACCAGCACCACCCGACCGAGGTGCCGCCGATCCATCACCTGCACTCGATCGTGCGCAACGCCAACCTGTTTCGTGACCGCTGGGGCTGGTTCCCGATGGAGGGCTGGCTCGCCGAGCTCGAGGCCCGCCACCTCGCCGAGCTGGACGCAACGACCGGCCGCTGGCGCGTCAGGGACTGGCCGCGTCCCGGACTGAGGTGACCACGTACTCAAGGGGCGTCGACGTGAGCTGCGCCATCAACCCGCGACTGTCCGTTTCCGCGCGCGGCCTGGGGGTAGGGGCTGCCTGAGGCGCGTCGCCTGTCTCCAACAGCGCGGGACGGGTGGCGCGTCCGACCTGTTTCGGACGTTTGGACCCCGGTGGTTCGGGGAACGTTCAGCTGAGCACCACTGGGCAGGCCGGGTGCGGCACCACACGAGGAGACGCATGACCACCCCCACCGCTTCCACCAGCGAGCACGACCCCGGCTGGGCCGACGAGCTGGCCACGTATGTGGGTCCCGGCTGCTTTCCCGCCACCCATGACCACCTGGCCGCCACACTGATCCAGCGGCACGCCCCGAGCCATCTCCTGTGGCACCTGTCGGTCCTGTCCCGGACCCGCGAGTTCCAGTCGCTGGACGAGCTCGTCGAGGTCCTGACGCACACGGCACCACCGGCCGGCCCGGGGGCCGTCGGGGACCACTACTGACCCGATGACGCGGTCCGAGGCTGAGGGCGCTGCGCGGCGACCTCCGCGACCCCGCGGAGACGTCCGGATCGGGACCTCCGGGTGGCGCTACCCGTCGTGGCGAGGTGACTTCTACCCGACCGGCCTGCGCCAGCGTGACGAGCTCGCCTACCTGGCGCAGGAGCTCAGCGGGGTCGAGCTCAACGGCTCGTTCTACTCACTCCAGCGCCCGAGCAGCTACGCGTCCTGGGCGGAGCAGGTGCCCGACGACTTCAGCTTCGCCGTCAAAGGTGGTCGGTTCATCACCCACATGCGCCGGCTCGTCGACGCGGAGACCGCGCTGGCCAACTTCTTCGCCTCCGGCGTGCTGGCCTTGGGCGCCAAGCTGGGCCCGGTGCTCTGGCAGCTGCCCGCCAGCCTGGAGCTCGACGAACAGCGCCTCAACGACTTCTTCGACCTCCTTCCCCGGACCACTGACGCGGCAGGCGAGCTGGCCGGTCGGCACGACGACAAGGTCCAGGAGGGGCGGTCCCTCACCACGCCGCTCGTCAGCATGCCGATTCGGCACGCGCTCGAACCTCGCCACGAGAGCTTTCGTTCGCCGAGGGCACGCGATCTGTTGCAGCACAACGGAATTGCCATGGTCATCTCCGACAGCGCCGGCACCTGGCCGCAGTTCGACGTGGTCACGGCCGACCTCGTCTACGTCCGTCTCCACGGCGACACCGAGCTCTACCGCAGCGGCTACTCCCCGACAGTGCTGGAGTCGTGGGCTGAGCGCGTGCGAGGTTGGGCGGACCAGGGCCTGGACGTGCACGTCTACTTCGACAACGACGCCAGGGGGCACGCCCCGCACGACGCCCGGGCCCTGCTGGACCGCCTGGGCCGCGACGCCGATGAGCGCGAATAAGTCGGGCATTTCCACGTTTGCGCAGGTCAGGAGCGGGCAACCCTCTTCCACCGGCGGTTGAACAGACAGCCCGTCCACCACTCGTTGACAGGACAGGAATGGACATGAGCGACATCTACCGAAACACCAACACACCCGAGGAAACCACCCGCGACCTCGGCACGGTGGAGGCATCCCCCGTGCCTGGCACGGACACCTATGGCACCGACACCCACGGCACGGACAGCCCCTTCGCCACCCCGTCCGGCAGCGCGATCAGCACCGGGTCCGCGACGTCCAGCGGTTCAGCGACGTCCACCACCGGCCCGGGAACCTCAGACTCCGACAGCACCAAGGACGTCGCCAAGGAGGAAGCCCGCGCCACGGGCCAGCAGGCCAAGGAGGGCGTGAAGCGCGTCGCCGAGGTCGGCAAGGACGAGGCCAAGAACGTCGTGGAGGAGACCGGCCAGCAGGCCAAGGAGCTGTGGCAGCAGACGCGCAGCCAGCTCCTCGACCAGAGCGCGCAGCAGCAGACCCGGGTCGCCGACGGTCTCCGGTCCCTCAGCCAGGAGCTCTCCGGGATGGCCCGCAACAGCGAGCAGCAGGGGGTTGCGAGCGACCTCGCCCAGCAGGCCTCCCAGCGCATGGGCGACGTGGCGGGTTGGCTCGACCAGCGCGACCCCGGCTCCCTCGTGTCGGAGGTCAAGCAGTTCGCCCGCCAGCGTCCCGGGGCGTTCCTCGCCACCGCGGCCGTCATCGGCCTCGTCGGCGGGCGCCTCAGCCGTGGTCTCGTGGCCGACCACCAGGACCAGGCGACCGAGGACGACCGGCACGTCGCGAACGCCGCGGCCTACAGCGGTGAGCACACCGGGGCTGCCAGCGGCAGCTACAGCGGCGCCCACCCTGACCGCGGCCAGTCGGCCATCGCCGACCCGGACGCCCTCCCGGCATGAGCCAGGACCCACGGCTCGACGGGTCACCGCCGCGGTCGCTCAGCAACGTCGGTGAGATCTTCGCCGACATCAGCCGCGACCTGTCGACCCTGATCCGTCAGGAGACCGAGCTGGCCAAGGCCGAGCTGCGTCAGTCCGCCACCCGCGCGGGCAAGGGCGCGGGCATGCTCGGCGGAGCCGGCGTCGCCGGCCACTTCGTGCTGCTCTTCCTCTCGATCACCCTCTGGTGGGGGCTCGGCAACGAGATCGGACGCGCCTGGTCGGCGCTCGTGGTGGCCGTCGTGTGGGCCGTCATCGCGGCCGTACTGGCCAGCATCGGTCGACGAGAGATCAAGCAGGTCAAGGGAATTCCACAGACGACAGAGACGGCCCGGGAGATCCCGGACGCCCTCAAAGGCAACGAGGAGAAGCGATGACGAACAACCCCGACGAGATCCGCCGCGACATCGAGGACACCCGCGGTCGACTGAGCAGCGACGTCAATGCGCTCACCGAGACGGTCAGCCCGTCCAACGTCGCCAAGCGCCAGGCCGACAAGGTGGCCGGCGTCGCGACGTCGGTCAAGGACCGCGTGATGGGCACCGCGGACGACCTGCGCAGCACGGGGTCGGACGCAGCCGCCAGCGTCGGGCACGCGCCTGGTGCGGCTGCGGACAAGGCCCGCAGCAAGACCCAGGGCAACCCCCTCGCCGCCGGTCTCATCGCGCTGGGCGTGGGCTGGCTCGTCGGCTCCATGCTCCCCGCGAGCGAGAAGGAGAAGCAGGCAGCGAGCACCCTGAAGGACAAGGCGCAGCCGCTGGTCGACGAGGCCAAGAGCGTGGCGCAGGACACGGCCCAGGAGCTCAAGGAGCCCGCCAAGCAGGCGGCCCAGAGCATCAAGGAGACCGCGACCGACGCCAAGGACACCGTCGTCCAGGAGGGCCAGAGCACCGCCGAGGACGTCAAGACCCAGGCACAGGACTCCGCGGACGCCGTGCGCGCTTCGCAGTAGCAGCACGACCTGCAGGGTGACGGCGAGTGGCGAGGGCACGGTGCCTTCGCCACTCGCCGCCTGCGCGCCCGGACGGCTGACCCGCCGCGCCCGGTGAGGTTTGGGAAACCTCCGTCAGGGGCAGAGCCATGGAGAGCACGGCTCGCGAGCGCAGCAGCAGCAGTACAACCACACGCGGAAGAGGAGCGGACATGGACGAGCCGGACACCAGCGTCGTCACGATCACGCGCAGGGTCGACGCGCCGACCCAGGCGGTCTGGGACGTCCTGGCCGACGGCTGGTTCTACGCCACCTGGGTCGTCGGGGCCTCGCGCGTGCGCGGCGTCGACGAGGGGTGGCCCGCGGCGGGCACCCGGATCCACCACTCGTTCGGGGTGTGGCCCGCGGTGGTCAGCGACACGACCCACGTCATCAGCAGCACTGCCCCCACCGAGCTCGTGCTGCGCGCGAAGGGCTGGCCGGCCGGCGAGGCGAAGGTCATCATCACGGTCACCCCCGCGGGCGGCGAGTCGTGCACGGTCGCGATGACCGAGGACGCGGTGACGGGTCCCGGCACCCTCGTGCCACGACCACTGCGCCAGCTCGCCATCGGGCCGCGGAACGTCGAGGCGCTGCGTCGCCTCGCCTACCTCGCCGAGGGGCGCCACCGCGAGCGCGCGTCCGCCGGCTGACGCGCCGAGGCCCAGCGCTCAGTCCCGGAGGAGCCGGTCCCACGCGGTGCGGGCCAGCGCTCGGCGGACCCCGCCGGCGAGGCGGCCGTTCGCGCCCAGGGCCGCGCGGGCGGCGTTCCACCCGCACGCTCCGTGCACCCCGCCCCCCGGGTGCGCCGAGGCACCGGCGAGGTAGAGACCCGGCACCGGTGTCTCGGGTCGTCCCAGACCCGGCGTGGGCCGGAACACCAGCTGCTGGTGCAGACCAGCAGTGCCGGCGTTGATGGCGCCGCCGACCAGGTTGGGGTCCTCCGACTCGAGGTCACCCGGCGCCTGCACGTGACGGGCGACCTGGCTGCCCCGGAACCCGGGAGCCACCCGTTCGACCGCGGCCTCGATCCGCTCGACGTGGTCGGCGAGCCGCTCCCCCGACCAGTCGGGACCCTGCGGCACGTGCGTGTAGGCCCAGGCCGACTCGGTGCCCTCCGGCGACCGCGTCGGGTCGGAGGTCGTCATCTGCCCGAACAGGAGGAAGGGCCGCTCCGGCGGGCGCCCCACGGACAGGTCGGCGGCGAAGTCGACGAAGCCGTCCTGGTCGACCCCCAGGTGCACCGTCCCGGCACCGCGGGCCGCGTCTGCCGTCCACGGCACGGGTCGGTCGAGGGCCCAGTTCACCTTCACCGTCGCGTGGTCCCACTGGAAGCGGTCGAGGTCCCGCGCCAGCCGAGCCGGGAGCGGGTGGTCGGCGAGCAGGTCGCGGTAGAGCGTCGTGGCCGGCACGTCCGCGAGGACCCCCCGGGTGGCCCGCAGCAGGGTGCCGTCGGCCAGCCGAACGCCCGTGGCGCGTCCGCCGCCCGTGGTCACCGCCGTCACGGGTGACCCGGTCAGCACCCGCACTCCGCGGCTCTCGGCCCGTCGGCGCAGCGCCTGCGCCAGCTCGCCGGCACCCCCCTCCGGCACCGGGAAGCCGACGTCCTGGCCGAGCATGCACAGCAGCCACCCGAACATCCCGCTGCCGGCCGCGTCGGGCGGGAGGTCGCTGTGCAGCGCGTTACCGGTGAGCAGGAGCCCCGCGCCCTGTCCCTTGAACCGCTCGGCACCCAGCCTGCGCACCGGCGTCACGGCCAGCCGGGCGAAGTCGAGGGTGTCGGCCGCGCCGAGCCGCCGCACCATGCGGGTCGCGGACGCGACCGGCGGGAAGGGGGTGAACAACGCGTCGAGCAGGGGGTCGCGGATGCGGTCCCAGCCACGGACCAGCTCCAGCCACGCGTCGCCGTCGCCTGCCGCCTCGGCCTCGAGCCGCGCCGCCGTGTCCTCCGCCCGCGAGCAGAGCAGGGCGGCGCTGCCGTCGTCGAGGGCATGGGCGAGGACGTGCGGCGCCCGCCGCCAGACCAGGCCGTGGTCCTCGAGGTGGAGGTCGCGGATGATCGGGCTCGCTGCGGCCAACGGGTAGAACGCGCTGAACAGGTCGGAGACGTAGCCGGGCGCCGTCACCTCGGCGCTGCGCACCGCACCGCCGACCTCGGCGTTGCCCTCGACCAGCACGACCTCCCAGCCGGCGTCGGCGAGGGCATTGGCCGCCACCAGCCCGTTGGGGCCTGCGCCGATGACGACGGCGTCCACTGTGCTCACGAGCGTTCAGTCCTCCGGTGCAGGTCAGGGGGTGTGTGACCACTGTGTCACCGACCGACCGCGCCCGCCGTCCGACCCCCTCGCACCCTCAGGTCAGGTGCTCGCCGCCGTCAGGACACCGACCACGAGCAGCGCCTGGGCGAGGTGGTAGGTCACCATCACCGCGAGCGCGCCGAATCGTCGTCCCTGCACGAACCGGTCCATCGCGAGGATCGCGTCGCTCACCATGAAGACCGACGCACCAAGGGCGACGAGCAGGTGCCCGGTCGCCCAGGCCGCCACCACCATCACCCCGATGACCCCCATGTATGCCGTGACGGCACCTCCCAGCGCCGGCCCACCCTCGCGCCAGGCCGCGGGCACGACGCGGCGCCCCACGACGGCCGCCAGCCCCGCGACGAGGGCGAGCCCGACGAGCGCGAGGGAGACACGCGGCATACCGAGGTGGGCGAAGGCGATGACGAACGCGAGGTGGGCCAGCAGGAAGCTGGCCAGGCCGATCACGAACCTGGTCTGGCTGTCCGCGAGGAGCGCGACGTCACCGGCCAGGCTGAGGCCGAGCGCCACGAGCAGCCAGCCACCGGCTGCGGAGTCGGGCGCTCCGCCCACCCAGGCGGTGACCACCAGCAGGGCCAGCACGAGCGGCTTCGAGACCCACTCGCGGCGCCGACCGCCGACGGCGACGGACCACCAGTTCAGTGGAGCGACCAGGGCGACCGCGGCCAGGCTGGTCAGGGCGGCGTCGGACACGCGCCCAGCGTGGCAGAAGGTCAGTGGTGGTAGTCGTGCATCACGGCGTGACCTCGGCCACGGGAGATCAGCCAGCGGTTCACCGGCACCGTCACGACGAACGCGATCGCCAGCGACGCCGCCAGGGTGCCCCAGAACAGCCCGCTCGCGAGCCCGGCCTCCATCGCACCCGGGATGGCCACCACGAACGCGTTGTCGACCACCTCCATCACCGAGATCGACACGGTGTCGGACGCGAACGCCACGCCGAGGGCGGCGGCCAGGGGCAGCCCGGCCCGCAGGACGGGCCGCATCGTCAGGGAGTAGCCGAAGACGAAGGCGAGCGCCACCGACAGGAGGACCGTGGCGACGTTGCCCCAGCCCAGCGCCGAGCCGACGACCATGCCGAGCACCTCGCCGATGGCGCACCCCGTGAGGCAGTGGAGGGTGGCGCTGACCGCCTGGCGCCACAGGGAGTCCGTCGTCGCGTGGCTGTGCTGGTGCTCGCTCATGCCAGGACCAACCTTACCCCCTAGGGGTATATTCCCTGCGATGTCTGCCGGGCCGCCTAGTCTCGACGCCATGAGCGCACCTGTCTCGACCCCCGACGACCTGCGCACCGTGGTCGACGCCATCATGATCGGCTTCGCGCAGGTGCCCGACGACGGCTGGGCACGCCCGGCCCACGGCCTCGAGTGGGACTGCCGCGACACCGCCGCCCACCTCGTCGACGACTTCGCCGCCTATGCGCTCAACCTGTCGAGCCGCGAGGTCCACCTCGACGGCTACATCCCGTTCGTCGACCCGCCGCAATGGCAGCCCACCACCCCGCCGAACCTGGTCTGGCCCGATCCGGCCAGGGGCACGGCCGCGATCGTCCGCTGCGTCGACGCGGCCGGCGGGCTGCTCGTCGCCGTCACCACCACGGCTCCCCCGGGGCACCTCGGCTATCACCCCGCAGGCAACTCCGACGCGTCAGGTTTCGCGGCCATGGGCATCGTCGAGGGCGCCGCCCACGCCTGGGACGTGCTGACCGCCCACGGTCTCGACTTCAGCATCGACGACGACATCTGTGGCCGGGTGCTCAACCGGCTCTTCCCCGGCGCCAGCCGCACCGGCGACGGCTGGCACGACTTCCTCACCGCCACCCACCGCACCGAGGCCAACCGCGCCCCGCACTGGCGCTGGGACTCCACGGTCCGCGACACCTACGGCGACTGAGCTTCCCGGCCGGAGCGCAGCTGCCCCACGACGGCGAGCAGGCGTTCGGTCTCGTCGCCGGTCAGGCCGACCCGGAGCTCGTCCAGGAGTGACTCCAGCTCACCCTCGGCCAGCTCACGGTGCTCGGTGGGTTCGCCGGGTCGCCGCACGGTCACGGTCTCGTGGGTGACCGCCACGTGCCGGTCGGGCAGGTGGCGCGTCACCATCAGGCCGTGACGGAAGTGCGACGTCGGGTAGGTGCTGGTGAAGTGGTGGCCGGACCGCACGTCCACCTGCTGCACGGGCAGCTCGTCGGTGGTGTGCATCAGCTCCCACGCGCCGTCCCGCTGGCGCTGCAGCTCCCAGGTGGCGCCGCTGGCACCCCGGTCACCACGGTCGCCCCGGACCATGCGGTAGGCCCACCCGCCGTGGTCCTCCACCGCACCGTCCTCGAGCCGGATCGGGTGCATCAGGCTGAGCCCGAACCCCGGGTCGGACAGCCACCGGGTGCCGTCGAGCCGCACCGCCACCACGCAGTGCGTGCGGGCTGACGCCGTCACGTCACCGACCCGGGCGAGCATGCGCACCACGTCGTAGCCCAGCGCGTCGAGCACCGCGGCGAAGAGGGTGGCGTGCTCGAAGCAGTAGCCGCCGCGACCACGGCCCACGAACTTGGCCTGCACGTCGGCCAGCTCGACGCCCGGGTGCTGTTCGAGCAGGACGTCGATGTTGTCGAACGTGAAGGTGCGGACGTGCGCCTCGTGGAGGCGCTGCAGCCCGGCCAGGTCGGGCGACTCCACCTGCGCGCCCACCCTGGCGAGGTAGGCCTCGACGTCGACCCCGGGGCCCGCCGAGGCTCCCGCAGTCACGACGTGACCTCGAGCCCGAGGGCGAGGTCGAAGACGTGCGCCATCGCGGCATACCCGGCGTCGTTGGGGTGGAACCTGTCGGCGGCCAGCTTGCCCCGCCAGCTGCGCGGGCCGTGGGCCCGCATGTCCGCGACGACGAGGCGACCGTCCTGCTCGCGCTGTCGCAGGAGGCCCTCGACCCGGCGCGCCTCGCGGTGCGGGTTGGGCAGGTTCGCGACCACGGCTCCCGCCGGGAGGCCGTCGAGCAGCTCGGTGAACCGCCCGGTGAGCCCGGCCCGCAGCCTCGGCGAGACGACGTCGTTCGACCCGATGACGACCGTGACCAGATCGGGCACCTGACCCATCGCGACCAGGTCGCGCAGCGCCGGCAGCTGGTGGTCGACGGCATCCTGCACCCGCGCACCGGTGACTGACAGGTTGACGACCCGGTGCGCGCGCCCCGCCGCCGCGAGGTGCCCGCCGAGCTGGCCGACCCAGCCGTGCTCGGGCGCGGAGGCGCCGATCCCCTGCGTCATCGAGTCGCCGATCGCCACCCACAACGGGCCGTCAGCCCCGAGCGCCGCGTCGTTGGCGCGGCGCCAGGCGGCGGCATACGCCTCGGTCTGCGCACGGACCGCGCCGACGCCGGGCAGCAGCCTCGACAGCGCAGTCATGAATGCCCCCGGTGGCCTGGCGCTGGTGTTGTCGTAGTCGAACCCCACGCTCATCGGAGCATCGTCGCACGACGACCCCGCGCCGAGGCGGACGGCCACCAGCACCCCGGGACCGTCCGTGCCCTCGATGCGAGGATGGCGCGCATGGACTGGTCGTGGTGGTCGATGGCGGTGGGCCTCGGGGGCGGGGTCCTCCTGCTGTGGGCCGTGCTGCTGGTCGCCCTGTGGGCCGGCCGCCCGGACGAGCTCGGCCTCCGAGACGCGTTGCGGCTCCTGCCCGACGTGATCCACCTCCTCCGCCGACTGGCCACCGACGCCACTCTGCCTCGCGGGGTCAGGGTGCGGCTGTGGCTCCTGTTGGGCTACCTGGCGATGCCGTTCGACCTGGTGCCCGACTTCATCCCGGTGATCGGCTACGCCGACGACGTCGTCATCGTCGCGGTCGCGCTGCGTGCGGTGGTGCGGCACTCGGGGATGGGCGCCCTCGAACGGCACTGGCGAGGGACGCCGGACGGGTTGGCCGCGGTCTGTCGCGTGGCCGGTCTGCGCCGCCCCAGCACTGGTCCCTGACGCCAGTGCAACGGCCGGCCGAGCCGGTCCATGACCTACACCATTTCGAGGTGTCAGGTGGTCCCCAATGAGCATTTCAGGCGTAGCCTCGGGTCAGGACGTCTGGCACGCCGGTTTGACCGCATTGTCGCGGTGGACCTTCTCCGAAGGGGGGCGCCCACGTCGCACCAGGGAGCCGATGGTGGCACCGCCCCAGCAGGGACGGGGAGCACTGCCACGAGGTCCCGGGACGGTCGGCACCGCACCCATGACGGTTACCGCCACGAGGCGTTCTTCTGGGACGGCGACGACCAGTTCCTCGCCGGGACGGTTCCCTTCATCCGGGAAGGCCTGGGGGCCGGCCAACCGGTGATGGTGGCGGTCACCCCGGGCCGCCTCGACCTGCTGCGCGACGCGTTGGACGGCGATGCGGCCCAGGTCAGGTTCGTCGACATGGCTCGACTGGGGGCGAACCCGGCGCGGATCATCCCGGCCTGGCGGCTCTTCACCGACCAGCATCCGGGACAACCGGTGCGCGGCATCGGCGAGCCGATCTGGAAGGGCCGTCGGCTCGCCGAGCTCGCCGAGTGCCAGATGCACGAGGCGCTGCTCAACCTGGCCGTCGACACGGACACTCCCCTGTGGCTGATGTGCCCGTACGACACCGCCACGTTGCCCGACGACGTGCTCGCGGAGGCGCACCGGTCCCATCCCGTGGTGCTCGACGTCGAGACCCACCGCGGCAGCACCACGTACGGCGGAGTGCACCATCTTCGGAAGATGTTCAAGGCCGAGCTGCCGCGGACCCAGGTCCAGGTGGTGGTCTCGCACCGGTCGTTCGGCGCCGACGACTACGCGGAGGTCCGCGCCGACGTCCGGGCCTACGCGTCGTCTGCCGGGGTGGACGTCGAGCGGACCGACGACCTCGTCCTGGGGGTCCACGAGGTGGCCGTGAACAGCGTGCGGCACGGTCGCGGGGCCAGCGAGCTCCGCATCTGGGAGGAGCACCACGCACTGGTCTGCGAGGTGCGCGGAGTCGGCCGCATCGTCGACCCGATGGAGGGACGCCTCCCACCGGCGTCGGCGGACGAGTTCGGCCACGGGCTGTGGATGGCCCACCAGCTCTGCGACCTGGTCCAGGTCCGCTCCGGCAAGACCGGCACGACCGTGCGCATCCATACCTGGCTCTAGCCTGCCCGCCCGTCCTGGCCGGCCCGCTCGTCCTGGGCGGCCCGCTCGTCCTGGCCGGCCCGCTCGCCGACGACAGATGACACGGATGGGCTATGGCGTGTGACGACCGGGCACCACACCATCGAGGGTGAGGGCGGAAAGCCACCCACCGAAGCCGACCCGGCCCACCTGTGGCCCCGCAGGTGCCGGTGACACCGAACCACAGACGTGGAGCGGGGACGCGTCGCCCGGGACCTCGGTCCCGGTTGCCCAGCCCTTGGAGAGGACCACGCTCATGGTCCCCACCGATCCCGGCGAGCCGCTGGTCGACACGGCCCTCGCCGACGAGATCGCGTTGCTCGGCGAGGTGATGGCGGCCGCAGCCGTGGCCGGACACACGCTGAGCCAGGCCGAGATCGACGCTGCGCTCGGGCTGTCGTCCCCCGACCGCGAAGGCCGCGGCTCGCCACGGCAGGACTGACCGACCGTATGCCGCGGACGCGCCCGAGCTCGAACGGCTTCTTCAGCCGGCGGGCTCAGGGCAGAGCGACGTAGGGCGCCAGGAAGGCTCTCGCGCCGGGCGTGTCGACCCGGTAGGCGACGTTCGTGGCGTAGCAGGGGACGTCACCGGTGATGGTGGTGGCCGCCAGCACCAGCCGGCCGCCGAGCTGGACGAAGTTCGGGCCGCCGGAGTCGCCGTAGCACGCCCCGCCGAGGCCGCGGGACTGGTTCATCGCCAAGCGGACCCACGTCTTGTTGAGGGCGTTGAAGTCCTCCATGCCCTTCATCCGCACCCCACCACCGGGGTGGGTGTGTCCGCCCGGTCCGCGCGCAGCCTCCTCGGTGCCGTACCCGACGGCCCACCAGTCGGCGGCGTCCAGGGCCCGGCTGCCCAGCTGGGTGAGCTGGCCGGCAGTGGGCAACGTCGCCGGGGTGAAGTCCCAGACGTCCTGGGGAGTCACGGCTCGTTCGGCGAAGTCGATGACACCGATGTCGTGGGCGTCGGCGGAGTTGCCGGGGAAGGCGGGGTCCTGGTGGGTGTCACCCTCGACGACCCACCCGTTGGCCAGGAACAGGGCGGCCTGTGCGGAGGCTGGCAGGGTGTGGTGCGTGTCGATCAGGGTCTGGAAGTCCTGCTCGAGCGAGACGAAGAACCGGGTGCCCGCCGGCCAGTCGTCGGTGCAGTGTGCGGCCGTGAGGTAGGTGTCGTCGTCGACCATGGCGCCGCTGCAGACCCAGTCGAACCGGTCCGGCACCCCGTCACCGGTGTTGTCCCACAGTGCGACGAAGGCGCCCACCTCGGTGCGCTCCGGCGCGGGGGCCGCGTTGTAGCTGTTGATGGCGCCGGCCGGAAGGGCCAGGGCGACCGAGGTGGCCCCTGCTGCGACCAGTGCGGTGATGACGGTGGCGATCGGACGACGCATGTTCATTTCCCCTCTGAGGCTGTCCCGGACCGGCTGGCGACCCGGTCAACGTACGCCCTGACCTGCGACGACGGAACCCCTGCGCGACTCACCCCGGGGTGGCGGGCGCTTTCGGGGCGTGGTGCCGGACGAATGAGGGCAGACTGGGGCCCATGAGGCCGAAAGCACCCAGCGACCAGCGCACCCGATGAGCGACGCCGAGCCTGCCGATGCGGTGCTGAGCGCGGCCGGCCCCCGCCGGATCCTCCTCGTCGACGACGACGAGGACATCCGCGAGGTGGCCCAGATGAGCCTTGAGGCGGTGGGCGGCTGGGAGGTGCGCACCGCCAGCAGCGGCCTGGAGGCGCTGGAGCTGGCGGTCAGCGAGCGACCGGACGCCATCGTCATGGACGTGATGATGCCCGGCATGGACGGCACCACCGCTGCGGTCGCGCTGAGCCAGAACCCGGCCACGGCCCACATCCCCGTCATCCTGCTCACCGCGAAGTCGCAGGGAAAGGGGCACCCAGACCTGTCCGCGCTGCCCGTCGTCGGCGTGCTGGGCAAACCGTTCAACCCGATGCTCCTGCCCGCCACCCTGGCCGAGATGCTGGGCTGGTCGTGAAGGGCCCCCGGTTCAGTGCGGGTGACCCGCTGGCCGGGCTGCCGTTGCGCAGGGCGCTGCTGATCGCCGCGGTCGCCGCAGTGGTGCTCCCGTTGCTGGTGATGACGACCGCCCTGACGGGGTTCGCGGCTGTGGAGCGCTCGCATGCGATGTCCTATCGTCTGCTCACGGCCCAGCAGTACCAGCAGGATGCCGACCTGATGTACGCGACCATCCACAGCGATGTGCTGGAGTCGCTCGAAGGCTTCGAGGGCAACAACGAGACCGGAGAGCAGCTCGCGGTCCGCACCCGCTCGCACGTCGCCCGGCTCGAGGACGACCTGCGCCGCCTCACCGCGATGAAGCTCACGCCAGCCGTCGCCGAGCGCGTGCGCGCCCTCGACGCCCCCCTGAGGGCCTACGCCGCCGAGGCGGTCCGGCTGACCGACCTCGCCACCGTCTCGCCCGTTCGCGCCCGCGAGGAGCACCCTGCCTTCGATGCCGCCTTCGACGACCTGACGCAGCGACAGGCGACGTTGACCGCCGCCTTCGCCACCGAGGCCGGCGCCGCGCACCGGGCCGCCGACGCGCGGCAGGAGACCGCCATCCGCTGGACGTCCATCATCGCCGCCGCCACGCTGGGCGCCCTGCTCGTGCTCGCGTTGGCCCTCTACCGGGTGGGCGTCGGCAACGAGGTCCTGCTGCGCCGCGTCGAGGAGAACGCCGAACGGCTCGCCTTCAGCAACGACGAGCTGCAGGATGCCCAGCAGCTGGCCCACATCGGCAGCTGGCAGTGGGAGCTGGCGACCGGGAAGACCCAGTGGAGCGCCGAGTTCTACCGCATCCTCGGCGTCGACCCGGACACCAAGGGCAACCACGCGGAGCTGTTCACCGCCCGCGTCCACCCCGACGATGCGGCCGATGTCGTCCGCGCCCAGGACCAGGCCGCCGCCACGCCCGGCGACGTCCACTCCGAGTACCGCATCGTGCGCCCCGACGGTGCGGTCCGCGATGTCCGTGCGATGGGACGGGCGGTGCGCGACGACTCCGGGACCGTGGTCCGGCTGGTCGGGACGGTGCAGGACATCACCGACCAGCGCGAGGTCGAGCGGATGAAGGACGAGTTCGTCGCGGTCATCAGCCACGAGCTGCGTACGCCACTGACGTCGATCCGTGGCGCGCTGGGCCTGATGGCCGGCGGAGCCGTGGGCACCCTCCCGCCCAAGGCGCAGCGGATGGCTGACGTCGCCCTGAACAGCTCGCAGCGCCTGGTCCGCCTCATCAACGACATCCTCGACGTGGAGAAGATGTCCGCGGGAAAGCTCGAGCTGGACGTGGTCCACCTGCCTGCCGCAGAGGTGGTCGGCGCCGCCATCGAGGAGATGCGCGCGATGGCCGACGGCGCCGGCGTCACCCTGGTGGCGACGCCGATGGACAGCGTCGTTCTCGCCGACCGCGACAGGGTCGCGCAGACCCTGACGAACCTGCTCAGCAACGCGGTGAAGTTCTCCCCGGAGGGTGGGACCGTCACCGTGTCGGCCGGACCAGCCCGGTCCGAGCCGGATGGCGTGGACGCCGTGCTGTTCACCGTCACCGACCAGGGCGCGGGCATCGCGTCCGACAAGCTGGAGTCCGTCTTCGACCGGTTCGCCCAGGCGGACGCCTCCGACACCCGCGCCAAGGGCGGCACCGGTCTCGGCCTGCCCATCTGCCGCGCGATCGTCGAGCAGCACGGCGGACGGATCTGGGCCACCAGCAGCCCGGGACAGGGGACGACGTTCTCGTTCACGCTGCCCCCCGTCCCCGCCCCCAGTGCGGACATCACCACCGGGACACTGCCCACCGGGGCCATCCTCATCTGCGACGACGACCCGGACACGGTCGAGGTCCTGGCCGCCATGGTGGAGGCCCACGGGTACCGCACGCTGCGCGCCCACAGTGGCCCCGAAGCGCTGTCCCTGGCGGCTCGCCACACCCCCAGCGTCGTCCTGATGGACCTGCGGATGCCCGGGATGTCGGGGTGGGAGACCATCGCCGCCCTCGGCGCCGACCCTGCGACCACCGACATCCCCATCGTCATCCTCAGTGCCTTGGCCCCGGACGACATCGCCGTCCCGGCTGCCTCGTCCTGGTTGACCAAACCCATCGACCAGGGTGCCCTGATGGGCTCGCTCCGCCACGCCCTCGGGAAAGGGTCCACCACGAGCGTCGTCGTGGTCGAGGACGACGAGGCCCTCGGTGAGGTCCTGCTGGCCTTCTTCAGTGAGCAGGGCGTCCACGCCCGCGTCGCGCACACCGGAGCGCAGGCGCTGGCCATGATCCGCGCGGTCCCCCCCGACCTGTTGGTGCTCGACCTGGGACTGCCCGACATCGACGGCTACCAGGTCGTCGAAGAGCTGCGCCGTGACGAACGGCTGCGGTCACTGCCGCTGCTGGTCTACACGGGTAGCCAGCTCGACGCCGCGGACCGGTCGCGGCTGCGGCTGGGCGAGACGCGGTTCGCCACGAAGGCCGAGGGCGGGCCCACCGACTTCGAAGACCAGGTGGTCAGCCTCCTGCGCACCATCACCGCCCCCACGCCCCTCTGACCGGCCAGTCCCATACACATCCAGAAACGAAAGAAGACCAGACGGAAAAGCGTGTCTGGTCTTCTTTCGTTTGTGGAGCTGAGGGGATTCGAACCCCTGACCCCTTCCATGCCATGGAAGTGCGCTACCAACTGCGCCACAGCCCCGGATCTCCCGAGGGGGATGTCCCCCGGAGGGGACTGCGGAAGTTTACCCAGTGACCCACCTGTTTCACCAAATCGGCGGGTGGGCCGACGACCACGGGCTCAGGCGTGGGCGTTCCACGCGCCCAGCTGCCACCCGATGCGGCTCTGCCTGAGCTCGGCCCAGTGGCAGTTGCCCATCGTCGCCAGGGCGTGGGTGGCCAGGTGCTGGTCGAGCCCGAGCAGGTCGGCGATGGCCGCCCGGCTCGAGACGCCGTGCGCCACCACGACGACGCACTCGTCGTCGCCGAGGCCGTCCAGCACCTCGCGCAGCGACTCCCCGGCGCGAGCGCCGACCTCGGCCAACGTCTCGCCGTCGACGCCGCGACGGATGTCGGCACGGTCCATCTCGGCCAGCAGGTCGGCATACCGGGCGCGCACCTCGCTGGTGTGCAGCCCCTGCCACTGCCCGACGTGGATCTCGCGCCAGCGCGGGTCGAGGACCAGCGGCACCCCGGCCGCCTCGGCCACGTGCTGGGCCGTGACGGCCGCCCGCGCCAGGTCGGAGGCGATCACCCGGGTGGGCCGGTATGCCGCGATGGCCCGGCCCGCGGCGCGGGCCTGCGCCACCCCGAGGTCGGACAAGGGGGTGTCGAGCTGTCCCTGCCAGACGCCGCCGGCGTTGTGGTCGGTCTCGCCGTGGCGGACCAGCAGGACGCGCCGCGCAGCGGTCATGCGTCCCGGCGCTTGGGCACGCCGAGGTCGATCTCGGGACAGTCCTTCCAGAGCCGCTCGAGCTCGTAGAACTCGCGCTCCTCGTCGTGCTGGACGTGGACGACGATGTCGCCGAAGTCGAGCAGCACCCAACGGCCGTCCCGCTCGCCCTCGCGGCGGATCGGCTTGGCGCCCTTCTCGCGGAGCTGGTCCTCGACCTCGTCGACGATGGCGCCGACCTGTCGGTCGGTGCTCGCCGAGACGATGACGAAGACATCGGTCAGGGCGAGCTGCTCGCTGACGTCGATGCCGGCCACCGTGGTGGCGAGCTTGTCGTCTGCTGCTTTGGCGGCCGTCATGGCCAGGTCAAGGGATCGTTCGGTGGCGGGCACTGCTCTCCTACGTTCGTGCCGGTGCGCCGGCGGGTGAGCCGGCGGCATACAGGCGGTATTTGTTGACGTACTGGACGACGCCGTCCGGCACGAGGTACCAGACGGGTTCGGCGCGCTCGACACGCGCCCGGCAGTCGGTGGAGCTGATCGCCATCGCGGGCACCTCCTGCAAGGTGACCCGGTCGGCCGGGAGGCCTGACTCCGACAGGACGTAGCCCGGTCGGGTGACCCCGATGAAGTGGGCCAGGTCGAACAGCTCGTCGGCGTCCTTCCACGACAGGATCTGGGCCAGCGCGTCGGCGCCGGTGATGAAGAACAGCTCGGCATCGGGCCGTTCGGTGCGCAGGTCGCGCAGGGTGTCGATCGTGTAGGTGGGTCCGGGGCGGTCGATGTCGACCCGGCTCACGGTGAAGCGGGGGTTGGAGGCGGTGGCGACGACGGTCATCAGGTAGCGGTGCTCGGCCGGGCTGACCTCGCGCTCGTCCTTCTGCCACGGCTGACCGGTGGGCACGAAGACGACCTCATCGAGCCCGAACCGGGTCTGGACTTCGGAGGCGGCCACGAGGTGACCGTGGTGGATCGGGTCGAACGTCCCGCCCATCACTCCGAGGCGCATGGTCAGTGGTGACTGCCCTGCTGGCCGGCGTGGGCGTCGTGGGCGTCGTGGCGGCCGGCCGCGGCGTGCGTGCCGTGGGCTCCCTGGCCGGTCGCGATCTTGGTCGCCACGCCTCGGAAGAACCACAGCACGCCCAGGAGGGCCAGGAACGAGAGCATGGCGATGGCCCCGATGGCATAGGGGGACATCGGCAGCTCGCGGGTGTGCTCCTCGGCGGCAGCGACCAGGGTGAAGGCAGACGACGACATGCCCCACAGCGTACCTGCCGCCGACCCCCTCCCCGCGACCATCGCCGTCGGGCCGCGCAAGCCCCCACTGTCCACGGATGTTGTGCACAGGGGTGTGCACAACCTGTGCGTTGCGCACGCTCGGGTGTGGACAAGGGTGTGGGAAACCCGTGGACAGAAAAAGGTGCGCGAAACCTATTGCGGCACAACGGATCGGGCCGTTAGAAATCTCCTACGCGCTCCGGTCGGAGGGTCGAAACGAGGAGACTCGGGACGGCCGCGAGACAGGGGCACAGGTCAACCGGATAACGGACGACCGCCTCGACCGGGTTCGCTCGGACGAGGTCCTCGAAGCCTTCGGGCGGACAGGTTCGCGGGCGACGCCGCGGAGGAACGCCGGGCCCGTTGACCAGATCGCATCGTCGTGGGGTGCACCGGTTCGCCGGAGCACACCAGGGCGCCACCGTCGCAGTGGCCACAACACCCGGTTCGCCGGGGGGCGTGGGCGATCGACCGGGGCAGCATCGTGGGGCGGTTCGCCGGCCCAAGGAGCTGCACCACACAGTGGGGGTCGCCGTCACCTCGGTGAGGACGAAGCCCGCTGGTGGGTCGTCAGGTCGCTTCGGTGACCGGACAGCCCGCACCCCGTGGCCGACAACAGACCCACCTCGGTGGGGAAACCGACACCACTCGTGGGAGCCGTGAACCACTTCGGTGGTGATCGACCCCCGCACCGTGGGAAGTGCCGTCACCTCGGTGACGTCAGGACCCGCACGTGGGAGACCAGGCCGCTTCGGCGGCACGGTTTCCCGCAGCGGACAGGGCACCACCTCGGTGGCGCCGGACTCCGCACCCGGCGATCCACCCAGCAGCTGGTTCTGCCAGCGGCCGGGAGGATCTCCACCGAGGGCCCCTCGAACTCATACTTCGAGGGGCCCTCACCTTTGTGCACGGGCTGACGCGCGCCCTGGATCCCGGCTGGGACCGCAGATCCCCGTAACCTTGGGGCATGCCCCCCGAGCTCAGCATCGTCATCCCCGTGTACAACGAGGAAGACGTCCTGCCCCTGCTCGCCGCACGGCTGCGACCCGTGGCGGACGGGCTCGGTGCCGCCTACGAGGTGATCACCGTGGACGACGGCAGCGACGACCTGTCGCCCGCGGTCCTGCAGCGCCTCATGCGTGACTGGCCGCAGCTGCGGATCGTCCGGTTGCGCGCGAACGCCGGTCACCAGGCCGCGATCTCGGCCGGACTCGCGAGCGCCCGCGGCGACTACGTGGTCACCCTCGACGCCGACCTGCAGGACCCGCCCGAGGTGATCCCCGAAATGCTCACCCAGGCCCGCGCCCAGCGGGTCGACGTCGTCTACGGCGTGCGCTCCGACCGCTCCAGCGACTCGGCCTTCAAGCGGCTCAGCGCCAAGGCCTTCTACCGGCTGATCCGCGTGTTGTCGGGCACCCACGCCCAGGTCGACGCCGGCGACTACCGGCTGATGTCGCGGGCGACCGTCAACGCCATCAACTCGCTGCCGGAGCACCACCGCGTGCTGCGCTTCGTGGTCCCGGCCCTGGGGTTCCCCTCGAGCTCGGTCACCTACCGGCGCGACGAGCGCGCGGCCGGCAGCTCGAAGTACCCGCTGTCGAAGATGATCCGGCTGTCCCTCGACAGCGTGACCGGCTTCTCCACCGCTCCCCTGCGCGCCGCCACCTGGCTGGGCCTGCTCGGCGGCCTCGCGGCGCTGATCCTGCTCGCCTACGCACTGGTCGCCGCCTCACTGGGCCACACCCTGCCGGGGTGGACGTCCACGGTCGTGGCGGTCGCCGGCGTGGGTGCGGTCCAGCTGCTGTGTGTGGGGATCCTCGGCGAGTACGTCGGCCGGATGTACGCGCAGCTGCAGGCCCGCCCGACCTACTTCGTCGCCTACGACTCTCTCACCGGGCCGGTCACCGCCGCGGACGAGCCCTCACCATCAGCGTCACCCCGGGCATAGCCCGCACCGGCAGGTAGCGCTCGACCGTCACGATCGCGCGCAGCCCCAGGTTCACGATGGGGTGCACGGTCTCCAGGTCGGAGCCACTCGCCTTGCGTCGCCGCAGCGCGACGACGGGACGCAGCAGCACGTTCCACGAGGTCATCGACGTGATCTCGAACCCGTTGCGCTCCAGCACCGCACGCAGCGTGGCGCGGGTGTAGCGGCGCACGTGGTCGACCGCCACGTCGTGGTCCGACCACAGCTTGGGGTCGGCCGGCACGGCGATGAGGAACATCCCGTCGGGACGCAGGGCCCGGCGCACCTCCGACACGGCGGTGTCGTGGTCGACGATGTGTTCGAGCACGTCGAACGCCACGACCAGGTCGAGGCTGGCGTCGGCGACGGGCAGCGCGGTGGCGTCCCCGCGCACCACGGAGAGGCCGCGCTCGGCGGCCACCTCGGCCCCGTCCGCTCCGTACTCGAGGGCGCTGACCGACCAGCCGGCCCGGCGCAGCACGCGCGTGTTGCCCCCACCGGCCGCGCCGATGTCGAGCGCCGTGCCGGGGCGGAGCCCGTCGATCATCCGGCCCAACAGGTGGCGCCGCTCGCGGTACCACCAGTGGGCATCCTCGAGCGCGGCCAGCTTGCGGACCTCGGTGCCTTCCAAGCTACGTGCCTTTCAAGCTACTCAGTGCCTTCCACGGGCGCTCATCCTGCCAGTTTCCCGCGGACCCGCGTGACCAGCCCCCGGTATGCCGCGCAGCCGGGTCAGGCGCGCACCTGTCCGTCGCCCTCGACGATCCACTTCGTGGTGGTCAGCTCGGGGAGGGCCATCGGGCCCCGGGCGTGCAGCTTCTGGGTGGAGATGCCGATCTCGGCGCCGAACCCGAACTCCCCACCGTCGGTGAACCGGGTGGACGCGTTGACCATCACGGCGGCGGAGTCGACCTCGTTGGTGAAGCGCCGGGCGGCCGCGCGGTCCTCGGTCACGATCGCCTCGGTGTGCCCGGAGCTGTAGGTGCGGATGTGCTCGAGCGCGGCGTCGAGGTCGGGGACGACCCGGACGCTCATCTCGAGCGCGAGGTACTCGGTGCCGTAGTCCTGCTCCGTCGCGGCCTCGTGCGGCACGACGGCGGCCTCTGCCGCGGCGCCGGAGGCGTCGTCGGTGTGGAGGGCCACCCCGGCGCCGGACAGCTCGGCGAGCACCTTGGGCAGGAAGTCCGCCGCGACGGCCTCGTGCACGAGCAAGGACTCGGCGGCGTTGCAGACGCTCGGGCGGTGGGTCTTGGCGTTGACCGTGATGGCGAGTGCCTTGTCGAGGTCGGCGGCCGCGTCGACGTAGACGTGGACGATGCCGATGCCGGTCTCGATCACCGGCACGGTCGACTCGGTGACGACGGTCTGGATCAGCCCGGCCCCACCTCTCGGGATGATCAGGTCGACCAGCCCGCGGGCGGTGAGGAGGGCGCGGACCGCGTCGCGGCCACCCTCGAGCAGCGTGATCGCGTCGGCGGGCAGGTCCTGGGCCTCCAGACCGGTGCGCATCACGTCGACCAGCGCCCGGTTGGTCGACTCCGCCGCCGAACCCCCTCGCAGGATGACGGCGTTCCCGGACTTCAGGCCGAGGCCGGCCGCGTCGACGGTGACGTTCGGGCGGGCCTCGTAGACCATGCCGACCACACCCATCGGCACCCTGACCTGACGGATCTGGAGGCCGTTGGCCAGCGTCGAGCCACGCACCACCTCCCCCACCGGGTCGGGCAGCGCGGCGACGGCGCGCAGCGCCTGGGCCACGTCGGCGACCCGCTGCGGGTCGAGCGCCAACCGGTCGAGCAGACCCTGCGGCATACCGGACTCGCGTCCGCGCTCGAGGTCGTCGCGGTTGGCGGCGACGATGCGGTCGGTGGCCGCGTCGAGGGCGTCGGCCAGCGCGAGCAGCGCGGCGTCCTTGTCGGCGCGGGACAGCAGCGCCAGGCGGCGCGAGGCCACCCGTGCGGCGCGCGCGGCGGTGGCCACCTGCTCGACGGCGGCGGGGTCGATCTCAGCCATGCTCCAAGGGTATGCCGCGCCGTGACCGGAAGCGGCGGGCTACCACCTCGCGGACGACCACCCGGGACACCGCACCCTCGAGCGGCTATGCCGTGCCCCTCAGGGTGGGGCGCTGTCCACCCCGGCGCCGCACCCTGCCCCTCAGGGCGGGGCACGGCATAGCGCCCCGATCAGCACGTCGGGCGACCCTCGGCGGGTCGCTCGGTGGAGCAGCACTGGTTGAATGCGTGGGTGAGCATCCTGTCGATCCAGTCCTCGGTCGCGTACGGCCATGTCGGCAACAGCGCCGCCGTCTTCCCGCTCCAGCGCCTCGGGGTCGAGGTGTGGCCGGTGCACACGGTGCACTTCTCGAACCACACCGGGTACGGCGAGTGGCGCGGCCCGCTGCTGCCCGCCGATGACGTGCGCGCCGTGATCCGGGGCGTCGAGGAGCGCGGGGCGTTCCCGGGGGTGGACGCGGTGCTGTCCGGCTACCAGGGCGGCGAGGACATCGGCGATGTCATCCTCGATGCCGTCGCGAGGGTGAAGGCTGCGAACCCCGCCGCCATCTACGCCTGCGACCCGGTGATGGGCAACGCCAGGAGCGGCTGCTTCGTGCACCCGGCCATCCCGGTCCTGCTGCGCGAGCGCGTCGTGCCGGCCGCCGACCTCATCACGCCCAACCAGTTCGAGCTCGGCTTCCTCACCGGCACCGAGCCGCACACCGTCGAGGAGACCTTGGCGTCCGTCGAGCTGGTCAGGGCGATGGGGCCTTCGGTCGTCCTCGTGACCAGCGTCGAACGACCTGACGCGCCGGCTGACACGATCGAGATGATGGCGGTCACCGACGACGGCGCGTGGATCGTGCAGACGCCGCGGCTGCCCCTGAAGGCCAACGGCTCCGGAGACGTGACGGCAGCGTTGTTCACCGCCCACCTGCTCGCCACCGGCGACCCCGCGCTGGCCCTGGCCCGCACGGCGAGCAGCGTCTTCGACCTGTTGGCCACCACGCTGGAGTCTGGCGAGCGCGAGCTCCAGCTGGTCCAGTCGCAGGCCACCATCGCCGAGCCGCAGATGCAGTTCGACGTCACCCGGCTGCCCTGAACCGCCTGGGCCTGGCCCGCAACCTTTCGCCAGTGGCGAACGTCTCACCGGGTATGAGTCGGCACTCCCCCGCCCTCGTGGCCGTACTGGCCGCCACGCTGCTGGCCGCCGCCTGCGGGTCGGTGGGCGGCCCCGGGACGGTGGGCTCGCCCTCGCCGACCATGAACCAGGAGGACAGGGCGCACCGCGCGGCCCTGATGCTCGACCGGTACGCCGACGCCCGGAAGGCCAGCGACTCAGGCGCCCTGGACCTCGGCGACCAGCTGGAGCAGCAGGACGGCGACTGGGCGCCAGCCGTCGGCGAGAACAACAAGCTGGCCTGGCTGACCGGTCACCTCGTGCAGTTCGCCCCGCTGCCCGGCGCCCCCGGGCCCGGACGAGTGCTCGACGGGACCGTGGGAGGCGTCTCGACGAGCGTCAGCGGGGCCGGCGACGTCCTCGCCGCGATGACGGCTCGGCGCAGCGACTGCGGCGGGTGCACCGACCTGCGGGTCACGGGTGCGGTCCTGACCACGATGGACGTGCGGACCTCCGCAGGGACCGTCACCGTGCCGGCCTGGCGGTTCGCCCTGGAGGGCACCGAGGTGACCCTGCTCCGGGTGGCGGTGCCCGTCTCAGCTCTCGTCCAGACCCCACTGGACTGGACGCAGGCACCCGGGGACGGCGTGCCCGCGGAGTCGTTCGAGCTCGCCCTGGGCGGTCGCGCCCTGAGGGTGGTGTTCACCGGGGCACCGGACGAGCCGGGCGCGTGCGGCGCTGACTACCGCGGCCAGGCGTTCGAGTCGGACCAGGCCGTCGTCGTCGCGGTGCTCCAGGTCCCGCGCGAGCCCAGCGGCCAGGACATCGCCTGCGCGGCCATCGGTGCCGTGCGCACCATCGACGTGCCAATTCAGCGCATGCTCGGCGACCGAGCCGTGCTCAGCCTGGCCGACGGGCACCTGGTCGTGCAGGGTTCGGCGCGCACGATCGGGCCGCCCGCCCGCTGACCCGGGCCCGCGGCATACCTCGGGCGCCGGCTAGAGGATCACGAGGTCGTCGCGGTGGACGACCTCGCGCTCGTACTCCGGGCCCAGCTCCTTGGCGAGCTCACGCGTCGAGCGGCCCAGCATCCCCGGCAGCTCGGCGGAGGTGTAGTTGACGAGCCCGCGGCCGATCACCCGGCCGTCGGGCGCGCAGAGGTCGATCGGGTCGCCGTCGGAGAACGTCCCCTCGACGCCGGTGATCCCCGCCGGGAGCAGGGACGTCCGGCGCTCGGTCACCGCGCGGACGGCTCCCGGGTCGAGCAGCAGCCGGCCCATCGGGGTGGTCGCGTGCGCCAGCCACAGCTTGCGGGAGGTGCGCTTGGAGCCGGTCGGGACGAAGACCGTGCCGACGTCCTCCCCCGCGAGCGCCTGCTCGACCTGCTCGGCGCTGGTCAGCACCGTCGTGATGCCGGCGGCGTTGGCGATCGACGCCGCCTCGACCTTGGTGACCATGCCGCCGCTGCCGACGCTCGAGCCGGTGCCACCGATGACCAGGTCGTCGAGCCCGGCGCCCCCGACCACGGTGGGGACGCGCTTGCTGCCCGCCTTGGTCGGCGGCCCGTCGTACAGCGCGTCGACGTCGGTGAGCAGCACGAGGCCGTCGGCGTGCACGAGGTGGGCCACCAGCGACGCCAGCCGGTCGTTGTCGCCGAACCGGATCTCGTGCGTGGCCACGGTGTCGTTCTCGTTGACGATCGGGACGATCCCGAGCTCCAGCAGCCGGTCGAGGGTGCGGCGGGCGTTGGTGTAGTGCGAGCGGCGCGTCACGTCGTCGGCCGTGAGCAGCACCTGACCCACCGTGAGCCCGTGGGCACCGAAGGCGCGCTGGTAGGCCGCGACGAGGGCTCCCTGCCCCACGCTGGCGGCCGCCTGCTGCGTCGCGAGGTCCCACGGCCGCTTGGTCAGCCCCAGCGGTGCGATGCCCGCGGCGATGGCACCCGAGGACACCAGCACGACCTGCTGGCCGGCGTTCCGGCGCTTGGCGAGCACGTCGACGAGGGCGATGAGCCGCTGCTCGTCGAGCGCTCCTCCGCCGACGTCGGTCAGGCTGGAGGAGCCGATCTTGACCACCAGGCGCCGGGCGCGCGCCACGTCGCCCCGGCGGTCAACCCCGCTCATGCCGCCGCGCTCATTCCTCGGTGTCCTCGTCCTTCGCAGTGGCCCAGTGGCCGGCCCGCCGCTCGGCAGCCAGCTCGTCGCGGGCGACGGTCCGGGCGACCCGGCGCTCGGCATAGTCGGCCCGCTTGTCGTCACGGGTCGGGCGGGTGGCCTCGTCGAGGCGCAGGTCGGTGCCCCGGGCGCCGAGCAGCTCGGCGCCGGCCACCAGCGTGGGCTCCCAGTCGAAGACCACCGCGTTGTCCTTGGGCCCGATGAGCACGGTCGCCCCCGCGACGGCTCCGGCCTTGAAGAGCGCCTCCTCGATGCCGGCCCGGCCGAGCCGGTCGGCGAGGTAGCCGACGGCCTCGTCGTTGGAGAAGTCGGTCTGGCGGACCCAGCGGGTGGGACGCTCCCCCTCGATGCGGAACACCTCACCGTCGGCGGTGTTCTCGCGGATCACCGTGAAGCCCGAGTCGTCGACTGCCTTGGGGCGGATGACGATGCGCTGCGGGGTGGCGGCGGCGACCGCCTCGATCTCGGCGCGGGCCTCGGCGACGTGCCGGGCCATGGCGAAGGTCAGCTCGCGCAGCCCGGTGTGGGCCACCGCCGACACGACGAACACCTCGATGCCGCGCGCCTCGAGGTCGGGCTTGACCATCTCGGCCAGCTCGAGCGCGTCGGGGACGTCGGACTTGTTGAGCACGACGATGCGGGTGCGCTCGGCCAGCGGGCGGCCGCCGAGCGTCGCGTCGGGCACGTACTGCGCCAGCTCGCGCTCGATGACGTCGAGGTCGGTCATGGGGTCACGACCGGGCTCGAGCGTGGCGCAGTCGATGACGTGCACGAGCACCGAGCACCGCTCGACGTGGCGCAGGAACTCCAGGCCCAGGCCCTTGCCCTCGCTGGCGCCGGGGATCAGGCCGGGCACGTCGGCGATGGTGAACCGGCCCTCGCCGGCCTGCACCACTCCGAGGTTCGGCACCAGGGTGGTGAACGGGTAGTCGGCGATCTTCGGCCGCGCAGCGGACAGCACCGACACGAGCGAGGACTTGCCCGCAGAGGGGAAGCCGATCAGCGCGACGTCGGCCAGGGACTTGAGCTCGAGCACGATGTCGAGGGCGTCGCCGGGCTCGCCGAGCAGGGCGAAGCCGGGCGCCTTGCGGCGGGCCGACGAGAGCGCCTTGTTGCCGAGGCCTCCGCGGCCGCCGCGGGCGACGACGAACTCACCGTCGAGCCCGACGAGGTCCTTCAGCACCTCCCCGGACCCGTCCTTGACGACGGTGCCCTCGGGCACTGCCAGGACCAGGTCGCCGCCGTCGGCGCCGTTGCGCTCGTCACCGGCGCCGGGCTTGCCGTTGGTCGCCTTGCGGTGGGGGTGGTGGTGGTAGTCGAGCAGCGTGGTGACGTTCGGGTCGACCCGCAGGATGACGTTGCCACCCCGCCCGCCGTTGCCACCGTCGGGACCGCCGAGCGGCTTGAACTTCTCGCGCTTGACCGAGGCCACTCCGTGTCCGCCATCGCCGGCGGCGACGTGCAGCACGACGCGGTCGACGAACGTGGTCATGGGGGCTCCTCTGTGGTCTGGGTGGAAAGTCTAGGCGGGCCGTCACTCGGCCCCCTTTATCGGGTTTAGGGGGAAGGTTGCGCTTCACCCGAGAAGCGTTCTCGGGTGAAGCGCAACGAAGTCCCTACACCCGATAAACGTGCTGGACGTGCGAAGGGGGCGGGCCCGTATCGGGCCCGCCCCCTCCGGTGCGGTGCGTCACGTGGCCTGGCCACGCGGCATACCGAAAGTTTCTGATCTCCTGCTTCGCCCGGAAGTTCAGCTGGCGTCCGAGGTCTCCAGCGGGACGATGTTGACGACCTTGCGCCGACGCTTCGTGCCGAACTGGACGTTGCCCGCGACCAGCGCGAACAGCGTGTCATCGCCGCCCCGGCCGACGCCGTCGCCGGGGTGGAAGTGCGTGCCGCGCTGGCGGACGAGGATCTCGCCCGCGTTGACGAGCTGGCCGCCGAAGCGCTTCACGCCGAGGAACTGTGCGTTCGAGTCGCGACCGTTGCGGGTCGAGGACGCACCCTTCTTGTGTGCCATGTCAGTACCTGCCTTCTCTGGGTCTCTGGTCCGAAACTCAGGCGTCGATCGAGGTGATCTTGACCTGGGTCAGGTGCTGACGGTGGCCCTGACGCTTGCGGTAGCCGGTCTTGTTCTTGTACTTCATGATCGTGATCTTGGGGCCCTTGGCGGCCTTGACCACCTCAGCCTTGACGGTGACCTTGGCGAGCTTGTCGGCATCGCTGGTCACGGTCGAGCCGTCGACGACGAGAAGGGGGGTCAGGTCGATGCTGTCGCCAGCCTTGCCGCTGACCTTGTCGATGATGAGGACATCGCCGACGGAAACCTTCTCCTGGCGACCACCAGCGCGAACAATCGCGTACACGTGGAACTCTCTTTCCTACTTCGGGCGGCACGCGCTCTCTGTCTGGACCGGCCGGCAGCTACCCGCGCCATGACCGAATCCCGAAGGAACGAGCACAGTTGCGGACGCCGGACGGTGGGCGCACCAAGGAACAAGATTACCGGGTGGAGGGCTTGCCGACCAAACCGGCGGTCGTGCGGCACACCAGCGGTCAACCCACCGGTATGCCGCACGGCTCAGGACTGCTCGGAGGCCGCCTCCGCGCCACCCGACGTGGCGTCCTCCCCGGCGACCGCACGAGGCGGGCCGGCGGGTGCCATGACCCGGCCCCGACGGCGCCGCTTGGGGACGGCAGCGGTCGGCTCGGGCGTCGGCTCGGGCTCGGGGGCGGGCTCGGGCTCGGGGGTCGGCTCGGGCTCGGGCGTCGGCTCGGCGGCCTGCTCCTGCTCGGGGGTCTCCTCGGCCACGGACTCCGCCACGGGCTCGACCCCGAGCTCGATGTCGGGCTGATGGGGCTGCTGCTGGTCGACGTCCTCGTGCACCTCGACGACCGGGGTGTCCTGGCCCGCGACGTCGTCGAAGTCGTGGTCGTGGTCGTGGTCGTGGTCGTGGTCGTGGTCGTGCTCGCCGTGCTCGCGGTGGAGGTCGTCGTCGTGGTGGTGGTCGGCAGACTTCAGTGCGGCGGCGTGGGCCGCTGCGGCGATCTGTGCCGGCGTCGGGCCGGAGTGCACCGGCTGGGGAGCCGGCTCGGGCGTCGTGCCGGGCGCACCGGAGCGGCCACGCCGGCCGCGACCGCGGGCAGCCTGGCCGCCGGCACCGCCGTTGGCACCACTGTCACGACCACTGTCACGACCACTGTCACGACCGCTTTCACGACCACCGTCGCCACCGCCGGACGGCTTCTCGACGGGGTCAGCGTGCACGATGATCCCGCGTCCGCCACAGTGCTCGCAGTTCTCGGAGAAGACCTCGATGAGACCGGAGCCGACCCGCTTGCGGGTCATCTGGACCAGGCCGAGCGAGGTCACCTCGGCGACCTGGTGCTTCGTGCGGTCCCGGCCCAGGCACTCGAGCAGGCGTCGCACGACGAGGTCACGGTTGCTCTCGAGCACCATGTCGATGAAGTCGATGACGATGATCCCGCCGATGTCGCGCAGCCGGAGCTGGCGGACGATCTCCTCGGCGGCCTCGATGTTGTTCTTGGTGACCGTCTCCTCGAGGTTGCCGCCGGACCCGACGAACTTGCCGGTGTTGACGTCGACGACCGTCATGGCCTCGGTGCGGTCGATCACCAGGGAGCCACCAGAGGGCAGCCAGACCTTGCGGTCCATCGCCTTGGCGATCTGCTCGTCCACCCGGTAGTGGGTGAACAGGTCCTCCTCGGAGGTCCACTTCTTCAGCCGCTCGGCGAGGTCGGGTGCGACGTCGCCGAGGTACTCGCTGACCTCTCCCCAGGCCTGGTCGCCGGCCACGACGAGCGAGGTGAAGTCCTCGTTGAACACGTCGCGGATGACCCGCACGGTCAGGTCGGGCTCACCGTGGACCAGGGACGGCGCACCGCCCTTGCCCTTGCTCTTGGAGTCGGCCTTGGCCTTGATCTTGTCCCAGGTCTTGGTGAGCCGCTCGACGTCGGCGCGCAGCTCCTCCTCGCTGGCCCCTTCGGCGGCGGTGCGCACGATGACGCCCGCACTGTCCGGGACGACCTCCTTGAGGATGCCCTTGAGGCGGCTGCGCTCGGTGTCGGGGAGCTTGCGGGAGATGCCGGTCATCGAGCCCTCGGGCACGTAGACCAGGTAGCGACCCGGGAGCGAGATCTGGCTGGTCAGGCGCGCGCCCTTGTGGCCGATCGGGTCCTTGGTGACCTGCACGAGGACCGTGTCGCCGGACTTCAGGGCGTTCTCGATCCGCTTGGGCTGGTTGTTCTCCAGGCCTGCAGCGTCCCAGTTGACCTCACCGGCGTAGAGGACGGCGTTGCGGCCCTTGCCGATGTCGACGAAGGCGGCCTCCATCGACGGGAGCACGTTCTGGACGCGACCGAGGTAGACGTTGCCGGCCATCGACGCGTTGGTCTCGCGCGAGACGTAGTGCTCGACGAGGACGTTGTCCTCGAGGACGCCGATCTGGGTGCGGCCCTCGCGCTCGCGGACGACCATCACCCGCTCGACGCTCTCGCGACGGGCCAGGAACTCGGCCTCGGTGATGATCGTGCGGCGACGACCGGCCTCGCGACCCTCGCGGCGACGCTGCTTCTTGGCCTCCAGGCGGGTCGAGCCCTTGACGCTCTGCGGCTCGTCGCGGCGCGACTCGCGCACCCGCGTCACGGTGCCGGGCGGGTCGTCCCCCTCGGCGGAGGAACCACTGCGACGGCGGCGACGGCGACGGCGGCTCGACGAACCCTCTTCGTCGCCCTGGTCGTCGGACGCCTCGGCGTCCTCGGCGTCGGCGCCGGAGTCCTCGTSCTCGTCGGAGGACGCGGCGGCGTCGGCGTCGCCCTGACCGCGACCACGGCCGCGGCCCTTGCCCCCGCGGCGACGACGACGGCGACCGCCCTCGCCGCCACCGTCGGTGTCGTCGTCGCGGTTCTGGCTCGCGTCGTCCTGGTCGTCCAGGTCGGCCCGCTCGGTGGCTGCGGCGTCGTCGGCGTCGGCGGACTGGCTGGCGTCCGCCTGGGCGCCGCGTCCCCCGCGACCACGACGGCGCCGGGGCGCCGGGGTCTTGTCCTCGGTGCCGTGCGTGTCGGTCCCGACCTCCTCGCCGGGGGCGGCCTCGGCCTCCGCGGAGTCCGTGGTGTCGGCGGGCACGGCGGCGACCTGCGGCGGGCCGGCCGCCTTGGTCGCAGCGCGACGGCGGGTCGGGCGGGCCGCAGCCGGGTCGGGCGCCTGGAACAGCACGCCGAAGCTGGGCACGGTGGCCGCGGTGGGCTGCCCGGCGGCGTCCAGCTCGACCTCGTCCTCGTCCTCAGCCTGCGTGGGCTCGCTGGCGGAGGGGTCGACGGCGGCGTCCACGTCGGCCGGCCCCGCGAGCAGCGCCGCGGCAGCGTCCTCGCTCGACTCGGCGTCGGGCTGGTCCGCGGGGGCGGCCTTGGTCGCCTTCGTGGCGGTGGTCTTCTTCGCGGTGGTCTTCTTCGCGGTCGCCTTCTTGGCGGTGGTCTTCTTCGCGGCGGCCTTCTTGGCCGTCTTCGGAGCCGGGGCGTTCTCCTCGGCCGGCGCGGCCGACTCAGCGGTCGCGGGCTCAGTGGTCTCGGGCGCTGCGGTCGCTGCGGTAGCACCCTCGCCACCCTCGGCGGGGGCCACCGGCGCGGAGGCCTTCTTCGTGGCGCGGCGGGCGCGCTTGCGGGCGGGCGCCGGAGCGCTCTCGGCGCTCTCGGCCCCGGCAGCGCCCTCGGTGGGAGCGTCCTGCGAGGAGGAGTCGGGGTTGAACAGGTCTTCCGTGGAGGCCATCCGTGGCGTCCTTCCGTCACCCACGGGCGAAGGCCACACCGAGAGTCCGGATCGGACTCTCCCCTCGGCCACGTGGTGCGCGGTGTTGCTCGTGTCGGTGGCGGGTGCCGTCGGCACGGAAGTCGGTTGGGCTACGCCTGTCGAGGCTCGCGCAGGTCGCGCGGCACCAGGTCAAGCGCCGTCGTCGTCCTTGTCGGCAGCCAGTGGATCAGCCACCCCAGCGGTTGCGGGTCGCAGCGGGCCTTGCGCCAGTCGGGTCACCAGGGGTGGTGTCGGTGGCGCCAGCTCCGTGGCTGCTCGCAGCGCGGTCAGGACGTCGTCGGGGCGTACGGCCGGTGTGGTGTGCCGTACAACCACCCGAAGTATCGCACAGTCGGGCCGCTCCGACGGCTCGGTGGCCATCGACACGACGGCAGACCGCACGTCGAACGTCTTGGGTCCGGTCTTGAAGGTCCTGGTCACCTCGACCCGGTCGAGCGCGAGCAGCTGGTCGGCAGCGGCCTGGAGCTGCTCGGCGGTGACCCCCGGGAAGTCCATCACCCAGTCGCTGCCCTGGAGGCGGTCGGCCAGCGCGCCCGGGGCGGCCTCGACGACCTCGAGCACGTCGAGCCCCTCGGGGAGCGCCTCGTCCAGAGCCCGGCGCACCGACTCCGGGTCGACCCGCTCGGTCACCGAGATCTCGAAGTACTCCGCCTCGCTCGCGGTCCCGGTCGGCGCCGCGTTGGCGTAGCTGATCTTGGGGTGCGGGTGGAACCCGGCCGAGAACGCCATCGGCACACCGGCCCGGCGCAGGGCACGTTCGAGGGCACGCTGGAAGTCCCGCGTCGACGAGAACCGCAGCCGACCGCGCTTGGCGTACCGGATCCGCAGCTTCTGCACGGCCAGCGCGGGTGGGGGTCCTTCGGGTACGCGTTGCCGGGCCATGGTGGCAGCCTAGGCACTCCCGCGCGAGTGGCTCCAACGGGCCATGGCGGGCCGACGCGGAAGGTGCCACGGTGAGGTCGTGGCAGCGGGCGACCTCCTGCGCGACGTCGTGGAACGCACGGTGGTCTCGGACCACGTGGGCAAGTCCGGAGCGGGCCTGGAGCGGGTCCGGCTCCGTGACGGGCGTGCGCTCGTGGTCAAGCGGGTCGACCCGCAGCACGACGTGACCCTGGCCATGACCGGTGGTGGGCCATCGAGGGAGTACCTCCTCTGGCGCGACGGCGTCCTCGACCAGCTGCCCCCCGGCGTCGGCCACGCCGTGCTGGACGGGTGGGTCGAGGGCGACAGCACCGTGCTCGTGCTTCGCGACCTCGGCGACCGCGTCCTGAGCTGGGCAGACCGGCTCTCGGCCGAGCAGGCCGCCCGGACGATGACGGCGGTCGCCTCGCTCCACCGCACCTTCCTCGGTCAGGCACCGACCGGCCTGGCTCCACTGGACCTCGTCGTGACGCTGTTCACGCCGCGTCGGATCAGGGCGGCCCAGGTCGACCAGGTCGAGCTCATGCGGCTGGCGCTGCGCGGGTGGGAGCTGTTCGCGGACGCCGTCCCCGCCGACGTCGCCGAGCCGGTGCTCGGGCTGCTCGACGACCCCGAGCCGCTCGTCACGGCGCTGCACCGTGCGCCGGCGACGCTGGCCCACGGCGACCTCGCCACCGTCAACATGGCGTTCGAGGGTGACGACCTCGTCCTCCTCGACTGGGCGATGGCGACGGAGGGACCAGGAGCCCTCGACGTCGCCAGGTTCGTGGCGGGGTGCTCCTCGGTGGTCGACGCGACGAGGGAGGACCTGATCGGTTGGTACCGGGCGGCGGCCGGCCCTGCGTGCGACGACCGCACCATGCACCTCGGACTGCTGTCGGCGATGGTCTGGCTGGGGTGGAACAAGGCGCTCGACGCGGTCGAGCACCCGGATCCGGCGATCCGGGCCCGGGAGAGGACGGACCTCGACTGGTGGGTGGACGCCACCCGAACGGCACTGGAGAGCGGAGCGATCTGATGGACCTCAACACGCTGTACCACCGCACGGTCGAGCGCTGGGCCGACGTCGTCGTCGCCGTCCGGGACGACCAGTGGCAGTCCCCCACCCCCTGCAGCGAGTGGAGCGTCCGAGACCTGGTGAACCACGTGACGTCGGAGGACCTGTGGACGGCCGCCCTCCTGGAGGGTGGGACCATCGAGGAGGTGGGCTCCAGCCTGGACGGCGACCTGCTCGGCGACGAACCCATCGCCAGGTCGATCGACGCGGCGAAGGCAGCCACGACCTCCGTGGCGGATCGGCTGCCCCGGGGTGGCACGGTGCCGCTCTCGTTCGGCGACACCGACGTGTCCGAGTACGTGTGGCAGCTCGCGGCCGACCACCTCATCCACTCCTGGGACCTGTCAGCCGCCACGGGGACCGACCGGCGCCTCGACCCGGCCCTCATGGCGGGCGTGGCCGGGTGGTTCACCGACCGCGAGGAGCTGTACCGCGACTCGGGGGCGGTGGCCGCCCGAGCCCTCTCGCACGGCGGACCCCAGGGCGACCTGCTCGCCACCTTCGGTCGCGACTCGGAGTGGGGCCCGAACCACGCCTGCGCCGCGCGATTCCTGCGCGCCTTCGGGAGCGGCGACATGGACGCGGCCCTGCTCGAGATGACGCCCGACTGCGTGTTCGAGGCGACCGGGCCGGCGCCCGACGGGGTCCGCCACGAAGGAGCCGGTGCGGCCCACGCCGTGTGGACCCAGATGTTCGCCGAGACCACCAACCCGCTCTTCTCCACCGAGGAGCAGTTCGTCGCGGGCGACCGGGCCGTGGTCCGGTGGTCCTACAGCTGGACCGACGACCAGGGCGCCCCGGGACACATCCGCGGGGTGGACGTCATCAGGTTCCGGGACGGGCTCATCTGCGAGAAGCTCTCCTACGTCAAGGGCTGAGCAGCACCGGCCCAGACCCCCACCTACGGAATCCGCAGTCGGGTGCGGCCGGCCACCTCCCGGTCCTAGCGTGTCCCCCATGGCAGACCTCGACCGCGCCCGGCTGGCCACGCTCCTCGACGGCGAGCAGGCGGCATACACCGCACGGCACCCACGCAGCCGCGCCCTCTTCGAGGAGGCGGGCAACCTGTTCGGGCGGGTGCCGATGACGTGGATGAACATGTGGTCCGGCGGCTTCCCCCTCTACCTCGACCGGGCCTCGGGCAACCGCGTGACCGACGTCGACGGCCACACCTACGTCGACTTCGCGCTCGGCGACACCGGCGCGATGGCGGGGCACTCCCCCGCCGCGACCGTGGCCGCCGTGCAGCAGCGTGCCGGCGAGCTCGGTGGGATCACGACCATGCTCCCGACCGCTGACGCCCAGTGGGTGGGCGCCGAGCTCGAGCGACGGTTCGGTATGCCGTTGTGGAGCTTCACGCTGTCGGCCACCGACGCGAACCGGTGGGCCATCCGGCTGGCCAGGCTCGCGACCGGGCGGCCCAAGGTCCTCGTCTTCGCCTACTGCTACCACGGGTCCGTGGACGAGGCGTTCGCGCTGCCCGGTCCGGACGGCAAGGCCCAGAGCCGTCCCGGCAACGTCGCGCCCCCGGTCGACCTCGACCTCACCACGCGCGTCGCGACGTGGAACGACCTCGCGTCGGTCGAGGCCGCCCTGGCCCACGGCGACGTGGCGGCGGTGCTCACCGAGCCGGCCCTGACCAACATCGGGATCGTCCTGCCCGAGCCAGGGTTCCTCGAGGGCGTGCGTGCGCTGGCCACGGAGTACGGCTCGCTGCTCATGGTCGACGAGACCCACACCTTCTCGGCGGGCTGGGGCGGCGCGACGACCGAATGGGCCCTGGAGCCGGACGTCCTGGTCATCGGCAAGTCCATCGGTGGTGGGATCCCGTGCGGCGCCTACGGGTTGTCGCGAGAGGTCGCGCAGGCGGTCACCCGACACACCGACGCGGGCGACGCCGACATCGTCGACGTGGGCGGCGTCGGCGGGACCCTCGCCGGCAACGCCCTCTCGACCGCTGCCATGCGGGCCACCCTCGGCGAGGTGCTGACGCCCGACGCCTTCGCGCACATGACCGAGCTCGCGACCGCCTTCACCACAGGCGTCCAGCAGACCCTCGACGAGCTCGACGTCCCGTGGTCGATCAGCCGGCTCGGCGCCCGGGCGGAGTACCGCTTCGCCCGTCCGGCGCCGCGCTCCGGCGAGGAGTCCGCGGCGGCGGCCGACGACGCCCTCGACGCCTACCTGCACCTCGCGATGGCCAACCGGGGCATCCTCATGACGCCGTTCCACAACATGGCGTTGATGTGCCCGGAGACCTCGCGGGACGACGTCGACCTGCACACGCGGGTCTTCCGCGAGGTCGTCGGCGCCCTCTTCGACTGACCGCTCAGCGCAGGGCCCGGTTTGTCCGGTGACGGTGCCCGGCGCCCGGCGTAACTTCGGGAGTCGGACCACTTCGCTGGGAAGCGGCCCCTGCGAGAGAAGCGGAGGGTATGCGGTGTTCATCCAGATCATCCAGGGAAAGTGCCGGGACGCGGACCGAATGCACCGGCTGACCGACGAGTGGCGCGAGCAGCTGGGACCGACGGCCGAGGGCTGGCTGGGTGGGACCTACGGCATCACCGACGACAGCGAGTTCGTGGGTGTGGTGCGGTTCGAGAGCCGCGAGGCCGCCGCCAGGAACTCCACCAGGCCCGAGCAGGGTGAGTGGTTCACCAAGATGCAGGAGTGCTTCGACGGCGACGTCATGTTCCACGACTGCGACAACGCGCAGATGTTCCTCGACGGTGGGTCCGACGAGGCGGGCTTCGTGCAGGTCATGCAGGGCCGGCTCAGCGACCCCGAGCGGTTCCGGCGCTTCATGGACCAGCCGATGGACATGCTCCAGGAGCAGCGGCCCGAGATCATCGGCGGCACCATCGCCATCGACGAGGACGGCTTCTTCACCGAGACGATCGCGTTCCGGAGCGAGGCCGAGGCACGGATGGGCGAGCAGAAGGAGATGCCCGAGGAGAGTCGTCGCGAGTTCGAGTCCGAGATGGCCCAGGTCAGCGACATGCGCTACCTCGACCTGCACCAGCCCTGGTTCGCGAGCCGGATGGGCTAGCTCCGACCACCCGTTCGGGTGGAAACGTAGGCCGCCCGCTCAGCCCTGGCGCGAAGCCTGGGCGAGCGGGCGGCATACCCCAGCCCTCTCCGCACGAGCGGCTGGGGGGTGGCACCAGCAGGCGGGTGAAGGGGACCCGACCACTGGTGCGGCGGTCTGGAGGAGGCGACCGCGGCCACTCACATTGGACAACGCGGCGGGGTCATCCTCCGATGACAAATGTCACCGGTTCCATGTGAGTTCCCTGGGAGTGGAGCACCGACGGGCGGGTGAAGGGACCCACCCGCCGGTGCACGGCGGTCAGGAGGAAGCGACCGCGTCAAGCCACGCCTGCCCGTTGGGGACACCGACGCCGGTGACGTCGTCGTACCCGGGGCGGACGTGGATGGTCAGGGCGGCATCGCTGTCGAAGGTCCGCTCGCTGTAGACGTAGCCCGCCGAGGCGTCCACGCCGTTCACGTAGTCGGACCGGACGTCACCGGGGTAGGTGGCGAGGTCGGTCTTGGTGATGTCGATGCTCGAGCTGCGAGCGCCGTAGAGCACCGGGTTGGCCAGCCCGAACTCGTGTCCGGCCTTCTGCTCGGCCAGCGCGAACATGCCCGCGTAGAGCGGAGAGGCGAGCGAGGTGCCGCCGATCCGGTACTCGGAGTAGTGCTGCGAGCCGTCCGGGAAGGTCTGGGTCTCCCCGACGAGCATGCCCGTGTTGGGGTCACCGAGCGCCGCGACGTCGGGCACCGCACGCATCGCGCCACCACCGTAGGTCTGCGAGATGGCGCCGGGCACGACACCCGCCTGGTAGGACGGCTGCGCGAACAGTCGCGAGGTGCCACCGCCGCTTCCGTAGAGGAAGGCGGGGGTGTTCCAGGTGGTCGTGGCCTTGTTCAGCGTGCCCTTGGCGGTCTCCCACCCGAGCTCGAAGACGCGGCCGTTCGACTGGGAGACACCAGCGCTGGTGCCACCGACTGCCGTGACATAGGGGCTCGAGGCCGGCCAGTCCGGCGTCGGGGTCGCGCCCGCGACAGCGCCGGTCTCGTCGGCGCTGTCACCCGAGGAGAAGAACAGCGTGATGCCCTCGGCGGCGGCCTGGATCTGGGTGTCCAGCGACGGCTTGATGGTGCCGGCCGGGAGGGCCTCACCGCCGTAGCCGTAGGAGTTGCTGACGATGTCGGCCAGGTGCTGGTCGACCACCTTGTTCATGATCGCGTCGAGGTCGCGGTAGTTGTTCGGGGCACCGATGTACGTGATGTCCGCCCCCGGGGCCATCGTGTGGACGGCCTCGACGTCGAGGGTCTCCTCACCGGCCCAGCCCTGCGGGTCCTGCTTCGGGTTCTCCGGGCGGTTGTAGGTGCCCGGTGCCACGACCTGGGTGAAGTGTCCGTTGAGCGACGGAAGGCCGTGTGCCGCGGAGTAGGTGTTCGCGTCCTGCAGGATCGTGGGCGAGGCGTAGGCGTCGATGACGCCGACGGTCACGCCGCGTCCGTCGTTGCCCGAGCCGATCGCCCCGGTCATGCCGTAGAGGCCCTGGAGCTGCGCCCCGGCATACCCCTTGGGCGCGAAGGCGCTCGGCGAGGACGGCAGCGGGGTGCCATCGGGGGTGGGGGTGTTCTGCACCGTCTTCTGGCCCCAGTAGTCGCTGGTCGGCTGGGCGTTGCGGAACAGCGCCGGGCCGGGGGTCACCTTGTCCTGGCGGGCCAGGGTCTGCGACTCGTCGAGCCCGACCACGCCCTCCACTGCGGTGAGGGACGCGGGCACCTTGAGCGCGGTGGTGTTGCCCCGCACCGTCTTGCCCTCGGTGCGGTACTCCGCGAAGGACGTGTCGAACGCCTTGGCTGCCTGGGCGAGCGTCCCCGTGGCCTCGACGTACTTGTGGTTGGCCGGGAGTGCTCCGACGGTGAAGCCTTGGGTCTTGAGCCAGGACGAGACGGTGTCGACATCGGCCTGGGCGGGCGAGAACCTGGCGCGGAACTGCGCCGGGGTCAGGAACTTCTGGTAGCTGGCGCTGCCGGGGGTCGAGACCGAGCTGGCGTATGCCGCGGCGGCGTCACCACCCCGGTAGTTGAGGTACACGCGGAACGTGACCTGCTGGGTGGCGTCGGTGGACGCGGCACGGTTCTTCGCGACGGCCCACGACGGGACGCTGCCGGGCAGGGCGTGGGGCCCGGCAGGGGCGGCCAGCGCGGAGCCGGCCGATGCTGCGGTGACCAGGGCTGCTGCACCGAGGGCGGCGCAGGTGGATCTCGACAGACGGGACATGAAACCTCCGGGACGGGGTGGCCGGGCCGGCCGGGTCTCGGCCGCCCACGGGTGGAGCCGTTTCATTCGACACCGGGGTCTCGGCCCGACCCGATGACAAATGTCACCGGTTTGATGGGAGTTCCCTGAGAGTCGGCCAGGGCGATCTTGCGGCACAGAGGTCCACGGGCAACGCAATCTCTTACTGAAACAACCACTTTGGGCACTTCCTCCTGCGTCATATGGCGGTCACGCACACACCCCGAGGCACCTAGCGTGGGACCCGGCACCCGACGACCGTGCCCGACGACCCCACCGCCCTCGGACCCCCTTCTCGCCTTCTGGGGGGCTCCCCCGACGACGGAGCCGCGGTCCACACCGCCGACGCGATGTCCTGCCCCAGCCCCATCCGGCTGGGGTTCATCAGGAATGGAGGAGTCATGGCGCTACGCATGACCGTCGCACGGGACGGACGCAGGAGCACACGCAGGACGCGCCTGAAGGCGGTCCTCGCCATCACCGGCCTGGTCGTCGCGGGAGCAGTGGCCCTCCCGCAGGTGGCGTATGCCGCCGACGGGCCGTTCACCATCGACGGCACCATCCCCGATCCCAACACCACCGAGCTCCCCGACCCGTTCGGCAACGTCAAGGAGCTCGGACCCAAGAACTCCAACGTCACGAAGATCGGGGTCATCCACGGCGCAGCACTGCCGATGCTCGACACGACCAACCCCAACGGGCAGGTCGACCTGCGTCGTGCGTGGCTGGACACCGAGCGTGACACCGGCACGCAGCACGACTGGCTGTACTTCGCGTGGGAGCGCGATGCCAACAGTGGCAGCGGCTTCATCGCCTACGAGTTCATGCAGAACGCCGCTCCCGCGGGCTGCGCCTACGACACCGCCACCGATGCGCAGCTCATCGCCGCCTGCAACCCGTGGGCGAACCGCAAGGCCGGCGACTTCATGATCCTGTGGGACCAGCAGGGCGGCAGCAAGGACCTGTTCCTGCGCACCTGGTCGGGCACCTCGCCCAACCTCGTCCTGAGCGCCCCGAGCCAGCTCAACGCCGCCGTGTCCCAGGCGGAGTACAGCGCCGACGGGTTCCGCGGCGAGGCTGCGGTCGACCTGACCGCGACCATCTTCGGCGGCAGCACCGCCTGCAAGGTGTTCGCCAACACCATCCCGAGCACAGTGACCGGCAACTCCGACACGGCCGACTACAAGGACACCATCCTCAAGAACGCGCCGCCGATCACCAACTGCAGCTCCACCACCGTCACCACCCCGAAGCAGGGCGATGGTACCGCCATTCCGGCCGGTGGCCTGTCGATCGGCTCCGGTGTCGTGTCCGTCAAGGACTCCGCGCTGGTCAGCCTCACCGGTGGTACCTCCACCCCAGCGGGCTCTGTCGCGTTCTCCCTGTGCAAGGTCGACTCGCCAGGACTGTGCACCTCCGGCGGGACCTCGGTCGGCTCGACGAACCTGACGGGTGCGGCCTATCCCGTGACCGTCGTGTCGCCGATCGTCTACGTGACCTCGGCAGGCCGGTACTGCTGGCGCGCCGTCTTCAGCGGTGACACGGCCAACGGCATCCCCGGGTCGTCCGACTCCTCGGCGGGTGAGTGCTTCACCGTCAACCCGGTGACACCCACCCTGGCGACCACGGCCAGTGCGAGCGTGATCCTCGGTGGCTCGGTCAGTGACAGCGCCACGCTGAGCGGCCTGGCCACCCAGCCGGCCAACCCGGTCATCAACCTGACCGGCACCGGCGGCGCGGCTGCCGGCGGAACGGTGACGTTCACCCTCTTCGGGCCGGGTAACTGCACCACGGTGGCCTACACCTCGGCTGCGGTGACCGTCTCGGGCAACGGGTCGTACTCGACCCCGACACCTCAGTTCGTCCCGACGGCGCCCGGGACCTACCACTGGGCGGCCTCGTACAGCGGCAACCTGCCCAACAACAACGCCACGACGCACAACACCGCGTGTGACGACACCAACGAGGACGTCGTCGTGACGACCGTGCCCTCGTCGCTGACCAGTGCGCAGACCTGGGTGCCGAGTGACTCGGTGACCGTGTCCGCCACCGGTGGCGGCGCCATGGCCGGGACGGTGTCGTTCGAGTTCTTCACCAACGGCACGTGCAACGGCACGAGCGCCTTCTCGACGACGAAGGCCGTCGCCGGCGCCTCGCCGCAGACCGTCCTGTCGGGCAACGCCCCGGCGCAGACGGCCTCGGGGTCGTTCTCGTGGCGGGTCAGCTACGACAGCACCAACCAGGGGCAGCGGGACATCCCCGCCAGCTGCCACGAGACCTCGAGCCTGACCGTCGCCAACGGCGGGACGATCTCGAGCCCGTGACGTACTGAAACGCACTGGTGGGCCCGGCCGCCCGGCGGCCGGGCCCATCACTGCGTCCGGTTCCGGGAAATCACCCAAAGGCATGACGTCATGCCCGGGCAGGGCGAGCACCCTTGAGACGGAGCGCACGCGCTGAAGGGGCACGGGCAATCCGACGCGGTCGTGACCGCGGCCGTGAACCGCGCCCTGAGGAGCACCCATGTCTGGGAAGTCAATGCTGCGACGGCTCGTTCTGGCCGTCATCTCCGTCACCGTCCTCACCATCCCCTTTGCCGTGGGCTCGAATGCCTCGGCGGCGGCCCCCAGCCCCGCCACGTGGCACGTGCGCGTCGGCGCCGAGACCCCCGACATGGCCGTCACCGCGATGGCCTTCCTGCCCAAGGACATCTGGGTCGACGCCGGCGACACCGTGCACTGGACGTCGAACAGTGCGGAGCCGCACACCGTGACCTTGCTCGCGCCCGGGACGGCGCTCCCCGAGTTCAACCCGTTCGACCCCTCCCAAACCGCGGCCCAGGGATCGTCGGCCTACGACGGCACCGCCTACGCCAACTCCGGCATCATGGCCACGCAGCCGATCTTCGTCTTCACGGACCCAGCCACCGCCTATGACCTGACCTTCACGACCACCGGCGACTTCACGTACTACTGCCTCCTGCACGGCCTGATGATGACGGGCACCGTGCACGTCCGTGCGGCTGGGACCGCCTACCCCTACACCCAGCAGGACTACGACCGGGTCGGCACACAGCAGGCCAACGCCGCGATCAACCGCGGACGGGACGCCTGGCGCGAGGCCACCCAAACTCATGCCACGACCGGCTCGCGCGTGCTGGTCGGCATCGACGGAGAAGGCTTCGGGGTCTCGCGGTTCGTCCGCGACCGGCTCGTGGTGCACGTGGGAGACACGGTGTCGTTCTCCGTGGCCGGGCCGGGCGCACCGCACACGGTGACCTTCGGGCAGGAGCCTCCGGGGCTGGCGATCCTGGCACCCTCCGGTGACCCGACCCACTTCGCCGGCGGGGACCTCAACAGTGGGGTGCTCGCTCCTGGCGCGCCGTTCGACGTCACCTTCACCACGGTGGGCAGGTTCCACTACATCTGCGCCATCCACGACGACATGGGCATGGTCGGGGACGTCGTCGTCGTTCCCTGACCGGCGCCGAGGGTGAGCCCACCCGGCTCGCGCCAGCTGGGCTCGCCCTCGACGACCCCTGCGATCCGTCCATCGACGGACCTCAGGCGCCGCGGAGGTGTCACCCGCGAGGTCGGCTCAGTGGGCGTGCGCCTCGGCCATCGCCGCACGCCCTGAGCCCAGAACGGTCAGCGGCAGCAGGGTCTTGCCAGTGGGCCCGACCTCGATGTCGGTGCCCATCTGGGGGCAGACCCCACAGTCGAAGCAGGGCGTCCAGCGGCAGTCGTCGACCTCGGTCTCGTCGAGGGCGTCCTGCCAGTCGGCCCACAGCCACTCCTTGTCGAGACCGGAGTCGATGTGGTCCCAGGGCAGCACCTCGGTCTCGCCGCGCTCGCGCGTGGTGTACCAGGCGACGTCGACGGGCAGGTCGGCCAGGGCGGTCTCGGCAGCGGTCATCCACCGCTCGAACGAGAAGTGCTCGCTCCAGCCGTCGAACCGCCCGCCGTCACGCCAGACCTGCTCGATCACCCGGCCGACGCGACGGTCACCGCGCGACAGCAGTCCTTCGACGATGCCGGGCTTGCCGTCGTGGTAGCGGAACCCGATCGAGCTGCCGTAGCGTCGGTCGGACCTGATCGCGTCGCGCAGCTTGGTGAGCCGGGCGTCGGTCTCCTCGTCGCCGAGCTGCGCGCACCACTGGAAGGGCGTGTGCGGCTTCGGGACGAACCCACCGATCGAGACGGTGCACCGGATGTCGCGGCGACCCGAGACCTGGCGGCCGGTCTCGATGACCTTCTTGGCGAGCTCGGCGATCTGGAGCACGTCCTCGTCGGTCTCGGTCGGGAGGCCGCACATGAAGTAGAGCTTGACCTGGCGCCAGCCCGCTCCGTACGCCGCGGAGACGGTCTTGATGAGGTCTTCCTCGGTCACCATCTTGTTGATGACCTTGCGGATCCGCTCGCTGCCGCCCTCGGGGGCGAAGGTCAGGCCGGAGCGCCGGCCGTTGCGGGTCAGCTCGTTGGCGAGGTCGATGTTGAACGCGTCGACGCGGGTGGACGGCAGCGACAGCCCGGTCTGGGTGCCGTCGTAGCGGTCGGCCAGTCCCTTGGCGATCTCGGCGATCTCGGAGTGGTCGGCGGACGACAGCGACAGCAGGCCGACCTCCTCGAACCCGGTCGCGGCCAGGCCCCGCTCGACCATCTCGCCGATCCCGGTGATGGAGCGCTCGCGCACCGGACGGGTGATCATGCCCGCCTGGCAGAACCGGCAGCCGCGGGTGCAGCCGCGGAAGATCTCGACCGACATCCGCTCGTGCACCGACTCGGCCAGCGGCACCAGCGGCTGCTTGGGGTACGGCCACGCGTCGAGGTCCATGACGGTGTGCTTCGACACCCGCCACGGCACGCCGTGGGCGTCGGGCTTCGGCGCGACCCGCTGGATCCGCCCGTCCGGCAGGTAGGACACGTCGTAGAGCGACGGCACGTAGACCCCGCCCGTGCGCGCCAGGCGCAGGAGCAGCTCGTGCCGGCCACCCGGCATACCCTCGGCCTTCCAGGCGCCGATGTGGTCGGTCACGGCCAGCACGGCTTCCTCACCGTCGCCCACGATCGCGGCGTCGACGAAGTCGGCGACCGGCTCGGGGTTGAACGCGGCGTGGCCCCCGGCGACGACGATCGGGTCGTCGTCGGTGCGGTCGACCGCGTGCAGCGGGATGCCAGCGAGGTCGAGGGCGGTGAGCATGTTGGTGTAGCCCAGCTCGGTCGAGAACGACAGGCCGAGCACGTCGAAGTCACGGATCGAGCGGTGGGCGTCGACGGTGAACTGCGGCACGCCGGACTCGCGCATCAGCGCCTCGAGGTCGGGCCAGACCGCATAGGTCCGCTCGGATAGCGCATCGGGGCGCTCGTTGAGCACTTCGTAGAGGATCATCACGCCCTGGTTGGGCACGCCGACCTCGTAGGCGTCGGGGTACATCAGCGCCCAGCGGGTGGTGAGCTCCTGACCCTGCGGGCCGTGGCCACCGCAGTTCCAGTCCTTGACCGTGGAGTTCAGCTCGCCCCCGACGTACTGGATCGGCTTGCTGACCTGCTCGAGCAACGGCTCGAGCAGCGGGAAGACGGAGGTGCCGGGGGTGGAGTCCATGATGGGACAAGGGTAACGGCGGCACCGCTGCGCACCGAAAACGAGCCGTCCCACGGTCGGGGTGCGGGCTCCCACGCTTCTCCCAGCATCGGTTCCTAGCATCGCGCGGGTGTCTCGTCACCGGGTGCCGCCCACGGTCGTGGCCGGCGGAGTCGCCGTCGCGGCCGTGGTCGTCGCCCTCGCGGCGGTGGTCGGCGTGGTGGGGTGGCGAGCGCCCAGCGGTGCGGCACCGCGGTCGATCCACTCGGCACGCCCCAGCAGCCCCGCGCGCCCCAGCAGCCCCGCGCGTCCCCGCAGCTCCGCAACGCCCCCGCAGAAGGCGACCTCGTCCCTCCCTAGCCCCCTCTCCGTCGTGGGGGTCGGCGACTCGGTGACCGCCGGGTCGAACTGCGACTGCGCACCCTTCATGGAGCGGTTCGCCGATCTGCTCTCGGCCCGCGACGGTCGGTCCGCGACGGCGACCAACCTGGGCACCCCCGGCCTGACGACCGGCTCGCTCGCCACCCAGCTGGCGCAGCCCGGTCCGGCCAGGTCGGTGGCGAGCGCCGACACGGTCGTGGTCACGATCGGGGCCAACGACCTCGTGCCGCTCGAGGACCGGTGGGAGGGGGCCGGCTGCGGCACCGCCTGTGTGGCGCCCGCCGTGGCGTCGATGGCCCGAGGGCTCGCCAGCGACCTGGCCAGGATCAAGGCGCTCGGGTCGGCCGGCCAGAGGGTCGAGGTGACGACCTACTGGAACGTGTTCGAGGACGGTGACGTCGCCGATCGGCAGCGAGGTGTGGGCTTCGCCGACTGGAGCGACGGCGTGACCGTGGCTGCCGACCGGGCGATCTGCGCGACGACACGGACCTTCGGTGACACCTGCGTCGACCTCTACGCGCCGTTCCTCAGTGCCGACGGGAACCGCAACCCCACGCCGCTGCTGTCCTCCGACGGCGACCACCCCGACGCCGCGGGTCACGACCTGATCGCCCGCACCCTCCTGGCGGCCACCCCGCACTGACCCCGCGGTGACACCGGCCCGGGCGACAGCCCTCACGCCGGCCCTGGTGCGAGCCTGACAACCGGCCCTGACGACAGCGGCGGTCAGGACCCGAGGTGGGCGGACAGGAAGTCCAGGGCGCGCGGCATCATGGCCGACCACGCCGTGAAGTTGTGGCCGCCGCCAGGGATCACGACGGTCGTCACGGACATCGGGGCGTGGACCAGGGCCACGAACCTGCGGGTGTCACGGAGGCCGGTGCCGCTGACCTCTCCCGTCCCGATCGTCGCGAAGAGCGAGACCGGCGGTGCCGGCTGGTGCCGCAGCAGCCACTCAGGGTCGTTCAGGTCGCGCAGCACGGCGGAGCCACCCCAGAGGTCGCCGGTCGTGCCGTCCTCGAGCGTGTGGTAGTACCCGGAGAGGGCCGCGCCGGTGGTGAAGACCGAGGAGTGCGTGAGGAGGAGCTTGGCGGCGCAGTAGCCACCGGTGGAGTCGCCCATCGCTCCCCACCCCACGGGTGACACCCGCAGGTCCTGGGCGATCGTCCGCGGGACGTCCTCCCCCAGGAAGGTCAGGACCTGGGGTCCGGCCGGGACATCGGTGCACTCGGTGTCGCGCGGTGGCGCGGCGGTCGGTCGCAGCATCACGAGGACCATTGGCTTCGCCCGGTGCGCCTGGAGCTGCGAGAGGAGGACGTCGGGGTACTGCATCCGCGCGACCATGGCCCGCGTGGCGCCCGGGTAGCCGCTCATCACCTCGACCCCGGGGAACCGCTTGCCCGAGTAGGCCTTCTGGAAGTACTGCGGTGGGAGGTAGACGGCGGCAGCCTCGGACAGCCCGCTGTGAGCGCCTACGACGGTCAGCGCCTCGACCCGCCCGCGGGTCGCCCACTGGGTCGGCGTCGACCACGAGCCGATGCCGGCGAGGGAGGGGTCGAAGCTGGCGGCGCGGGGCGGTCCGCTCTGGTGCCGTGCGACGCGGGTGGTCGCGGCGTGGACGACCGCGCTGCCGGAGACCGACGTGCCGAGGAGCTCGGACCAGGAGCCGTAGAAGTAGCCGTAGTCGTTGAGGCCCGCGGCGACGAACAGCACGGCCGCGAGCTGCCCGGCCACCACGAGTCCTACGCGCTGCCCGGCCCGGGCCGGCTCCGGCCCACGCACGCGCGACCACACGAGCAGGGTGAGGACCGTGCAGGCCACCGTCGCGACACCCAGCGTGACCAGCAGGGGCCATCCCAGCAGGGGCATGTCACGCGACCTCCGACCTGCCCCGACCCCGGAGCTCCGACCCAGCGTGCGCGTCGTGGATGGGAGGCGGCTGCGACCCGGCTGGGGGTTGGCTGGGAGCCAGGCGTGTCGCTACCCCATGCAATAGGCGAGTTAGCGCCGGCGCCAACTCGCCTTTTGCATGAGATGGCGACGGGCGAAAGGGGGGCTCAGGCGGTTCCCAGAGTCGCGTCCTAGCGTAGCCGTCATGCGCGCGTCCTCGGTCCGGATCATCGCCGTCTTCGGCCTGCTGCTGACCCTGGCGGTGTCTGCCCACTGGATCGGTGGCGGCCCCGACCCGGCTCCGTCCAGCCACCCCAGCGCGAGCCACCACGCGGGCCACGCCGCCACCCCGGTCGGCTCCACCGGGTCGGTGCGCTGACCGACCCGCGCCGTCGCACACTGGAGCCGTGCCGAGCCCGGCCGAACGCGTCGCCGCGGCCATGGAGGCGGTGCCCCGCGCCCACTTCCTGCCGCCCGCCCAGCGCGCCCACGCCGACCGCGACGCGCCGCTGTCGATCGGTCACGGCCAGACGAACAGCCAGCCGACCACCGTGCGCCAGATGCTCGAGCTGCTCGATGTCCAGCCAGGTGAGCGCGTCCTCGACGTCGGCTCGGGCTCGGCCTGGACGACCGCGCTCCTCGCGCACCTGACCGGCCCGGACGGCAGCGTCACCGGGGTCGAGCGAGTGCCCGACCTCGTCGCCTTCGGTGCGGCGAACCTCGACGCCGTCGGTATGCCGTGGGCGCACGTCGAGCGCGCCGTGCCGGGCACCCTGGGGTGGCCCACGGGTGGTCCGTACCAGCGCATCCTCGTGTCGGCGCAGGCCTCCGCCCTGCCCGCCGAGCTGGTGGCCCAGCTCTCCCCCGCCGGCGTGCTCGTCCTCCCGGTGGCGGGCCGGATGCTCCGCGTCCGCGCACCGGACGGACCGCCGGGCGACCCGTCGTCGGCGGGCCGTGGCGGACGGACAGCCGACAGCGGGCCGGCGGTCGAGGAGCACGGGTGGTACCGCTTCGTGCCCCTCGTCGCCGACCCGCCGGTGCGGCGTGCCGCCCCGGGTCGGGTGGTCTGACGCCTAGCCGGTGTAGTGGGCGTCGAGCGTCTCCTGGTACTTCTCGCTGACCGCCTTGCGCCGCAGCTTGAGGCTCGGGGTCAGGTCGCCGTCCTCGATGGTGAGGTCGTGGTCGAGGATCGTGAACTTCTTGATCTGCTCCCACCGGTTGAGGTTCACGTTGAGGTTGTCGACGTAGACCTGCACCATGTCGCGGGCCTCCTTCGACGTGACGATGGCCCGGTAGTCGCCGGTCACCCCGTGCACGCCGGCCCACTCCTTGATGGCGTCGGGGTCGAGGGTGACCAGCGCCGTCACGAAGTTGTGGTCGGCGCCGTAGACCATGAACTGGCTGACGTAGGGGCACAGTCCCTTGAAGGTCGACTCGATGAGCGACGGGGCGACGTACTTGCCGCCCGACGTCTTGAAGAAGTCCTTCTTGCGGTCGGTGATCCTGAGGTAGCCGTTGTCGTCGAGCGTGCCGATGTCGCCGGTGTGCAGCCAACCGTCGGCGTCCTTGGTCTCGGCGGTGTCCTGCGGCTTGTCGTGGTAGCCCTCCATGACCCCGGGGCCACGCAGGAGCACCTCGCCGTCCTCGGCGATCCTCACCTCGGTGCCGGGCAGGGCCCAGCCCACGGTGCCGATCGCGTTGCCGTTGGGGCGGTTCACGAACGAGGCCGCACTGGTCTCGGTCAAGCCGTAGCCCTCGAGGATCGTCAGGCCGATCGAGTCGAACCAGTTGGCGATGTCCTTGTTGAGGGCCGCCGACCCGGAGATGAAGAAGCGGATCCGGCCACCGAACCGCTGGCGGACCTTGTGCAGCACCAGCTTGTCGGCGAGGGCGAGCTTCTTGGCGAGCATGCCGGTGGGCTGCTCGCCCCGGGCCCGCATGCCGGCGACCTCGCGGCCGACGGACACCGACCAGAGGAAGAGCTTCTCCTTGAGGCCACCCTCCGCCTTCATCATCATCGTGATCCGGCCGTAGGCCTTCTCGAAGATGCGCGGGGCGGCGCCCATGAAGGTCGGCTGCACGACGGCCAGGTTGTCGACGATCTTGTCGACCCGCCCGTCGATGGCGGTCGGGAAGCCGACCTGCAGCGGCAGGGTCAGCAGCACCTTGCCGAAGACGTGCGCCAGCGGCAGCCAGAGGTACTGGAGGTCGTTGGAGTTGAGGATCCCGATCGAGTCGACCGCGGCCGCCTCGTAGGTCCACGCGTCGTGGGTGAGCCGGACGCCCTTGGGGCGACCGGTGGTGCCCGACGTGTAGATGATCGTCGCGAGCTGGTCCTTGGTGAGCGCGTCGATCCGGTCGTCGACCGTGGAGGAGTTGGTGGCGAGCAGCTCGACGCCCATCTGCTCGAGCTCGTCGAGGCTGATCACCCAGTCGCCGTCGGAGGTGCCGTCGAAGGTCACGACCCGGGTGATCTCGGGCAGGTCGATCCGCCGCTCCCAGAGCTTGGCGATCTGGTCGTCGTCCTCGGCGAAGACGACGACGCTGCCGGAGTTCGCGAGGATGTAGGCGACGTCGGGCGCGATCGTCGTCGGGTAGATCGTCGTGGTCGCGCCTCCCGCACACATCACCGCCAGGTCGGTCAGCGCCCACTCGTACCTGGTCGAGGAGGCGATGGCCACGCGGTCCTCCGGGTGCACCCCGAGCGCGACCAGTCCGGCGGCCAGGCGGTAGGCGCGCTCGCGGACCTGGGTCCACGTCACCGACGACCACGAGTCGTCCTCGGCGAAGCGGAACGCCTCGGCGTTCGGCGACTTGGCCACGCGGTCCCGAAACAGGTGCGCGACCGTCTCAGGGCGCTGCTCCAGGACCGCGTCGTTGACGCGCTCGTTCTGGGCGGTGAAAAGGGGGGTGTGAGTCGACATCGACCGTCCTCGGCTCGGTGCAGGGGTTGCGGGGGATAGTGCCACGCACCGGCAGGCAGTGGGGGTGAACGAGCACGATTGTGGCCAAAAGGTTGGACGTCCTCGTATCGGCCCCGAACGGTCAGCGACGCCGCGCGGCCAGGTGGACGTTGTTGACCAGCCCGATGGCCAGCCAGCACGCGAACATGGCGGACCCCCCGTAGGACAGGAACGGCAGGGGCAGACCCGTGACCGGCATGATCCCGAGGTTCATGCCGACGTTCTCGAAGACCTGGAACAGGAACCAGACGGCCACCCCCGACGCCATCAGCCGTCCGAAGGCGTCCTGGGCCCGGGCGGCCACGAGCACCGCGCGGAGCACCACGAAGCCGAGCAGGAGCAGGAGGCCGGCGGCGCCGAGGAACCCGAGCTCCTCACCCGCCACCGAGAAGACGAAGTCGGTCTGCTGGAAGGGGATGAAGCCGCCCTGGGTCTGCCGACCCTCGAAGAGCCCCTGTCCCTGCCACCCGCCCGACCCGATCGCGATGCGCACCTGGCGGGTCTGGTAGCCGATCCCCTGCGGGTCGGCCTGGGGGTCGGCGAACGCCGTGAGGCGGTCGCGCTGGTAGTCGCTCAGCAGCGGTGTGGTGAGGGCGACGACCACCCCCGCGGCCAGGAGCGCCACGGCTGCGGCCAGCCAGCGCTTGGGCGTGCCGGCCACGGCCACCACGCCGAACGCGAGCGCGCCCAGCACCAGGGCGGAGCCCAGGTCGGGCTGGAGCATGACCAGCCCGATCGGCACGGCGGCCACCAGGACGGCCAGCAGCAGGTCACGCGCGTCCGGCTGCGCCTGCCGGTCGATCCGCTCGCCCAGGATGATCGCCAGCCCGAGGCACAGCGCGGCTTTGGCGAGCTCCGAGGGCTGCACGGAGAAACCGCCCGGCAGCAGGATCCACGAGTGCGAGCCGTTGACGGTCGAGCCGACGGGCGTGAGCACGAGCACCAGGCCCGCCACGGAGACGAGGTAGAGCAGCGGCGCGGCGGCACGCAGCCACTGGTAGCCGGTGCGGGTCACGGCCGCGGCGAGCGCCACCCCCACCGCCGTGTTGAACAGGTGCCTGGCGAGGTAGGCGGTGCCGCTCTGGTGGCGGGTCGCCGAGTAGACGAGGAGGGCACCGATCAGCGACAGGCCCAGCGCGGCCACGACCAGTCCCCAGTCGCTGCGCGACCACCGCGCAGCGCCACCGCTCGCCCTGGCCCACAGCCCGCCGTGGCGGGACCGGGTCAGGACGGGACGATCGAGGCCAGGACCTGTCGGCACGTGGTGATGTCCCCGGCCATCGCCTCGAGCAGCTGCTCGATCGAGTCGAAGCGCAGCGTCGGCCGGATCCGGTGGACGAACTCGACGGTGACCTCCTCGTCGTAGAGGTCGAGGTCGGTGCGGTCCAGGACGTAGGCCTCGACGGTCCGCAGGGTGCCGTCGAAGGTCGGGTTGGTGCCGACCGAGATGGCTGCGGGCAGGGTGCGCTCGGGGTCGTCCTCGGCCTTGGCGACGCGGGTGAGCCACCCGGCATACACACCGTCGGCGGGCACCAGCCCCAGCGAGTCGGGCGAGAGGTTGGCGGTCGGGTAGCCGAGCTCGCGCCCGCGGTGGGCACCGTGCACGACGGTGCCGGTCATGCGGTGCGGCCGCCCGAGGATGGCCGAGGCCTCCGCGATCTCGCCGGCGGCGAGGTGGCGGCGGACGGCGGAGGACGACCACCGCTCGCCGTTGCCCAGGTCCTCCAGCACGATGACGTCGAAACCGTGGGCCTCACCGAGGGCGGCGAGGGTGCCGACGTCACCGGTGTAGCCGCGGCCGAACCCGCGGGCGTCCTCGCCGACCACGATCGCCCGCACGCCGAGGGTCTCGACGAAGGTGTGGACGATGAACTCCTCGGCGGTCTGCTGGGCGAACTCCTCGGTGAAGTCGAGCACGAGCAGCCCGTCGATGCCGGTCGTGGCGAGCACCTCGTCACGCAGCCGCCCGGGCGAGATCAGCTCGAGGGTGTCGGGGTGGAAGATCGTGGCCGGGTGGGGGTCGAAGGTGACGGCGACGCTCGGCACGCCGCGCTCGGTCGCCTCGGTGACGAGCCGCGCCAGCACGGCCCGGTGGCCGAGGTGGACGCCGTCGAAGTTGCCGAAGGTGGCCACACAGGGGCGCAGACCAGCAGGGGTCGCGGCGGGGTCGGTCCAGCGGTGCACGGAGGACACTCTACGAACCGGCCGGGGCGAACACGACGTAGGCCTTGGCGAGGTGACCCGTCTCGTCGAGCATCGCGACCAGCCGGCCGTCCGGGGCGAAGGCGGCGACCGGCTCGGTGCGGCCCTGCTGGGCCGACTCCACCCGCTGGCCGTAGCCCACGGCGGTGGTCTCCTCGGTGGTGAGCTCGCGGACGGCGAACTGCGCCCGGGCGGCGTCGGCCAGGGGCGTGACCGGGATCTGGTCCGGGTCACCCACCTCGCCCAGCGCCTCGAGGCCGTGGGCCCGGTCGAGGGTGAACGCGCCGACCCGCGTGCGCCGCAGGGCGGTGAGGTGGCCGCCCACTCCGAGCGCGGTGCCGAGGTCGCGCGCCAGCGCCCGCACGTAGGTGCCGGAGCTCACCGTCACCTCGACGTCGACGTCGAGCACGGGTATGCCGTCCACGTCGCCCTCGCGGGTCGTCAGGACCTCGAACCGGCTGACCGTGACCGGTCGGGGCGGGAGGTCGACCTCCTCGCCGGCCCGGACGCGGTGGTAGGACCGCTCCCCCTTGACCTTGATCGCCGACACCGAGCTCGGGACCTGTTGGAGGTCGCCGGTGAGCTCGCGCACGGCTGCCTCGAGACGGCCCGTGCTGATGCCGTCGGCGGCGACCGCCGCGGTGACTTCACCCTCGGCGTCGTCGGTGATGGTCGTCTGCCCGAGCCGGATGGTGGCGGTGTAGTCCTTGTCGGACCCCACCAGGAAGGTCAACAGGCGGGTGGCGCGGCCGATGCCCAGGACGAGGACCCCGGTGGCCATCGGGTCGAGCGTGCCGGCGTGGCCGACCTTGCGGGTCGCGCAGAGACGCCGGGCCCGACCGACCACGTCGTGGCTGGTCCAGCCGGACGGCTTGTCCACGACGAGCAGGCCGTCAGGAGCGGGCATCCGCGCCGGAGTCCTGCGAGCCGTCGGTGCCGGCGTCGGTCGAGGCGTCGACCTCCGCAACCCCGTCGAGGTCGTCGTCCTCGGGTTCGGGCTTGCGGTAGGGGTCCGCCTCGCCGGCGTAGGTGGCTCCCGCAGCCGCGGCCGCGACGGCCTCGTCGCGCTCCTTGGCCTCGCGGAGCAGGTCCTCGAGGTGGGCGGCGGTCTCGGGGATGGCGTCGGCGAAGAAGTCCAGGCTCGGCGTCAGCCGGATCTGGATCTGCCCGCCGACGAACGAGCGCAGCCGACCCTTGTTCTTCTCCAGGAGGGCCGCGGTCTTGGCGCGCTGGGTCTCGTCACCGAACACGGTGTAGAAGACCGAGGCGTGCTGCAGGTCACCGGTCACGCGCACGTCGGTGATGGTGACGAAGCCCAGGTCAGGGTCCTTGACGATCGACTCGAGGTTCGCGGCGATCAGGGTCTTGATGCGGTCGGCGATCTTGCGGGCACGTCCGGCGTCAGCCATGCGAGGACTCCTTGCTGCTGCAGAGGGTGGTGGTACACCGGCGAAGCCGGTGGGGACGAGTGCGCGGTGCGGCCGAGGCTCTGCCCCGGCCGCACCGCATACGCATCAGTCGCGCGGCTTCTCGCGCATCTCGGACGTCGCGATGAGGTCACCGATCTGGAGGTCGTTGAACGATCCCAGGTTGATACCGCACTCGAAGCCCTCGCGGACCTCGGTGACGTCGTCCTTGAACCGGCGCAGACCGGCGATCTCGATGTTCTCCGACACGACCACGCCGTTGCGGGTGATCCGCGCACGGGTGCCGCGCTTGATCTCGCCGCTGCGGACGATCGATCCGGCGATGTTGCCGAACTTGCTGGAGCGGAAGATCTCGCGGATCTCGGCGGTGCCGAGCTCCACCTCCTCGAACTCCGGCTTGAGCATGCCCTTGAGGGCTGCCTCGATCTCCTCGATGGCCTGGTAGATCACCGAGTAGTAGCGGATCTCGACGCCCTCGCGCTCGGCGTAGTCGGCGTTCTGACCCTCGGCCCGGACGTTGAACCCGATGATCACCGCGCTGGACGCCATGGCCAGGTTGATGTTGTTCATCGTGATCGCACCGACGCCACGGTCGATGATCCGCAGGTCGACCTCGTCACCGACGTCGATCTGCAGCAGCGCGTCCTCGAGGGCTTCGACGGAACCGGACACGTCACCCTTGAGGATGAGGTTGAGGGTCTCGACCTTGCCTGCTGCGAGGGCCTCGGTGAGGTCCTCGAGCGAGATGCGCTTGCGGGCCTTGGCCAGCGAGGCCTGACGATCCGCAGACTCGCGGCGCTCGGCGATCTGGCGGGCCGTGCGGTCGTCCGGTGCCACCACGAAGGTGTCACCGGCGCGCGGCACCGAGGACAGCCCCAGCACCTGCACCGGCCGGGACGGACCCGCCTCGGTGAGGTTGTTGCCGTGCTCGTCGAGCATCGCGCGGACGCGGCCGTAGGCCGAACCCGTGACGATGGCGTCACCGACGTGGAGCGTGCCGGCCTGGACCAGCACCGTGGCCGTGGCGCCACGGCCACGGTCGAGGTTGGCCTCGATCGCGACACCGCGGGCGTCGCGGTCGGCGTTGGCGCGCAGGTCGAGCGCAGCGTCGGCGGTGAGCAGGACGGCCTCGAGCAGAGCGTCGATGTTCTGGCCGGCCTTGGCCGACACGTCGACGAACATCGTCTCGCCGCCGTACTCCTCGGCGACCAGGTTGTACTCGGTCAGCTGCTGGCGCACCTTGGCCGGGTTCGCACCCTCGACGTCGATCTTGTTGACCGCCACCACGATCGGCACGTCCGCAGCCTGGGCGTGGTTGAGCGCCTCGATGGTCTGCGGCATGACGCCGTCGTCGGCCGCGACCACGAGGATCGCGATGTCGGTCACCTTGGCACCACGGGCACGCATGGCGGTGAACGCCTCGTGACCCGGGGTGTCGATGAAGGTGATCGGACGGTCGACGCCCTCGTGCAGCTTGTGCACCTGGTAGGCACCGATGTGCTGGGTGATGCCACCGGACTCGCCACCGGCGACGTCCTCGTTGCGGATCGCGTCGAGCAGTCGCGTCTTACCGTGGTCGACGTGACCCATGACGGTCACGACCGGCGGACGCGCCTCCAGGTCCTCGTCGTCCTCGCCCTCGATGCCCGTCTCCAGGTCGATGTTGAAGGCGTCGAACAGCTCCTTCTCCTCCTCCTCGGGGGAGACGACCTGGATGTCGTAGCCGAGCTCGGCGCCGAGCAGCTTGAAGGTGTCCTCATCCAGCGACTGCGTGGCCGTGGCCATCTCGCCGAGGTGGAAGAGCACCGTCACGAGGGCACCGGGGTTGGCGTTGATCTTGTCGGCGAAGTCGCTCAGCGACGAGCCGCGGCGGACCCGGATGAGGGTCGTGCCGTTGCCGCGGGGGACGGTGACGCCACCCAGCGACGGAGCCTGCATCTGCTCGAACTCCTGGCGCTTCGCACGCTTGGACTTGCGTCCGCGCACGGGACGGCCACCACCGCGGCCGAAGGCACCTGCGGTCGAACCGCGACCGGCGCCACCGCGGAAGCCACCGCCACCGGGGCGACCGGCGAAGCCGCCGCCACCGCCGGGGCCACCGGGACCACCCGGGCCACGACCGGCACCGGCACCGCCGGGGCCACCGGGGCCACGCGCGCCACCACGGGCGGGACGGTCACCGGGACGACCGACCGCACTGCGGTCGGGCATCATGCCGGGGCTGGGACGGGCACCGGCCGGACGCGGTCCACCGGGGCCGGCCGTGCCACCCGGGCGCGGACCGGCTGCGCCGGGACGGCTCTGGGGACGGGGCATGCCCTGGCTGGGCGCGAACGGGTTGTTGCCCGGACGGGCGCCACCCTCGCGGCCGCCACCCTCACGGGCGCCACCTTCACGGGGCGCGCCTTCACGGGGCGCGCCTTCACGAGCGGCCGGGCCGCCGTCGCGACCGGTGCGCATGCCCTGGCTGGGGGCGAACGGGTTGTTGCCCGGGCGCGGGGCGCCGGGACGAGGTGCCGAGGCACCGGGACGGGGCGCGTTGCCGGGCCGCGGGGACGCCGGCACGCCGGGGCCCTGCTGACCACCGTCACGCGCGGACTGGACGTCTGCCCGGGCCGCGGGGGCCTCGGGAGCGGCCGGAGCAGCGGGAGCCGGTGCGGCGGGCGCGGCTGCGGCGGGCGCGGCCGGGGCGGCGGCTGCGGGAGCCGGCGCAGGGGTGGGCGCTGCTGCGGGAGCAGCAGGCGCCTCGGGGGCAGCAGCCGGGGCCGGCGCAGGTGCGCTGGGCTCGGCAGTCTTGGCTGCGGTCGGGGCCGCCGGGGCGGACGGCCCGGCGGGCTTGGCGGCTGCCTTCTTGGCGGGGGCCTTCTTCAGGTCCTCCGGGAAGGTCTCCGTCGCCTTGCGGACGACGGGTGCCTCAATGGTCGAGCTGGCGGTCTTGACGTACTCGCCAATGCTGTTGAGGTGGGCGATCAGCGTCTTGCTGTCGGTGCCGAGCTCTTTGGCGAGCGCGCTTACACGGACCTTGGCCACGTTTCTCCTGTTCCTGGTCCGCAGTCAGGTGACAGGCGCGGACCGTCGTTAAAGCTGGTTGGAGCTCATTGCTGAGTTCTCATCGGATGCTCATCAGCGTCAAACCCAATCTCGGTTCGATGGACATAGCTGCTTCCATGGACGGCGCCCATGGAAGCGGACGGTCCCCTCTGGAGGAGGGGGATTGCCTTGCGTGACACTGCCTAGCTCGTGGTCTGGTCCAGGCCCTCGACGTATGCCGTGACCGCCGCCGGATCCGGAGCGGCGCCGACACGCAGCGCACGACCGAACGCCCGGCGGCGCAGGGCCTGCTCGAGACAGTCACCCGTGGGGTGCAGCCAAGCGCCGCGCCCCGGCAGGCAACGCCGCGGGTCGGGGCTCAGCCGGATCACTCCGGCCTCATCCGTCTCCGCGACCACTCGCAGGAGTGCCGACCGGCTATCCGTCCTGCGGCACCCCACACACGTCCGGGTCGGTTGCCCGTGCGAGGTGTGGATGGTCGTGCTCGATGCCGCTGGCCGGAGTCCAGTCCGGTCGGTCCCCACCAGTCTAGCCCCTACTGCCGCTCGGCGGCGTCACCAGCACTGCTGGCGGGGGCCTCGACAGGGGTGGCGCGGGGGGTGTCGACGGGCGCGGTGTCCGGCCGGATGTCGATCCGCCAACCGGTCAGCTTGGCCGCCAGGCGGGCGTTCTGGCCCTCCTTGCCGATGGCCAGCGAGAGCTGGTAGTCGGGCACGACCACGCGGGCCGACCGTAGCGTCTGGTCGACGATCGTCACGGACTGCACCCGCGAGGGCGACAACGCGGCTGCCACGAAGGTGCGCGGGTCGTCGGAGTAGTCGACGATGTCGATCTTCTCGCCGTGCAGCTCGGTCATGACGGCGCGCACGCGGGCACCCATCGGCCCGATGCAGGCGCCCTTGGCGTTGAGGCCGGCGACCTTGGAGTGGACCGCGATCTTGGTGCGGTGCCCGGCCTCGCGGGCCAGCGCCGCGATCTCGACCGAGCCGTCGGCGATCTCGGGGACCTCGAGGGCGAAGAGCTTGCGCACGAGGTTGGGGTGGGTGCGGGAGAGCCCGATCTGCGGCCCCTTGGGGCCGCGCCGCACGGAGACGACGAAACAGCGCAGGCGCTCACCGTGGATGTAGCGCTCCCCCGGCACCTGCTCGGCCAGCGGCAGGATGCCCTCGACGGTGCCGAAGTCGACGGTGACGACCCGCGGGTCCGGGCTCTGCTGGATGACGCCGGCGACGACGTCGCCCTCGCGACCCTTGAAGTCGCCCATGATCGCGTCGTCCTCGAGGTCTCGCAGGCGCTGCACGATGACCTGCCGCGCGGTGGCGGCCGCGATGCGGCCGAAGCCCGTCGGGGTGTCGTCGAACTCGGGGCCGTACTCCCGCGGTGCGCGCTCGACCGGTGCCGGAGGCGTGTCGGAGTCGTCGTCCTCGGACTCGCTCGGCTGCGGCTCGGGCTGCTCGATCTCCTCCTTGGCCCAGACCACGACGTGCCCGGACTTGCGGTCGAGCTCGACGCGGGAGTTGCGGTAGGCGCCGTCGGTGCGGTGGTAGGCGACGAGGAGGGCCTGCTCGATGGCGGGGATGAGGATGTCGAGGGAGATGTCGCGCTCCCTCTCGAGGGCCCTCAGTGCGGCCAGGTCGATGTCCATGTCAGTGCTCCTCAGCGGGATCGACGCCGTGGTCGGCGTCGTCGTCGTCGTTCTCGTCGTGGTCGAGGTCGTCGTTCTCGTCGTGGTCGAGGTCGTCGGTCTGGTCGTCGCGGTGCTCGTCGGCGCGGTCGGAGGGCCGCGAGAACTCGACCTGCACCACGGCCCGGGACACGTCGGCATACGCGACGTGGATGGACCGGGCGGGCTCCTTCTTGGTGGCCGGCACCTCGAGGGTGACCCCGGAGTCGCCTGCGGCGGTGATGCGGGCCGTGACCGGCGCACCCTCGACGAGGGTGAGCGTGACCAGCCGCGAGACGTTGCGGCGGAAGTGCCGGGGCTCGGTCAGCGGTCGGTCGATGCCGGGCGACCCCACCTCGAGGGTGTAGGGCTGCTCCCCCATCGCTCCCGTCTCGTCGAGCGCGTCACTCACCGCTCGGGTGGCGTCGGCCACCTCGTCGAGCGTGAGCGGGGGCGTGACGGAGGTCGTGTCACCGGTGTCCTGGAGGACCCGGTCGATCCAGATGCGGACGAGGCGGCGCTTGCCTGCGGGGGTCACGGCGACGTCCTCGACCAGCAGCCCGAGGTCGCCCAATGGCGCCTCGACGGCGGGACGAATCTGTTCTTTGACGCTCACTGACTCGTCCTCTCTGAAGTTCTGGTGGTCGTGCACCGCCACTCTATCGGCGCCCCGAGTGGGCCGCATGCCCGCACCGGTCGGCATGCCATGATCGGCGCATGCCACAGGTCGACCCCGGTATGCCGCCGTGCCCCACGCGGCGCGGCGTCCTCACCGCGGGCGTCGGCCTGGCCCTCGGATCGGTCGCGGCGATGTCGTTGGCGGCGTGCGGGATCCGGCTCGAGGACGACGCGCCGAGGGTCCCCCTCATCCCGACCCGTGCCCCCATCTCCGGTGAGGCGTTCCTCATCGCGCTGTGGCGGCACTCCGACGACCTCGCCGAGCGCGCCACGAGCCTGGGCGGGCCGGCCACCGGCCTGCCGGCCAGGCTGGCCGGGCTGCACCGGCGCCAGGTGGCCGTCCTCCAGTCCGAGCTGCTGCGGCTCGGGGTGCCGCAGAAAGTGCTGGACGACGCCACGGCTCCCTCGACCACCCCCACGCCGGGGGCCACGACCAGCACCGCACCGACGACCGGGGCCTCCACCACGGGCCCGGCCACGGGCAGCGGCACCTCACCCGTGCTGGGCCCGAAGGCCCTCGCCGCGCAGGAGGCCAGCGACCTGGGGCCGACGGCCATCGCCTCCCTCGCCAGGGTGCCCTCGAGCGCGGTCCCGCTCGTCGGCAGTGTGCTGGCCCAGCGGGCCGCCGCGACGATCCTCCTCGGCGCCCCCGCCACGTGGCCCGAGCCGACCTGGTCGGCCCCGTCACTCGCGGCGTCGTACCTCGAGAGCACGCGGGCCGCCGTCTACGCGTTCGAGGTGGTGGCAGCGCAGTCCCCCACGGGCGCCCAGCGAACCCTCGCCCTGGCCACCCTCGCGACGCTCCAGTCGCGGGAGAGCGAGCAGGAGTCCCTGGCCGGCGCCTCGGCTGGTCCGGCGGCCCTGGGCTACCCCCTGCCGTTCGCCGTGACCACGCCGGCCGCCGCGCGCCGGCTCGCCGCCCGGGTGCTGACCGACCTGCGCGCCTCGGTGGCGCGTGACCTCGGCTCCACCAGCGGCGACCTCGGCCCACTCGGCGCCCTCGTGCAGTGGCTCGCCGACACCGAGGTGCTCGGGTCGCGCTGGGGTGTGCAGCTGGCCGCCTTCCCCGGCCTCTCGTGACCCGACCCGAAGACGTGGTCGAGCTCGTCCCCGACGAGTTCCGCACGTTCGTCCACCGCTTCTCGATGCGGGATGGCGGCGTCGGAGGGCCGTCGGGCGCCGACTGGGCGGCCCGGCTCCCCCGGTTGCTGGCCGACGTGCTCGACGACTGGGGCCTCGAGCCCCTGGGCGTCGGTCGCACCGGCTGGACCGCGGTCGTCGTGCCGGTGCGACGGGACGGCGAGCAGCTGGCCCTCAAGCTGGTGTGGCCGCACATCGAGGCGCGCGACGAGCCACTGGTGCTGCGGCACTGGGACGGCCGTGGAGCAGTCCGCCTCGTCGCCGCGGACCCGGGCCGCAGCGCCCTGCTGCTCGAGGCGCTCGACCCGGCCCGCGACCTGCACTCGGTCGACGTCGACACCGCCTGCACGGTCGTCGGCGAGCTGCTGCGCCAGCTGCACGTGCCTGCTCCGGCGGGACTGCGCCGGCTGTCCACCTGCGCCCGCGAGCAGCTCGCCCGACTCGAGGCAGCCGACGGCGCGCTGCCGCGACGCATGCTCGAGCGGACGGCGACGCTGGTGCGCGACCTCACCGCGGACGACCGGTGCGACGCCACCCTCGTCCACACCGACCTGCACTACCGGAACGTGCTGGCCAGCCGGCCCGGATCGGGCCGGCCCGACTGGCTGGCCATCGACCCGCACGCCATGGCCGGGCACCCCGGGTTCGAGGTCCAGCCCCTGTTGCGCAACCGCACGGACGAGCTCGGGACCGGCTCGGCGTTCCGCTACCTCGTGCGCCGACGGCTCGAGATCTGTTGCGAGGCAGCGGGGATCGCCGAGGACGAGGCCCTCGCCTGGACCTACGTGCACACGGCGATGGAGGCGGGCTGGGCGGCCGGAGACGGCGACCGGGACGCGGTGTCGTTCAACGTCGCCCTGCTCAAGGCCCTCGACGGCTGACTCCCCGGCGGACCCATCCGACTTCGGGCCACCCGTGCCGCACCGACCCCCTCCTTTCCGCAGCAGGTGCACCACCCCTGGCCAGAAGTGGGGGTGCGGTCAGTCCACCCAGCGGTACTCGACCTCGGGGCGTCCGGCCCCGGCATACCGCTGCGAGCGCTCGGCGAGTCGACTGTCCGAGAGGTACTCGGCATACCGGCGCGCCGTCACGCGGCTGACGCCGAGCGCCTCGCCGAGCTCGCTCGCGGACAGGCCGGCACCGGCCTCGCGCAGTGCACGGGTGACCTTCGCGAGCAGGTCCGCACCCATCCCCTTGGGCAGCGCCACAGGGGTGCTGGTGCGCACCCCTGCCACGAGGCGGTCGACCTCGGCCTGCGTGGACAGCTGCTGGCTGTCGCCGAGCTGGGCCCGGTAGGCGCGGTAGGCCTCGAGGCGGTCGCGCAGAGTGGCAAAGACGAACGGCTTGAGGAGGTACTGCACGACGCCCAGCGACACTGCGGCGCGGACGACGTCGAGGTCGCGGGCGGACGTCACGGCGATGACGTCGGCCCGGTGGCCGCCGGCCCGCATCGCGCGGATGACGTCGAGCCCGTGCCGGTCGGGCAGGTTCATGTCGAGGAGCACGACGTCGACCTGGGTCGACTGGAGTGCGCGCAGCGCCTCGTGGCTCGTGGCGGCCGTCGCCGCGACGGCGAAGCCGGGGACGCGTTCGACGTATGCCGCGTGGGCCTCCAGCGCGACCGGCTCGTCCTCGACCACGAGGACCCGGAACGTCGTCGCACTCGCGTCGGTCGAGGGCGCGGCACGGTCAGGCATGCGTCCTCGACTCCACCGGCAGCCGCACCGTGAACCGGGCACCGGGCGGTCCGGAGACCTCCATCTGCCCGCCGAGCCGGGCGACCGACTGCGCCACCAGCGCCAGGCCGATCCCCCGGCGGCCGGCACTGCCCTGCTCCTTGGTCGAGAACCCCCGGCGGAACGCCTGGTCGACGGCGTCGGGAGGAAGGCCCGGGCCGGAGTCGACCACGCTGAGCACCACGTGGTCGCCGTCGACCCGTGACGAGACCTCGACCCGGCGCTCGCCCGACTCCGCGGTCACCGCGTCGAACGCGTTGTCGATGAGGTTGCCGACGATCGTCACGACGTCGCGGACGGGCGTCGTGTCCTGGGGCCAGGTGGCGTCCTCGGCGATGCGGAAGTCGATGCCACGCTCGGCCGCCTGCGCGGCCTTGCCGAGGAGCAGCGCCGTCAGCGCCGGCTCGCCCTCCGAGCCGACCACGCTGTCGGTGAGGCGCTGCGAGACCTGGAGCTCGTCGGTGGCGAAGGCCAGCGCCCGCTCGGGGTGGCCCAGCTCGATGAGCGACACGATGGCGTGCAGGCGGTTCGACGACTCGTGGGCCTGCGAGCGCAGCGCCTCGGTGAGGCCACGGGCCGAGTCGAGCTCGCCGGTGAGGTGCTCGAGGTCGGTGCGGTCGCGCACCGTCGCGACGAACCCCAGGGCCCGTCCGTCCCACTGGGCCCGGGCCTTGTTGAGCACCAGCACCCGGGCCGACGTCACGTGGAGCTCGTCCTCCCGAGGCGAGGCGTCCGTGAGGGCGGCCACCAGCGGTGCGGACAGCCCGAGCTCACCGACGGGTCGACCGCGGGCGTCGTCGGGCAGCCCCAGCAGGCGCACGGCCTCGTCGTTCGCGAGCCGCAGCCGACCGTCGAGGTCGGTGAGCAGGAGGCCCTCGGTCACGGCGTGCAGCACCGCGTCGTAGTACTCGACCATCTCGCGCAGCTGCCGCTCGCCGAGACCGTGGGTCTGGCGGCGGATGCGACGGCTCACCAGGGCGGTGCCGAGCCCGGACAGCAGGGCAGCCGCCAGCCCCGCCAGCAGCAGCGCGGGCAGCTGGCTGCGGAGCCGCTCGCTCACGGCGGACTTCCGGATCCCGACGGCGACCAGCCCCACGACCGTCTGAGACCCGTCGGTGACGGGGACGACGACCCGCCGGGAGGCCCCCAGCGTGCCGGTGTAGTCCTCCACCACCGTGCCGCCGGCCTGGGCGGCGGCGATGTGCCCGAGGAACTGGCCACCGATCTGGGCCGGGTCGGGGTGGGTGTAGCGGACTCCCGTTGGGCTCATCACGACCACGAAGTCGGTGCGGGTCTCGCGCCGGACGTCCTCCGCGAACTCCTGCAGGGCCGGCCCGGGAGCGCCACTGCGCACGCCCGCGACCACCGACGGCGTGCTCGCGACCGTCTCCGCGACCGCGGTAGCCCGCGCCGTCGCCTCCTGCGTGCCGGCCCGCTGCGCCTGCGCATAGGCCGCCGCGGTGCCCACCCCGACCACGAGGAGGGCGACCAGCACCTGCAGCGCGAAGGTCTGCGCTGCCACGCTCCACCGCCCCGGTGCGGTGAGCCACCGAGGTGCGCTCACCGGCATACCGGGCGATGCCGCACGCCGGCCCGTCGCACGACGGGCCGTCGCGCGCAGAACTCAATGAACACAAGCGTGACCCTAGTCACTTCCGGGCCCACCCTCGTCCTTGTTCACCCGTCCCGGGCCAGCGCCCCGGACCCGATCCCTTGGAGAGCACCGTGAGCACCAGCGCCGACAGTGTCGTCGATCGCCCCGCACCGAAGCGGGACCGCACCCACTACCTCTACATCGCCGTGCTCGTGGCGATGGGTCTCGGAATCCTCGTCGGGTTCGTCAATCCCGAGTTCGGGGTCAAGCTCAAGTGGCTGGGCACCGGCTTCGTCAACCTCATCAAGATGATGATCACGCCGATCATCTTCTGCACGATCGTGCTCGGGATCGGGTCGGTCCGGAAGGCGACCCAGGTCGGCAAGGTGGGCGGGCTCGCGCTCGGCTACTTCCTCACCATGTCGACCTTCGCGCTCGCGATCGGCCTGCTGGTCGGCAACATCGTCAAGCCGGGCGCAGGGCTGCACCTCACCGACGAGCTGGCCGCCAGCGGCCAGAAGGCGGTGGGTGAGGAGCACACCACGACGGTCGACTTCGTCCTGGGGCTGATCCCCGACACCCTGGTCTCGTCGCTCACCTCGGGCTCGGTCCTCCAGGCCCTGCTCGTCGCCCTGCTCGTGGGCTTCGCGCTGCAGAAGATGGGTCGCGCGGGTGAGCCCATCCTCGTGGGCATCAAGCACCTCGAGCGGCTCGTCTTCCGCCTGATGGCGATGATCATGTACGTCGCGCCGATCGGTGCGTTCGGCGCCATGGCCGCCGTCGTGGGCGCCACCGGGTTCGACGCCCTCAAGAGCCTGGCGCAGGTGATGATCGCGTTCTACATCACGTGTGCGCTCTTCGTGTTCGTCATCCTCGGCACGATCCTCAAGGTCGTCACGGGGGTGAACGTCTTCGCGTTGCTGAAGTACCTCGCCCGCGAGTTCCTGCTCATCCTGTCGACCTCGTCGTCGGAGTCGGCCCTGCCCCGGCTGATCGCCAAGATGGAGCACGCCGGGGTGTCCCGACCCGTCGTCGGCATCACGGTCCCGACCGGCTACTCGTTCAACCTCGACGGCACGGCGATCTACCTGACCATGGCCTCGCTGTTCATCGCCGACGCGCTGGACAAGCCGTTCTCGCTGAGCCAGCAGATCTCCTTGCTCGTGTTCATGATCATCGCGTCGAAGGGTGCGGCGGGCGTGACCGGCGCCGGCCTGGCGACCCTGGCTGGTGGCCTGCAGTCGCACCGCCCCGACCTGGTCGACGGCGTCGGGTTCATCGTCGGCATCGACCGGCTGATGAGCGAGGCCCGCGCCCTGACCAACTTCGCCGGCAACTCGATCGCGACAGTGCTGATCGGCCACTGGGTCGGTGAGCTCGACCGGCCCCGGCTCGACGCGGTGCTCGCGGGCGACCTGCCGTTCGACGAGTCCACCCTGATCGACGACCACGAACCCGACCTCGTCGGCGACCCCGCCTCGGTGACGCAGGGACACTGACGGACGACTGACGGCCCCGCCCTCGGCGGGGCCGTCAGGATGTCCGGCTCTGGTTGGCTCAGGCTGTCAGGTCGGCTCAGGCAGTCAGGTCGGCTCCGGCTCTCGGGTCTGCTGGTCGACGGTGAACAGCGCGCGCAGGTGGCGCGGGGGCGCGAACGGCTGCCACTCGCCCCGGTCCTGCGCCAGCCGGTCCGCGACCACCCACAGCGCCGTCGGGTTGTGCCCGAAACCCAGGTGGGAGGCCGGGATCGCGATGCTCTCGCGCCGCTCGCCCACGTCCTCGCGACAGATCCGCCACGAGACGATCCCGTCCATCCGCGAGTAGAGCGAGGTGGTGGGCACCACGAGCGGAGTGGTCACGTCAGGCCCTCGACGGGTCGCCTCGGCGTAGTGGCGCCCGGACAGCAACCGGTATGCCGCGTCGGCGTGCGTCTGACCCGGAACCGATGAGGCGTAAGGACTTCCGAGCGTGATGACCTGTCGCACCAGCTCGGGCGAGCGGACGCCGAGGGCGCGGGCGAAGATGCCCCCGAGCGACCAGCCGATCACCGAGACCGGTTGGTCGTGCCGGTCGGACAGCTCGCGCAGCCGAATCGGTAGGCGCCGGACGACCCGGCTGGTCGGACCCGTGTTCACCCCCAGTCCCCAGCCGGCGGTGCGGTAGCCGAGCCGGTCGAGGAAGCGTCGCAGGACGACCGTCGAGGTGTCCGACGCCAGCAGGCCCGGGATGACCAGCACGGGATGACCGTCGCCCCTGGGTGCGCGCGCGAGCTGGGGTGCCGACACGGTGAGCGCCCCGAGCTCGAGGACGCTGCGCCACGGTTCGCTCAGGAGCAGCAGCGACGACGGGCGACCCGCGGCGCGCCTGGTGGGCTCAGGGGGCTGGGTCGGCTCGGTCGGCTCGGTCGGCTCGGTCGGCTCGGTCGGCTCGGTCGGCGTCACGGTCGGGGGGTGTCCTCCGCGCTCACGGCGGCCGCGTCCAGCTCGTTGAAGCCGGCCCGGATGCCGTCGGCGATGACGCCCACGTCGGGGAAGCTGTCGAAGTCGGCGGTGATCCCGAAGCTGAAGGTGTCGAGGTAGGAGAAGATCCCGGTCGCGACGCGCACGCCGGCGAAGACCGGCACATAGGGGTGCGACTCCACGAGCTGGTGGCCCAGGAGGTAGAGCGGGATCCGCGGGCCGGGGACGTTCGTCGTCCCGGTCTGCGTGAGCTTGTTGGGCATCCGCGACATCGAGCGCGCGCCGAGGGCCAGCAGGGTGGGGGCCGCGTAGTCCGCGAGCCCGACGATGGCCGCGGCGTCCACGGCACCCATCCCCCGCTTGTTGCGGTCCATCTGCTCACGGATCAGCTGGAGCCGCCGCACGGGGTCGTCCTCGGCCACCGGCAGGTCGACGACGACGCTGGTCACCTGGTTGTTGACCTGCCCCCGCCCGGACGCCTGGCGGGTGGAGACGGGGACGAGCGAACGCACCACCAGGTCGGGCACCAGCTCCCCGCGACCCTGCACCAGGTCGCGGAAGCCCCGGGTCACCGCGGCGAGGATCACGTCGTTGACGGTGCCGCCCAGGGCGGTGCGGATGGTCTTCACCTCACCCATCGTCGCGTCGGTCCAGACCCACCGACGGTTCGGCCCCAGCGGACCGTTCAGGCTCTTCGGGGTCGGCTGGGCGCGCCCGGGCACGAGCTGAGCGATCTGCTGCGGGACGAGCTCCTTGGCGGCGACCGCCACACCAGCCAGCGCCATGGGCAGCTTGGCCAGGTCGTCGAGACTCGGGATCCCGATGGCCTGCAGCGGTTCCTGCACCGTCTCGATGACCGAGCCGGCCGTCAGGGCGAGCGTCGAGGGGGCCGGCGACGGGGTCCAGTCCGAGGGCTCGCGAGGCGCCGGCTCACGCTCGAGGTCGAAGATCACCTGCATGAGGTCGGTGCTGCCCTCACCGTCGATCATGCAGTGGTGCGCCTTCGAGATCAGGGCCCACCGGTCGTCGGCGAGACCCTCGACGAGCCAGGCCTCCCACACCGGCTTGGTCATGTCGAGGCGCTGGGCGAAGACGCGACCCGCGAGGTTGCGCAGCTGCTCGGGGCCGCCCGGCTTGGGCAGCGACGTGTGGCGCACGTGGTAGAGCAGCTGGAAGTGCGGGTCGTCGACCCAGATCGGGCGACCGAGCTGGAACGGCACGGTCTTGATGACCTGGCGGTAGCGCGGGACCTGGTCCATCTTCGCGGCCAGCAGCCGGACGAGGTCGCCGTACGCCGGGGCGGGGCCCTCGAGCACCGAGACACCACCGACGTGCATGGGGGTGTTCTCGCCCTCCATGTAGTAGAACATCGCGTCCATCGCGCTCATCCGGTCCATGACTGCTCCTCGGCTGGGGTGACCGTGACGGGAATGCCGTTGAGGACCGCCGTCCCGGTGAGGGCGTCGACCAGCAGGTCGTCCGCGAGCACGTTGCTGTTGACCCCCGCGTGCGCCGACGCGACCTCGGTGCGGGTGCCCTGGCTCGAGTGGCCCCAGCCGTGCGGGATGCTGACGACACCGGGGCGGACCGAGTCGGTCACCTCGACCGGGACGGTCACCGCGCCCGCCCGCGACCGGACCACTGCCCCTCCCCCGTCCCGGAGCCCCAGCCGGTCGGCGTCGACGGGGTGCACCTGGACGGTGCAGGTGTTCGACCCGCGGACCAGCGGTGCGAGGTTGTGCATCCACGAGTTGTTCGAGCTCAGCTGTCGTCGCCCGATCAGCACCAGCTCGTCGGGCTCTGCGGGCGCGCGCCCCAGGGCCGCCACGAGCCGAGGCACGTCGCGGGTGATCGGCTCGGGCGTCAGCTCGATGTGGCCGCTGGCCGTGCGGAGCAGCTGCGGCACGCGGGGAGTCAGGGGGCCGAGATCCAGTCCGTGCGGGGCAGCCTCGAGGTCGGCCATGGTGAGCTCGTGGGGGCCGCCCCGGAGCATGAGGTCGAGCAGCCGCGCAGGTCCACGACGCTCCCCTGCGACCGCCACGTCCACGCCATACCTCGCGGCGGTCTGGGCCGCCATGAGGTCATCGAGCGCCGCCAGGTCGGCCGACGGCCCCTGACCGGCGGCGATGCCGGCGAGGCGCAGCATGGTCTCCCACTCCTGAGGCTGGTCGGTCTGCAACGCCGCCGGGCTCCAGTTGGCCATGTTGCGCACGGACAGCTGGGTGAACGTGAGGTCGTAGTGGTCGCGCTCCAGGGGGGTCGGCCCGGGCAGGATGACGTCGGCGTGCTCGCTGGTCTCGTTGAGGTAGACGTCGAGCGACACCATGAGGTCGAGGGTCTGGACCGCTTCGCGGAGCCGGTCGGCGTTGGGGGTGCTCAGGCAGGGGTTGCCTCCGACGACCACCAGCGCGCGCACCTGACCGGGGCCTGGGGTGAGGATCTCGTCGGCCAGGGTGGCGACCGGGAGCTCGCCCATCACCTCCGGCAGCCCGCGCACCCGGCTGTGCCATCGGCCGTGTCGCCAGACCCTGTTCGACGAACTGCTTTGACGCGCAGAGCTTTTCGCAGGCGCGGTGCTGTTGGTCTGACCCGCGGCCGCGAGCGGGAACATCGCCCCACCCGGGCGGTCCAGGTTGCCGGTGATGACGTTGAGGACATCGACCAACCAGCTCGCCAGGGTGCCGAACTCCTGGGTCGTGGTGCCGATCCGCCCGTAGACGGCCGCGCTGTCGGCAGCGGCGAGCTCACGCGCCATCCGCTCGATCTCGGCGATCGCGATCCCGGTGTGCGGTGACACCGCCTCGGGGCTGAAGGGCGAGGCCAGCTCGGCGAGGTCGTCGAACCCGGCCACGTGGTCGGCGAGGTGGCCGAGGTCGGCCAGGCCCTCGCGGAGGATCACCTCGACGAGCGCGAAGAGCAGCAGCGCGTCGGTGCCGGGCCTGATCGGATGGTGCTCGTCGGCCAACTCGGCCGTGCGGGTGCGGCGGGGGTCGACGACGACGACCTTGCCACCCCTCTCGCGGATCGCCTTCAGCCGGCCCCGCGCGTCGGGCACCGTCATCAGGGATCCGTTGGACACCAACGGGTTGGCGCCGAGCAGGAGGAGGTGCTGGGTGCGGTCGAGGTCCGGCACCGGGATGCTCAGGGGGTCGCCGAAGAGGTAGCCGGACGAGTAGTGCTTCGGCAGCTGGTCGACGCTGCCGGCGGTGTAGATGTTGGGCGTCCCCACCGCCTTGTAGAAGGCCCGCCCGTAGAGGGTCACGCCGAGGTTGTGGGACGACGGGTTGCCCAGGTAGAACGCAACGGCCTCCGGCCCGTGCTCGGCGACCAGGGGCACGAGGCGGCGGTCGATCTCCGCGAACGCCTCGTCCCAGGTGGCCTGGTGCCACTCGCCATTGCGCTTCACCAGGGGCGCCCGCAGTCGGTCCGGGTCCTCGTGGAGCGCCTTGAGCGAGGCGCCCTTGGGGCAGATGAACCCGTGTGAGAACGCGTCGTCGTCGTCGCCACGCACCGACATGACGGTGTCGCCGTCGAACGTCACGGCCAGGCCGCACGTCGCCTCGCACAGCGGACAGGTCAGGTATGCCGTGGTCATGGCGAGTGCGTCGAGCTCGCCCTGGGAGCGAGGGCGTGGGACTCGAGCCAGGGGATGACCCTGGCACGGACCTGGTCCGGGACCTCGAGCTGCGGGGTGTGGCCGACCCCGGGCAGGAAGTGCGCCTCCCAGTCCGGGTTCTGTGCCGAGACCGCGCGGGCCGCCGCGACGGACACCAGCCGGTCGCGCTCGCCGTGCACCAGGAGCACCGGCCGGTCGATGCTGCGCATGAGGGACTGGTAGCGGCGTGGGTTGGCCAGCACCCTCATGAGCGAGCGGGCGGCACCGAGGAAGGCGGCCTCCTGTCCGGGGACACCACGACGGTGCGCGGCCAGCAGAACACCGGCGTCGACCACATCGGGGTCGGCGCGACGGGGGTCGGCGAAGCAGAGGTTCACGACACCCTGCACCCGTTGGCGGTCGGTGGTCCGCTTGGTCATCAGGGCCAGGTACCGCTCCCCCACGAACGGCGTGGCGTAGACGAGGAACGTCGCGCTGACGGCCAGGTCGGGTCGTTGTCGCGGGACGGGGATCGAGGGGTCGATGAGGACGAGGCCGGCGACCAGCTCCGGATGGGCCGCCGCCAGCAGGATCGACACCATCCCGCCCATCGAGTTGCCGACCAGCACGACGGGCGACCCCACGACCTCCCTGATGAAGCGCGCGACGAGGTCGGCGTTGGCGTGCACCGATGCAGTCCGCGCCGTGCCTGGCGTCAACCCGAAACCGGCCTGGTCCACGGCATACACGTGGTGGCGCTTCGAGAGCTCGGGTGCGAGGCCGACCCAGTTGAGGTGCGACCCGCCGAGCCCGTGCACCATCACCACCGGCACCCCTTGTGTGGTGTCGTCCGGGTCGGGCCCGCCGTAGTCGACCCAGTGCACGGGGCCGTCGAAATCGCTGACCCAGCCGGTGCCGCCCCAGGGTCCCGCCAGCTGGAGTGGTGCGGGTCGAGCGTCGTGCTCTGCAGTCACTGTCCACCCATCTTCCGGGTCGTCGACGTCCGTCTCTCGCCCTTCCCGGAGACATGGAAACACGGCAAGGTGTGCCACGGCCGACAGTAGGACGCGCACGAGGGCCCGGACAAGACCGGGGTTCACACGGTGCGGAACGGAAAGGGTGAGCGAGTGACCGAGGTGACCCGGCTGCATACGGAGCGCTTGGTGTTGCGCGACTGGCGCGAGGAGGACCGCGAGTCCTTCGCGGCGCTCAACGACGACCCGGACGTGATGGACCACTTCCCCTCGCACCTGACGCGGGAGGCGAGCGACGCCATGGTCGACCGCATCACGGCCTTCCTCGCCGACCACGGATGGGGGCTCTGGGCGGTCGAGGTCGCCGAGACACGGGAGTTCATCGGCTTCACGGGGCTGTCGGTCCCCCGGTTCGAGGCGCCGTTCACTCCTTGTGTCGAGGTGGGTTGGCGGCTGGCGCGCTCCGCCTGGGGCCACGGTTACGCGACCGAGGCAGCCCGGGCGTCCGTCGCCCACGCCTTTGGTCCGCTCGCACTCGACGAGATCGTCGCGATGGTGGTGCCTGCGAACGACCGGTCACAGGGCGTCATGCGCAAGCTCGGCATGACCCGTGACGAGACAGCCGACTTCGACCACCCCCTGGTGCCGGAGGGGAGCCCGGGCAGGCGGCACCGGCTCTACCGGCTGCACCGCTGGGAGTGGGAGACACCGTCGTCCTGGTGAGGCCGCGGCGCGCGACGGCAGACCGCCTCGGGCGACTTCTGGCCGGGCCAGCGTGGGACGAGGTGTCCGCGCGGCTCAGTCCTTCGCGGACCTGGCCTTGGCGTGCACGCGCTCGCCCTGCGGACCGAAGAGGCTCAGCACCTCTGCCGCCCCACGGCCGTCGCTGCCGAACCAGTGCGGCACCCGGGTGTCGAACTCGGCGACCTCGCCCGGTCCCAGGACCAGGTCGTGGTCGCCGAGGACCAGCCGCATCCGACCGGACAGCACGAACAGCCACTCGTAGCCCTCGTGCGCCTTCGGCTTCGGGGTGCTGTTGCTCGGGGGGACGATGATCTTCCACGCCTGGACCCCGCCCGGCTGACGCGTCAGGGGCAGCACCGTGCGACCGTTCCGAGTGCTCGCCTTGAGCCGCACCCGGGGGTCCCCGACCTCCGGGGCGCCCACCAGGTCGTCCAGCGGCACGCGGTAGGCCTGGGCCAACGGGAGCAGCAGCTCCAGGCTGGCGCGGCGCTGTCCCGTCTCGAGGCGCGACAGCGTGCTCGTGGAGATGCCGGTGGTCTCAGCCAGCGCGCTGAGGGTCACGCCACGCTGCGCGCGCAGCTGCTTGAGCCTGGGCCCCACCTGGTCCAGAGCCCTCGCGATGGTGGTGGCGGTGTCGTCCATCCCGACATTCTCACCCATTCCTTCCCAGAAACAGCAACGAATGTTGCCAGCGGTTCGGTCCGGGGATCATCCTCGGCTCATGAACACCTACGACGTCCTCATCGTCGGCGGCGGCGCCGCCGGCCTCTCGGCGGCTCTCGTCCTGAGCCGCGCTCGCCGAGATGTCGTGGTCGTCGACTCCGGCCAGCCACGCAATGCACCAGCCGCCCACCTGCAGGGCTTCCTCTCCCGCGACGGGATGGCCCCCTTGGAGCTGCTGGACCTGGGGCGTGCGGAGGTCACCCGCTACGGCGCCAGCATGGTCGCCGGCACCGTCACGGAGCTGGTCCACTGCGGCCCCTCGGGGTTCCAGGCCCTGCTCGACGACGGGCAGCGAGTCAAGGCGCGCAAGGTCCTGGTCACGACGGGACTGCACGACGAGCTGCCCGACGTCCCCGGGCTCGCCGACCGGTGGGCCAGGGACGTCCTGCACTGCCCGTACTGCCACGGGTGGGAGGTCCGCGACCAGCAGCTCGGCGTGCTGTGGAACGGTCCCGACAGCGTTCGCTACGCGCAGGTCGTGCGCCAGTGGACCCACGACCTGGTCCTCTTCGCCCCGGCCGACTCGCTCACCCCGGCCGACCGCACGCAGCTGGTCGCCCGCGCGATCGGCATCGTCGAGGGTGCGGTGGAACAGGTCGTGGTGCAGGACGACCGGGTGACCGCGATCGAGATGACGGACGGTCGCATCATCCCGAGGCAGGCCGTCTTCGTGCCCCCACGGTTCGTCCCGAACCACGCCCTGCTGACCGGTGTCGGCTGCGACGTGGACGAGCAGGGCTGGGTCGTCACCGGTGCCAACGGCACCACCAGCGTCCCGGGCCTGTGGGTCGCCGGCAACGTCGCCAACGCCCGCGCGCAGGTCATCACCGCCGCAGGCGAAGGGTCGGCGGCAGCAATCGCCATCAACGCCGACCTCGTCGCGGACGACGTGCGCACGGCGGTCACGTACTTCAACCAGGGCTTCCCCGCCTGAGGCTCGCGTCACGCACGGAACCCGACCCCGCGGCATACCCGGGGCCACCACTCCGCCCACGCGTGCCGCCAGCCGCACGACACCTATCCGCCCGACACCATCCGCCCGACACGAGGAGCTCCACCATGCCCACTCACACCCACACCCCCGCCCCCGGCACCACCCCGGCAWCCCCGCCCACCGGACCGACGCGACTCGGCCCGCCCAGCAAGCACCTACTGGCCCTGATGATCTGGCTCTGTGTCTTCCCGACCCTCACCGTCATCAACCTCGGTCTGGGCGACTGGCTCCGACCCCTGAACCCTGTGGTGCGCACCTTCGTCCTGGCCACCATCGCCGTGCCGATCGTCATCTACGGGCTAATGCCCCAGCTCCACAAGGTGCGCGCCCACGTGGCCACGCGGTCCACGGCGGGGTAGCAACGCACGGTCAGGCCAACCTCGCCATCGGAGGCGCCGGTCAGCTGTCGCCGACGTGGTCGAACGCCACCACCAACGCGTCCCAGGCAGCCTGGACGTCCGCCCCTTCGGGGAACCGGTCCGCCAGCTCCAGGTCGACCAGCCCATGGGCCGCGGCCCACAGGGCGCGCGCCCGGTCCACGTCCCCGCCGCTCAACGCCACCAGACGAGCTGACGCAGCGGTCTCCACGCCCTCCCTGAGCTGGTCGCGGTGCAAGGGCTTCCTCGTCGTCAGCTCGTACAGACGCGGGTGGACCAGCGCCCACTGGCGGTAGGCGTGGGCGAGGCCGCGCAGATCGGTGGCGGGCTGCAGGGCGGCGGCGAGCTCGGTGAGCGCCCTGTCCTGGAGCTCGGCCTCGATGCGTTCCTTGCCGTCGACGTGCTTGTACAGCGACGGCGCCCGGATCCCCAGCTCGGCCGCCAGACGACGCATCGACAGCGCTTCTGGGCCCTCGTCCTCCAGCAACCTCTGGGCGGCGTCGACGATCTCCTCCACGCGGCTCATGCGGCCATGCCTGCGACCGCTCGCTGCCGAAGGCCGTCGTTCATGGCCTCGAAACCGGCGCGGGTGCGGGCCAGCATCCTGCCGACGAAGGGAACGAGAAGTCCGCTGAACTCCTCGGACTGCGTCAGCCGGGTGCCCTGCTCGCCCAACGACTCCAGGGTGAAGGTGTGTCGGCCGTCGAAGACCCCCCTGACTCCCAAGGTGCCAAGCCACTCCACGCGACGGCCGACCTCGACCTGGGTCACCGTGGGCGTGAACGTCATGGCGCGCCCGCCGGGAGGCGCGATCCTGACCTGCAGCCGCTCGCCAATGGCCAGCTCTCCGGACAGCTTCGTGATGAACGGGTTCCAGTCCGGGTATGCCGCGGTGTCCACGAGCGTGGCCCACACCTGCTCCCGAGGGGCGGGGATGTCGATGACGGTCGTGAGGTTCTTCATGGCAGTGTCCCTTTCGGCGGAGGCTAACGACGTTAGCCTCGGGAACTCAAGAATGGGCTAACGACGTTAGCCTGTCAAGGGCTTGCTGCATTCGCCGTCTCGGGGACCGGTGAGCGAGAGTGGGACGCATGCCGAACCGCGTGGCCGCGCGAGAAGACGAGACAGGCTGGTTACCTGGCCCCTCAGATCGGCCGGAAGAGCTTGGTAACGCCAAGAGCACCGGCGCCGCCCACACCGACCAGTACCGCGACGTCGGCGAGATTGAAGATGACAGTCCCAACCCGAATGAAGTCGATGATTCCGTCGCCCTCTAGGTGGTCAATGAAGTTTCCCAGTGCGCCGCCAAGGAGCGCTGCCAGTGGCCAGAAGGGCAGCCGCCGCTTAGCCGTGCACCACCACGCGAAGAGGCAGTAGACGGCGATGCCCATCCCGGCCGCCAGCATGTGCACCTCGGGTGCGAACGGGGCGTGACCCAAGCTGAGCGCCGGGTTGGTGTGCACCATCGTCTTGTGCAAAAGACTCTGCGCCACGGCTTTGGAGGTGAGGTCCACGGTCGAGATCGCGACTGCTGTCGCGCCGAACAGGCCGGATTGACCATGTGACGCGGTTGGCCCGCCCGTGCGTCTTGTCCCCAGCCCACGTCCCGGCAGCACATCCGGCGACATCGAAGGCAGACCTGAGCAGTTCTCCACAAGCACGGTCGACTCCTACGGCGTGGGTCGCATCATGCACGCCGTCACCGTGTCGCGAGTGTTCCTGCAGGCGCGAAGCCAAAGCTTCCTGGCCAGCATGTGGGCCCTGGTCCAGCCGCGACAATGGCCCGACCGAGCCCCTGCATCCAATAGCCCGCGACCCTGACTCCGTTGCCAGGGTTGACCACAGCCTTTGCGGTTCCGCGGCAAGCTCACTGACAACCTGTGGGCCAGGCCGGCACGGTCCGTTCAGCTTGATCCGCTCGCTTGGCGAGCCGGGCCATGCGCCTTCTTGCCGCTTCGTGGGCAGCCCTTCACGCGTCCTCTCATGCCGGTGGTCCGCGACGGCTCATCGACAGTTCCGATCGCACTGTCCGCGGCATGTCCGGACGTTGCGTCCTCCCGCTGGTGCGAGATTGAATCGCCCGGTGAACGAGCCCGATCCGGACGGCCCCGACGAACTGCGAATCGGGCCGATCGTCATCCCAATCATCGAGGACGATGACCCTCGTTTCGCAGAGGACCGCGCAGCGTGGTCAGCGGCTCGCACCACTGCTCAGAGCATGCACTCCTGGGAGGAGCTGAGCCGAGGTTTGCATCATCAGGATTGGCGTGTCCGGCACGAGAGCATCCCTAGAATCTCGGCGCGGTGGCGCGAAGACCCCCGAACGCTTCCAGCTCTCCTGGGCATGGCTACTGAGGACCCCTCGCCTGACGTCCGGGACGCGGCCGTGATGTCCCTGACCGACTTTCCCGGGGAGGCCGTTCGCGGCACCTTAGAACTGGCTGCACACGATGCGGACGCTGAGGTGCGTTGGTCGGCCAACTTCTGCCTGGCCCAACATGGCTTCGACCACCAACCGTTCTGGGATCAGGACTGACCGGCGGCCAGTGGCAAGCGTCTGACCGAGCGCCCGCTCATCGGCAGATCCGGTTGACCGTGCGTGGCGCGCACCCGTCGTCGGGAAGGCGGGAGGTCAGGCGGCTTGGTGGCCGTGGCGGTCCAGGGGTCGGGTGGTGTGGGTGCGGCCGTCGGGGGCGGTCCAGGTGCAGATGCCGAGCTCGTCCATCTCAACGTGCCAGCCGGCGTGGTGCTTGAACCCGTGGTGGGTGGCGCACAGGGTCTGCAGGTTGCTGACACTGGTCGGCCCGTCGGGATGTCGGACCACGTGGTCGAGCTGGCAGCGTCTGGCGGCGGTCGCGCAGCCCGGGAACCGGCAGGTGCCGTCGCGGGACCGGACGGCTCGCGCGGTGGCGGCGCCGGGGCGGTAGGTGCGCGGGTCCTGCCAGCGGATCGCGCCGGTGACCGAGTCGCTGCGGGCGAGCCGGACGGTGACGTCGGGGTCGGACAGGAGGGCGACGACGTCGGCGGGAAGCAGCGAGCCGAGCAGCGGCACCTCGGTGTGCGAGGACACGAACCACAGGCTGTCGTCGTGGTCGTGCAGGACCCCGTCGTCGAGCTCCTCGCACCCACCCGGGTCGACGTACCCGGCGTCCGGCTCGGGGTCCCATTCATCGCCAGGCTGGGTGAGGCAGTCGCTTGAGACGCCAGCGCCGGGCCTGGTGCCGCCCGTGATGCCACCCGGTGCGCCGGCCTGCGTGCCGGCCTGCGTGCCGGCCTGGGTGCCGGCCTGGGTGCCGGCCTGGGTGTCGATCGGGGTGTCGATCGGGGTGATGATCGGGGCGACGAGCTCGATGGTGGTGCTGATCGTGGTGTTGGCGGCGATCAGGTCGGCCAGGGCGTCGACCCGCAGCGCGCCGATCCGCTGGCCGGGTCGGGCGCGGGCGTACTCGGCCGCCAGCCCGTCCACSGCGTGCCAGACACGCATCGCGACCGGGGTCGGCAGGKCGGCCACCAACCGGGTCATGCCGGTGCACTCCCCGGGCCGGACCCGCACGTCAGCACGCGCCCGGGCCAGCTCRGCCAGGTGGGCGGCGTCGTCCGGGGCGCACCGGTCGGCCGCGCGCCGGGCCCGGCGCCGCAACGCCGCGCAGGAGGTGTGGGTGATRCCGCCCTCCAGGACCCGGGCCTCGAACTCGTGCAACCGCGCCACCGGCGCCGCACCGGACTCCGCGACGACCGCGTCGACCCGGTAGGGCTCCAGGTCACCCGACCAGGCCAGGGCCTGGACCTGCGGCAGYGCGCACACCACCCGGCGGGCGTGGTCGATCCGGGTCGACATGGTCCGCGGCGACACGTGCAGCAGCGCCGCGAGCGACCCCGCCGCGACCGCATGACCGGACAGCCGCTGACGCCGGCCACCGGACGCGACCGCCTCGGCCGCGTCGAGCTCGCTGCGCTCGTCGCACCGCCGCGCGACGGTCTCCATTGCCGAACGCTGCCGCGCCATCGCCGCGCTCACCACCCGCTGCGACGCCAGCACCAGTGCCTCGGCCGCCTCGACGGGCAGCTCGGCGATCTCGTCGTCGGTGAGGGTGAAGAGCGCACCGGCAAGGACCGCCGGGTCGGTCACCTGCACGCCCTTCACGCTCTCGAACATGTATCCCATCGTAGAGACCACCACTGACAGCCGAAGGTCGCCCGTGTGGAAAACGGTTGGGACGAAAGGGGATTGCGAGCCACGTCGCCAAGCGCTGTCGGGACAACAGCCGCACCCTCAGACCCCGCCACCAGTCCGGCCGGGCTTCCCGCGGGCGATCGGCAAGGCTACGGGCTACCCCGAATCTCACGATCGCGCGCCGGCCGCTGCGCGCGGCACCTACCCTTGCCATGTGCCCAGCGTCCAGGTCTCCGAGGAGCTCAACGACCGCCCCCGACAGACCCTCGGATACCAGACACCACCACAAGCACTGGCCGAGGTGTTGCGTTGACCGCCTGAACCCACACCGATGAGCGTGCGGTTCGCAGGTCCTCCGTGAGACCGTCCCGTCGTGACCATGCCGTCATGTCTCTAGCCTTGGGGCGGAGCCGGTCGTGGGTGGAACCTTTCGGTCCGTTCGGGGGTGTTACTGGTGTGAGCGAGTCGCCGAGTCCCGGCAGTGACGCTGTGCGCGCCATCTATGAGCTGTCCTACCCACGCCTCGTCGGGGGGTTGTCAGCGTTGCCGCCGGGGGTCGCGCAGAGGCTGAGGAATGCGTCCAAGAAGCGTTCATCCGCCTGCTGCGCGAGTGGCCAGCCGTGTCCCAGTTCGACAGCCCCGAGGCCTGGACGCGGAAGGTTGCCTTTCGACTGCTGTCGAACCGACACCGCAAGGCCCGAAACGGGGTCAAGGCTCTCCTACGCATGGGCCCACCCAGCTCGGCACCCGCACCTACCGGTGACGCCTTGGACATCCAACGCGCACTGGCGAGTCTTCCGCTGGGCCAGCGCCAGGTGGTCGTCCTGCTGCGAAGCCGCCGCAGGCGGGACCACCGACCTCATCGCCGGAAACCTGATGCTGCTGGCCGTTGCAGGAGTCGCCGTGACGGCAGCGCTCCACGGCCCTGCGCGCTCCACCACGGACACGGCCACACCGCCGTCCGGTCACGAGGCGACGACCAGCACATCGTCACCATCGGTGACCGCTCGCCTGACGCTGTCCGCCACGACCATGCGGGCGGGCGAGTCACTGTCCGGGCAGATCACCGTCGAGAACAACACCGGCCAACCCATCCGTGTGGCGGGGTGCGGATCGACCTACGCGCTCTCCCTCGTCGGTGGCGACCACCAGGGGCCCCCGATTCGTCACGGTTGCTTGCAGAACTTCACGATCCCGGTCGGCCACAGCACGTACCCGGTGGGAGTCCTCGCGGCATACGACACCTGCTCGAGCATCACGAATCAGCCCCGCCCCTGTCCAGACGCCGGGGGCCTGCCGCCGCTTCCCTACGGCGAGTACGCGGCGACCGCGTTCGCTGGGGACGACGACGCCCCGCTGCCGACACCCGTCGTCGTGACCGTAATGCCCTAGGCACCTTGCGCGATCCCATGCTTCTGGTCCGGATGACCACGCCCACGAGTGGCCGAGAGTTCAGCCCGCCCAGACCCGCAGGCCACAGTCGATGGCTGAAGTCCGGGTCCAACAGCGCGGCTCAGACTCCCAGCCATCCGGGCGACGTCCCGTCTTGCGGGGCCCGACGACGTCGACCGAGCGATGCCCCCACGCACTTCACCCGAAGCGGGGGCATTGCTGCTCCCCATCGAGAGCTTGGCCCACCGTGCCGGGGGGGCAGGAGTCCAGCATTCGCCGTCTCGGGGACCGGTGAGCGAGAGTGGGACGCATGCCGAACCGCCTGGCCGAGTCCACCTCGCCCTACCTCCTCCAGCACCGCGACAACCCCGTCGACTGGCAGGAGTGGGGACCGGAGGCGTTTGCCGAGGCCCGTGAGCGTGACGTGCCCGTCCTGTTGAGCGTCGGGTATGCCGCGTGCCACTGGTGCCACGTGATGGCGCACGAGTCGTTCGAGGACGTGGACGTGGCGCGGGCGCTCAACGCGGACTTCGTCGCGGTCAAGGTGGACCGCGAGGAGCGACCTGACATCGACGCGGTCTACATGGCGGCGACGACCGCGCTGACCGGGCACGGCGGCTGGCCGATGACCTGCCTCCTGACGCCGGAGGGCGACCCGTTCTTCGCGGGCACCTACTTCCCCAAGGGACAGTTCCTCCAGCTCCTCGCGGGGGCGAAGGACGCCTGGACCACCCAGCGGGACCGCGTCCTCGACAGCGGCGCGCACATCGCCGCTCGGCTGCGTGAGCTCTCCGCACCCGTCACGGGCCACCCCCTCGACGCAGCCGCTCTCGATGCCGCCGCGACCCAGCTGCGCGGCCAGTTCGACCACGGCGCAGCGGGATTCGGCGGAGCGCCGAAGTTCCCTCCGTCGATGGTGCTCGAGTTCCTGCTCCGCCACCATGCCCGGACCGGCTCTGCGGACGCCCTCGCGATGGCCGCCAGCACCTGCAAGGCGATGGCACGGGGCGGCATCTACGACCAGCTCGGTGGCGGCTTCGCTCGCTACTCGGTGGACGCCCGCTGGGTGGTGCCCCACTTCGAGAAGATGCTCTACGACAACGCCCAGCTGCTGCGGGTCTTCACCCACCTGCACCGCGCGACGGGCGACCCGCTGGCCCGGCGGGTCGCGCTCGGGACCGCCGAGTTCCTCCTGCGCGACCTCCGCACCCCCGAGGGTGGGTTCGCCTCGGCGCTGGACGCCGACACCGACGGGGTCGAGGGACTGACCTACGCGTGGACCCCAGCGCAGCTGGTCGAAGTGCTCGGCGAGGACGACGGCTGCCGCGCTGCGGCACTGCTCTCGGTCACCGACCAGGGCACCTTCGAGCACGGGTCGTCCACCCTCCAGCTGCTCACCGACCCTGACGACGAGGGCTGGTGGGCCGCAACGCGGGACCGGCTGCTCGAGGCGCGGCTGCTGCGACCCCAACCCGGGTGCGACGACAAGGTTGTCACGTCCTGGAACGGTTTGGCGATCGCGGGGCTGGCCGACACGGGGACGCTGCTCGACCGCCCCGACCTGGTCGAGGCCGCCACGCGCTGCGCCGAGTTCGTCGTCGGCACGCACGTGGTCGACGGCCGCCTGCGTCGCACGTCGCGCGCTGGGTCCGTGGGCACCGCGAACGCGGTGGCCGACGACTACGGCAACCTCGCCGAAGGGCTCCTCGCGCTCCACCAGGCCACCGGTGACCAGCGCTGGCTCGCGGCCGCAGGCGAACTGCTGGCCACCGCCGTCGAGCGGTTCGGGGCGGACGACGGCGGCTTCCACGACACCAGCGACGATGCCGAAGCGCTGTTCACCCGTCCCCGCAGTGCGGCCGACAACGCCGAGCCGTCTGGCCAGTCGGCCCTGGCGGGCGCGCTGCTCACCTGCTCGGCCCTCACCGGCGACCCGTCGATGCGCGAGCGAGCCGAGTCCGCCCTCGCCGCGTCCGGTCAGCTCGCGGCCCGCGACCCGCGGTTCGGCGGCTGGGCGCTGGCGGTGGCCGAGGCGGCAGTGGCCGGACCGCTCCAGGTCGCATTGGTCGGGACCGGTCCCGAGGCAGACGCCCTCGTGGCGGCCGTTCGACGGTCAGACTCCCCGGGCCTGGTCCTGGTGCACGGCGAGCCCGACGCCATGGGCATCCCGCTGCTGGCCCAGCGGCCCCTGGTCGGTGGCCACGCGGCGGCATACGTTTGCCGTGGGTTCGTCTGCGACGCACCGGTGACGGACGTCGTCGCGCTCACCGCTGCGCTGAGTCGCTGACCAGGTCGGCGATGCGGGGCCGGTCCCACTCCGGGCCGATGCCGGGTCGTCCGAGGAGGTAGTCGGCGATCTCCGGGTCGGAGAGGTCGTGGGTCTCGCGCAGCCCTGTCACCAACGTCGCGAGATAGGCGGAAGTCGGTGAGTTCCGTTGCAGGACAAGCGGATCAGGTGCGGTGAAGGTGAGGACCGGCAGGCCTTCGAGCTCCCCCACGAGGTGCAGCGCCTCATAGTGGCCGGGGCCCAGGTGGTGCCGCGAGTGCGTGAGGACGTGGGTGAGGTCGAGGTCCTCCCCCGGCAGCTCGCGCCGCTCCTGGGCAGCCACGTCGGCGAACTGCTGCTCGCTCACGAGGTAGGCCCGGGCCAGCGTCGGGCCCGGCGAGTCCGCGTCGTAGAACGCGATGCCCCCGCCCCAGGTCGGTGACGTCCACGCGAAGAACATCTCTCCGGGCAGGGTCAGCGCGCGGTCGTCCTCGGGCTGGGTGCTGTCGCGCGCCCCCGGGTAGGTGCGGCTCGCCCCTTCCGGCCGACCTCCGTCGAGGTAGTGCAGGAAGCGGTCCCGCGACAGGTTGCTGCCGTAGCTCGCGTACCAGACCTGCGCCACAGGACCACTGTCCCAGACCACCAGCAGGGTCAGGTCAGCAGCCGCGCCTGAGGAACCTCGCAGGGGGTCAGAGCACGAGCGAGCGGTATGCCGGGTCGGCACCTTCCAGCGTCGCCGCGCCTGCGGCCGGGTCCACGAAGAGGGCAGTCGCCCACACGTCGGCCCACAGCAGGGTCGGGCCCCAGACCGTGGCCGAACCGGCACGACCGATGGGCGTGCCCGTGCGGGGGTCGACCACGTGCGCGCCACGAGCCGCGGCTCCGGACGTGGCCAGCCCACCGGCCCGGAGCGGGATGGTCGCGGCCACCGCCCCCGGCACCCGCGGGTCCTCGACCCCGATGTGCCAGGTGCTCGGGACGGCGTCTCGACCCGCCCCGGCCAGCAGGTCCCCTCCGGCGTTGACGCACCAGGAGATGCCGGGGACGTGGCGCAGGTGCAGGGCCGCGCGCTCGACCGCCCAGCCCTTCACCAGCCCCGTGGGGTCGTGGTGGGCGCCGTCGAAGGAGGCGCTGAAGAGGCCACCGGTGCGGCGCTCGGCGTCCACACACAGCTGCTCGACCTCGGCCAACCAGGGGTGGACCTGCGCGGCGGACACGTCGCCGCGGCGCAGCCGCATCAGCTCGCTGTCCGGCCGCCAGGTGCTGAACACCGCGTCGGCCCGGTGCAGGACACCCCAGACCTGCTCGACCGCCGTCCCCACCTCGGGCCGGTCGACCTCGCCGCGGACGTGGACCGACACCGGCAGGCCCATCACCTGTTCGACGAAGGCCCGGCGGGGTGCACTGTCGGACGAGCCCGGCTGGACGGTCGACCGCGTCACGGGGCCGGTACCTGCGCGAGTGGTCACGGCACTCACAGGTGGGCCTGGTCGATCGCGGACTGCAGCGAGGAGAGGTATCCCTCGGAGGTCACGGTCGCCCCCGAGACCATGTCGATGGAGGCGCTCTGTGCAGAGACCGCCTCCTGGTTGAGCACCGGGAGGGCGACGGAGTTGATCTGCTCGTCCTCGTGGTTGCCGTTGGGGTAGACGATCGCCTCCGACGCGGTGATCTTGCCGGCCACGACGGTGATCCGCACCTGCACCGGCCCCCAACGGGTCTGCACGGTGTCGCCGTCATAGGTCTTGCTCGCAGTGCTCCCCGAGGTCGTGGCGGAGCCGCTCGTCCCCGAGTCAGTGCTGCTCGAGCCGGAGGTGCCGGAGCCGGTCGTCCCGGAGTCCGTGGTCCCGGAGCCCGTGGTCCCGGAGCCCGTGGTCCCGGAGCCCGTGGTCCCGGAGTCGGTCGTCCCGGAGCCGGTGCCGGCCGCGGCGGGGGCCTGCACCGAGGTGCCGGCGGCCACCGCCGTCCCGGCACCGCCGGTCGACGTGTGGTAGCTGAACAACAGCACGAGGGTGGTCAGGGTGGACAGCGCCCACAAGGTGATGCGTCGCATGGAGGCTCCTAGTACTCGAACCGCTCGAGGTGGACATGGGTGGGCGGGACACCGCAGGCGAGGGCGGCCTGCCGGGCGGCGTCCATCCAGCCGGGGGCGCCGCAGAGGTAGACGTCACGCTCGGCGACGTCCGGCACCAGCTGCGCGAGGGCCTCGGCGTCGCTGAGGTGGGCGGCAGAGGCCGGCAGCCAGGTGTCCCGACCGGGGACGCGGGGACCCTCGACGGTGACGTAGCGCGCTCCGCGGCTGCTGGCGAGGTCGACCAGCTCCTGCCCGAGGACGAGCTGGTCACGGGTGCTGGCGCGGTGGACGACCACCACGTCACCGGGGTCCTGGTCGAGGTCCTCCAGGAGGGCGCGGATCGGCGTGATCCCGATCCCCGCACCCATCAGGAGCACCTTCTGCCGGGTCCGGACCCCTGCGTGGAGACGCCCGTAGGGGCCTTCGACGAGCACCCGGGTGCCGGGTCGCAGGTCGGTGAGCCGACGGGTCCCGTCGCCGACGTGGGCCGCAGTCACCCTGAGGTGCCTCCCGTCAGGGGCGGCCGAGAGCGAGTAGGGGTTGGCCCGCGTCCAGCCCGGTCCGTCGACGAACCGCCACTGGAAGAACTGGCCGGCAGCCGGTCGGAGCGCAGCCACACCGGGCCCGCCGACGACCACCGAGGTGACCCCGGGCGCCTCCTGGTGGACGGCGACGACCCGCAGCGGCGAGCGCAGCGAGCGCACCAGCGGCACCCCGATCCGGAACCCGAGCACGGACGCGGCACACGCGGCATACAGGCTCCACCAGAAGACGGTCGAGGCGGTGGAGGCGAGGAACTCCTGACCGGTCCACAGCTGGTGCGGCAGCGCGAGCCCCGCGCCCAGGTAGCCGTAGAGGTGGATGAGGTGCCACGACTCGTAGCGCAGCCGGCGACGCGCCGTGCGCACCGAGGTCACCACCACGAGGCAGAGCGCCACCGTGCCCGCCACCGCCAGCAGCATGCCGGGGTAGTTGAGGACGAAGTCGACGATCGTGCCCCACAGGCCCAGCGTGGACGCCGCGGCATACCCGAGGGTGATCAGGACGATGTGCGCCCAGAGCAGGTTGAACGAGGTGAAGCCGACGAGGCGGTGGGTGCGGGCGAGCTCGTCCTGGCCCCAGGCCTGCTCGAACCACGGGATGCGCGCCATGAGGAACACCTGGACGAGCAGCAGCGCCGACGCGATGAGCCCCGTGAGGCGGCCGACGGACGTGAGCGCTCCCGAGAGCGAGCCGAGGTCCTGGACCCCGCCGTGGGCGACCCACAGGGCGGTGACCCACAGGAGCACCAGCCAGAACGCCGCGACCGACGCGTCGCGCCACCAGCGCGGGACGAGTCGTGGGGTGCTGCCCCGACGGGGGTGCGACGCGGGCTGGGAGGCCGCGGTCACCGCGGCTGGAGGCAGGTCGATCGTGGTCACAGGAAGACTGTGCGGTCGCAGTCTGGGTGTTTGCTGTGGACCAGCCATGACTGGCCGCTGAACCTCGGCAACCCGCCGTCCGCGGGTCTGCTCAGCGCCAGATGCCGAGCACCGAGCCGCCGATCCTGACGATGAACGCCACCAGGACGACCACGAAGACCACGCGCACGAACCTGCTCCCCCGGGCCACCGCCGTGCGGGCGCCGACATAGCCGCCCGCGATGTTGGCCACCGCCATGACGAGCCCGATCTGCCACATCACGTGGCCACCCGGCACGAACACGGTGAGGGCCCCGAGGTTGGTGGCGAAGTTGGCGATCTTCGCCTTGGCGCTGGCCTCGAGGAAGGCGTAGCCCATCAGCCCGACCAGCGCGAAGACAAGGAACGACCCGGTGCCGGGACCGAGCGCACCGTCGTAGACGCCGATGACGAAACCGGTCAGCATCGCCACCACGGTGTGTCGGTGGCCATCGAACCGCAGCGCGGTCTCGACGCCCAACGAGGGCTTGGCCACCGTGTAGGCACCGACGACGACGAGCATGCCGAGGATGATCGGGTTGAACGCCGACTTGGGGATGTGCAGACCGATCAGTGCGCCACCAACCGCCCCGACATAGGCCACGGCGGCCATTGGGAGCGCAGTGCGCAGGTCGGGACGGACCCTGCGCCAGTAGGTGATCGAGCTGGTCGTGGTGCCGAAGATGGAGGCGATCTTGTTGGTGGCGAGCAGCTGGGCGGGGCTCGCCCCCGGGAAGCCGAGCAGCAGAGCCGGGAGCTGCACCAGTCCCCCGCCACCGACGACGGCGTCGACCCACCCCGCCCCGAAGCCCGCGAGGGCCATGAGGAGGAGCGTGGTCAGGTCGAGGTCGGGCACCTACCTGCCCAACCAGCCGTCGACGATCCCGAGGATGTCGAGCAGCTCGTGGGCCTGTGCGTCGGGGGTGACCTCGACCGGCACCACCTGCGACGCGGGAAGGTCACTGTGGGGCACCCAGATCGCCCGCATGCCGACCTGCTGGGGGCCGTGGACGTCCTCGTACAGCCGGTCGCCGACGTAGGCCGCCTCGGCCGGCTGGACCCCGACCGCCGTGCACGCTGCGAGGAACGCTTCCGGGTGGGGCTTCACGACGTGGATCTCGGAGGAGTAGACGTCGCCGTCGACGAGGTCGAGCACGCCATCGCGCTGGAACACCTCGCGGTGGTATTCACGGCTCCAGATGGTGTTGGACAGCACGCCGATCTTGAGCCCGCGGTCGTGCAGTCCTTCCCAGAGCGGGCGCACCTGCGGGTCGGTGTGGGTGTGCGGCTCCCAGAACCTCCGGTATGCCGCGAGCGCCAGCAGGTGCCGGTCGTGGTCCGCGTCGACCCCGGCGTCCGCGAGGATCGCCTCGATCGAGGCGCTCTCGTGGGTCTGGCGACCGCGCGACCAGGCCCGCTCCTCGGCGGCGTGGATCCGCACCGCCAGCGAGTCGGCCTCGGCCAGGTCCTCGGGCGACATGGCCGGGTCCTCGACCGGAAGACCGTGCACCTCGCGGGCGAAGACCCGCCACTGCTGCGGGAGGTCGACGTCGTGCCACGGGGTGAGCGTGCCGCCCCAGTCGAAGATGACCGCCCGGAGTGGGGCCGTCGAGGGTGCGGCACCCATCAGGACGCGCTGCCGCGGACCTCGCGGATGACCTCGGTGACGACGTCGTCAGCCGAGACCTCGCGGCGTTCGCCGGTGGCGCGGTCCTTGATCTCGACGATCCCCTGCTCGAGCGACTTGCCGACCACCACGATGGTGGGCACCCCGATCAGCTCGGAGTCCTTGAACTTCACGCCGGGGCTGACCTTCTGGCGGTCGTCGTAGAGGACGGAGAGCCCGGCCGCCTCGAGGGCGCGGGTGATCTCCTCGGACTTCGTGAAGACCTCGGGGTCGCGGGTGACGTCCTTGCCGGTGGCGACCACGTGCACGTCGACCGGGCTGATCTCGCGCGGCCAGCGCAGGCCGAGCTCGTCGTGGTTGCCCTCGGCGACGCAGGCGACGGCACGGGAGACCCCGACGCCGTAGGAGCCCATGATCACGGTCTGGAGCTTGCCGTTCTGGTCGAGCACCTTGAGGTCGAGCGCCTCCGCGTACTTGGTGCCGAGCTGGAAGATGTGTCCCATCTCGATCCCGCGGGCCGACTCGAGCCCGTGGCCACAGCTGGGGCAGGCGTCGCCGGGGCGCACGTCCGCGGCCTCGATGGTGCCATCGGCGGTGAAGTCACGACCCGCGACGAGGTCGACCACGTGCTTGCCGGCCTCGTTCGCGCCGGTGACCCAGCGGGTGCCCTCGACGACCCGGGGGTCGAGGAGGTAGCGGACCTTCGACGGGGACTCGGAACCGAGGGCCTCCGGACCGATGTAGCCCTTGACCAGCGCGGGGTTCGCCGCGAAGTCCTTCTCCTCGAAGGCCTCCACGGCGGCGGGCTCGACCTGCGCGCCGAGGCGCTTCTCGTCGATCTCCCGGTCGCCGGGCACGCCGATCGCCAGCGGCTCGCGCGTGCCGTCCGGGTGCACGAGGACGACGAGCACGTTCTTGAGCGTGTCCCCCGCCGCCCAGGGCCGGTCCTCCCGCGGGAAGTGCGCGTTGAGGTGGGCCACCAGGGTGTCGATGGTGGGGGTGTCCGGAGTGGACTCCGCGTGGGCAGCCGGCACGTCGGCATACGGGAGGGCGTCGGGGACCGGGACGCGCACGGCCTCGACGTTCGCCGCGTAGCCGCAGTTGGGGCAATGGACGTAGGTGTCCTCGCCGTTCTCGGCGGTGGCGAGGAACTCCTCGGACTTGCTGCCGCCCATCGCGCCGGCCATGGCCTGGACGATGACGTAGTGGAAGCCGAGCCGGTCGAAGATGCGGATGTAGGCGTCGCGGTGCAGCTGGTAGGCCTTGTCGAGCCCGGCGGGGTCGATGTCGAAGGAGTAGGAGTCCTTCATGACGAACTCACGACCGCGCAGCACCCCGGCCCGCGGACGCGCCTCGTCGCGGTACTTGGTCTGGATCTGGTAGATCGCGAGGGGCAGGTCCTTGTAGGACGAGAACATGTCCTTCACCGCGAGGGTGAACATCTCCTCGTGGGTCGGCCCGAGCAGGTAGTCGGCGCCCTTGCGGTCCTTCAGGCGGAAGATGTTGTTGCCGTACTCGGTCCAGCGACCGCTGGCCTCGAAGGGCTCCTTGGGCAGCAGCGCGGGGAAGAGCAGCTCCTGGGCGCCGATCTCGTCCATCTCCTCGCGCACGATCGTCTCGACCTTGCGCAGCACCCGCAGACCGAGCGGCAGCCAGGTGTAGATGCCGGGGCTGACCCGCCGGATGTAGCCGGCGCGGACGAGCAACCGGTGGCTCGGCACCTCGGCATCGGCCGGGTCCTCGCGAAGGGTTCGCAGGAACAGGGTCGACATGCGCAGGGCCACGTGGCACTCCTCGGTTGGCGGACAACCCCCAGAGGATATCCGCCGGTATGCCGCGGGCTCACCACGGTTTCCCCGCGCACCTGCTCCCGCCCGCCCCGTCGCGGCGTGTGCGCGCCCCGTCGCGTCGGGTGCACGAGCCCGCGCCGGACCGCGGACTGGCGCCCACGACTGCGAGAATGTGGCCATGACCCGCATCGAGACCGTCGACCAGCTGGTCGACCTGCTCGGGGAGCCGCTCCCCCGCGTCCGCGACAAGGCCCGCCCCGCGCTGCACGAGCTCGACCGCGACTGGCTGGCGGCTTCGCCGTTCTGCCTGGTCGCGACCTCGGACGCGCAGGGCCGGTGCGACGTCTCGCCGAAGGGCGACCCGGCCGGCTTCGTGCGGGTGCTGGACGACACGACCATCGCGCTCCCCGAGCGGCTGGGCAACAAACGGGCCGACGGCTACCAGAACATCCTCGCCAACCCGCACGTCGGACTGCTGTTCGTCATCCCCGGGCGCGGCGACACCCTGCGGATCAACGGCCGCGCCCACCTGGTGTCCGACGCGCCGTGGTTCGACGAGATGGTGGTCAAGGGCCACCGTCCGGTGCTGGCGCTGGTCGTCGAGATCGACGAGGTGTTCGGGCACTGCGCCAAGGCGTTCATGCGCAGCAAGCTGTGGCACCCCGAGACGTGGGACCCGATGGCGGTGGGGTCCCGCCCAGAGATCGCGAAGGCCCTCGAGCGACCGGAGGACTCCATCGAGGAGCTCGAGCGCTACTACGGTGAGCAGTACTCGACGGGGCTGTACTGACGCGCTGCCAGGTGCCTGCCAGGGGCGCTGCTGGCTGCAAATCCCGACGGCACTCCTCGCTGCACCGCTAGCTGCGCCCGGCGGCCTTGAGCGCGGTGCGGATCAGCGGCAGCTGGAGCGGGAGCCTGGCCAGCGTCCCGGCGAAGGCGGCCTGCGCCGACGGCGTGCCCCTGCGCTGTGCCCGCTTGCCGTAGTTGGCGCTCATCTGGACGTTGCCCGGCAGGATGGCGACGAGGAGGGCGGCACTGGCCCACCCGGCATACCGACGGGTGCGGGGGTGCAGCAGCCCCGCCGCGCAGGCGAGCTCGGCGACTCCGGACGCGTAGATCAGCTCACGGCGACGCGGGAGGGAGTGCGGCACCAGCGGCTCGAAGACCTCGGGCTTGACCAGGTGGGTCGTCCCGGAGGTGATGAACAGCCCGGCGAGGCCGATGATGTCCTTCGTCAGGGGCGCGACGGTGCGGGGCATGTCGCCATCCTGTCAGCCGGCCCGATGGGCCGGTCAGCCGGCGCGGTGGCGATCGGGCGGCGCGGTGGCGATCGGGCGGCACGGTGGCGGTCAGTCGGCGCGGTGGGCGGTCAGTCGGCGCGGTGCTCGCGGAGGTACGCCCACCTGGCCCGCACCGCGAAGGCGGACGCGATCCCGCCCACGACGAGCAGCACGACGCCGACCCACAACCACGCGCGGCCGGCCGGGTCACGGCCCGGGACCACGACCACGAAGACCCCGAACGCGAACAGGGACAACGTCATCCAGACGAGGGCGTTACCTGCGGCCGGGGTGTCTGGCCTCGGCTCGGACTCCAGTGTCGGATCCATCAGCTGACGCTGTTCACGGGCAGTCAGAGCAGCACGGTCGAGAACGTGCCGACGTCCTCGAACCCGACCCTGGCGTACGTCGCCCGGGCGCTCTCGTTGAAGTCGTTGACGTACAACGTGACCCAGCGCGCCCGCGTCTCCATGACCTGCTCCACCACAGACGCCATCAACGGCACGGCAAGCCCACGGCCGCGCAGGTGCGGCGCGAGCCACACCCCTTGCAGCTGGGCACAGCCGAGGGCGACCGACCCCACGTCGGCCTTGAAGATCACGGCGCCGTCCTCGATCGCCACGAACGTGTGGCCGCGGTCGATGAGCGCCAGGAGGGCGGAGCGGTATGCCGCGCCCGAACCGGTGTAGGGCGGGTAGCCGATCTCGCCCTCGAACATGTGCGCGGCAGCCGGCATGACGAGGTCGACCTCGGCCTCGGTGGCGGGGCGGACCCGGGGGTCGAGCTCGAGCCCGAGGGCTGACGGCCGGTCCATGGTGCTCATGAGCGGCTGTCGCGCGCGCACGGCCCGGGCGGGACCCCAGGCCGGCTCGAGGTGTCGCCACAGCTCGCTCACCTGGTCGGAGGGCCCGAGCACGGACGCGCAGTGGCGACGCCACCGCCGCACCCGGTCGGCGAAGAAGCTGATGGTCTCGTCGTCGGCCTCGACCGGCACGAGGTTGGCGCTCGACCAGCACAGGGACTGCAGCGTGCCGCCGACCTTGTGACCGAGCACCGTGCCGGGCTGGGTGCTGAGGACGCCCTCCAGGAGGCGCGCGGCGACGAAGACGTTCGCGGGGAGGTTTTGCGCGCACACCTCCAACGCGGCGTCGCGGTCCGAGGGCGACAGCGCGTGGACCGGGTTACGGGTGCGCAGCACCCCGTCAGCCTAGGCGGTGAGGTGGCTCTTCCGCCGCCCATCCCCAGAGGTCGTCCTGCGGTCCACAGGCTGTAGCCGGGAGAGCCACACTGTCGGACCCACGGGCGGACGACGTACCTGGGTCAAGAACGAGACCGTCGAGGAGCCGCAGCCCAGTGCGGACCAACGAGCCACCACCGCTCGCGCGAGAACCACGACGCCCACACAGGAGACCATCATGACCACTACCGAACGGGCCCTGGCAGCCTTTCCCCCCATCCATCGCGGCGATGCACGGACCCGTGCCGTGTGGACGCGAGCCGGGTGGACGCGCACCACGGGACGTGCAGCAGCGGCGGCGCTCTTCGCCACCGCGCTCGCCTCATCGCCCAGCAGCGCCACCCCGGGCACCGATGCCCCGGATGCCGCCCCCGACGCATCCACCACGGCCGCACAGTCGCGGCTCATCGGACGTTCGTCCCTCCCGGCGGAGACATATCGACCGGGTTCCGCRCAGTCTGGCTACTTCCAGACCGGGACGACTGCCGTTCCTCGGCCCTACCCTGCCCAACCAGTGCAGGGGTTCTCGGCGACGCACCGCAACGCCGATGGCAGCTACCTCGTCATGACAGACAACGGGTACGGGCAGAAGGGCAACAGCCAGGACTTCGAGCTCGTCGTGAACCGCATCCGACCCGACACCGCGTCGGGAACGACGGCCTACCTCGGCCTGCAGTTCGTCCTCAGCGATCCCGATCACCACGTCGACTGGACGATCTGGCGGGACGGGGGCTGCGCAGCGGCCACCGTCCTACCGGCTGGCTACACGTGCCCTCCCCGGGACCGGGTGCTGACCGGCTGGGACCTCGACCCGGAGTCGATGCAGGTCGCGCCGGACGGGACCTTCTGGTTCGGTGACGAGTTCGGGCCGTTCCTGCTCCACGCGGACGCCCAAGGTCGGCTGCTGGAGTCCCCCATCCCGACGCCTGGCGTGAAGGCGCCGCAGAACCCGAGCCTCGCGGCAGGCGGGGAGCCCAACCTCGCGTCGTCCCGAGGGTTCGAGGGGATGGCGATCTCGCCCAACGGCCAGCGGCTGTATCCGATGCTCGAGGGGTCCCTCGCCGAGGACAAGGCTGCCGGGCTCGCCTCCGACCTTCGCATCTTCGAGGTCAAGGTGAACCAGGACCTCGAGGCACAGTTCACCGGCACCTACTGGCGCTACCGCCTCGAGAGCCCCGGTGACTCGATCGGTGACGCGATCGCCATCGACGACCACCAGCTCCTGGTCGTCGAACGCGATGCCGGGGCAGGCCCGAACGCGCACTTCAAGGCAGTCTTCACCGTGGACCTCAAGGACCGGGACCACGACGGGTATGCCGACAAGCAGCTCCTCGTGAACCTCCTGGCCGTCCCGGATCCTGCCAACGTCGGCAAGCTCGGGGCATTCTTCCCGTTCTCCTTCGAGACCATCGAGGACCTGGCTGTCATCGACGACCACACGATCGCCGTCATGAACGACAACAACTTCCCCAACACCGGTGGCCGGTCGGCCGTCCTGCCCGACCCGAACGAGTACATCGAAGTCGCCCTGGACCAACCGCTGGGTGTCGACCCGCGGCTGCTCCGATAGCGCTGACGGTCAGCCGACGGTGACCGAGGGGGCGCCCGCGCTCTCCTCGGTCATCGGCTCGCCCATCTCCTCGGCGATCCGCATCGCCTCCTCGATCAGGGTCTCGACGATCTGGCTCTCGGGGACGGTCTTGATGACCTCACCCTTGACGAAGATCTGGCCCTTGCCGTTGCCGGAGGCCACACCGAGGTCAGCCTCGCGGGCCTCCCCCGGTCCGTTCACGACGCAGCCCATGACGGCCACCCGGAGCGGCACGGTCATGCCCTCGAGCCCAGCGGTGACCGCGTCGGCGAGCTTGTAGACGTCGACCTGGGCGCGCCCGCAGGAGGGGCACGAGACGATCTCGAGCTTGCGCGGCTTGAGGTTCAAGGACTGGAGGATCTGGTTGCCGACCTTGACCTCCTCCACCGGCGGGGCGGACAGGGACACCCGGATCGTGTCGCCGATGCCCTTGGACAGCAGCGCACCGAAGGCCGTCGCCGACTTGATCGTGCCCTGGAAGGCCGGTCCGGCCTCGGTGACGCCGAGGTGCAGGGGCCAGTCACCGCGTTCGGAGAGCATCTCGTAGGCCTTGACCATGACGACGGGGTCGTTGTGCTTGACCGAGATCTTGAAGTCGTGGAAGTCGTGCTCCTCGAAGAGCGAGGCCTCCCAGACCGCGGACTCGACCAGCGCCTCGGCAGTGGCCTTGCCGTACTTCTCGAGCAGACGGGGGTCGAGAGAACCCGCGTTGACGCCGATTCGGATCGAGACGCCTGCGTCCTTCGCAGCGGCGGCGATCTGCTTGACCTGGTCGTCGAACTTGCGGATGTTGCCGGGGTTGACCCGCACCGCGGCGCAGCCGGCGTCGATCGCGGCGAACACGTACTTCGGCTGGAAGTGGATGTCGGCGATGACGGGGATCTGCGACTTCCGGGCGATCGCGGGCAGCGCGTCGGCGTCGTCCTGGCTCGGGCACGCGACGCGCACGATGTCACAGCCCGAGGCGGTCAGCTCGGCGATCTGCTGCAGCGTGGAGTTGATGTCGGTGGTCGGGGTCGTGCACATCGACTGCACCGAGATGGGCGCGTCACCGCCGACCTCGACCTTGCCGACCTTGATCTTGCGCGTCTTGCGCCGGGGCGCGAGGACGGGCGGGGGCAGGGCCGGCATACCGAGTCCAACAGTCATGGTTGCAGTATCTCCCAAGGGGATGGTGGGTCGGGAGCCGGCCGGGGCCGGTCAGCCGAGCTTGACGGGCTTGACGAAGTCGGCGTAGATCAGCAGGGCCGACATCCCGATGAGCACCATGGACACGGCATACGCCACCGGCAGGGCCTTGGCGACGTCGACGTGGCCGGGGTCGGGGCGCTTGAGCAGGCGGGCGGTGTTGCGCTTCAGCCCTTCCCACAGCGCGCCCGCAACGTGGCCGCCGTCGAGCGGCAGGAGCGGGATGAGGTTGAAGACGAAGAGGGCGAGGTTCAAGCCGACCATCAGGGACAGGATGGTGACGAACCGGCCGACGACGCTGTTGTCGAGCCCCTCCACCTGACCGGAAGCGACCTCACCAGCAGCGCGGCCGACTCCCACGACCGACTGCGGTCCGTTGGGGTCACGCGCCTCGGAGCCGAAGGCGGCTTGCGCGACATCGGTCAACCGCTGCGGCAGGTGCAGGAAGAGCTCACCGACGTGCCCTACGTAGCTGCCGATGATCCCGGGGACGACGGTGAGGGACTGGCGCTCGCGAGCCATGACGGGCGCGGACGTGACGCCGAGGAAGCCTGCGCTCACCACGACGGGGTCCCCGGCGTCGTCGACGAGCGGCGTGCCGTCCTGACCGACCTGCTGGATCGTGTTGCGGATCGGCGTGACCTGCAAGGTCTGCTGCGCGCCGTCCCGGAGCACGACGACGGGGGTCGACTCCCCGATCCGCGGACGGATCAGCTTGCCGACGTCGGAGGTGCGCTTGATGGGCTGCCCGGCGACTGACAGCAGCTTGTCGCCCGCCTTGACGCCGGCGAGGAAGGCGGGGGTCTTGGGGTCCGTGGGAGCGCAGGTGGCCTTGGTGGCGGCGGCGCTGGCCGGCACCACACATTCGGCGACGGTGGCGACGACGGCGCCGTCCTTCTCCACCTCCTGGCCGTAGATGGTGACGATCCCGCTGAGGACCACCACGGCGATGAGCAGGTTCATCACCGGGCCACCCATCATCACGATGACCTTCTTGGGGACCGAGAGCTTGTAGAAGACCCGGTCCTCGTCGCCGGGCTTGATCTCCTCGAGGCTCAGCTGGCGGGCCTCGTCGGCGAGCTGGGTGAACCGCCCGGTGCTCGACACCCGGATCGTCCCCTCGGCGTCACCCGGCCGCGGCGGGAACATGCCGATCATCCGGATGTAGCCGCCGAGCGGGATCGCCTTGATGCCGTACTCGGTCTCGCCACGACGGGTGGACCACACGGTCGGACCGAAGCCGACCATGTACTGGGTCACCTTGACGCCGAACTTCTTGGCGGGCACGAGGTGGCCGATCTCGTGCAGGCCGATCGACAGCCCGACCCCGAGGACCACGAGGAGCACGCCGACCACGTAGAGGAGGACGGTCATCGGTGCATCGCCCCCTCGGTGTCCGCCAGCGGTGTCGCGGTCATCCGTCCAGTCTGCAAAGCCAGCACCTTCCGTGCCTCGTCGCGCGCCCAGCGATCAGCGCGCATCACGTCCTCAACGGACAGTGTCCCTGATTCGATCCCCGCTGCGCTGCCGGATGCGTGTTCCTCGACCACTCGGGCGACCGTGTCCACGATCTCGACGAAGCCGAGGTGACCGTCGTGGAACGCGTCCACCGCGACCTCGTTGGCCGCGTTGTAGACCGCCGGGTACGTGCCTCCGGCCTCCCCCACCTGGCGGGCGAGCCGCACCGCCGGGAACGCCTCGTCGTCGAGCGGCTCGAAGTCCCAGGACTGCGCCTGCGTCCAGTCGACGGGCACGTCGACGTCCGCCAGCCGCTCCGGCCACGACAGCCCGAGTGCGATCGGCACCAGCATCCGCGGCGGACCGGCTTGCGCGATGGTCGAGCCGTCGACGAACTCGACCATCGAGTGGATCATCTGCTGGGAGTGCACGACCACGTCGATCCGGTCGAACGGGATGTCGAAGAGGAGGTGGGCCTCGATCACCTCGAGCCCCTTGTTGACCAGGGTCGCCGAGTTTGTCGTGATGACCCGCCCCATCGAGAAGTTCGGGTGCGCCAGCGCGTCGGCCGGCGTCACGTCGCGCAGCGACTCGCGGCTGCGCCCGCGGAACGGGCCACCGCTCGCCGTCACCACGAGCCTGCGCACCTCCTGGGCGCGCCCGCCCCGGAGCGACTGCGCGATGGCGGAGTGCTCCGAGTCGACCGGCACGATCTGGTCGGGGCGGGCCGCCGCCTTGACCAGCGGGCCCCCGACGATGAGCGACTCCTTGTTGGCCAGCGCGAGCGTCGAGCCCGCCGCGAGGGCCGCGAGGGTCGGCCGGAGCCCGATCGCGCCGGTGATCCCGTTGAGGACGACGTCCGCACCGCACCCGGCGGCCGCGACAGCTGCGTCGTCGCCGACCACCACCTGCGGCCGGTATGCCGCGCGGCCGGCTCGCGCGGCATACGCGGCGATCGCCTCGGCCACCTGCTCGTGGGTGCCCCGCGCGACCGCGACCAGGTCGACGTCGAAGGTGACGGCCTGCTCGGCGACGAGCTCGAGGTTCGAGCCGGCCGAGAGGGCGACCACGCGGAAGCGGTCGGGGTTGCGCGCGATGACGTCCAGGGCCTGGGTGCCGATGGAGCCGGTGGAGCCGAGGACTGCAACGGTGCGCGGGGAAGTCACTGCCCCATTGTCGCTCATGCGGAGCGTGGTGACCGCCGAGCCGGTCCCTTGTCGGCCGCAACCAAGGCAAGACCGAAGATCCCGAAGAGGACGGCGACCCCCGCGAGGGTCGCCGGGTGCACGACCCACCGGGCGGCCTTCACGCGCTCGCGGTGGCGGGAGTCAGCGGTCGAGGACGGTCACGGCGAACGTGTCGTGGTCGTTGCTCACTTCGTCCAGGACGCTCGTGATGTCCGCGTAGCCCTCGGGATGGTCGCGTCGCAGCTGCGCCACGCCGTCCCAGACGAGGTGGCGCGTGCGGCCGTCCTCGTGCGGCTCCTCGGCGTAGTCGTGCAGGCAGTCGGCGAGCGCATCGAGGTTGCGACCGAACCAGTCGGGGAAGTCCAACACCTCGGCGAACAGGTCAATGCTCTCCGCCTTGGTCGACCCGGCGGGCACCACCGACACCTCTCCCCCCTCGCGCTGGGCCTCACGCACCACCTCGGCGATGGCCACCTCGGGCCCCAGGACACGGATCACGGGCCACCTCCCTCCATCACGATGACGCGAAACGACGCATAGTGGTCAGGGGTCCAATAGAGCTCGCCGCCGTCGCCGGTGATGATCCTCCTGGCGCCACGGTCGTCCTCGCCGGGCGTGGGCACGGTGTACTCGTGGTAGTACCCGCCCGCCTTGCGCGGCAAGAGGCGCTCACGGTTCTGGAAGACGACTCCGTCCCTGGCGTAGGGGTACGGGCCGCCGTCCGCGATCAGGTCGAGGGTCCGCTGCGCCTCCTGCGGGAGCTCGGCCAGCTGCACCGTGGGCAGGCCGCTGTCGTCCTTCGGGGCGGAGCCTGCCGCGGAGGGCGCGGACCTGGCGGAGGAGCCTCCTGCGGCGCGCTCCTCGAGCTGGCCGTCGGAGCCGTGGCCGGCCCACCACCACACCACCAGCACGACCGCGACGGCGAGCAGGGCCACCGCGAGCCTGGCGGTCCTGCGCTGGTCAGCGGGCATGGGGTCGACCCTAGGGGGGCGTTCGCGGCCCCGCACCCGGCAGAGGTCCTACTGCCGTGGGGTTACTGCTGGAAGACGCGCTCCTCGATGAGCTGCTCCTCGACGACGCGGCCCTCGGGCTCGAAGCGGCCTTGCTCGAACCGCTTCTGGAACTCCAGCTCGAGGTGGTCGGCGCCGTTGCGGTTCTTCTCGATCGACATGACGACCCAGTGGCGGAACCGCTCGGCGTTGCCGAGGTGGTAGACGAGGTGGTGCTTCGCGACGATGTCGTACTTGTCGTTGAGGATCAGCACGACGTCGGCCTCGTAGGCCAGCGCGGAGGAACCGCGCAGGTCGTTGACCCGCATGCGGCGACCGGCGACCAGGCTGGACTTGTCGGCGGCGACGATGGCGACCACCGGCACGCCGAGCTCGAGCGACATGTCCTTGAGCCGTTCGACGACGACCGAGATGCGGTCCTCCTCGTTGGTCACGCCCGGCACGGGGACCTTCTGGAGGTAGTCCACCAGCACGAGCGGTGGGCGACCGTCGGACTCGACCACCTCGGCGACCGCCGCGCGGATCGCGTCGATCGTGGTGTGCATGCCGCTGGAGGTGTGCACGTGCAGCCGCTGCGCGTAGCCCTCGAGCGCCTCGACGGCCTCGGCGCCCCCGACGGTGTCGGCGAAGCGTTCGCGCATCGACCGCGCGCGGCTGTGCCGGGCCTCGAAGCCCGCGCGAATCTTGGTGAGCCCGACGCCCTCGATGCCCTTGATGGCGCCGGCCTCGATGGCGATGAGCCGCTCGAGGATGCTGTGGGCGTCGTGCTCGTAGGTGAACAACACCGCACTGCGGTTGGCGGCCACCGTGTTGCGCAGCATCTGCAGGGCCATCGCGGTCTTGCCGAGACCCTGCGGTCCGCCGATCAGCACGAGCTCACCCGAGCGGAAGCCACCGGTCAGCGCGAGGTCGAGGGCCTCGAAGCCGGTCGGCCAGACCCGTGCCCCGGCCGTCTCACCCAGGCGGAGCTTCTCGTCGGTCTCGACGAGCACGTCGCTGAGGGAGCGCAACCGCCCGACGTTGCGCGAGTGCGAAGCGAAGTCCTCGGATTCGGACGCGGGGTCAGGCGACAAGCTGCCCGCGACCGACAGGACGGGGGCCGGGTCCGTGGTCATGTGACCGATTCAACAACCCCACGGCCCCCGTTGGGGGAGTTTGACGTGGTTGGCATCCGAACGGATGACATTTGTCTCGCCGTTACGGGGCAATTCCGACATAGGTCGTCTCGAGGTACTCGTCAATCCCCTCGAAGCCGCCCTCCCGGCCGAAGCCAGAGGCCTTCACCCCACCGAACGGAGCGGCCGGGTTGGAGATGATCCCCTGGTTGATGCCGATCATCCCGTACTCGAGTGCCTCGCTGACCCGGATCACCCGGCCCAGGTCGTTGGTGAAGACGTAGGAAGCCAGGCCGAACTCGGTGCTGTTGGCCTTGGTGATCGCCTCGGCCTCGGTGCGGAAGGTCGTGATCGGTGCCACCGGCCCGAAGATCTCCTCGCTCATCATGCGGGCACTCATCGGGACCCCGGTGATCACGGTGGGCTCGAAGAAGTAGCCGCGCCCCTTGACCTGTCCACCGCCGGTGACGACGGTGCCGCCCTTGGCCTTGGCGTCCTCCACGAGCTCGGTCACCCCGTCGCGCGCCTTGGCGTCGATGAGCGGGCCGACGTCGACCCCCTTCTTGGTGCCCTTGCCGATGGTGAGACCAGACATCCGGGCGGCGAACTTCTTCGCGAACTGCTCGGCGATGCTCTCGTGCACGAAGAACCGGTTGGCCGCCGTGCAGGCCTCACCGATGTTGCGCATCTTGGCCAGCATCGCCCCGTCGACGGCGCGGTCGAGGTCGGCGTCCTCGAACACGATGAAGGGCGCGTTGCCGCCGAGCTCCATCGAGACGCGCAGCAGCTGCTCGGCCGACTGCTCCACGAGCTTGCGACCGATCCCCGTGGACCCGGTGAAGGTGAGCTTGCGCAGCCGCGGGTCGCGGATGAGCGGCTCCATCACGTCTCCGGTGTGGGACGTGGTGATGACGTTCAGCACACCGGCGGGCAGGCCGCACTCGCGCAGCAGCTCGGCGAGGGCGAGCATCGTCAGCGGGGTCTGGCTGGCGGGCTTGACGACCATGGTGCAGCCGGCGGCGATGGCCGGGCCGATCTTGCGGGTGCCCATGGCCAGGGGGAAGTTCCACGGGGTGATCATCAGCGTCGGACCGACCGGCTTCTTCATCGTCATCAGCCGGGTCGCGCCGTTGGGTGCGGTGGACCACCGGCCGTGGATACGCACGGCCTCCTCGGAGAACCAGCGGAAGAACTCCGCGCCGTAGGTCACCTCGCCGCGCGACTCGGCCAGGGTCTTGCCCATCTCCAGGGTCATCAGCGTGGCGAAGTCCTCGGCCCGCTCGGTGATCAGCTCGAAGGCCGCCCGGAGGATCTCGCCGCGGTCGCGCGGCGCCGTCGCCGCCCACGCTGCCTGCGCACCGGCTGCCGAGTCGAGGGCGGCCTTGCCGTCCGCGACGCTCGCGTCGGCCACGTGGGCCAGGGTGCTCCCGTTCGAGGGGTCCTCGACCGCGAGCGTGGCACCGCCGGTGGCGTCACGCCACGCGCCGCCGATGAGCAGGCCCTTGGGGACCGAGTCGATGAGGGACTTCTGCGTGGTGGCCATCAGCCCTGTTCCTCCGGTGTGTGGTCGTGCGACTGATCGGGTGCCTGGTCATGGGTCTGGTGGGTGTGCTGGTGCGGGATGTGGCCCTGCGGGATGGCGCCGTTGCGCCCCGACAGCAGTGGCTGGGACGGGTCCCAACGGGTGCCGTCGCGCTCGTCCTGGCGCTTGCGGGCGATCGCCGAGAGCGCCTCGAGGACCACGCGGTTCGCGAGGGCGGCGGTGATGTCGGCGTGGTCGTAGGGCGGGCTGACCTCGACGACGTCCACACCCACCACCGGCAGCTCCAGGCAGATCCGCCGGACGGCGTCGAGGAGCTGTCGGGCCGACAGGCCACCCGGCTCCGGGGTGCCCGTGCCGGGTGCGTGCCCGGGGTCGCACACGTCGATGTCCACCGAGAGGAAGACGCCCTCGCACTCGTCGGTGGCGATCGTGAAGGCCTCGGTCAGCACCTCGTCCAGCCCACGGTGCACGATCTCGGTCATCTCGAACGACCGCATCTGCTGGCCGGCCATCCAGTCGAGGGTCTCGGGCGGTGGCCAATAGCCGCGCAGCCCGATCTGGAGGAACCGGTCGCCGCGCAGGGCCCCCGACTCGATCAGCCGACGCATGGGCTGGCCGTGCCCCCACAGTGACCCGAACTCGATGTCCCCGGTGTCGGCGTGGGCGTCGAAGTGGATCATCGACACCCGTCCGTGGCCGAGCACGTTGGCGACTCCCTTGGCGTCCGGGAAGGCGATCGAGTGGTCACCTCCGAGCACCACCGGTATGGCGCCCGCGCGCGTCACGCGCTCGACGGCGGCCTCGAGCTTCGGCAGGGACCGCTCGATGTCGCCGGAGTACATCTCGACGTCGCCCGCGTCGACCACCCTGAGGTCGACGAGGCCATCGGTGCGCAGCGCCAGCGACGGTCGCGAGCCGTCGTGCGGCAGGTAGTCGGTCATCCGGATCGCCTGGGGACCGAAGCGCGTGCCCGGCCGGTGGGAGGTGCCCCCGTCGAACGGCGCGCCGAGGATGACGACGTCGGCACCGGCATACGTGGCCTCGTCGTCGAGGTCGCAGCGGTCCACGCCGAGGAAGGTGAAGTCCGGGCCGTACTGCTGGCCGTATCTCGTCATGGAACCAACCTAGTCCCGTTGCGGGCCATAGGAATCAGCGGTCTTCCAGGCCCCAGGGCGAGCCGTAGCCCTGCGGCTTCGGGGCCGCGAGCAGGTCGAGGAAAGGCTGCGCGTCGAACGCCTCCGGACCCAGCACGCCACGACCACTCCAGGCACCCGTCGCCACGAGCTCGAGGGCGACGACGGGGTTGACCGCGGTCTGCCACACGACGCACTGCGCGCCGTACTCCGCCATGGTCTCCTCGTTGTCGGAGACGTGGAAGAGATAGGTCTGACGCGGCTTCCCGTCCTTGCCGGTGCCCGTGACGAAGACGCCGGCACAGGTCTTGCCCTTCATCCGCGGCCCGATGGTGGCCGGGTCGGGCAGGACGGCCGCGACGACATCACGAGGTGACACCTCGACGCCCTTGACCCGCACCGGGTCCGTGCCGTCGAGGCCGAGCGTGTGGAGGGTGCGCAGGATGGTGATCAGCTCGTCGCCGAGGCCGTACTTGAAGGTGACCCGCTCGGCGTCCAGCCACCGCGGCATGAGCAGCACCTCCTCGTGCTCGACGTGCACGCACTCCACCGGGCCGATGCCCTCCGGGAACTCGAACACCTCGGGCTCGCTGAAGGCGGGCAGCGTGAAGAAGCCCGACTCGAGCCCTCCCCCGGCGGTGGCCCGGGACTTCTCCCACACCACGGGCGGGTTGAGGCACTCCTCGATGATGGTCCACATCGAGAACCCCGGTGCGAAGGTCTCGTTGCCCTCCTCGTCGAAGACGGCGAGGTTGGCGCCGTCCCGGGTGCCGAGCTCGTCGATGCTCGAGAACAGGTGGTCCGCGGCGTAGCGGGCGAACACGTCGGAGAGCCCGGGCTCGACACCCATGCCGAGCAGGGCCAGCTGGCCGGACTCCTCCCACTCCGAGGCCATCGCGAACTGCTCGTCGCCGAGCTTCACCCCGACCTTGGCGTAGGGCTCGTCGGGGTGGCGCCGCGAGAGGCTCATCGCCATGTCGAGGTAGCCCGCGCCCGCGGCCAGGGCGCCACGGAAGATCGGCATGACGAACCGTGGGTCCACGGCGTTGAACACGTGGGTCGACCGGTGCTCCCGCGCCAGTGCCGCGACCGCCTCCTCGTCGGACGCGTCGACCTGCGCCGCCACGAACCGCTGCTCGCCGTCCCGGCGGGCAGTCGCCGCAGCGACCGTCGCCTGTGCGCGGCCGAGGTCGTAGTCGGTCACGACCCACTGCTCGAAGAAGTCGCGCTCGACGGCGATGCGCGCGGCAGCGTCGCCGACGCCACCGGCGCCGATCATGAGGATGCGCACGGGTATCAGACCGCTTTCTGTCGTCGGTTGCTGAGGACCTGGCCGGCGATCACGAAGAGGAGGGCCGCGAGGAACACGACCGTGCCGATCACGTTGACCTGCACCGGGACACCGCGCTGGGCGGCCCCCCAGACGAACATGGGGAAGGTGATCGAGCTGGGTGAGGCGTTGAAGTTGGTGATGATGTAGTCGTCGAAGCTCAGCGAGAAGGCCAACAGCGCCCCGGCCGCGATGCCGGGAGCCGCCAGCGGCAACGTCACCCTGAGGAACGTCTGGGCCGGGGTCGCACCCAGGTCGGCCGCCGCCTCCTCCAGGCGCGGGTCCAGCGTCGCCACCCGCGCCTTGACCGCCACCACGACGAACGAGACGCAGAACATGATGTGGGCGATGAGGATCGCGAGCCCGCCGGACGGGATGCCCAGCATGAGGAAGAGCGTGAGCAGGCTGGACCCCATCACCACCTCGGGGGTGGCCATGGGTACGAAGATCAGCAGGTTCGTCGCCGCACGCCCGCGGAACTGGTAGCGGCCGAGCGCGAGGGCCACCATCGTGCCGAGCACCGTGGCGACCAGCGAGGCGGTCACGCCGATCCGCAGGCTCAGCCCCAGCGACTCGCAGATCCCCGGCGACCCGCACGGGTGCGCCCAGGCGTCGGTCGAGAACCGGGCCCAGTTGTAGTTGAACTTGCCGACCGGGTCGTTGAACGAGAACACGGCCACCACGACGTTGGGCACGAGCAGCAGCGCCAGGACGGCCAGGGCCGCGAAGGCCAGCAGGTGTCGGCGGATCCAGGACAGCACGGCCACTCAGACCAGCTCCTCGGTGCCGGCCTTGCGCACGTAGAACGTCACGAGGACGATGATCATGGTCAGCAGGATGAACGACAGCGCCGCCGCGAGCGGGTAGTCGAGCACTCGCAGGAACTGGCTGTCGATGACCTGTCCGATCATCACGGTCTCGGTGTTCCCGAGCAGCCTCGAGTTGATGAAGTCGCCCGAGGCAGGGATGAAGGTGAGCAGCGTGCCGGCGACCACCCCCGGCAGGGACAGCGGCCACGTGACCCGCCGGAACGCCTCGCGCGGTGAGGCGTAGAGGTCGCCGGCCGCTTCGACCAGGCGCGGGTCGAGGCGCTCCAGGGAGGCGTAGAGCGGCAGGATCATGAACGGCAGGAAGTTGTAGGTCAGGCCGCAGATCACCGCGAACTTCGACGCGAGCAAGGTGTCGTTGGAGGTCAGGCCGACCGCCTGGAGCAGGCCCGTGAACCCGATCGACTGAGCGAATGCCACCACCGGTCCGTCGTCGGAGAGGATGTTGCGCCAGGCGAGCGTGCGGATGAGGAAGCTGGTGAAGAACGGCGCGATGACGAGGATGAGGAGGATGTTCTTCCAGCGTCCGGCCTTCTGCGCCATGAAGTACGCGAGCGGGTAACCGAGGAGCAGCGCCAGCACCGTGGCGGTCCCGGCGTAGCCGACCGAGCGCAGGAGGTGCGGCCAGTACCGCTGGACCGCGTCGGCGTAGATCGACACGTTCCCCGTGAAGACGTAGCCGTCGTCGATGTTGCCTTCCTGCAGCGACTGCGAGCCCAGCGTGACCATCGGCACGACGAAGAACACGACGAGCCACAGCAGCCCGGGAGCGAGCAGCGCGTAGGGGACCCATCGCCCGCGGCGGACCGGCTTGCGGACCGGCGCACCCGTGCCGACGACGGCAGCGCCCTCGGCCACTAGCTCTCCTCCTCGACGCCGGCGTCCGCCGCTTGGGCGGCGTCGAGGGCGAAGCCGTGCTCGGCGGCCCACGACAGGGTGACGTCCTCGCCGGGGCGCGCGCGGTCGGAGCCGTCGTTCTGCTGGACCACCGTGAGCTCGCGGCCCCACGGCATGCGGACCAGGTACTGCGTGGCCACGCCCGTGAAGGACACGTCGGTCACGGTGCCGCGGAGCCGGTTCGGACCACCGTGCTCGCCCAGCCGCAGCTTCTCGGGGCGCACACCGAGCCAGACCTCCTTGGCGTTGCCAGGCAGGTGGTCGGCCGCGACCGTCAGCGCAGTGTCGTATGCCGTGACCGGCACCTCGCCGTTCTGGGCCGGACCGGACACCGTCGCCTTGAGCAGGTTCGACTGCCCGAGGAAGTTGGCCACGAAGGTGGACGCGGGGCGTTCGTACAGGGTGGCCGGGTCACCCAGCTGCTCGATCCGCCCGGCGTTCATCACCGCGATGGTGTCGGCCATGGTCATGGCCTCCTCCTGGTCGTGGGTGACGTGGATGAAGGTCAGCCCGACCTCCTGCTGGATGCGTTTGAGCTCGATCTGCATCTGGCGTCGCAGCTTGAGGTCGAGGGCCCCGAGCGGCTCGTCGAGCAGGAGCACGTCGGGCCGGTTCACGACGGCCCGGGCCAGGGCCACACGCTGCTGCATCCCGCCGGACAGCTGCGCCGGCCTCTTGTTCGCGACCTCGCTCAGCTGGACCAGCTCCAGCGCCTCCTTGGCCTTGGCCGCGGCGTTCCGGTCGCCCCGACGACGGAGCCCGAACTCGACGTTCTGGAGCACGTTCATGTGCGGGAAGAGGGCGTAGGACTGGAACACCGTGTTGACGTTGCGCTGGTGGGCCTTGGTGTCCGTGATCTCGGTGTCCCCGATGTGGATCCGACCCGCCGTGGGCTGCTCGAGGCCGGCCACCATCCGCAGCGTGGTCGTCTTGCCGCACCCGGACGGTCCGAGCAGGGCGAAGAACGAGCCCTGCGGGATGACGAGGTCCATCGGGTGCACCGCGGTGAAGGTGTCGAACTCCTTGGTCAGACCTGAGAGCTTCAGGTCTCCCGAGGTCTGCGTCGCCGCCATCAGCCCGTCGCCAGGTTGGTGAACAGGCGGGTGAACTCGGACTCCTCCTTGGAGGTGAGGTCGCGGAACTTCTTCGCCTTTGCGAGGGTCTCGGTGGAGGGGAAGATGAGCTGGTTCGCGGCCAGGTCCTTGTCGATGGCTGCCACCGCGTCCTTGGTGCCCGCGACAGGGGCGATGTAGTTGACCCAGGCCTCGACCTCCGCCATCACCTTCGGGTCGTAGTAGTAGTTGATGAGCTTCTCGGCGTTCTTCTTGTGCTTGGCCATGGCGGGGATGACGAAGTTGTCGGACCACAGCGTGTACCCGGCCTCGGGCAGGGTGAGCTCCAGCTCCGGTGCGTCGAGGCTGAGCGACGCCACGTCACCCGACCAGGCGACGCACGCGGCGATGTCGCCGGCGCTCAGCCCGTCGGTGTAGTCGTTGCCGGTGAACTTCTGGATCTGGCCGGCGTCCTTGGCCTTCTGGATCATGGCGATGGCAGCCTTGAAGTCAGCGTCGGTGAAGTTCGACGGGTCCTTGCCCTGGTCGAGCAGCACCAGGCCAACCGTGTCGCGCATCTCGGACAGCAGCGTCACCTTTCCCTTCAACGCCGGGTCGGTCAGCAGCTGGGTGATCGTGGTGACCTTCTTGCCACCAGTCGCCTTGGTGTTGTAGCCGATGCAGGCAAACCCAGCCTGCCAGGGCAGCGAGTACTTGCGACCCGGATCGAACGACACGTCCTGGAACGCCGCCTCGAGGTTCTGGGCGTTGGGGATGTTGGCCTTGTCCAGAGGCTGCACGTAGCCCTGGCGGATGAGCCGGGCCACCATCCAGTCGGTGGAGCACCAGACATCGCGACCGGTGTCCTGTCCACCGGCGAGCAGTGGACGCACCTTCGCGTAGAACTCGTCGTTGTCGTTGTAGTCCTCGGTGTAGTTGACCTTGATCCCGGTCGCCTTCGTGAACGCATCGAGGGTCGGGCGGCTCTTCTCGTCGTCGGAGACGTCGATGTACTGCTGCCAGTTCGACCAGTTGACGAGCTTCTCGGTGTCGGACATGTCCTGGGCGGCCTTGGCCGTCGGCGTGACCGAGCCAGTCGTGCTCGCCGAGGGACTGCGTCCCTTCGATCCGCAGGCAGCCAGTGCCGTCACACCCAGCCCGGCAACGCCGGTCATCAGGGTGCGGCGGCTGAGCGCGCCGCGGATGAAGGCGGCCTGCATGGGGGTCGGGGTCTTGTCGTTCATGGGGGCTCCTGCGGGTGAGAGTGGAATTCTCGGAGAAGTCCGGGTCAGGGTTTCCCGGGTTCTGGGGGGTGGGCCGCCGGCGGCGCTGTCAGCGGCCTCAGGTGGTCGGTCTAGCTGTCGATGTTGGCCATGACGTGCTTGATGCGGGTGTAGTCCTCGAAGCCGTACATGGACAGGTCCTTGCCGTAGCCGGACTTCTTGAACCCGCCGTGGGGCATCTCGGCGACGATCGGGATGTGCGTGTTGATCCAGACGCAGCCGAAGTCGAGGGCCTTGGAGACCCTCATCGCGCGGCCGAAGTCCTTGGTCCAGACACTGGAGGCGAGGCCGTAGTCGACACCGTTCGCCCAGGCGATCGCCTCGGCCTCGTCGGTGAACCGCTGCACGGTGATGACGGGCCCGAAGATCTCGTCCTGGATCGCCTCGTCGTCCTGCTTCAGGCCGGACAGCACGGTGGGCTCGAGGAAGAACCCGTCGCCCAGGGCGTCGAGCCGGTGGCCGCCGGCGGCGATCGAGGCGTGGTCGGGGAGGCGGGACAGGAAGCCCTGGACCCGCTCGAGCTGGTTGCGGTTGTTGACCGGGCCGAGGAGTGCGTCCTCGTCGTCGGGCAGGCCGACCTTCGCCGAGTTCTTGGCGTACTCGCCGAGGGCGGCGACGAAGTCGTCGTGGATGTGGGGGGCTGCCAGCACCCGCGTCGCGGCGGTGCAGTCCTGGCCGGCGTTGAAGTAGCCGGCGACCGCGATGCCCTCGACGGCGGCCTCGATGTCGGCGTCGTCGAACACGATGACCGGCGCCTTGCCACCGAGCTCGAGGTGGACCCGCTTGAGGTCCCGGCTGGCACTCTCGGCCACCTGCATGCCGGCCCGGACGGAGCCGGTGATGGCGACCAGTGCCGGCGTCTTGTGCTCGACGACCGCGCGACCGGTGTCGCGGTCGCCGGTGACGACGTTGAACGTGCCCGGCGGCATGAACTCCGAGGCGATCTCGGCCAGCAGCAGGGTCGTCTCGGGCGTGGTGTCCGACGGCTTGAGGACGATCGTGTTGCCCGCGGCCAGGGCGGGGCCGATCTTCCACACCGCCATCATCATCGGGTAGTTCCAGGGGGTCACCTGACCCACGACGCCGATCGGCTCACGCCGGACCCAGCTCGTGTGTCCCTTCATGTACTCCCCCGCCGCCCGACCCTCGAGCACGCGGGCTGCGCCGGCGAAGAACCGGATCTGGTCCACCATCGGCGGGACCTCTTCGGACGCCGTGAGGGCCCACGGCTTGCCGGTGTTCTCGGCCTCGAGCTTGACGAAGTCGTCGGCCCGCTTCTCGATCGCGTCCGCGAACTTCAGCAGGGCCTGCTGGCGCTCGCTCGGGGTGGTCTGTCCCCACTCGGCGAACGCCTTGCTGGCCGAGGAGTAGGCGGCGTCGACGTCGGCCGCGGTGGAGACCGGGGCCTTGGCGACGACCTGGGCGGTGACGGGGCTGACGAGGTCGGTGGTCGCATCGGTCTGCGCCTCGACGTACTCGCCGTTGATGAAGTTGCGCAGGACGCGGGGGGCCGCGGACGTGGCAGTCACTGATGTGCTCCAATGCGGATCGGGTACTGATTCCGGTGCCTTCGCACTGTAGCCGCCCGACGATGGATTTCAATAGGTTGCGGCTGTCAAGATACGGAAAACGTTGTCGAATGCCGCCGAGTGCGACTGATTCCGTCGTGTGGGGACTTGCTTTATCGGCATCTGGGGACCACCATGACCAGCGTGACCCGACTCCCCAGCACCAGCGCCGATGTGCGCCTCGACGACGTGTCGAAGGCCATCATCGAGCAGCTGCAGGAGGACGGTCGGCAGTCCTACGCCACCATCGCCAAGCGGGTGGGGCTGTCCGAGGCGGCGGTGCGCCAGCGGGTGCAGCGGCTCCTCGACCAGGAGGTCATGCAGATCGTCGCCGTCACCGACCCGTTGCAGGTGGGGTTCCGCCGGCAGGCCATGATCGGCATCCGCGTCGACGGAGACCTCCTGCCGGTGGGTGACGCCCTCACGGCGATGTCGGAGGTGTCCTACGTCGTCACGACGGCGGGGTCCTTCGACCTGCTGGCCGAGGTCGTCTGCGAGGACGACGCCGAGCTGCTCGACCTGCTCACGCGTCGCATCCGCATCCTTCCCGGGGTGCAGACCACCGAGACGTTCGTCTACCTGAAACTCAACAAGCAGCACTACAACTGGGGTACTCGATGACCACTGACCTGTCCATCTTCGAACCGTCCAGCGACACCCACACACCGCTGGGCACGCTGCACAGCGAGGCCGCCAGAGACCACCTGTGGATGCACTTCACGCGCCACTCGGTCTTCGAGGACCGCAGCGAGGGCGGCCTGGGCCACAGCGTTCCGATCATCACCCGCGGCCAGGGCCACAAGATCTGGGACGACCGCGGCAACGAGTACATCGACGGCCTCTCCGGGCTGTTCGTCGTCCAGGTCGGCCACGGGCGCGAGGAGCTCGCGGAGGCGGCCGCGAAGCAGGCGAAGGAGCTCGCGTTCTTCCCGCTGTGGTCCTACGCCCACCCGCGCGCCATCGAGCTCGCCGAGCGTCTGGCCGCCGGCGCCCCCGGCGACCTCAACCGCGTGTTCTTCACGACCGGTGGCGGCGAGGCGGTCGAGAGCGCCTGGAAGCTCGCCAAGCAGTACTTCAAGCTCACCGGCAAGCCCACCAAGCACAAGGTGATCAGCCGTGCAGTGGCCTACCACGGCACCCCGCAGGGAGCCCTGTCGATCACCGGCATCCCGGCCGCCAAGGAGATGTTCGAGCCGCTGGTCCCGGGCGCCTTCAAGGTCCCGAACACCAACTCCTACCGCGCCCCCGAGCACCTGCGCGACGACGACAAGGCCTTCGGTCGTTGGGCCGCAGACCGGATCGCCGAGGCCATCGAGTTCGAAGGCCCCGACACCGTGGCTGCGGTCTTCCTCGAGCCGGTGCAGAACTCCGGCGGCTGCTTCCCCCCACCGCCCGGGTACTTCGAGCGGGTTCGTGAGATCTGCGACGAGTACGACGTGCTGCTCGTGTCCGACGAGGTGATCTGCTCGTTCGGCCGGATCGGCTCGATGTTCGCCTGCGACGACTTCGGCTACGTGCCAGACATCATCACCTGCGCCAAGGGCATGACCTCCGGCTACTCCCCCATCGGCGCGATGATCGCCAGCGACCGGCTGTTCGAGCCGTTCAAGAAGGGGACGACCTACTTCCCGCACGGCTACACCTTCGGTGGCCACCCGGTCAGCGCGGCGGTGGCGATGGCCAACCTGGACATCTTCGAGCGCGAGGGCCTCAACCAGCACGTCAAGGACAACGCCCCGAACTTCCGGGCCACCCTGGAGAAGCTGCTCGACCTGCCGATCGTCGGCGACGTCCGTGGCGCCGGGTACTTCTACGGCATCGAGCTGGTCAAGGACAAGGAGACCCGCGAGACGTTCAACGACGCGGAGTGCGAACGGCTGCTGCGGGGCTACCTGTCCAAGGCGCTCTTCGATGCCGGCCTCTACTGCCGCGCCGACGACCGGGGCGACCCGGTGATCCAGCTCGCGCCGCCGCTGATCATCGGCCAGCCCGAGTTCGACGACATCGAGTCGCGGCTGCGGTCGGTCCTCACCGGCGCCGAGAAGCACCTCTGAGCCAGACCGTCACCCCGTGAGCCACCCGCTCTGGTGGGAGAGCCCGTATGCCGCGTCGCCGGCAGACGGGCTCTCCGCACCTGCACCGTCCGTTCGGTCGCACCCCGTCGTGCCCAGCAAGGCCGACGTCGTCATCGTCGGTGGCGGCTTCACCGGGCTGTGGACCGCTCACTACCTGCTCCTGGCTGACCCGGCCCTCGATGTCGTGGTGCTCGAGGCGGAGCACGTCGGCTTCGGCGCGAGCGGACGCAACGGTGGTTGGGTGTCGGCCCTCTGGCCGGTCGGCCCGCAGACCCTGGCCCGGCGCAGCGGCGCCGAGGCGGCCCGGGCGATGGTCGCCGAGCTGCAGAACACCGTCGACGAGGTAGGCAGGGCAACGGAATCCGCGGCGATCGACTGCGGATTCCGCAAGGGTGGGGCGATCGCGCTGGCCCGCTCACGAGCACAGGCAGCCAGGGCGCGCGCCGAGGTCGACGACGCCAGGGAGTGGGGCACGGGCACCTGCTGGCTCGACGCGGCCGAGGCCTCCGAACGGCTGGCCGCGAGCCGGGTCGAGGGCGCGACGTTCAGCCCGCACTGCGCCAGGATCCACCCGCGGCGGCTGGTCGACGGCCTCGCAGCCACCGTCAGGTCGCAGGGTGCCCAGGTCCACGAGGGTGTGCGGGTGCAGGCGATCGAGCCCGGCCGCGTCGTGCTCGAGGGCGGCGGACAGGTCACGGCTCCCCACGTCGTCCGGGCCACCGAGGCGTGGACCCCCACGCTGCCCGGCCAGCGCCGCACCGTCGCCCCGGTCTACTCGCTGATGGTGGCCACGGAGCCGTTGAGCGCTGAGCAGTGGTCGAGGATCGGGCTCGCGGAGCGGGAGGTCTTCAGCGACCACCGGCACGTCATCATCTACGGTCAGCGGACCGTCGACGACCGGCTCGCCTTCGGTGGACGAGGTGCGCCCTACCACTTCGGCTCCCGGATCAGGCCCGAGTTCGACCACGAGGCAACGGTTTTCGCTGATCTCCGCGCGACCCTCACCGACCTCCTCCCCCAGCTCGGCGACGTGGAGTTCACCCATGCGTGGGGCGGCCCCCTCGGCATCGCCCGCGACTGGCACCCCTCGGTCGGCCACGACCCCAGCACCGGGCTCGGGTGGGCCGGCGGCTACGTCGGTGACGGTGTCGCGGCCACCAACCTCGCGGGACGGACCTTGGCCGACCTGGTCATCGGCCGCTCGACGGCACTCACCCAGCTGCCCTGGGTGGGCCACCGCAGCCGGCGGTGGGAGCCCGAGCCCGCCCGGTGGGCGGGGATCAACGCCGGACTGCGGCTCGCGCACGCCGCCGACCGCGAGGAGGCGCGCACCGGTCGCCCGGCGCGGATCGCCGCACTCCTCGGGGCCCTGACCGGCCACTAGGACCGTTCACTAGGGAAGACTCGGTCCGTGTCGACCGCCCCCGCAGACCTGTCCCCCGCCGCCCTCGACTTCGTGACGGCCCGGCACCTGGCCACGCTGACCACGCTGCGCCCGGACGGGTCGCCCCACGTGGTGCCCGTCGGGTTCACCTGGGACCCCGAAGGGCTCGTGGTCCGGGTCATCACCAGCGGTCCCAGCCGCAAGGCGCGCAACGCCGCGTCGGGCGGGCGCGCGGTCGTGTGCCAGGTCGACGGCCGCCACTGGCTGTCCTTCGAGGGCACGGCCAGGGTGCTGACCGACCCGGACGCCGTGGCCGATGCCGTGCGCCGGTATGCCGCCCGCTACCGCGTACCGCGCGAGAACCCCCAGCGGGTGGTCGTCGAGATCGCCGTCGACCGGGTGCTCGGCAACGTCTGAGCCGGCGGCAGTCCGCTCAGGGACCGTGCTCGGGGTCCAGGGGTGGGAACGGCTCGTGGGCGAGCCGCAGGTAGTAGAGCGCCGAGTCCCCCCACTCGGCGAGCTCCTCCGGCTGCGCGCCCTCGATGGCGCCCAGCCAGGTGAACGAGCGGTTCACCGCATGGGTGACCATGGCTGGCGCCATCAGCGCCTCGAGAGCGGCGCGGTCGAGCAGGTCCGCCCACACCTGCGCGTAGGCGTCCAGCAGCTCTGGCCACGGGTGGTGGGTGACGCGGGTGGAGTAGCCGTAGGGCACCGCCAGCACCTCCAGCACGTGGGCCCACTGGGCATCGCCGAAGTCGAAGAAGCGCATGCTCCCGTCGACGACGAAGACGTTGCCCGGGTGGAGGTCGCCGTGCTGCAGGCTCGCCGGGAGCGGCGCGGCGAGCAGCGTCGCCACGGCCTCGGCGACGACCCCGGCCCGCTCCCTGAGCGAGTCGGCCTCATCGGCCGGCAGGTGCGACGGGTGGTCGGCCGGGAGCGCGGCGAGCTGGTCGACGAGCCAGGCGTACCGCGCCGGGACGGTGGCCGGGGAGCAGTCCGGCAGCCCGGCGCCGACCAGCAGGTCGCCGTGGTCGGCCACCTGGCGCTGCACCCGAGCGGACAGCGCCACGACGGCCTGCCACTCCGCCAGGCTCGCGTCGTGGCTGTCGCCGAGCGTGGTCCCACGGTCGGCGGTCATCATCCAGCCGCGGTCGGCCTCGATCGCCAGCGGAGCCTCCACCTCGCCGGCCTCGAGCTCGGCGAGCGCTCGGTGCACGGCGGGTTCATAGGCCGACGACGGACAGTTCGCCTTGAACCACACGGTGCCCTGGTCGCTCGGCACGACCAGCTGGGTCGACCACGGCCTGATCCGCCGTTGGATGACGTCGCCCGTCACGCGGCGGCCGACACCGGAGAGCTTGTCGCTGATCCACTGCGTCGCCTCGGCACGCCAGGCTTCCGTCGCCACCGTCCGCGAGAACAGGTCTGCCATGGCCCCGACTCTAGAAGGCCGACCACGGACCAGGCGCTCGACGACCTGTCTAGAGTCACACCATGCAGGGCGACCGCGACGGCACCGCAGACCTCCATCCCGAGGTCGAGGACCTCGACGACCTCGATGCCGTGCTCGACTCCGGCCGACCCCTGACCGGGCTTCGCTTCCAGGACCTCGACCTCACGGCACACGAGGACCGCTTGCTCGCCCGCACGGACCTGGAAGGGCTCGTGGTGCTGGGAGGTCGGCTGTCCACCACCCTCAGCGCGCACTTCGGCGCGCACCGCGCGCTGGTGTTCCCGACTGACCCGCATGCGCCCGTCGACCCCTACCGCGCCACGCTCTACACCGCCGCCGAGCTCTACGCCGGCCTCGACGACGGCGGGTACGAGTCCACGCCGGACTTCCTTGCCTACCAGTGGATGCGCGACGGCGCGCTGCACCACGACGCGTTCGTCACGCTCCTGCGCGCCATCCACGACGACTCGATCAGCGACGCCCTCGACGAGTTCACGGCAGGTCGACCGGTCACGGGCGTCATGGGAGGGCACGCGCTGGCTCGGGGCACGACTGCGTATGCCGCGGCGGCACGGCTCGGTCGGTCGCTCGCTGCGGCGGGTCTGGTCGTCGCCACCGGTGGTGGGCCCGGCGCCATGGAGGCCGCCAACCTGGGCGCGCTGGCCGCCGACGAGCAGTCGCTCGGCACGGCCCTCGACCGACTGGCCGCCGTGCCGACCTTCCGCCCGTCGGTCGCCGACTGGGTCTCCCTCGCGTTCGAGGTGCGCACCGAGCTGCCCGTCTCCGACGACCGCCGCAGCCTCGGCATCCCGACCTGGTTCTACGGCCACGAGCCGCCCAACGTCTTCTGCGACGGCATCGGCAAGTACTTCTCCAACGCGATCCGCGAGGACGGCCTGCTGGCCCGCGCCGCCGCCGGGCTCGTCGTGCTGGAGGGGGCAGCCGGGACGGTGCAGGAGATCTTCCAGGCCGTCACGCCGTTGTTCTACGCGCCCGCCGAGTCGACCCTCGCGCCCCTTGTGCTGGTCGGCCAGGAGTACTGGTCGGAGACCGTGCCGGTGTGGGCCGCGGTGCGAGCCCTGGGCCAGGAGCGGGGCATGGACGCCGTGGTGTACCTGGTCGACAGCCCCGAGGAGGCGGCCGCCATCATCCTCGACCGAGCTCCTGGCGGAGCGGCTGACCAGGCGCCCGACCGAGCGGCTGACCACGCGCCCGACCCGGCCGGCCGGGGCGGGTCTTCGTGAGGCTGGCGGACCTGGCCCACCTGGAGCTCACCTACCAGCCGCGCGGCCTGACCCTCGACGGACCTCTCCCGCCCGGGTTTCACCACCTCGAGGTCGAGCGCCGGCTGGGAGCCGGCGACGCGGCATACCGATCGGCCAGTGAGGCGCTGATGACCTATGCGCCGCAACGCGGGCTCGGACTCCGGCCTCGGGCCACGGCCCGTCGGGCCGCCGTCGGGGTCGATGTCCTCAGCCGGCTCGTCGGGCTCGGGGTCCCCTGCCGGATCGTGTGGACGGTCGAGGAGCAGGACCGCACCGGGTTCGGCTACGGCACCCTCGAGGGGCACGTCGAGAGTGGCGAGGAGGGCTTCCTGGTTGAGCGGCGCGGCGACCACGTGTATGCCGTGGTGCGCGCCTACGCGCGCGCCGACCGCTGGCTCACCCGGCTCGGCGGGCCACTGACGTGGCAGCTCCAGCGGGGCGCTGCCCACGGGTACCTGCACGCCCTCCAGCGGGCCGTGCGCCAGGATGGCTGAAGGCCCCAACGCCGGAGCCTCGTGACCCTGCACGTCCGCGACGACTCGATCGTCGGCGTGACCAGCCCGCCGGGCTCAGGCCGCCTGCTCAGTCGAAGACGATCGTGCGGCGACCGCGCAGCACCACCCGGTGCTCGGCGTGCCAGCGCAATGCCCTCGCGAAGGCCATCGCCTCGAGCTCCTGCCCCACCGAGGCGAGCTCGGTCGGGCTCATCCGGTGGTCGACGCGGCGGAAGTCCTGCTCGATGATCGGCCCCTCGTCGAGGTCGGCCGTGACGTAGTGGGCGGTCGCCCCGATCACCTTGACCCCGCGGTCGTGGGCCTGGCTGTAGGGCTTCGCGCCCTTGAAGCTCGGCAGGAGCGAGTGGTGGATGTTGATGATCCGCCCCGGGAAGTCGGCGCACAGCCCGCTCGACAGGATCTGCATGTAGCGCGCCAACGCGATGGTGTCGGCGGCGTAGAGCTCGACCAGGCGGCGCAGCTCCGACTCGGCCGCCGGCTTGGTGTCCGGCGTGACCGGCACGTGGTGGAACGGGATCCCGTGCCACTCGGCGAGGCCGCGGAAGTCCTCGTGGTTCGAGACGATCGCGGGCACGTCGAGGGGCAGCGACCCGCTCTCGACCCGGAACAGCAGGTCGTTGAGGCAGTGACCCTGCTGGCTCACCAGCACGAGCACCCGCCGCCGCTGGGACAGGTCGTGCACGGCATAGGTCATCGCGAAGTCCGTGGCGACGTCACGCATCGCCGCGTCGAGCTCCTCGACCGCGAGCGCTGAACCCTCCCGGGCCAGGTGCATCCGCAGGTGGAACTCCCCCGCCGTCGTGTCGGCGAACTGCTGGCTGTCGAGGATCGTCATCGACTGCTCGAGCATGATCCCCGACACCGCGTGCACGATGCCCCGGCGATCGGCGCACGAGACGGTCAGGACGAACTCGCGTCCCGGCTCGACGGCTCCGACGGGGTGGGCTCTCACGCGGGTCAGCCTAGGTGCGCAGCGATGGCGCTAGGGCCGGGTGACCATGACGATGCCGAGGCACATCTCGTCGGTCGTGCCTTCGCCCCAGACGACGTAGCGCTCCGGCAGCCCCTCGAACGACGGCAGCAGGTCGCGCAGTCGCTGGTCGTGGGTGCAGGAGACGGTGAGCGTGTCGCCCGGACCCACCTTCATCGCGGGCTGCACCGGCCGGCTGCCCTGGTCGTCGAAGTCCCAGATCGGGATGTCGAGGATCGTGCGCTCGTCGGCCTTGCCCTGGTTGACCGTGACCGAGATCTTCGTGCCCAGCAGGTGCATGTGCCCGGCCACCGCGCGGATCGTCGAGGCCTGGGTCACCGGTCGCGTGCAGGTCTGGGTGGGGCCGGCCTTGTTGCCGGGGCAGAGCAGGTGCAGCGCATCGCCGGTGCGGCCCGCGGCGACCCCGAAGCGTTGCTGCACGTCGGCCATCGCAGCCGTCCGGTCGCACAGCGGACCGGGGTGCGCGGGTCGGCACGGGACCTCCACCGGCGCCGGCAGCAGCACCGTCTGGAGCGTCTTGCGCTGCCCGTCGTCGGCCGCCACCCGCAGCTTGGCGGCGCTCTGGTCGGGCGTCTGGCCGGCGAGGAGGTTGTAGTGGACCTGCATGATGATCCGCGAACCGGCCTCGACCGGCATACCGAGGTCGGGGGCGAGCACCCGCTCGCCACCGCCGGGTGCCCACGCACCCAGCCACGGGGCGCCGTTCAGCCCGGCACCCTGGCTCTCGACGCCGGTGCCACCGAAACAGGTCCAGCCCTGGCCCACCTGGAGGCGGTCCATCTCCTCGGCCCGGGCCACCTTGTCGGCCGGCACCCGGAACAGGATGACGTGGTGGACGACGTCGGGGTTGCCCGGCAGGACGTTGATGCCTGTCACGACCGACTTGGCGGTGAGGCCGGGGTCGAGCAGGAAGCAGCGATAGTCGTCGGTGCCCGGCGGCGCCGGCGCCTTCGGGGTGTATGCCGTGGGCATCCGGAGCGTGACGAAGCGCTCCCCCGCGCGCAGCGGGGCCTCGGGCGGCGCCTTCACCGGGACGCTGTGGCCGTGGGGCGAGGTGACCAGCGGGGCGGGGGCAGCCTGGCCCTCTCGACCCGCGAACGCCCCCGTGAGCACGACGGCGAAGGTCGCCGCGACGGCCGTGACAGCCGTGGCAGACACCACCAGCGCCAGTCGGCGTGAGCTCACCTGTCGAGTCTAGGCAGGATCACGCCGTGGAGGCAGCGAGTTGGCCGCAGGCGCCGTCGATGTCCTGACCTCGGGTGTCGCGGATCGTCGTGGGGATGCCGTGGGCGCGCAGCCGCTCGACGAACTGCTGCTCCACGCCCGCCCGGGAGGCGGTCCACTTCGACCCCGGTGTGGGGTTGAGCGGGATCGGGTTGACGTGCACCCAGCCACGGCCGCGGGCATTGAGCTTCTTCCCGAGCAGGTCGGCACGCCAGGCGTGGTCGTTGATGTCCCTGATGAGCGCGTACTCGATGCTCACCCGACGACCGGTGACCTCGTAGTAGCGGTGGGCGGCGTCGAGGGCTTCGTCGACGCTCCAGCGGGTGTTGATCGGCACGAGCTCGTTGCGCAGCTCGTCGTCGGGCGCGTGCAGCGACAGCGCCAGCGTCACCGGGATGCCCTCGGCGGCCAGCTTGTCGATCGCCGGGACGAGGCCCACGGTCGACATGGTGATGCCACGGGCGGACATGCCGAGCCCGTCGGGTGCGGGGTCGGTCAGCCTGCGGATGGCTCCGATCGCCGCCTTGTAGTTGGCCAGCGCCTCGCCCATGCCCATGAAGACGACGTTCGAGATGCGGGTGGGACCGGTCGGCCCGGTGCCGCCCTGCGGGTCCTCGGAGTCGTCCTCCTCGCCCAGCTCGGCGACGTGTCCGTCAGGGGCAGCGTCGGCGAACGCGCCGCGAGGCACCCCGACCGCCGCGAGCTCACCGCTGCGCAGGAGCCTGGCCCCCCTGACGACCTGCTCGACGATCTCGGCGGCACTCATGTTGCGGGTCAGCCCCGCCTGGCCGGTGGCGCAGAACGGGCAGTTCATGCCGCAGCCTGCCTGGCTGGAGATGCAGATCGTGACCCGCTTGGGGTAGCGCATCAGGACCGACTCGACGATGGCTCCGTCGTGCAGCTTCCACGCGGACTTGATGGTCATGCCGTCGTCCGCGGTGCGCTGCACGAGCGGGGTGAGCAGGTTCGGGAGCAGGTCGGCGACGAGGTCGTCGCGGATCGCCTTGGGCAGGTCGGTCATCTCCTCGGGCGACTCGACGAGCCGCTCGAAGTAGTGAGTCGACAGCTGCTTGGCGCGGAACCCCTTGTGCCCCAACGCCTCGACCGCTTCCTTGCGCTCTGCCGGAGAGAGGTCGGCCAGGTGGCGCGGCGGCTTGCCCCGACGCGGGGCGGAGAAGGTCAGCTGTCCCGGCTGGGGACGCTCGCTGGTGGGCGCGGGGAGGTCGGTGGTCATGGTGCGCCCAGTCTCTCAGGTGTGCGCCCTGACCTCACACTCGCAGGACCCGCGGCGGCCTCAGCCCGGGGGGACGACCCAGGCCAGCAGGGCCCACGCGACCGGCGCGACGACCACCAGGGAGTCGAGGCGATCCATCACCCCGCCGTGCCCGGGGAGGATCGTGCTCATGTCCTTGATGCCGAGGTCGCGCTTGACCGTCGACTCGGTCAGGTCTCCCACCGTGGCAGCGATCGCCGTGCAGGCACCGAGCAGGGCACCGCCCCACCAGGGGCCGTCGAGCAGGAGCACGACGACGATGGCGCCGCCCACGACGCAGGTGAGCACCGACCCGGCGAAACCCTCCCAGGACTTCTTGGGGCTCACCGAGGGAGCCATCGGGTGCCGGCCCAGCAGCACGCCGAACGCGTAGCCACCCACGTCGCTGAGCACCGTGACGAGGATGAACACCACGATCCGCCGGGCACCGTCGTCGGCAGCCAGCATCAGGGCGGCGAAGCCGGCCAGGAACGAGGGGTAGACCGCCACGAAGAAGCCACCGGCGATGTCGCGCACCGCGTCGAGCACGCCATCGGCGATCCGCCACAGCAGGATGCCGACGCAGGTCAGCCCGACCGTGATGATGAGGGCCTCTCCCCCACCCACGTAGGCGGACACCAGCATGCTCACGCTGCCGACCAGGCTGGGCACCAGCGGCACGTGGATCGAGACCTGGGCCAGCGCACGCCGCAGCTCCCAGACACCGACGACGATGGCCGCGATGACGATCCCGAGCATCAGCTCCTTGCGCAGGATCAGCGAGCCGATGATGAGGATCCCCAGGCCCACGCCGACACCGATGGCCGCCGGCAGGTTACGGCCTGCCTTCGACGGCTGCTGGGCCGGAGCGCTGGCGGCACGACGGGTGGGCGGCCCCGCAGGCGTGCCGGAACCCCCGGCACCGGGATCCGGGTGGGCGGCCTCGCGCCGCGAGCTACGGGAGTATGGCGTGTTCATTCCTTCGTGGTGGGGCGAGCGGCTCAGACCTCGAGCAGCTCGGCCTCCTTGCCCTTCAACAGCTCGTCGACACTGTCCACGTACTTCTTCGTCGTCGCGTCCAGCTCCTTCTCGCCGCGGGTGCCGTCGTCCTCGCCGACCTCGCCGTCCTTGACGAGCTTGTCGAGCTCGTCCTTGGCCTTGCGGCGGATGTTGCGGATCGACACCTTGGCGTCCTCGCCCTTGTGCCGCGCGAGCTTGATGTAGTCCTTGCGCCGCTCCTCGGTGAGCTGGGGCAGGACGCAGCGGATCATGTTGCCGTCGTTGCTGGGGTTCACGCCCAGGTCGGAGTCGCGGAGGGTCTTCTCGATCTCCGCCATCGCCGACTTGTCGAACGGCGTGATCAGGATGGTGCGGGCCTCAGGGGTCTGGAACGACGCCAGCTGCTGCAGCGGCGTCGGGGCGCCGTAGTAGTCGACCATGAGCTTGTTGAACATGCCCGGCGTCGCGCGACCCGTGCGGATGCCCGCGAAGTCCTCCTTGGCGACCTCGACGGCCTTCTCCATCTTCTCTTCGGCCTCGAGGAGAGTCTCTTCAATCATGTCCTGCTCCTTCTCGGGCGCTCCCCCGGAGGGGCTGCGCCGGTCGTGGTGTGGTCAGTCTGGTGGGTGGGTCGGCGTGCCGCCGACTCAGCCGGGGGTGACCAGCGTGCCGATCCTCTCACCGCGCAGCGCCCGGACGACGTTGCCCTCGCCCTCCATGCCGAAGACGACCATGGGCAGCTTGTTCTCCATGCAGAGGCTGAAGGCCGCGGCGTCGACCACGCGCAGACCCTGCTGGAGGGCCTCGGCGTAGCTGATCTCGTCGAGCTTCTTGGCGTCGGGGTTGGTGCGCGGGTCGGAGTCGTAGACCCCGTCGACGCCGTTCTTGCTCATCAGCACGGCGTCGCACTTGATCTCCAGTGCACGCTGCGCCGACACCGTGTCGGTGGAGAAGAACGGCATCCCGGCTCCGGCGCCGAAGATGACCACGCGGCCCTTCTCGAGGTGGCGGATCGCCCGGCGCGGGATGTAGGGCTCGGCGACCTGACCCATCGTGATCGCGGTCTGGACCCGCGTCTCGATGCCCTCCTTCTCGAGGAAGTCCTGGAGCGCGAGGCAGTTCATCACCGTGCCCAGCATGCCCATGTAGTCGGCGCGGGTCCGGTCCATGCCCTGCTGCTGCAGCTCGGCGCCCCGGAAGAAGTTGCCGCCACCGATCACGACGGCCACCTGGATGCCCTCGTTGACCGACTGCGCGATCTGCTGGGCGATCCCGCGGACGACCTCGGGAGCCAGTCCGACCCGGCCACCGCCGAAGACCTCGCCGGAGAGCTTGAGCAGGACCCGTCGCCGGGGGGTGGTGGATCCGGCTGGGGCGGTCTGCTCGGGGGCAGAAGTCACGACAGATCCTCCTGGAGGTGTGGGGCGGTCACCGAATCCTTCCACACTCCCGCGGGACGCACGCCGCCGGTTGCACGCCTGTCCGTCGTGCGTGGCAGGGTGTCATCGCAAGGTCCATCGACGCACTGAAGGAAGACACGCGCATGAGGTCAGGCATCCTCCCCGGTCACCGTGACGACTCGGTCCGCCCCCAGGACGACCTGTTCGGCCACGCCAACGGCACCTGGGTCCGCGACACCGAGATCCCCTCCGACCGGGGCCGCTACGGCACCTTCGACATGCTGCGGGAGCAGTCCGACGAGCGGGTCCGCACCATCATCGAGCGGGCCGCCGCCGACACCGACGCACCCGCCGGCTCGCCGACCCGCAAGGTGGGCGACCTCTACCGGTCGTTCATGGACGAGGCCAGGGCCGACGAGCTGGGCCTCGCGCCGATCGCCGGCGACCTCGCCGCCGTCGAGCAGATCGGCAGCCTCGACGACCTGTCCCGGGTGCTCGGGCGGCTCCAGCGTGAGGGCGGGCCGGGCCTCTTCGACTTCGGGGTGGCGCCGGACGCGAAGAACCCCGAGGAGTACGTCCTCTACCTCGGCCAGGGCGGGCTCGGCCTGCCCGACGAGTCCTACTACCGCGAGGAGCGGCACGCCGCCATCCTCGCGGCATACCTCCCGCACGTGGCCCGCATGCTCGACTTCGCGGGCATCGGCGACGGGTCCACGGACGAGGGCTCACCTGCAGCGCGGGTGGTCGCCCTCGAGACGCGGCTGGCCGGGCACCACTGGGACAACGTCGCGACCCGCGACGCGGTCAAGAGCTACAACCCCTTTGGGTATGCCGCGCTGCAGGGTCTGGCTCCCACGCTCGGGTGGAACGCGTTCGTCGACTCCCTGGGCGCGCGTGACGCCTTCGCGCAGGTCGTCGTGGGGCAGCCCTCGTACCTCGAGGGACTGTCGGCGCTGCTCGAGGACACCAGCCTCGACGACCTCAAGCACTGGCTCGCCTTCCACGTCGTCCGGTCCGCGGCTCCGCTGTTGTCCACGGAGCTGGTCGACGCCGAGTTCGACTTCACCGGCCGGGTCATCTCGGGCCTCCCGGAGAACCGCGAGCGCTGGAAGCGCGGGGTCTCGCTCGTCGAGGGCTCGATCGGGGAGGCAGTCGGCCAGCTCTACGCCGCCGAGTACTTCCCGCCGGAGGCCAAGCAGCGGATGCTCGACCTGGTCGCCAACCTCGTCGAGGCGTTCCGGCGCTCCTTCGAGGGTCTCGACTGGATGGGCCCGCAGACGCGGGAGCAGGCCCTGGCCAAGCTGGCCTCGTTCACCCCCAAGGTCGGGTACCCGGACCGCTGGCGGGACTACTCCTCGCTGACCATCGACGACGACCTCGTGGGCAACGTCCGTCGCGCCAACGAGTTCGAGCTACGCCGTCAGCTCGCCAAGCTGGGCGGCCCGATCGACCGCGACGAGTGGCTGATGCTGCCGCAGACGGTCAACGCCTACTACCACCCGCTGATGAACGAGATCGTCTTCCCCGCAGGCATCCTGCAGCCGCCCTTCTTCGACATGGACGCCGACGACGCGGTGAACTACGGCGGCATCGGTGCGGTCATCGGCCACGAGATCGGCCACGGCTTCGACGACCAGGGTTCGCGCTACGACTCCACGGGAGCCCTGCGCGACTGGTGGACGGAGGAGGACCGGGCCCGGTTCGACGAGCGCACCCAGGCCCTCATCGCCCAGTTCAGCACGCTGTCCCCGATCGCGGCGCCGGACGAGAAGGTCAACGGCGCGCTCACCGTCGGCGAGAACATCGGCGACCTCGGCGGCCTGGCGATCGGCTACTCCGCCTACCGGATTGCCACCGAGGGCCAGGACGTGCCCGAGCTCGACGGCTACACCGGTCCCCAGCGGTTCTTCCTCGGCTGGGCGCAGGTCTGGTCGGGCAAGGCCAGGACCGAGGAGGCCAAGCGGCTGCTGGCGATCGACCCGCACGCGCCCACCGAGGTGCGGGCCAACGCCGTGCGCAACTGCGACGAGTTCCACGACGCGTTCGCTGTCACCGAGGGTGACGGCATGTGGCTCGACCCCCAGGAGCGCGTGCGCATCTTCTGACTCGGGGCTCAGAACCCCGCGTTGCGCAGCATGAACTCGGTGTCGGTGTCCCGGCCCCCGCGGGGGCCGGGACCCGGGTCGACGTCATGCGTCGTGGTCATGTCCTCGGGCGCGATCCGCTCCGGGAGGTGGGTGAAGTCCGGCTGCACCCGCGCCCGCGCGGGTGCGGGTGGCGTGTGCTTCGTTCGTCTCCCCATGAGGTGAGTATGCGACAGAAGTGATCAGTTTTCGAGAAGCGCTCAAGGGGCCTTGGCTCGGAGAATGGTCTCGACAGCCCACCACGACCTCGGGGAGACATCATGCCGACCACGGCCAAGAAGACCACGGCGAAGAAGGCCACCACGAAGGCGGCGCCCAAGATCGCCGGCAGTAAGAGCGGGTTCACCGCCGACGAACGCGCCGCGATGAAGGAGCGGGCCAAGGAGGCCAAGGGCGCCGTCGGCGAGCAGGACCTGCTCGACAAGATCGCCGAGATGCCCCCGGAGGACCGCCAGCTGGCCGAGCGCCTGCACGAGATCGTCACCCAGGCCGCTCCGGATCTCGAGCCCTCGACCTGGTACGGCATGCCCGCCTACAAGCGCGACGGCAAGGCGGTGGCGTTCTTCAAGCCCGCCAGCAAGTTCAAGGCGCGGTACGCCACGTTCGAGTTCAACGACAGCGCGCAGCTGGACGATGGTGACATGTGGCCCATCGGCTACGCGCTCACGAGGCTGACACCGGCCCTCGAGAAGCAGATCGCCGCCTTGGTCAAGAAGGCGGCCGGCTAGGCGCGAGGCCGGCCACGCGGCATACCGACGACGAGGCCCCTCACCAACCGGTGAGGGGCCTCGTCGTGTGGTGTGTGGTCAGCCGCCGACGCGGAAGCGGACGAAGGAGCTGACCTTCGTGCCGGCCTCGGCCAGGACCTTCTCGACCGTCTTCTTGGCGTCCTTGGCGAACGCCTGCTCGAGCAGGACGTTCTCCTTGAAGAACCCGTTGACGCGACCCTCGACGATCTTGGGGAGGGCGGCCTCGGGCTTGCCCTCCTCCTTCGCGGTGGCCTCGGCGACGCGACGCTCGTTCTCGACCGTCACGGCGTCGACCTCGTCACGGGTCAGCACGGTGGGGCTGAACGCGGCGATGTGCATCGCCACGTCCTTCGCGACCTGCTCGTCGCTGCCCTCTGCGCCGACGAGCACGCCGATCTGCGCAGGCAGGTCGGGGCTGGTCTTGTGCAGGTAGGACACGACGATGGGGGCCTCGACGCGGGCAACGCGCTTGACCTCGATCTTCTCGCCGATGGTCGCGTTGGCGCCGTCGAGCAGCTCCTGGACGGTCGAGCCGTCCTCGAGCGAGCTCTTGAGCAGCGCGTCGGCGTCGGCCGCACCCGAGGCGACGGCCTGGGCCAGCACCTGGGCGGCGAGGGCGATGAACTTCTCGCCCTTGGCGACGAAGTCGGTCTCGCACAGGACCTCGACGAGGGTGCCCACGCCGTCACCGGCCTGGGCGGTGACCAGTCCGTTGGACGTGGTGCGGCCCTCGCGCTTGGTGACGCCCTTGAGGCCCTTCACACGAAGGATCTCGGTGGCCTTGGCACGGTCGCCATCGGCCTCGTCGAGCGCCTTCTTGACGTCGAGCATGCCCGCGCCGGTGGACTCACGCAGGGCCTTGATGTCAGCGGCGGTGTAGTTCGCCATGGGTGATTCTCAGCTCTTCTCTCACGGTTGGGCCTGACGGGCCCTGCCAGACGTGGTCGCGTCTGGCAGGGGCCGTCGGACTAAAGGGCAGGTGCGGCTCAGGCCTTGGCGTCGGCGTCGGCCGGCGTCTCGGCAGCAGCCTCGGGAGCAGCGGTCTCCTCGGCGGCGGGGGCCGGGGTGGCCTCCGCGGCGGGGGCCTCTGCACCCTCGACCGGAGCAGCCTCGGCGGGAGCCTCGACCGGAGCAGCCTCGGCGGGGGCCTCGACCGCAGCGGCCTCGACCGCAGCGGCCTCGGTCGGAGCGGCCTCGGTCGCGTCGGCAGCGGCGGTCGCGCCGGCCTCCGGTGCTGCGGACTCCGCGGCCTGGGCGGCGTCGCCACCGAGCAGCTCGCGCTCCCACTCGGCCAGCGGCTCGTCGCCGGCGACGACACCCTCGGCCGGCTCGCCGGACTTGCCGGAGCTGCGGGCGATGAGGCCCTCGGCGACGGCGTCGGCGATCACGCGGGTGAGCAGGGTGACGGAGCGGATCGCGTCGTCGTTGCCCGGGATCTTGTAGTCGACCTCGTCGGGGTCGCAGTTGGTGTCGAGGATCGCGATGACCGGCAGGCCGAGCTTGCGCGCCTCGTCAACGGCGAGGTGCTCCTTCTTGGTGTCGACGATCCACACGGCCGAGGGGACCTTGGCCATGTTGCGGATGCCGCCGAGGGTCTTCTCGAGCTTGTCCTTCTCCCGCTTGAAGATCAGGAGTTCCTTCTTGGTGTAGCCCGAGCCCGCGACGTTGTCGTAGTCGAGCTCCTCGAGCTCCTTGAGGCGCGTGAGCCGCTTGGAGATCGTGTTGAAGTTGGTGAGCATGCCACCGAGCCAGCGGTGGTTGACATAGGGCATCCCGACGCGCGTCGCCTGCTCGGCGATGGGCTCCTGGGCCTGCTTCTTCGTGCCGACGAAGAGGATCGACCCACCGTGGGCGACCGTCTCCTTGACGAACTCGAAGGCGTTGTTGATGTAGGTCAGCGACTGCTGCAGGTCGATGATGTAGATGCCATTGCGCTCGGTCATGATGAAGCGCTTCATCTTGGGGTTCCAGCGACGGGTCTGGTGCCCGAAGTGGACGCCGCTCTCGAGGAGCTGGCGCATGGTAACGACGGCCATGCCGTGTCTCCTTGTGTCGTTGTCAGTTGCGTCGGTGGGCCGCGTGGGTGCGGCCACCTGCCTGGCGCCTGCAACGCACCCCACCGGCATACTCACCGGACTGCTGTGGTGCGCCCCCGTTTCGTCGGCGAGCCGAGTCAGCGGGCGGAAGACGCGCGAAATAGGTCTGCGTGTGCGAGCACACGTGGACCGCCGACCATCGTACGTGCTGAGGGGCCTGCCGGCGAAATCGGTACTACGGGCAAACCCCGATCCCCGGGGCCGGGCCGGACCGGATGATCGCGGGTATGACCCGTCGCCTCGTGGCGGCCATCGGCGCCGCCTTCTTCGCCGCACTCCTGACCAGTGCGTGCGCTGGCGGGGTCGCTCCCTTGTCCGCCCGATCGAGCACCTCGAGCTCGACCTCCACACCTGCGTCCCCGAGCCTGTCGCCGAGCGCGACCGGGCTGCCCTCGGGGACGATCCTGCTCGGGCTGGGAGACTCGGTGCCCGGAGGGGGAGGCGAATGCCACGACTCGGCTGGATCCTGCCGGAGCTACGTGCTCGTGCTCGCAGACCTGGCCACCACGGCGCTCGGCCGACCTGTCACGGCGGTCAACCTGGCCTACAACAACGACGTGACGTCGGCCTCGATGCTGCTCAGCGTCAGGACCGACGTCGCGATGCGTGCGGCCATCGCCAAGGCGGCCATCATCACCATCCAGGTCGGCAACAACGACTGGCAGGGTCCCTGCAGCTGGCCGGGCGCAGCCACCTGCCTCGAGCGGAACCGGTCGGAGGTCGTCGCCACGATCGGCAGGTCCCTCGACGAGATCGCCACCCTCCGCAGCGGGTCGATGGCCGGCGTGCGGGTCGTGACCTACGCCGACACGACCCGGGAGACCGACGACCTCGCAGGCCAGTGGGGCTTCGACGCGGCCACCCAGACCGCCGCCTTCCACGCGATGTTCACCCGGGCCCTCAAGGCGTTGAACTCCTCCACCTGCGAGGTCGCCAGGGAACACCGGGCCCTCTGTGTCGACCTCCTGCCGGCGCTCAACGGTCCGTCCGGGTCGAGGGCTCCCGGTCTGGGCGGCCTGCACCCCGACACCGCGGGGCACCGGAAGATCGCTGCGGTCATCGCCAAGGCCGGCTTCACGGACGTGCCGTGAGGACGCGAACAACGCGGTCGCGAGGCGGTCGGCAGGCTGGCTAGGTTGGTGGCTCGTGAGTGCACTGAGCCGGGTCGTCGACGTCATCGCACCGCCCCGCATGGGCACCCCCTTCCGGTGGAACCTCTCCTCGTCGTGGGTGGCCCAGCTCGGCGACGGCATCGCCCTCGCTGCGGGGCCCCTGCTCGTCGCCTCCCTGACCCGCAACCCCACGCTGATCGCTGCCGCGGCGATGGTCCAGCACCTGCCTACCCTGCTGTTCGGCCTCTACGCGGGCGCCGTCGCCGACCGGGTCGACCGACGCACCCTCGTCCTGACCGCCAACCTCATCCGCGTGGTCGTCCTGGCCCTGCTCGTGGTGACCATCGCGAGCGGGAAGGTGACGATCGCGCTGCTCCTCGGGGTGCTCTTCGCGGTGGGGGTGGCCGAGCTCTTCGCCGACACCGGATGGCGAGCGGTGCTCCCGATGATCGTGCGGCCCGCTGACCTCGGCATCGGCAACGCCCGGCAGATGTCCGCCTTCCTCGTGGCCAACCAGTTCGTCGGGCCGGCGGTCGGGGCGAGCCTCTTCGCCGTGGGCACGGCCGTGCCGTTCGGCGTCCAGGCGAGCGCCCTGCTGTTGGCGGCCGTGCTGTTCAGCCGGGTGCGCCTCCCCCGCGACCTCGGCGAGGCCCGCCCTGAGCAGCACATCGGCCACGACATCCTCGACGGGCTGCGGTGGATCGCCGGCAACGCCCCGATCCGCACCCTGACCCTCGTCATCTTCATCTTCAACGTCACCTGGGGCGCCCCGTGGGGTGTCCTCGTCTACTGGGCCCAGGAGCGGCTCGGCGTCGGATCCGTCGGCTTCGGACTGCTCACCACCTGCTCCGCCGTCGGTGGCGTGACGGCGGTCTTGGTCTACGACCGCCTCGAGGCCAAGGTCCCCTTGGCCCGGCTGATGAAGGTCTGCTTGTCTCTCGAGGTCGTGACGCACCTGTCCCTGGCGTTGACGACGACTCCCGCCGTGGCGATGGCGATCATGGTCGTCTTCGGCGGCTACGCGTTCGTCTGGGGCTCGTTGTCGTCCGCCGTGCGCCAGCGCGCCACCCCGACTGAGCTGCAGGGCCGCGTCGGAAGCGTCTACTGGGTGGGGCTCATCGTCGGGTTGCTCGTCGGCCAGCTCCTCGGTGGGCTCATCGCGACGCACTTCGGGGCCGCCGCGCCGTTCTGGTTCGCGTTCGTGGGTTCCGGCGTCACCCTGGTCGTGGTCTGGCGCCAGCTCGGGCACATCGCGCACGCCGACGAGGCGCAGGCCGAGGAGCACGGGTAGGTCCGCCGCGGACCCGGCCCCGCGGCATACGCTCGGGCGCATGGCTCGACCACCCGGCAAACCCGCCCTCGCCCCGTTCGGCACCACGATCTTCGCCGAGATGACGGCGCTGGCCACCGAGCACGACGCCGTGAACCTGGGTCAGGGCTTCCCCGACACCGACGGCCCGCGGGAGATGCTCGAGGCCGCCAAGGCCGCGATCGACAGCGGACGCAACCAGTACCCGCCCGGCCCGGGGGTGCCGGAGCTGCTCTCCGCGGTCGCCGCGCACCAGTCCCGGTTCTACGGGCTGGACGTCGACCCGCGCTCCGAGGTGCTGGTCACGGTCGGCGCCACCGAGGCCATCGCCGCCACCATCCTGGCGCTGTGCGAACCCGGTGACGAGGTGGTCACCTTCGAGCCCTACTACGACTCGTATGCCGCGTCGATCGCCCTCGCGGGCGCGGTGCGGCGGACGTCGGTGCTCCGCTTCCCGGACTTCGCGGTCGACGAGGAGTCGCTGCGCGCCGCCTTCTCGACGAACACCCGGATGGTGCTGCTCAACACCCCACACAACCCCACGGGCAAGGTGTTCAGCCGGTCGGAGATCGACCTGATCTGTTCTCTCGCCAAGGAGTTCGACGCCTGGGTCGTGACCGACGAGGTCTACGAGCACCTCGTCTTCGGTGGCGCGGTGCATGTGCCCGTGGCCACCCTGCCGGGGATGTGGGAGCGGACCCTGACCATCTCGTCGGCGGGCAAGACCTTCTCCGCCACCGGGTGGAAGGTCGGCTGGGTGAGCGGCCCGGCGGCCGCAGTGGCGGCGGTGCGCGCCGTCAAGCAGTTCCTCACCTTCGTCGGCTCCGGTCCGTTCCAGCCCGCCGTCGCCCTCGCCCTCGGCCTCGACGACGCCGTGTATGCCGGGCTGTCCAGCTCGTTGGAGGCCAAGCGCGACCTGCTCGTGGCGGGGCTGCAGTCGGCCGGGCTCGAGGTGTCGGTTCCGGCCGGCACGTACTTCGTCGTCGCCGACGCCGCGCCGCTCGGGGCGGTCGATGCCCTCGCCTTCTGCCGGGAGCTGCCCGCGCGGGCCGGAGTCGTCGGGGTGCCGGTGTCGGTCTTCCACGACGACGCGGATGCGGCCCGGACCTTGGTGCGGTTCGCGTTCTGCAAGCGCGACGAGGTGCTGCACGAGGCAGTGAGCCGACTGGGCCGACTCCGACCTGCGTGAGTCAGGTCCGCCCGCGACACCCCGTTGCACGTCCACAGGCGACGGCGGAGGTCATGGTCATCCACAGGACGGCGAGCCCTCCGTCGCGTGACGACGTCAGGACCAGCAGGGTGGCAGGATGCGAAGCGCACTCCTCCTGCCGGTCTCGGCCCTCGTGGTGGCCTCGATCGGTCTGTCGATCCCCACACCGTTAGCGCCGAGGTCGCAGCCCGGGCCGCCGGACACCGGCAGTACAGCCCGAGCGCCTCAGTCGGGGACAGCCACGCGGGTCGGCGCAGCCCAGCTCGCCGTGGGGGCCCCTGCGGTGGCCGTGCCCCGCTCTCCCCCATCGCTGCGGGGACGATGGGCCTGGCCGCTGATGCCGAGACCGAGCATCGTGCGGCCGTTCCTGCGGCCCGCGACCGCGTACGGCTCAGGGCACCGGGGCCTCGACCTCGCCGGGTCGACAGGTCAGGGCGTGCTGGCAGTCGAGGCAGGCACCGTCGCCGACGTGGGCCGGATCGCCGGTCGCGGCACTGTGACCGTGCTGCATCCCTCGGGGGTGCGGTCGACCTACGAGCCGGTCGAGCCTGCGGTCAGCGTGGGTGAGGTGGTCGCGCGAGGGTCACGGCTGGGCGAGCTGGCCGCCACCGGCTCCCACTGCAGGCCGGCCTGTCTGCACCTCGGCGCGGTCCGCGAGCACACCTACGTCGACCCCCTGGTGTTCCTCACGGGTGGGCGACCGGTGCGACTGCTCCCGCTCGCTCAGGTGCCGGATGGGTAGGGCCAGGGCTTGCAGCCACCGAGGTCGAGGGTCTGCTGCACCATCACGGGCGCCCGCTTGCCCTTGCCCGGGCAGAGGCGGTGCTGGTGGCCGAGGCCGTGACCGACCTCGTGGTTGACCTGGTAGATGCGGTAGCGGGCGACGTCGGAGCCGTAGCTGTCGTCGCCGAGGGCCCAGCGGCGGAAGTTGAGCACCGAGCGTTCGCCGTTCCAGCAGGAGACCTGGGACAGCGTCCGCATCGGCGCGCAGAGCTTGTCGGTCAGGCCGGGGCTGGCGAGCGTGACCCGCACGTCGACGTGGGCGCCCCTGGCGGCCTGCGCCGGGGTGACGTTGACGAAGCGGACGCCGTCGACCTTCTGCCAGCCCTTGGGATCCAGCAGGACGGACTCCACGGTGGCGCCGACCTCGGCAGGGTCGACCCCGAGGCCGCCCTCGATCTCGACCGTGTACTTGACCGTGCGGCCGGTGGTCGCGACTGCGGCAGGCGGCACGGACACCACGGTGATCTTGCCGGTGCCGTTCTGCGGGACCGTGGTGGCTCCGGCCTTCGCGGTCTCGGTGGTGGACGAGCCGTCCTCGTTGTTGGGGGTCTGGGACGTGCGCAGGGACGGCGCCGAGGTCGTCGCCTTCGCGGCGGAGCCCGCGGCGTCGAGCAGGGTCGTGTCGTCACCGGTCGTGAGCCGCACGGTGACGACGGCCACGAGGACCAGGATCACGGCGCCCGTGATGGTGCGACGCAGGCGCACCTGACGGCTGGGCCGGCGTCGGTGTCGGCGAGCCCGGCGGGTCGCCGGCAGATCCTCACGCACGCGCTGCACAGCTCCTCTCGGGCCCAGGACCCCCAGGGGTCGGACGAACGTCGTCGGCGTCCATCTTCCTCCTTCGGGCGGTCGGTGCGGGCACGGCACGCCCGACGACCCCGAACCCGGCGGCACCTCCGCGGCGCTCAGGCACGGGGGTGGGCCTGTCGGTAGGAGGCCTTGAGGCGGTCCACGGAGACGTGGGTGTAGATCTGGGTCGTCGCGAGGGAGGCGTGGCCCAGGAGCTCCTGCACGAGGCGGAGGTCCGCCCCGCCCTCGAGGAGGTGGGTGGCGGCGCTGTGCCGCAGGCCGTGGGGTCCCAGATCCGGGGCGTCGGGCAGGTGTGAGAGCAGCTCGTGGACGGCGGCCCGGATCTGCCGGGGGTCGGCCCGTCGGCCGCGTCGCCCCAGGAGAAGGGCCGGACCGCTGCCCGCCACGGCGACCTGGGGACGGCCCAGGGTCAGCCAGGCGTCGACGGCCTCGCGGGCCGGCGCGCCGAAGGGCACGGTGCGCTCCTTGCCGCCCTTGCCCATCACCCGCAGGACCCCTCCGCCGAGGTCGAGGTCGTCGATGTCGAGCGCGGTCAGCTCACCGACCCGGATCCCACTGGCGTACAACAGCTCGACGGCGGCGCGGTCGCGCAGGTGCATCGGGTCCTGGTCGTCGCTGGCCACTGCTGCGAGGTCCATCAGCGCCGTCGCGTCGCCCTGGCGGAGCACCTCCGGGAGGTGACCCGCGCGCTTGGGGGCGGCCAGCCGCAGCGACGGGTCCTGGGCGATCCGACCGGTGCGGGTCGCCCACCCGAGGAAGGTGCGCGCGGCAGCGGATCGGCGAGCGATGGTCGACCGAGCCGCCCCCGACTCCGCCTGGGCCGCGAGCCAGGCCCGCAGCTCGCGCAGGCCCACGTCGGCGAGGTCGGACATGCCGCACTCGTCCTGGAGGAAGCGCAGGAGTCCCCGCAGGTCACCGAGGTAGGCCCGAGTCGTGTGCTCCGAGCGGCCGCGCTCACTGCGCAGGTGGCGCTCGAAAGCCGCCAACGTCTGCGCCAGGGACTCACTCACGCCGTCACCGTCGCAAACGCAGGAGCGGCACACAAGCCGCCACCCCGCGCGTCACGGAGCCGCATCAGAACGGGTGGCGAACGTCCCCGTCGTACGTCTTGACGACAGCGTCCTCCAGGCGGCGAAGCCGCTCCTCGTACTGGGCGATCACCTGCATGCGCACGCGGACCTGCTCGTGCTCGCGGCGGACCGCCTCGACCAGGCTTCGTGCCTCAGCTCGCTCGGCGTCGTCGGCCACGAACTCGGCACCCCGCAGGCCCTCCTCGATCTTGCCGAGTCGCTCCTCGACGATGCCGATCTGGATGGCCAACCCACCGTGCTCGACCTCGCGGTGGCTCGACGCGTGCTCGACGGGGTGCAAGCGCTTGCCCAGGGCCGCGACCGACGCCTTGAGCTCGGCGATCTGGGTCGACTGACGCTCGAGCTGGGCCCGCTGCTTGTCCACCTTCGCGGCCAGGTTGTTGGGGTCCGCGACACTGCGGCGCCACCGCCCGAAGGCACGGCGGGCTCGTCGGTAGGGGCCGGGCGAGGGGGTACCGGTGCCCTCGGGCCGCGCTTCTGTTCCGGACATGTTCTCCTCTTTCAGTGCAGCATCCGCATGGTGCCGTCGTCGATCCATGAGCGGAGCAGTCGTGCCTCCAGGTCCAGCTGGTGCGCCGGGATGACCGGGCTGCCTCCGCCGCTCTGGTAGCGCCACGAGTCCTGCTGCACCCCGTCGAGGAACGAGAAGCCGGTCGCGAACATCTCGGCCTCGGGAAACATCTCGTGGGCCAGGAAGCACGAGATGGTCCCGGAGGTGGGGATCAGCTCGTTGGGCACGTGGTCGGGGTCGAGCTGGTCGAGCAGCCGGGTGATGACCGGGGCGTTCGGGACAGGCATGGTGCCGAGGTCCGAGGGCCAGAAGTACGGCTGCGGATGGAGGATGTAGCGCAGCCCGTAACCGGCCTGCGGAATCAGGTAGGCGCGCTGCCGGTAGTCCTGGAACATCCACGGCGTGACCGGTGCGTACCGCGACACGACCAGGACGTGGCACTTGGTGCCGACGCACGGCGGGGTGCCGGGGTCGTCCAGGGCCATCGAGTTCATCCGGAAGACCAGGTCACTGCTGTCGATCTGCGCCACTCGCTCCGGGTTCGGGCCGAGCGGTGCGTTTCCCACGACCGTCACCTTCCGGACCGGGCGCCGCTCGGCATAGGAGGCGAGGTAGTCGCGGACCAGGTCCCACTGGGCCTGTTGGGAGGAGGCGACCTCGGCTGCGAGCACGGCGTCATTGTGCCAGCCGTCCGCTCCCGCGCAGGGGTCCTGGACGCCGGGGCGCGCCGACGCTCCGGAGGTTTCAGCGACGCGGCGACCTGCGCCAGCCCTCCCCCTGCCGCTGGGCGAGGCCGTCGAGGTCCAGCGCTCCGAGCGCACCCCGGACCTCGGCGCTGCTGAGGCCGCTGAGACGGGCCAGCTCCTCGGCCGTCGCAGGCTTGCGAGCCGGCAGCGCGGCGAGCACGATCCGGTGGGTCGGCTCGAGGTCGTCGCCGGGCAGGGCCGCACCCTCCTTGCGCGGAGCCAGCTCACCGATGGGTCCGACTGCCTCCGCGACCTCGCCGGCGTCGGTGACGAGCGTCGCCCCGGCACGGACGAGCTCGTGGCAGCCGGCCGACACCGCCGACGACACCGGTCCCGGCACCGCACAGACGACCCTCAGGTGTTCCTCCGCGAGGCGGGCCGTGTTGCGCGAACCACTGCGCAGGCCCGCCTCGACCACCACGGTGCCCTGGGTCAACGTCGCGATCACCCGGTTGCGGCTGAGGAAACGCCACCTGGTCGGCGCCGAGCCGGGCGGCACCTCGCTGACCACTAGGCCGTCCTCCTGCACCCGCTGCAGCAGCCCCGCATGCCCCGCTGGGTAGGGCCGGTCGACACCACACGCGAGCACGGCGATGGTGACTCCCTCGAGCGCCATCGCGCCCTCGTGCGCCGCACCGTCGATGCCGTAGGCCGCGCCAGACACCACGGCGAACCCTCGCTCAGCCAGCCCGGCGCCGAGCTCCTTCGCCACGTGGACGCCATAACCGGTGGCAGCCCGAGCACCCACGACCGCGACGCTCCGAGCAGCCACGTCACCCAGGCTCGCGCGGCCGAGCACCCAGAGGCACAGCGGTGGAGCTGCCAGGTCGTGCAGGCCCAGCGGCCACTCCTCGTCGCCCGGCACGAGGAGTCGGGCGCCCAGCCGCCGGGCGATGGCCAGGTCACGGTCGACATCGAGCTCCGCGAGTCGCTCGGCCATCCGCGCGCCGAGGGTGGTCTCGGCCCCGACTCCCTGGAGGGCCTCCTCCGCCCCCACCGCGGCGATCCGTGCGGCGACGTCGGTGTCGCCGGGCTCGGCCAACCTCGCCCACGCCACCCTCGCCGCCCGGTCACCACGCACCGTCGCGATCCCGCTCATGCCGCCACCGGGCCCTGGTTGCGCAGCGTGAGGGCCTGGCCGAGGTCGTCACGGGTCGGCGTCGCACGGCCGGCCAGGTCGGCGACGGTCCACGCCACCCGCATCACCCGGTCGTACCCACGGAGGGTGAGCTGGGCGCGCTCGAGGGCTCGGTCGATGTCCGCGGTGACCCCGGACGGCAGCCGCCACCTCCCCCGGCGCAGGACCGGCCCCGGCACCTCGCTGTTCAGGGCCCACGGGGTCTGGTCCCAGCGTTCGGCCTGCGCTTTCCTCGCGTCGATCACCCGAGCGGCCACGGTCGCGCTGCTCTCTCCGGCGGGTCCGGCCAGCGACGACCGCGTCACGGCCGGCACCTGCACCTGCAGGTCGACGCGGTCGAGCAGCGGGCCGGACAAGCGACCCAGGTAGCCACGCTTGGCCAGCGGGCTGCAGGAACAGCCCACCCCCTTGCCGTAGCCGAGGCCGCACGGACAGGGGTTCGCGGCCATCACCAGCTGGAAGCGGGCCGGGAAGCGCACGCTGGCGCGGGCCCGCGAGACCACCACCTGCCCCGACTCCAGGGGTTGACGCAGGGACTGCAGGGCCGCCGCCTTGAACTCGGGGGCCTCGTCCAGGAAGAGCACCCCGTGGTGGGCCAGGGTGATCGCGCCGGGCCGCACCGCCGTGCTCCCACCCCCGATGATCGCCGCCTGCGTCGCACTGTGGTGCGGCGACACGAACGGCGGCAGCCCTTCGAGGGACAGCTCGGAAGCCGTCACGCCGAGGAGGGACCGCACCGCGAGGACGTCGATCGACTGCTCTCGGCTGAGCCGCGGCAGGATGGACACCAACCGCTCGGCCAGCATCGTCTTGCCGGAGCCCGGAGGGCCGAGCAGGAAGAGGTGGTGTCCGCCCGCAGCCGCCAGCTCGACGGCCGCCCTGGCCTCGTCCTGGCCGACCACGTCGGCGAGGTCCGGCGTGGCCTTCGCCGCCGACAGTCGCGGCGCGCGGTCCGGGGTGCTGACCCCGAAGGACTCGACCCCGGCCGCGTGGGCCACGATGAGGTCGGCCAAGTGGGCCACGGGGTGCACCCGGATGTCGGGCACCAGGCGCGCCTCGGCGGCGTTGTCGACCGGAACAGCCACGTCCCGGCACCCTGCCCGCGCGGCGCACAGGACTGCGGGGAGGACACCACGCACCGATCGGATGGACCCGTCGAGCCCGAGCTCCCCCAGGTGCACCACGTCGCCCACCCGCTCGGGCGGGATCAGTCCGAGGGCGGTCGCGACGGCGATGGCGATCGGCAGGTCGAAACCACTGCCGTTCTTCGGGATCGAGGCCGGCGACAGGTTGACCGTGATCCTGCTCTGCGCCAGGGAGTGCCCGATGCTGGCCGCCGCGGCCTTGACCCGGTTGGGCGACTGCGCACACGCGGTGTCGGGCAGTCCGCCCAGCATGAAGGCGGGCAGGCCCCCCGACAGGTGCGCCTCGACCTCCACGACCGAGCCGGCCAGCCCCTCCAGGGTGACCGACCGGGTGCGGCCGAACGTCATGCCTCGACCCCCTGCAGGTGGCGGACCACGGCGCGCCCCGCTGTCGGTCGCAGGATGCCGATCACGTCGATCCTGATGCGCGCGGGGTGTTCCCCGTGCTCCTGCAGCCAGGCCGACGCGAGCCGGCGCAGCCGCGCCGCCTTGCGCGCGGTGACCGCCTCCACGGGAGAACCGAAGCGCTCGGTCCGGCGGGTCTTGACCTCGCAGAAGACGAGACAGTCGCCGTCCCTGGCCACCAGGTCCAGCTCGCCCCGGGCGCAGCGCCAGTTGCGGTCCACGACCGCCATCCCCCGGTCGGTCAGGTAGCGCTCAGCCAGCCGCTCGCCATACTCCCCCAGCGCCCTGCGCGGATCCGCCCTGTCTGCCATGCGCCCAACCCAAGCCCGCAGGGGCGACCAGCGGCACACCCAGCAGTGCGGCCTGTGGACGGGCCCAGGACGGGCACCCGACCGGGGACAACCGCCGCAGATACGGCTGCAGATGCGGCTGCGGCTGCGGCAGTTGGCAGGCCGAGCCGCCCTGGCTGCCGCAGCTAGAAGCCCTGGTCCTTGGGCAGCTCGAGGTCAGCCTTGGCGAGCTCCTCGACGTTGACGTCCTTGAACGTCACGACGCGGACCTGCTTGGCGAACCGCGCGGGGCGGTAGATGTCCCACACCCAGGCGTCCTGCATGGTGACGTCGAAGTAGACCTCGCCCCCGTCGGAGCGCACCTTCACGTCGACGGAGTTGCACAGGTAGAACCGGCGCTCGGTCTCGACCACGTGCGAGAACAGGCCCACCACGTCGCGGTACTCGCGGTAGAGCTGGAGCTCCATCTCCGACTCGTACTTCTCGAGGTCCTCAGAACTCATCGCGTGCTCATCTCCGGTTGCTCACCCTGCCGAACACTCATCATCCATCGTCACTCCCGGCAGCCGCCACGACCGTCGGTGCAGGTCCGTCGCCCCGAACGCCTCGAGCGCCGCAAGGTGCTCCGGCGCGGCATACCCCTTGTTCTCGTCCCACCCGTAGGCCGGGTGCTCTGGCGCGACGTCGACCATCATCCCGTCCCGCTCCACCTTGGCGAGCACCGACGCGGCGGCGACGGACGAGCACTTGAGGTCGGCCTTGATCATGGTCGTGACCGGCGGGGTGACGGGGGCGTCGTGGGAGGTGAAGGCGAACAGCCCCACCTCGTCGGGCGCGGTGAGCCAGTCGTGGTTGCCGTCGAGGATGACCAGGTCGGGGACCAGGTCGACCGCAGCCAGGGCCCGGCACCCGGCCAGCCGCAGGGCCGCGATGATGCCGATCTCGTCGATCTCCTGGGGGGACGCGTGACCCACGGCGTAGGCCAGGGCCCAGCGCCGGATCCGCGGGACCATGGCCACGCGCGCGGCCGGGGTCAGCAGCTTGGAGTCCTTGACCCCGGTGGGCGCGCTGCGACAGGTCTCGTCGATGAGCACCACGCCGACCGTCACCGGTCCGGCCAGGGCACCACGGCCCACCTCGTCCATGCCGGCCAGGACGCGGTGGCCGTCACGCTGGAGCTGGCGCTCGACCCGAAGGGTGGGCTTGCGACTGCGCACGGGCTGGGCCATTGCTCAGCCCGACCCGGTCGGTGTGTCCGTGCCGCCCACCTCGCCGCCACCGGGACCGTCGCCGGTGACGCCAGCGCCCTGGGAGTCGGTGGTGGCCGTGGCAGGCGAGGGGGCCGGGACCTGGGCGAAGGTCGAGGTCGGGTTGGACAGCCAGGTCAGGTGGTCGAGCGGCCAGACGAGGGCCACGGCGCGGCCGACGACGAGACGCTCGTCGACGGACCCCTGGCTGCCATTGTTCTCGGGGCCGTCGTGGACGCGCGAGTCGGCCGAGTTGGAGCGGTGGTCACCCATGACCCACACCCGCCCGCTCGGCACGGTGATGTCGAAGTCCTGCTCGCTCGCGGCGTCGCCGGGCTTGAGGTAGGGCTCCTTGATCGCGGTGCCGTTGATCGTGATCCGGCCGCCCTCGTCGCAGCACACCACGTGGTCGCCCGGCAGCCCGATGACCCGCTTGATGAGGTGGTTCTCGGCGTTGTCGGGCAGCAGTCCGACGAACGTGAGTGTCTCGGTGACGACGGTCGCGACCGGGCCCTGCTGGGCCTTCGGGGCCTCGTCGAGCCACTGTCCGGGGTCGGCGAACACGACGATGTCGCCGCGCTTGAGGTCGATCGGGCCGGGGGTCAGCTTGCTGACGATCACGCGGTCGTTGAGGACGAGGGTGTCTTCCATCGACCCGGACGGGATGTAGAAGGCCTGGAGCAGCCAGGTCTTGACGATGAAGGACAGCACGAGGGCCATCCCCACGACGATGGCGAACTCCTTGATGGCCGCGCCGAGCACGGCCAGCCCGCTGACCGACTCGTCGTCGTCGCGCCGCCCCTTCGCGCCCTCGTCGTCGCGCCGTCGCTTCGCGCCCTCACCGTCGTCGCGCCGTCCCGTCGCGCCCTCGCCGTCGGCTCCTGCTTCGTCGTCCTGGGGCGCCGACTCGTCACGCGCAGCGGCCACCGGGATCTCCTCGGGCAGGGGTCTGGTCTCGGTGGTCACCCGCGCCGGGGTCGACTCCTCGGCCTGGCCGACGATCGTGGGCGGGACCCCGGTGTCGTGCGCGTCCTCGGGCGTGGGCGTCGGCCGGGCCACCTCCACGTCGGACGGCAACCACGGGGAGTCCGGTGGGTGGGTGGGCGCAGCCGCGCCCGCGTCTGTGGCGACGGTCGGGCTGGGGTCGGGCAGGTCGTGGCGCAGCCAGGCCGGGTCGTGGGAGTCGTGGGCGGCGTCGGTCTCGACCCGGGTGGGGTCCGGCTGGTCGGCCTCGAACCTCAGCCAGCCGTTGTCGCCGTCGCGCGGCGTGCCGCTCACGGCTCACCCACGCGGGGCAGGTCGGCCAGTGCGTCGGGGCGCTCGAAGCGGCCGAGGCGCGACAGCGGCCAGTACGTCGCACTCGCGCGACCGATGACGTCGGACAGCCGCACCGTGCCGCCGCCCGGGTCGCCCAGGTGGGAGCGCGAGTCGGCGCTGTCGCTGCGGTGGTCGCCCATCACCCAGAGCCGTCCGACGGGGACGGTGACGTCGAACTCCAGCTCGCTCGGCTTGTCGCCGGGCATGACGTAGGTCTCGTCGAGCACCGTGCCGTTGACGGTCAGGCTGCCCCGGTCGCAGCAGACCACGCGGTCGCCCGGCAGGCCGATGACCCGCTTCACGAAGTCCTGCTCGCCGAGGTCGACCCCCACCAACGAGGCCGCGTCACCCAGGACCTTGCCGATGGCGCCGTCGTCCTGGTGCGGGGTGAGGTCGGCGGCGGCAAACGTCGTGGTGCCGTCGAAGACGACCACGTCGCCCCGTCGCACCGAGCCGCCGTCGGCCAGCTTGTTGACCAGGATCCGGTCGCCCGGCTCGATGGTCGGCTCCATGGAGCCTGACGGCACGTAGAAGGACTGGACGAGGAAACCCCGGACCAGCAGCATCACCAGCAGTGCGACGCCGCCGAGCAGCAGCCACGAAGGGCCGCCTCGGGGGCGTTCGGACTCGGCCGCCGCGTCAGTCTCGACTGGTGCGGCGGCCGGGTCCTGCTGGGGTGCTTCCGGTCCCGGGTTCATCGCTCCGGAGCCTAACCCTCAGGGCTGTGGCGACGAGCGCCGGGACGCGCTGAGGGGGAGATGATTCCGCCTTACTTGGCGGGGGTCGTCTCGCGCTTCTCCTTGATCTTGGCGGCCTTGCCGCGCAGGTCGCGCAGGTAGTACAGCTTCGCGCGACGGACGTCACCGCGGGTGACGACCTCGATGTGGTCGATGACCGGGGTGTGCAGGGGGAAGGTGCGCTCGACGCCGACGCCGAACGAGACCTTGCGGACGGTGAACGTCTCGCCCAGGCCACCACCGTGGCGACGGATCACGACGCCCTTGAAGACCTGGACACGGGAGCGCGTGCCCTCGATGACCTTCACGTGGACGTTGACGGTGTCACCGGCGCGGAAGGCCGGGATGTCGTCGCGGAGGGACGCCTTGTCGAGCTCGTCGAAACGCTGCATGGCAGATTCGCTTTCTTCTCGGCGCCACAGGTCGCCCAGGGTGTTGGGTGGTGCTGCTGATGATGGTGTGCGCCGTGTGCGTGACCGACCACGTGGCCGGGACCCTGCCCGGACACTCCCCCTGTGGCAGGGGTCGCTGGTCACGCGGGCGCAAGGAGCCATTCTGCCACGCACAGGGGCCGCGACAGAAATCGCCGCCGCCCCTGACGACCGGGTATGCCGCGTGGCCGGGCCACGCGGCATACCCGCGGCTTACCGGCGGCATACCCGCGGCACGCGTCAGGCGCGGGCGGGCGCCGGACGGCCGACCGGGTCGAGCCGGTCAGCCAGGCGACGCTCGACGGCGGCGGCGCCGCGCAGGGTGGTCGCCAACGAACGACGCACGGGCCGGCGAGCCGGACTGGTGCCGAGTCCGTCGTCGACGACGGGGGCGTCCGGTCGGGCCGACCGGGCCAGGGCGGCGCCTGCGTTGCTGTTGATGGTGAGGGCGATGTAGTCGCTCATGTCCTCCTCCCTTCAGGGTGCGGTGGTGCTGTGGACGCTGACGGATCCGTCAGCGCGTCTGTGACGTCGCGGCTGGCCCAGTGCTGGACCTCACGACGAGCTCGGTGGGGAGCACGATGCGGCGCTCGGTGTAATCGGGGTCGAGGAGCATCCGGCCGGCGATGCGCCCGCGCTCGGCGATCGGTTGGCGCACGGTGGTGAGTCCGGCGCCGGCCGCTGCCGGCACGTCGTCGAAGCCGGAGAGCGAGACGTCGCGGCCGGGGGTCAGGCCGCGCTGGCTCATGGCGTCGAGGACCCCGAGGGCCAGCACGTCGCTGACGGTGATGATCGCGGTGGGGCGGTCCTGCCGGTCGAGCAGGTGGGCCCCCGCGGCCCGGCCCGCCTCGACCGAGTTGTGGCCGGGTGGCGCGACCGTCTGCACGGTGACGTCCGGACCGAGGCCCTCGCGGAAGCCGTCGTAGCGGTCCCACGAGAACGACATCGACCGGTGCTCCACGTCGTCGACCTCGACCACGGCGGGTGAGTCGACCTTGCTGTCGACGACGATGCCGACGCTGCGGTGGCCGAGCCGGCGGATGTGCTCGCCCACCTGCCGCGCGGCGCCGCGCTCGTCGATGAGGACGAGCCCGTCCATCCGGGGGTCCTTGTCGTCCGTGGCGACCATCCGGAGCCCCCGGTCGACCGCGATCTCCCGGGCCGGGTGGTCGATGTCGAGGCAGTAGGCCAGGAGCCCGTCGACGACGGCGGCCCGCATGGCCTCGGCGCTCGCCTCGACCTCCTCGGGCCGCTCGGGGTCGAACGGTCGCAGCGGGATGAGCAGCAGCCCGGTCTGGAACTGCTCGGCCACCTCGGCGAGGCCGGCCAGCATGCCCACCGAGTAGGGGTCGGAGAACGCGTAGCTGAGCCGCTCGGTGAAGACCAGCCCGATGGCCCGCGCCCGCTGGGACCGCAGGCTGCGCGCGGCCGGGTTGGGCCCGGCATACCCGAGCGCCTTGGCGGTCTCGAGCACGCGCTGGCGCACCTCGGTGGAGAGCTGGTCGGGCTTGTTGTAGGCGTTCGAGACCGTGGAGACGGAGACCCCGGCGGCCTCGGCGACGGACCTGAGCGTGACGTTACCCATGGCTTCCGGCCTCCTTCTGGGTGCGCTGGACGGCGTTCTGGATCGTTGTACTAAATCGTTCAAGTAGAACGATACAGGAAACATTCCCGAGAACCGCGAACTTTTTTCGCGGCGGGCCCGCTGCGCCCCCGTCGCAGCCCCGCGGCATACGGTGACGCCTGTGAGCATCGACCCCGGCTGGCCCGTCGGCCTCGCGCTGGCCCTGCTGCTGGCACTCGCGATGGCCGCGCACCGCTTCGCCGGCTACGGCCTGGAGCGCCCCGTCCTCGTCGCCGCGGTGCGGGCCATCGTCCAGCTGGGGCTCGCGGCCGTGCTCATCGCCGCCGTGGTCGACAGCCTGCCGTGGTCGGTGGCGCTGGTCTGCGTGATGTTCGCGATGGGGGTCCTCACGACGTCGCGCCGGGTGGAGGCGCCGCGGGCGTGGTCGTGGGCCGCGCTGGCGATGGCCGCCGGCGTGCTCCCGGTGTTGGCGATCGTGCTGGCCACGGGCACGATCCCCCCGACCGGGATCGCCGTCATCCCGGTGGCGGGCATCATCGTCGGCAACGCGATGACGGCACACACCCTCGTCGGGCGCCGCGCCTTCGCCGCCCTGCGCGAGGAGCACAGCCAGTACGAAGCCAGCCTCTCGGTCGGCCTGCTCCCCCGCCAGGCCATCCGCGAGATCGTCCACCGCCGCGCACCCGAGGCGCTCCTCCCGGGGCTCGACCAGGTGAAGACCACCGGGGTGGTCACCCTGCCAGGGGCCTTCATCGGGGTCATGCTCGGCGGCGGCACCCCGGCGCAGGCGGCCACGGCCCAGGTGCTGGTGCTCTTCGGGATCATGGCTGCCCAGACCGTCACCGTGCTCGTGGCGGAACACCTCCTGGCCGGACGCCTCCTGCTCCCCGACGACTTGGCCGCGAGCCTCGTCGACTAGGTCACCACCGACCCGCGGTGACCCGCGGCGGCATACTCGCCTCCATGCCGACCCGCACGCAGCGCGACCTGCGACCGTTCGCGCTGGCCTGCGCCGTCACGGTCGTCTCGGTGGGCCTGCTGTGGCTCGCGGTGCTGCACGGCTGGCTCGGCCCGGACGTCGGTCGCGGCGACCGGTTCTGCGAGGCGGCGCGCGACGCCCTCGTCCGCCAGCCCGCCAACACCTTCAGCAACGCCGGGTTCGTCGTCGCCGGCCTGGCCATTGCCTGGAGGGCGGGATCGCCCGGCACGACCATTGCGGCCAACCCCCGGCTCGCGGCGGCCCTCGGGGTGGTCGTGGTGCTCCTCGGGCCAGCGAGCGCCGCGATGCACGCGACCCAGAGCGCCCTCGGCGGCCACCTCGACCTGCTCAGCATGTACCTCATCGCCGCCTTCGCCTCGTCGTATGCGGTCACGCGGGTGCTGGGCCGCGGCACCGGCTTCTTCGCGGCCTCGTTCGTCGGCGTCGTGCTGGTCTGCGAGCTGGTCGAACGCATCCCGGGGCACGTGCCGATGGTCGACATCGCCGCCAACCTCGCGTTCGGGCTCTTCCTGCTCGTGGCCCTGGCCGGTGAGGCCGTGCTGTGGCGGCGTGGCACGGGGCGGCGCCAGGTCGGCTGGGGGCTGGCCTCGGCCGGGGCCCTCGCGCTGGCGTTCGCGATCTGGAACCTCGCCAAGGACGGGTCGTCCCTCTGCCACCCCGAGTCGCTCCTGCAGGGCCACGCCGCCTGGCACCTGCTGTGCGCCGTGGCGGCCTACGCCCTCTACCGGCTCTACGCCAGCGAGCGCGTCAACGACGCCGCTTGAGCAGGTCGACAGTGCCGGGGAAGGCGCCCTCTCCGGGCTGCACGCGGTAGCCGGCCTTGCGGTAGGTCCGCAGGTTGCGGTCGCTGCGGGTCCCTGTGTTGAGCCAGTATGCCGCCGTGCCCGACGGCGCCTGCGCCTCCGCATGGGCGAGCAGCGCGCGCCCGAGGCCACGGCCCTGGAGGTCGGGGGCGACCATCAGCCGGCCGATCTGCCAGGTGGCGGGGTCGTCCGGGTGCGACCGCGCCCGCACCGAGGCGACCAGCCGGCCGCCCTCGCGCACCACCCAGGTCTGCCACTCCAGCAGGCCGTGCGCCACGTCGTCGAGGGACTCGACGAGTGGTGGGATGTCGTGGGTGTCGTTGGCCTTGGCCTCGCTCACCCAGCAGGCCCGTTGCAGAGTCGTCAGCTCGGCGGCATCTGAGGGCTGGGCGACGGTGATCGCGAGGTCCTGCGTCGTCAGGGCCGCAGCGGAGTGCAGGAGGTCGGGTCTGCGCGCCGCCGTGCGCTCGAGCCGTTGCTGGTGGCGCCACGCGGCGATCGCCCCGTGGTCCCCGGACAGCAGCACCGGTGGCACCGCCCGGGTCACGCCCGCACTCGACTCCCAGGCGGCGGGCTTGGTGTACACGGGGTACTCGAGCAGCCCGTCCTCGTGGGACTCCTCGACGAGGGACTCCGCGTTGCCGATGACGCCGGGCAGCAGGCGGGCCACCGCCTCGACCATCGCGAGCACGGCCACCTCTCCCCCGTTCAGCACGTAGTCGCCGAGCGAGACCACCGACACCTCGAGCCCGAGCTCGTCAGCGGCGTACTCGTAGACGCGCTCGTCGATCCCCTCGTAGCGTCCGCAGGCGAAGGCCAGCCACGGCTCCTCGGCGAGCTCGCGCGCCAGGGCCTGCGTGAACGGCATACCTCCCGGGCCGGGGACGATGAGACGCGGGCGGGCGCCGTCGGCGCCCGAGGCGGCCACGTGGGCGAGGGCCTCGGCCCACGGCTGCGGCTTCATCACCATGCCGGCACCGCCGCCGTAGGGGGTGTCGTCGACCGAGTGGTGCCGGTCGTGGGTGAAGTCGCGCAGGTCGTGCACCCGCAGGTCGAGCAGCCCGTCGCGCCGGGCCTTCCCGATCAGCGAGAGGTCCAGGGGTGCGAGGTACTCGGGGAAGATCGAGACGACGTCGAGGATCACCGGTGGTCCGCCGTCATTCGGCGTTGAGCTCGAGGAGCCCGGGGGGCGGGTCGACGACGACCCGGCCACCCTCGACGTCGACCTCAGGGACGATGGCCTCGACGAACGGCACGAGCGCCTCGGCGCCGCCGGTCAGCCGCAGCACCAGCTGGTCCTGGACCGCACCCGTGCGCAGACCGGTGACCTCGCCGAGGGCGGTCCCGGAGGGGTCCACGGCGGTGAGTCCGACGAGCTCGTCCTCGTACCACGCGTCGTCCTCGTCGGACGCAGCCTCGGCCGCGGCCTCGGCGTCGATGAACAGGCGGGTGCCGCGCAGCGACTCGGCGCCGGTGCGGTCGGGGATCTCCTCGAAGCCGAGCAGCCAGACCTTCTGGTGCAGCCGAGCGGTGCGCAGGGTGAGCGAGCGCGGCACGCCGGACCCGGGGGCGGCCTCGGTCGCGTAGTTGACGCCGGGGGCGAAGCGCGCCTCCGGGTCGTCGGTGTGGGTCTGCACGGTCACCTCACCGCGCAGGCCGTGCGGCTTGCCGATGCGGGCGACGAGCAGTCTGGAGTCGGCAGGCATGTGCCGATCCTCTCAGGTCTCGGAAGTCCCTTGCACCAGGCGGTCGAGGGCGGCGAGCGCGCACCCGGGGTGGTCGAGCCAGAGGAAGTGCCCGGTGCCCGGCTCGACGTGGACCCAGGCGTCGGGGATCCGCTCGGCCGTGGCCCGCGCCGACTCCTCGGCCGGCATCGGGCTGTCGGCACCCGACAGCACCCCGACGGGGACGTCGATGGACGGCAGTGCCGCCTCCAGCGCGGGGAGCTGCTCCACGAGGTCCTCCCACAGCCCGAGGTGGGCGGCGTTCGAGACCGCCAGGGGTGGACGCGGCGTGGCGGCGGCCGGCTCGCTGAAGTAGGACGGCCAGACGATGTCGAGCATCTCCTGCTCGTCGGCGTCAGTGGCGGTGCCGTCGGTGTCCTTGTCGTCCAGCTCCTGGGCCCGGGCCCGCAGGTGTTCCGGCACCCGGCGCATCATCTCCGCGCCGAACGCCTCCGCCCCACCGTCGCCGACCGCGCCGAGCGGGTCGATGCTCAGGACGCCGAGCAGACGCTCGGGGATGGACGCGGCTGCGTGGAACGCCAGGTGACCGCCCCAGCTGTGGCCCACCAGCCAAACCCGCTCCACGCCGATCCCGTCGAGGACCGCGCAGATGTCGGCGACCGCCTGTTCGACGGTGAACGGTCCTTCCTCCGTCGAGGGCGGCAGGCCTCGCTGCTGGAAGAACGCCACGTCGTACGCCGCCGCGAGCTCCTCGGCCAGCGAGTCGAGGTGGCCGTAGGACAGCCCGGGTCCGCCATGGAGCAGCAGGACCGGCGGACCGGCTCCGGCGCGCCACCCGTCGAGGTGCCCCGGGGCTGCCGGCACGGCGAACGGGATGCGATCCACCCGCGGAACGTACTCCCGGGCGCGGGTCCACCGCAGCCGAACGACCGCACGTCCGGGGCTACGACGGGAAGGCACGACCGGACACGACGAAGGGCCACCGGAAACCCGGTGGCCCTTCGTGAGGTGTCAGCGCGAGTGAGCGCTCAGCGGACCTTGTCGGTGTCGACAATGTCGACCCGCACGTTCTGGCCGCCGGCCAGCGCACCCATGACGGTGCGCAGGGCGCTCGCGGTGCGACCGGAGCGACCGATCACGCGACCGAGGTCCTCGGGGTGCACCCGGACCTCGAGCACCTCACCACGGCGGAGCTCCTTGCGTCGCACGGCAACCTCGTCCTTGTGGTCGACGATGCCCTTGACGAGGTGCTCGAGCGCCTCTTCCAGCACGGTCAGGCCTGGTCCGCGGCGTCGGCCGCGGCGGCCGCGGGGGCCTCCTCGGTCTCAGCCTTGGCCTCGTCGGCCACGGGGGCTTCCGCGACAGCCTCGGGCGCCTCGGCCTTGGGGGCCTCGTCAGCCTTGGGCTCCTCGGCCTTGGCCTCGTCGGCCTTGGGGGCCTCGTCGGCCTTCTTGGCAGCGCGCTTCTTCGGGGTGGTCGCCCCGTCGGTGCCGGCCTCGGACTTGCCCGCCGCGGCGATGGCCGCGTCGTACAGCTCCTTCTTGGACGGCTTGGCTGCCTTGACCTTGAGCGTGCCCTCGGTGCCGGGCTCGCCCTTGTACTTCTGCCAGTCGCCGGTCACCTTGAGCAGTGCCGCGACGGCCTCGGTCGGCTGCGCGCCCTGGCCCAGCCAGTACTGCGCGCGGTCCGAGTTGATGTCGATGACCGAGGGCTCCTCGGTGGGGTGGTACTTGCCGATCTCCTCGATGGCCCGGCCATCGCGCTTGGCGCGCGAGTCCATGACGACGACGCGGTAGAACGGTGCACGGATCTTGCCCATGCGCTTCAGACGAATCTTGACGGCCACGGTGGTGGTGTCTCCTGTTTCTGGTTGTGAGCACGGCAAGACCGCGCAGGATTCACGCGGGGTACCGGAACTCGGTGTAGGCGTTCCAGCCAGGAGGCCTCGGTGCGTGACCGGGCCCGTGCCTGGACGGGTACAGCCGACCATTCTGCCAGATCTGTGGGGATGCCCCGACCAGGCAGGGTCAGCCCGCGGCCATGAGGTCGAGCACGACGTCGAGCACGTGCTGGAGTGTGCTCGGGGAGGGCAGCCACAGGAGGCACTCCTGCACCTCGGCCACCGCGTGCCGGCGGTGCGCGTCCTCCGTGGCCGGATCCAGGGCCGCCCCGGCCTGCCGGGCGAGGAAGTTCAGCTCGCCGCTGAGCAGCATGGTGAACGCGTCCAGCCCGCGCACGGCCCCGGTTCCTTGGGCCGCACGGTAGGACGCGACCGTCCGGCGCACGGCCGACGCGTCGACCTCCTCGCCGTCGACGTGCCACTGGACCAGCACCTTGGCCAGCTCTTGGTCGGGGAGCACCGGGCCCACGTCCTCCCAGTCCACGGGGACGAGCTGCCCGTCGGCGGTCACCAGGATGTTGTCGGGGTGCAGGTCGCGGTGGCCGACCACGAACGGCCCGGTCGGAGCGGGCACCCTCCGCACGAGGTCGCAGAGCCCGTCGAGGTCCGCCACCCGCGCCACCAGGGCGTCGTGCCACGGCTGGTCGGCGGCCCGCTCCACCAGGTCGGCCCAGACCTGAGTCTCCGGGACGGTCCGGTACCACCAGCCGATCGGGTCGTCGGTCGCAGGCGCCACGGCGTGCAGCCGACCGAGCAGCGTGCCCAGCTCCGACGCGTGCAGGCCGGGAACGAAGCCGGCCCGCGGAGCCGCCCCGTCCACCCAGGTGCTGAGCCGCACCAGTCCCCCGCCCAGCTCCGCAGGCACCGGCACGAGGAACCGCCCGACCCGGTCGGCGACCGGGACGGGCACCGGTATGCCGGCCCGGGCGAAGTGCTCGAGGTGACCGGCCTCGCGACGGACCGCCTCCTCCCCCGACGCCAGGTCCGGGAAGCCCGCGTATGCCGCGAAGGGTTGCTTCACGGCATACCTGAGCCCGTGGCACTCGAGCCGGCTCACCTGCCCTTCCGCGCCACGGGCCACGAAGGTCAGCCGCGCCGATCCGTCGCCGCCGTCGAGGCCGAAGACGTCGAGCAGGTACGCGGTCAGCTCGTCCATGGCGCGCCTCACCAGGGGCTGGGTTCGAAGTCCTTGACGAAACAGCCGTAGACGTCCTCGCCGGCCTCGCCGCGCACGATGGGGTCGTAGACGCGGGCCGCGCCGTCCACGAGGTCGAGGGGCGCGTGCCAGCCCTCGGCGGCGATCCGCAGCTTCTCGTGGTGCGGTCGCTCGTCGGTGATCCAGCCGGTGTCGACTGCGGTCATGAGGATCTTGTCCGTCTCGAACATCTCGCCGGCGCTGGTGCGGGTCAGCATGTTGAGTGCCGCCTTCGCCATGTTGGTGTGCGGGTGGCCGGATCCCTTGTAGCGCCTGGAGAACTGCCCCTCCATGGCCGAGACGTTGACGACGTACGCGCGACGGGCCCCGGCAGCGACGGCGGCCCGCATCGACGGTCGCAGCCGCGACACGAGGATGAAGGGGGCAGTCGAGTTGCACAGCTGCACCTCGAGCAGCTCGAGCGGGTCGACCTCCTCGACCTTCTGCGTCCAGGAGTTGTTGACCTGGGTGTCGGGCAGCAGGCCGCCTGCGTCGACCGCCGTGCCGGCGAGGTGCGCCTCGAGGCTGGCGTGGCCGGCCGACAGGGCCATCGACGTCATCGACGCGGCCGACCGCTGGGCGAGGGCACGGGCTGCCTCCTGCTCCGACTCCCCCTCGTGGTGGGCGACCTTCTGGGCCTGCAGGGTGCCGAGCAGGTTGGCCGGGTGGGCCTCGCTGATCCGGTCGAACGTGACCAGCTCCGGGTAGGCGACGTCGCCCTCCAGGGGCACCGACTCACCCTCGACGAGGTGGGAGTAGGCGCCCGGCGAGCGGCGCACGGTCTGGGCCGCGTTGTTGACGAGGATGTCCAGCGGACCTGCGGCGGCGACCTCGTCGGCCAGCGCGACGACCTGGGTGGGGTCGCGCAGGTCGATGCCGACGACCTTGAGGCGGTGGATCCAGTCTGACGAATCCTCCTGTGCCGCAAAGCGTCTCGCTGCGTCGTGCGGGAAGCGCGTGGTGATCGTGAGGTGTGCACCGTCGCGCAGGAGCAACAGCGCGATATACATGCCGATCTTCGCGCGACCACCCGTGAGGAGCGCCCGCTTGCCGGTCAGGTCGGTGCGCTGCTCACGCTTGGTGTGGCTCAGCGCGGCGCAGTCGGGGCACAGCCAGTGGTAGAAGGCGTCGACGAGCGTGTACTCGGCCTTGCAGATGTAGCAGTTGCGCGGGTTGATCAGCTCGCCGGCGTGGGCGCCACGGACGGTCGAGACGAGCGAGATGCCCTTGGTCTCGTCGTCGATCCGCATCGGGGAGCCCGTGGCGGTCTTGGCGATGATCGCCTCGTCGTGGTCGATCTCGGGCTGCTTGGCCTCGCGACGACGAGCCTTGCGCACCCGCTTGTACATCCGGCCCGTGGCCCGCTTGACGGTCTGGATGTCGGGGTGGTCGCCATCGATCTCGGCGAGCTGCTCGAGCACCCGCAACGCAGTCGCGAGGTCGTCGGGGTCGATGCCCGGGCCGAGCTCGCCCACGGACTGGTCGGTCGGGTTGGCCTCCGTCATCGACTGCGCCACGCGTCGGGGTCCGCCGCCAGCGTCGACACCCGGTCGGGCAGGTCTCCCGACAGCACGTCCGCCAGGCTGGTCTCGTCGAGCACCGAGCGCAGGCTCGCGCGCAGCGCCACCCACACGGTGGGCAGGTGCGTGGCGACGCCCTCGTATGCCGTCTCGTGCGGCCGCAGGCCCCGCACCTCCGCGAGCGGCCCGTCCACGGCGCGGAACACCTCACCGAGCGAGATGTCGCGGGGCTCCCGGGCCAGCGAGTAGCCACCGCGGGCGCCGCGGGTGCTCTTGACCAGCTCGGCCGTGCGCAGGTCGGCCACGATCGCCTCGAGGAACTTGCGCGGGAGGGTCTGGCGGTAGGAGAGCGTCTCGACGCTCACCGGGCCCGCCGAGGTCGTCGCCGCCTCCGCGAGGATGAGCATGGCCCGGACCGCGTACTCCGTGCGTGCCGAGATGTCCACGAACGCATTCTGTCGCACCGCCGCGGCACGTGAGCACGCGGCATACCCATCGCGGTGGGCGGTCGCCCGCCACCAGCTGCCGGTCGGCCGCGACTCAGATGGCCAGCGCAGGGTGGATCTCGGCGGCGTCCGGCCCGGTCGTGGCCCTGGCGTACACCGTCTCGCCCTCGACGAGGCCAAGGGCGTCGGCCTCCGCGCGGGTGACCTGGGCGGCGAAGCGGGTGCCCGAGTCGGCGCGCAGGTCGATCCGGACCTCGAAGCCCAGGCGGACGACCCGCTCGACCACGGCCTCGACGACACCCGGCGAGCTGCCGACCCGCGCGTCGGCGGCTCGGGCTCGCTCGACGTCGCGGTCGAGGGCGATGTCGTGCGGGCGCACCAGCGCGCCACCGAGCCGGGCCACCGAGCCGAGGAACGACATCACGAAGTCGTTGGCCGGGCGGTCGTAGAGCGTCACCGGGTCGCCGACCTGCTCGATCCGGCCCTTGTTGAGCACGGCGATGCGGTCGGCCACGTCGAGGGCCTCCTCCTGGTCGTGGGTGACCAGGACGGTGGTCACGTGGACCTCGTCGTGCAGCCGCCTCAGCCACTGCCGCAGGTCGGCCCGGACCTTGGCATCGAGCGCGCCGAACGGCTCGTCGAGGAGCAGCACCTCGGGGTCGACCGCGAGCGCCCGGGCCAGCGCCATCCGCTGCCGCTGGCCACCCGACAGCTGGGCCGGGTAGCGGTGCTGGAACCCGTCGAGGCCCACGATCTCGAGCAGGTCGTCGACCTTGCGCGCGATCTCGGCCTTGGACCGCTTGCGGATGGTGAGCCCGAACGCCACGTTGTCGCGCACCGTCATGTGCTTGAACGCCGCATAGTGCTGGAAGACGAAGCCGATCCCCCGCTTCTGGGGCGCCACCCCGGTCACGTCGCGGCCGGCGATGACGATGCGTCCCCCGTCGAGCTGCTCGAGCCCGGCGATGGAGCGCAACAGGGTCGACTTGCCCGAGCCGCTCGGCCCCAGCAGGGCGGTGAGCGAGCCCGCCGGGATGTCCAGGGTGACGTCGTCGAGCGCGGCGAAGTCGCCGTAGCTCCTGCGGGCTCCGATGACGCGGATCATGTCCTGCTCCTCTTGCGGTCGAGTGCTGTCATGCCGAGCAGCGTCAGCACGGCCAGGCCCATGAGCAGGGTGGCCGCGGCATACGCGCCGTAGGTGTTGTGGTCGTCGATGTAGCGCGAGTGGACCAACAGGGTCAGGGTCTGGGACACCCCGGGGAAGCCGGAGCTGACCATGATCACGGCGCCGAACTCACCGAGCGCCCGGGCGATCGTCAGCACGATGCCGTAGGTCAGGCCCCAGCGGATGGCGGGGAGGGTGATCCGCCAGAACGTCTGCCAGGTGCTCGCCCCGAGGGTCGACGCGGCCTGCTCCTGCTCCGTGCCGATCTCGTGGAGGACCGGCTCGACCTCCCGCACGACGAACGGGAGCGTCACGAAGAGCGTGGCGATCACCATGCCGGGCAGGCCGAAGATGACCTTGATGCCGAGTCGCTCGAGACCTCCGAACCACCCGTCGACGCCCCAGAGCAGGATCAGTGAGACACCGACCACGATGGGCGACACCGCGAACGGCAGGTCGACCACCGCCTGCACCAGTCCGCGGCCGCGGAACCGGCCGCGGACCAGGGCCAGCGCGGTGCCCACCCCGAACACCACGTTGAGGGGCACGACGATCGCGACGATGAGCAGCGACAGGTTGAGCGCGGAGATCGCGGCCGGGGTGCGGATGGAGTCGACGAAGGCGCCGACCCCTTCCCCGAAGGTGCGCCAGAGGATGAGCACGATCGGCACCGCGATCAGCAGCACGAGGTAGCCGAGCGCGATGGTCCGCAGACCGATCCTGGCGGTGGTGGAGGTCTTCACTGGGCGTCCTCCTCGCGGCGCAGGCTGCGCCCGGCGAAGAGCCGCAGGACGAACAGCGTGACGAAGGCGATCGCGAGCAGCACCACCGAGACGGCGGCGGCGTTGAGCGGCCGGTCGATCTCGATCTGCTGCTGGATGTACTGCGAGGCCACCTGGGTCTTGCGCGGGATGTTGCCGCCGATGAGGACGACGGAGCCGTACTCGCCGATCGCGCGGGCGAAGGCGAGGCCGGTGCCGCTGATGACGGCCGGGGCCAGGGTCGGCAGCACGACGCGGCGGAAGGTGGTCCAGTTGGAGGCGCCCAGCGACGCCGCTGCCTCCTCCACCTCGCGGTCGGCCTCGATCAGGACCGGCTGCACCGAGCGCACGACGAACGGCAGCGTGACGAAGGCGAGCGCAACGAGCAGACCCGGCTGGGTGGCGTTGAGGTGCACGTGGATCGGGCTGTTGGGGCCGTAGAGGGACAGCAGCACGATGCTCGCCACGATCGTGGGCAGCGCGAACGGCAGGTCGATGAGGGCGTTGACGATGCGCTTGCCGGGGAAGTCGTCGCGCACGAGCACCCAGGCGATGAGGGTGCCCATCACGGCGTTGACGACCGCGACGACGGCGGCCACGAGCACGGTGACCCGCAGGGAGGCGAGTGCGACAGGGGCGGAGACGGCGTGCCAGAAGCCGCCGACTCCTTCGCCGAGCGAGGTGACGGTCAGCGCCGCCAGCGGGAGGAGCACCAGCACGCTGAGCCAGAGGCCCACCAGTCCGACGCCGAGCGGGCGGGCCACGCCGGTGCGGCGACGAGACGCTGGGGCCGGCGGCGGGGAGTCCACGTCGTCGCCGAGGGGCAGGTGCGGGCGCGGTGGCAGGGACGACCCCTCCGTGGAGGTGTCGCCCCTGCGCGCGTGGTTGGTTGTCGTGGTCATCGCCGTCCTACGACGTAGCCTTGTCGTAGATGAGCGCGATCGCGCCGGTCTCCTTCTTGAAGAGCGTCCCGTCGACCGTCTTCCAACCGCCCAGGTCGTCGATCGTCCAGAGCTTGGTCGGCTGCGGGAAGTCGGCCGCGAACTCCTTGGCCACGGTCGGGTCCACCGGGCGGAACCCGGCCTGCGCCCACAGCTTCTGGGCCTCCGGCGTGAAGAGGTAGTCGTTGAACGCCTTGGCCTTGGCGAAGTTCTTGCTCTTGGTCAGGACCGCGGTGGGGTTCTCGATCTTGAAGGTGGTCGGCGGAGTGACGTGCTCGACCGGGTCGCCACTGCGCTCGGCGAACAACGCCTCGTTCTCGTAGCTCAGCAGCACGTCACCGGTGCCCTGCAGGAAGGTCTCGGTCGCCTCGCGGCCCGACTTCGGCTGCACCTTGACGTGACCGGTCACCAGCTTCTCGATGTAGTCGAGGCCCGCCTGGGGGTTCTTCCCGCCGTCGCTCTTGGCGGCGTACGGGGCGAGGAGGTTCCACTTCGCGCTGCCCGAGCTGAACGGGTTCGGGGTGACGATCTCGACCCCGGGCTTGAGCAGGTCGTCCCAGTCCTTGATGCCCTTGGGGTTGCCCTTGCGGACCACGATGGTGACGACCGAGCCGAACGGGATCCCCTTGTACTGGTTGGCGTTCCAGTCCTTGGCGACCAGGCCGGCGTCGACCAGGCGAGTGATGTCCGGCTCGACCGAGAAGTTCACGAAGTCCGCGGTGGCGCCGGCCTCGACCTTGCGCGACTGGTCTCCGGAGGCCCCGTAGGACTGCTGGAACTGCACGCCCTTGCCGGCCTCGGTCTGGTTGAACGCGGGGATGACCTTGTCGTAGCCGACCTTGGGCACGGCATACGCGAAGAGGTTGATGGTGCCGGTCCTGGCGCCGGCGTTCACGGCGTCGCCGCCGACCGTGTCACTGGCTCCGCCGCCACCACAGGCGGTCATCACCAGTGCTCCGACGGTCGCGGCTGCGGCCAGAGCAAGGCGGGTGTGACGGCTCATCGAGGGCTCCTTCTTCGCCGGGACGGCGTGGTGGCGCGGGTGCGCATCTCCTATGTGACAACTAGGAGTTTGGATAGCATTTGGTTATCGGTCAAATAACACGACCTTATGTCTCAGATCGTGGAAGGCCCGAGAGGTAGGCCGCGTCCGCCCTCCCCCGCGCCTCACCTTTATCGGGTCATGGGACAAAGGTGGCCTTCACCCGGGAACCGTTCCGGGGTGAAGGACACCTTTCTCCCTAGACCCGATAAAGGGGGGGACTAGATCAGAGGGTGACGCCGCGCAGCACGATGTGCTCGGGCGCGGCGAGAGCGCGGATCTCGCGCCGGGGGTCTGCGCCATAGACCACGAGGTCGGCGTCGGCCCCCTCGTCCAGCCCGGGGCGGCCCAGCCATTCGCGCGCACCCCACGTCGCGGCATACAACGCCTCGTCGGCGGACAGGCCGGCCTTGGTGAGCTCGAGGGCCTCGTCGGCGACCAGACCGTGCCGCAGCGAGCCACCCGCGTCGGTGCCGAGATAGATCGGTATGCCGGCGTCACGGGCCGCGCCGATCGTCGCGTAACGGCGGTCGTGCAGGGCGTTCATCCGTCGGTGGTAGTCGGGGAACTTCTCCCTGGCCGGCTCCACGAGCGCGGGGAAGGTCGCGATGTTGACCAGGGTCGGCACGATCGCGATCTGCTGCTCCGCGAACTGGGCGATCGTCTCCGCCTCGAGCCCGGTCGCGTGCTCGATGCAGTCGGTGCCGGCCGCGGCGAAGTCGTAGAGCGACGCCTCACCGAAGCAGTGCGCGGTGACCCGGGCCCCCTCCTCGTGGGCCGCCTCGATGGCGTCGGTCAGGACGTCGACCGGCCAGCACGGCGTGAGGTCGCCGGCGTCCCGGTCGATCCAGTCCCCCACCAGCTTGACCCAGCCGTCGCCGGCGCGGGCCTCGAGCCGCACCCGCTCCACCAGCTGGTCGGGCTCGATCTCGTGGGCGAAGTTGCGGATGTACCGGCGGGTGCGGGCGATGTGCCGACCGGCCCGGATCACCTTCGGCAGGTCGTCACGCTGGTCGATCCACCGGGTGTCAGCGGGCGACCCCGCGTCACGGATCAGCAGCGTGCCTGCCTCTCGGTCGGCGAGCGCCTGCGCCTCGGCGGTCGCGTCGTCGACTGCCCCGTGGGCGTCCAGGCCGACGTGGCAGTGCGCGTCGACCAGACCGGGGAGGACGAAACCGCGCAGCGTCTCCACGTCGCCGTCCGGCGCGGTGGGGCGCTCGAAGGTGAGCCGGCCACCGACCACCCATGCCTCGGGTCGCACGTCCTCGGGCCCGACCAGGACCTCACCCTGCAGGTGCAGCACCGATGCCATGCGCCGACCCTAGAGGGACCGACGCTAGGGAGCGACCCCGAGGGTGTAGCGGATGTCCTGCCACACCACGACGCTCCCGTTCTCGTCGCACGCGTTCTCGAGGTGCTCTCCAGCCCTCGCCACGACTCCGGCAACCTCGTCCTCGGACATCCGGGCCCACACGGCGCGCTGGCCCGTCGACCTCGAGAACCGCTCCCACCCGCCGACGTCGCCGAACCGGACCTCCAGCCGGAACCCACCGGTCCGCACGTCGACAGCACCCGCGTTCCTCAGCATCTCCTCCATGCCCGCGTCGGAGGTGAACGGGCTGTCCGGGCCGACGACCCGCGGGTCCTTCATCATCGGCGGCACCCACGGCCCGAACTCCTTGTCGACGGCGTCCCAGACCGGGTCCGGGTCGCCGAAGGTGGCGATCCCGATCCGACCCCCCGGAGCGAGCAGCTCGACCCAGCGGGCCAGCGCAGCGGGAGGGTCGGGCAGGAAGAACAGCACGAGCGACGACGCCACCACGTCGAAGGCACCGCGCGGCAGCGACGGGTCGGCCGCGTCCCCGACCCGGAGGTCGACGTCGAAGCCCCGGGACGCCACCAGCTCGCGGGCGTGCGCGAGCATGCCCCTGCTGACGTCCAGGCCCACGACGGAGCCCTCGGGCAGCACCCGCTCGGCCAGGCCGAGTGTCACGGCGCCGCGCCCGCACCCGAGGTCGACACACGACTCACCGGGCTGCGGGTCGAGCTCGGCGACCAACCCATCGGCGATCGGGGCGAAGAAGTCGACGCCCGTCTGGTCGTAGTCGTCGGCGACGGCGTCGAACAACGCCGCCACGGGGCTCGGCGCGATCGCCTCTTCGAGTCCGGTCATGACCCGAGTGTGGCTTGGCTGGGTATGCCGCGCGAGCCGGGTTCGTGCTCTAGCGCTGACCGGTGTGGGCGAACCGGCGCAGCGCCTCGACGACGATCTCCGGGGCGTCTGTGTGCACCCAGTGCGTGGCGCCCTTCACCGTCAGCTGCCGCACCTTCGGGAACAGCGCACGCATTGCGGGCAGGTCCTCGTCCGTGATGTAGGTCGAGTCCGACCCGGCGACCCACAGGACCGGACCCGGGTAGGGCTGGAGCCGAGCGGCGACGTCGGGCCACGCGGCGATCACCGAGTCGGTCCCCTTCGCCGCGTCGGCAGCGAACAGCTCGAGGTTGGCCTGCCACCGCCACGAGTCGCGGTCCCGGCGCAGGTTCTGGAGGAGGAACGCCTTGACCCCGGCGTTCGGCTCCTCGAACCGCGCCTCGGCGTCGACCCGGTTGGTCAGCTCGGCGAGCGGGAGCCGCTGCATCTCCTCGATGTAGCCGCTGAACCGCTCCAGGCTGCCGTAGCTCTTCGGTGCGATGTCGACGACGACCAGCCGCGACACCAGCTCCGGGTGCTGGAGGGCGAGCAGCATGGCGGTCTTGCCGCCCAGCGAGTGACCCACGACGACCCAGGGCGTCTCGGCGTCGATGCCGCGCAGGGTGTCGGCGACGGCCGCGGCATACCCCTCGAAGGAGAACTCCTGCGACCACGGTGACCGGCCGTGGTCCGGGAGGTCGACCAAGGTGCTGCGCGCACCGGTGCCGTCGGGGCCCGCGAGCGCCTTGGCGATCTGTGACCAGTTGCGGCCCTGCCCGAAAAGCCCGTGCAGGAAGGCGATTCGCGGACCGGCCGTGCCGACCGACAGGGTGTGCAGCCGTGCTGCCGGGCTCACCTGCCGAGGAACTTCTCGAAGCCCGCGGGCAGCTGGTTGGGGTCGAGGTCAGCCGGTATGCCGCCGTCCCCGGCCTGCGCGCCGAAAGCGGAGCCACCGCCACCGGTCTTGGCCGACGACGCCTTCTCGGCAGCCGCCCGCTCCTCGGCGGCCCGCTTGGCGGGGTTGCCGGACTTGGACTTCTTGCGCTGGGGCTGCTGCTGGCGGCCCTTCTTGCCGCCGCCCATGCCCGGCAGGCCGGGCATCCCCGGGATGCCGCCACCACGGGCGAGCTGCTTCATCATCTTCTGGGCCTCGGTGAAGCGCTCGAGCAGCGCGTTGACCTCGGACACCTCGACGCCCGAGCCCTTGGCGATGCGCAGTCGGCGCGAGCCGTTGATCTGCTTGGAGTGGGTGCGCTCGAACGGCGTCATCGACCGCACCATGGCCTCGATGCGGTCGAACTCGCGCGGGTCGAGGTTGTCGAGCTGGGCCTTCATCTGGCCCATGCCCGGCATCATGCCGAGCATCGCCTTCATGCCGCCCATCTTCTTGAGCGCCGACATCTGCTGCAGGAAGTCGTCGAAGGTGAAGTCCTCCTCGGCGAGGAACTTGCGCTGCATCTCCTGCGCGTGGCTGGCGTCGAAGGCCTTCTCGGCCTGCTCGATGAGGGTGAGCACGTCGCCCATGTCGAGGATGCGCGAGGCCATCCGGTCGGGGTGGAAGACCTCGAAGTCCTTCACACCCTCGCCGGTGCTGGCGAACATGATCGGGCGCCCGGTGACGGAGGCGACCGAGAGCGCCGCGCCACCGCGGGCGTCGCCGTCGAGCTTGGACAGGACGACACCGGTGAAGTCGACGCCTTCCTGGAACGCCAGGGCGGTGTCGACCGCGGCCTGGCCGATCATCGCGTCGATGACGAACAGCACCTCGTCGGGCGAGATGGCGGCGCGGATGTCGGCGGCCTGCTGCATGAGGTTCGCGTCGACGGCGAGGCGGCCGGCGGTGTCGACGATGACGACGTCGTGCTGGGCGCGGCGGGCCTGCTCGATTCCGGCTCGCGAGACCGAGACCGGGTCGCCGAAGGACCGCGTCCCCTCCCCCGTCGGGCCGACGGCGTCGTGACCGCCGACGTTGCCGCGCTCGGGGGCGAACACGGGCACGCCGGCCCGCTCACCGACGACCTCGAGCTGGGTCACGGCGTTGGGGCGCTGGAGGTCGGCGGCCACGAGGATCGGGGTGTGGCCCTGCTCCTTGAGCCACCGGGCGAGCTTGCCCGCAAGCGTGGTCTTACCGGCACCCTGCAAACCGGCCAGCATGATCACCGTGGGTGGGTTCTTGGCGAACTGGATCGTCCGAGTCGCGCCGCCGAGGATGCCGACGAGCTCCTCGTTGACGATCTTCACGACCTGCTGCGCCGGGTTGAGCGCACCGGACACCTCGGCCCCGAGGGCGCGCTCGCGCACCGCGGAGGTGAACTTCTTCACGACCGGCAGCGAGACGTCGGCGTCGAGCAGCGCGAGCCGGATGTCGCGAACCGTCGCGTTGACGTCGGACTCGGACAGCCGCCCCTTGCCCCGAAGGTTCTTGAAGGTGGCTGTCAGGCGGTCGGAGAGTGAGGTGAACACGCGCCCAAGGTTAATCGACCCCAGGTCGCGCGCCTGACACGTGTCAGGGGGCCGCGTCAGACGCACGACCTGGGGCGTCTAGGAGGGCGTGGCTCCGTCGCAGGTGTCGATCACCATGGCCACCGTCTGCGCGACCTTGGCCGGCGACAGGAGGCGACCACCGAACTCGGTGACGTAGAACGTGTCCAGCGTCTGGCCGGCATACGTGGCGATGTGCGCGGAGCGCACCGAGAGGCCGGCCTTGGCGAACCCCATGCCGAGCTCGTGCAGCAGGCCGGGACGGTCCTGGGCGCGCACCTCGATGACGGTGGCCTCCTCGGATGCGTGGGGCACCACGAGCGCACGGGCCTGGCCGGGCGACCCGGTGCCGGACTCGGCACTCGGGCGGGCGGCGAACTGGCGGCGGCGTTCGAGCAGGCCTAGCGGGGCCCGGTCACCCTGGGCCAGCCGCTCGAGGCCGCGGACGATGCGCTCCTCGTGCGGCGGCTCACCGCTCGGGCTCTCGACGTGCCACTCGTTGGCGGCCACCCCGTCGATCGTGCGCAGGATCGCGGTGCGGACCACCAGCCCGTATGCAGCGAGCAGCCCTGCGGTGTCGGCGAACAGTCCCAGCCGGTCGCGGTCGAAGACGTCGATGCGGTAGCACCCACCCTGCGGCCGGACGATGACCCGAGGGTCGCCTGCGGCCACGGAGCGCAGGTCGTCCTCGTCGACGGTCGCGGTCTCGGCCGGCGGTGGCACGGCGCCTTCCTCCCAGCCCTTGCGGGCGGCCTCTGCGAGCTGGCTCAACAAGGTCGCTCGCCAGTCGGTCCAGGCCGCCGGCCCGGCGGCGCTCGCGTCGGCCTCGGTGAGCGCGACGAGCAGGTCGAACACCTCGCGCGACCCGCCCACGGCGGCGCGCGCGGCCGTGACCGTGCCGGCGTCCTGGTGGTCGCGGCGGGTGGCGAGGTCGATGAGGGTGAGGTGCTCGCGCACCAGGGTCGTGACGACCTCGACGTCAGCGGCGGGGTAGCCCAGGCGGGTGGCGATCGCCTTGGCCAACGGCGCGCCCGTCGATGAGTGGTCGTGCGCCCCCCGGATCTTGCCGATGTCGTGGAGCAGCGCGGCGAGCAGCAGCAGGTCGGCGCGGGTGACGCTGCGCACCAGTCCCCCGGCCAGGACGACGGTCTCGATGAGGTGGCGGTCGACGGTGTGGCGGTGCACCGCGCTGCGCTGCGGCCGGGAACGCACCGCTGCCCACTCCGGCAGCCACCGGTCGATGATGCCGGCCTGGTCGAGGCCTTCCCAGACCCCGATGAGCCCGGGGCCGGTGGCCAGCAGGTCGGCGAAGAGGTCGCGCGCGATCTCCGGCCACGGCTCACTCAGGGTGGGGGCCTGTCCGGCCAGGTTGGCCAGCGTGGTCGGGGCGATCGGCAGGTTGGCCCGTGCGGCGACCACGGCGGCGCGCAGGGGCAGCAGTGCGTCGGTGGACAGGGTGCTGCGCGGGCCGAGGACGACCTCGCCGTCGTGCTCGAACATGCCGAAGCCCAGGGGGTTCAGCTGCGGGCGGCGCGGACCGACCCTCAGGGTGCGGGCCCGCTGCGACTGCCCGGCGCGGCGGACCGTGCCGTCGAGCGCGTAGGCGATCGTGCGACCGGCATCGGCCACTGACGTCATCAGCTCGTCGGAGTCGGTGTGGCCCAGGAGCGCGGAGACGGCGTCGTGGTCCTCGCGGGTCAGCCGGTCGCGACCCCGGCCGGTGACCACGTGCACGGCGTCGCGCACGTCGAGCAGCGTCTGGTGCGCCTCGTCGACCCCGACGTGCGGGCGGTCGGTCAGCCACGCCGCCACGAGGGCGTTCAGCACCGTCATGTCCCGGAGCCCGCCGTGGGCGTCCTTGAGGTCGGGTTCGAGGCTCTGGGCCAGCTCGCCGTGCCGGGAGTGCCTCGCCTTGAGGCTGTCCACCAGCTGCGGCAGCCGGCGACGGGCGTTCGCGCGCCAGTCGTGCGAGACGGTCGAGCGTGCGGCGGCCACCACCTCGGGGTCGCCCGCGACGCACTGCAGGTCGAGCAGCCCCACGGCTGCCGCCAGGTCGCCCGAGGCCACGGTGCGGCACTGGTTCACCGTGCGGACGGCGTGGTCGAGCTTCACGCCGGCGTCCCAGACGGGGTACCAGACGCGGTCGGCCAGGCCCCTCAGGTCGTCGCCGCTGAGCGAGCGACCGTAGTGCAGGAGCACCAGGTCCACGTCGCTGAGGGGGCCGGCGTCACCGCGGGCCAGGCTGCCGACGGAGGCCAACGCGATGCCGTCGGTGGGCTTGCCGTCCAGGGCCTGCGTCCACACCTGGGAGAGCCAGTCGCGGGTCAGGCTGGCGATGGCGTCGCGGCGGGTCGGCCCTGCTCCGGGGGCGTCGAAGCCCCTCGCCCCCGCCAGGTCCAGGCGGCGGGCCGCCAGGTCGGTCTCCTCGATCGTCACTCCACCACCGTGCCCTCTCGACGTTTCCGAATGTGAGCCCCCGTGTTACGCGCGTGTTAGACGTCTACGGGTGTTTGTGCCGGGTCGGGGCGGTTCGCGTGTGACCACGAGCGGTCGAGGCGACTCGCACTCCTGGCCACTGGCGCTCCATCGCACCCCGGTTTCCGGCCCTCGGTGCCACACCCGTGGCCAGAAGTCGTGGTGGTGGGCCTGCCGTGGGGACGCGACAGTGCCCGGGATCGCGCGCGCGGTCCCGGGCACCGTCGGTGCAGCTGGTCGGTCAGAGGGCGTCGACGCCACGCTCTCCGGTGCGGACCCGGACGACGTCCTCGACCGGGACGGTCCAGATCTTGCCGTCGCCGATCCGGCCGGTCTGGGCGGCCTTGAGGATGACGTCGGCCACGGAGGTGGCGTCGATGTCGTCCACGAGGACCTCGACCCGCACCTTCGGCACGAAGTCGACGGTGTACTCGGCGCCGCGGTAGACCTCGCTGTGGCCACGCTGCCGACCGTAGCCGGACGCCTCGCTGACGGTCATGCCGGAGATTCCGTAGGCCTCGAGGGCCTCCTTCACCTCGTCGAGCTGGTGGGGCTTGATGATCGCGGTCACGAGCTTCATGCGGACGCTCCCTCATGGGTCTTGGCAGGCTTGGCGGACGACGTCGTGACAGCTGACGCGGTGCTGAACCGGCCCGAGGTGAGCCCGGTGAGCTCGTAGGCGGACTCACCGTGCTCGCTCTGGTCGATGCCGTCGGACTCGACGTCCTCGGTGACCCTCCAACCCATCGTGTACTTCAGGGCCAGTGCGATCACCGCGGTCAGGATGCCACTGATGAGCAGGGAGGCGAAGGCGATGAGGATCTGGACCACGAGCTGCTTGGCACCACCGCCGTAGAACAGGCCGGACCCGGTGGCGAGCAGACCCGCACCGATGGTGCCCCAGAGACCGGCGACCAGGTGGACACCGACCACGTCGAGGCTGTCGTCGTAGCCGAAGCGGTACTTCAGGCCGACGGCCAGGGCGGACAGGCCACCGGCGACCACACCGAGGATCAGGGAGCCGACGGGCGACAGCGCGCCACAGGCGGGGGTGATGGCGACCAGTCCGGCGACGACGCCCGAGGCGCCACCGACCGACGTGGCGTGGCCGTCACGGATCTTCTCCACGAGCAGCCAGCCGAGCATGGCGGCACAGGTGGCGGCGGTGGTGTTGAGCCAGACCGTCGAGGCCAGGCCGTCCGCGGCGAGCTCGGAGCCCGCGTTGAACCCGAACCAGCCGAACCACAGCAGTCCGGCGCCGAGCATGACGACCGGCACGTTGTGCGGACGCATCGCCTGCGAGCCGAAGCCGAGCCGCTTGCCGACGATCAGCGCCAGCACCAAGCCGGCGATACCGGCGTTGATGTGCACCACCGTGCCACCGGCGAAGTCGATCGGGAGCACGTTGGCGACCCCGTCGGTCGCGCCGAAGATCTTCGCGGACAGGCCGCCCTCGGCGCCGGAGAGGACGCCACCGCCCCACACCATGTGGGAGATCGGGAAGTAGACGATGGTCGCCCAGACTCCGGAGAAGACGAGCCAGGTGGAGAACTTCACGCGGTCGGCGACGGCACCGCTGATCAGCGCGACCGTGATGACGGCGAAGGTGAGCTGGAACCCGACGAACACGGTCTCGGGGATGAACACGTCGACGCCGAAGACGTCGATCAGGCGCGAGCCATCCTCACCGATGACGTTCTTGAGGCCGAACAGGTGGAAGGGGTTGGTGAACAGGCCACCGACGTCGCCGGTGCCGTCCTGCAGGTTGCCGAAGGACATGGAGTAGCCCCACAACACGTAGATGACACCGACGACGCCGAGGGCGCCGAACGACATCATGATCATGTTGAGGACGGACTTGGCTCGCGTCATTCCGCCGTAGAAGAGCGCGAGACCGGGGGTCATGAGCAGGACCATCGAGGCGGCGACGAGCATGAAGGCGGTCGCGGCCTCGTTGATCGTGGGGTCTGCCGCTGGCAGAAGAGCTGGAGTCATGGCCAGAACTCTGACCGGCGGGCGTTTCAGGGCGTGCCGGGGTTTGTTACAGCCGTGTTAGCGGATCCTCACCTCGGTAAGGATCAGGTTTCGGACCGCAGCCGGTCTCACATGGTGGGAGTTGCTGCCCGCGCGAGGTACCGCCGGCCCAGGGAGGTCAGCTCGTCGTCCTCCACGAGCTCCCCGAACCGGACCAGCGCACCGGCCGGGGCACGAAGCGCCTCCCACTGCCGGCTCTCCACGAGGATGTCGCAGAGCAGGATCTGCAGGTCGGGCGCGACCGGCCGGCCGGTGCGCTCGGACGCCCCGATGGCCTCCCCGAGCAGGGTCGCCGCGGTCTTCGAGTCGCCGCGCTGCCACAGCACGATCGCCTCGACCTCGGCCAGCGCCACGCGCAGCTCGACGGTCGCCAGGGCATGGACGAGTCGACGAGCCCGGTCGAGGGCGTCGTCGGCCCGCGGGTCGCCCGCCGCAGCCAGGGCCCGCGCCGCGAGCACGGCCGCCTCGGCAGCCCAGCCGCCATCACCCGCCTGCTCGTAGAGGTGCGAGGCCCGCAACACGAGCACCGGCCCTTCCTCCGGGGGTGCGACCTGCGCCAGCCCCATCAGTCCGCCGGCGGCGTGAGCCGGCTCGCCCAGGGCCTGCAGCTGCTCGACGTAGCCGCGCCCGGCCGCGAGCGCGTCGGTGTCGCCCAGCAGCACCTCCACCGGCACCAGCGCGACGTGGCAGCGCAGGGTCTCGACCTCGTCGTCGGCGAGTACCGCAGCACCCAGGGCGTCGCTCAGGACCTGCGCCGCCGCGGGATGACCGGCCCCGAACAGGATCTGCCCGAGGCGTCGGTCGAGCACGGCCTGCATGGTCAGCTCGGCCGGGTCGGTGACCGGCAGCAGCTCGGCGCGGGCCTGCGCCCAGCCGTGCACGAGGTGGTCCATCCGGATCGGGTCGTGCGCGTCGGCCGCCGCGAGGAGGGCGTCGTGGTAGCCCGCGACGTCGTCCGGAAGGGGCGCCGCGGCCTCCGCCACCACGGCCGCGGGCAGGTGCTCTTGGTCTGGCTGCACGGCGCCGACGATAGCGCGACGACCGACGAGGTATGCCGCGTGGTGCCCTCGCGTCAGAAGGCCGAGATCGAGCCGGGCGCCCGCTGCGGGCGGCTCAGGCCGCGGACCACGGCGGTCTGCCCGTGTCGCCGCACGGCGACCCCGGTGAGCAGGCCCAGCACCGGCCGGACCACGTCGTCGGGGTAGGTCGGGGTGTCGACCCCGACGCTCGCGGCCAGGTCGTCGCCGTGCACCACCATCTCCATCATCCGCGTGGTGAGGAAGTCCTCGGTGGACAGCGACCAGCCCTGCCACGCGATGAAGATCGTGTCGGGCCGGCGCGGCGCACCGAGCAGCCCGGGCAGCTCCGCGGCCCACTCGCGACCGAGCTCGAGCACGACGTCGGGACCGACGCCCGCCGCCTCGTTGTCGCCCTCACGAATCGACACGTTGACGTCGTCGTCCGGGGCGGCCTCCACCCACGCGGCCCGGGCGTAGTGCTCCTGCAGCCCGATCAGCGGGGCGTCGTCACCAGCCGCGACCGGCGCAGCGCGCAGCCCTGTCACGGTGTTGCCGGTCTGCTTGAGCAGGTGGTGGGCGAGACCTCCCACGGTCATGCCCGCACACGCGCTCTCGCGACCCCAGGCCTCGCGCACCTCGGGCCGCGCGGCCAGGTCGACGCTCAGGTCGACGGCGGAGAGGAAGGCGGCGACGTGCTCGGCTCGGCTCACGGGACGACCCTAACCGGCGGCACCGACGGGGTCACGGCTCGAGCGGTCCGCGTCCACGGGTTCGGGAGGGGGCGCGGGAGGCGACCCCTCGGGTGCCGTGGGCGGTGGGCCGCCACGGAGGCGAGCGAACCGCTCGCGGAGCCACGCGGCATACCGCTCGAGGGGGAGGAAGGCGAGCATCATCACGAGGTGGGGCCAGAAGGCGATGGTGATGGCGCCGTAGGTCATGGCGTGGAAGATGAACCAGCCACCCACGGCACGGCGTCGCCACTTCTCGGACAGCAGGAAGATCACCGGCGAGGTGAGCTCGGCCCCCATCAGCACCCACTGGAACCAGTGCAGGGTCCACGGCACGTCGAGCAGCCACTGGGCCATCGGCGTCCCGCGCCGGACGACGGCCCGGACCATGGTCGCGGAGTTGACCCAGTCCCAGCCACCGAAGCGGACTTTGGCCCACGCGGAGAGGAAGTAGGTCGCCACGGCGGCGAGCTGGACCGCACGCAGGGCGAAGCCGGCCGCTTCATTGCGCCGCTGGTCGGACAGGTGCGCCAGCCCGACCGTCGGCAGCAGGGCGAGGGCCACGACGAAGTCGGCCCGGTCGTGGTCGACCTTGCCGTAGGAGAACGCGACGTACTGGTACCAGACCCAGCCGACGGCCACCGCCCACCCGAGCACCCGTGGTGCGCGACCGGTCATCGCCGCCAGGGCGGCGACGACGCAGCCCCACTTGAGGAGCTGCACGAGCAGCACCGACGCCGCGGGCAGGTGCAGCACCCTGCCCAGGACCAGTGGCTCGTACCAGACCGGGTCGGCGTAGCCGTGGTACCAGCCGGAGGTGTGCAGGAGGACGACGTCGATGATGACGAAGGCGAAGACGAGCACGCGCAGGGCCGCGACCCGCGACAACGGCATGGGGGCGAACAGCCAGCCCGAGATCCGTCGACCGAGGCGTCGCCCCAGCCCGGTCACGTCGTTCGCGGGCGTCCCGACCGACCCTCCGGTGCTCACGGCGCCTGCCACTGGGCGAGCACCTCGGTGCGCACCTCGCCGGTGGGCTTGCGGTCGACCACGACGATGAGTCGGCGCACGACCCGCAGGGCGGTCCACTCCGCGGAGGTGGGGCGCAGCTCGGCATGGCTGCGTGCGAGCGTGCCGAGCCGGGACGGGTCGGCCTCGATCTGTGGGATGCGTCCCTCGACCTCGGCCCGGTTCAGCCCGACGTTTTCCGGGGTCAGCGGGGCACGCACCCACTGCCCCGGTGCGTCAGCGGTCTGCACCTCGATGCCGGTCGACCAGACCGAGCCGGTGGCCGCCTGCGAGGTCGAGAACATCCGCCACGGGCTGAACGGCCACCAGTGGTCGTCACCGACGAGGGACCCCGCGCAGAACACGACGGTGAGGCCGAGGACGACAGCCGCTCGCCACGTCTTCGCTGCCCGACCGAGTCGGTCCACCCCCGTTTCCACCCGCTCAGGCTAGGCCATCGGGGTGGCCGTCCGGCCGACCCGACGGCCGAGGCGGCGACCGGACCAGGCTCAGGCGGTCGCCCACACCCCGAGCTCATTGCCGGCGGGGTCACGGAAGAAGAACCTCCGTCCGCCGGGGAACTCATAGGGCTCGCGCGCGATCGTGCCCCCGGCCGCACGGACCCGGGTGACGGTCGAGTCGAGGTCGTCGGAATAGAGCAGGACCAGGGCACCGCCGGGGCCAGGGCGTCCCTCGGGGTTCAGCCCCCCGACCTCGCCCTCCCCTCCCGGGGCGACGATGCCGGCGTACTCGCCGCCGTAGTCGTTGAACTCCCAGCCGAAGGCGGCGGAGTAGAAGTCGCGCGCGGCGCCGAGGTCGGGCGCCGCGAGCTCGATGTAGTCGATGGTGTGGTGTGTCGGAGCCATGGAGTCACGCTAGCCACGACCCCCGACAGTCACCCAGCCCGCAGGGGGCCCCATGGTGGCGCGTCGTAGACGGTGGACCCGGTCGGCAAGCGTGATGAGGTTCTCGCTGCTCGCCCGGTGGACCGAGCCGACGAGGACCCACAGGGTCAGGTGATCGCGGCCTCGAACAGGTCGCGCCGCTGCCCGAACCACTCGGCGTCGAGCCGGGGCCGCTCGGCGTGCCCTTCGGCGACCATCCGCACGAACGCCGGATCCCCTTGCGCCGCAAGGTCTTCCAGGGTGCGCGATTGCTGCGTCATGCGGCGCAGCACCGCGTCAGGCACCTGCGCGCGCAGGGCCGCGTCGGCGGCATACCCGTCGAGCACCGCCGCGCACTTGTGCAGCCGCTCCGACAGCGACACCCCGCCCATCTCGCGGCCCACCGCTGCCTCGTCGTGCCACAGCGGTGTCCAGGACCAGAGCACGTACGCGATGTCCTCCACGGGTTGTCCGGGCGCGGCGAAGTCGAAGTCGATGACGGCGAACGAGCCGTCAGGTCGCAGCACGGTGTTGTAGGTGCCCACGTCGTGGTGCACCACCACCTCCCCGGCGGCCAGGGCGCGCCCGGGCACGACGCGCCACGGCAGGGCCGGGTCGGGCTCGAACCCCGCCTGTGCATCGTGGAAGGCGCGCAGCCAGGCTCCGATGGCGCGGCACGCCTCGACGGTCCGGAACTCCGGGGCCAGCACGTCCGGCCCCAGCGTCCCCGCCTGCCCGGGGAGGTATGCCGCGACCTCGCGGCCCTGCGCGTCGGTGCCGAGGGCGCGGGGCGCGGCATCGAAGCCGACGGACTCGAGGTGGTCGAGCAGCGCGTGCACTGCCGGGGTCCAGTGCCCGGCCTGCCGGCGGACCGTGTCGCCGACCCGGACCACCACCCCGGTGTTGCCCCCGCTCAACGCCTCCTCGACCATCAGCTCCTCGACCATCAGCTCCTCGACCATCAGCTCCTCGACCATGGGCTCCTCGACCAGTGGCTCTTCGGCGCGTGGCGCCCGGCGACCGCTCACCGTCGGTGCCGGCGCGAGAGCCGGACGACGAGGAGCGCGATCAGCACGAGCCCCGCACTGGCACCGAGCCCGGCGACCAGCTCCCCGCGGTTGACGACCAGCGGTGCGCCGTCGTCGTCACCAGCGCCGTGGCCAGGGGTCGGCGCGGGCGTGGTGGGGACGGTCGACGGAGCGGTGGACGAGTTGGGCGACGAGGTCGTGGGAGTAGCCGTGGCGGTGCCGGTCGAGGTGGTCGGCTGCGGCAGGGCGATCTCCTGGACGCGGGAGCCCCGGCCCTCGCTGCCGACCAGCACACCGGTCCCGCCCGGCGCGACGGCCAGGGTCTCCCCCTGCGGCTGGAGCGGGAGCAGCGCGGTGAGCTGCTCGGTCAACGTGCGCGGGTCGAGCAGGTGGAGCGAGGTGTAGGTCCGGACGGCGAGCGCGGAGCCGTCGGGGAGGTAGACGGCGTCGGTCACGGTCGAGGGCGCCGACCCGACGCGGGTCAGGCGGTTGACCCCCTGACGGCTGGGGGAGGTCGGGAGGGCGTAGACGCTGCCCGGTCGACCCTTGGTGACGACCACCACGCGACCCGACCGCGGGTCGACCGCGATCGCCTCCGCGTCGTGCGGTCCGTCGGGGTAGCGGAGCTCCCACGAGGCCGGTCCCCCACGCGGGCCAGAGGTCCTGCCCAGCTTCGGCTCGTCGAACCAGAAGACCCTCACCACGTCGCGGGAGGCGCCGTTGTCACCGATGTCGGCCACCAGCATCCGCCCCTGGGGCGTGAGCGCCAGGGCTTCGACGTCACGCACCGTGGCGTCGAAGGTGTGCACCCCGACCGTCGCGCCGGTGCGGGTGTCGACGGCGAAGACCCGGGCGGTGTCGCCGGAGTCGTTGACGGTCCAGACCGTGTGCGGGTGGCGGACACTGAGGGCCAGGCCCGACGACTCGCTGATCCGGGCGTCCTCGAACCGGAAGTCCACCTGTCCTGCACCGGCGGCGGCCGCCGGGGCGGTGGCACACGGCATACCCACCGCAGCCGCGGCGAGCACCGCGGTCACGAGCCTGCGAAGGTCAGGCAAGGAGCGCGTCGACGAAGGCCTCGGGGTCGAACGGCGCGAGGTCGTCCGGACCCTCGCCCAGGCCCACGAGCTTGACCGGCACCCCGAGCTTGCGCTGCACCGAGACCACGATGCCGCCCTTGGCCGTGCCGTCGAGCTTGGTCAGCACGATGCCGGTGACGTCGACGACCTCGGCGAAGACCTCGGCCTGACGCAGGCCGTTCTGACCGGTGGTGGCGTCGAGCACCAGGAGCACCTCGTCGATCGGGCTCTGCTTCTCGATGACGCGCTTGACCTTGCGCAGCTCGTCCATGAGGCCGACCTTGTTGTGCAGCCGTCCGGCGGTGTCGATGAGCACCACGTCGGCCTCGAGCTCCGCGCCCGCCTTCACGGCGTCGAACGCCACGGCTGCGGGGTCCGCGCCGTCACGGTCGGAGCGCACGGTCGGCACGCCGACGCGAGCCCCCCAGGTCTCGAGCTGGTCGGCGGCCGCCGCACGGAAGGTGTCGGCGGCGCCGAGCACGACGTCCTTGTCCTCGGCGACGAGCACCCGCGCCAGCTTGCCGACCGTCGTGGTCTTGCCGGTGCCGTTGACGCCGACGACCATGACGACAGCCGGGCGCCCGTCGACGCGGGAGCTGACGACGGTGCGGTCGAGGGTGGGGTCGACGAGCCGCAGCAGGTCCTCACGGAGCCAGCCGCGCACGGTCGACTCGTCGGTCGTGCCCTCGATCTTCACGCGGGCGCGCAGCGACTCGACGAGCTCGGTGCTGGCCTCGACGCCGAGGTCGGAGGCGATGAGGGTGTCCTCGACCTCTTCCCAGGCCTCCTCGTCGAGGTGACCGCGGGACAGCAGGGCGAGCAGCCCCTGGCCGAGGGCGGTGTTCGACCGCGCCAGCCGGGCCCGCAGCCGCTGGAGGCGACCGGCGGGAGCGTCAGGGCGGTCGAGCGTGGTCGCCGGAGTCGGGGACGGGAGGGTCTCGTCGACCGGGGTGGGGAGGGTGTCGACCGAGCCGGCGTCCTCGATCGACCGCTTGGGGGCGTCGCGCGGCGGTTCGGCGTCGTCGCCCACGCCGGGCAGCACGTCGCGGTCGCGAGTCGGGGTCGGTGAGGGCGCTGACTTGGTGCGGCCTGCGCGGCCACGCACGAGTCCGAGCAGCACCCCGCCGAGGATGACGAGGAGCCCGACGATGACGGCAATCCATTCCCACAGCTGATCGATCACGCGCGCCATCCTCCCCCATCACCGCCCCGCGACACGATTCGAGGTGGGCGCACCCGCGATCCGGGTACGCCCACCTCGACTCTCGTGGCCCCGCTACCGCGGAGCCGGGATGCTCCAGATACCCCGGCCGTGGGTGGCGGCGTAGAGGTTGCCGTCCGGCGCGGACTCAAGGTCCATGACCACCGTCAGCGGGAGGCCGGTGCCGAGCACCTGCCACGTCGTCGCGCCCTTGGCCCGGTAGAAGGTGGTCAGGTCGGTGCCGAGGACCACTCCCCCGTTGCCCAGCTGCTTGACGGAGCTCGCCGGCACGTCCGGCAGGTTGCCGCTCGTGTCGGTCCAGCTGGCTCCGCCATCCGTGGTCTCGTAGAGGTGGCCGACCCCGGCGCCCGGACCCTCGGTGAACCGGCGCGAGAAGCCGTTGATGGCGGCATACGCGTGCTGGGTGTTGGTCGGGTCGACGGTCAGGCCCTGCACGAACCGGTTCGGGAAGGTCGAGGACAGCGTCAGCTGGTGCCACGTCCCGCCCGCGTTGGTCGCGATGCCACGAGCGAAACCGTTGTTGTTGCACGGCCCGCACCACGACACGTATGCGGTGCCACCCTGCATCGAGACCGCCGTGGCCTGGTGGCCGGCGCCGAGGTCGAAGACCTTCTTCACGGCCGAGGCGTCGCGAGCGGCCCACACCTTCGGGACGGTGTAGACGAACTGGCCGCCGAAGATGGCGGTGTCCGGGTCGGCGCCATCGAGCCCGACCGGCGCGATGAACCGGGGGTTGGGGTCACCGGGGTCGAGCGACCAGCTGGTCGCCGCGGCCTCGCTCAGGGCGCCGGGGTTCGTGGCGCAGTTGTTCGTGACCTTGACCGCCAGGTAGACGTACTCCTGCAGCTGGTTGCAGCCCTGGCGCGGGTCGGCGGCACTGTCACCACCATCACCGCCGAAGCCAGAACCCATCTCGGTGTCGCCGTTGGTGCCGTTCGTGGCGACCTTGCGCAGGTTGGACGTTCCGTTGTCCTGCAGGCCACCGGAGACGACCACCCCGCTGCCGGCAGTCTCCTTGCCGACGGAGACCGAGTAGTACTGCAGCGCGTCGAGGGTGCCGTCGGTCGAGGTGGACTCGAGGTCGGTGGCGTTCCCGTTGGCGTTGACCGTGCCGTTCACCGGGCGGCGGTAGACGCCGCCGTCGTTGCCGAAGAACACGACGGGGGTGTCGTTGCGGCTGCCGACGGCCACGGAGTGCTGGTCGGGGTGGCCGGCCATCGGGCAGGTGTTCTTGGAGTCGGCGATGTTCCAGCAGGGGAAGTAGAAGTTCCAGTACGGCGACACCGCCGACCAGTGGCTCCCGGCGTCCTTCGTCTCGAAGACCTCTTCCAGGCCGGCCCACACGTGGTTGCTGTTGGCCGGGTCGACGGTGAGGAACTGGTTGTACCAGGCCTGGACGCCGACGCCGTAACCCTTGCGGTCCAAGGCCGATCCGCTGTTGTGCAGCTGCGCGGCGTCGGCGATCTTGTTCCACGGGCCCTTGGGCGAGCCGGTCTTCGACTCGAAGATCCCCGCCAGCGACGACGAGCCGCTGATCTTGCTGGGCTGCTGAACCAGGGCGTACAGCCGGTCACCGGTCTTGCTGAACGCGAAGGTCGTGTACCCCACGTCGGAGGTGTTGGTGATGCTGCCGAGGGTCACCGAGAGCTTGTGCCAGCTCGACGGGCCGGCGGTGAAGTCGTTGGTCTCGTAGAACCCGTTGTAGGTGTCACCCGACCGCCAGCCGATGGCTGCCACGACGTGCTTGGGGTTCTTCGGGTCGACCGCGATGTCGTTGACGATGTTCTTGTATGCCGCGTCGGTGGGTCCCGAGGAGGTGTTGCCTCCCCAGTTGGACCCGGCCGGCACGAGGACGTTGCCCGCGTCGTCCTTGATCTCGGGCATCCACGTGGGGTTGGGCGCGAAGCCGAAGGTCCAGGCCCCGGCCTTGCTGCCTGCCGCGTGGTACCAGATGCCGCGGTTGGTCGCGGCGAAGACGGTCGCCCCGCCGCCGAACCTGATCCGGCCGATGGTGGTGGACTCGAGCTCCTTGCCACCGACCCGGTCGGTCGGGGCGAACGCGCTCGACGTGGGGCTGCCGAGCCGGTAGACGCCGGCCCCCACGAACGAGGTGGCACCGGTGTTGGACTCGCCGGTCGCGAACCACAGCGAGCCGTCACCGGCGAGCTGGAGGTCACCGCCGCTCAGGGAGGGCAGGGTGTCGGCGATCGACGTCCACGCGCCGCCGCCCTGGGAGGAGCGCCAGACACCGCCGTCGGCGCCCGCGGCATACACGTGGTTGGCACTGTCGGCCGCCAGTCCGGTGACCCGTCCGGTCACGTGGCCGGCGCCACCGGAGGAGTTGGAGTAGTAGTCGCGGTAGCGCGGGTCATCGGCGTTGTAGGGGACGCCGGTGACCTCCTTCCAGGTGCCGGCCGAGTGGGTCAGGCCCTGGATCTGGGTGAAGGCGTTGCCATACGCGCCGGGCGCGACGATGCCGGGAGCGGTGCGCGCCTGCGCGAACTGCTCGGCGATCGTCACCGCCTCCTTGGACTCGTTCTGGGCCTCGGTCGGGTTGCCCCCGGCGATCATCAAGGCCTTCTCCATGACGGCAGCGTTGTAGTGCCGGTCACGCCATTGGTACTTCAGCCAGGCCTCGTTCAGCTCGTGCCGACCCAGGAAGCCGGCGGAACCGCCGACGACCAGGGCCAGGCCGCAGCCGGCCGCGATGATGCGACGCGTGCGGGACGTGAGTGGTGTTGCCATCCGCGGTACTCCCTCTGAAAAGGGCCCCGGGTCAGGGCCGTCGCCCAGCATCCTCGCCAGCGGGGTCACTGACCCATGACAAATGTCATGGGTGGGATCGGACGTACCACGCCTGACCTGCGCAGACACCGACGACGAGAGCCGCCCCCATGGACTGGGAAGCGGCTCCGAGGACTACCCGACGCGCAGCGTCAGGGCTTCGCGTCAGCTGGCGCGGTGGCGACCGCTCATGTCGTCGGCGGAGTCTCCGGGGGTGATGGTGTCAGCGACCTTGTCCTTCGCCGTGACGATCGCCTCACCGGTCGTCTCGAGGGTCGACGCGGTCTTCTCCTTGACGACGGCGATGATCTCCTCGCCCTGCGGCGTGAGCAGCTCGCGACCCTCACGGCGCGCCGGGATCGCGACCACGGCGACGACCGCAACGGCCAGTGCGACGCAGATGAGCATGCCGATGATGAGGGGGACCATGCCTCCAAGGGTGCCCTGCCCGGACGCGTTTGCTCAAATCGACGCGCGACCGCCGGTCTGCTACGCGCTCTGGGCAGCCACGTCCCGAATGCGCTGCGAAACCACAGTGGTCACACCGTCACCACGCATCGACACGCCGTAGAGGGCGTCGGCCACCTCCATGGTGCGCTTCTGGTGGGTGATCACGATCAGCTGGCTGGAGTCGCGCAGCTCCTCGAAGAGGGTGATCAGTCGACCCAGGTTGGCGTCGTCGAGCGCCGCCTCGACCTCGTCCATGATGTAGAAGGGGCTGGGCCGCGCCTTGAAGATCGACACCAGGAGGGCCACCGCCACGAGCGACCGCTCGCCACCGGAGAGCAGCGAGAGGCGCTTGATCTTCTTGCCGGGCGGGCGCGCCTCGACCTCGATCCCCGTGGTGAGCATGTTGGCGGGGTCGGTCAGGGTGAGCTTGCCCTCGCCGCCGGGGAAGAGCCGGCTGAAGACACCCTCGAACTGGGCGGCCGTGTCGTGGAACGCCTCGGTGAAGACGCGCTCGACCCGCTCGTCGACCTCGCGGACGATGTCGAGCAGGTCACGCTTGGACTTCTTGAGGTCCTCGAGCTGCTCGGTGAGGAACTTGTGGCGCTCCTCCAGCGCGGCGAACTCCTCCAGGGCCAGCGGGTTGACGCGACCGAGGGCGCCGAGGGCACGCTCGGCCTTGCGCATCCGCTTCTCCTGGACCTCGCGCACGAAGGGCGCCGGCTCCGGCAGGGTGTCGGGGTCGTCGTCAGGGCCGGCGACGAAGGGGACGAGCTGGTGGGGGCCGAACTCCTCCATCAGGGCATCGGGGTCGATGCCCAGCTCCTCGACGGCCTTGGCCTGCATGGCTTCGATGCGCAACCGCTGCTGGGTGCGCGCGACCTCGTCACGGTGGACGGTGTCGGTGAGCTCGCGCAGGTCGTCCTGCAGCACCGAGACCTCGCGGCGCACCTGGGTCAGGGCCTGGTCGCGCTCCGAGCGCTCCGCCTCGGCGCTGGCGCGCTGGCGGGACGCGGTGTCGAGGGCATCGGCGATCAGCGTGGAGGCGTAGGCCGCTCCCCGGCGCACGGCTTCGGCCACGGTCGCCTCGCGCTTGCGCCGCTCCTGGCGGGCGGCGAGCCGCTGACGCGCGGCGAGCTCGTTGCGGGCCGCACCCTCGAGCGAGTCGGCCCGGCCCTTGAGGGCACGCCCACGCTCCTCCTTGGTGCGCAACGTGAGTCGCAGCTCGGTCTCCGCCGTGCGACCACGGCTCGCCTCGAGCTCCAGCCGGTCTCGCTCGTCGGTGTTCGGGTCCTGCGACTCGGTCGGTTCCGCGCTGGCCTCGTCGAGGCGCTCGGTGAGTCCGGCCAGCTCGACCCGGTCACTCTCGAGGGCAGCGGTGGCATCGGCGATGGTGCGCTCGGTGCGCTCGGCCTCGGCCTTGGCGGACCGCACGGTGGCCCCGAGGTGACCGAGGCGCTCGGCCACGGCTGCCATCTTGGCGTCGGAGTCGTGCAGCCGCTCGAGGGCGGCCTCGACGTCGTCGTTCGCCGCACGGTGGCGCTCCAGCGCGGCGGTCAACGCGAAGCGGGCCTGCTCACCCCGCCGGGTCGCGTCGGCGACGCGGTCGCGGGTCTCGTCGACGGCCGACTGGATCTCGATGAGGCTGGGCGCGTGGCTGCTGCCGCCACGGACGAAGCCGGGGGCGAAGACGTCACCGTCGGTGGTGACCGCGGTGATGCCCTCACCGCGCGAGACCAGGGCGGCTGCGAGGGCGGGGTCTGACACGAGGGCCACGCGGTCGAGCAGCTGCTCCACCGCCGGTCGCACCGTGGCGGGAGCCTCGACGACCTCGCGGGCCCAGACGGCCGAGCCCTCGAGGGCCGGCCACGTGGACGGGTCGCTGGAGCTGGCGGTCTGCCCGACGAGGAAGGAGGCCCGGCCCGCGTCCTCGGCGCGCAGCGTGGTGAGCGCGCGAGCCGCGTGGTCGACGGACTCGACGGCGAGCGCGTCACCGGCCCAGCCGAGCGCCGCGGCGATGGCTGCCTCGTGGCCACCCTTGACCTGGAGCAGGGACGCGACCGAGCCGACGATCCCGTGCTGGGAGTCGGCGGCGGCCAGCAGGGTGGCGGCGCCGTCCTTGCGGGACAGGCTCAGCTCGAGGGCCTCGAGCCGCGCGGTGCCACTGGTGCGGTCGCGCTCGGCGAGGCGCTCGGCCTCACGGTGCTGCTCGACCTCGGCCTCGACCTGCTCGAGGACGGCGGCGGCCTTCTCGTAGGCGGAGTCGAGTCCCTCCTCGCCCTCCTCGTCGACGGCGACCGACGCCTCGAGGGTCCGGAACTCCTGCTCCGCCGCTGCGGCGCGCTGGAGTGACTGCTCGATGACGCCGCGCAGGCGGCCGATCTCGGCCTCCCCGGCCTCGAGCCGGCTCCTGCGGGCACCCACCTGGCCGGCGAGCTTGGCCAACCCCTCGCGCCGGTCAGCGGCCGCGCGGGCGAGGCGCTGGAGTCGCTGCTGCTCCGCGGCATACGCCTGCTCGGCGGCCTCGCGGGCCGCGACGGCGACCTCGAGCTCGGCCTTGGCCTCGCGCACCTCGGCGAGCAGGGCCTCTTCCTGCTTGCGCGCCTCGGCGGCCTGCGCGCGCAGCTCCTCGGGGTCACGGCCCGAGGTCTGCTCGTCGTGGGTGTCCTGGCTGAGGAGGCGCACGCGCTCGGCGGCCAGGGACTCCGTGGAGGTGAGCTTGTCGCGGAGCTGCTGCAGGCTGAACCAGCGCTCCTGCGCCTTCGCCAGCTCCGGCGCGGCGTCCTGGGCCTGCTGCTCGAGGGTGGCGAGCCGGCTGCGCAGCGTGGCCAGGCCCTCCTCGACCTCGGTGCGCTTGGCGACCAAGGCGGTCTCGTCGGCGACCTCCTGCTCGAGGGTCGAGGTCAGCTGGACGAGGTCGTCGGCGAGCAGGCGCAGGCGGGCGTCACGGGCGTCGGCCTGGATGACGGCGGCCTTGCGAGCGGCCTCGGCCTGGCGTCCCAGGGGGCCGAGCTGGCGGCGGATCTCACCGGTGAGGTCGTTGACCCGGGTGAGGTTGGCCTCCATCGACTCGAGCTTGCGGAGCGCCTTCTCCTTGCGCTTGCGGTGCTTGAGGACGCCAGCCGCCTCCTCGATGAAGCCGCGGCGCTCCTCGGGGGTGGCGCGCAGCACGGCGTCGAGCTGGCCCTGGCCGACGATGACGTGCATCTCGCGGCCGATGCCGGAGTCGGACAGCAGCTCCTGGACGTCGAGCAGTCGGCAGGACGTGCCGTTGATGGCGTACTCGGAGCCGCCGTTGCGGAACATCGTCCGCGCGATCGTGACCTCGGTGTAGTCGATCGGCAGGGCACCGTCGGAGTTGTCGATGGTCAGCGCGACCTCGGCGCGACCCAGCGGCGCGCGGCCGGACGTACCGGCGAAGATGACGTCCTCCATCTTGCCGCCGCGCAGGCTCTTGGCGCCCTGCTCACCCATCACCCAGGCGAGCGCGTCGACGACGTTGGACTTGCCCGAGCCGTTCGGGCCGACGATGCAGGTGATGCCCGGCTCGAGACGCATCGTGGTCGCCGAGGCGAAGGACTTGAAGCCCTTCAGGGTGAGGCTCTTGACGTACACGAGCGGGTCGGCTCCTGGTGAGATGCGGGGTGGCCTGACTTGCTGTCTGCCTGGGCGGTCTGTGCGTGGGCCACCCTACCCGCGGTCCGCGCGTGGTCCCGGCACCTTCCGCCGCCCTGCGTTGCCTGTGCCTCGTGTGACACAAGTGGCTCCAGAGGTATGCCGCGCCACTCCCTTTCCCCACTTCTGGCCAGCTGTGCGGCAGCAGACCCCCGGAATGAGCACCACGTGCGACACCAGTGGCCAGAAGTGCGCAGGGTCAGGAGCCGGCGATGGCCTCGTGGTGGTGGATGACCTCGGCGATCACGAAGTTGAGGAACTTCTCGGCGAACGTCGGGTCGAGCCCGGCCTGGTCGGCGAGGTCGCGCAGCCGCGCGATCTGGGCCTCTTCGCGCGTGGGGTCAGCGGGCGGCATACCCTCGCGGGCCTTGAGCTCACCCACCTGCTGGGTGCACTTGAAGCGCTCGGCGAGCAGGTGGATCAGGGCCGCGTCGATGTTGTCGATGCTCGCCCGAAGGCGCAGCAGATCGTCAGGGGTCGAACCAGTTGAACGGGACGAACCGGGCGTCGATGCGGTCGAGCTCACCCGGCAATCGTAGGCACGCCGGCTGCGACGGCGTCGGGGTGTCTCAGATCTTCACGCAGCTTGTCGTTGTCGCGCTGCAGTCTGTCGACGAGGAACTCGAGGTCCCGCACCCGGCGACGCAGTTCGATGGTCTCGAGCATCAGTCGCGGGTCAGACGCCACGCGATAGCCCACCAGGGCCTTGGCCATGTCGACTCCTTCTCCGCAGACGTGGGGGTCGCGTCCTGCGGGTGCCCGTTCCGGCATCTCATCCGGCTTCACGTCCGGGCATCTCTCAGGGTGACATCCGGACCACAGCCGGTCAATGCCGCAGTGGGCAAACTGCCGCAACCACGCTCACTCGCGACCCGGTCACTTCCCGGTCAGGTCACTTCCCGGTCAGGTCACTTCCCGGTCAGGTCACTTCCCGGCGCGATCACTTCTCGACGCGGTCACTGCTCGACGCGGTGACTGCTCGAGGCGGTCACTTCTCCACGAACCCGACCAGCCCGTCCTTGGGAGAACCCCACGTGGTCACGCACTGCTGGACCTCGCCCGGCCGCAGGTGCTGGGAGGGTCGCTCCTCGATCAGCGCGACCAGCTCACGGATCCGCTCCTCGTCGCCCTGCGCGACCACCTCGACGCGGCCGTCCCCGGCGTTGCGGGCATGGCCGACGAGGCCGAGCTCGAGCGCCCGCGCGCGGGTCCACCAGCGGAACCCGACACCCTGCACCCGACCGTGCACCCAGACGACTGCCCTGGCCGGACCGTTGTGATCCATCTGCACCACCCTCTCGGTTCAGTTGTACAACCCCGGGGCCCCTGCTGTCAGCCGCGCCGTGGCCGGGGGCGCGGCTGGCACCGCGGGCACGAGAACGACGAGCGGTTCATGAAGGCCTCGCGCCGGATCAGGGTGCCGCAGCGGTCGCACGGACGACCCTCCTGCCCGTACGCGTGGAGCGACCGGTCGAAGTAGCCCGACGCCCCGTTGACGTTGACGTACAAGGCGTCGAAGCTCGTCCCGCCCTCGCCGAGGGCCGCCAGCATCACGTCGTGGGCATGGTCGAGCACGCGTGACAGGGTCGGCTTGGTGAGCGAGGAGCAGAGCCGCTCGCCGTGCACCTGCGCCCGCCAGAGGGCCTCGTCGGCATAGATGTTGCCGATCCCAGCGACGAGCGTCTGGTCGAGCAGCGCCCGCTTCACCGCGGAGTCGCGGGACTTCATCCGACGGACGACGGCGGCCCGGTCGTAGCCCGCCTCGAACGGGTCGGGCGCGATGTGGGCGATCGTCTCGGGGACCAGGTCGTCGGTCAGCTCGGCCAACGCCATCCCCCCGAACGTCCGCTGGTCGACGAAGCGCAGCTCCGGCCCGCGGTCGGCGAAGGTGAACCGCGCGTGCAGGTGCTTCTCCTCCGGCGCGTCGGCCGCCTCGACGAGCAGCTGCCCGCTCATGCCCAGGTGGGCGATCAGCCCGTGCCGGTGGCCGTCGGGCGCGCGCAGCACCAGCCAGAGGTACTTCCCCCGTCGCCGGGCCTGCTCGACGTGGTTGCCCGCGAGCTGGGCGGTGAGGTCGAGCGGGCCGCGCAGGTGCCGGCGGGCCACGCGCTCGCCGCGGAACTCGGCGTCCGCGATCGTGCGCCCGACCACGTGGTCGTCCAGACCACGACGGACCACCTCGACCTCGGGCAGCTCAGGCATGGGGCAACTCAAGCATGCGGGCCCGACACCCTTGCGGGCCGGCTCCGACTGACGTCGGGTATGCCGGGTGCTCGCCTAGGAGGGCGAGCCCGCCACGGCATCCTCGTCGGCCGAGGCGATGGGGTCGCCGGCACCGGTGAGGTCGCCCGCGCGGGCCGTCAGGGCCCGCCAGGCCAGCTCGGCGGCGCGCTGCTCAGCTTCCTTCTTGGAGCGGCCGCTGCCGGCCCCCAGCACCTCCTCGCCGACGACGGCGCGGGCGTGGAAGGTCTTCTCGTGGTCGGGGCCCTCTTCGTCCACGCGGTACTCGGGCACGCCCTTGGCCGTGGCGGCGGACAGCTCCTGGAGGCTGGTCTTCCAGTCGAGCCCGGCGCCGAGGGTGGCGCTGGCGGCCATCAGCGGGTCGAGCAGGTGGTGCACCAGCCGGGCCGCCGCGGGCATGCCGCACGACAGGTAGACCGTCCCGATGACGGCTTCCATCGTGTCGGCGAGGATCGAGGCCTTGTCGCGGCCCCCGGTGCTCTCCTCACCACGCCCCAGCATCACGTGGTCGCCGAGGCCCAGGGTGCGGGCGACATCGGCGAGGGCACGCATGTTGACCACCGCGGCGCGCAGCTTGGCCAGCTGGCCCTCGGGCAGGTCGGGGTGGGTGGCGTAGAGGGTGTCGGTGACGACCAGCCCCAGCACCGAGTCGCCGAGGAACTCGAGGCGCTCGTTGTTGGGCAGTCCGCCGTTCTCGTACGCGTACGACCGGTGCGTGAGGGCACGCAGAAGCAGCGACTCGTCGATCGTTCCGTCCACCACCTCGGTGAGGTGCTGGACGAAGCCGTCGACGGGCCGCTGCATCGCGCTGTCCCCGATGGGGGACTGAGGGGTACTCACGCGAGGTTCAGACCGGCTCAGCCCTGGTGCTCGGTGCGCTCGGCCGGCGTGTAGTGACGGCCCTTGTAGGTGCCACAGGACGGGCAGGCGATGTGGGGCTGCATGGCAGCCTTGCACTGCGGGCACGTGGTGAGCGTGGTCGCCGTCGCCTTCCAGTTCGCACGACGCGAACGGGTGTTGGAGCGCGACGTCTTCCGCTTGGGGACAGCCACGTCAGTTCCTCTTCTCTTCGGTGTTGCTCTGGGTGGTGTCGGGGGACAGCGCGCTGAGCGCGGCCCACCGGGGGTCAAGCACTTCGTGGTGGTGGTCGGGGTCGTCCGCCAGGTGCGCTCCACACTCGGAGCACAGACCCGGACAGTCTTCCCGGCACACGGGCTGGAACGGCAGTGCAGGCACCACCGTGTCCACGAGCACGGGCTCGAGGTCGAACAGGTCGCCCTCCAGCACGTGCTCCTCGGTCTCGTCGTCGTCCGCGCCCACCTCACGGTGGTGGGCCGCGCGATCGGCGTAGGCGAACAGCTCCTGGAAGTGTCCGACAACCTCGTGGCTGACGGGATCCAGGCACCGCACGCAGGCGCCGGTTGCCGTGGCTCGGGCCGAGCCGGTGACCAGCACGCCCTCGACGACGGACTCGAGCCGGAGTTCCAGCTCGATCGGGGCCCCTTCCGGGACCGCGATGACGCCCGTGCCGAAGTCGGCAGGTGCCTCGACGGTGCGCTGGAGGCGTTCCATGGAACCGGGTCGCCGACCGAGGTCCGTGGTGTCGAAGACCAGCGGCGATCGGGGGTTCAGGTGTTCCATGGCTCCAGCAGACGTCGAGTGACTCGGACTTCACCTCGGGCGAGGACAAGACCGACGCACGAGATTACCGGAGCACGGGCCACTCCCCCAAATGCGCGGGTATGCCGCCCGGCCCGGTCCGTCCCAGCCGGCGGGCTTCAGCGTGGCACAGCTGACGGGACGGCGCGCACCAGCGCCTCCCCCAGCACGGGGGCCAGGGTCCGCACGTAGGTGGCCGTGAGGTGGTCACCCGCGCGGTGGATCGACACGTTCCCGATCGCCACGGGGCACTCCTCCACCGGGCAGATCCACGGGGTGAGGTCGACCAGCGGGGTGCCTGACGAGGCCGCCGCCTCGCGTTGGGTGGGGAGCCCGCTCCCGGCCACCGCTGCAGCCCGGTCGAAGGCGCACCGGCTCAGCTGGTGGGGGTGGCGGGCGGTGCACACGTCGAGGTCGTCGGGCGACAGCGGGCTGTCCCCCAGCACCACGACGGACACCCCGGCCTCGCGCAGCTGCGACCAGCGGGCTGCCAGCCCGGAGACCAGGGCCGCCCGGGTGGCGTGGGCGCCGTCCCAGGCCGACGCGGCATACCCGGAGGTGAGGAGGAGGTCGGGCGGGTCCGTGCGCAACCGGTCGGCGACCCGCCGGTTCCACTCGTCGCAGGCCGGGTAGGGCCGGCCCTCGTTCTGGGCGTGGCCGGCGGCCAGCGCGCAGGAGGACTTGCCGTAGGTCACGATCCGCCAGCCACGGGCAGGAGCCAGCCGCTCCAGCGCGGGCAGCCACTGCATGGCCTTGGAGTCACCCACCAGGGCCACCGTGGTCGGGCCGTCGGCGACGCCGAACTCGCACGCCACCGGCTCCTCGACCAACCGGTCCACCTGGCAGCGGTCGACGTCGGCGGCGGGGCGGTCGGTGCCGGCGAGCTGCGGGTCGGGAGTGAGCCAGTCCCAGTCGTCGACGGCATACCTCGCGGGGTCAGTGCTCGGCGGTGACGAGAGGGTCGTGGCGCCCAAGGTGTCGACCGACGGTCTGGCGCCGGCCATCGGCGTCGTGCGGAAGGGCGACTCAGCGGTGACGAGCGGGATGGCCGCCAGCGCGCCCACGGCCGACAGGGCGACGCCGAGGGCGAGCACCGGCCGGGTGCGCGCGGCCAGCGCCCGGCTGTGGTGGATCGGGCTCTCGAGGAACCGGTGGCTCGCCCAGGCGGGCAGCAACGACACCACCAGGACCAGCACCCGCTGGGTCGTCGTGATGCCGTCGAGGGCCCACTCGGTCAGCACCAGCGAGGGCCAGTGCCAGAGGTAGATCGAGTACGAGAGCCCCCCGACCCAGACCATCGGGGCACTGCCGAGCACCCGGACCGGTCCGCCCGGGGCACCTGACCAGCCGGCGAGCAGCACCGCCGCGGCTCCCACCGTCGGGACCAGCGTCCACGGTCCGGGCGTGGTCGCACCGGCCGGCAGCCAGACCGCCGACCCGACGACAGCGGCGAGCCCCGCCCAGCCGAGCACGGCCCACGCGACAGTGCGGGTCCCTGTTCCCGCGCCCACAAGCCCTTCGGTATGCCGCGTGGCCGGCTCCCTGCCGGCGCACCAGACCGCGAGCGCCGCACCCACCCCGAGCTCCCACGCGCGGGTGGTGGTGACGAAGTACGCGCGGTCTGGGTCGACGTGACCCAGCCACACGGCATACCCGAAGGAGGGCAGCGCGATGGCGGCGAGGAGCCCACCCACGACCCCCACCCCGGCTCGGCGGCCCAGCCGCTTCATGACCACGGCGAGTGCGATCAGGGCGAGCGGCCACACGACGTAGAACTGCTCCTCGACGGCGAGCGACCAGAAGTGCTGTACCGGTGAGGGGATGCTGTCGGAGGCGAGGTAGTCGACGGCGCGGTGGGCGAACACCCAGTTCACGACGTAGAGCGCGGCCCCGGCGACGTCGGTGCCGATGTCGCGGCGCCGCAGCCCGGGCACGACGAACCACGCGACCAGCGCGGTCACGACGAGGACGAGGATCGCGGCGGGGAGCAGCCGCCGGATCCGCCGGCCGACGAACCGGGCCCAGCTGATCGTGCCGGTGGTGACGAGCTCCCGCACCAGGATGCCCGTGATGAGGAAACCGGAGATGACGAAGAAGACGTCGACCCCGAGGAAGCCGTTCGGGAGCGGCAGGCCTGCGTGGTAGAGCACCACCAGCAGGACGGCGACGGCGCGCAGCCCTTCGATGTCGGGCCGGAAGCGGGGCGTCCGGGGGTCCGTCGAGGTCAGGTCACCGCTCCAGCAGGCGCGCCAGCAGCGCGTCCCGGACGCGATCGCTGACCAGCCCGGAGATGTCGCCACCGTGGGTCGCGACCTCCTTGACCAGCGAGCTCGAGATGTGTTCGAGGCTTGGGTCGCCGGGCAGGAAGACGGTCTCGATCCCTGTGAGGTGACGGTTCATCAGGGCCATCGGCAGCTCGTAGGCGAAGTCGGTGCCACCCCGCAGTCCCTTGACGATCGCGCTCGCCCCGACCTCACGCGCGACGTCCACCAGCAGCCGGCCGGCGAACAGCTCGACGCGCACGTTCGGGAGGTCGACGCACGAGTCGAGGATGAGGTCGCGCCGCTCCTCGGGGGTGAAGGTGCCGCGCTTGGCCGGGTTGTGCAGGACGGCGACGACGACCTCGTCGTAGAGGGCCGCCGCCCGCCGGATGACGTCGGTGTGACCGAGCGTCACCGGGTCGTAGGAGCCGGGGCACACACACCGCCGGGCCCCTACCTGCACGGGCCCGGCCTGCGTGGTCTCAGCGCTGCTCACACGGGAACGCTAGCAGCGCGGCTGTCCCCGTCGAACTCCGTTGCCGGCTACTCGTCCTCCTCCTCGTCGGCGGGGAGGAGGCCCTCCTGGTGCGCCCGGGCGACGATCTTGCGGACGTTGGTGATCGACCCGGCACCCTCGTCGAGCAGCTCGTTGCGGCGGGCGGCCCACGCGACGCCGAGGTCCTGGCGGACCTGCTCCGACACGTCCTCACGGGCCGGGTTGAGGATCGTCTGCTCCTCCTCACCGATGTGGTGGTTGAGGGCCTTGGCGAGCGCCTCGACCGCGTGGTCGAACTTCTGGGTGTCGGTGCCCTTGCACTCCAGGAGCGCGAGCAGGGCCTCGTTGCCCTCGGCGTGCTCCTCCTCGCCGTGCTCGGCCTCGTGGGCGGTGATGGCGCGCTTGCTCTTCAGCTGGCTGTAGACCTTCTCCTCCTCGGCCTCGCCGTGGGCGATGAGCACGCTGGACAGCGTCTCGCGCGCGGTCTCGCGGTCGGCCGTGGCATCGCGCAGGTCTCGCAGGAGGGCCTCGAACAGGCGGTGGTCGTCGAGGATCAGCTCGACGACGTCGCCGTCGATGGGGCGGGGGATCTCGTAGGTCGTCATGCCCATACCCTCTCCCACCTGCGCTGATGTCACATCTCGGGGCTCGGTGAGACGGCTGGTCCCACCCATCGGACGCCCGTTTTGGTGTCCCTGCGCTGGGTGCGACACGGTGGAGGGGTCCTGACCTCGACGCCTGACTCATTGGCACAGAAGGAGAGCCCCCATGCTCACCCTGACCGAGAACGCCAGCACGATCGTGAAGACCCTCGTCGACCAGAACCTCAGCACCGAGGACGCTGGTCTGCGGTTCAGCCAGGAGGGCGTCGACTCCGGCGGCCTGACCGTCACCACCGCCGAGCAGGCGCTGCCCGGTGACGCCGTCGTCGAGCAGGACGGCGCGAAGGTCTACCTCGACGAGACCGCCGCCGTCGCCCTGGGCGACCAGGTGCTCGACGCCGCGGTGGACGAGACGGGCGGGGTGCAGTTCAGCCTCCTGCCCACCTCCCCCGCGGTCTGACCGACCCGGAACACTGACAGAGCCCGACCGCGGTGCGGTCGGGCTCTGTCGCGTCGTGCGTCGTTGCGTCGTGCGTCGTTGCGTCGTGCGTCGTTGCGTCGTGCGTCGTTGCGTCGTCCGTCGTTGCGTCGTCCGTCGTCCGTCGTCAGGCGTCAGGCGACGACATCAGGGGTGCGTGGCCCAGCGAACCAGATCTTCGTCTCGCCGTAACGGCGCTCGCCCTCGCGCTCCAGGGCCTCGGGCCAGGCCGGCTCCGGTGAGCGGGCCGAACGCTCGACGACCACGAGCGCGTCGGGAGCGAGCCAACCACCCGTCGTCAGCGCCGTGAGGTCGGCGGTGAGCGCCTCCTCGCTGAGCTCGTACGGCGGGTCGAGGAAGACCAGGGTCTGCGGCGCTGAGGGCGGCGTCGCCAGCACGCGCTGCACGGTGGCGTGCCGCACCGTGGCTCCCGGTATGCCGAGGGTGTCGGCGTTCTGTCGGGTCACCTTGGCGGCGGCCTTGTCCGACTCCACGAGCAGCACGGTCGCGGCTCCTCGGCTGGCCGCCTCGAGACCGAGAGCCCCTGAACCGGCATACAGGTCAACGACTCTCGCGCCGAGGAGCACCTCGAGGTGCTCGAGGCGCGAGAACAGCGCCTCCCGGACGCGGTCGCTCGTGGGCCGGGTGCCGGAGCCGGCCGGGGTGGCGAGCCGCATGCCTCCGGCGCGGCCGCTGATGATGCGCGTCACGGCGGCAAGGTAGCAGTGGCGTGGGTCAGGGTGCGTGCACCGTCGGGTCGTCGCGGAGCACGTCGAGCAGCAGCGCGATCACGGCGTCCGGGCGCTCGAGGGCAGGCAGGTGTCCGGCCCAGTCGAGCTCGACCGTCTCCGCGCCCGGGATCTGCTCGCCCAACAGCGCGGCCACCTCAACGAAGTGGTCGAGGTCGTGGGCTCCCGACACCACGACCGTGGGCACGGCGATGGTCGTGGGATCCACGTCGACCCGGCGCGGTTCGGGGCCGGGGTCGGCCTCGTCGGCAGCGAGCTGCACGTCGAAGGCCCGCTTCTGCATCAGCGTCAGGAGGGCCCGCGCCGCTGCATCGCCCTCGGGGCCGAGGAACGTGTCGACGTTGAGCGCCACCGCTCCGTCGACGTCCCCGGCCTCGAGCAGCCGGCCCTCCTCGGCGCCGAACGCCTTCACCAGCTCGGTCGGCTCCAGCCCCCGATAGGCGGTGCACATGAGGACCAGGGAGGACACCCTGGCCGGGTGCAGCGTGGTCAGCTCCATCGCCACACGCCCGCCGAACGACGACCCCACGACTGCGGCATCGACGACCCCGAGCGAGTCGAGCAAGGCGTCCACGTCGTCGGCGTCCGCGTACGGCCCGGGCGGCTGCGGGGTCTGGCCGAAGCCCCGCAGGTCGGGCCTGATCACCCGGAACGCGTGGGTCAGGGCCGGCGTGACGGCGTCCCACATCCTGCGGTCGGCCACCCCCGCGTGCAGCAGCACGACCGCGGGACCAGAACCTTGATCGTCATGCGAGAGCAGCATCCGTCGAGCGTATTGCGCCGCGGGCCAACCGCGCCCCTCTTTAAGGCGGCGTCGGCGCGGTGCTACGACACTGCTCGCTCCGGGCGAGCAGTGTCGTAGCACTAGCCACGGTCGAGGAAGGCTGCCTGCTCGGCGTCGACCCGCTCCGCGACGGCCTTCGCCAGCTCGGGGTGATCCGTGAGCTCTGGGTCGGCCGCCACCAGCTCGGCGGCGTCCTCCCGCGCCTGGAGGATGACCTCCTCGTCGCGCACCAGCGAGAGGAACCGGAAGCTCCCCCGACCCATCGCCCGTCCGGACCGGCCGCCCCCACTCTGCCGGCCGCTGAGGACGTCACCGGTGCCACGCAGCTCGAGGTCGAGGCGGGCCAGCTCGAAGCCGTCGTTGGTGGCCGCCACCGCCTCGAGGCGCTCGACCGACGCCTCCGCCTCGGACGACGTCATGAGCAGGCAGAGCCCGGGGTGGACACCACGCCCGACGCGCCCGCGCAGCTGGTGGAGCTGAGAGACGCCGAACCGGTCGGCGTCCACGACGACCATGACCGTGGCGTTGGGGACATCGACCCCGACCTCGATGACGGTCGTCGAGACCAGGACGTCGATGCGACCCGCGGTGAATGCGCTCATCACGGCGTCCTTGTCCTCGGGGGCCATCCGGCCGTGCAGGACCGCGATCGAGAGCCCCTCGAGCGCGGGGTTGGCACGCAAGGTCGCCTCCACGGCATACACGCTCGCCATCTCGCGCGGCGGTGCGGCGACCTCGCGCTCGTCGCCGTCGTCGTCCCCGGGGGCGACGACGTCGGAGATCTCCTCCTCGTCAGCCGTCCCCGCCGCAGAGCCGGCGGCCTGGGAGTCGCCGTCGCCGATCCGCGGGCAGACGACGTACGCCTGTCGACCCGAGCGCACCTCTTCCGCGACTCGCTCCCAGGTGCGCTGCACCCACCCTCCCCGGTCGGCCGGCACGACGTGCGTCGCGATGGGTGAGCGACCGCGCGGGAGCTCGGCCAGGGTCGAGGTCTCCATGTCGCCGAAGACCGTCATGGTGACGGTGCGCGGGATGGGTGTCGCCGTCATGACAAGCACATGAGGGGGCTGGGATCCCTTCTCCCGCAAGGCATCTCGCTGCTCAACACCGAACCGGTGCTGCTCGTCGACGACGACCAGCGCGAGGTCCTGGAACTGCACCTTCTCCTGGATCAGCGCGTGCGTCCCGATGACGATGCCGGCATCGCCGCTGGCTGCCTGCAGGAGGTTGTCTCGGCGTGCCGCCGTGGCCTGGCTGCCGGTCAGCAGTGCGACCCGCGTGCCGATGGCGCTGCCCCCGAGCAAGCCTCCCTCAGCGAGGTCGCCCAGCATCTGCGTGATCGACCGGTGGTGTTGCGCCGCCAGGACCTCGGTGGGCGCCAGGAGGGCCGCCTGGCCACCGGAGTCGACCGCCGCGAGCATGGCCCGCAGCGCGATGATCGTCTTGCCCGACCCGACCTCGCCCTGGAGCAGGCGGTTCATCGGCACGTCCTTGGCGAGCTCCTCGGCCAGGGTGGCACCGACCGCCTTCTGCCCGTCGGTCAGCTCGAACGGCAGTCGGGCGTCGAACGCCGCGAGCAGCCCTCCCTCCCGCGGAGTGCGCGCGACCGTGCGGTCAGCAGCCTGCCGTGCCCGCCGCTGGGCGAGGAGGGTCTGGAAGACCAGCGCCTCCTCGTAGCGCAGCCGCTGCCTGGCCCGCGGCACCTCGGGGAAGGCCCTGGGGACGTGGATGCCGCGCAGGGCCTCGAGCCGCCCGGGCAGCCCGTGTCGCCTGCGCAGGGTGGCAGGCAACGGCTCGGGCACGTCCTCGAGGTGGTCGAAGACGATCCGCACGCACTCGGCGACGGTCCAGTTCTGCAGTCCCTTGACCTGGAGGTAGACGGGGATCGGACCCCGGTCGGTGGCAGCGACGCCGAGGTCGCCCTCGACCAGCTGGTAGGCGGGGTGGGTGAGCTGCCACCTCCGGCCGTACAGGCCGACCTCACCCGCGAAGACCGCGCGGACACCCGGGACGAGGGCGTCCTTGTGCCCCCACGCCTTGAAGAACGCGATGTCGACCTCGTTGCGGCCGTCGGTGATGGTCACGTTGAGCATCTCGCCGCGTCGCTTCTGCATGCGCCGCGTCACGGCGGTCTTGACCTCGGCGACGGCCACGACGTACTTCCCGACGTGCAGGTCGGACAGGTCGGAGGTGTGCTCGAGGTAGCGACGCGGCCAGAACTCGAGGAGGTCGCCGACCGTCACGAGGTCACGGTGCTTGGCGAGGTTGCCTGCGGTCCGCACGCCGAGCAGCTTGTCCAGCTTGGTGCGCTCGTCGACCACGCCTACTCGACCCCGAGCAGCAGCGGGTAGTGCGGCTGGCCCCCGTCGATGACGCTGACCTCGACGTCGCGGTGTCCCCGCTCGATCCGCGCCCCCAGGGCCTCGGCAAGGCCCTCGGGCGCGTCGGCACCGGCGATCACGGTGACGAGCTCGCCGCCGCTGCTCAGCAGCCGCGCCACCACCTCGACGGCGACGTCCTCGAGGTCGGACCCCACGATGACGACGTCACCGGCCACGGCACCCAGCACGTCGCCGGCCTCGCAGGGGCCGGCGCTCGTGAGGGCCTGCTTGCTGGCGACGGCCACAGCCCCGTGACGGGTGGCCGCGGCGGCGTGCGACATCTGCGCGGCGTTGCGGGAGCCGGAGGCCGTCGCGTCGAAGACGGCGAGCGCCGCCAGTCCCTGCACTGCGGTCCGTGAGCGGACCACGTGGAGGGTGAGGCCCTCCTGCTCGGCGGCGCTGGCTGCCGCCTCGGCCGCCATCACCGTGTCGCCGTCGTTGGGGAGGACGACGACCTCGAGGGCATGCGCCGCGCGGGCGGCGTCGAGGAGCTGGCCCGCCGAAGCACGATGTCCGGGTCCGCTGGACACGACGACTGCACCCGCCTCCTCGAACACCGCGGCCAGCCCCGGACCTGCCGCACACGCCACGACGGCCACCGTGGCCGCCGGCGTCGCCCGACCGATCTGACCCTGGCCACCACCGTGAACGGCACGACCACCCCCAACATCAAAATGGGTGACCCGCACGCGGTAGGGGCGACCGGCGTCGATCCCCGCCTCCACGGCCGCACCCACGTCGTCGACGTGGACGTGGACGTTCCACAGGTCGGGCCCCCCGACCACCAGCAGCGAGTCGCCGAGCCCGTCGAGGGTCGACGTGAGGGTGGCCACCCGCTCCTCGTCGGTGTCGCGCAGCAGGTACATCACCTCGTATGCCGGCCCGCCAAGGACGAAGTCGCCCTCCCCGGTGGGCGCTCCCCCGGTGGCGCCGATCGGCTCGACCACCCCGCCGACCTGGCTCCAGTCCTCGCGGCGGCGCATCGAGTCGTCCGCGAACACCTCCATGCGCTCACCCACGTGCGTGCCGTCCTGGTGCACCACCCGTGCGAGCGCCTCGAGCAGCAGGAGGTAGCCCGCCGCGCCCGCGTCGACCACGCCGGCTCGCTCCAGCGCCGGGAGCTGGGCGGTGGTGGCCCGCAGTGCCTCGGTCGCGGCGTCGAGGGCGTCCTCGGCCACCGCCACGAGCCCGCGGTCGACTGCGGCCGCGCCAGCAGCGGCAGCCGCCCGAGCCACGGTCAGGATCGTGCCCTCGGCGGGGTGGGTGACGCTCGCGTAGGCCCGCTGGCTGGCGCGTTCGAGGCCGTCGGCGATGGTGTCGGCGCCGGCCCGGTCCTGCCCCGACTCGGCGATCGCCTCGGCGAACCCGCGCACGAGCTGGCTGAGGATGACCCCGGAGTTCCCCCGCGCGGTCAGCAGCAGCGAGCGGGCCAGCGCCGAGCACTCCTGCTCCAGGGTGGCCGCCCCGAGGATGCCGGCCTTCTCGTGCTCGGTGCGGACCGAGTCGAGGGCGGCGTCGAGACTGAGGTAGAGGTTGGTGCCGGTGTCGCCGTCCGGGACTGGGTAGACGTTGAGCGCGTCGATCTCGGCCCGCCGGGCGGCGAAGGCGGCGCGAGTGAGCACGGCCCATCGCCTCGCGTCCACGGCGGTGAGGGCTTCGAGCACGGTGGCAGGCTAGCCGCAGACTCCGTCAGCGGCCCCGTTTTGGCCGTTGCGCCACACCTCGGCTACGCTTGACCGGTTCCCGTGGACCTCTGCGTCGCTGGCCTGTGCCCGCGCGAGGAGACTCCACGGACCACCCCATTCTTGTACCAATCGATTTCAGGAGAACACCCGTGGCTGCCAACTGCGATGTCTGCGGCAAGGGACCGGGCTTCGGTCACAACATTTCGCACTCGCACCGCCGCACCAAGCGTCGCTGGAACCCCAACATCCAGCGCGTCAAGGCGCTGGTGGGCGACGCGGGCGTGACCCCGAAGCGTCTCAACGTCTGCACCTCGTGCCTCAAGGCCGGCAAGGTCAAGCGCTGACCCTGCCCCTGCGGCATACCGAAACAAGCCGATCTCCCACCGGGAGGTCGGCTTCTTTCATGCCCCCTAGCCCCGGAAGTATCGATTTTCCTGCTACGCCCGGAAGTATCGATTTCCTGCTACGCCCGGAGGTATCGATCTCCTGCTAGCCCCCGAAATGATCCCAGCCGCGCGGCTGCTGGACGGCTCCGTCGAAGGTGACGCCGTCGCCGGCCTCCACGACGCCGATGGTGCGCCAGCCGTCGGGGACAGACCCCGGGAAGGTCGCGAGCAGGCTGTGCTCCTCACCCCCGGCGAGCACGCACTCCCACGCGGCGTCGCCGACGACGGGCTCGAGGGCCGCGTAGTCGTCGAGGAGGCCCGTCGGGGACAGCGCGAGGCGCACGCCGCTCGCCTCGGCGACGCGGTGACCGTCGCGCAGCAGCCCGTCAGACAGGTCGATCATCGCGGTGGCGCCGGCGCGGGCAGCCTCTGGTCCGGCCGCCAGCGGCGCAACCGGACGCAGGTGGTGAGCCAGGCACGAGCGAGGTATGCCGTCCGCGACGGTCAGCGGGTCGGCGCCACCCTGGAGCAACGCCAGACCGGCCGCTGAGCGGCCGAGGGTGCCGTTGACGGCCACGACGTGCCCGGGGCGAGCGCCGCTGCGCAGCACCGGCTTGCGGTCGCCGAGGTCGCCCAGTGCGGTCACCGACACCAGCAGGACACCGGTCGGGGCCGAGGACAGGTCGCCGCCGGCGACGACGACTCCGGCCGCGGAGGCCCGCTCCCCCAGCACCCGGGCGAACTCCACCGCCCAGCCGAGCGGCGTGGCAGTCTCCGCCACCAGCGACACGAGGATCGCGGTCGACGTCGCGCCCATGGCGGCGACGTCGGCGAGGTTCTGCGTGAGGACCTTGGTCGCCACGTCGCCCGGCGTCGACCACTCGTCGAGCCAGTCACGGCCCCGCACCATCGAGTCGGTCGTGGCCACGGTCGCGGGGCCGGTGCGCAGGACTGCTGCATCGTCGCCGGGCCCGACCGACAGTGCTGCCGACGGAGGGAAGAACGGAAAGATCTCGCGCAGGAGCTCGGACTCGGAGACGTCAGCCAGGGTGCGGGCGGACGTGACCATGACTTGACCTCCTCGTGACGGGTCGGGGGAGACGGGCGGGACACGGGCACGGTAGCGTCTGGCGTGGCCGAGGTGCGCCCCGGCCGCGTGGTTCTCCGGGACTCATGGTCTCGGCAGTACCGCACTCGTCCGTCAAGAACATCCGTTCTGCTCAACAGCTGAACCTTTGAACAGCTGAGCCTTTCAACAGCGGAACCCTTTAACAGAACTGTGAGGTGCCACGTGGTGGTCCAGGCCTACATCCTGATCCAGACCGAAGTCGGCAAGGCGGCGTCCGTTGCCGAGGCCATTGCCGGTATTGCCGGTGTGGTCCTGGCCGAGGACGTCACTGGTCCCTACGACGTGATCGCCCGCGTCGAGGCCAACACCGTCGACGAGCTGGGCAAGCTCGTCATCGCCAAGATCCAGGACGTGCCGGGGATCACCCGCACCCTGACTTGCACCGTCGTCCACGTCTGAGCGTTCGACCGACGTGCGTCGCGCTGCCCGCCTGAGGGCTGCGCGCCCAGTCCGCACCACGACCACCGGCCTCCTCGTCCTCGGGGTGGCCGGTGGTCTGCTGTCTGCGTGCTCCGGCCTCGTCGAGGTCTTTCCTCCGCAGCACACGGCGGAGTGCGAGCCCGCCACCGCACAGTGGCCGGCCGAGGTCGGGGGTCAGGAGGGACGGGGCGTCGACGCCAACGGCGGCGTGAAGGGTGACGCGGCTGCCTGGGGCGACCCGGCCATCATCGCCACCTGCGGCTGGCCCGCGCTCGGCCCCACCGACAAGGAGTGCCTCGACGTCGACGGCATCTACTGGGTCGTCGAGCCGCTCAGTGACGGGGTGCGGTTCATGACCTACGGACGAGAGCCGGCGATCGAGGTCCTGATCCCCCACGCCTACGCACCCGAGCCGCTGCTGCTCCCCGCGTTCGGCCCGGCCGCGAAGGCGTTGCCCACCAACGGCCGCAACTGCGACTGATCCCCGACCTCGCCCGCCCCGGCGGCGAGGACGCGGCGTAGCCCGATGAACACCACCACGACGAGGATCGCCCACAACACTCCGCCGGCGATGACCTCGATCGGCCTGAACGGCTGGCCGTTGGCAACGCCGCTCCAGTCCAGGCCGTGGTTCCAGTCGGCATACACGGCGAAGAGGAACAGCCCGCCGAGGATGTTGTAGACGAGCGCGATCCTGGCCCGGAGGACCAGCGTGGCCGCGGCGGCCCAGGCAAGGTACTGCACGCCGAAGGCAGGTGAGAGGACGAGGAACGCGATGAGGCTGAGGGCAACGCACTCCATGGCGGCCCGCGGCCTGGTCCAGACCAGCACGGCCGGGACGAGCGCACAGCCGAGGAGGATCGCGTAACGCCCCGGCCCGATCAACCAGGCCGACATCGTGGGGAGACTGACCACATCCAGCATCTTCACCAGCCCCCATGGGCGGTCACCAACCCCCGCGTATCCGAGCACGTTGGTCCGCACGCCGTCCCACTCGGACACGAGGGCTGGCCCCCAGACGAGTGCGATGGTGGCGACGAAGCCGGCAGCCGCGCCAAGCAGGAGGCGAAGCTCCCGACGTCCCAGGAGCCACGCCGCCAGAGTCGGCAGCGCCACGATCGGGGCGAGCTTCACGCTGATGGCGAGCGCCAGGGCGATGCCGCCGAGCACCGCCATCCGCCGGTCGACCAGGAGGAAGGCCCCCAGCCAGAGCAACGTCATCATCAGGGGGTCGGTGTTGCCGTGGTAACCGGACACCAGAAGGAGGATGGGACTGGCCGCGAGGGCGATCCCTGCGACCGTCGCCGCTGCCACCGACTTGCGTCGCCGGAGGATCTCGAACAGGACCAGCGCACCCACGACATCGCTGATCGCGGTCGTCGCCCGCAGGGAGAACTGCAGGGGCACGCCGATGCGCTCCAAGGCGGCGAGGGCCTCGAGCAGGTACCCGACCAGCGGCGGATGGTTGTACTGCGTGACGTCGCGGGTGGAGAAGTCGATGGCGTACACCCCCACCGGCCCCTGCTCACGCACCCCGTCGGCGAACGCCTTCCAGGCACCCATGTCCTGGGTCCCGCCCGTGCTGGCCGCGAGCGCGAGCTTGGCGACCAAGGCGAGGAGCGCCGCCACCACCACGGCTCGCCGGCCCGTGGCGGGCGCCAGGGCTGCACGGCTGCCGGGTGGATGCGTCACGGAGGGAGCGTAGGCCCCAACCGGGTTGCACCTGCGTCAATCCCGGGTCGATCGAAGCCGAACGGATGACTCCGCAACGGGCCAGAACCCTCGGACGCGGTGAGCGACGACCCGACCTCGGCTAGTGGGCGGGGACGAGGGTGGCCTCCTGGAGCAGGCTCCACACGTACTCGGCCCATCTGGCCTGGCCACTCAGGTCGAGATGGTTGAGGTCGTCGCTGTAGTCGGATCGACGGATGCTCCAGCCCCGGCCGGTCTGGTCGGTGCTGCAGCGGTCGGTGCGCGAACAGGCCTTCGTCAGCTGGGTCTTGAATCCTGCGATCGCGGCTTCGAGCCGTCTGAGCTCCGTGGGGACGACGTTGCCTTCCGGGTCGAGGAAGGCGCACGGACCCGTGCCCCCGACGCGTGCCCGCTCCGATCGTGAGTACACCGCGGCATCGCGACTGGGTGTGCTGATCTGGGTGGTGATGAAGAATCGGCTGCCGGGCATCTTCGTGGACAGGTCTTCGAGGACCTTCCCGATGGCCTCGCCGTACGCAGCGAAGTCGCCCTGGGTGGCCGGACACGCGATGTCCGCGTCAAGGGTCGCGATGAGGACCAGCTCAGGCTGTGGGTCCTGCGCGATCAGCCCCTCAGCCTGCCCGGCAAGCGACTCGACGTCGGCGCCCCCCGTGCCGAAGTTGACGGCGTGGCCCGCAATCGCAGGGTGTGCGTGCAGGAGGCGACGGTAGATGCTGTTCACCTCAGGATTGCTGCCGGTGGCCCACGAGTTGGCCTTGACCTCCTGGCCGCCCGGCTGGGTGCCTTCGCCCGTCACTGCCGAGTGGCCGATCACCGCGACGGAGTCCGGGTAACCCGTGTACGGAGACGCGGGCTTCGTGGCTGTGGCGGCCCTGCTGGTTGGGTTCGTCGGACTCTCCTCACCAGCGCAACCGGTGCCGAGGAGGACCAAGCAGAGGGCCGAACCGACCCAGACGCGTCTCGAGCATTGACCTGCCACCGTGTTCATCGCGGCCCTCCTCACGGTCACCGTCGTGGACAAGCGTCGGCTCCGCCCTCAGGTCATCGACATGGAGTCGTTTCCGGGGACCATCAGACCGGGGACCGCGTCCGGCGCCACGAGGACCAGCACTCCCAGCACCAACAGGATGAGGGCCGTGCCGTACGTGGCTGTTCGCCCCCACGGCAGCAGCTTCTCCACCGCGATGAAGCCTGCGACGACTGCCATCCAGACCACGCTCATGACTCCCAGCGCGAACAGGGACGCCATCAGGGCCCAGCAGCACCCGACGCACCATGCGCCGTTGGTGGCGCCCATGCAGAGGGCGCCCGACCAGCCGCCGCGCCATGACCCGAGCAGGGTGCCGAGCGGGCTCCGGCACTTGCCGAGACAGACGTTCTTGAGCGGGGTCAGCTCGTAGCCGGCAGCCAAGACCAACACGGCTCCGGCGATGGGGCGCCCGGCGCGGTCCCACGACAGCCCCCCTCCCGCCAGCCGGCTCACCGCTCCCCCGACCAGGAAGGCGACGACGCCGGCGCCAGCCCAGGTCACGAGGTAACCGCCAGTGAAGACGAATGGCCTCAGGCGCGACCTTCCGCTCATCTTGGCGTAGAGGGCGATCGTCGGCGCGACCGACGGGAACATCATCGCGGCCATCATCACGACCCACACGCTGAGGAACCAGCCGAACGTGCCGAGGGCCGTCCACGGTCCGTTGTCCATGCCGCGCATGAGCTCGACCGTCCACCACCACGCGACGCCGGCGAGGGCGAAGAGCAGCACGACCAGCCCCCAGTGCGCGCGGCTGGCCACGAGCGCAGGACGTAGACCCCCGCGGGCTGGTGGAGCCGCCGACGTGATGTCGGTCATCGTCTCAGGCGGTCCACGCGAAGTCCGACTTCGACAGCCCGGTCTTCCCTTCGTACTCGATGCCGAAGGCGCTGATCCGCGACCGCTTGGCCTCGGCCATGGTGAGGTCCGAGCCGACCGGGTGGAACATGCCGGAGAACTTGATCGGCTCCCCCGACTCCACCCCGAACGGCACGATGTCCTCGATCTCGAAGTCGATGGCGTCGCCGATGCGGACGCTGTGTCGCAGACCATCGTCCTCGACGACGATCGTGGCGCGTTCGACGCCCAACATCTCGCCGATCAGCGGCGCGAGACCCGCCATGGGCCCACCCAGCTGGCCACCAAAGACCTGCACGAGCTGGTCGAACTGCGCGTCGGTCGCGCTGTCGTCGACGAAGACGCCCACGCGCCAGTTGCCCTCGGTCATCACCTTGGGGGTGTCGGCGATCAGCGCGACCTTGCATCCCGAGATGTCGGTGCCATCGACGGCTCCCTCGCGGATGTTGAACACGAGCGTCACGCGACAGAAGTCGTAGGTGGCTCCGTGATCGAGAGACAGGTTGCACGGGCACATGAGCTCGCACGAACACGTCTCGACATAGCTTCCAGCCAGATTCCAGGACATCGGTCCTCCCATTGCCCCTCACCAAGGAGTCTCCCGCTGCGTGCCCCGGGCGTCAACGGCCACGAACCTCGTTGGAGGCATTGAAAATCCGGCAAGTTCCGGCCTTCCGGACAAACGGCTCGGGGTACTGATGCTGGACCGAAACCGTCATTCCACCTGAGAGACGACTGCAGGCACGGACATCCACTTCCCCAACTCGGACGCTTCATCGTCGGACAGCACGAGGCCCGCTTCGGCCGCGCGAGCGATGATGGAGGACGACAACGCTCCAGCGATTTCGCCGGCGGTGGGCGCCGGGATGCGGCTGAGCGGAGCCGTGGTCCTTGAGAGCGCCTTGACGACGAAGCCGATCGCAAGACGACCGATCGGCTGCCCCTGGTCAACCAGCCGGTCACGGGTCCACTTGGTCGATTCGATCAGGTTCCACTCCTGCGTCCTGGCATAGGTGGCCAGGACGTCATGCAGCGCCTCCCAGTCCGCCGTCGAGAGGCGTGGCAGACCTGTCACGGCCGACACCTGTCGCACGGCTTGAGGGGCACCTGCCAGCTGGTCGCCCTTCGGTTCGGCGGGTGGGGTGTGTCGGGCGGGATCCCAAACGAAGAGTTGTCCAAAGGTTGCCCCCTCGAGACCGATCCTCGCCAGCGCCGCGGTGAAGCTCCCCGCCCCGAAGTAGTCCGGGGGCACATCGCCCACGGCGTCCCTGACCTCGCTGGCCAGGGCTGCCAGGTTCAGTGGGGCGGAAGCATCGCTGTAGGCGTTTCGCAGGAACTCCTCGAACTGTCTCTGAAGGTCGCCATAGGTTGCGTCCCCGGCACGATCCGAACCAGCCGTGGACGCTTCGGCCACGCTTTGTGTCGCTCGCTCGACAATTGTCGAGTTGATGAGGCCGAGTAGATCGCCGGTCGTGAGAACGTTGTCGACCACGCTGAGATAGGCAGACGAGGAGGTCTCCGCTGCCACCGCGACGACCCGGCGGTCCGCCGCCCGAAGGCGGTGCATCAGTGGGGTGAAGTCTGAGTCACTGGACACGATGACGAACTCGTCGTAGGGAACAGCCGCGTCGAGCGCGTCCACGACGTCCAGGACGATCCGGATGTCCGCCGCATTCTTGCCCCTCGCAGTCAAGGCCGGACAATCGACCACCTCGAACCCAGCGCTCGTCAACAAAGCCCGCAGTCGAGAGAAGTAGATGCGGCTCGGCCGACCGCGCTCGTCCAGACGGCTCGAGTCTGCAATGAACCCATTGGGGTTCAGGTAGCAGCGGCGAACCAGCCATCTGCGGACGCCGTCGTCAGCAGCGCGGCTCAGAAGCTTGGTGAGCCACCCCGCCGGGTCGGAGGCAAACTCGATTGCCGCCAAGGGATCCGTCTCGTTCAAGCCGATGATGAGATTGTCGAAGTCCACGTACAACACCGACGAGTGCGACATGTGTTGCCCCCTTTGGGCAGGCCGTCTACCTGCGCGCCAACGACAGTAGTAGAAGGCCACCCCCACGCGGCGGAAGGCCGTGGGTCTATATGAACCGGTAGATCTCAACCGGGTCGCTCGAGTCAGGCCCCCAGCTGCCGACCTGCACTTGAGGCCCTCAGCGGTGCTGGCTCAGCCGCCTTGCCTGGGCCGCGGCGAGCACACCGACGACCCCAGTGACCACGAGCAGCACGAATCCCCAGACCACTCCCCAGGAGACCCACCCGGCGGACGCGATGTTGCCCCTGAGGTCGCCGTCGAACGACCCGAACAACAGGCTGGTCAGGCAGAACGCGCTGAGTAGCACGGCCGCGGTGAGACCAACACGAGGCCGCACGTTGCGGCCGGCCAACCAAGCCAGGGCGAGCTGCACCACGCCGACTGGGAGCGGCACCGTGGACTCGGTGTCGAAGCCCCATGCGTGGCCCCACGTATCGACCCCCGTTGCGACGGCAATGAAGCCACCGACGACGTCGCACACGAGCAACGTGAGCATGGCGAGGACCAAGGCTCTCCCCAATGGCGTGCGCACCCTTGCCCGCAATCCGTCGGAGGCTTGAGAGGCTTCCTCTCCCAACGGTCGGTTCACGCAGACACCATGGCACCGCGATGGCTCCACCAGCAGATGCAAACGGCGCAGTCCCGCGCCGTCTGACACCATCGCGGGCATACCTCCGACAGCGGCTCGAGACAGGGGACCCCGAATGCCCGACTTCACGTGGCTGCCGGCCAACCAGGCAACGAGCGATGACGTCCAAGCGGTGTTCGGCTCAGGGGGCGCCAGCAAGTGCCGTTGCCAGGCGATGAAGGTGCCAGGGTGGATCTGGCGCGACACCACGCAGGAGCAGAGGGATGCCGCCCTGCTGGAACAGACCGCGTGCGGCAGCACCGGACCGACGTCCGGGCTGATCGGGTACGTCGACGGCGAAGCGGCCGGCTGGGTCGCCGTCGAGCCCCGGGAGAACTACCCCAGACTGTGGAGCCGAAAGCAGCCGTGGATGCGGATGGACCCCGAGCTCGGGGGCGTGTGGTCGGTCACCTGTTTCGTCGTTCGCAAGGGCTGGCGCCAGTCGGGGCTCACCTACGAGCTCGCCGCAGCCACCGTCGAGTACGGCGAGCAGGTCGGCGCCCGCATCCTGGAGGGCTACCCGATCGAGCCACCACCGGGCAAGACCGTGATCTGGGACGAGGCGTCGGTCGGGCTGGTGCAGATATTCCTCGAGGCCGGTTACGAGGTCGTGGCCTCGCCCACCCTGCGTCGGCGGGTGGTGCGTCGACGACTGGAGAAGGACCCCTGACCTCCACTCGCGGGGTGCGGCCGCGGAGTGCGGTCATGACGCGGCTCGTGGAGCTCTGACCCCTCAGTCGCGGGGGCTCGGGGCCACCTCGCGCACCATCACGCAGTTGCCCAGGCCCTTGGGCCGGTCGTAGGTGAAGCCCTCCCGCTCGTACATCGTCCGGGTCCCGTTGTAGAGGAACGACGAGTTCTTCTTCCGCACCCCGCCGGTGTCGTGCGGGTATCCCTCGACCACGCCTCCGCCGGCCTGCGCGATGAGCTCGACGGCTCCCCGCAGTGCGACCGACGCCAGGCCCTTGCCACGATGGACCTTCTCGACCTGGATGCAGGTGACCCGGTAGTCGGGCAGCCGCTCGGCCGTGGCGAGGTACTCCTTGCGGTGGTGGATGCCGGGCAGCTCCTCCGGTGTGCCGTACTCCGCCCAGGCGATGGCGAGGTCGCCGTCGTAGACCAGGGCGGCGTGCGCGATCCCCTCGTCCACGCGGCGCTTCTTGAACGCCCGGTTGTCCTCGATGGTGCTGTCCGGATCACGGTCCTCGGGGTGGAACCACGTGCACCAGCAGTTGGCGAACATGCCCTTGTTCCGCTCGACGAGAGCGGCGAAGTCGTCGAACGTCGCCGGCGTGAGCGCCTTGGTCGTGAAGTCAGACATGCCGGCAAAATACCCCCGATTGCGGACGTTCGGCGTCCGGTCGCTCCTCGCTGCCACAGCGGCCCGGCCCGACGGCGCACCGATCACTCTTGCCCCTGATCGGAGTCCGGAGGACTGTTGTCGGTGACGGTGGCGCCGTCGGGGTGCTGCCCCGAACAGAGGAGTTTCGTCGTGTATGCACGCACCACAACCGTCCAGGCAGACCCCTCCAAGATCGACGCCGGCATCGCCTCCGTCCGTGACGACGTGACCCCTGTCATCACCGGAATGGATGGCTGTGTCGGGATGTCGCTGCTCGCGGACCGCGGGTCCAGCCGTTGCATCGCCACGTCGTCCTGGGAGTCAGAGGCTTCGATGCGGGACAGCGCCGACAAGGTGCGCCCGCTGCGCGATGCGGCGGAGCAGGCCTTCGGCGCCAGCCGCAGCACCGTCGAGACCTGGGAGGTCGCTGTCGTCCACCGCGACCACGCCATGCCGGACGGCGCCTGCGCTCGCGTCACCTGGCTGAGCGGGATGGCTGACCACGCCGACCGCGCCGCCGACGTCTTCAGGATGGCCGTTCTCCCCAAGGCCCAGGAGCTCGAAGGCTTCTGCAGCGGCAGCCTGCTCATCAGCCGCGAGACCGGTCGTGCAGTGGGCACCATCACCTTCGAGCGCCGCGAGCACCTCGATGCCAGCCGCGAGGCTGCTGCCCGCATCCGCGAGGCCGCCAGCAGGGACCTCGGCGCAACCGTCGACGACGTCATGGAGATGGAGGTAGTGCTCGCTCACCTCCACCTTCCCGAGATGGCGTGACCTTCCGAGATGGCGTGACCCTTCCCGAGATGGCGTGACATCGCAGGCAACCGTCCCGGTCCACGGCAGGAGCGTCTTCGTCCCGCACCGTAGCGAGACTCGTTGGTCAGTGCCTGATCCCGCGCTCACTCCCCGAGTGAGCGCGGGGCAGGCAGTGGGCCGGGTGTGCCTCGGCGCGGCCGACTCACGTCGGCCGCCACGTTCCTCAGCGCAGGCCGACGGGCCGGGTGAGGGCGAGCTGGATCAGCTCGTCGATCAGCTGGGGGTAGGGCAGCCCGGTCGCCTCCCACATCTGGGGGTACATCGAGTGCGGGGTGAAGCCGGGCATGGTGTTGATCTCGTTGATGACCACGTCTCCGGTGTCCGTGTAGAAGCAGTCGACCCGAGCCAGCCCCTCACAGCCGAGCGCCTCGAAGGCCGCCCCGGCCAGCCGCTGCACCTCGGCCGAGATCGAGTCAGGCACGTTGGCGGGACAGGACAGGACCGCTCCGTCGTCGAGGTACTTGGCCTCGAAGTCGTAGAACTCGTGTCCACCCTCGGCCGTCACCTCGATCTCGCCGACGTGCGAGACGCGGGGTGCATCGGTGCCGCGGCCCTGGAGGACGGCGCACTCGATCTCGCGACCGACGATGCCCTGCTCCACGATGACCTTGCGGTCGTGCTCGCGGGCAAACTCGATCGCCGCCTCGAGCGCCTCGGGAGACGACACGCGCGAGATCCCCATGCTCGAGCCGGCCCGTGACGGCTTGACGAACACCGGGTAGTCGAGCGCGCCGACGGGGTCCATCGCGGCCGCCTTGTCGCGCCGCCACTGGGAGTCGGTGATCACGACATACGGACCGACCGGGAGTCCGGCCCCGGCGAACAGGACCTTCATGTAGTGCTTGTCCATGCCGGCAGCCGACGCGAAGACCCCTGACCCCACGTAGCGGATGTCGGCCATCTCGAACATGCCCTGGATGGTGCCGTCCTCGCCGAAAGGCCCGTGCAGCAACGGAAAGACGACGTCGACCTCCCCGAGCGACTCGGGGATCTGCTGCGGCTCGAGCGTCGTGAGCGTGCGGTCGGTGGTGGCCAGCGGCACCACCACGGCAGCCCCTCCGGGGGCGACCTCGGGGGTGCTGTCGGACGTCAGCTCGAGCGAGCGCGGGTCGCCGTCGGCGAGCACCCAGTGGCCGTCACGCGAGATCCCGATCGGGATCACGTCGTAGGCATCGCGGTCGATGGCCCGCATCACCCCTGCTGCGGTGGCGCACGACACGGCGTGCTCCGAGGAGCGGCCGCCGAACACGATGGCGACGCGAGGCTTGGAGGGCGCGGGCTGGTCAGTGCTCATCGCCGCCGAGCGTATCCCGCCCATCCGTCGGGCACCTCGCACGGCACGCACGGCGCCCGCCTACGCTGGCGACGTGAGTCACGAGCACCTGTCCCCCGCCTCCCGCGTCGTCGCCCTCGGGCGCCAGCCCCGTATGCCGGGTGCCGGCGTGAACGCGCCCCTCGAGTTCACCTCGACCTACCTGGCCGACGGCCCGGTCAACTACGCGCGGGGGGGCAACCCCACCTGGACGGCGTTCGAGGAGGCGCTCGGCGGTCTCGAGGGCGGCGACGCCCAGGTCTTCTCATCGGGGATGGCCGCCGTGTCGGCAGCCCTCACACTGGTGCCGCACGGCGGCGCGGTCGTGGTCCCGTCGCACGCCTACAACGGCACCACGGCCCTGCTCGACCAGCTCGCGTCCACGGGTGCGGTGGTCGTTCGTCGCGTCGACCCGACCGACCAGCAGCAGGTCCGCGAGGCGGTGCAGGGGGCGGCGATGCTCTGGATCGAGTCGCCCACCAACCCGATGCTCGAGGTCTCCGACATCCGCGCCCTTGCGGTCATGGCGCGCGAAGCCGGGGCGCTGACGGTGTGCGACAACACCTTCGCCACGCCCTTGGTCCAGCAGCCCCTCAGCGACGGCGTCGACGTGGTGCTGCACTCCGTGACCAAGTACCTCTCCGGCCACTCCGACGTCATCCTCGGCGCCCTCGTCACCGCGTCGACCGACTCCGGTCGCGAGCTCGCCGGACGGTTGGCCACCGCCCGCCTGCTCCACGGTGCCATCGCGGGGCCGATGGAGACGTGGCTGGCGCTGCGCGGGCTGCGCACCCTGCACCTGCGCATCGAGCGCGCCACCGCCAACGCCCGGGAGCTCGCCGAGCGCCTGGCGGCCCACCCTGCCGTGCAGACGACTCGCTACCCCGGCTTCGGAGCCGTCATCGCGATCGAGGTCCCTGGAGGAGCGGAGGCCGCCGAGCGCGTCGCCTCGGCCACCGAGCTCTGGACGCACTCGACGAGCCTCGGTGGGGTCGAGTCACAGATCGAACGACGACGCCGCCACCCCGCGGAGCCCGCCACCGTCCCGGAAGCCCTGCTGCGCCTGTCGGTCGGCATCGAGGACGTGGAGGACCTCTGGCACGACCTCGACCGCGCCCTCAGGGACGGCACGGACCCCACCTGACGTCTCAGCTGCAGAGGCTGACGGCGGCAGAGGCTGACGACGGCAGACGCCACGAGCCCTTCCGCGGCGGGCCGTTCGTTGACATTCGGGCTGGTCGGGGAGACCGTGTGAGAAGGCCACCACGATGGCCACAAGGGGAAGGGAGCGAGCGTGCAAACCACGCCACCCCGACTGCTGTGCAGGTGGAACATTCACCACGTATGGGAGAACGCCCATACCTCAGATGGAGTTCGGTTCGTCCGATGCGCTCACTGCCTCAAGGAGCGCTGGATCAACCCTCCCCAGGGCACGACCTTGGCCGGGCCCGGCATGACACCGTTCAGCTGGAAAAAGTGATCGAGCGCGCCTACTAACTGGGCGCGGAAGCCACCCACGGCCCGGCCCGAAATCGGCGCAGGGCCCTTGGCTTGCGCCTACTCGGCTGCCCACCCACGGACCTAGCATGGCCGACCACCGCTCTCATCGGCTGAGCCGATCAGTCGAACCCCAGAGCCGATCAGGCGAGCCGCTTCCACTGGCCCTCGCTCACGACCTCCACCGTGCCGGCGGCCACCTTGATCGCCGTCTGGTCGTCGATGGCGTAGGACGGACCGGCGATGTCGGCGGCCCACGGCTCGGCCTCGGCCAGGGTGTTGCCCGGGAAGACGTCCAGGTGCGGGAAGATCGAGAAGTTGACGACCCCGAGCGTCCGGTCGTCGGGCGCGGACGGCCACTCCACGAAGTAGTCACCGATCCGGGGAGTCATCACCATGCTGCCGGCGCTCACGCCCACCCAGACCAGCTCGGGCAGAGACGGCAGGAGGTCGGCCAGGCCCGACTGCCGCATCCAGTGACACAGGTAGGTCGCATCGCCGCCGTCCACCAGCAGGACGTCGGCCTCGCGGACCCACGGGACCCAGCGCTCCTCGCCGATGCTGGGCAGGGTGGTGAGCTCGAGGACGCCCAGCGACTTCCACCCCAACGTCGACATGCCGCCCCACGGCGGCAGACCGCTGACGAAGCCACGCACGGAGGCCGGGCCGCACATCGGGTGGCCCCACTGTGCCGTGGGGATGCAGAGGGCGGCGGAGTCGGCGATCGGCTTGCCCAACAGGTCGACCAGCGCAGCGCGGATGCTCGGGTTCGTGACGCCCCCCGACGTGAGAAGCAGCTTCACCTCGCCCCCTCCGGCCTACTTCGCCTCGTTCTTCAGCGCACGTCCCATGAGCGCGCCGACGACGTCTTCCGCCCGCCGACCGTCGTGCACCACCGCCGCGACCTGCTCGATGATCGGCACGTCCACCCCGTGGTCGTGCGCGAGCTGCAGGATCGACTCGCAGGACTTCACGCCCTCGGCCGTCTGCTTGGTCACCGCCACGACCTCCTCCACATCCATCCCGCGACCGAGGTTGAGCCCGAAGGTGCGGTTGCGCGAGAGCGGCGACATGCAGGTGGCGATGAGGTCGCCGACCCCGGCCAGTCCCGAGAACGTCACCGGGTCGGCTCCCAGCGCCATGCCCAGGCGCGACGTCTCGGCGAGACCACGGGTGATGATCGACGCCTTGGAGTTGTCGCCCATGCCCAGGCCCTCGGCCATGCCCACCGCGAGCGCGATGACGTTCTTCACCGCCCCGCTCAGCTCCGCGCCGACGACGTCGGTCGTGGTGTACGGGCGGAAGTAGGGCGGGTTCGAGGCCTCGGCGACCATGCCTGCAACGGCCTCGTCGATGCAGGCGACCACGCTGGCGGCCGGCTGCTTGAGGGCGATCTCCTTGGCCAGGTTGGGCCCGGAGACGACGACGATGCGACGTGGCTCGACGCCCCCCGCCTCCGCGATCACCTCGCTCATCCGCTTCGTGGTGCCGAGCTCGACGCCCTTCATCAGCGACACGATCGCGGCGTTGCGGGGCAGCACCCCGCCCCAGTCCGCGAGGTTGGCCCGCAACGTCTGCGAGGGCACGGCGAGGACGATGATGTCGGCGCCCTCGGCCGCCTCGGCCGGGTCGGTGGTGGCCGAGATGCCTGCCGGCAGCGGTATGCCGGGCAGGTAGTCCTCGTTGCTCCCCGCGTTGATCTGGTCCACCACCGCCTGTCGGCGTCCCCACATGCGCACGGTCGTGCCGCTGTCAGCCAGCACCGCGGCATACGCCGTGCCCCAGCTGCCCGTCCCGAACACCGCAGCCGTCGTCATGCGCCTTCTCCTTGCGTGCGGTGGAAGTTACCGGTCTCGGGCAGTCCGTGCTTGCGGGAGTCGAACCTCTCGGTCGGCGCCTTGGCGCCACGGATCGCCTCGAGCTCGGCCGTGATGGCTGCCATGATGCGGTCGGTCGCCTGACGGAGCAGGGCTCCGGTGACGGGCTGGTCGTAGAGGTCGCTGAGGTCGACGGGCGGCCCGGCGCTGACGCGCATCGTCTTGCGGGGGAAGAGCCGCAGCCGCTTGCCGTAGGGCGCGAGCAGCTCCTGCGGTCCCCACTGGGCCACGGGCACGACCGGGCATCGGGTCGCCAGCGCGATCCGCGCCGCTCCGGTCTTGCCGACCATCGGCCAGATGTCGGGGTCACGCGTCAGGGTGCCCTCGGGGTAGACCGCAACGCACTTGCCGCTCTCGACCGCGGCGACGGCCGCGCGGAACGCATCGGCTGCGTGCCCGGTGTTGCGGTAGACCGGGATCTGTTCGGCACCGCGCAGGATCGCGCCCACGACGGGGACGCGGAAGACGCCCTCCTTGCCGAGGAAGAAGGGCGGGTGGTCGTTGTCGACGAGGAAGTGCGCGAAGGCCAGCGGGTCGACATAGGACAGGTGGTTGGGCGCCACGACGAACCCGCCGGAGGTCGGCAGGTTTTCCACGCCTCTCCAGTCGCGCTTGGTGACCACCATCAGCACGGGACGCAGGATCGCCACCACGAACCGGTAGGCGAAGGGCAGAGCTCGTGCGCCGCGGGCGGTCACGTGTCCTCCATATCGACGGGAGCGTGTGAGTGAGCATCCTCGCTGCTCCCGGGGTCGGTGTCGAGCAAGCGCGCCAGCACTGCGACGATCGTCTCGATGACCTCTCGCGTCGACTGGCACCTCGTCGTCCCCGTCAAGGGCGGGGCGACCGCGAAGTCGCGCCTGCACCCTCCGGCCGGGGTCGGACGCGAGGATCTCGCCCTCGCCCTGGCGACCGACTGCCTCACCGCCTGCTGCGCCGGTATGCCGCCGGGCCGGGTCCTCGTCGTGACCTCCGACGACCGGGTGCGAGGGGTCGCCCGCGCGCTCGGCGCGGTGGTCGTGGGGGACCCAGGCGGGGGCCTCGACGCCGCCGTCCGGGCCGGCCGCGACGCAGCCCTCGCGAGGTCTGCGCATGCCCCCGTGGGGGTCCTGCTCGGCGACCTGCCGTCGCTGCTCGCGGCCGACCTGGTGACCGCGCTCGCCGCCGCCGCCGAGCACCCCCGCGTGGTGGTCCCGGACGCATCGGGCGCCGGCACGGTCCTGCTGACGGCGCTCGACGGTGACTCCCTCGTCCCGTCGTTCGGCGTCGGCTCGGCTGCCAGGCACGAGGCCGCGGGGCACCATCGGCTCTCGCTCGACCTCCCCCGGCTGCGCACCGACGTCGACGACGACCGGGCCCTGCGGGCCGCCCGCGCGCTCGGGGTCGGGGCCGCCACCGCGAGCGTGCTCGGCGCGTCGCCGGATACGCTGCCGCCCATGCAGGCGAGCGTGCACACCTTCGACGAGTCGACCGGCGCCGGCTCGGCTCTGCTCGACGACGGGCGCGAGGTCAGGTTCAGCCCAGCGGTGTTCGCGACCAGCGCGCTGCGCCACCTGCGGGTCGGCCAGCGCCTCAGCATCGACCTCGGCGAGGGCACGACGATCGAGCGCTTGTGGATCGTCGGGATCGGCGACGACCAGACGATCGGCTGACGGTCGCGGACGACGCCGTGGGGCGGAACGCGCTGACGCTGTGAGGCGGGCTCAGCCGACCTCGTAGTCGGCCCCGAGGCCGTCGAGCTTCTCGGAGAACCGCTCGTAGCCCCGGTAGATCAGCTCGATGCCGTGCACCTTGGACTGGCCCTCGGCGGCCAGTGCGGCGATCAGGTAGCTGAAGCCGCCCCGCAGGTCTGGGACGGTGATCTCGGCACCCTTGAGGGGCGTCGGACCGGAGATGACCGCACTGTGCTGGAAGTTGGCGCGACCGAACCGACACGGTGACCCACCGAGGCACTCGCGGTAGATCTGGATGTGGGCCCCCATCTCCCCCAGCGCCTCGGTGAAGCCGAGCCGGTTCTCGTAGACGGTCTCGTGGACGATGGACAGGCCGGTGGTCTGGGTCAGGGCCACCACGAGCGGCTGCTGCCAGTCGGTCATGAAGCCGGGGTGCACGTCGGTCTCGAGCACCAGGGAGTTGAGCGGCTTGCCCGCGTGCCAGAAGCGGATGCCCTCGTCATCGATGTCGAAGTCACCGCCGATCTTCCGGAAGACGTTGAGGAACGGCATCATCGCCAGCTGCTGAGCGCCCCGGACGTAGATGTCGCCCCTGGTCGCCAACGCGGCACAGGCCCACGAGCCGGCCTCGATCCGGTCGGGGATCGCGAGGTGGTCGTAGCCACCGAGTCGGTCGACGCCCTCGATCTTGATGACCCGGTCGGTCTCGACGCTGATGATCGCGCCCATCTTCTGGAGCACGGCGATGAGGTCGAGGATCTCCGGCTCGACGGCGGCGTTGCGCAGCTCGGTGACGCCCTGGGCGCGCACGGCGGTCAGGAGCACCTGCTCCGTGGCACCGACGCTCGGGTAGGGAAGCTTGATCCGGGTGCCACGCAGGCCGTCGGGCGCGGTCAGGCGCAACCCCTCGGGGCGCTTCTGGACGTCGGCGCCGAACTGGCGCAGGACGTCGAGGTGGTAGTTGATCGGGCGCTCACCGATGCGGCACCCACCGAGGTCGGGGATGAAGGCCTCGCCGAGGCGGTGCAAGAGCGGGCCGCAGAGCAGCACGGGCACCCGCGAGGAGCCGGCGTGGGCGTCGATGTCGGCCACGTGCGCCTGCTCGACGTTGGTCGGGTCGAGCAGCAGCTCGCCGTCCCGGTCGGTGGAGTCGATCTTGACGCCGTGCAGCTCGAGCAGCCCCGACACGATCTTCACGTCGGAGATCTCGGGGACCCCCCTGAGCCGACATGGCCCCTCCGCGAGCAACGCGGCGACCATCGCCTTGGAGACCAGGTTCTTGGCACCCCGGACCTCGAGGTCGCCGACCAGCGGTACGCCGCCATTCACGGTGAGGATGTCTGCCATGGCCCAAGCATCCCACCCCGCCCTCCCGCGATGCGCCGGAGGCCGACACCCATGTAGGTGCCGGCCTCCGTGATGGGGCTGGTGTGGCTCAGGCCTTCTTCGCCGCGCGCTTCGTCGCGGCCTTCTTGGCCGGTGCCGCCTTCTTCGCGGGAGCCGCCTTCTTGGCCGGAGCGGCCTTCTTCACGACCGCCTTCTTCGCGGGCGCGGCCTTCTTGGCCGGTGCCGCCTTCTTCGCGGGAGCCGCCTTCTTGGCCGGAGCAGCCTTCTTCACGACCGCCTTCTTCGCGGGCGAGGCCTTCTTGGCCGGTGCCGCCTTCTTCGCGGGAGCCGCCTTCTTGGCCGGAGCAGCCTTCTTCACGACCGCCTTCTTCGCGGGCGCGGCCTTCTTGGCCGGTGCCGCCTTCTTCGCGGGAGCCGCCTTCTTGGCCGGAGCGGCCTTCTTCACGACCGCCTTCTTCGCAGGCGCAGCCTTCTTGGCGCCGGCCGCGGCGGCCTTGGTGGCCGTCCCTGCAGCGGCGCGGGCACCGGCGACAGCTGCCTTGGGCAGCGAGCGCGGGTTCTTGACGACATCCTTGAAGGCCGAGCCGGCGCGGAACTTCGGCACCACCGTCTTCTTGATCTTCACGCTGGCACCGGTGCGCGGGTTGCGGCCGGTGCGCGCTGCCCGGGCGGCCTGCTCGAACGTTCCGAAGCCGGTGATGGCGACGCTGCCGCCCTTGGCCACCTCGCGGATGATCACGTCCACGACGGCCGTCAGTGCGTCGCTGGCTGCCTTCCGGCTGCCGAGGCGACTCTCCAGCTCCTTGATCAGTTCTGCCTTGTTCACGTTTTCCCCTTCATAGGGTTGGTGACGCCGGACCCCTTAGCCCGACGAGGGTGAGCGGCCGAGCCAGTGCCCGACTTGGGTCCGACGTTAGGGCGGTTGCGCGCGTGAGTCCACCATCTCGGCGCCCGATCTGTTGTGTCGCAACGGATTGCGGCACGCTCCGAGACGCCGGGTGCGGCGAACGGGAGCTATCGACGCTGGTCCGTGCAGTTGGCAGCTCGCTCGGCTCGATGGCCGGAAAGTGTTGCAGGTCAATGATTTTCGCACGGTCCTGACCGCGCAGCCGCCGTCCTGGAAGCCATGAGACCCCCGACGCACTGCGTCGGGGGTCTGTCCAGCTGGCGCCAGAAGGCGACTTTCGGGGAATTTGTGCTCGTCGGCGCGCCGCGCGCCTCAGGCCACCGTCGTGGAGGGCTTGTATGCCGGTCGGCGCGTCTCGAACTCGGTCACGTCCTGCTCGTGGCGCAGGGTCAGGCTGATGTCGTCGAGGCCCTCGAGGAGCCGCCAGCGCGTGTAGTCGTCGACCTCGAACGGCGCGACGATGTCACCGGCGGTGACGGTGCGCGACACGAGGTCGACCGTGACGGAGGCACCCGGCTCGTTCTCGAGGTACTTCCAGATCAGCTCGATGTCGTCCTGGGCGAGCTGCGCGGTGAGCAGCCCCTGCTTGCCGCTGTTGCCGCGGAAGATGTCGGCGAACCGAGACGACAGGACGACGCGGAACCCGTAGTTCAGCAACGCCCAGACGGCGTGCTCGCGTGAGGAGCCCGTCCCGAAGTCGGAACCCGCGACGAGGACCGACCCCGCGGCATACGAGGGGTGGTTGAGAATGAACGTCTCGTCCTTGCGCCACGCCGCGAACAGGCCGTCCTCGAAGCCGGTGCGGGTCACCCGCTTGAGGTAGACGGCGGGGATGATCTGGTCGGTGTCGACGTTGCTGCGGCGCAGCGGCACCCCGATCCCGGTGTGCGTCGTGAAGGCATCCATCACTTGCTCCCCTCGGAGGTGGCGTCGACGAGGTCGGCCGGGCTGGACAACGTGCCACGCAGGGCGGTGGCGGCGGCGACGAGCGGGCTGACCAGGTGGGTGCGGCCACCCTTGCCCTGCCGGCCCTCGAAGTTGCGGTTCGACGTGGAGGCGCTGCGCTCGCCCGGGGCGAGCTGGTCGGGGTTCATGCCAAGACACATCGAACAGCCTGGCAACCGCCACTCGGCGCCGGCCTCGGTGAAGACCCGGTCCAGCCCCTCCTCCTCGGCCTGCAGCCGCACCCGCGCAGACCCGGGCACGACGAGCATGCGGACGCCCTCGGCGACCCTGCGACCCTTGACCACCTCGGCGGCGGCGCGCAGGTCCTCGATCCGGCCGTTGGTGCAGGAGCCGACGAACACCGTGTCGACGCGGATCTCGCGCAACGGCGTGCCGGCGGTCAGGCCCATGTAGTCGAGGGCGTGCTGGGCGGCGGCCTTCTCGTTGTCGTCGCCCATCGTCTCGGGGTCGGGGACCGACTCGCCGAGCGGCAGTCCCTGGCCGGGGTTGGTGCCCCAGGTGACGAACGGCGTGAGCGTGGTGGCGTCGAGGTCGACCTCCGCGTCGAAGACCGCGTCGTCGTCGCTGCGCAGGGTGCTCCAGTCGGCGACGGCGGCATCCCAGTCGGCCCCGGTCGGGGCGTGCTCGCGGCCCTGGAGGTAGTCGAAGGTGGTCTGGTCGGGGGCGATCATGCCCGCGCGGGCGCCGGCCTCGATCGACATGTTGCACACCGTCATGCGGGCTTCCATGGACAGCGCCCGGATCGCACTCCCCCGGTACTCCAGGACGTAGCCCTGGCCCCCGCCGGTGCCGATCTTCGCGATCACCGCCAGCGTGATGTCCTTGGCCGTCACCCCGGGCTGGAGCTCGCCCTCGACGTTGACCGCCATGGTCCGGAACGGCTTGAGCGGCAAGGTCTGCGTCGCCAGCACGTGCTCGACCTCGGACGTGCCGATGCCGAAGGCCAGCGCGCCGAACGCACCGTGCGTCGACGTGTGCGAGTCGCCGCAGACGATCGTCATGCCCGGCTGGGTGAGGCCACGCTGCGGACCGACCACGTGGACGATGCCCTGCTCGGCGTGACCCATGGGGAAGAGCCGGACCCCGAACTCCTCACAGTTGCGGCGCAACGTGTCGACCTGCGTCTTGCTCACGAGGTCGGTGATCGGGCCGGGCGTGGTCGGGACGTTGTGGTCCTCGGTCGCGAGCGTGAGGTCGGGACGGCGGACGGGACGGCCCGCGAGCCGGAGCCCGTCGAAGGCCTGCGGCGAGGTGACTTCGTGGATCAGGTGGAGGTCGATGTAGAGCAGGTCCGGCTCGCCCTCGGCGCGCCGAACCACATGCGCTTCCCAGACCTTCTCGGCCAGCGTTCCTGACACGTCTTCCACCCTCTTGTCCTGATTGCGGCCCATCGCGGGCACGGCCTGGCCGTGCCCCGTCGTGAGCACGGCACTGTGCTGCAATCCGAGGTTCGCACGCGAGACACGCCCACGGATTTGCGTCTCAGCGAATGAGACGTCAATATCAAGCCATGGACACAACCAGTGGAGTCGGCGTTCTCGACAAGGCAGCCATCGTCCTCGGCGCCCTCGAGGCCGGTCCGTCGACCCTCGCCCAGCTGGTCACCGCGACCGGTCTGGCCCGCCCCACGGCTCACCGGCTGGCCGTCGCCCTCGAACACCACCGCCTCGTCACGCGCGATCTCCAGGGCCGTTTCGTGCTCGGTCCGCGCCTGGCCGAGCTCGCCGCCGCCGCCGGCGAGGACCGACTCCTGGCCGCTGCCGGCCCGGTGCTCGGCGCCCTGCGCGACCACACCAACGAGAGCGCGCAGCTCTTCCGGCGCCAGGGCGACCACCGCATCTGCGTGTCCGCGGCCGAGCGCCCGGTCGGCCTGCGCGACTCGATCCCGATCGGCGCGACCCTGTCGATGCTGGCCGGCTCCGCGGCCCAGGTGCTGCTCGCCTGGGAGGAGCCCGACCGCCTCCACCGCGGGCTGCACGGCGCCAAGTTCACCGCGACCACCCTCTCCGGCGTCCGCCGCCGCGGGTGGGCGCAGAGCGTGGGCGAGCGCGAGGCCGGCGTCGCGTCGGTGTCGGCGCCGGTGCGCGGCCCGTCCGGCCGCGTCGTCGCCGCGGTATCCATCTCGGGCCCGATCGAGCGGCTCTCCCGCCAGCCGGGCCGCCTGCACGCCGCGACCGTGATCGCCGGCGCCAACAAGCTCACCGAGGTGCTCGCGCGCCACCACGCGCAGCAACAGCAGCAGAACCACGCCTGACCCGCGCTTCGGCCCGCCCGCACGACGACTTGGCACGCCTGCACGACGACGAGGTATGCCGCGGGGCCGAGCCGGCCACGCGGCATACCTCGTGGCGTTGGCCGTGGGTAGTGTGACTATCCATGAGGATGTCGGAGCTGTCGGAGCGCAGCGGCACGACGGTGGCGACGCTCAAGTACTACCTGCGGGAGGGACTCGTCCCTGCCGGGGAGAGCCTCGGCGCCACCCGGGCCGACTACTCCGAGGCGCACCTCCAGCGGGTGCGGCTCGTCCGCGCGCTGATCGATGCGGGCGTGTCCGTCGCGCAGAGCAGGCGGGTGGTCCAGACCCTCGACTCTCCCCCGACCTCGCGGCACGACCTCCTCGGCAAGGCGCAGTATGCGCTTCCCGCCACCCACCCCGACATCGCCGTCAGTGCCGAGGTGACCGAGCTCGTGGCCGGGCTCGGCTGGCGCGTCTCACCCGACTCACCCGCGCTCCGCTCCTTGACCGGCGCGATCGCCGCGGCGAGGTCGGCCGGCGTGCCGCTCGAGCCCGACTCGCTGACCGGCTACGCGCGGGCCACCGAGGGCGTGGCCGCGGTCGACGTGGCGGCTGTGCCACGCGACGACCTCGCCGCGGCCCTGCACCGGGTGGTGGCCGGCACCGTCCTGGTCGACCCCGTCCTGGCGGCGCTGCGCCGGCTCGCCCAGGAGCACGTCAGCAGCCAAACCACCTAGGGCCGGCCACGCTCGTTCGGAGCTCGTTCGGAGCGCGTTCGGAGCTCATTCGGACGCGGACATGCGAGAAGCCCCCGTCCGTGGACGGAGGCTTCTACTGGTAGCCCCGACGGGATTCGAACCCGCGCTACCGCCTTGAGAGGGCGGCGTGCTAGGCCGCTACACAACGGGGCCCTAGCTGGTTGCCCGTGCACTCTGCAGTGCGCGGGCAGCGGAGAGAACCATACCGGCAGGAAGTGGATTTCTCCGAATCGGCGTGTGCCACAAGGGCTTGCGCCTGAGCTGGGGTACCAGGACTCGAACCTAGAATGACGGTACCAGAAACCGTAGTGTTGCCAATTACACCATACCCCAAGGGGGTATCACTTCCAGCGCGCCCGAAGGCCTTCATGGGAGTGAACCGAGACGCGATACTACCGGCCCCTCGGTCGCGTTCCCAAATCGGCTGGGCGTGGCCCCCGCCACGTCACGTCGGGTGGGCCCCGACGCCCGGTCCGACGCTCCCTCGCGGTCAGGCGAGGTCGTCGTGCAGCCGGTGCAGGCGGGCCAGGGTCGAGGTCTTGCCGAGGATCTCCATCGACTCGAACAACGGCGGGCTGATGCGCTGGCCGGAGACGGCGGTGCGCAGCGGCCCGAACGCGAACTTGGGCTTGATGCCCATCTCCTCGACGATCGCCGCACGCAGGGCCGCCTCGATGACGGGGGCGTTCCAGCCGCTCTCGGAGCCGAGCACCCCGGACCGGGTGTCGTCGACGTCCTCGAGTGCCTTGATGGCTGCCGCGAGGACCTCGCCCGAGTCGTCCTTGAGCTGGGCGCGCGCGTCCTCGGCGATCTCGATCTCGTCGTCGCCGACGAAGAACGGTCGCACCAGGGCACTCGCCTCGGTGAGCAGGACCATGCGGGTCTGGATCAGCTCGGTGACCTTGCCCAGGCGGGCGAGCTGGCCGAGGCTCGGGTTGTCACCGAGCACCCCATCGGCCTCGAGGAACGGCAGCAGTCGCGACGCGAGCTGCCCGACCTCGAGCCCACGGATGTAGACGCCGTTGAGCCAGTCGAGCTTCTTGAGGTCGAAGATGGGGCCGACCGGGTTGACCTTCTTCCAGTCGAAGTCCTGGCTGAACTCCTCGAACGTGAAGACCTCGACGTCCTCCCCCTCGGCGCCCTGCTTTGGCGGATAGGCAAGCAGCGCAAGGAAGTTCACCAGGGCCTCGGGGAGGTAGCCCTGCTCCTTGAACCAGGTCAGGCGGGCGGCGGGGTTCTTGCGCTTGGAGATCTTGGACTTGTCGGTGTTGCGCAGCAGCGGCATGTGGGCGAACTTCGGCGGCTCCAGCCCGAGGTCCTTGTAGAGCTGGATGTGCTTGGGCGTGCTGGAGATCCACTCCTCACCACGCACGACGTGGGTGATCCCCATCTCATGGTCGTCGACGACGACGGCGAGGTGGTAGGTCGGGAACCCGTCGCCCTTGAGGATCACCTGGTCGTCGGGACGCGGTGCGGACACACGCCCACGGATCAGGTCGTCGAAGGTCAGCTCGACGTCGTCGGGGATGAGCATCCGCACGACCGGCGTCTCGTTGAAGCCCGGCAGCTCGGCCCGCTCCTCGCGGGTCTTGCCGTGGCAGAGGCGGTCGTACCCGGTGGGCTGTTTGAGCTTCTGCTGCATGTCACGCATCTGCGCGAGGCGCTCGGTCGAGCACCAGCAGTGGTAGGCGCGACCGTCGGCCAGCAGCCGCTCGACGTACGGGCGGTAGGTGTCCAGCCGCTCGGACTGTCGGTACGGCGCGAAGGGCCCACCCACGTCGGGCCCCTCGTCCCACTGCAGCCCCAGCCAGTGCAGCGTCTCGAAGACCTGCTGCTCGCTGTCCTCCCGGAACCGGGCGCGGTCGGTGTCCTCGATGCGCAGCACGAACGACCCGCCCTGCTGGCGCGCGAAGGCCAGGTTGAACAGCGACATGTAGGCGGTGCCGACGTGCGGGTCGCCGGTGGGCGACGGCGCGACACGGAGGCGGGGTTCGGAGGAGGGCTTCTCAGTCATGGTGCCCCGATTCTAGGGACCCCAGCCGAGGTGCCGTATGCCGCGTCGCCGGCCCCGCGGCATACCTCGCTTCAGGGAACGGGCGATCGGGCTGAAGTGGTCCTGAAGCGGGTCTTGGGACGGTTCACCTGTCAGCACAACCACCAAGACCTACTCCGAGGAGGAGAGAACGATGACCACCACGACCACCACCCACAGCCCCCAGCACAGCTCGACCGCGGCAACCAGCCACCGGACCCCCCGTCGCCTGCAGCGTCGCCTCGCCGCCCTCGTCCTCGTCCTCGCGGGCGTCGTCGGGCTCGGCACCGCCACCGCCACCTCCGCGTCGGCCGCGACGGTTCCCGGCGGCACGCTCGCGGCGACCTGCAACTACCGCTCGATCTCCGCCCAGGCCCCCGACCTGCACTGGACGGCTCCCGGCTGGGCCGTCTCCTACCGGTTCAAGATCTTCGAGTACAACACCTCCGGCTGGGTCCTCCGGCAGGTCTACCCCTCCAGCGGCTACCTCACCACCCGTAGCGGCTGGGGCATGGGCAACGACGTCTTCACCTTCGCGGCCCGGTCCGGCTACGCCTACAACGCGAGCATCGAGATGTACTGGTACTACAACGGCGTCTACCAGGGCTACCAGTACCAGTCCGAGATCCACTCCACCGCCGGTGCCTGGGTCTCCACCTCCCCCACCTGGTGCCGCGTCCTCTAGCGGCCGAGCGGACGGCGCCGACAGGGTCAACCCCTGTCGGTGCCGTCCGCTGTTTGGTGGTGTCCCGGCCCCGGTGGCAGTGCCACGCTTGAAGGGCTCCGGCGCGGGCCGGGCGGCTGAGCAGCCGGAGGGTCGGTGGAGGTCAAGCTCCTGGGCAGCATGCAGGTCCTCGCGGACGACGGCTCCCCCGTCGAGTGCGGGGGGCCCAAGCAGCGGGCCGTGCTGGCCCAGCTCGCCCTCGAGCCGAACCACACCGTGTCGGTCGACCGCCTCGCCGAAGGCGTCTGGGGAGAACGGGTGCCGCCCCACCACCGGCAGAACCTCCAGGTCTACGTGTCGACCCTGCGCCGGGCCCTCGAACCGGACCGGCCCGCAGGGTCACCGAGCCGCCTGGTCGGGCACGGCGAGGGGTATGAGCTCACCGCGTCCTCCGACGAGGTCGACGTGTCTCGGTTTAGGGCAAGCCTCGCCGGAGGTGGCGACGCCCTCGCTGCCGGTCGCCCGAAGGCAGCGGCCGAGCTCTGCTCGCTGGCCCTGCGGGAGTGGCGTGGTGACCCCTTGGCCGACCTCGTGGGACTGCCGTTCGCCGCCGACTGGCTCGAACCCCTGCACCGTGAGCGGATGCTCGGACGTGAGCTCCTCGCCGAGGCCCACCTCGCGCTGGCCCAGCACCAGGTGGCGCTGCCCGACCTCGAGGAGCTGACCGAGCAGCACCCGGACCGTGAGCACCTCTGGGAGATGCTGGTGACCGCGCTGGCGCGAGCGGGTCGGCAGGCTGATGCCCTCGACGCCGTGCGCCGCGCTCGGCGTCACCTGTCCCGTGAGCTGGGGCTCGACCCCGGACCAGCCCTGGCGGCGCTCGCCGACCGCGTCCTGCACCAGGACCCGACGCTGCTGGGCGCACGGCCCCCGGCGATCCGCGCCGAGCCGGTCCCCGTCCCCCTGGCGCCATCGGTCGGGCGGGACGAGGTGATCGCCGCGACGGCGCAGGCACTGGACTCGCACCGCCTGGTCGTGCTGACCGGGCCGGGCGGGGTCGGCAAGACCCGCACCGCCCAGGAGGCTCTCGCCCTGCGTCACGCGCCCACGGTGCGGTGGGTGTCCTTCGCCACCGAGCCCGGAGGTGCCTCGGTGATCGACACGGTCGCGCGCTCCCTGGGCGTCACGCCCGCCGCCCTCGGCGACGTGCTCGACGACGAGCCGACCGTGCTCGCCCTCGACAACCTGGAACACCTCGTGGACGCGCCCCGTGAGATCCGTGAGCTGCTCGAGCACCACCGCTCGACCCGCGTGCTGGCCACGTCACGCGGGCCGTTGGGCATTCCGGGCGAGCACGTCGTCCCCGTGCCGTTCCTCGACCCCCGAACCACGGCCCGGCAGCTTTTCGTCGAGCGCGCGGCAGCGGTCGTCCCCGGGTACACGGGCGCGTCCGACGGCGAGGCAGTAGTGCGTCTGTGCGAGCGCCTCGACGGACTCCCCCTCGCCATCGAGCTGGCTGCAGCGCGGGTCGCGACGCTTCCTCCTGCCGACCTCCTCACTCGTCTCCCACTCGTCGGGGACGTCAGCGCGGTCGAGGCCGGTGGGCGTCAGTCGTCCCTCACGGCGCTTGTCCGCTGGAGCCTCGACCTGCTGCGGCCGGCCGAGCGTGGCGCGCTCGCCGCCCTCGCGGTGCTGGACGGCTCCCCCGACAGGGGCACCGCGTCTGCGGCCGTGGCCGCCGTGGCCGCCGTGGCCGCCGTGGCAGTCGGGGCCGCCGGTCCCGAGGGGACACCGCCCGAGGATCCCCTTCTGGCCATCGAGGCGCTGGTCCGCCACGCACTGGTCCAACCGCTCGAGTCACCGTCCGGACGGAGGTTCGGACTCCTGCACACCGTTCGCGCGGTGTGCCTGGCCGCTGCCGAGCAGACGGAGGCTGACGCGAGGGACCAGGGCGCGGCGGGCGGTGTCGACCGCGCGACCGTCCGACGCCAGGCCGTCCTGATGGCGGTGGCCGACCAGTGGCTCGAGGAGGCGCAGCGGGTCGACTTCGAGGACCTCGTGCCCGAGGAGTTCGTGGCAGCGACCAAGGATGACCTACCCATCCTGCGTCAGGTGGTCGCCGAACTGGTCGCGACCGGACGACCGGACCGAGCGACCTCACTCCTGGTGAACCGACGTCGCGCGCTCGCCCTGCTCGGGCGCCAGGACGTCCTGCTCGACCTCATGACGACTGTCCTCGGGTCCCCGGATCCGGGCCCGTGGCTACCGAAGGCGCAGATCATCGCGGGAAGTGCGTCCTACGTCGTCGAGGGGCCCGAGCTGGCAGCTCCCCTGCTCGCGGCAGTCGACCAGCTCGAGGTCTCGGACACGGTGCACCGGGTGCTCGCCCACTGCTTCCGTGCCGTGATCGCCTCGGAGCTCGACGACCACGATGTGGCGCGGGCCGAGGGCGACCTTGCCATCGCGGTGGCCACGGCGGCGGGTCACCGCGGGATGAGGCATCGCGCCCACAGCGCCGCAGCCTGGGTGGCGGCCCAGCGGCTTGACCCGGAGCAAGTCGTCCACCATGGGCAGATGGGGCTCGAGCTCGCCCTGGACGACACCGAGGCGATCTCGGCGCTGGTGGACCTGGCCCGAGGTCACCTCATGGCCGACGCACCGGCGCTGGCCATCTCGATCGCCCAGGACGCAGTGCGGCGCAGCCGGCGTATGAGCACCGGATATGCGCTCAGCAACGCACTTCAGATCCTCGGCTTCGCCCTCGTGCGTGACGGTCAGACGGCAAGCGGCCGTGGCGTCCTCGCCGAGTCCATCCAGCACTACGACCCGAGCGACCTCGGTTGGCAGTTGGAGACGATCGCCGCCATGGCCATCGCCACGCTGGTTGAAGGTCCGGACACCGAAGCCCAGGCGCTGTTCCACGACGTCTCGAGAGCGGCCGCCAGGGCGGGGTTGGGCGAGTCGGCCGTCCCGGTGGAGCTGCAGGACCTGGCCGCTGGACTCCCCGTCGCGCCACCCGGACCGGTGGCCGGACCGGCCCCGTCGATCACCGAGCTGAGGGACCGCGCCTTCAACGCGTCCACGACGGTCGCGCCCCCGGGTACCGCGTCACAAGGCTGACGCAGCAAGCCTCGGGTATGCCGCGTGGCCTGCCACACGGCATACCTCGCCTCAGCGGCGCACGAAGGTGTTGCTGAGCGTTCCGATGCCCTCGATCTCGACATCGACCCGCTGGCCGGGCTCGACGAGGCCGACGCCGGCGGGGGTGCCGGTGAGGATGACATCACCGGGGAGGAGGGTGAACGCGGCACTGACGTAGGACACCAAGGTCTCCACGTCGAAGATCATGTCGGCGGTCCGGCCGTCCTGGCGGGTCTCGCCGTCGATCCGGCTCTGGATGCGCAGGTCGGAGACGTCGAGGTCGGTGGTGATCCAGGGTCCGAGCGGCGTGGACGTGTCGAAACCCTTGGCCCTGGCCCACTGCCCGTCGCCCCGCTGCCAGTCGCGGGCGGTGACGTCGTTGGCGCACGTGTAGCCGTAGACGACCTCGGAGACGCGCTCCCGCGGCACGTCCTTGGCGATCCGACCGATGACGACGGCGAGCTCGCCCTCGTAGGAGATCTCCTGCGCCCCGGCCGGCATGACGATGGGGTCGCCGGGACCGACGACCGCGGTGTTGGGGACGAGGAACATCAGCGGCTGCGCCGGGGGTTCGCCGCCCATCTCCTTGGCGTGGTCGGCGTAGTTGCGACCGATGCCGATGACCTTGCTGCGCGGGATGACCGGCGCGAGGAGCCGTGCGTCCTCGAGGGGCACGGTCTCCCCCGTCAGCACGAGCGACTGGTAGAGGGGATCGCCCTGGACCTGGGCGATGAACTCGCGGCCCGGCTCCCCCTCGACGATGCCGTAGGAGGGGTCTTCACCAGTGGTGTATCTCGCGATGCGCACCTGCGGAGCCTATCGGGGCGACGTGGTCGTCCCGGTCGCGGGAGAGGTCGAGGAGGTGTGGCTCAGCGCCGCGAGAACTCGCGACGGTAGCGCTGGGGCGAGGTGCCCACGACGGTCTGGAAGTGGGTGCGCAGCAACGCAGCCGACCCGAACCCGCTGTGCGATGCGACCGACTCCACGGGGAGGTCGGTCGACTCGAGCAGCTCTCGAGCGCGCAGCACCCGTTGCTGGACGAGCCACTTGTGCGGCGTCGTGCCGGTCTCGGCGACGAAGCGCCGGGCGAAGGTGCGCTCGGACATCATCGCGAGGCGTGCGAGATCCGGGACCGTGTGGGGGGCATCGAGGTTCTCGGTGATGTGGTTGAGCACCGGCTGCATGCTCTCGCAGTCGACCTCGGGCAGCGGCGCCTCGACGTACTGGCGCTGGCCGCCGTCGCGCTGCGGAGGGACGACCATGCGGCGGGCGATGCGGGTGGCCACCGTCGACCCCAGCTCGCGACGGACCAGGTGGAGCACGGCGTCGATGCCTGCGGCAGTCCCGGCCCCGGTGACGATCTGGCCGTGGTCGAGGTAGAGCACGTCCATGGAGACCGTGGTCTTGGGGAACCGGCGGGCGAACGACTCGGCGTAGCGCCAGTGCGTCACCGCGGTCAGTCCGTCGAGCAGCCCGGTCTCACCGAGGATGAACGCCCCGGTGCAGATCGACAGGATGGTGGCGCCGCGGGCGTGCGCGCCGCGGATCGCGTCGAGCAGCTCCTCCGGATACGTGTCGCGGATCCCACCGGCAGGCATCACCACGAGGTCGGCGTCCAGGGCGTCCTGCCACTGGTGCGTCGGCGTCAGGGCGCCGCCGCTCGTCGTCGGGACGGCGACGCCGGCGGTCTCGCCGCACATCATGAAGGTGAACGGCGGCACTCCGTCGTCGGTGCGGTCGAGCCCGAAGACCTCGCACGCGATGGCGGTCTCGAACATGGCGACGGGGTCGGTGATGAGCGCTGCAATGGTGGACAGGGCCATGCGAAGCAGTATGGCAGAAAAACTGCCCTCAGCGACAGTTCTGCCACTCGTGTCTGGAATCGGTTGAGCGCATGATTTCAGTCATGGAAATCATTGTTCTCATCGCCCTTGTCACTGCGTTGGTGTTCGCCCTCGAGCGTCACCACCGCCGCACCTGGTCGCTCCCCCACGCACCGCACGGAGCCGACTCGACGATCGCCTTCAGCGACCTCGACCACGACTGGGACCGCGTCCTCCACGACGCCAGTGCAAGGTCGTGACCGCCACACCCACCAGCCACCACGAACGGCCGTTGCTCGGTCGACCGGGAGCCCTGGCGCCCGGGCAGCCGAGCAGCGGCCGTTGTCCATGGCGGTCGAGGGTGCCCACAGGTGGTCCGGGCCGGGCGTGCCGCGCGGCTAGCCTTGGTGCCCATGGTCGCCGGGGTGCTCGAGCAGGCGGCGTGGCAGGCCCTCGAGGCTGACCACGCCGACCGGGTCGACGCCCTCACCGCCGGCCACCGGGAGCGTCGCCAGACCGGCACTCCCCATCCGGTCGAGGACTTCCTCTTCACCTACTACCCGTTCAAGCCGTCCCAGCTGCGTCGCTGGCACCCGGGTCCCGACGTGGTCCTCGAGGGCGCCGCACAGCTGGACCGGGGGTCGTGGCGGTTCTACCGCGACGTGGACGGCGCCAGCGTCCTGGACGGCGCGGCATACCTCGAGGCGCGCGGCGCCACGGTCGAGTTCGTGCGCCGGCTCGTGTCCGCGACGCACTCGCGGCCGGCGCAGCTCGGCTGCTTCGGGCTGCACGAGTGGGCGATGGTCTACCGCCAGTCACCCGTCGAGGTGCGCCATGCCGCCTGGCCGCTGCGGCTCGGGCCGACCGGCACCGACGAGGTCGTCGACGGGCTGCAGATCAGGTGCACCCACTTCGACGCCTTCCGCTTCTACACCCCGCCCGCCCGGTCGCTGAACCTCCTGCAGCCGACCCGCGAGGACCAGGTCGCACTCGAGCAGCCGGGCTGCCTCCACGCCGGCATGGACCTCTACAAGTGGTGCATGAAGCTCGCGCCTGCCGTGCCGAGTGCGTTGACCCTCAAGTGCTTCGAGCTCGCCCGCGAGATCCGCGAGCTCGACATGCGGGCCTCCCCCTACGACCTCAGCGCCCTCGGCTACTCGCCCGTCACCATCGAGACGCCCCAGGGGCGGGCCAAGTATGCCGCCGCGCAGCGCGACTTCGCGACCCGCGGACAGGGCCTGCGGGAGCGACTCCTGCAGGCCCTGGACGCGGTCGACGGTGGTCACTCCACCGGGTCGGCCGAGCTCTCCGTGCCCGTCTCGTCCTCCGCCAGGATGCGGTAGAGCGAGCGACGCGCGTCGGCGAGCACCCGCTGGGCCGCCTCGATCTGGGTCGGCTGGCCGGCCACGACGACCTGTTCGACAGCGACGACGAGCTGACCGATCTCGCGGCGCATCTCGCGGAAGCCCCGCTGCGGCGTCGTCGCGTCGGCGAAGGCCTGGGCGAGCTCGTCACCGTGGGTCTCGGCATGGGCCCGACCGTCGTCGGTCAGGGCGAAGACCTTGCGCCGCGGGTCGTCGTCGGACTCGTCGGGGGCGATCAGGCCCTCCTCCTCGAGCAGACGCAGCGCGGGGTAGACCGATCCGGGACCGGGCTGCCACGAGCCGTCGGAGCGCTCGGCGATGGCGGTGATGATGCCGTAGCCGTTCATCGGCTCCTCGGCGAGCAGGGCGAGGATCGCCCTGCGGACGTCACCTCGACGGCCCCGACGCGGACCGCGTCCGCCGCCGCGGGGACCACGGCCCTCGCCGAGGCCGCCACCGCGCCCGGCGCCGGGCCCGAAGCCCGCTGCGGGTCCGAAGCCTGCGAACTCGCCGCGACCGCGACGGGGCCCGCCGTGGTGGCCGTGGCCGGGCTGGCCGTCCTGGCCGCGGGTGCGACCGGGCTGGCCGTCGATGGACCGGCCCCGGCCGGCGTGGCCACCTCGACGGGGGTGGGACATCTGGATGTTCAGGTTCATGCGGTTCATGGGGTCACTCCTACGAAGTGTGGTGGTGCGGGGGCCGTCACTCTGGTCGGGCGGCTCCCTCTCGCACGGTCGACAGTGTGTTGTCGATATATCGAATGGTGCCCTATCGATATATCGATGTCAAGTCCCCATCTCCACTTCTGGCCACGGATGTCGCACCAACCGCCCGAAACAGCCCCGCGTGCCACACCAGTGGCCAGGAGTGCGGGCGGCCGACCGGTCACGGACCGGACCCGTGCACGCGTCGGTGCGACGGCCCGTAGGCTGACCTACCGTGTCGAAGGTTCTGACGTCCCTGCCTGTTGGTGAGCGTGTCGGGATCGCCTTCTCGGGCGGTCTGGACACCTCTGTCGCTGTTGCCTGGATGCGGGAGAAGGGGGCGATCCCCTGCACCTACACCGCAAACCTGGGCCAGTACGACGAGCCCGAGATCGAGACGGTCCCCGACCGGGCCGGCGCCTACGGCGCAGAGCTCGCCCGGCTCGTCGACTGCCGCTCCGCCCTGGTCGAGGAGGGCCTGTCCGCGATCGCCTGCGGCGCCTTCCACATCCGCAGCGGCGGCAAGACCTACTTCAACACCACTCCCCTGGGCCGCGCGGTCACGGGCACCCTGCTGGTGCGGGCCATGAAGGACGACGGCGTCGACATCTGGGGCGACGGGTCCACCTTCAAGGGCAACGACATCGAGCGCTTCTACCGCTACGGACTCCTGGCCAACCCGTCCCTGCGCATCTACAAGCCGTGGCTCGACGCCGACTTCGTCACCGAGCTCGGCGGCCGCACGGAGATGTCGGAGTGGCTGCAGGCGCGCAACCTGCCCTACCGCTCCAGCACCGAGAAGGCCTACTCGACCGACGCCAACATCTGGGGCGCGACCCACGAGGCGAAGACCCTCGAGTTCCTCAACGAGAGCATGGAGATCGTCGACCCGATCATGGGCGTCCCGTTCTGGGACGAGTCCGTGGCGATCCCCACCGAGGACGTGACCATCCGCTTCGAGCAAGGCCGACCGGTGGCCATCAACGGCCAGGTCTTCCCCGACGCGGTCGCCCTCGTCGACGAGGCCAACACGGTCGGCGGTCGCCACGGTCTCGGCATGTCGGACCAGATCGAGAACCGCATCATCGAGGCCAAGAGCCGCGGCATCTACGAGGCCCCCGGCCTGGCCCTGCTGTGGATCGCCTACGAGCGACTGCTCAACGCGATCCACAACGAGGACACCATCGCCAACTACCACGCGGAGGGCCGGCGGCTCGGCCGCCTGCTCTACGAGGGCCGCTGGCTCGACCCCCAGTCGCTGATGCTGCGCGAGTCGCTCCAGCGCTGGGTGGCCTCCGTCGTCACCGGCGAGGTCACCGTGCGCCTGCGTCGCGGCGACGACTACTCGATCATCGACACGACCGGCCCCGCCTTCAGCTACCACCCCGAGAAGCTCTCGATGGAACGCACCGAGGGCGCGGCCTTCGGCCCCGTCGACCGGATCGGTCAGCTGACCATGCGCAACCTCGACATCGCCGACTCCCGAGCCAAGCTCGAGCTGTATGCCGCGCAGGGCCAGCTCGTCGCGCGTCACCAGGACCTCGTGGGAGACCTCGAGCCCGGCGGCGCCAAGGCGATCTCCTCGAACCCGCGGGCCAACGACGGCGAGGACGACGCCCTCGACCGGGCCGCCATGGAGTCCGGCACCGACTGACGACCCGTGCCGCGACGACCTCGTCGACAGGCAGCTGACGGCTAGCGGACCGGCACCCCGGCGCGCACCAGGCCGTAGGTGACCCCGTCGACCAGGGCCTGCCAGGACGCCTCGATGATGTTGCCGGCCACACCGATCGTCTCCCACGACGTCGAGCCGTCGGAGGTCTCGATGAGCACGCGGGTCACCGCGTCGGTGCCGTGGGCGGCATCGAGGATGCGCACGCGGAAGTCGATCAGCTCGAGCTTGTCGAGCTCGGGGTAGGCCGGCGCCAGCGCTCTGCGCAGGGCGTGGTCGAGGGCGTTGACCGGACCGTTGCCCTCGCCGGTGGCCACGACCCGCTCGCCGCCCGCGACGACCTTCACGGTCGCCTCGGACAGCGCGTCCTCGTCGCCCCGCGCGTCGGTGATGACCCGCCACGACTCGACCTCGAAGAAGTCGTAGCCGCCGCCCTCGACCTCACGTCGGAGCAGCAGCTCGAACGAGGCGTCCGCCGCGTCGAAGGTGTAACCACGCAGCTCGAGCGCCTTGACCCTGGCCAGGACCCGGATGAGCAGGTCGTTGTCGTCCGACAGGTCGTAGCCGAGCTCGCGGCCCTTGAGCTCGATGCTGGCGCGACCGGCCATGTCGGACACCAGCATCCGCATGTCGTTGCCGACGTGCTGGGGGTCGGTGTGCTGGTAGAGATCGGGGTCGACCTTGATCGCGCTGGCATGCAGGCCGGCCTTGTGGGCGAACGCGCTGGCGCCGACGTAGGGCTGGCGGGAGTAGGGCGGGACGTTGGTGATCTCGCTGATCGAGTGGGCGATGCGGGTCGCCTCGCGCAGCCGCTCGGTCTCGAGCAGCGGCAGCCCGCGCTTGATCTGCAGGTTGCTGACGACGGTGAGGAGGTCGGCATTGCCGGTGCGCTCGCCGTAGCCGTTGATGGTGCCCTGCACGTGCGTCGCCCCGGCGTCCACGGCCGCCATCGAGTTGGCCACCGCACAGCCGGTGTCGTTGTGGCAGTGGATGCCGACCCTCGCCGACGTCGCGGCGACCGCGTCGGCCACCACCTGCGCGACCTGGTCGGGCAGCATGCCGCCGTTGGTGTCACAGAGGGCGACGACCTCCGCACCGGACTCCATCGCGGCCCGCACGACCTCGAGCGCGTAGTCGCGGTTCGCGGCATACCCGTCGAAGAAGTGCTCGGCGTCGAGGAAGACCCGCCGCCCCTCCCCCGACAGGAACGACACGGTGTCGCGCACCATGGCGAGGTTCTCCTCCAGGGTGGTCCGCAGTGCCGACTCCACATGGCGCACATGGGACTTCGCCACGAGGGTCACCACGGGGGCCTGGCTGTCGAGCAGGGCGCGCACCAGGGGGTCGGTGGCCGCCTGGCCACCGACCCGCCTGGTCGCGCCGAATGCTGCGAGCGTCGCGTTGCGCAGCCGCAGCTCGGTCTGGGCGCGGGCGAAGAACTCGGTGTCCTTCGGGTTCGCGCCCGGCCAGCCACCCTCGATGAATCCGACTCCGAGCTCATCGAGGTGCATGGCGATGGCGAGCTTGTCCGACACGGAGAGGTTGAGCCCCTCCTGCTGCGCGCCATCGCGCAGGGTGGTGTCGTAGACGTGCAGGTCGCTCATCGTGGTCATTCCTCGCCGAGTCGTCTTCGGTGTCCTGGTGGTCATTCTCCCCGCTGTCGCGCCCTCTGCCCGTCGGGGTGTGCTGGCAGTGGTCCGCTGTCCTGTCCGGCACAGGGCCAGACAAAGCGAAAGACCCCCCGGGTGTGGGAGGTCTGCGCGACGAGGAAGTCTCGTCGCGCTAGTCGATAATCACCATGGTGGTAGCCATGTGCCAGGAGGTCACCCGCTCACTGTGACAGGTCGCGTCCACCGGTTGAACCCCGGGTCCGCATGGTGGTCAGGCCTCAGGGGTGCCGCCCGCCGCGGACTCCTCCCGCCGTGCACGAGCCGCCGCCACCAGCGCCTCGAAGAGCCTGGGGTCGTCGCCGACCTCTGGATGCCACTGGACGCCGAGCCGGAACCGCGCCGCAGGGTCCTCCATCGCCTCCAGGGTGCCGTCCTGCGCCCACGCCGACGGCTCGTAGCCGGGGTGGGTCAGGACCGACTGGTGGTGGTAGCTGGGCACGTCGGTCACCTCGCCGAGCAGGGTCGCGACCCGGGTGCCCGGGACCGTGGTGACCACGTGGTGGCCGTAGACCGCGACACCCGGTGAGTGGTCGACGTGGCCGACGCGGTCGGGCAGGTGCTGCTCCAGGACCCCGCCGGCCGCCACGGCCATCACCTGCATCCCGCGACAGATCCCGAGGAGGGGGAGGTCGGCGGAGGCCGCGGCCCGCGCCAGGGCGGTCTCCGTGGCGTCCCGGTCCGGCCGGGACTCCTGGACGTCCGGGTGGCGCTCGGGCCCGGCGTACAGGCTCGGGTCGACGTCGGCCCCGCCGGCGATCACCAGCCCGTCGATCCGCGACACGATCTCCTGGGCCGCGGCGTCGTCGACATCGGTCCACGGCGGGATGACGATCGGCGTGCCTCCGGCGTCCTTGACCTGCCTGACGTAGTCGTGCGGCAGGACGACGCTCGGCACGTCCTTCCAGTCACCCCGGCTCGCCGGCTCGACGTAGCAGGTGATCCCGATCAGCGGGCGGCTCACGCTGACCTCACAGCGGGGTCACATAGGCGCCGGAGATCCCCCCGTCGACCAGGAACGTGGAGGCGGTCATGAAGCTCGACTCGTCGGAGGCCAGGAAGAGCACGGCGTTGGCCATCTCCTCGGGCTCCCCGAACCGGCCCATGGGCACGTGGACGAGGCGCCGGGCGGCGCGCTCCTCGTCCTTGGCGAAGAGCTCCTTGAGCAGCGGGGTGTTGACCGGCCCGGGACACAGGGCGTTGACCCGGATGCCCTCGCGGGCGAACTGCACCCCGAGCTCGCGCGTCATGGACAGCACGCCGCCCTTGCTGGCGCTGTAGGAGATCTGCGACGTGGCGGCGCCCATCACCGCCACGAACGATGCCGTGTTGATGATCGACCCGGACTTCTGCTCCAGCATGTAGGGCAGCGCCGCCTTGCAGCACAGGTAGACGCTGGTGAGGTTGACCTCCTGCACACGGCGCCACGCATCGAGGTCGGTGTCGAGGATCGAGTCGTCCTCGGGAGGACTGATGCCGGCGTTGTTGAACGCGATGTCGAGCCGCCCGAACTTCTCCTTCGCCGTCGCGAACAGGCGGTCGACGTCGTCCTTGGCGGCGACGTCGCAGTGGACGTAGGCGCCCCCGATCTCCTCGGCCAGCGCCTCCCCCGCCGCGTCGTCGAGGTCACCGACCACGACCTTGGCGCCCTCCTCGGCGAACCGGCGGACAGTCGCCAGACCGATGCCGGAGCACCCGCCCGTGACGACGGCCACCTTGCCCTCGAGCCTGCCTGCCATGTGATGTCCTCTCAGGGTGTGGTGGAGCTGCTGTGGTGTGAAATGAACACGTTCTTGACGTCGGTGAAGGCATCCAGCGCGTCGGGACCGAGCTCGCGGCCGATCCCTGACTGCTTGAACCCGCCGAACGGAGTGGAGTAGCGGACGCTGCTGTGCGAGTTGACCGACAGGTTGCCCGCCTCGACACGCCGGGCGACGCGCAGGGCTCGCCCCACGTCGCGGGTCCAGATCGACCCCGACAGCCCGTATGCCGTGTCGTTGGCCTTGGCGACCGCGTCGGCCTCGTCGTCGAACGGCATGACGGCCACGACCGGTCCGAAGACCTCCTCCTGCCAGACCCGGTCGGTCGTCGCCCTCGGCAGGACCACCGTGGCGGGGTACCAGTACCCGTCACCGGTCGGAGCCTCACCGCGGAACGCGACGTCGACGTCCTCGGTCGCCTCCTCGACGTAGGAGCGCACGGTTTCGCGCTGGCCGGCGCTGATGAGCGGCCCCATCTCGGTGCCCTCGTCGCCGGGATCGGACACGACGACGCCCTTGACGGCCGGCTCGAGCAGCTCCATGAACCGGTCGAACACGCTGCGCTGCACGAGGATCCGACTGCGTGCACAGCAGTCCTGCCCCGCATTGTCGAAGACTCCGTAGGGCGCCGTGGCAGCCGCCGTCTCGAGGTCGCTGTCGTCGAAGACGATGTTGGCGCTCTTGCCGCCGAGCTCGAGGGTGATCCGCTTGACCTGGTCGGCAGCGCCGCGCATGATCCGCTGGCCGACGGCGGTCGACCCGGTGAAGCACACCTTGCGCACCGCTGGGTGGGTGACGAACCGCTCGCCCACGACTGACCCCTTGCCCGGGATCACCGTGAAGACACCCTCGGGGATCCCTGCCTCCAGGGCCAGCTCACCCAGTCGGATCGCCGTCAACGGGGTCAGCTCGGCAGGCTTGAGCACCACCGTGTTGCCCGCGGCCAGGGCGGGGGCGAAGCCCCAGCCGGCGATCGGCATGGGGAAGTTCCACGGGACGATGATGCCCACCGTGCCGAGCGGCTCCTTGAACGTGACGTCCAGTCCGTCCGCCACGGGGATCTGCCGGCCGAACAACCGCTCCGGCGCGGCGGAGTAGTAGGCCAGCACGTCGCGGACGTTGCCGGCCTCCCAGCGGGCGTTACCGATGGTGTGACCGGAGTTGGCCACCTCGAGCTGGGCCAGCTCCTCGCTGTGGGCGTCGACCTGCTCGGAGAACCGTCGCAGCAGGCGCCCGCGGTCGGCGGGCGCCACGGCACGCCAGGCGGGACCAGCAGCCTCGGCGGCTGCGATGGCCGCGTCGGTCTCCTCGACGCCGGCCAGCGAGACCTCCGCAACGACCGCCTCGGTGGCGGGGTTGACGACCTCGTGCAGCATTGAACCTCCTGCTACGCCCCGAGCGTTCACAGTCGCTCGAACCCCCTGACCCGCTCCCAGTCGGTCACCGCTGCGTTGAAGGCGGCCAGCTCGACGTCGGCGGCGTGCGCGTAGTGGTCGACCACGTCGTCGCCGAACGCACCCCGGGCGAACTCCGAGGCTGCGAACAGGTCACGCGCCTCCAAGAGGGTCGACGGCACGCGGTCCTTGTCGGACGCGTAGGCGTTGCCCTCGAAGGCCGGCTCCAGCGCGATCTCCTCGCGGATGCCGTGCAGCCCCGCGGCGAGCATGCCCGCCACCGCGAGGTAGGGGTTCACGTCACCACCGGGCACGCGGTTCTCCACCCGCAGGCCGGCTCCGTGGCCGACGACGCGCAGTGCGCACGTGCGGTTGTCGGTGCCCCACGCGATCGCGGTCGGGGCGAACGACCCCGGCTGGAACCGCTTGTAGGAGTTGACGTTCGGGGCGTAGAGGAGGGTGAGCTCGCGCATCCTGGACTGGATGCCCGCCACGAAGTGCTCGAAGACGGCGCTGCGCCCGCCCTCCTTGTCGTCGTCCGCGAAGACGATCCCCCCGTCGGTGCCGCGCAGCGACAGGTGGATGTGGCACGAGTTGCCCTCGCGCTCGTCGTACTTCGCCATGAAGGTCAGCGACTTGCCGTGGTTGGCTGCGATCTCCTTGGCCGCGGTCTTGTAGACCACGTGGTTGTCACAGGTGCGGACGACGTGGTCGTAGAGGAAGGCGATCTCGTGCTGGCCGAGGTTGCACTCGCCCTTGGCGCTCTCGACGGTGACGCCCCCGGCATACATCTCGTTGCGGATGTCGCGCAGCAGCGGTTCCACGCGGGTGCCGCCGAGGATCGAGTAGTCGACGTTGTAGCGGTTGGCCCCCGTGAGGTCCTGGTAGCGCCGGTCCCAGGCCTGGTCGAAGGAGTCATCGAACACGATGAACTCGAGCTCGGTGCCGGTGAGCGCGGCGAAGCCCAGCTCGGCGGCCGCGTCGACCTGGGCCTTGAGGACCGAGCGTGGCGACTCGCGGACGAGACCACTGCCGTCGAGCCACGAGAGGTCGCACTGCACGGTGGCCGAGTAGGGCTGCCCGGGAGTGCGACGCAGGGTGTCGAGATCGAGGTCGAACATCATGTCCCCGTAGCCGCGCTCCCACGAGCTGATGGCGTAGCCGTCCACGGTGTTCATGTCGACGTCGACCGCGAGCAGGTAGTTGCACCCCTCGGTGCCGTGACCCAGCACGGAGTCGAGGAAGAACTGGGCGTGGATCCGCTTGCCCTGCAAGCGTCCCTGCATGTCGGTGAACGCGACGATGACCGTGTCGACCACCCCGGCGGCGATGTCGGCACGGAGCTGCTCGACGGTGAGCTGTGGTGGAGCGGTCATGCGGGTCTCCTGGTCTGTCGCGTGGTCGTCGTGTCTCGTGTGGTCAGCGTGCGGGTGGTCAGCGTGCGGGTGGTCACGGTGCGGGTGGTCAGCGTGCGCCTGGTCATCCGATCAGGCCCCTCAGCAGGGCGGCCGTGGCGTCACAGTGCTCCTCCATCGCCGCGCGGGCGCGGGCGTCGTCGCCGTCGAGGATGGCGCGCACGATGGCGTCGTGCTGGTCGTTGGAGTGCGCGATGTTGGTGGGGAGCACGGGGATCGCGGACAGCAGCTCGTTGAGGGCCGCCTGGGCGCGCGTGACGGCCTCGATGAGCATCGGCGAGCCCGACAGCGTGGCCACGGCGAGGTGGAAGCGGCTGTCGGCGAGCCGGTGGGCCGCGTTGTCCGGCGCCTCGCGAGCCGCCTTGGCGCTCTCGACCAGCCAGGCCCGCTGGTCGGCAGCGAGGGCCCGCGTCGCGGTGAGCGCGGCGGCGCCGGGCTCGACGACCCGGCGGAAGTCGATGGCGTCCGCGAGTGCCGCGCCGGTCCGCACGGGCACGGCCCCGGCGCGGCTGCCGGGCTCCAGCCCTGCGTAGGTCACAACGCTGCCGCCCCCTCGCCCACGGCGCGTCGTGACCAGTCCCGAGTCGCGCAGCGCCGCGATCGCCTCGCGCAGCGTGCTGCGGCTGACCCCCAGCCGCTCGGCGAGCTCGCGCTCCGGGGGGAGCTGCTCACCGTCGGTGAAGACGCCGAGCCGGATGGCCGTCGCGAGCTGCTCGACGGTCGACTCGAAGGCGTTGCCAGACGCCGGCCGGAGGACGACGTGGGGCAGCGACATCCTCGGCTGGGCGGCGCTCACCGTCCGATCCAATACCCCCGGCCGGATCACGTCAATGGTCTGGGATAGGACCATTAGCTGTTCATGTGGTGGTGTGGTTCATGGAGTGGCGCCGCTCCCCTGGCGCCCGAGCTTGCGGCCCTCCGGGTCGAAGGGGGCGCGCAGCGACACCTGCACCGGCCACCGCTCCCCTGCCAGGTCGACGGTCCACGTCCCACCCTCGAGCCAGTCCTTCGTCGCGGTGCCGGAGGCCCGGTCGCCCACCAGGGCCAGGCCGACCGACGCCCCCACCGTCGCGCCCCACGCCGCGCTGGTGACCTGGCCCGCGGGCTCACCGTCGCGCAGCAGCAGCTCGCCGCCCCAGAGGTATGCCGCGGGGTCACCCACCACGAGTGACACCACCCGGCGGGTCGGCGGGACGAGCCGGGACTCCTCCACGGCCGACCGGCCGAGGAAGTCGACGTCGCCACGCAGCTTGCACGCGAAGGTGAGGCCGGCCGCGACCGGACCGGTGTCAGTGGTGAGCTCACGGGCGAAGGCTCGGTAGCCCTTCTCCAGCCGCATGGACTCGATCGCGGAGTAGCCGGCCGGGACGACGCCCAGGTCGGCGCCGACGCAGAACAGGTCCTCGTAGACCGACCGCGCGAGCTCGGTCGGGACGTAGAGCTCCCACCCGAGCTCGCCCACGTAGGTGATCCGGGTGGCCCGCACGAGAGTCGTCCCCACCACGACCTCCCGACTCGTGCCGAACGGGAACGACGTGTCGTCGAAGGGGTCGGCGCTCAAGGCCTCGAGCAGCTCACGCGAGCGTGGCCCCATGACGCCGAACACGGCATACGAGCCGGTCACGTCGACCACGCCGACGCGGGCGTCGGCGGGCACGTGTCGGCGGATCCAGTCGAGGTCGCGCACCGTCGTCGCCGCGCTGCTGACGAGGAAGAAGTCGGTCGCGGAGGTGCGCGTCACGGTGAGGTCAGCCTCGTAGGTGCCACGCTGGTTGAGCATCGCCGTGTAGACCGCCCTGCCGACGGGGACGTCGACGTCGGCCGAGCAGAGCCACTGCAGCGCCCGCACGGCGTCCGCTCCGGTGACGACGTACTTGGAGAAGGACGTCTGGTCGAAGACCCCCACGGCCTCGCGGGTGGCCCGCTGCTCAGCCACCGACCAGTCCACCCACCGCGGTCGCTCCCAGGCGTAGTCGAGGACGGGCACCACGCCCGGCGGCGCGAAGACGTTGGCCCGCTCCCAGGCGTTCCGGCTGCCGAGGCAGGCACCTTGGGCGACCAGGAGGTCGTGCACCGGCGAGATCCGCTGCGGCCGCGCGGACTCGAGCTCGCGGTTCGGCCAGGGCACGGCGTAGTGCAGCCCCAGCACCTCACCGACCCGGGCCCGCAGCCACGCGTTGCTCCCCGCGAGCGGCGAGAAGCGGCGCAGGTCCACGCCGATCAGGTCGGAGGTGGGCTCCCCCTCGACGATCCATTCGGCCAGCGCCCGACCCGCACCGCCGGCCGACGCGATCCCGACCGAGTTGAAACCGGCACCCACGAAGAAGCCGGGCAGCTCGGGCGCCTCGCCCAAGAGGAACTGGTTGTCGGGCGTGAAGCTCTCGGGACCGTTGTAGAACTTGCGGATCCCCGTGTCGGCGAGCGCCGGGATCCGGTGCACCGCACTGTCCATGAGCACCTCGAAGTGCTCCCAGTCCTCGTCGAGCAGCGCGAACTCAAAGGGGTAGGGGATGGCGTCGGGCGACACCCAGGGCTTGGCCACCGGCTCGAAGCCACCCACTAACAGGCCCCCGACCTCCTCCTTCACGTAGGTGTATCCGTCCGGGTCGCGCAAGATCGGCAGGTCGCGGTGGACCCCGGCGATCTGGTCGGTCACGACGTAGAAGTGCTCCGCGGAGTGCAGGGGCACCGTCACGCCGGCGAGCGCGCCGACCGCCTTGGCCCACTGGCCGGCGCAGTTCACGACGAACTCCGCCTCGATGTCGCCCTGGTCGGTCGACACCCCCGCGACCCGTCCACCGCGGGTGGGGACACCGGTGACGCGGACCCGCTCGACGATCGTGGCGCCCCCCATCCGGGCGCCCTTGGCCAGCGACTGGGTGAGGTCGGTGGGGTTGGCGCGACCGTCACCCGGGAGCCAGATGGCCCCCAGCACGTCATCGACCTGGATGAGGGGAAAGCGGTCGAGCGCCTGGTCGGGGGTGAGCAGCTCACAGTCGAGGTCGTATGCCGCGGCGCTGGCGACGGTGCGCCGCAGCTGCACCATGCGCTCGGGCGTCCGCGCGACGGTGAGGCCACCGCAGACGCGGTAGCCGGTGGTCAGCCCGGTCTCGTCCTCGAGTCTCGCGTAGAGGTCGGTCGAGTACTGCACGAGCCGCGTGCCGGCCTCGCTGGCCCTGAGCTGTCCGACGAGTCCCGCTGCGTGCCAGGTCGTCCCGCAGGACAGCGTGCCCTGCTCGAGGACCACGACGTCGGTCCACCCGAGCTTGGTCAGGTGGTAGGCCACGCTGCAGCCGATCACCCCACCACCGACCACGACGACGCGGGCACGCCCGGGGATCCCGCTCATGCGGGACCACCGGCGGCGTCGAGCAGGTCCTCCAGGCGGGCGCTCGTCATCAGCGGCAGGGCGAGCTCGTGGCGCTCCATCGCGAAGTCCCAGAAGTCGTGGTCGACGTCGGACACCCCGTGCTGGATCGCCCCCCACAGCGTCCAGGCCCACCGCCCGGCCAGGCCCCACAGCTCGGCGCGGGCGAGCAGCCGTGGGGTGACGGTGCCGTGGTACGCCTCCACCAGGGCGACGAGGTGGTCGTGGTCGAGCTGCGACTCGTTGACCAGGTTGCCGAGCTCGAAGGACGCCTCGTTCATCCCCGAGTACTCGTAGTCGATGAACCGCAGGTCTCCCCCGTCGTCGATGACGTTGGCAGCAAGCAGGTCGTTGTGACACGGCACGAGGGGCTCGGGCTGGGCGGCGAGCGCAGCCGCGACGCGTGCGGCGGCCGGCGCCAGCGCGTCGTAACCCTCGGGCACGGCATACCCACGCTCGCGGACGATCCGCAGGTAGCCGCGCTGCACCTCGAACATGTCGAAACGCGAGGCGAACTCGGGCCCGCCGTGGAGCCGGCGCGCGGCCGCGGCGACGCGCGGGAGGTTGACAGCAACGTCGTCCGCGCCGTAGGTGCGTCCCGGGAGGAAGCCGACCACGAGCACCCCCTCGCCGGGCAGGTAGTCGACGACCGGGGCGCCGACCCCGACCGAGGCAGCCACGGCGCTGTTGTGCCACTCGTGCTCGCGGTCGATCGCCAACAGCTCGGTGCCCGGCGGTGAGATCCGGACGACGACGTCGTGCGTCGCCGTCCGGACCCGGTAGTTGTGGTTGGTCAGCCCACCGGGCAGCTCCGTGACTTCCAGAAGCTGCCCCAACTGGGGCAGCCTCTGGAGAGCCTCGTCGAGCGTCAGGCCCGGGGTCACTCCCCGAAGGCCTCCACCACGGCCGGGTCGATGGTGTGCTTCGGTCCCTTGAACCACTTGCGCGCCGAGACCTGCCACCAGATCCACAGGATGATCAGCGAGCCGAAGGTGAGGATGGGCGCGTAGTTGACGAACTTCCAGTCGAAGCCGTCGCTGAACGGCACGCCGGCCGGGACGAAGGGCAGGATGAAGTAGATCGAGATGATCGCGATCTCGATGACGGCGATGATGTTCATCCACTTGTACTTCGCGCCGTTGTTCCAGCTGCCGGGCTGGAAGGCGTCGCCCATCCGCCAGCGCAGCCAGATGGGGATGAGGAACGCCAGGTAGAGGCCGATCACGGCCACGGAGACGACCGCGTAGAAGGCGACCGGCACGACGAGCGGCGACTCCTCCGTGCCGATGTTGACCTCCTTCAGGGCGGGGAGGGTGATCAGCGCGGCCACCACGGCCACGAGCATCACTGCGTTGGCCGGCACCTTGGCGCCGGACAGCGACGACCACAGCCGCGAGCCCGGGATCGCGCCGTCACGACTGAACGCGAACGTCATCCGGGAGGCGCTGGTCATGCACGAGGTGGTGCAGAAGAACTGGCCCACCGCCGAGATCAGCAAGATCGTGCCAGCCCACTTGCTGTCCATGGCGTGGGTGAAGATGTACGCGACGCCGCCGCCACCGACCCCGGCATTGTCAGGCAGTCCCTTGTCGTTGTCGGGGACCGCGAAGAGGAAGCACAGCAACAGGATCCAGCCGCCGATGGCGGAGTAGAAGATCGACTGCCAGATGCCCTTGGCCGCGGCCTTCGACGCGGAGGCCGTCTCCTCGGAGAGGTGGGCCGAGGCGTCGAAGCCGGTGATCGTGTACTGCGTGAGCAGCAGGCCGAAGGGCAGGACGAGGAACCAGTACTTGAGCGAGCTGTTGCTGCCACCGCTGTAGCCGGAGTTGTTGAACCGCTCGGTGAAGACGTAGGACAGGCTCTGGTGGTGGTCGGGGATGAAGATGAGCATCAGGACCACGATCGTCGCGCCCGCGACGTGCCACCACACCGACACGTTGTTCATGATCGCCATGAGGTGGCCGCTGAAGATGTTGAGCACCGACGCCAGCGCGAGCAGGCCCACGAACAACCAGAACACCCGGGTGAGCGAGTAGCCGTCGGCGTAGCCCGACGAGAACGTGCTGAGCGTCAGGTCGAGGAAGGTCGCGCAGCCGTAGGCGACCGACGCCGTCACGGCGATGAGGCCGATCAGGTTGAGCCAGCCGGTGAAGAAGCCGGCGCGCGCCCCGCCCATCTTGCTCGCCCACCAGTAGATGCCACCCGAGGTCGGGTAGGCCGAGACCAGCTCGGACATGGTGAAGCCGATGAGGAGGATGAACGCCGACACGATGGGCCAGCCCCACGAGATCGCGACGGGTCCACCGTTGTTGAAGCCCTGGCCGAAGGTGGTGAAGCACCCGGCCAGGATCGAGATGATCGAGAACGAGATCGCGAAGTTCGAGAACCCGGACCAGGAGCGGTTGAGCTCCTGCTTGTAGCCGAGCTCGGCGAGCCGTTGCTCGTCGTCGGACAGTGATCGCACATCGGACACAGCAAGCTCCTAGTCCACGCAACGAAGGTGAGCGAATGCTTCACCCAGCGGGCCGGGCCTGTCAATGGTCCGAACACAAACCAAAAGGCCGCGCCGCCTGCTCCTGGGAGCGGGCGGCGCGGCCAAGCGTTCGGGCAGCGGTGCTGGTCAGACCAGACGGGTCAGCCAGCCGTGCGTGTCCTCGGTGCGGCCGTACTGGATGTCGAGCAGTCGCTCGCGGATCGATCGGGTGACCTCGCCGTAGTCGACGCCGTTGCGGTGGTCGCACGAGCCGCCGGCCCAGCGCAGCTCGCCCACGGGCGTGATGACCGCGGCAGTGCCGCACGCGAAGATCTCGACGATGTCGCCGCTGGCCGCGCCGTCCTTCCACTCCTGGATGGGGACCCGCCGCTCCTCCGGCTCCAGGCCCATCCCCTTGGCGAGGGCCAGCACCGACGAGCGGGTGACGCCCTCGAGGATCGACCCGGTGAGCTCGGGCGTGACCAGCTTGTTGTCCTTCGTGACGAAGAACAGGTTCATGCCACCGAGCTCCTCGACGTAGGTGTGCGTCGACGCGTCCAGGAAGACGGCCTGGTCGCAGCCGTTCTCGATGCCCTCGAGCTGGCCCGCGAGGCTGGAGGCGTAGTTGCCGCCACACTTTGCGGCGCCGGTGCCACCCTCGCCGGCCCGTGCGTAGTCGGTGGACAGCCACAGGGTCACCGGCTTGATGCCGCCGCTGAAGTAGGCACCCGCGGGCGAGGCGATGACCGAGTAGGTGACCTCCGACGCCGGACGCACCCCGAGGAACGCCTCGGAGGCGTACATGAACGGGCGGAGGTAGAGGCTCGACTCACCGCTGGCGCCGGACGGCACCCAGGCCTGATCGACCTCCACCAGCGCGCGCAGCGAGGCGATGAAGTCCTCCTCGGGCAGCTCGGGGAGAGTCATCCGGCGGGCGCTGCGGATCAGCCGCTGGGCGTTGGCCTCGGGGCGGAACGTCCAGATCGACCCGTCCTCGTGGCGATAGGCCTTCATGCCCTCGAAGATCTCCTGGGCGTAGTGCAGCACCGCTGCCGACGGCATCAGGGTGATCGGCCCGTAGGGGACGACCTTGCCCTCGCTCCACCCCTGCCCCTTGCGCCACGTCGCCGTGACCATGTGGTCGGTGAAGGTGGTGCCGAACCCCGGGTTGGCCAGTACGGCCTCACGCTCCGCGTCCGGCCGCGGGTCGCTGCGGCGGGCGACCTCGAAGGTCAGCGGGGCGGTGGTCTGGCTCATGGAGTCCTCCTGGTGGGTCACCCCCGGTGGGGGCGGGGTTCCTCCTGCCGAGATTACCTGCCCGGCGAACCACCCGGGCAGGAGACGTCGGATGTAGCCAGTCGTCTAGAGGAGGGACGCGATGGCGTCGCCGACCTCGGAGGTGCTGCGTACCGCACTCCCCCGGGCGGCCAGGTCGGCCTCGACCGCACGCTCGACGCGGGCGGCCTCGTCGGTGCGACCCAGGTGCTCGAGGAGCATGCCGACCGAGAGGATGGTCGCGGTCGGGTCGGCCTTGGACTGGCCGGCGATGTCGGGGGCGGAGCCGTGCACCGGCTCGAACATGCTGGGAGCAGTGCGCTCGGGGTTGATGTTGGCGCTGGCGGCCAGCCCGATGCCGCCGACGATCGCCGCCGCGATGTCGGTGATGATGTCGCCGAACAGGTTGTCGGTGACGATGACGTCGAAGCGTCCGGGGTCGCTGGCCAGGAAGATCGTGGCCGCGTCGACGTGCTGGTATGCCGTCGTGACCTCGGGGAACTCGGCACCCACCTCGTCGACGGTGCGGCGCCACAGGTGCCCGGCGTGGGTGAGCACGTTGTGCTTGTGGACCAGCGTGAGGTGCTTGCGGGGACGGGCCTGGGCGCGGGCGAAGGCGTCGCGGACGACCCGCTCGACGCCGAACCTCGTGTTGACACTGACCTCGGTGGCGATCTCGTTCGGGGTGCCGATCCGGAGCGCGCCGCCGTTCCCGACGTACGGCCCCTCGGTGCCCTCGCGGACGACGACGAAGTCGATGCCGTCCGGGGCGACGCGCTCGACCGCGAGGGGGCTCAGCACCCCGGGATAGAGCTTGGCCGGGCGCAGGTTGACGTACTGCTCGAGGGCGAACCGCAGGGGCAGGAGCACCCCGCGCTCGAGGACGCCGCTCGGCACCGTGGGGTCACCGATCGCGCCGAGCAGGATGGCGTCGTGGCCGCGCAGCTCCTCCAGGACGGAGTCGGGGAGGGTCTCGCCGGTGGCGTGCCAGCGCCGCGCCCCGAGGTCGTACTCGGTGGCGTGGAACTTCGTGCCGGTGCCGGCGGTGACCGTCTCGAGGACCTTCAGGCCCTCGGCGACGACCTCCGGGCCGATCCCGTCGCCGCCGATGACGGCGAGGTTGACGGTGTCGTTGCCGGTGCTCTCGGAAGCCATGTGACCAGCCTAAGGACGGTCTTGCGATCTGATACCGGCGTCTCACATGACGAACGGCCCCGAGCAGGTGCCCGGAGCCGTTCGTCGCCGCACCACGCAGGTGCCCAGGTGTGCGTCGCGCTGGTCAGTCGTCGGAGTGACCCTGCTCGCGCAGGTCCATCGACTCCTGCAGTGCCTGACGTGCCTTCTCGGCCTCTTCGCTCATGATGATCAATTCCTCTTCGCATCTCCCTGTGTCGCAACAGGGTTGGGTTTCGGGTGGTTCTCGGTGATCGCACTGGGCACTCGCCGGTTAACGGGGTGCCACTGCCAGCCACGCACGCGGGATCTCCGCGGCGAGTGGGCTGACTACCGGAACTCGCCGCGGCAAATAAGAATTACGACCTGCCGCGTCATGTCTTCGAGGTTACGTGGACGTCCAACTAATTGACACCCGTTTCCCACGCAGTGAGACATGGCTGGACGTGACCCGCCTCTCATGGTGCACCGGTCCCCCTGGACCGCTCTGGCAGGGGTCGCGGCGTCAGTGTCTAGGGTGGCGAGGTGCTCCCCGACGGCTACGCCCTGCGTCCCCTCTCGACCGACGATGCCGGCCCGTTGGCCGATGCGGCTGAGCGCAACCGTGCGCACCTCCGTCCATGGGAGCCCGCGCGGCCCGAGTCGTTCTTCACCGAGGACGGCCAGCGCGAGGTCGTCGAGGGCCGGCTGCGCCAGGTCGACCTCGGGCTCTTCGACTCCTGGGTGCTGTGGCATGGCACCCAGGTGGTCGGGGCCGCCAACCTCCAGAACATCGTCCGCGGCGCGATGCTCGGGGCCGACGTGGGCTACTGGGTCGACCATGCCCACCTGCGACGCGGCCTGGCCGTGACCTTGCTCCAGCACCTCGTCCAGCGTGGGCACGACCTCGGCCTGCACCGCCTCGGTGCGAGCACCATGGTGGCGAACCTGCCGTCGCAGTCGGTGCTGCACCGCTGCGGGTTCGAGGAGATCGGGCGGATCCCGTCGTTCCTCTACCTCGACGGTGACTGGCGCGAGAGCATCCTGTTCAACCTGGTCCTCCACGACGGCCCGCCCCGCAGCTGAGCCGTCGGCCACGTCCCACCCCCCCACCACGAAGCGCCGCTCACTCATGCAAAAGGCGAGTTAGCGCCGGGCGGGCGGCGCTAACTCGCCTTTTGCATGGGATATCTCCGGGTCAGTCGGCGAGGTCGACGACGCTCACGTCGGCCCCGACCTCGGTGACGATCGCAGCGAGGACGTCGGCCGGGATGCGGCTGTCGACGGTGAGGGCCACCAGTGCCTGGCCGCCCTTCTCGTTGCGCGCCACCTGCATGCCCGCGATGTTGATGTCGGCGTCGCCGAGCAGCCGCCCGACCGTGCCGATGACGCCGGGCCGGTCGACGTACGTGAAGAAGGCGAGGTGCTCGGTGAGCGGCACCTCGATGTCGAACCCGTTCACCCCGACGATCTTCTCGATCAGCCGCGGTCCGGTCAGCGTGCCAGCGACGCTGATGGTCGCACCGTCGGCGAGCGTGCCGCGCAGGGTGGTGACGTTGCGGAAGTCCTGCATGGTCGGGTCGGTGAGCAGACGCACCTCGCAGCCACGCTGCTCGGCGAGCAGCGGGGCGTTGACGTAGGTCACCGGGTCCTCGGTCACGTCGGTGAACAGGCCCTTGAGCGCAGCGAGCTTCCAGATCGACACGTCGTGCGCGGTGATCTCGCCCTTCACGTCGACGTCGAGCTGCACCGGCACCGAGCCGGCGAGCGAGGTGAAGATGCGTCCGAGCTTCTCGACCAGGGCGATGCCCGGACGGACCTCCTCGGGCACGACACCGCTGGAGACGTTGACCGCGTCGGGGACGAGGTCGCCGCCCAGGGCGAGCCGCACCGACCTGGCGACCGAGACGCCGGCCTTCTCCTGGGCCTCGTCCGTGGACGCGCCGAGGTGGGGCGTCACGACGACCGACTCGTGCTCGAACAGGGGGCTCTCCGTCGTGGGCTCGGTGGCGAAGACGTCGATGCCCGCGCCGGCCACACGACCCTCGCGCAACGCCTCGGCCAGGGCCTCCTCGTCGACGATCCCGCCCCGGGCGGCGTTGATGATGCGGACGGTCGGCTTGACCTTGGTCAGCGCCTCCTTGCCGATGAGCCCCACCGTCTCGGGGTTCTTCGGCAGGTGCACCGTGATGAAGTCGCTCTGCTCGAGCAGCTCGTCGAGGGTGACGAGCTGCGCCCCGAGCTGGCCTGCACGCTGCGCCGAGACGTAGGGGTCGTAGGCGAGGATCTCCATGCCGAAGCCCTTGAGTCGCTCGGCGACCAGCTGGCCGATCCGGCCGAAACCGACGACGCCGACCTTCTTGTCGAGCAGCTCGACCCCGCCGTACTTGCTGCGCTTCCACGCCCCGGCCTTGAGGGCCTGGTTGGCGGGGGCGATGTTGCGCGCGGTCGCCAGCAGGAGGCCGACGGCCAGCTCGGCCGCGGAGGTGATGTTGGAGGTCGGGGCATTGACGACCATGACCCCCGCGCGGGTGGCCGCGGCGACGTCGACGTTGTCGAGGCCGACCCCCGCGCGGGCGATGACCTTGAGGTTCTTCGCGGCGGCGATGGCCTCGGTGTCCATCTTGGTCGCGGACCGGATGAGGACGGCGTCCACCTCGGCCAGCGCCGGCAGCAGCGCCTCGCGGGAGGCACCGTCGACGTGACGCACCTCGAAGTCCGGCCCGAGGGCGTCGATGGTGGCGGGCGAGAGTTCCTCGGCGATCAGCACGATCGGCTTGCTCACGTGTCAGTCCTTCGGTGGGTCACGATGGTCAATGGGGGTTCCGGCACCACGCTGTGCCCGGCGCACAGCATACGACCCGGCTCAGCATGTGGATGCCGTGGCTCGACATGTGACACAGAGATCACACCTGCCCCCGACCACCGAGCTCGTCGTGCACCACCCGTGTCGACACCGGCTGGCTGGACGACGAAGCCGGCCGGCCCCCTCGTGGGGACCGACCGGCATACGGGTCGTGGACGCCTGGGCGGCGCTGCGGTCTTTCGCGTCAGCGCGCGGCGGACCCCTCGACGTAGTCGGAGTCCGTCTCCTTGATCCAGCTCATCAGCTTGCGCAGCTCCTTGCCGGTGCCCTCGATCGGGTGCTGGGCACCCTTCTCGCGCAATGCCTTGAACTCCGGCGCACCGGCGTCCTGGTCGTCGATGAACCGCTTCGCGAAGACGCCGTTCTTGATGTCGGCGAGGACGGCCTGCATGTTCTCCTTGACGCTCGGGTCGATGACGCGCGGCCCCGAGACGTAGTCGCCGTACTCGGCCGTGTCGGAAACCGACCAGCGCTGCTTGGCGATGCCGCCCTCGACCATGAGGTCGACGATGAGCTTGAGCTCGTGGAGGCACTCGAAGTACGCCACCTCGGGCTGGTAGCCGGCCTCGACCAGGGTCTCGAAGCCGTACTGAACCAGCTGGGAGGCGCCGCCGCAGAGCACGGCCTGCTCGCCGAAGAGGTCGGTCTCGCACTCCTCGGTGAAGGTCGTCCTGATGCCGCCGGCGCGCAGTCCGCCGATGGCCTTGGCGTAGGACTGGGTCAGCGCCCAGGCGTCACCGGAGGCGTCCTGCTCGACCGCCAGCAGCACCGGCACACCGCGACCGTCGACGTACTCGCGACGGACGAGGTGACCGGGGCCCTTGGGGGCGACCATGACCACGTCGGACCCGGCCTCGGGCTTGATGTAGTCGAAGCGGATGTTGAAGCCGTGGCCGAACAGCAGGCCGGCACCCTCCTTGAGGTTGGGCGCGATGTCGTTGGCGTAGACGGTCCGCTGCACCTGGTCGGGCGTGAGGATGACGACCAGGTCGGCCTCCTTGACCGCCTCCGCGACCGACTTCACGGTCAACCCCTCGGCCTCCGCCTTGGCGCGGCTCTTGCTCCCCTCGGCGAGACCGACGCGGACGTCGACCCCCGAGTCGCGCAGGTTGAGCGCGTGCGCGTGGCCCTGGCTGCCGTAGCCGATCACGGCCACCTTCTTGCCCTGGATCACGCTCAGGTCAGCATCGTCGTCGTAGAACATCTCGGCCACGGTGGCCACTCCTTAGGTTGTCTGTCTTCGGGTGTTTGGTCACTCAGGGGGTGTGCAGTGGAAATCAGGCGGACCGCATGGCGCGGTCGGTGATGGAGCGGGTGCCGCGTCCGATGGCGACCATCCCGGACTGGACGAGCTCCTTGACCCCGAACGGCTCGATGACCTCGAGGAAGGCGGCGAGCTTGTCGCGGTTGCCGGTGACCTCGATGGTCAGGGTGTCGCTGGCGACGTCGACCACCTTGGCACGGAAGAGCTGCACCGTCTCCAGCACGTGGCTCCGGCTGTGGATGTCGGTGCGGACCTTGACCAGGAGGATCTCCCGCTGCACCGACGCCGTGGGCTCGAGCTCGACGACCTTGAGCACCTCGATGAGCTTGTTGAGCTGCTTGGTCACCTGCTCCAGTGGGAGCGCGTCGACGTCGACCACGACCGTCATCCGGGAGATCTCGGGGTGCTCGGTCGGACCCACTGCGAGCGAGTCGATGTTGAAGCCGCGCCGCGAGAAGAGCGCCGCGATGCGGGCCAGGACGCCGGGCTTGTTCTCGACGAGGACCGACAGGGTGTGCTTGCTCATCGCCATCACTTCCCGTCCTTGTCCGCGTCCTCGGGCTGCTCGGTGGCCTCGTCCTCTTCGCGGTCCCACTGGGGAGCCGTGTCCTTGGCGACCTGGATGGCGTCGTTGCTCACGCCGGCCGGCACCATCGGCCAGACCATCGCGTCGCGGTGGACCACGAAGTCGACGATGACCGGGACGTCGTTGATCTCCATGGCCTTCTTGATCGTCGCGTCGATGTCCTCCGGCCGCTCACAGCGCAGGCCCACGCACCCGTACGCCTCCGCGAGCTTGACGAAGTCGGGGATGCGGTTGCCGACCGACGTGTGCAGGTCGGTGTTGGAGTAGCGCTTGTCATAGAAGAGCGACTGCCACTGGCGCACCATGCCGAGGCTGCTGTTGTTGATGATCGCGACCTTGATCGGGATGTTGTTGATGACGCAGGTCGCGAGCTCCTGGTTGGTCATCTGGAAACAGCCGTCGCCGTCGATCGCCCAGACCACGCGGTCCGGCTCGGCGACCTTGGCACCCATGGCGGCCGGCACGGCATACCCCATCGTGCCGAGGCCACCGGAGTTCAGCCAGGCGTTGGGGCGCTCGTACTGGACGAACTGGGCGGCCCACATCTGGTGCTGGCCGACGCCTGCGACGTAGATCGACTCGGGACCGCTGATGGCTCCGATCCGCTCGATGACCTGCTGCGGCGACACGGCGTTCTCCTCGCCCTCGGGCGTGGTGTAGCCGAGGGGGAAGGTCGCCTTCCAGCCGGCGGTCTGGTCTCGCCAGGCGGAGTAGTCGCCCTTGGTCCCGGCCGCGTGGTCGGCGGCGACGGCCTTGACCAGCTCGCCGATCACCTCGAGCACGTCACCGACGATCGGGACGTCAGCAGTGCGGTTCTTGGAGATCTCGGCCGGGTCGATGTCGGCGTGGATGACCTTGGCCTCGGGGGCGAACGTCGACAGCTGGCCGGTCACCCGGTCGTCGAACCGTGCACCGAGGGTGATGAGCAGGTCGGACTTCTGCAGGGCGGTGACCGCCGCGACCGACCCGTGCATGCCCGGCATGCCCAGGTGGAGCGGGTGGCTGTCCGGCACCGCACCGCGCGCCATCAGGGTGGTCACGACGGGGATCTGGGTCAGCTCGACGAACTCCCGCAGGGCGTCCGAGGCGCGACCGCGGACGACGCCACCACCGACGTAGAAGACCGGGCGCTTGGCCGCCGCGATGAGGCGGGCGGCCTCCCGGATCTGCTTGTTGTGCGGACGCGCGACGGGCCGGTAGCCGGGCAGGTCGTACTTCGGCGGCCAGGCGAAGGTCGTCTTGGCCTGCAGTGCGTCCTTGGAGATGTCGACGAGCACCGGGCCGGGACGTCCGGTGGAGGCGATGTGGAACGCCTCGGCGATGACGCGCGGGATCTGGTCGGCATCGGTCACGAGGTAGTTGTGCTTGGTGATCGGCATCGTGATGCCGCGGATGTCGGCCTCCTGGAAGGCATCCGTGCCGATGGCGGCCGACGCGACCTGGCCGGTGATGGCGACGATCGGCACCGAGTCCATGTAGGCGTCGGCGATCGCGGTGACCAGGTTGGTCGCGCCCGGCCCGGAGGTCGCCATGCAGACCCCGACCTTGCCGGTGGCGCTGGCGTAGCCCTCGGCCGCGTGCCCCGCACCCTGCTCGTGGCGGACCAGGATGTGGCGGACCTTGACCGAGTCGAGCAGGGGGTCGTAGGCGGGGAGGATCGCCCCACCGGGGATGCCGAAGACGGTGTCGACCTCCATCGCCTCGAGCGAGAGCACCAGGCTCTGGGCGCCGGTCACCGTAGCGGGCACCTTCGCCTTCGCCTGCTCGGCCAGCCGGGACGGGCTGGGGGCTGGACTGCCGGCCGGACTGAAGGCCGGGCTCGAGGTGGGGCTCGGTGCCGGTTTCGCGTCGCTCACGTCACTACCGCTTTCGGTTCTCGCTCGAACTGCTCAGGCTGGATGTGCTCATGAAAAAGCCCTCCAGTCCTCAGGTGAGGACGACGGAGGGCAGCGCGCTGGCTCGAGGAGCCTGCGCGCTAATGAAGTACGAGAATTCGTGCCACACGAGAACTCTCCCGCCGTCCACTGGTGGTGTCAACGTACGAGACAACCGGTCCCACGATCCGGACCAATCGTCTCAGTCACAGCCCCGGTTCGAGGTATTCGGCGACCGGATTCCGGTCGCCGAATACCTCGACCCGCGCGCGAAGGGCGACCTTCAGCCGCAGACGGCTCCGCCGCTCGCGCTGCCGACCAGCTTGCGGTACTTGGCCAGGACGCCGCGCGGGTACTTCGACGCCGGCGGCTCGAAGCCCTCCGCCCGTCGGGCCAGCTCGGCCTCGTCGACGTGGACGTCGAGCACGCCGTTCGCGACGTCGAGCGTGATCCGGTCGCCGTCCTGCACGAACGCGATCGGCCCACCGTCGACGGCCTCGGGGGCGACGTGCCCGACACACAGGCCGGTCGTCCCTCCGGAGAACCGTCCGTCGGTCAGGAGCAGCACCTCCTTGCCGAGGTCCGCTCCCTTGATGGCACCGGTGACGGCCAGCATCTCGCGCATGCCCGGACCACCCTTGGGGCCCTCGTAGCGGATGACGACGACGTCGCCGGCCTTGAGCGAGCCGTCCTCGACGGCGTCCATCGCGGCGCGCTCGCCGTCGAACACCCGGGCCGTGCCCTCGAAGACGTCGGAGTCGAAGCCGGCCGACTTCACGACAGCTCCCTCCGGGGCCAGCGTGCCCTTGAGGATGGTGATGCCACCCGTCTTGTGGATCGGCTGGGTCATCGCGCGGACGACCTTGCCGTCGACGTCGGGCGGGGCGATGTCGGCGAGGTTCTCGGCCATGGTCCGACCGGTGACGGTCAGGCAGTCGCCGTGCAGCAACCCGGCATCGAGCAGCGCCCGCATGACGACCGGCACTCCCCCGACGCGGTCGATGTCGGTCATGACGTACTGACCGAACGGCTTCACGTCGGCCAGGTGCGGGACCTTGGCTCCGACGCGGACGAAGTCGTCGAGGGTCAGGTCGACCTCCGCCTCGTTGGCGATGGCGAGCAGGTGCAGGACGGCGTTGGTGGAGCCACCGAAGGCCATCACGACGGCGATGGCGTTCTCGAACGCCTCCTTCGTCATGATGTCGCGCGCGGTGATGCCGCGACGCAGCAGCTCGACGACGGCCTCACCGGACTTGCGCGCGAACCCGTCACGTCGACGGTCGGTCGCGGGCGGGGCAGCCGAGCCGGGCAGCGACATCCCCATCGCCTCGGCCACGGAGGCCATCGTGTTGGCGGTGTACATCCCGCCGCACGCGCCCTCCCCCGGACAGATCGCGCGCTCGATCGCGTCGACGTCGGCGCGCGACATCAGCCCGGCGGCGCACGCCCCCACGGCCTCGAACGCGTCGATGATCGTCACCGTCCGCTCCGAGCCGTCGGACAGCTTGGCGATGCCCGGCAGGATCGACCCTGCGTAGAGGAAGACCGAGCTGAGGTCGAGGCGCGCGGCGGCCATCAACATGCCCGGCAGCGACTTGTCGCACCCGGCGAGGAGCACCGAGCCGTCGAGCCGCTCGGCGTTCATCACGGTCTCGACGGAGTCGGCGATGATCTCGCGGCTCACCAGCGAGAAGTGCATGCCCTCGTGGCCCATCGAGATGCCGTCACTGACGGAGATCGTGCCGAACTCGAGGGGGTAGCCACCGGCCGAGTGCACGCCGTCCTTGACCGCCTTCGCGAGCCGGTCGAGCGAGAGGTTGCAGGGCGTGATCTCGTTCCACGAGCTGGCCACCCCGATCTGCGGCTTGACCCAGTCGTCGTCGCCCATGCCCACCGCGCGGAGCATCCCGCGGGCCGCGGTCTTCTCGATGCCATCGGTGACGTCGCGGCTGCGCGGCTTGATGTCGACGCCGGAAGGGGTTGCCCCCGAAGTGGGCTCGGTGGTCGTCATGTCCGCAGTCTAGAACTCAGGTCCACAGAGTGGGACGCGGGTCTCACAGGCCGACCAGCGCCCAGACGAGCGCCCGGACCAGGCTGCCCGGGTATGCCGCGTGGTCACCCGCGCGACACGTGGCAGCGTTCGAGCGCCGCAGTGCCGAACTCGAGGCCCGACCACGGTCCCGCGTAGCGCAGCACCGCGATCGCGGACGTCGGGAAGCCATCAGCGAGGCACTCGTGGGCGGCGCTCGAGCCGTCGCCCTCGGACAGCCCGCTGGCCAGCATCGCCATCGTCGGGTTGTGGCCGACCACCATCACGACCTGGACCTCGCCCGGTGCGTCACGCAGCGACCCCAGCACCGTCCCGGCACCCCCGGTGTAGATGCTGTCGGAGAACTCGACCGTCTCGCCGCACGCCCCGCCCTCCTCGGCGGCGGCCCAGGTCTGGCGGGTGCGGGTCGCCGACGAGCACAGCACGAGCTCGGGACCGAGCTCGTGCTCGTGCAGCCAAGCCCCGGCCGCGCGGGCGTCCCGCACGCCGCGACCGGTCAGCTCGCGCTCGTGGTCGGGCTTGCCGAAGACCTGTTCCGCCTTGGCGTGGCGGAAGAGGATGAGCACCTTGTCATCACTGGCGAGGGTCATACCCCGAGCATGGCCCTGATGGCCGCAGACAGCCAGCCCTGCGGGTCCGGCAGCCCAGCCCGGCCGCTAGCCTCGTCCCACACGACGAGGTGACCCGGGGCAGCGCACGAGCGGCCACGGCATACCTCGCTGCGCAGTGAGGAATGACCGATGGAACAGGCGCCCACCCTGATCGACGCCGCGACGTCCAACCCGACCGACCGGGCCTGGCTCGACGAGGCCGTCCGGCGCATCCAGGCCGACGCCAACCGCAGCGCCGACACCCACCTCGTGCACGTGCCCGTCCCCGGCCTGCCCGACGTCGACCTCTACCTCAAGGACGAGTCGACGCACCCGACGGGCAGCCTCAAGCACCGGCTCGCCCGGTCGCTGTTCCTCTACGCGCTCTGCAACGGCGAGCTGCACGAAGGCACCACCGTCATCGAGGCCTCGAGCGGCTCGACCGCCGTGTCCGAGGCGTACTTCGCGCGCATGCTCGGGCTGCCGTTCATCGCTGTCATGGTCAGCACGACGAGCCCAGAGAAGATCGCCCTCATCGAGCGTGAGGGCGGCCAGTGCCACCTCGTCGAGGACGCCTCGGAGGTCTACGACGAGGCGCGCCGGCTGGCCGACGAGCGGGGCGGCCACTACCTCGACCAGTTCACCTATGCCGAGCGCGCGACGGACTGGCGGGGCAACAACAACATCGCGGAGTCGATCTTCGAGCAGATGGCGCGGGAGCGGCACCCCGTGCCGCGGTGGGTCGTCGTCGGGGCCGGGACCGGCGGCACGAGCGCCACGATCGGACGGTTCGTGCGCTACCGGGGACTGGCCAGCGAGGTCTGTGTCGTCGACCCGGAGCGTTCGGCCTTCTTCCCCGGCTTCTGCGGTGACGACGAGGGCGTCACCGCAGCGTGCGGGTCGCGGATCGAGGGCATCGGTCGACCGCGAGTGGAGCCCAGCTTCATCCCGAGCGTCGTCGACCGCATGCTGCTGGTGCCCGACGCCGCGTCGGTCGCGGCGATGCGGTTCCTCACCGAGCGCACCGGCCTGCGCGCCGGCGCCTCGACCGGCACCAACCTCTTCGGGGCACTGCGGCTGGCCTGCGAGATGGCCGAGCGCGGACAGGCGGGGAGCATCGTGTCGCTATTGTGCGACGGGTCGGAGCGGTATGCCGGCACCTACCGCAACGACGACTGGCTCACCGAGCGTGGGTGGGACCTCAGCCCGCACCGTGGCGTGCTGGAGGCGGCGTGGGACCGCGGGACCTGGACCGCCTGAGCGCCTGCCTCCTGACCGCCTGCCTCCTGACCGCTTGCCTCCTGACGGACAGGCCGGTCAGCCGCCGGAGACGGCGTTGATCACGTGGACCGTCGAGGTCGGCGACACGGGCGTCTGGACGCCGTCGGCCCGCTTGGCGTCCTCGCCGTCGATGAACACGTTGACGTGGCGTCGGATCTGGCCGCGCTCGTCGCGGACGCGGGAGGCGAGGATCGGCCACGGCTCGAAGGCGCGGTCGAGCACCTCCGCCAGCGGGGCGGCGGACGCCAGCTCGACGGGGAGCTCGGCTGCCCCCTCGGCCAGGTCGCGCAACAGACCCGGCAGGACGACTCGCGCGGTCATCGGAGCGTGACCGCCCGGACGCAGAGGACGTCGGGGAGCTGCTCGACGATCCGGTCGAAGGACTCGCCGCCGTCGACCGAGGCGTAGACCTCGCCGTTGCGGGTGCCCAGGTAGAGCCCGGGCTCGTCGTGGGTGTCGAGACCAGCCGCGTCGCGCAGGACGTTCGTGTAGGACGGCGACGGCAGGCCCGCGTGCTGGGTGCGCCAGGTCGACCCGGCGTCGTCACTGCGCTGCACCTGCAGCTCGGCCGCAGGCGGGATCCGCTCGCCGTCCGACGCGATCGGCACGAGCCACACCGTGTCGCCCTGGGTCGGGTGGGCCAGTGCGGTCATGCCGAAGTTGGTGGGAAGCCCCGCCTCGATCGAGGTCCAGGTGACCCCGTCGTCGTCCGAGCGGTAGACGCCGCGGTGGTTCTGCGCATAGAGGCGGGTCGGAGTGGCGCCGTCGCGGACCACCTTGTGCACGCACTGACCGAACTCGGGCCACTCGTCGTGGGGCTGGAAGTAGGCGTGGATACCGGTGTTGCCCGGCGTCCAGGACCGTCCGCCGTCGCGGGTGTTGTAGACACCCCCGGTGCTCATCGCGACGAGCATGTGGTCGGGGCTGGCCGGGCTCGGCAGGACGGTGTGGATCGCACCGCCACCGAACCCCTCGCCCCACTCCGGCCGGTGCGGGTGCTCCCACAGCCCCCGGTTGAGCTCGAAGGTCTCGCCGCCGTCGCCGCTGCGCCACAGGCCCTGGGGCTCCGTGCCCGCCCAGACCACCTCGGGGTCGTGCGGGTCGGCGACCAGCTGCCAGGTGGCCTTGAGCGCGGTGTCGGTGTCCTCCGGGAAGCGGATCGAGCCCTCGGGATGCTCCACCCAGGTGGCGCCGAGGTCGTCGGAGTGCTGGAGCGAGGGCCCCCAGTGCGACGACCGGAAGCCCACCAGCAGCCTCGGGGTGTCTCGCCTCGTGTCGAACAGCAGGGACAGCACCTCACTCATCAGGAAGTGCGGCCCCTCGACCGTCCAGGTGCGTCGGTCCGTGCTGCGGGCCAGCCACAGCCCCTTGCGCGTCCCGATCCCGACGATCGTCTCACCAGCAGTCGTCTCACCAGCAGTGTTCTCACCAGCAGTGGTCTCAGCCGTCTGTCCCATGGCTCCCAATATGGCACTGACGACTGACAGTGGCACCCGTCACGATGGGTTCATGACCGCCGAGCGCGCCCAGGACGACCCCCACCACCAGGGCTTCGTCGACGACTTCGCGGGCGCCGACCTCGACCCCGCGGTGTGGGTCCCGTCCTACCTCCCCCAGTGGAGCTCGCGTGCCGCCAGCGCTGCGACCTATGCCGTCCGCGACTCGTGCCTGCACCTCACCATCCCGGCCGAGCACGGCCTCTGGTGCCCCGACGACCACGGTCCGCTCCGCGTGTCCGGCGTGCAGTCCGGCATCTTCTCGGGCCCGGTCGGGAGCACCATCGGCCAGCAGCCGGTGCGGGAGGGCGCCCTGGTCCGTGAGGCCCAGCCGACGATGTGGGGCTGGACGCCACGCTACGGCCGCCTCGAGATGCGGGCCCGGATGGACCTCACGTCGCGGTCGATGGCCGCCTGGTGGCTGGTCGGCCTCGAGGACCAGCCCGACCGGTGTGGTGAGCTCTGTGTCGTGGAGGTCTTCGGCGACGCGATCACCGCGGAGGGAGCCGCGGTGGGCGCGGGGGTGCACCCCTTCCGCGACCCGCGGCTCGTCGACGACTTCGCTGCTCCACGCGTGCCCATAGACGTCAGCGACTTCCACACCTACAGCGTCGACTGGATGCCCGACGGTGCGCGGTTCGCGGTCGACGGCACGGTCATCCGGACGGTCGACCTCGTCCCCGACTACCCGATGCAGTCGATGGTCGCCGTCTTCGACTTCCCCGACCGCGCCGACCCGAGCGATGCGGCGCAGGCCTCTCACGTGCCCACCCTGGTCGTCGACCGCATCGGAGCCGTGCAGGACCAGACCCGCTCACGCTGACGTCAGTCGCGCGCCACGAGGTTGCGCAGTGGTCGCCCTGCCGCAAAGGCGCCGAGCTGCTCCTGGAGCAGGCGGGCGGCCCGCGGCATGAACGCCGTCGACGCACCCCCCACGTGGGGCGTGATGAGCACCCCCGGCAGCCCCCACAACGGGTGGTCGGCCGGCAGCGGCTCGGGGTCGGTCACATCGAGGGCTGCCCGGATCCGGCCGGCCGCGGCATGCCGCACGAGCGCGTCGGTGTCCACGACCCCACCGCGCGCGACGTTGACGAGCAACGAGCCGTCGGGCATCGCCGCGAGGAACTCGTCGTCGACCAGCCCGGCCGTCTGCTCGCTCAGGGGCACGATGATGATGACGACGTCGTGGTGCGGCAGCAGCGCCGGGAGCTCGTCGACCCCGTGCACCGATCGCACCAGCTCGTCGCCCGCCCTGGCCCGGCTGGCGACCGCGGTCACCTGCACCTCGAACGGCGTGAGCCGGGCCGCGACCGCGCGCCCGATCGAGCCGTACCCCAGCACGAGCACCCGCTTGTCAGCCAAGGACTCGTGGAACACCGACGGAAGCCAGGTCCGATCACGTTGCGCCGCAACGAAGTCCGGAAAGTCCCGCAGGCTCGCCAGAGTCAGTGCGACCGCGAGCTCGGCGGTCGAAGCGTCGTGGACGCCGGTGGCGTTGGCCAGGCGCACGCCGTCGGGCAGCACGGCGAGGACGTTGTCGTAGCCGGCGGTGAGCAGCTGCACCAGCTCGAGGTGCGGCAGTCGGGTCAGGGCCGCGAGCCGTTCGCCGCCGCCGATGTAGGGCGGCACCACGATCCGGATCTCGTCGGCACGGTCGGGGACCCCGTCGAGGTCCCAGACCGCCAGCTCGATGCCGGAGACGGGGCCCACGGCCGCGACCCACTCCTGTCCGGGCAGGGTCACGAGAGTCATGTCCAGCACGGTAGCGCCGTCGCGATCGGCGTTCGCAGGGAGCCCATCACGCACAATGGGGTATGCCGCGCGCACCAGTCCATCCACGGCGCAAGGGTCCAGGGCCCACCTCCGCAGGGGCCGCGGCCACCTCCGTGCTGGTCGGTGCGCTGCTCGTCAGCGGGTGCTCCGGTGACGGCCCCGGGACGACCGGCACGGTCTCCGCGCCGGTCATCAGCACCTCGACGAGCACCTCGACGAGCACCTCGACGAGCACGAGTCCGACGACGACCACGGCCCCGAGGAGCGCTCCCGCCACCGCGACCATCGCGAAGGACCTCGACGTCCCGTGGGGCCTGGCGTTCCTGCCCGACGGCTCGGCCCTGGTGACGTTGCGCGACGAGGGACGGCTCCTCCAGGTCCGTGCGGGCCAGGCCCCGACGGCACTCGGCGCGATCCACGGGGTCAGTCCGGACGGTGAGGGCGGGTTGCTCGGAGTCGCGGTCTCGCCCGACTTCGCCAGCGACCAGAGCATCTTCGTGTACTTCACTGCGGCAGACGACAACCGGGTGGTGCGACTGACCTTCGCGGACGGCGCGGCGACCCGGCCCACCGTGGTGCTGCGCGGCATACCCAAGGCGGGGCACCACAACGGCGGGCGACTCGCGTTCGGTCCCGACGGCTATCTCTACGTCACGACCGGTGACGCAGGGAAGTCGGACCGGTCGCAGGACAAGCGGGCCCTCGGGGGCAAGATCCTCAGGATCACCCAGGACGGGAAGCCCGCGCCCGGCAACCCGTTCGGTGGCTCGCCGGTCTGGAGCTACGGCCACCGCAACGTGCAGGGCATCGCGTGGGCACCCGACGGGCGGATGTTCGCCAGCGAGTTCGGCCAGAACCGGTGGGACGAGCTCAACCTCATCCAGCCTGGGCGCAACTACGGCTGGCCCGTCGTCGAGGGCAGCGCCGGACGCTCGGGCCTCACCGACCCCCTCGTCCAGTGGGCGACCTCCGACGCCTCGCCGAGTGGGATCGCCGTGGCCGACGGAGCCGTCTGGGTGGCGGCGCTCAGGGGCGAGTCGCTGTGGCGGATCCCGTTGACCACCAACGGTGTCGGCGCACCCCAGCGGCTTCTCCAGGGCGAGTACGGCCGGCTGCGCGATGCGGTGGCCGCACCCGACGGTCGGCTGTGGGTGCTGACGAGCAACACCTTCCGCGGCACCCCTGCCGCGGACGACGACCGCGTCGTCGCGTTGTCGCTCGACGACTTCTAGGCCTGCCCCGCGGGCGGCTGGGCGGTACGTTGACGCCAGGCGCGGCCACGGCGGCCGACCACCACCCGAAGGGGGCACCCATGTCAGCAGTGGACGAGATCCTGTCGCAGGTCGACCTCGAGCAGCTCGCGCAACAGGTGGGGGCCGACCCCGCGGAGGTCGAGCAGGCTGCCAGGACCGCACTACCGGCCCTGCTCGGTGGACTCGACGCCAACGCCGCCGACCCCGCAGGCGCGGCCTCGCTCGCGGAGGCCCTGGGCCAGCACGACCCGGCGCTGGTCGAGGGCGGCGTCGACCTCAACCAGGTCGACGCGGCCGAGGGCGACAAGATCGCGCAGCACATCTTCGGTGCCAACCGCGACCAGGTGGTGAGCCAGCTCGGGGGCGTCGGCGGGTCAGCAGGCAAGGGGATCATCGCCAAGCTGATCCCGATCCTGGCGCCCATCGTGCTGTCCTGGCTGGCGAAGAAGGTCCTCGGGGGCGCGGCTGACGCCTCCCGGTCGCCCTCCGCGAGCGCCGGCGGCGGCGGGCTCGGCGACATCCTCGGCCAGGTCCTCGGCGGGGCGACCAAGGGCACCCAGTCAGGCGGGGTCGACACCGGGTCGATCATCACCGACGTGCTCGGCGGCCTGCTGGGCGCAGGCCGCCGCTGACTCGCTCAGGCCAGCTTGGCGAGGATCAGCTCGCGGGCCTTGCCGGCATCGGCCTGACCCTTCATCTCCTTCATCACCTGTCCGATGAGCGCACCAGCTGCCTGGACCTTGCCGTCCCGCACCTTCTGGGCGACCTCGGCATTGGCCTCGATGACCTTGTCGACGGCGGCCTCGAGCGCGCCGTCGTCCTGGACCAGCTCCAGGCCGCGGGCGTCCGCCACCTCGGTCGGTGTACCTTCGCCGGCGATCACGCCGTCGAGCACCTGACGGGCCATCGAGTCGTTGAGCCGACCGTCCCGCACCAGACCGTCGAGCTCGGCGATGTGGGCCGGCGTGACGCCGAAGTCCTCGACGCCCTTGCCCTCGACGTTCGCGCGGCGGGCCAGCTCACCGGTCCACCACTTGCGGGCCCCGGCAGGCGTCGCCCCAGCCGCCACGGTCTCCTCGATGAGGGCGACCGCACCGGCGTTCATGACGTCGCGCATCTCGAGATCGCTGTAGCCCCAGTCGTTCTGGAGGCGGCGCCGACGCTCCCCGGGAGGCTCGGGCAGGGTGCCCCGCAGCGTCTCCACGGTCTCGGGGGTCGGGGCCACGGGCACGAGGTCGGGCTCCGGGAAGTATCGGTAGTCCTCGGCGTCGGACTTCTCGCGACCGCTGGTCGTGACGCCGGTGTCCTCATGCCAGTGGCGCGTCTCCTGGGTGATCTTGCCGCCCTTGTCGAGGATCGCCGCGTGACGGGTGATCTCGTAGCGGACCGCCCGCTCGACGCTGCGCAGCGAGTTGACGTTCTTGGTCTCGGTGCGCGTGCCGAGCGGGACGTCGTCCTGCGACTCGCCGCCGGTCGCGCGCGGCCGCAGGGAGACGTTGGCATCGCAGCGGAGCGACCCCTGCTCCATCTTCACGTCCGAGACACCGAGGGCACGGAGCAGCTCGCGCAGGGCGCCGACGTAGGCCTTGGCGACCTCGGGCGCGCGCGCTCCCGCTCCGGTGAGCGGCTTCGTCACGATCTCGATGAGCGGGATCCCCGCCCGGTTGTAGTCGACCAGCGAGTGGTCGGCACCGTGGATCCGACCGGTCGCGCCGCCGATGTGCAGCGACTTGCCGGTGTCTTCCTCCATGTGCGCGCGCTCGATCGCGACCCGGTAGGTCGTGCCGTCCCCGAGCTCGACGTCGAGGTGCCCCTCGAAGGCGATCGGCTCGTCGTACTGGCTGGTCTGGAAGTTCTTCGGCATGTCCGGGTAGAAGTAGTTCTTCCGGGCGAACCGGCACCACTGCGCGATCTCGCAGTTGAGCGCGAGGCCGATCCGGATGGCCGACTCGACGGCCTTCTCGTTGACGACCGGCAGGGCACCGGGCAGGCCGAGGCACACCGGGCAGACCTGGGTGTTGGGCTCGGCGCCGAACCCGGTCGCGCAGCCGCAGAACATCTTCGTCGCGGTGTTGAGCTCGACGTGCACCTCGAGCCCCATCACGGGGTCATAGCGCTCGAGGGCCTCGTCGTAGTCGACGATCTCCTCCGCGACCGACGTGGTGCTGCTCATGGTCAGGCTCCCTTCGCGGTCAGCTGGGGGGCCTTGGCCAGCAGTGGCCCACCCCATCGGTCGACGAGCATCTTCTCCAGCGCGGCGCCCACGCCGTAGAGGCGCTCGTCCTTGGTCGCCGGGGCGAGGATCTGGATGCCGGTGGGCAGCCCGTCCTCGTCGGCCAGGCCGCTGGGCAGCGACATGCCGGGCACGCCAGCGAGGTTGGCCGGGATGGTGGCGACGTCCTGGAGGTACATCGACATCGGGTCGTCCAACTTGTCGCCGAGCTTGAACGCGGTGGTCGGCGCCGTCGGGCTCACCAGCACGTCGACCTGCTCGAATGCCGAGGAGAAGTCGTTGGCGATGAGCCGTCGCACCTTCTGGGCCTGCCCGTAGTAGGCGTCGTAGTAGCCGCTCGACAGGGCGTAGATGCCGAGGATGATGCGGCGCTTGACCTCGTCGCCGAAACCGGCATCCCGCGTGGCCGCCATGACCTGCTCGGCGCTCGGGTCGTCGACGCCCTCGGGCAGCACCCGCAAGCCGTACCGCATGGCGTCGAACTTCGCGAGGTTGGAAGACGCCTCGCTGGGCAGGATCAGGTAGTAGGCGGCGAGCGCGTAGTCGAAGCTCGGGCAGGACACCTCGACGACCTCGGCGCCGGCCTCCTGGAGCAGGGCCACCGACTCGTCGAACCGGGCGCGCACGCCCGCCTGGTAGCCCTCTCCCCCGAGCTCCTTGATGACGCCGACCTTGAGTCCCTTGACGTCGGCCCGCCGGGCGGCCTCGACCACCGCGGGCACCGGGGCGTTGATCGAGGTGGAGTCCATCGGGTCGTAGCCACCGATGACCGAGTGGAGCAGCGCCGCGTCGAGCACCGTCCGCGTGCACGGTCCGGCCTGGTCGAGGCTCGAGGCAAGCGCCACGAGGCCGTAGCGCGAGACGCCACCATAGGTCGGCTTCACGCCGACGGTGCCCGTCACCGAGGCCGGCTGGCGGATCGACCCACCGGTGTCGGTGCCGATGGCCAGCGGTGCCTCGTATGCCGCGACGACGGCGGAGGAGCCGCCTCCCGACCCGCCGGGGATCCGGGTGAGGTCCCAGGGGTTGTGGGTGGGTCCGTAGGCCGAGTGCTCGGTCGAGGAGCCCATCGCGAACTCGTCCATGTTGGTCTTGCCGAGGATCGGCATGCCGGCCGCCTTGAGCCGCGCGACGAGCGTGGCGTCGTAGGGCGGGATCCAGCCCTCGAGGATCTTGGAGCCGCAGGTCGTCGGCAGGCCCTTGGTCGCCATGACGTCCTTGACGGCGATCGGGACGCCCGCGAGGACGTGCAGGTCGTCGCCGGACGCCCGGCGCTCGTCGACGCCTCGGGCCACCTCGAGCGCGCCTTCGCCGTCCACGTGCAGGAACGCGTGCACATCGGCGTCGACTGCCGCGATCCGGTCGAGGTGTGCCTGGACGACTTCGACGGAGCTGAGCTCCTTCGAGGCGATGGCATGGGCCAGCTCAGCGGCGCTGAGGCGGGTGAGGTCGGAGTTCACGAGGGGACGTCCTTGGTCTGTCGCAGGGTCTGTCGCAGGGTCTGTCGCAGCGGTGGGACGCGCGCGTCGGCGCGGTCGGTCAGTCTTCGTCGAGGATGCGGGGCACCGAGAAGCGCTGCAGCTCCCTCTCGGGGGCAGCGGCCAGGGCGGCCTCGGCGCCGAGGGACGGGCGGACCTCGTCCGGACGCGTGACGTTGGTCAGGGGCAGCGGGTGCGACATCGGCTCGATGYCGTCGGCGGCCACCTCCTGCACCTTGGCGACGGACTCGAGGATGACGCCCAGCTCGCCGACCATGCGGTCGAGCTCGGCATCGGACAGGTCGATGCGGGCGAGGCCGGCGAGGTGCGCGACGTCGTCCCGGGACAGTGCGGACATGGGCGTCAGTCTAGGGGCCCTGCGCACGGCCACCCCTTCCCGGGCGTGCTCGGCGGACCACGGCAGGACGCGACCGGGACGCGACCAGCGGGCGGCCCTGCCGCCCCCTGGTGGCGACCGCCACACGACTCACCCCTGTATGCCGAGCGGCCGGGTGCCTACGGTGGTGGCATGACCCGCCTGCCGATCGACCTGTTCACCGCCATCGACCACGTAGGGGTCGCAGTGCGCGACCTCGACGAGGCGATCGCCTTCTACCGCGACACCTACGGCATGACGTTGGCGCACGAGGAGGTCAACGAGGAGCAGGGCGTCCGCGAGGCGATGATGGCGGTGGGCGGCAGCGGCTCGCACATCCAGCTCCTCGCTCCCCTCTCCCCCGAGTCGACGATTGCGAAGTTCCTCGACCGCTCGGGTCCCGGAGTGCAGCAGGTCGCCTACCGGGTCGAGGACGTCGAGGCCGTCAGCCAGGTGCTCCGTGACAGGGGGCTTCGGCTGCTCTACGACGAGCCGCGCCGGGGCACGTCGAACTCCCGGGTCAACTTCATCCACCCCAAGGACGCCGGCGGAATCCTCGTCGAGCTGGTGCAGCCGGCGCACGAGACGCACTGACCGCCAGCGGTGGCCCGTGGCTGGGACCGCGCACGCGGCATACCCGGTCCGCGAGCCCGGCCGGGACCGTCGGCAGGTGAGGTAGGTCACCGCGTGACCGGAGTCTCACCACCCCCCGGATCGCCTTACCCAGCAGTAGTTTCGGCTGCACGTGCCGACGACGCCGAGGAGCCACACCGATGCAGGAAATCCGCGACGCCATCCTCTCCGGGGACCGCACCCCTGAGACGTATGCCGGGCTGTCCATCCCCGAGTCCTACCGCGCTGTGACGGTGCACAAGGACGAGGTCGGGATGTTCGAGGGCCTGGCCAGCAAGGACAAGGACCCACGCAAGTCGCTGCACCTCGACCACGTGCCGGTGCCGGAGCTCGCGCCCGGTGAGGCCCTGGTCGCCGTCATGGCCAGCGCCATCAACTACAACACCGTGTGGACCTCGATCTTCGAGCCGGTGTCGACGTTCGGGTTCCTCGAGCGCTACGGCCGCACGTCGGAGTTCGCCAAGCGGCACGACCTGCCCTACCACGTGGTCGGCTCCGACCTGGCCGGTGTGGTCCTGCGCACCGGGCCCGGGGTGACCAAGTGGGCGCCCGGCCAGGAGGTCGTGGCGCACTGCCTGTCCGTCGAGCTCGAGGACGCCGACGGCCACAACGACACGATGCTCGACCCGCAGCAGCGCATCTGGGGCTTCGAGACGAACTTCGGCGGCCTCGCCGAGCTCGCCATCGTGAAGTCCAACCAGCTGATGCCCAAGCCCGCCCACCTGTCCTGGGAGGAGGCGGCCTCCCCCGGGCTCGTGAACTCCACGGCCTACCGCCAGCTGGTCTCCAAGAACGGCGCGGCCATGAAGCTCGGCGACCGCGTCCTCATCTGGGGCGCCTCCGGCGGCCTCGGGTCCTACGCCACGCAGATGGCCCTGGCCGGTGGCGCGACCCCCATCTGCGTCGTGTCGTCGCCCGAGAAGGCCCAGATCTGCCGCGAGATGGGTGCCGAGCTCATCATCGACCGCAATGCCGAGGGCTACCGGTTCTGGAACGACGACAACACCCAGCAGGACCCGCGTGAGTGGCAGCGGCTGGGCAAGAGGATCCGCGAGCTGACCGGCGGGCACGACGTCGACATCGTCTTCGAGCACCCGGGGCGCGAGACCTTCGGTGCGAGCGTCTACGTCGCACGCAAGGGCGGCACGATCGTCACCTGCGCGTCGACCTCGGGCTACATGCACGAGTACGACAACCGCTACCTGTGGATGAACCTCAAGCGGATCATCTCGAGCCACTTCGCCAACTACCGCGAGGCGTGGGAGGCCAACGAGCTGATCAACCGCGGCCTCATCCAGCCGACGCTCTCGAAGACCTACGCGATGGACGAGGTGGGGCAGGCGGCCCTCGACGTCCACCGCAATGCCCACCAGGGCAAGGTCGGCGTCCTCACCCTGTCGCCCGAGGCGGGACTCGGCGTCACCGACACCGAGAAGCGCGCGGCCCTGCTGCCCCAGATCAACCGCTTCCGCAACGCCTGACCTGCACCTTTCCGTCCTGCGCACCATGCGGTGCCATAGGGTCGTCGCATGTCAGTGCTCGACCGGTGGAGAGAGTTCCGGCGCGCCCAACGGGACGCGTTGCGGGCCAGCAACCATCCCCACGACCGCCCCGAGCAGACCAGTGAGCTCGGCGAGCTGCTCGCCGACATCCTGCCGAGCCGGCGTTCCTCCCGCGACGACGGTGGGTCCGACGAGGGCACCGACGGCCGCACGGAAGGTGCTGGGGTCGCTGGGGTCGCCGAGGGCCACCGGCCCGACGACGGCCCCGGCCAGACCACCCAGGACGAGTCCTCCGCCGACGGCCGTCCCTACGGCCGGGCCGGGCGACCGCTCAACCGCCAGTCGCCGTTCTACATGGGCTTCGTCGGCGCCATCGGGGTCCTCACTGCCCTGCTGCTCTGGCACACCCTCGGCCGGCTGACGACCGTCCTGACCCTGGTGGTCGTGGCGTTCTTCCTGGCCCTCACCCTCAACCCGCTCGTCGAGTTCCTCACCCGCCACGGGCTGAAGCGCGGGGGCGCGGTCGCCCTCGTCTTCGCCGGCGTGGTGGCGGTGTTCACCCTGCTCGGGCTCGTCGTCGTGCCGCCGGTGATCTCCCAGGGCACCGACCTGGCCCAGAAGGCGCCCGACTACCTCGACCAGATCCTCCGGAGCCGCTTCGTCAAGGACCTCGACCGGCACTACGACGTGGTCGACAAGATCCAGACGGAGTTCAACAAGAGGATCACCGACGGCAACTTCCTCAGCCAGGTCTTCGGCGGTGTGCTCGGCGTGGGGGTGGCCGTCATCGGCGGCATCTTCCAGGCCTTCACGGTGCTGGTCCTCACGCTGTTCCTGCTCGCGTCGTTCCCCCGGGTCAAGCAGGGGGCCTACGCCATCGTCCCCGCCTCGCGTCGTCCCCGCGTGATCTCGCTCTCCGAGGAGATCATGCGACGGACGGGCTCCTACGCCATCGGCCAGGTCGCCGTCGCGACGATCAACGCGATCTGCTCGTGGATCATGATGATGATCGTCGGCATCCCGTATGCCGCCGTGTTGGCTGTCGCGGTCGGCTTCCTGGGCCTGATCCCCATGGTGGGTGCGACCGCCGGTGCGGCCGTCGTGTGCCTCGTGGCGATCTTCGACGAGCCCAAGAAGGCGGTCATCGCCCTCATCTACTACGTGGTCTACCAGCAGCTCGAGAACTACGTCGTGGCGCCCAGGATCATGCAGCGCACCGTCTCGGTGCCCGGCGCGGTCACGGTCGTGGCCGCCCTCGCGGGCGGCACCCTGCTCGGCGTGCTGGGCGCCCTGCTGGCCATCCCCGTCGCCGCCGGCCTGCTGCTCCTCTACGAAGAGGTCCTGCTTCCCCGCCAGCGCCGCCACTGACCGGCTGTCGCTGTCGCAGCCGCTCGTGCTGGTGTCGGTGTCGGTGTCGACGCGGGGCATTCCAGTCAGCGGGATGCCAAGAGGGCGGTATGCCGCGCGGCTGGCATCCCTGGCGCGTCAGGGACAGAGAGTCAGCGGGTGGCGCCACGGGTGTGGCGGCGGTCGCGCGCCTCCCAGCAGGGGGTGTGCCAGTGCCGTCGGTCGTCGAGCCCACCCATGCCCTCGGCCGGCCACGCGACCACGTGGGGCGTGCCCATCGGGATGTTCTGCTGGCACCCGGGGCACAGGTACGCCCGGGTCGCCCCGCTGCCGGTGACGCGGCGCACGAACCACTCGCCACCGGCATACATCTCCCGACGCGCGGTCCCCCCGACCGCTCGGTCGAGGTTCAGCGGGGCGTCGTCACGGCGACGCCGGTTGGCGCGGGGCATGGGACCGAGTCTTCCAGAGGAGGCTGCATCTCCCGCAGGGCAGTCGGCGCGGACGTTACCCCGCCGACGCCCCGATCGGGACGTCGGCGGTATGCCGCGCGGGCGGCATACCCATCGCTGGCTCAGGCGTAGGTGCGGAAGCCGCGCCCGGTCTTGCGACCGAGGTAGCCGGCCGTGACCATGTGCTCGAGCAGCGGCGCGGGGGCGAACCCGGGCTCGCGGAACTCGAGGTAGAGCTCGCGCTGGATCGCCAGGGACACGTCGTTGCCCACCACGTCGAGCAGCTCGAACGGCCCCATCGGCAGGCCACAGCCGGTCTTCATGGCCGTGTCGATCGCGTCGGCGGTGGCGTAGTTGGCGCTGAGCATCTTCACGGCGTCGTTGAGGTAGGGGAACAGCAGCGCATTGACGATGAAGCCCGAACGGTCACCACACGTCACGGCGTGCTTTCCGACGGTGGCACAGACGTCCTGGATGGTGGCCACGACGTCGGCGGCGGTCGAGACCGTGTGGACGACCTCGACCAGCTTCATGACCTGGGCCGGGTTGAAGAAGTGCATCCCGATGACGTCCTCGGGCCGCGTCGTGGCGGCAGCGCAGTCGACCACGGGCAGCGACGAGGTGGTCGTGGCCAGGATCGCGCCGGGCTTGCAGATCTCGTCGAGGTTCTCGAAGAGCGCCTTCTTGACCGCCAGGTCCTCGACGACCGCCTCGACCACGAGGTCGACGGTGGCCAGGGCGTCCAGCGAGGTGGTGCCCGTCAGGTGCGAGAGGGCCTCCGCACGGGCCGACTCGTCGAGCTTGCCGCGCTGGACCGCCTTCTCGAGGGACTTGGTGATCGCCGCGGTGACGGCGTCGACCTTGGCCTGGCTGCGGGTCACGTAGGTGACGTCGTAGCCGGCCTTGGCGAAGACCTCGATGATGCCGGTCGCCATGGTGCCGGAGCCCACGACGCCGACCGTGCGCACCTCGCGCAGCGCGGCTCCCGTGTCACCTGCGGGGCGCGGCGTCAGGGAGTCGTCGACGACCTGGCTGCTGCCCGGCTCGGCGTAGGTGTAGAACCCGCGCCCGCTCTTGCGACCCTTGAGGCCGGCGCTGACCATCTGCTTGATGACCGGGCTCGGGGCGTGCAGGCGGTCGCGGCCCTGCTTGTACATCGTGTCGAGGATCTCGTAGGCGGTGTCGAGACCGATGAGGTCCATCAGCGCCAGCGGGCCCATCGGGTAGCCGCAGCCGAGCTTCATGGCCGCGTCGATGTCCTCGCGGCTGGCGTAGCGCGACTCGAACATCGAGACGGCGTGGTTGAGGTAGCCGAACAGCAGGGCGTTGGCGATGAAGCCGGCCTTGTCGCCGACGATGACCGGCTGCTTGCCGAGCCGCAGGGCGAGTGCCTTGACGTCCTCGAAGACCTCGTCCTCGGTGACGACGGTGCGGATGACCTCGACGAACTGCAGGACCGGCGCCGGGTTGAAGAAGTGCATGCCGACGACCCGCTTGGGGTTGCCGGTGGCGACCGCGATCTCCGTGACCGACAGCGACGAGGTGTTGGTCGCGAGGATGGCGTCGGGGCCGACGATCGCGTCGAGCTTGCCGAAGACGTCCTTCTTGAGGTCGAGGTGCTCGGGCACCGCCTCCACCACCAGCTGGCACTCGGCCAGCTCGTCGAGGCTCGAGGTGAACAGCACCCGTGCGTGCAGTGCCGCCTGGTCCTCCTCGCTCAGCTTGCCGCGGCTGACGGCGCGGCCGGTGGAGTGCTCGAGCACCCCTCGACCCTTCTCGACCGCCGCCTCGTCGACCTCGACGGCGACGACATCGATCCCGTTGCGGGCGAACACCTCGACGATGCCGGCACCCATGGTGCCGAGACCGATCACTCCGACCTTGCTGAACTCACGAGCCATGCGGCGAGTCTGGCAGAGCAGGTATGCCGGGTGGACCCCCGGGCAGCGTGACGGTCACCACCCCTGCGGCCGGCGGGCGACCTCGGAGGACCCACCAGCCCGCGAACTCACCACTCGTGGCCGGCGCCGATCAGGGCGGACTCCATGTGGAAGCGCTGCTCGCGGGACAGGCCGCGGATCGCCAGGGGCACGGGGATGTCGACGGCCCGGCAGTAGTCGCGCAGCGCGTGGTCGTAGGCCAGCCTCGCCGCCATGAGCCGTTCGGCCTTGCGGGGCTGGTCACCCGCCTCGACGCGGCGGATGTGGGCGGCCAACCGGCTCAGCTCCATGGCCAGGAGGATGGGCGGGATGGGTTCCGGCACCGGGCGCCGCAGATCACGCCGTGCCTGGTACCTCGTGACGGCTGGCTGCATGACCCTGGGTGGCCGGCCCGTCGTGAGCCAACGCACCCCGCTCACGAGGGTGCCCATCACGAGGACGAGACCGGCGACGTTGCCCAGGACGTTCGGCATACCAGCTCACCTCTGTGCTCCGAGTGTGCGCCACGGACCCCGCACGACGCAACGGTTCGGTGCCCGTAGAGTGACCCCTCGTGCGGCTGGTCATAGCGAAGTGTTCGGTGGACTACGAGGGCCGCCTGACGGCCCACCTCCCCCTGGCGACGAGGTTGCTCCTCGTCAAGGCGGACGGGTCGGTGCTCGTCCACAGTGACGGCGGGTCCTACAAGCCGCTCAACTGGATGTCCCCTCCGTGCGCGATGGCCGAGGCGTCTCCCGAGGAGCACGAGACCGCGGACGGCGTCACGGCCGTCTGGCTGGTGCAGCACGCCAAGTCGGAGGACCGGCTCCGGGTGCTCATCCACGAGGTGCTGCACGACTCGTCGCACGAGCTCGGGGTCGACCCGGGACTGGTCAAGGACGGGGTCGAGGCCCACCTCCAGAAGCTCCTGGCCGAGCACATCCACACCCTCGGCGACGGCTGGAGCCTCGTGCGTCGCGAGTACATGACGGCGATCGGGCCGGTCGACATCCTGTGCCGCGACGCCTCCGGTGCCTCGGTCGCCGTCGAGATCAAGCGACGGGGTGACATCGACGGTGTCGAGCAGCTCACCCGCTACCTCGAGCTGATGAACCGCGACCCGCACCTGTCTCCCGTGATCGGGGTCTTCGCCGCGCAGGAGATCAAGCCGCAGGCCCGCACGCTCGCGACCGACCGGGGCATCCGCTGCGTGACGCTGGACTACGACGCGCTCAAGGGCATCGACAACAGCGAGCACCGGCTGTTCTAGTGGCAGTGCCGGCGCTTACTCAACATTTGCATGGGTGAGCGCCGCGCGGGTCAGACCACGGTGCGGTCGGTCGAGCCGGGCCAGGTCCGCACGTCGAAGCCGTCACCGTCGACTGCCACCTCCGCCACCCCGCAGTTCGGCAGGAACTTGGCCGTCGCGAGGTCGCCGCGGAGGGTGCTGGAGAGCCGTGGCAGGGCGAACGACATGACGCCGCCGTGTGAGAAGACCAGGACGGTCTCGCCCCGGAACTGGTCGGCGATCGAGAGCAGCGCCTCCCGGTAGCGGGCGAGGACCTCCTCCCCCGTCACCCCCCGGGGGATCCTCCTGCGCAGGTCTCCGTGCACCCACGCGTGGAAGATCGACTGCAGCTCGGGGTCGTCATGCGGCCGGCCGGCCAGGGCGCCGACCGAGAACTCCTCGAGCCCCTCGACCGCCCGCGAGTCGACACCGAGGATCTCGGCTGCAACGGCGCCCGACTGGACGGCGCGCGCCAGGATGCTGGTGCGGACCGCGGCCACCCTGCAGCCGGCGAGGGACTCGGCCAGGGCGGTGGTCTGCTCGATCCCCTTGGGCGACAGCCACCCTCCCTCGTCCGACAGGACTGAGGGGTGTCCGTACTCCGCGTCACCATGGCGGGCGACGAGGAGCGTGGCGGCACACTGCAGGTCACTCATGCGTCGAGGGTATGCCGCGCAAGCCCGTCCCTGCCGTGCGGCTGAGACGGGTCAGCGCAGCGCGACCAGCAACAGCAGGCGGGCCGCCTCGGCGCGCACGGCAGCGCGCGCCGGCCCGAGGTACTTGCGGGTGTCGACCAGGGCGTCGTCGGCCGCCAGCCGCTCACGCACGGCTGCGGTGAAGACGGCGTTCAGGTGCGTCGCGATGTTGATCTTGGTCATCCCCGCGCGGACCGCCGCCTCGATCCCGTCGTCAGGCACCCCCGACGAGCCGTGCAGGACCAGCGGAACGGGCACCTGCGCCGCGATCGCCGCGATCAGGTCGAGGTCGAGGACCGCGGTGCGGTGGGTCATCGCGTGCGAGGACCCGACGGCCACCGCGAGCGCGTCCACGCCGGTGTCGCGGGCGAACTGGGCCGCCTCGTCCGGTCGCGTCCGGACTCCCGGCGCGTGCACGCCGTCCTTGCCCCCGATCTCGCCGAGCTCTGCCTCGACGCTCACGCCCGCGGCGTGGCAGCGGTCGACGATCGCCCGCGTGACGGCACGGTTCTCGCTGTCCTCGAGGGTCGAGCCGTCGAACATCACCGACGTGAAGCCCAGACCGAGCGCCTCCTCGACCAGGTCGGTGCTCACCGCGTGGTCGAGGTGGAGCACCACGGGGACGGTGGCCGCCTCGGCCAGCACGCGGGCTGCCGCCGCGAGGGGGGCCAGGGCCCCGTGGAAACGCACGGTGTTCTCACTGACCTGCAGGACGACGGGCAGGCCCACGTCCTCGGCCGCCCCGACCAGGGCCTGCGCATGCTCGAGGTGGATGACGTTGAAGGCCGCCACCCCACGCCCCTGCGCCCGCGCCCCTGCGAGCACTCCTGCCAGGTCAGCCAGCACCTCAGTCCCTCCAGATCGTCACGTCGGGCCCCAGACGGGCGATGTCCTCGGCCGACACGACCCCCGCGACCGGCTGCAGCACCGCAGCCGCAGACCAGGCCACGGCGTTGCGCAGCAGCCGCTCGGGCGGCTCCCCTGACAGCAGGCCCGCGGCGACCGCGGCCACGGCGGCGTCGCCGGCGCCGGTGGGGTTGCCGCGCAGCGAGTGGCCGAGTGCCGCCCGCTGCGCCGGACCCTGCGCCGGGACCCAGACCATGCCGTCCGGCCCCAGCGAGACCAGCACGTCGCGGGCCCCGCGGTCCTGGAGCAGCCGCGCACCCGCGACCGGGTCGTGACTCCCCGTCACCTCGGCGAGCTCGTCACGGTTTGGCTTGACCACGTCGGGACCAGCGGCGACCCCACCGAGCAGCGCGTCGCCGGAGGCGTCGAGGACCACCCGGCAGCCGGCGGCGTGACCGGCCTCCACGAGCTGGACGTACCCGTCGGGCGGAAAGCCCGGTGGAACGCTGCCGGAGGCGACCAGCACCGCGGCACGGTGCTCGACGAGCACCCGACCGGTGTGCGCGACGACCGAGTCCCACTGGCCCGGCGGGCACGGCGAACCGGGCTCGTTGAAGGCGGTCGCGTCCCCGTCGGCCCGCGAGACGACGGTGACCGTGCGCCGGGTCTCGACGGCGCTGGTCAGGCACGAGTGCCGTATGCCGCGTGCGTCGAGGTCCGCGAGCAGCCGTTCGCCGGCGGCTCCCCCGACCAGCGCCACCGCCAGCACGGGCTGTCCCTGGCTGGTGAGGACCGACGAGACGTTCAGCCCCTTGCCGCCCGCCACCTCGCGGACCTCGAGCACGCGGTGGCTGCGGTGGACCGTGAGGCGCTCGACGGCATACGTGACGTCGAGGGCCGGGTTGGGCGTGACGGTGACGATCACGTCCGGTCCCAGGCCAGGCAGGAGGCGCCCAGGCATCCCGCGCGGTCACCGAGCGCGGCCTGGACGATGGTGGGGGGCCGCTGGAACGTGAGGGCCGACTCGACCGCACTGCGCAGCGGGCCCAGCAGCACCTCACCGCTGCGGCTCAGTCCGCCCCCCACGACAACTCGCTCGACCCCGGTCAGCGTGACCGTCGCGACGACCGCCCGGGCCAGCGCGTCGACGGCGCCCTGCCAGACGCTGGTGGCCGGCAGGTCTCCGCCGGCCACGAGCTCCGCGATCGCCGCGGCGTCACGGCGGGTGCCGGTGGTGGCCGCGTAGGCCGACTCGACCGCTGCGGCCGAGGCCACGGCCTCGAGGCATCCCCGCGCTCCGCAGCCACAGAGTGGACCATCCGGCTCCACGACGAGGTGACCCAGCTCGCCGCTCCAGCCGTCGGCCGAGATGACTCGACCGTCGAGCAGCAGGGCGCCGGCCACGCCGGTGCCGATGGCGACGAAGACTGCGTTCGAGGCGTGCCGCGCCGCACCGAACCTGGCCTCGGCCACCAGCCCGGCACGCACGTCGTGGCCGAAGGCGACCGGGAGCGCGAGGATCCGCTCCAGCGGTTCGGCGACGGGCAGGTCGCGCCAGCCCAGGTTGGCCGACCAGCGCGCCAGGCCCCTGCGGTCGTCGACGATCCCCGGCACGACGAGTCCCACCGCGGCGACGGCGACCTCGTGACCGTCTCGGGTCGCGGCGTCCCGTAGCGCGCCCACCGTGTCGGCCGCGGCGTCCACCAGGGCGCCCTCCACGTCGAGGCGCTCGGGAGTGGGTCGAGTGAGGGCCACGACCTCGATTCCTTCGCGGGTCACCAAGGCGGACTTGATCCGCGTGCCACCGACATCGATCGCGGCCACGACGGGGCGATCCACCCTCAGACCACCTGCACCGTGACGCCCGCGGCCCGCAGGTCGGAGACGGCATCGTCGGGAGCGCTGGAATCGGTGACCAGCAACGAGATTCGCTCGGTCGGGCAGATCCGGGCAAAGGCCCGGCGGCCGACCTTGTCGCCCGTCGCGACGACGACGACCCGGTCCGCGCGCTGGACCATGAGCGAGTTGATGCCGGCTTCCCCCTCGTGCTGGCAGCTGGCCCCACCCGCGCTGGAGACCCCGTCGACCCCGAGGACGACCGTGTCGAGCCACAGCTCGCCCAGCACCATGGCGGCGAGCGGACCCGAGAGCTCGTAGGACTCCTGCCGGGCCACGCCCCCCAACGACACGCAACGGATGAAGGGTCGCAGCACCATCTCGGTGGCGATGTTGAGCGCGTTGGTCACGACGGTGACCGCGGGGCGCCTCGAGCTGGCCGCAAGGTCGGCTCGGGCCGCGAGCCGTCGCGCGGTCGCGCTGGTCGTCGTGCCCCCGTTGAAGCCCACCACGGTGCCCTCGGGCACGAGGTCGGCCGCATGGGCTGCGACCCGCTCCTTGGCCGAGTCGCTCCCGGCCAGCTTGTAGCGGGCCGGCAGCTCGTACGCCACGGCGCTGGCCACGACCCCGCCGTGGGTGCGGGTCACCAGCTGCTGGGCGGCGAGCTCGCCGAAGTCGCGCCGCACCGTGGCCTCGGAGACACCGAGCGCCTCCACGACCTGGGCCACGCTCAGCCGGCCGTGCTCGGCGAGGAGGCCGAGCAGGGCACCCCAGCGGGCGCCGCGATCCATGCCGCCGCGCACCTCGAGCTCGCTCACTTGACCGCCCCCGACGTGAGCCCGCCGACGAGGTGCTTCTCGATGAGCGCGAACAACACCACGACCGGCACGATCGCGACGACGGACGCGGCGAACAGCTGGTCCCAGTTCTGCTCATAGCCGGTGACGTAGGAGTTGATGCCGACGGTCAGGGGCTTCTTGTCGTCACTGAGCATCAGGGTCAGCGCGACGACGTACTCGTTCCACGCCGCGATGAACGTGAAGATCGTCGCCGTGACCAGGCCCGGCAGCGTCAGTGGCAGCATGACCCGCCACAGCCGACCGAGCCGACCTGCGCCGTCGAGCTCGGCGGCCTCCTCGATCTCGCGCGGGATCGAGGCGAAGAAGCCGTGCAGGATCCAGATCGCGAAGGCGAGGTTGAAGGCGGCGTTGGTGAGGATCAGCGCCTGGTAGGTGTCGACCAGGGTGAGGGCGTAGAACTCGCGGTAGATGCCCACGACCAGCGAGGTCGGGGCGAACATCTGGGTCACGAGCACGAGGAACAGGAACGCCATCCGGCCGCGGAACCGGAACCGTGCGGTGAAGTAGGCCGCCGGGATCGCCACCACCACGACGATGACGGTCGAGGACAGCGAGATCACCAGCGAGCTCTTGAGCCAGGCGAGGAACCGTTCGTCACCGAGCACCTCGGAGAACGTCGTCCACTTCCACTGCTCCGGGAGCAGCGACGGCGGCGTCTTCACCACGTCGCTGCTCGGGCGGAACGCGTCGAGCAGCATCACGAGGTAGGGCCACAGGAAGGCGAAGGCGACGACCAGGCCGATGATCGGCATGGCCCACGGCCGGATGCCCCGCCACCCACCCGGTCGCGGACGACGGACGGCCCCCGGTGCCGTGGTCGTGGTGCTGCTCATGACTCCTCCTCGCGCCAGCTGGACACCCGGAGGTAGACGAGCACCGCAACCAGGATCAGGCACACGTTGAACAACCCGGCTGCGGCGGACTGGCCCACGTCCTTCTCGGCGCTCTTGAACGCGAGCTTGTACATGAAGGTGATCGTCGTGTCGTGACCGAAACCGGGGTTGGACTCGTTGAGCGTGTAGATGATCGGGAAGCTGTTGAACACGTAGATCATGTTGAGGACGGTCGCGACGAGGATCGCCGGTCGCAGCAGCGGCAGGGTGATCTGCCGCCAGGTCTGCCAGGCCGAGGCACCGTCGATGCGCGCCGCCTCGTAGACGTCACCGGGGATCGCGTTGAGCCCGGCGACGAAGACGTAGGCGGTGAACGGGATCGAGACGAACACGCCTACTGCGATCATCGACGGCATGATCAGTCGGTCGCTGCCGATGAAGTCGATCGGGGTGTCGATGACGTTCAGCTTGAGGAGGACGGCGTTGAGGGTGCCGTAGTAGTAGCTGTAGATGAGGCTGAACAGCCGGGCGGTGATCACGAGGGACGCGGCCCAGGGCACGATCACGGCCCACCTCACGATGCGTCGTCCCCAGAACTCCTTGGTGAGGAACTGCGCGACACCCAGGCTGATGAGGATCGTCAGCGCCACGACGGCGACGACCCACACGATCGTGTTGGTCAGCACCGTCGCGAGGCTGTCGTTGGCGAGGACGTTGCGGAAGTTGTCGAGGCCCGCGTCTCCCTTGCGCAGACCCGTGATCGAGTAGCGCGAGAGGGAGGCACGGACCAGCTCGACTGCCGGCCACACGACGACCCCGAGGATGAGCGCGAGGGCGGGCGCGAGCCACAGCAGGGCGATCCACCCGGACACGCCGGAGGTATGCCGTCGCCGCGCCGGGCGGCGACGGCCACCGGCGGCCGGCGACGAGGGGGCGGCCGGGGCGAGCGCGGCCGGATCCCCGGCCGCACCCGCCCCTGCACCGATGGGCTGGGTCACGCTCAGCCGCCGGCCTCGGCGGACTGCTGCAGCTTGTCCAGCACCGCCTTCGGGTCACCGGTCATGGCCGTGCCGAGGTTCTGCTGCACGGCGAGCTTGACCTTGTCCCACGTCGGGTCGTCGGTCGGCGTGAGGTGCGCGTTCGGCAGCGTGTCGAGGTAGGTCTTGAGCTTGGGGTCGCTCGAGAACTCCTGGATCCCCGACTTGGTCACCGGCAGGAAGCCCTCGGCCTTGATGAACTGGTTGACCTGGTCCTTCTGGTAGTAGAGGTCGTAGAACGCCTTGACCGCGTCCTGGTTCCCCTTCTTCTTGAAGGCCATGAGGTAGTCGGTCACACCGAAGGTCTGGGGCGTGCCGCCGTCGGCCTTGGTCGGCATCGGGACGACGCCGTAGTCGACCTTGGCGTCCTTGTCGAGCGTCGCCGCGAGGGGCGAGAACCCGACGACCATGCCGACCTTGCCCGAGGCGAACAGGTCGAACGCGTCCTGGCGGTTGGTCTTGCCGGGGTTGTTCTGGGTGAGCTTCTTGGTGGCCAGGCCCTTGAGGAAGGTCAGGGTCTCGACGTTCTCAGGGCTGTTGACGGTCCACTTGCCGTCCTTCTTCCAGTCACCGCCGTTGTTGAACGCCCAGATCGAGAACTCCCCCTGCGCCTCCTCGGGGCCAAGTGGCAGGCCGTACCCGATGGCACCGTTGCCGAGGTCGGAGACCTTCTTGGCGTCGGCCTCGAACTCGGCCCACGTCTTCGGCGGCTCGGCGATGCCGGCCTGCTTGAACAGCGCCTTGTTGTAGAACATCGCGCGGGCCGAGGAGAGATCCGGCATGCCGTACATCTTGCCTTCGTAGGTGCCCGACTTGACGAACGCGTCGAGCAGGTCGGACTTGACCGAGTCGGACAGCACGTCGTCGGAGCTGTAGAGCAGGTCGTCCTTGGCATAGCTCGCGTAGGCGTTGAGGTTGAGGATGTCCGGCGGGTTGTTGTTCTGGACCATGGTGGAGCTCTGCTGGTCGATGTCGTCCCAGCTGACGATCTGCACCTGGAGGGTGTTGCCCGTCTTGGTCTTGTAGGCCTGGGCGAACTGGTCCCAGAAGGCCTTCGTGTGGTCCTTGGAGTACTCGGCCGCGACCAGCTTGATGGTCGTCGCCTTGCCCCCGGATCCGCCGCCGTCGGCGGTTCCGGCTCCCTGGCCGCCACCGCAGGCCGCCAACCCGAGGGCGGCTGCCGCAGTCCCTGCGACCAACGCCGCTCCCCGGAGGTGTCGTCTGGTGCTCACGTGTCTACCTCGATCTCTGTCGGTTCTCGTGTCGACCAAGGCCCGTTGCCGTGATCGTTTTGTAGCGGTTGCCGCGCGCTTCGCTCACATCTGCGAGGCTCGACAGCCACAGTGGCCCCGCGATCCCTGCTCGTCAAGGGTTTCGGGGCGACTTTCTCCGGTGGTCAGGATGACTAAACGGGCGAAACAGGGATCAAACACCACTGGTCTTGACTGATCGAATCTGATGGTTAAGGATTCGCATCAGTCTTATTCACTCAACCGAGGAGTCGCACCGTGGTTGACCACCCCGCTGCCCACCTGGCCGCCGAGATCGCCACCCAACCGGACAACTGGCGAGCCGTGCTCGCCCGCGTGGAGGAGGCGCTGGCCGTCCTGCCGCCCCGCGGCGCGCGGGTGGCGGTGACCGGCTGTGGCACGTCCTACTACATGGCGCAGGTCTACGCCGCGCTGCGGGAGACCTCCGGCGCCGGACCCACCGACGCGTTTGCGGCCAGCGAGTTCCCGCTCGGGCGCGGCTACGACCACGTCGTGGTCATCTCGCGCTCGGGCACGACGACCGAGGTCATCGACCTGCTCGAGCAGCTGCGAGGGCAGCCCGGCGGCCCGACCACGACGGCGATCGTCGCCACGGCCGGCACCGCCATCCCCGACCTGGCCACGCACGCGTTCCTGCTCAGCGAGGTCGACGAGTCCTCCGTCGTGCAGACCCGCTTCGCCACGACGACCCTCGCGCTCCTGCGGGCCACGCTCGGCGAGGACCTCAGCGCCGCGATCGCCGACGCCGAGGCAGTGCTCGCCGAGGACGGGTCCACCGCCCTGGACGGCGTCGGCGATGCCGAGCAGATCACCTTCGTCGGCCGCGGGTGGACCGTCGGGCTGGCCCATGAGGCCGCCCTCAAGCTCCGCGAGTCAGCACAGTTCTGGACCGAGTCCTACCCCGCGATGGAGTATCGACACGGCCCGATCAGCATCGCGACGACCGGGCGGGCGACCTGGGCCTTCGGCGAGGTCCCTGCCGGGCTGGACGAGGACGTCCGGGCGACCGGCGCACACTTCGAGCACCGCGCCATCGACCCGCTCGCCGACCTGGTGCGCCTGCACCGGCTCTGCCTGGCCAAGGCCGAGCAGGCGGGCGTGGACCCGGATCGACCTCGACACCTGTCCCGGTCCATCATCCTCACGTGACCTCTTCCGCCACCGACACCGGACGCCTGCTCCTGACCGGGCGAGTCGTCACGCCCGACGGTGTCATCGGCGACGGTGCCGTGGCGGTCACCGATGGCTCCATCGCGTATGCCGGTGAGCGCGGCTCGCTGCCCTCCGACTGGGCCGAGGTGGCCGAGCCGGCCGGCTGGCAGGCCGGCCTGACCCTGCTGCCCGGGCTCGTGGACATCCACTGCCACGGAGGCAACGGGGGCGAGTTCGGTCCCGATGCTGCGAGCGCGCACCGGGCGGCCCGGCACCACCACCAGCAGGGCTCCACGACGATCGTGGGTTCCCTCGTGTCCGCGCCGGCGGCCACCTTGGTCGAGGGTGCCCGGACGCTCGGTGACCTCGTGCGCGCCGGCGAGCTGGCCGGCATACACCTCGAAGGGCCGTTCCTGTCGACCGTGCGGTGTGGTGCGCAGAACCCTGCCGCGCTGGTCGACGCCGACGTCGCACTCGTCGAAACCCTCGGTGACGCCGCGGGCGAGGGAGCGTTCGCGCAGATGACCTGGGCCCCGGAACGCACCGGCGGCGACCAGGTGCCCGCGGCCCTCGCCGCGGTCGGTGCCGTGGGTGCGGTGGGCCACACGGATGCCGACTACGACACCGCCGCCCGCGCCCTCGACGCGGTGGCCGACCGCGGGGTGCGCGGCGGCCTTCCCCTCACGACGCACCTCTTCAACGGTATGCCGCCGCTGCTCTCGCGCGCCCCCGGCGCCGTGGGTGCCGCGATCGCGGCCGCTGCCCGCGGCCGTGCGGTCGTCGAGGTGATCGCCGACGGCGTGCACCTCGACGGCGGCACCGTGCGGATGCTCTTCGACACCGTGGGACCCGAACACATCGCCCTGGTCAGCGACGCGATGTCCGCGAGCGGCCTACCCGACGGGGCCTACACCCTGGGTGGGCTCGACGTGACGGTCAGCGCTCGGGCCGCCCGGCTGACCAGCAACGGCAGTCTCGCCGGCGGGGTGAGCACGCTGCTCGATGAGGTGCGCTGGCTGGTCCGCGACCTGGGCATCCCCCTGTCCGACGCGGTGGCGGCGGCGTCAGCCACACCGGCCCGGGCGCTCGCCCTCACGGGGTCGGGGAGCCTCGCGCCGGGTCAGCACGCCGACCTGTTGGTGGTCGACTCCCAGCTCGTCCTCCACCGGGTCCTGCGTCGCGGCACCTGGCTCTGATCCGACCCCCTCCCCCGACTTCTGGCCAACGGTCCCGCACGAAGGGGCCTTACGGCGGTGCCGGTGGGGCATGGCTGGCCAGAAGTGGGAGAGGAGACGCCTCTACTGCCGGGACGACCCTGGGCCCCTGCCGGTTGGCAGGGGCCCAGGGGTCAGGCGGGGTGGTTCCGGGTCAGCGCACGACCACCGAGAGGGCGCCAGACGTCGCGGGGCTGTAGATCCCCGAGCCGTTGTAGGTCGCCGTCAGGCGGTGCGTGCCACGGGCCAGGACGGGCGCCCTGAAGGTCGCCTTGCCCGAGTAGACCTTGGCCGTGCCGAGCACCCGTGAGCCGTCGCGGAACGTGACCGTTCCCGTGGCGGCCGACGGGGTGACCAGCGACGTCAGGGTCGGGCGGTAGCCGTACCGGTAGTCACGGTCGTTGGAGCTGAGCGAGGCCTTGGTCGCCAGCTTGACCGGCACGACCTGCGCCCGAGCACCGTTGGCGTTCAGGTGGTGGATGAGCAGCAGCCCCTGCGGCTTGTCCGACGCGAACGACGCGTCGGCGCGACGGACCGTGAGCTTCCTACCGGGGAGGTCGGTGTTGAGCAGCGTGCCGAAGTCGCCGTAGGCGGCCAGCGCGGGCGAAGCCACGCTGAGCGTCAACGGAGCGGCCTGCGAGCCCATCGTGTCGACCAGACCGGCCTCCGCGGTGGAGGACTCGACCCAGTACTTGATCTTCGGCGCCGACCCCGCGAGGAGGCCCGCAGCCTTCAGCGCACCGACCGAGACCGGGAGGGCCAGGGAGTCGCTGTTGAAGGCGTTGGTGTCGAAGGAGCCGTCGACGCCGTTGAGCAGCTGGTCATCGATGACCGAGTACTGGTCGTCACCGGGGCGAAGGTCGACCAGCTCCGAGAGGAAGTAGTCGTAGTCGTCCGTGGTGACGAACCGGGTGTTGTAGACCACCGAGTCGGGCCCCGGGTTCGTGGCGTCCGTCTCGAGGAAGACGTCGAACTCGGTGTACGAGGCGGGAGTGCGCCACGGCCCGAAGCTGCTGACCCCGAAGCTGATGAACCGGGGGTCGGGCTTGGTCGGGTCGAGGGTTGCCGGGTTGAACAGCGGCCAGTCCGAAGCGGTGCCGACGAAGCGCAGGTCGGCGGAACGGTCGTCGGCGAACGCGATGCACTTGACCACCAAGGTGGACGAGCAGCTCGGGATCTTCGCGCTGGTGCCCTGCAGCTGGAACGCGGACACCGACGACTCGTAGCCGGTGGAGCCAGTGCCCTGCTGGACGCCCGTGCCCGACAGCGCGAGCGAGCCGGTCTTGACCGCCCCACCCGAGACGGTGGCCGTAGCGGCCGCCTTCATCGCCGAGGCCGGACGCGGAGCAGACCACACCGGCACCCGGAGCTTCGAGCCCGGGGTGGTGCCGGCCGGCGTCAGGACCATGCGGCCACTGGCGTCAGCGCGGTGGTTCTGGTTGATCTCCAGTCCGAGCGGGTCGATCGGCGTGGTCGGGTCGGTGACCGCCCGCAGCGCCGAACGCGTGATGGTGGCCGTGACCTTGACGTCAGCCGACCCGCCAGCCGCGAGGCTGATCTGGGTGGGGCTGAAGGAGTACGTCACACCCGGGGTCGGGTGGGCCGCCTGGTAGCCGATCGTGTAGGACGACGTCCCGGTCGGGCGCTTGTTGACGACCTTGACCGTCTTGGTCAGGGTCGTGGTCGCTGCCGTGACGGCCACCGGCCCGAACGAGACGCTGACCGCACCGGGGGTGTCCTTGACGTAGGCCAGCGTGGTCGTGTCGACGGCCGCGTCGGCCTTGACGCGACCCGAGCCGACCCGCTCCGGGCCGTAGACGGCACCGGTGTGGTTCGCACCCACGAAGACGTCCTGGGTCGCCGTGTTCATGATGGCGGCCTTGACCTCCTCGGAGGTCCAGTTCGGGTGGGCACCACGGACGAGGGCGGCTTCGCCGGCCACGTGCGGGGAGGCCATCGAGGTGCCGCTCTCGGCGATACCCTCGCTGCCCGTGCCGACGGCAACCGAGAAGGTGGTCACACCCGGGGCCGCGACGTCAGGCTTGACGTTGTTGGCGATGCCGACACCCCGCGAGGAGAAGCCGGCGACCTGGTCGATCGCACCGGGGTTGACGACGGTCACGCTGTTGCGCAGTGCGTTCGTCATCGTGACCTTCACCGGGACGCTGCTGTCCAGCTTGGCCTTGATGGCCACGGTCGCCTGGTTGACGGTCAGCATCGCGGGGATGTCCGCGTCACCGGTCACACCGGCCGAGAACGAGTTCACGTCGCTGCCGTAGATGACCCCGAGGGCTCCGGCGTCCTGGGCGAGCTGGGCGCGAGCGGCAGAGCCACAGCGACGACCCGTGCCGTCGAACCACTTGGTCATGACGATCTTGCCGGCCACCTTGGCCGCGTCGCCCACCGACAGGGTCGAGCAGGCGTCGGTGTTGTTGGTCGGGCTGGCTGCCTGGCTCCAGTCGCCGATGGTGACGACGTCGGTGTTGGTCACGCCGGGCTTGGTCGCCCAGTCGTAGGCCACCGACTTCAGCGCCGCGAAGACGTCGTCCTGGTTCTTGTCGACGGTGTTGGCCGGCTCGATGCCGATGGGGCTGTCGACCTGGAGGCCGTCCACGACCGAGTCACGGTCGTCGGAGGCGGCCACGGCCAGCACGCGGGTGGCGTTGCCGGGGGCGCCACCGACCTCGTAGACGTCGCCGCTGTTGCCCATGGAGGCGACGACGACGGTGCCGAGGGCAGCGAGGTTGTTGGAGGCCACGGAGTCCGGGTCGTCCGGGGAGCCGTAGCTGGAGCCCAGCGACATGTTGACCACGTCGAGGCGGTCGGACAGGTTGCCGTCACCGTTGGGGTCGGCGGCCCAGTCGAGTGCCTGGCCGACGACGCTGGTGTCACCTTCGCAGCCGAACACCTTCAGGGCGTAGAGCTTGGCGCCCGGTGCGACACCGGGGCCGATGGCCATGGTGGCAGGGTCGATGGTCACGTCGTAGCCACCGGTGTAGGTGGCACCGGCCTTGGTGACACCAAGACCCGCGGTGGTGCCGGCGACGTGGGAGCCGTGGCCCTCGCAGTCGAGCGGGTTCGGGTCAGGCACGGGCTGCGTGATGCCCTCGCCGGGGTTGTACGCGTCACCCGCGAAGTCGTAGCCACCGACCACCTTGGCGGTGGGGGTGAAGGTGTTGGAGGCCTTGGCGGTGTCGTATGCCGCGGTCGTGCCGGGACCGCCGAAGTCGGCGTGGGTGTAGTCGATGCCCGTGTCGATCACGCCGACCCGGACGCCCTGGCCGGTCTCGCCCTTGGCCTTCCAGACCGCGGGAGCGCCGATGAGCGGCACCGAGGAGGAGTTCGACGGGGACTTCGGCGTGATGCGGTGGACCGCCTTGACGCCGGGAAGGGCTGCGAGTGCCTGCAGCTTGCTCGCGTCGGTGCGGACCGCGACACCCGAGTAGAGGGCGTGCGCGCGGTAGAGCGTGTGCGCCTTGGTCGCGGAGGCGCCGAAACGAGCCTCGACCGCCGCCTGGGCGCGCTTGATCGTGGCCGTCTGGTTGCGTGCTGCGAGCGTCGCTGCCGAGCCGCCGCGGGCGCCGGCCCGGGTGTAGGCAGTCGAGGCGGGAACGGCGTCGAGCTCGATCATCACGTCAACGGCGCCCTTGGCGCCCTTGAGCGAACGGTCGACCTTCTCCGCCTGCGAGCGCTGGGTGCCCAGCCGGAAGGATCCACCACCCGTCAGTCCCTCGGGGACGGTGAACGCCTTGCCGCGGTGCTTGACCGGGCTCGGCGTGGTGCTCGCGATGGCGGGCGCTGCACTCACAGCAGCTGCCGCCACGATCGACAGGGCGCTGACTCCGACGACGGCTGTGTAGCCGCGACGACGCCTTCCCCGAGATTCCATCGACACGAGGTCTCCTTCGCACGTGGCCGCACAACCACTCGCCTCAGGGATCGCCCGAGGCTCGCGGAGGAAACGCTCCCCCACCGGTTCACCACGCCGAGGTGAAGGTAAGCCATCGCGAGCGGCGACGAACAGGGAATTGCCGAGACCCGAACCAGAAATTTGCCTAGGTTTCCGGTGGTTGCCACCGAAATGGCTCACCTGCGCCCGACCGGGGGATTTCCACGCCGCTCCGGCGGGGGCGCGGGAGAGCCGGCGTGGCCCCGGTGGCCGGGGTCCCTGCGGTGTCAGTCCAACCCGCGCGAGACCCTGATGATCGAGACGAACCGGCCCATGATGTCGTTGAGCCCGAAGTCCTTCGGGGTGAAGACCGCGGCCACGCCACGCTCACGCAGCGCGCGGGCGTCCGTGTCCGGGATGATTCCGCCGACGATCACGGGGACGTCGCCGGCACCGGCGTCGCGTAGCCCCGCGAGGATCTCCGGCACCAGCTCCATGTGGGAGCCGGACAGGATGGAGATCCCCACGAGGTGGACGTCCTCCGCCACCGCCGCCGCCACGATCTGCTCCGGGGTCAGCCGGATCCCCTGGTAGACGACCTCGAAGCCGGCGTCGCGAGCCCGGACAGCGACCTGCTCGGCGCCGTTGCTGTGCCCGTCGAGACCCGGCTTGGCCACCAGCACGCGCAACCGCTCCCCTAGCTCTTCCTCCGTGCGGCGGACGTCTGCCCGCACGGCCTTGAGCTCGTCGCTCCCCCCGCTGGAGACGCCGACCGACCCGGAGACGCCGGTCGGCGCGCGGAACTCGCCGAACTCCTCGCGCAGCGCCTGGGCCCACTCTCCCGTCGTGACCCCTGATCGGGCGGCCTCGAGCGAGGCCGCCATGAGGTTGGTGCCGCTGCGGGCGTCCGCAGTCAGCGCGGCGAGCGCCGCGGCTGCGCGCTCGCGCCCCTCGGGGTCGGCGTCCCGACGCTCGCGCCACTCGCGCACCGCGGCGGTGGCCTTGGCCTCGACGTCGTGGTCGACGGTCTGGATGGCGGCATCCAGGTCGGCGGTGAGCGGGTTGGGCTCGGTGGTCTCGAACCGGTTCACCCCGACGACGACGTCCTCGCCGGCCTCGATCCGCTGGCGGCGCAACGAGTGTGAGGCCACGAGCRCAGACTTCATGTAGCCGCTCTCCACCGCGGGCACGGCACCGCCCATCTCCTGCACCCGGGCGATCTCTTCCTGCGCGCCGGCGACGAGCTCGGCGACCTTGGCCTCCACGACCTTCGACCCGGTGAACAGGTCGTCGTACTCGAGCAGGTCGGACTCGAAGGCGAGCACCTGCTGCATCCGCAGCGACCACTGCTGGTCCCACGGACGCGGGAGACCGAGCGCCTCGTTCCACGCGGGCAGCTGGACGGCGCGGGCGCGGGCGTCCTTGGACAGCGTCACCGCGAGCATCTCGAGGACGATGCGCTGCACGTTGTTCTCCGGCTGGGCCTCGGTGAGCCCGAGCGAGTTGACCTGCACGCCGTACCGGAACCGGCGCTGCTTGGCGTCGGTGACGCCGTAGCGCTCACGGGTCAGGTCGTCCCACAGCTGGACGAAGGCGCGCATCTTGCACATCTCCTCGACGAACCGCACTCCCGCGTTGACGAAGAACGAGATGCGGGCGACCACCTCGCCGAACCGCTCGGGTGGCACCTGCCCGGAGTCGCGGACGGCGTCGAGGACGGCGATCGCCGTGCAGATCGAGTAGGCGATCTCCTGCACGGGCGTGGCCCCGGCCTCCTGCAGGTGGTAGCTGCAGATGTTGGTGGGGTTCCACTTCGGGATGTCCGAGACGGTGTAGGCCACCATGTCGGTGATCAACCGCAGCGACGGGCCGGGGGCAAAGACGTAGGTCCCGCGCGACAGGTACTCCTTGATGATGTCGTTCTGGGTCGTCCCGGCCAACGCGCGGACGGCCTCGGCGGGGTCCGCCCCGGTCGCGGCCGCCTGCTCCTCGGCGACGACCTGGTACATCGCCAGCAACCACATGGCGGTGGCGTTGATGGTCATCGAGGTGTTCATCTGGTCGAGCGGGATCTGGTCGAAGAGCGCACGCATGTCGCCGAGGTGCGAGATCGGCACCCCCACCTTGCCGACCTCGCCCCGGGCGAGCGGGTGGTCGGGGTCGTAGCCGGTCTGGGTCGGCAGGTCGAAGGCGACCGAGAGCCCGGTCTGCCCCTTGGCGAGGTTGCGGCGGTAGAGCTCGTTGCTGGCCGCGGCACTGGAGTGACCGGCATACGTGCGCATCACCCAGGGGCGGTCGCGCTCGGGGCGCGCGGGCGCGGCCGCCTCCGGGACACGGGCCGGGGCAGCGTCCACGACCGGCTCCGCGACGGGTCCCGCGTCAGCGGGCGTGGCGAGGTCGGGCGCCTGGACGTCGGTGTGCTCGGCCATAGGGCCGAAGGTACCTGCGCGGGGGGAGGGTCAGGCAGCCGTTCAGGCGGTGACAGCCGCCACAGTCGACGCCCCGACGTCCTCCCGGAGCACCAGCGCGCGGTCGAGGCGTGATGCACGCAACAGCCGCCCGGTGCGCTCGGTCATGTCGATGACGGCCAGCCGGCGCCCCGCGCGGCGGGCCCGGTTGTAGGCCTCGACGAGGACGCCGAGTCCGGTGGCGTCGCCGATCTCGGCCCCCGCGAGCCGCATGTGCACGTCACCGATGCCGGTGTCGATGATCTCGTGGAGGAGCAGTCGCACATCCGGGACGGTGTGCACGTCGATCCGGCCGATGATCGCGACCTCTTGCCCGGTGTGCGTGGCAAGCACTTCCACGGGCAGAGCCCCGATGGTGCTGATCGACATGCGAACCCCCTCGTCCGTGACAGACATTCACTCACAAGGACGCGAGCCATGGGGGTTTCGGTTGTCGCCGTCCAGATCAAGATCTGATAAAGGTCTGGGCAGCGTTCGGTGCCGGAGCGCCGTCCGGCTCAGAAGAACGGGGCGTCGTCGGGCTCGCGGGTGACGTCCGCGCCCAGCCCCTGCATGCTCTCGGCGAACCCTGCGTAGCCGCGGTCGATGTGCTGGGCGCCGCTGACGGTGGTGATCCCGTCGGCCACCAGCCCCGCGATCACCAGGGCTGCACCGGCCCGGATGTCACTCGCCTCGACCGGGGCGCCGGACAGCGTCTCGACCCCGTGGACCATCACGTGGTGGCCGTCGATCCGTGTCTCCGCCCCGAGCCGGTTCAGCTCCTGGACGGTGCGGAACCGTGCCTCGAAGAGGTTCTCGGTGATCATCGCCGAGCCGTCGGCGACCGCGTTGCAGGCCAGGGCGAACGGCTGGAGGTCGGTCGGGAAGCCCGGGTAGGGCAAGGTGGCCACGTCGAAGGCCTTGGGGCGGCGACCACCCGAGTCGACGCGGAAGCCCCGCTCGGTCGTCGTCACGGTGGCACCGCTGGCGCGCACCAGCTCGAGGGCGCTGGTGAGGTGCTCGGGGCGGGCACCGACCACCTCGACGTCGCCACGGGTTGCTGCGGCCGCGAACGCCCAGGTGCCTGCGGCGATCCGGTCGGGGACCACGGCGTGCTCGATGGGCGCCAGTCGGTCGACGCCCTCGATCTCCACCACCGACGAGCCCGCTCCGGTGATCCGCGCGCCCATCGAGATCAGCATCTCCGCGATGTCGACGATCTCTGGCTCGCGGGCGGCGTTCTCCAGCCGCGTGGCACCCCGGGCCAGCACGGCCGCGGTGAGGACGTTCTCGGTCGCGCCGACGCTCGGGAAGTCCAGCCGGATCTCGGCACCGTCGAGGCCCCTCGGCGCCTCGGCGACGAGGAACCCGTGGGTGACGTGCACCCGCGCCCCCAGGGCCTCCAGACCCGCCGCGTGCAGGTCGAGCCCCCGAGAGCCGATCGCGTCGCCACCGGGCACCGCCACGTCAGCGGCGCCGCACCGGGCGACGAGCGGGCCGAGCACCGCGGTGGACGCGCGCAGGGCCCGCACCAGGTCGTAGTCGGCCCGGTGGCCGATCTGCTCCGGCACGTCGATCTCCACGACCCCGCTCGGGGCGTCGTAGTCGACCGTGCAGCCGAGCCGTCGCAGCAGCTCGGCCATGATCGTCACGTCGAGGATGGCCGGCACGTTGGTCAGCCGGGTGCGCCCCACCGCGAGCAGGGCCGCCGCCATGAGCTTGAGGGCGCTGTTCTTGGCGCCCCACACGGCGACCTCACCGTGCAGCGCGGTCCCTCCGACGACTCGGAAACGTTCAGCCACCGCACCACCCTATCGAGGCGCGAGGGGCCCTCGACCCGGCCCTTGACCCGGCCCCTTGACCCGGCCCCTGACCCGGCCCCTGACCCGCCACTGAACCTCGCGGCATACCCTCGTGGCATGGTCAACCTCACGCGCATCTACACCCGCACGGGCGACGACGGCCAGACCCACCTCGGGGACATGAGCCGCACCAGCAAGACCGACGTCCGGCTGCTCGCCTACGCCGACGTCAACGAGGCCAACGCCGCGATCGGCGTGGCCCTGGCGGCGGGTGACCTGCCGGACGAGCTGCGGACCACCCTGCTGCGCGTGCAGAACGACCTCTTCGACGTCGGCGCAGACCTGTGCACGCCGCTGCAGGAGAGCTACGAGTACCCCCCGCTGCGGGTCGAGGCGGCCTGGATCGACGAGCTCGAGGCCGACTGCGACCGCTACCTGGAGCGGGTCGAGAAGCTGCGCTCCTTCATCCTCCCCGGGGGGACGGTCGGTTCGGCCTACCTGCACGTGGCCACGACCGTCGTGCGCCGGGCCGAGCGACAGGCCTGGTCGGCCATCGAGGCCTACGGCGACCAGCCCGGCTCGACCAAGGGTGCCGGTGGCGTCAACCTGCTCACCGCGAAGTACCTCAACCGGCTCTCGGACCTGCTGTTCGTGCTGGCCCGCGTGGCCAACCTGCCCATCGGTGGCGACGTCCTCTGGCAGCCCGGGGGCGGTCGCGCCGAAGGGCCGCCCGGCCGCAGCAGCTAGCTACGCGACGTTGACGTTGAAGCCGGGGGGCGAGCTCTCCAGCCAGCTGCGCATCGCCGTGTAGGCCGATGGCGCCAGGGCGAGCGAGAAGGTGTCGCTGCCGTAGTGGCAGTCGACGGTGACCGCCTCGGGGAGGCCGGCGATGGCCGCGGGTGGCAGCCCCGGCGGACCCAGCTCGAGGCGGGGCCGCTCCCAGGTGCGAGCCGGGCGCGGCGAGGGCCCGATCAGGGTGAACCACTCCAGCGCACTGCCCGAGAACCGCAGCAGCCCCAGGCGGTACTGGGACCGGCCGTGGGGCTGGAGCGCACACAGCATGAGCGGTGCTCCGGAGGCGAGCAGACGCCGCCGCACGAAGATGTAGGTCAGCGCCAGGACGGCAAGCAGGATGAGGGCGCCGGCGACGATCTCCGCGGAGACGACGGGCGACATGCTCACCCCTTCCGAAAGTGACCCTGAGTTGGTCGTGGGCCGCCGTGACCAGCCCGCGGCTAGGCCGTGAACTGCGAGGCGTCGACCGCCTCGGCGACGATGATCACCTTGTCGCGGTCGACGGACAGGAAACCGCTGTCGATGGTGGCGCTCTGCGAGCCCTCCCCCGACTTGATCCTGACCTCACCCTGGACGAGGACCCCGAGCAGCGGCGTGTGTCCGGGCAGGATGCCCAGCTCGCCGTCGACGGTGCGGGCGACGACCATGTCGGCCTCGCCCTCCCAGACCTTGCGGTCCGCTGCGACGAGTTCAACCTGCAGGGTGCTCACGGTGTCCTCCAGTGGTGCGGTGCTTGCAGTCTATCGGCCTGCAGGGTGGTGCCCTGCGGGCCAGTGGTATGCCGTGGGGCCAGCCGTGTCCGGCCGGCCCCACGGGTCACGCGGTGGTGGTCCTGCTCAGAGGTTCTTCTCGATCTCGGCGGCCTGGCGCTCGACGTCGTCGAGTCCACCGCACATGAAGAACGCCTGCTCGGGCACGTGGTCGTACTCGCCGTCGGCGATCTTGGTGAACGCCTCGATGCTGTCGACCAGCGGGACCGTCGAACCCTCGATGCCGGTGAACTGCTTGGCGACGTAGGTGTTCTGCGACAGGAAGCGCTGGATGCGACGGGCGCGGTTGACGAGGATCTTGTCCTCTTCGGAGAGCTCGTCGATGCCGAGGATGGCGATGATGTCCTGCAGCTCCTTGTTGCGCTGGAGGATCTGCTTGACGCGCACCGCGGTGTTGTAGTGGTCCTCGGCGATGTAGCGACGGTCGAGGATGCGCGAGGTCGACGTGAGCGGGTCCACGGCCGGGTAGATACCCAGCGAGGCGATCTCACGGGAGAGCTCGGTGGTCGCGTCGAGGTGCGCGAAGGTGGTGGCCGGGGCCGGGTCGGTGTAGTCGTCGGCCGGCACGTAGATCGCCTGCATCGAGGTGATCGAGTGACCACGCGTGGAGGTGATGCGCTCCTGGAGCACACCCATCTCGTCGGCGAGGGTGGGCTGGTAGCCCACGGCGGACGGCATGCGACCGAGGAGGGTGGAGACCTCGGAACCGGCCTGGGTGAAGCGGAAGATGTTGTCGATGAAGAGCAGCACGTCCTGCTTCTGCACGTCGCGGAAGTACTCCGCCATGGTCAGCGCGGAGAGCGCGACGCGAAGACGCGTGCCCGGCGGCTCGTCCATCTGGCCGAAGACCAGGGCGGTCTGGCCGAGGACTCCGGCCTCCTCCATCTCGACCATGAGGTCGTTGCCCTCACGGGTGCGCTCGCCGACACCGGCGAACACCGACACACCACCGTGGTCGCGGGCGACTCGGGCGATCATCTCCTGGATGAGGACCGTCTTGCCCACGCCGGCGCCGCCGAACAGGCCGATCTTGCCACCCTGGACGTAGGGGGTCAGCAGGTCGATGACCTTGATGCCGGTCTCGAACATCTGGGTCTTGGACTCCAGCTGGTCGAAGGCCGGGGCCTTGCGGTGGATGCCCCAGCGCTCCTTGACCTCGAACGTCTCGCCCTCGGCGAGGTTCATGACCTCACCGGTGGTGTTGAAGACCTTGCCGAGCGTGACATCGCCGACGGGGACCGAGATCGGGCCGCCGGTGTCCTGCACCTTGGTGCCACGGACGAGGCCGTCGGTGGGCTGGAGCGAGATGGCCCGGACCATGTTGTCGCCGATGTGCTGGGCGACCTCGAGGTTGATGTTCTTCTTCTCGCCCGCGAGCTCGACCTCGGTGGTCAGCAGGTTGTACTGCTCCGGCATCGCGTCCGCGGGGAACTCGACGTCGACGACCGGGCCGATGATGCGGGAGATGCGGCCGATGCCACCGGGGGTGGCGGCCTTGGTCTCTTCAGTGACAGTGGCAGTCATTGGTTTCTCTCTACCTTCTCAACTGGCGTCGGCGAGGGCGTCGGAGCCGCCCACGATCTCGCTGATCTCTTGGGTGATCTCGGCCTGGCGAGCCTGGTTGGCCAGCCGGGTGTACTTCTTGATGAGCTCTTCGGCGTTGTCCGTCGCCGACTTCATGGCCCGCTGGCGCGACGCCAGCTCGGACGCGGCGGCCTGGAGCAGGCAGTTGTAGATGCGCGCCGTCACGTACTTGGGCAGCAGCGCGTCGAGCACCTGCTCGGCACTCGGCTCGAACTCATAGAGCGGCAGGACGTCGTCCTCGGCCGGAGCCTCTTCGCCCTCGACGACCTCGAGCGGGAGCATGCGGATGACGTCAGGCTCCTGGTTCACCATGTTGACGAACCGCGTGAAGACGATGTGGACCTCGTCGACCCCACCCTCGGAGTAGTCCTGGTTGAACGCCGCGACGAGCGCCTCGCCGATCTCGCGGGCGACGTCGAAGGTCGGCTGGTCGGTGAACCCGGTCCACTCGTCCGCGTACTCGCGCTTGCGGAACTTGTAGAACCCCACTGCCTTGCGACCGACCAGGAACGGCACGACCTCCTTGCCGTCGGCGCGCAGGTCGCCGATGAGGCGCTCGCTCTCCTTGAGCACGGAGGAGCTGTAGGCCCCCGCGAGCCCACGGTCGGAGGTCACCACGAGGACCGCCGCGCGACGGACGTCGTCGTGCTCGGTGGTCAGCGGGTGGTCGACGTTGGAGAAGGTCGCGACGGCCGAGACCGCACGGGTCAGGGCGCGGGCGTAGGGCGAGGACTCCCGCACCCGTTGCTGCGCCTTGACCACGCGGGAGGCTGCGATGAGCTCCATCGCGCGCGTGATCTTCTTGGTCGCCTGGACGGACCGGATGCGCTGGCGGTAGACCCGCATCTGCGCTCCCATATGTTGCCGCCTCTCTCGTTCGTGTGTCGTCGGGTTCTGCGAGTTCGGTATGCCGGGTGGTCCCGGCACGTTCGCTGCGGTGCCGGGTGCCCACCGCGGTGGGCACCCGGCATACCGGTCAGCGCTTCTGCTTGACGATCTTCTCCTGCTCGACGTCGTGCTCGAGGGCACCCGGGTCGGCCTCGTGGCCCACCGGGGTCTTCTCGGAGCCGGACGCCGCGAACTGCTCCTTGAACTTGCCCACGGCCTCCTCGAGTCCCGAGCGCGTCTCGTCCTCGAACTTCTTGGACTCGCGGATGGCGTCCAGGAGGCCCTTCTTCTCGCGACGCAGGTAGTCGAGGAACTCGGTCTCGAAGCGGGAGACGTCCTCGACGGCGATGGAGTCGAGCTGGCCGGTGGTGCCGGTCCAGATCGAGACGACCTGCTCCTCCACCGGGAACGGCGCGGCCTGCTTCTGCTTGAGCAGCTCGACGAGGCGAGCACCCTTGGCCAGCTGGGCGCGCGACGCCGGGTCGAGGTCGGAGGCGAACATGGCGAAGGCCTCCATCGCGCGGAACTGCGCGAGGTCGAGCTTCAGACGACCGGAGACCTCCTTCATGGCCTTGATCTGCGCGGCGCCACCGACACGGGAGACGGAGACACCCACGTCGATCGCGGGACGCACGTTGGCGTTGAACAGGTCGGCCTGGAGGTAGATCTGGCCGTCGGTGATGGAGATGACGTTGGTCGGGATGTACGCCGAGACGTCACCGGCCTTGGTCTCGATGATCGGCAGGCCGGTCATCGAGCCCGCGCCCAGGTCGTCGGAGAGCTTGGCGCAACGCTCGAGCAGACGGGAGTGCAGGTAGAACACGTCACCGGGGTAGGCCTCGCGGCCCGGCGGACGACGCAGCAGCAGCGACACGGCGCGGTAGGCCTCGGCCTGCTTCGACAGGTCGTCGAACACGATGAGGACGTGCTTGCCCTGGTACATCCAGTGCTGACCGATGGCCGAACCGGTGTAGGGCGCGAGGTACTTGAAGCCGGCCGAGTCGGACGCCGGGGCCGCGACGATGGTCGTGTACTCGAGCGCGCCGGCCTCCTCCAGGGTGCCGCGGACGGCAGCGATGGTGGAGCCCTTCTGGCCCATCGCGACGTAGATGCAGCGGACCTGCTGCTCCGGGTCACCCGAGTCCCAGTTCTGCTTCTGGTTGATGATCGTGTCGACCGCGACCGTGGTCTTGCCGGTCTGGCGGTCACCGATGATGAGCTGGCGCTGGCCGCGACCGATGGGGGTCATGGCGTCGACGGCCTTGAGGCCGGTCTGCAGCGGCTGGTGCACCGACTTGCGCTGGACGACCGTCGGGGCCTGCAGCTCGAGCGCACGGCGCTCGGTCGAGTCGATCTCGCCGAGGCCGTCGATCGGCTGGCCGAGCGGGTTGACCACGCGGCCGAGGAACGCATCGCCGACGGGGACCGAGAGGACCTCTCCGGTGCGCTTGACCTCCTGGCCCTCCTCGATCTTGGAGAAGTCACCGAGGATGACGACGCCGATCTCGTGGACGTCGAGGTTGAGCGCGAGGCCCAACGTGCCGTCCTCGAACTCGAGCAGCTCGTTGGTCATGCACGAGGGCAGGCCCTCGACGTGGGCGATGCCGTCGCCGGCGTCGCTGACGCGGCCGACCTCTTCGCGGGAGGCCGTGCCGGGCTCGTAGGACTGAACGAAGTTGTCCAGCGCGTCCCGGATCTCCTCCGGACGGATCGAAAGCTCCGTCATCTGATCTCTTCTCCTCGATAACCGGCCCGATGAGTCGAACCGAAGTCTGTGGTGTGGTCCTGCATCTTCAGTTGTGGTGGCGCAAGTGGTGCGTATGCGGTGTGGCTGGGTGCCGGTGGTCAGCCGGCGATGTGCCGACGGGCCTCGTCGAGGCGTCGCAGCACGGTGCCGTCGACGACCTCGTCGCCCACCTGCACCCGAATGCCGCCGAGGACCTGGTCCTCGAGGACGACCTGGAGCAGGACCGGCTTGCCGTAGATGCCCTGCAGGGCTGCGGCGAGCCGCTCACGCTGCTGCGGGGTGAGCTCGGTGGCGGCCGTGACGACCGCCGTGATCTGTTCGCGCCGCTGGGCCGCGAGGCCGAGGTAGCGCTCGAGGGTGCGGTCGAGCTTGCGACCACGCGGGGCGAGCACGGCCAGGCGCGCCAGGCGCACGGTCTCCTCGGTGGCCTTGCCCTCCAGCAGCTCGCTGACGACGCCGGCCTTGGCGTCGACGTCGCCCTGGCGGTTGGTCAGGCGGTCCCGCAGCTCGGGGTTGCCTGCGACGATCCGCTCGAACCGGAACAGCTCGTCCTCGACCCGGTCGATCCGGTTGGCCTTCTCGGCACCCGCGAGGATCGACGTGACCGCCAGGTCCTCCAGGGTGTCGGAGAGGTCGCGCTCGGTGGCCCAGCGCTGACCGACGAGGTTCTTGACCACGACGATCGCCTCGGCCGAGACCTTGCCGTCGAGCAGTCGCTCGGCGAGCGCCTGCTTCTCCGAGCCCTCGCGGGACGGGTCGGCGAGGGCGCGGCGCAAGGTGGCCGAGCCGTCGATGACACCGACGACGGCCAGCAGCTCGTCACCGAGCACCCGACGGTCGACCCCACCGGCGAGCGCGGCGTCGAGCGCCTTGCCTCCGGCGATGGCCGCCGCGCGCGAGGACCCACGCATCAGGCGTCCTCCCCGACCTTCTCGGGCTGGATCTCGCCAGCCTCGAGCTCGGCCAGGAACCGGTCGACGATGCCCTTCTGACGGGTCTCCTCGTGCAGCGACTCACCCACGATGCGGCTGGCCAGGTCGGTCGACAGGCGACCCACCTCCGAGCGGAGCGAGACGACCGCCTGCTGGCGCTCGGCCTCGATCTGCTTGTGCGCCGCCTCGGTGATGCGCGCCGCCTCGGCCTGCGCGTGTCCACGCATCTCCACGACGATGGCCGCACCCTGCTCGCGAGCCTCCTCGCGGATCCGGGCCGCCTCGGCACGGGCCTCGGTCAGCTGGGCCTGGTACTGCTCCAGGGCAGCCTGGGCCTGCTGCTGGGCCTCCTCGGCCTGCTGCATCCCGCCCTCGATCGCGGCGGTGCGCTCGGCGTACGCCTTCTCGAGGTTGGGCACGACCTTGGTGGCCACGACCCAGTAGAGGATCGCGAACGCGATGATGCCGAAGATGAGCTCACCCCAGAGGGGCAGGATCGGCAGGCGTTCGCCGGTCTTGTCCTCGGCGGCGGCCGCGACAACCACCTGCGTGATGCCGGTGAAGTGCTGCACGGGTTCTCCTAGTGCTGTGGTGCCAGGGGGCGTTGGGCTGGGTGGTTCGACTTACTTGAAGACGAACGCGAGCACCAGACCGAAGATGGCCAGCGCCTCGGCGAGGGCGAAGCCGAGGATGGCGATGCCCTGGAGGACGCCGCGCGCCTCGGGCTGGCGGGCGACGCCGTTGATGTAGGCCGCGAAGATCAGGCCGATGCCCACACCGGGGCCGATCGCAGACAGGCCGTAGCCGAGGATGGCGATGTTGCCAGTCATGTCAGTGGTCCTCTTTCGGTTATCAGATCCGTCGGCACCTCGCCGAGCGGGAGTTCGTGTGGCGTATTCAGTTGTGGGTGTGGCGGTCCTGCACCGAGCCGGTCATCGGCCCGGACGATCTCAGTGCTCGTCGGCGAGCGAGCCGGCGATGTAGGTGGCTGCGAGCAGCGTGAAGATGTAGGCCTGCAGGAACTCGATCAGTCCCTCGAAGGCGGTCAGCACGAAGGCCATGCCGAACGAGCCGACACCGGCGACCTTGAGGCCCAGTCCACCGTGGATCAGCATGTACTCACCACCGGTGATGAACAGCAGCAGGAGCATGTGCCCGGCGAACATGTTGCCGAAGAGTCGCAGCGCGAGGGTGAGCGGGCGGGTGACGAAGTAGGTCAGCAGCTCCAGCGGGATGATCAGCACGTAGATGCCCTTGGGCAGCCCCGGCGGGATCATGTGCTTGATGTGTCCCCAGGCGCCGTTCTTCCTGATGCCGACGGCGTGGTAGATCACGAAGACCAACAGGGTCAACGCGATCGGGAAGCCGATGCGGCTCATGGTCGGGTACTGGATCGGCGGGATGATGCCGAACAGGTTGTTGACCAGGATCAGCATGAACATGCTGAACAGCAGGGGGACGAACTTGAGGAAGTCGTGGCTGCCGATGATGTCGCGGGCCACGCCGTTGCGCACGAAGTTGTAGGCGTTCTCGGTGACCCACTGGCCCTTGCCGGGAACGACCGCAGCACGCTTGGTGGTGGCGACGAGGAACCACGTGAGGAGCGCGACCGAGATGGCCAGGACGACCATCGGGCGCGTGATCGCGAAGTCACCGTGACCGATCAGCGGCTGGTAGAACTCGGCCGGCGTGGGGGCGTGGAAGCCCTCACCTTCGCCGCCCGCGGCAGCCAGGCTGATGGCACCCAGCACGTTCAGACTCACAGGTTCTCCTTGAGCTTTGCGTTCGGAACAGTCCACGGGCCAACGGGGGCAGCGCCCATAGGCGTGGGCCCGGCATACAGAGGGGGGAGCTGACCTGCGGAAGTCATTGCGTACCGTACCGGAACCACACGAGGTACAGCGACAGTGCCATCCCGCCCACGATCCCCACCGCGACGAGCCAGGTCGTGCCCAGCCAGTGGTCGAGTCCCCAGCCCACCGCACCGAACATCGACGGTCCGGTGATGAGGTAGGAGACGACGTTCCACATCCTCGCCTCGTCGAGCCGTTGATGACCCGAGTCGGCCTTCTGCAACGGCGTCTGCCGGGTGTCCGGCGACGGTCGCGAGGGCGGATTGGTCACGGTGAACTCCTGTGGTCATCTGGCCGAACCCCCATCCTGCCGCGTTTCCTGCGGCGCGTCGAAAGCAAGGCGACGAGAGCGGACGAAGGCGATCACCTGGAACACCTGCCACACCAGTGCGACGGCCAGGACGGTGATGCCGAAGGCGGTGCCGTCGAGCCAGGAGGCGTCCTGCAGCGCGATGATCACCACGAGCAGGAAGATCATCTGGCCCATGAAGACCGCCAGGGCGCTGGCGAGGAAGCGCAACGGGTCGGCAGCGCTGTCCAGCTTGCGCATGACGACCAGACCGAGGGCGAAGAAGGCCAGGGCGATGACGAAGCCGAGCGCGGCACCCAGGGCGGCCTTGCCGCCACCCACGATGGCGGCGACGACCACGGCCACCGGACCCACCGCGACGGTGGGGAGGAAGGCTCCACGCAGCATCACCGCGAACGGGTCGCGGTCGGTGTGCGGAGTTGCGCTCATCGGTCTGGCCTGCCTGATTCGTCGGGGCTGCGGTGCCTGGCGAACGGGGTGGTCTGCACCCACCTTGGGGTGCTTGTGAAAGGTATCACAAGCGCTTCAGGCCCTGCCACCGGGGGGTCCGCCCCTCTCAGGCAGGCCGAGCCGTAGCTGTCAGGACGCGCCTGGACGCGTGCTGACCCACACGACTCGGGGTCGCCGCATCGATAGCCTTCCGCCATGCCAGCCACTCCCCCGACCGGCGCACCCCTGCGGGGCCGGTTCGTCCGGCTCGACGTGATGACCGTGGAGGACGCCCCCGGGCTGCATGCGGTCTACACCGACCCGGCGGTCTACACGCAGGGCTTCATCATGCGCCCGCCGCCGGAGGACCTCGCGGCCACGCGCGCCGACACCGAGGACAACATCGCGGCCGGCGCGAGGGGCCGCACGGCATACACCGTCCGGCTCACGGGCGCGGGCGGTCTCGGCGACGCCGGCACGGTGGTGGGCACCTCGTCGCTCGGCGACGTCGACCTCCAGAACGAGCGGATCCACCTCGGCTGGACCATGTACGGCTCGCGATGGTGGGGCACCCAGGTGAACCCCGAGTGCAAGCTGCTGCTGCTCGGTCACGCCTTCGACTGCGGCTTCGGGCGCGTGAAGATCCAGACCGACGCGGTGAACGAGCGCTCGCAGGCCGCGATCGCCAAGCTCGGCGCGACCCGAGAGGGCGTCCTGCGACGGCACACCCGGCGGGCGGACGGCAGCTTCCGCGACTCGGTCGTGTTCAGCGTGCTGAAGGACGAGTGGCCCACCGTGCGTGCCGGTCTCCGCGCGCGCCTGGGGCTCCCTGACGCCTGAGCCACGCGGTCGCGCGCAAGGTCAGTCCTAGCGCGGACGGTGGCCCGGCACCGACCAGCGCGGCAGCCACAGGGTGAGCACCCCGATCACCACGACGGCGCCCAGCACGCCCGCGCCGGCCACCCGGGCGTCGTCGACGAAGATGAAGCTCACCGAGCCGAGGGCGGCGACCGCAGCCCACAGCCAGAGGAGCAGCACGGCGCGCCGGTGGCCGTGACCGAGCTGGAGCATGCGGTGGTGCAGGTGCTGCTTGTCGGGGTGCCACGGGCGCTCGCCACGGGCGGTGCGCCGCACGACGGCCAGCAGGATGTCGACCAGTGGCAGCAGGATGATCGCGGCCGGCACGACGAGGGGCAGCAGGGTCGCGGCGACGGGGTTGGTGCTGACCTGCGCCGGGGTCACGTYGCCGGTCGTCGAGATCGTCGCGGCGGCGAGCAGCAGGCCCAGCAACAGGGCCCCCGAGTCACCCATGAAGAGCCGGGCCGGGTGGTAGTTGTGCGGCAGGAAGCCCACGCAGCAGCCGATCAGTGCGGCCGAGATGAGGGTCGCCGACGAGAACACGTTCGGTGGGTCGAAGGTGCGCGAGATGCCGTAGCTGTAGATGAAGAACGCCGTGCCCGCGATCACCACGACCCCCGCCGCGAGGCCGTCGAGGCCGTCGATGAAGTTGACCGCGTTGGTGAACAGCACCACGGCGAAAACGGTGAGCCCCACCATGATCGGCTGCGGCAGCACGGTCACGCCGCCGATCGGCAGCTGGTAGAGCAGCACCCCACTGAACGCCATGATCCCGGCGGCGATCATCTGGCCACCCATCTTGGTCAGCCAGTCCATCTCTCGGATGTCGTCGATGGCACCGATCAGGCAGACGATGCCGGCCCCGACCAGCACGCCCTGCAGCTCCGGCCCCAGCCGGAACACCTGGCCCAGGAACGGCAGGTGGCTCGCCGCGATCATGGAGGCCGCGAACCCGAGGTAGATCGCCACTCCCCCGAGGCGCGGGATGGGGGTCGAGTGGACGTCACGGTCGCGCACCGGCGTGAACGCGCCGGCATCAGGACGAGGAGGTACTCGCGCACTTATGGCGCCTCTCGAGTGGGGGGACTCAGCCTCGAGGGTATGCCGGGAAGCGGGTCACGAGGTCCGTGACCCCCGCGCGAACCTCCTTGGAGACGGCGTGGTCGGGGTCCGCGTCACCGCGGATGACCGCTGTGGCGATGAGCTCGGCGATCTCCCGCATCTCGTCGGTGCCCATGCCCTGGGTGGTGACGCAGGGCGTGCCGACCCGGATGCCGCTGGCGATGTTGGGCTTCTGCGGGTCGAACGGGATGGCGTTCTTGTTGAGGACGATGCCGGCCGCGTCGGACCGAGCCTCCGCGTCGGCACCGGTCACACCGACGCCCTGCAGGTCGTGGAGCGAGAGATGGGTGTCGGTGCCACCCGTGGTGGGACGAATACCCTTCTCCCCCAAGGCGGTTGCCAACACCGCCGCGTTCTCGACGACCCGCTTGGCGTAGTCCTGGTAGGCAGTGGTGGCGCACTCCTTGAAGTTCACCGCCTTGGCCGCGATGGTGTGCATCTGCGGGCCGCCCTGCATCATCGGGAAGACCGCCTTGTCGAGCTTGGCGGCGTGCTCCTCCTTGCAGACCAGCGCTCCGGAGCGCGGGCCGCGCAGCACCTTGTGGGTCGTGAAGGTGACGACGTCGGCGTAGGGCACCGGGCTGGGGATCGCCTTGCCTGCGACCAGGCCGATGAAGTGCGCGGCGTCGACCCAGAAGATCGCCCCGACCTCGTCGGCCAGCTTGCGGAAGAACTCGAAGTCGATGAGCCGCGGGATCGCCGACCCGCCGGCGAGGATCACCTTCGGACGGTGCTCCTTGGCGAGCCGCTCGACCTCGGCGTAGTCGATGTCCTCGGTCTGCTTGTCGACGCCGTAGTGCACGGCGTTGAACCACTTGCCCGAGAAGGAGACCTTGGTGCCGTGCGTGAGGTGGCCGCCCATCGGCAGGGCCATCGCGAGGATCGTCTCGCCCGGCTGCATGAACGCGCCGTAGACGGCCTGGTTGGCGCTCGCGCCGGAGTGCGGCTGGACGTTGGCGTGGTCGGCGTCGAACAGCGACGTGCACCGCTCGATCGCGAGCGTCTCGGCCTTGTCGACCTCGGAGCAGCCGCCGTAGTAGCGGCGTCCGGGGTAGCCCTCGGCGTACTTGTTGGACAACGTCGAGCCGAGGGCGGTGAGGACCTCGGGGCTCGACATGTTCTCCGAGGCGATGAGCTGGAGGCCGCCGCGGATGCGGTCGAGCTCGGAGACGAGCACCCCCGCGATCTCGGGGTCGAACGACTCGAGGGCGCCGAAGTCGGAGCCGTAGAAGGTGTCAGCGCTCATGCGGGTCTCCTGGGAGGGTGCTGTCGGTGCCGTCGAAGCTGCGGGTGGCGGGATCCGCGGGCAACTCTATTGCCTGGGTCCCCTCGGCCTCCGGGGTGCCCGACGCGTCGTCGGGCCCGTCGGTGGGCTGGTCTGCCGAGTCGGCCACGGGCTCGTCTGCCGTCTCGGCCACGGGCTCGTCTGCCGTCTCGGCCACTGGTTCGTCCGCCTGGGGCGCGGCGGCCTCGCCGGGCGCCTCGGCCTCCGTGGAGGGGTCCGGCTCCTTCGGCTCGAGCGCAGCCCGGATCTGCGCCTCGGTGACTGCACCGGCCCGCAGCACGACGAACTCCTCGCCCGTGCAGTCGACGATCGTCGACACCTCGGTGCTGGTGGTCGGCCCGCCGTCGAGGTAGACCGACACCGCCGCCCCGAGCTGCGACGCGGCATCCGTGGCCGTCGTGGCCGCGGGCTGCCCGGTGAGGTTGGCGCTGGTCACGGCCATCGGGCCGACCTCGCTCAGCACCGCGAGCGCGATGTCGTCCTGCGGCATGCGCAGCGCCACCGTGCCGTTCGTCTCGCCGAGGTCCCACATCAGCGACGACTGCGCCTTGAAGACCAGGGTCAGTGGCCCGGGCCAGAACTCGCGGATCAGGTCACGGGCCCAGGCGGGCACGTCAGTGGCGAGGCCGTCGACCGTGCGCACGCTGGGCACCAGCACGGGCGGGGGCATCTCGCGTCCGCGGCCCTTCGCGGCCAGCAGGGACGCGACCGCCTCGGCGGAGAAGGCATCGGCGCCCACGCCGTAGACGGTGTCGGTCGGCAGGACGACGATCTCGCCGGCGCGGACGGCCTCGACCGCCTTCGCGACGCCGTCGCGGCGACCCTCGTCGGTGGTGCAGTCGTAGACGGGGCTCATGGTGGCCAGCCTAGGACCCCCTCCCCCAGCCCTCTCACCCGAGTCTTTGAGTCATCCGGCGGACGGGGGCCGTCGGATCACCCAACGACTCGGGTGAGGTGGGGCGGTGCGTCACGTCCCGACGGCTACGTGGTTTCCCGGATCCGAGGAAGCACGCCCCGGTCCTAGCGTGCACACATGACCACAGCACATCGGCCGGCGAGGGTCGCCATCGCCATCGCCGCCGCCGCGGCGCTCACGGCCGCAGCCGCGGGTGCGGCCCAGGCCAACGCCCCGTCGGAACACTCCACGTTCACGATCGACGAGTCCGGGTCGTTCGACGCAGACGTCTGTGGCTTCGCCATGGACTGGCACGACACCGGTCGCGGGAGCGCCCTGCTCCACGAGGACCCGCGGTCGGGGGACGAGCTCATCCTGCAACGACTCGACCTCACCTCCGTCTTCACCAACCCCACCAACGGCGACTGGTTCGGGCTCAGCGGCCACTGGTCCGAGCACCTCTTGCCGGCCACGGTGATGCCCGACGGGACGGTCGTCAGCGTGCTCAAGGAGCCGGGCAACCGCCACAACCTCTTCGACGGGTCAGGCATCATCAGCCGGGACACGGGGCTGACGACGTGGACGTTCACCTACGACCCGGCCACCGACACCGAGGAGGCCGCCGTCGAGGTCCACGGCAGGTTCCCGCTGGCCGGCTCCGACTTCTGCGCGATCGCGCAGGACCTGATCGGCTGACCCGACGCGATGCCGGGCCGCTACGTCGAGTGCACGATGGCGTGCCGTCCGCGCGGGGGGACCATGTCGGGATGACCGAGATCTCCTCGCCGACCACCGACGAGCTGGCCGAGCGGGTCTTCGGCGCCCTCCTGGGCACGGTCGACATCCTGTCGGTCTTCCTGGGCGACCGCCTGGGGTGGTACCGCAGCCTGGTGTCCGACGGCCCGGCGACCCCGCCCCAGCTCGCCGCCCGCACGTCCACCCATGCGCGCTACGCCCGCGAGTGGCTGGAGCAGCAGGCGGTCACCGGTTTCCTCGCCCTCGACCACCCCGACGACGACCCCGACGCGAGGGTCTACTCGATCCCGACGGCCACCGCCGAGGTGATGACCGACGAGGCCAGCCTCAGCTACCTCGCCCCTTTGGCGCGGATGTTCGCCGCCATCGGTCCGCAGCTGCCCGACCTCCTCGAGGCGTACCGCTCGGGCGGCGGGGTCAGCTGGGACCAGCTCGGCACCGAGGCGCGTGAGTCCCAAGCCGATGGCAACCGGCCGTGGTACCAGCACCAGCTCGCCAACGCCCTCGCGGGCGTGCCACAGGTGCACGAGGCGCTGTCCGCACCGGGCGCCGTCATCGCCGACGTCGGCTGCGGGGCCGGCTGGTCGAGCATCGCGCTCGCCAAGGCCTACCCCGACGCGACCGTGGAGGGCTTCGACATCGACGCACCGTCGGTTGCCATGGCCACGGCCAACGCCGCGGAGCAGGGCGTCGACGACCGGGTGCGGTTCACCGCGGGCGACGCAGCCGGTATGCCGCGCAGCCGGTTCACGGCCGCGTTCGCCTTCGAGTGCGTGCACGACATGCCCCAGCCCGTGGCGGTGCTCGCGGCCGCGCGCGCCTCGTTGGCGCCCGGGGGGTTCATGGTCGTCATGGACGAGGCCGTCGCGGAGGAGTTCTCCCCACACGGCGACGAGCTCGAGCGCGTCATGTACGGCTTCAGCCTGCTCGTCTGCCTGCCCGACGGGATGTCTGCTCCCGGCAGTGTGGGGACCGGCACCGTCATGCGCCCGGCCACCCTGCGTCGCTATGCCGAAGCGGCCGGCTTCACCGGGTTCGAGGTCCTCCCCATCGAGGAGTTCGGGTTCTGGCGGTTCTACCTGTTGACGTGAACGCAGCCTGGTGACGGGAGGCAGCTGGTCACGCGCGTGGAGCCCGGCGCGCAGTGGTGGCGCGGGGCCGGCCGGTGAGGTCGTCGTGGTCGGCGACGTCCGTCCACTCACCCGTGCGCCCGAGTCCGTGCGGCAGGCTCACGCCCTGGCTGTCGGCGTGCTCCATCACCAAGAGGCCGCCGGGACGCAAGAGCTGGGCGGCACGACGCGCGACCGCGAGCGGGATGGCCAGCCCGTCAGGGCTTCCGCCGAAGAGCGCGAGCTCCGGGTCGTGGTCGCGCACCTCCGGGTCGAGCGGCACCATCCCCACCGGGATGTAGGGCGGGTTCGACACCACGACGTCGACCGTGCCCTCCAGCTCCGGGAAGGCCTCGGTCGCGTCGCCGAGCCGCAGGTGCACGGCCAGACCGGAGTCGGTGACGTTGCGCTCGGCCCAGGCGTGCGCCTCGCGACCCAGCTCCACGGCATACACCGTCGCGGTCGACACCTCGTCGGCGACGGCGAGGGCGATGGCACCCGAACCGGTGCACAGGTCGACCACGACGGGCACCTCGAGGCCCAGTGCAGCGTCGATCGCCAGCCCGGCCACGAACTCGGTCTCGGGCCGTGGCACGAAGACCCCCGGCCCGACGCTCAGGTCGAGCCGTCGAAACCCGGCGCGACCGGTCAGGTGCTGCAACGGGATCCGCGCCCCGCGGTCCGCGACGAGACCCGCGTAGCGATCGCGGAAGCCGGCGTCGGCCTCGTCGAGCATCACCATGCGACGCCTGACCTCGGCGACATCGGTGCCGAGGGCGAACGCGGCCAGCGCGAGGGCGTCCGCCTCCGGCGACGGCACGCCGTCCTCGGCGAGCGCGACGGTGGCCCGCACCACCTCCGATCGGAGCGTCGTCACTGACCCGAGCCGTCGGCGACCGCGGCCATCTGCGCGGCCTCGTCGGCGTCGACCGCGGACTGCACGACCGCCTCGAGGTCACCGTCGAGCACGGTGTCGAGGTTGTAGGACTTGTAGCCGGTGCGGTGGTCGGAGATGCGGTTCTCCGGGAAGTTGTAGGTGCGGATCCGCTCGCTGCGGTCGACCGTGCGGACCTGCGAACGCCGGGCGGCACTGGCCTCGGCGTCGGCCGCCTCCTTGGCGAGTGCGTGCAGGCGCGCACGCAGCACGCGCATCGCCGACTCCTTGTTCTGGAGCTGGCTCTTCTCGTTCTGGCACGAGACCACCACGCCGGTGGGTAGGTGCGTGATCCGCACCGCCGAGTCGGTGGTGTTGACCGACTGGCCACCGGGCCCGGACGAGCGGTAGACGTCGATCTTGAGGTCGTTGGCGTCGATGGTGATCTCGACCTCCTCGGCCTCGGGCATCACCAGGACGCCCGCCGCGGAGGTGTGGATGCGCCCCTGGCTCTCGGTCACGGGGACGCGTTGCACCCGGTGCACCCCGCCCTCGTACTTCAGCCGGGCCCACGGGGCGTCTCCCGGCTGCGGGGTGCCCTTGGCCTTCACCGCCACCTGGACGTCCTTGTAGCCACCGAGGTCGGACTCGGTCGCGTCGATGACCTCGGTCTTCCACCCGCGCCGCTCGGCGTAGCGCAGGTACATCCGCAGCAGGTCACCGGCGAACAGCGCCGACTCCTCGCCGCCCTCGCCCGCCTTGACCTCGAGGATCACGTCGCGGTCGTCGTCGGGGTCGCGCGGGATGAGCAGGCGCCGCAGCACGTCCTCGGTCTCGGCCAGCCTCGCCTCGAGACCGGGCACCTCGGCGGCAAAGCCCGCGTCCTCGGTGGCGAGCTCGCGGGCGGCCGCCAGGTCGTCGGTCGCCGCGTGCCACGCGTGGTATGCCGCGACGGTGGGTGCCAGCGCGGCATACCGCTTGTTCAGCTTGCGGACGAGGTCCTGGTCGCCGAACACCGCGGGGTCGGCCAGCTGCTTCTCGAGGTCGGCGTGCTCCTGGACGAGGGCTGCGGCGGACTCCAACATGGGGGCTCCCTGAGGCGGTACGGGTGGTGCGGGGGTGGTGCGGGGGCGGTGCGGGGAAAGCAGTGCGCCGGCCCCGACCCCAGGGGGTCAGGACCGGCGCATCGGGAAAGCTACTTGCTCTCGGCAGCGGCCTTCTTGCCGTAGCGGGCCTCGAACCGGGCCACGCGGCCACCGGTGTCGAGGATCTTCTGCTTGCCGGTGTAGAACGGGTGGCACTGCGAGCACACCTCGGCGCGGATGACGCCGGAGGTCGCAGTGCTGCGAGTCGTGAACGTGGACCCACAGGTGCAGCTCACCGTGGTCTCGACGTACTCGGGGTGGATGTCCTTCTGCAAAGCGTGCTCCTTGAGTCAATGTGGCCGGGTCGGCTGGGCGGGCTGCCCTGGAGGTGTCCATGCCGTGAACCGGTCAGCAGTCAAGTGTGCCAGAGAGCGGCGCACATCTCCTAAACGGTGTGGACCAGCCTGCCATTCCCCGCCGGGAGCACCACCGTCATCACCGTGCCCTGGTCCTCGACCGAGGCGACCTGGAGCTCTCCGCCGTGCCCCTCGACGATCGCTCGCACGATCGCCAGGCCCAGTCCGGTGCCGGGGATCGCGGCAGCGGTGGCGTTCGACGCACGGAAGAACCGGGCGAACAGGTCCGGCAGGTCCTTCTCGGGGATCCCGATGCCCGTGTCGGTCACCGTGATCACCACCTGGTCGTCGACCTGGATCGCGGCGATCGTCGCCTGGCCACCCGAGGGGGTGAACTTCACGGCGTTGGAAACGAGGTTGATGAGACTGCGTTCGAGCTGGCCACGGTCAACCCGGATGGTCATCGCCGGGTCGACGGCGTCGACCACCAGGGACACCCCCGCGGCATCGGCCACCGGACGGAGCAGCTCGGCGACGCCGGCGACGAGTGAGTCGACCCCGACGTCCTCGGTCGACGAGTGGAGGCCGGTGACCTCGATCTTGTTGAGGACGAGGAGGTCCTCGATGAGGCCACGCAACCGGTGGGAGTTGCGGCCGATGATGTCGAGCGCGCCGCGCTGACCGCTCGTGAGGTCTCCGTAGTCGCCGTCCTGGAGCAGCTCGAGGTAGCCGTTGATGGAGGTCAGCGGGGTCCGCAGCTCGTGCGACACGGTCGCCATGAAGTCGGTCTTCTGCCGGTCGAGCGCGGTCAGCTGGTCGACCTGGGCCTCCCGCATCTCGCGCAGCCGGAGGTCGACGATCGACTGGGCGACGTAGGCGGCGCACTGCTGCACCGCCTGGATCTCGTAGCGACGCCACCGTCGCGGGCCGTCGACGGTCATCAGCGACAGGACGCCGAGACCCTGCTCGCCGATGCCCACGGGCACCATGAGGAGCGACGTGGCACCGGTCGCCCGGAAGAACCGCTGAGCCCGGTCCTGGGCCTGCACCTCCGGGTGGAGGAAGTCGGAGACCACGAAGAACGTCGCCTGCCGCCGCAGCTCGTCGCCCACGTCCTTGACCTCACCGGCCAGCGAGGCCGGGAGGATCGGCAGCTCGGGCAGGTCGTGACGATGCCACTGGGTCCGCTGGTCTATCACCCCCGACTCGTCGTGGGTGTAGAGGATGACCCGGTCGAGCGACAGACCCTCCCCGAGCATCGTGCACACCGCGTGCAGGGCGGTGTCGATCTCTGGCGCGCCGTGCACCACCCGGGCGACGTCCAGGGCGAGCTGGTGGGCCAGCAGGACCACCGACTGTTGCTCCTGCAGCGCCTGGTTGGAGCGGGTCAGGCCGTTGAAGTCGGCCGCCAGCGCGCGGATCTCCGCGGCCCCCGTTCCGGTGTCAGCCTGGGCGTCGCGGTCACCGTCACGCTGACGCTCGACGACCGATCGGAGCCGCTCCAGGGGACCACTGACCGAGCGCACCAGCAGCCGCCACCCACTGAGCACGATGACCATCGCCAGCAGGACCGTGACGGCCGCGATCCCGACGAGCAGCTGGACGGAGCGCCGCGCCGCGTTCCGGGCCGCGTCACGCTCGACCCGGAGTACGTCGTACAGGCTGCGGTTGCTGTCGCTGAAGGCGCGGAACCGGTCCCTCGCGGCGGTCTCGAGGACCTCGCGCTGCGGCTGGCTGCGCGCCATGCCGTCATCGGCGGCCTCCGCCGACCTGAACCAGGCGTCGATGGCCGCCCGCTGGGTGTCCAGCAAGGCGGCATACCGGGTGCGGTCCTCGGCTGGCAGCGACGGCGAGGACAGGGCACGCTCCATGGCGGCGAGCTCCACGGAAACCAGGTTCTGCGTGCCGCGGTAGCTGGTCGGTGGGGCGGGGCCGCCCAGCAGCTGGCTCCACGTCACATAGGCCCCGGTCATGTCGATGAGGACGGCGTTGTTGGCATCGGAGGCCGGGCTGTACGAGGTCGTCAGCGCGCGGATGTCCCGACTCTGGCTGGTGAGGTTCCACAGCGATGCCGCGGCCACGACCGGGATCAACAGCACCAGGGCCAGGCCGAGGACCTTGAGCTGGCCGGAGACCGATCGGCTCGCGAGCTTGGTCACTCGCCAGCCTCGTCGAAGCCGGTCCGGGTCATGACACCCCACACCTGCTTCTTGCGCCGCAGGCTGGCCCACCAGCCCTCCAGCCGCCACCACACGGTGAGCTGCCGGAAGCCGAAGTTCTCCAGCACCGACGCCAGGAAGGTCAGGCCCAGGTCGCGCCAGCGTTCGTGCCGGTGGAAGGCCCACTCCTCGGCAGCCATCGCCGACAGGGTCACGAGGACGGCCAGGCCGTAGGCCAGCACGAGGAAGAGGATCGCGTAGGGGACGTTCACGACGCCCAGGACGAGGGCCAGCGGGACGATGATGATGCCGAACATCTCCAGCAGCGGCGCGAAGAGCTCGAAGATCCAGAAGTACGGCAGCGCGACGAAGCCGACCTTGCCGTAGCGCGGCCGCAAGAGCATGCCGCGGTAGGCCCACAGGGTCTCCCACAGCCCACGGTGCCAGCGTCGGCGCTGGCTGCGCAGGACGGAGGTGGTTGACGGGACCTCGGTCCAGAGCACCGGCTCGGGCACGAAGGCGACCTGGTAGTCACGGCCCTCGTCGCGCATCGTGCGGTGGATCCGCAGGACCAGCTCGAAGTCCTCGCCGATGCTGTCGGGGTCGAGCCCCCCCACCTCGACGATGACGTCGCGGCGGAAGATGCCGAAGGCCCCGCTGATCAGGATCAGGGCGCCGAACCGCGCCCACCCGGTGCGCCCGAGCAGGAACGCACGCAGGTACTCGACGACCTGGATCCTGGCCAGCCACGACGTGGGCATCTGGACCTTGACGATCCGCCCGGACACCACCCGGCTCCCGTTGACCGGGCGGATCGCGCCGCCCGCCGCCACCATGCGGTTCGGGTCGTCGACGAACGGCTGGGTGACGCGCAGCAGTGCGTCGGGCTCGAGGATGGAGTCGGCGTCCACCATGGCGACCAGGGACTCGGTCGCGGCGTTGACCCCGACGTTGATGGCCTCCGACCGCCCCGAGTTCTCCTTGCGCACGACGATGAGGCGCGTGCGGCCGTCGCGGGGCACGTGCACGTCGATGACCCGCGCCCGGGTCGGCACGTCCTGCGGGATCTCGCGCGGGATGGGGACGAGGTCGAAGGCGTCACGGAGCCGCTCGAACGTGGCGTCGGTGCTGCCGTCGTCGACCGCCACGACCTCGTGCCGCGGATAGCGCAGGGACAGCAGCGCCTGCACTGCCGTGACGATCCCGGCCTCCTCGTTGTAGGCGGGGACGAGGAGTGAGACCCCCGGGGTCAGGGCGCCCCCGAAGGTCTCGACGACCGCTTCACGACGTCGGTGCTGCGCCCGGAAGTCGATGAAGGCCAGCCCGATGAGGGCCAGGTAGGAGAGGTTGATGACCGCGAAGTAGATGAGGATCGGCAACGACGTGATGCTCATGAGCCACACCACGGTCGCCCTCAGGCCGTCGACGAAGCCGTCCCAGCTCATGACAGGGTCCCCTGCAGCCGGGCCACGGCCCGTGCACTCTCGATCGAGGCGCTCGTGGGCGAGCCGTCGACCGCCGATTGACCGACCGGCCCGAGCCTGAGCAGCGAGGTGGCCGCGATCTCGGCGAGCCGGGGGTCGGGGTCGGCCAGCAGGGCACGCAACCCGTCGACGGCGGACGGGTCGCCGAGGTCACCCAGGGCGGCCGCGCAGGCGCGGCGCAGCTCGCTGGGCTGCTGGTCCCCCGTGCCCTCCAGGAGCACGGCGACGTCGGCGGTGCGCCCCATCCGGCCGAGCGCGACGGCCGAGGTGGCCCGGACGACAGGGTCCTCGTCGGTCGTGAGCGAGAGCCGCAACAGGTCGATCGACCGCGTGAAGCTCCCCTCCCCGCTGAGGTATGCCGCGACCGTGCGGGTCGTGGGGCTGGCAGCCAGGAGTCCGTCGCGCAGGGCGTCGGCGATGCCGACCCCCAGCTGCTCCAGGGCGTCGCCGGCCGGGCCGGCCGGGACGGCGCGGTCGGCGCCGACCGCCGCGAGGAGGGGGGCAGCGGCGCTGGGCTCCCTGAGGAGACCGAGGGCGCGGGTCGCTGCGACGCGCACCTCGGGGGCGGGGTCCCGCAGGGCGTCGACGATCAGGGGCAGGGACGCTCCCACGTGGCAGAGCCCGAGGATGTGGGCCGCGCGAGCTCGGCGGATGGTGCTCCGGTGCTTGAGGTCGTGGGGTGCCCGGTCGACCGCCCCGTGCGCCAGGAGGATCGCGGCGAGCTCCTCGGCGGGGACGCCGCGCACCTTGGTGAGCAGGTCGACCAGCGCGTCGTCCAACGCCTCACGGGCCGGTCCGTCCACGGCGATCAGCGCGTCGCGGTGGGTGCCGTCCTCGTCCTCGCCCGAGCCCACGGCGAGCAGGTCGGCGCGATGGGGGGCGACCAGGGCCGAGGTGCGCCGGTCACGCAGGGTGCGCGTCACCTTCGTGGTGACGATCACCAGCACGAGAGCCAGGCACGCCAGCAGGACCAGGGCGCAGGAGCCCCAGAGAATGCCCCGGGTGCTCACCTGACGCGGGCCAGGATCCCGTTGACGCGGTGCAGCAGCTCCCGGGGGCTGAAGGGCTTGATCACGTAGTCGTCGGCTCCGACGGCGAAGCCGGTGTCCACGTCGCTGTCGCGTGACTTGGCGCTCAGCATCAGGACCGGCACCGTGGCCGCGCCGCTCTCGCGGATCTTGCGCAGGACGTCGATCCCGGAGAGGCCGGGCATCATCACGTCGAGGATGACCAGCGCCGGAGGCTCCGTCTGGAACGCCTCCCAGGCGCTCAGGCCGTCACCGACCGCCTCCACGGCATACCCGGCCTGGGTGAGCTTGAACTCCACCAGGTCGCGAATGTCCGGGTCGTCGTCGGCGACGAGCACTCGGATTCCCTCAGCCGCGGTCACTGCCAGTCCTCTCGTCGTCATGCAAATGGATGAGCCCGAACCAAATGTACGTGCTCAGGACCCGTTCTTCGCGCTCATCGGGCACTCCGACGGCACTGCAGAGCAAACCCACAGACCTCGGGGCTCCCCGTCGTCCCACAGAGCGGACGACAGGACAGCGGCCCGGCGCCTGTTCGGCGCCGGGCCGCCGTCGGATTGGCACCGAACCGGGCGTCAGTCCTTGTCGTCGTCGTCGATGCGGATCGAGGAGTTCTGCTGGACCTGCATGAGGAACTCGATGTTGCTCTTGGTCTTCTTGATCCGGTCGATGAGGAGCTCGATGCCCTGCTGCTGGTCGAGCGCGGCCAGCACCCGGCGGAGCTTCCACATGATCTTGAGCTCGTCGCCCGACAGGAGGATCTCCTCCTTGCGGGTGCCCGAGTTGTTGATGTCGACCGCCGGGAAGATCCGACGGTTGGCCAGGCCACGGTCGAGCTTGAGCTCCATGTTGCCGGTGCCCTTGAACTCCTCGAAGATCACCTCGTCCATCCGCGAGCCGGTCTCCACCAGCGCGGTGGCGAGGATCGTGAGCGAGCCACCGTTCTCGATGTTGCGGGCCGCGCCGAAGAACTTCTTGGGCGGGTACAGCGCCGCCGAGTCGACGCCACCGGACAGGATCCGGCCGCTCGCCGGGGCAGCGAGGTTGTAGGCGCGTCCCAGCTTGGTGATCGAGTCGAGGAGCACGACGACGTCGTGGCCCATCTCGACGAGCCGCTTGGCCCGCTCGATGGCCAGCTCGGCCACCGTCGTGTGGTCCTCGGCAGGACGGTCGAAGGTCGAGGAGATGACCTCGCCCTTGACCGCACGCTGCATGTCGGTGACCTCTTCGGGCCGCTCGTCCACGAGGACGACCATGAGGTGGCACTCGGGGTTGTTCGTCGTGATCGCGTTGGCGATCGCCTGCATGACCATCGTCTTGCCGGCCTTGGCGGGCGCGACGATGAGGCCGCGCTGGCCCTTGCCGATCGGGGCGACCAGGTCGATGACCCGAGTGGTCAGGACGCTGGGGTCGGTCTCGAGCCGCAGGCGCTGCTGGGGGTACAGCGGCGTGAGCTTGCCGAACTCGACGCGCTTGCGGGCGTCATCGGGTGACATGCCGTTCACGGTGTCGAGGCGGACCAGCGCGTTGAACTTCTGCCGCTGGTTCTGCTGGGCGTCCTCGCGCTGCGCCTTGACGGCACCGGTGACGGCGTCGCCCTTGCGCATGCCGTTCTTCTTCACCATCCCCAGGGGGACGTAGACGTCGCCCGGACCCGGCAGGTAACCGGAGGTGCGCACGAAGGCGTAGTTGTCGAGGACGTCGAGGATGCCGGCCACGGGCACGAGGACGTCATCCTCCTCGACCATGGGCTCGTTCTCGTAGTCGTTGCCGTAGTCGCCGCGCTGGCCCCGCTTGTCGCGGTTGCGGTTGCGGTTGCGGTTACGACGGCGTCCGCCGCGACCCTCACCGTCGTCGTCGTAGCCCTGGTTGCCCTGCTGGCCCTGCTGGCCCTGCTGGCCCTGGCCGCCCTGGCCCGGGTTGCGGTTGCCGCGGTCGTCACGGTCATCGCGGTCGTCCCGGTCGTTCTGGGGACGGTCGTCGCGGTGCTGGCGGTCGTCGCGGTTCTGGCGGTCGGCCTGCTGGCGGTCCTGCCGGTCCTGCTGGCGCTCGTCGCGGCTCTGGCGCTCGCGACGGTCCCCCTGCTGCCGGTCCTGCTGGCGCTCGTCCCGGTCCGACGCGCCCTGGTCCTGCTGGTCGCGGTGCGAACGGTCACCCTGCTGGCGGTCAGCCGGTTGGCGGTCACCCTGCTGACGGTCTGCCCGGGTGCGGTTCTGGCGGTCACCCTGCTGGCGGTCACCCTGCTGGCGTTCGCCCTGCTGGCGGTCGGCGCGGTCCTGGCGGCCGTCGTCCGAGCCGGACTCGCGACCCTCCGCTGCCCGGCCTTCGGCCAGGTCGACCTGCTCACGGACGGCACGGTCGGCGCGCTCGGCCCGCTGGGCGCGGTCCGGGCGCTCACCGCGGGTCGGCTGCGGCTCGGCGGTCGCGGGCGCCTCGGTCTGCGCCGGGCGGTCCTGCGGCGGGCGGTCCTGCGGCGGAGCGCTGCGGCGCGCGGGCGCGCCGGCACCGGACTGGCGGTCCTTGATGGCGGTGACGAGGTCACCCTTGCGCATCTTGGCGGTACCGGTGATGCCCATGCTCGCGGCCAGGCCCTGCAGCTCGGCCACCTTCATGGTGCCCAGCGCGCCGGAGCGACGCGGCTTCTCGTCCTGCGTACCCGCAGTGTCGAGAGTGGTGGTGTCTGTCACGAAGGATCCTTCCCCCTCGTTCGCGGCCGGTGTTCAGATCCCGGACCGGTGCTTGGGTCAGGCGTGCTGACCGATGGAGCCACATGCAGCACAGCGAGGCGTGGCAGCGCCGAGGCCGCCGACATGTGGTGGGTGCAGTTCGCCACTGGATGCGCAAGAGGAGGCATCGGCTGCGAGTGCGCTCACAATGTAACACCGTTGGGTGCCTCGTCAGTCCAGTGTGCCCAGATCGGCGTCACGTGTCCCGGCCGGGTGGCAGGTCGCTGACCTGCGCCCCGATGGCCGGGATGCCCGGGTCCAACACCGTCCAGTCGTCGCTGGTCAGGGCCTTGACGGCGGGTGCCACGTCCCCGCGGGTGAGGACCAGGACCGACGGTCCCGCCCCGGAGATCACTGCCGCGTGGCCGGCTCCACGGAGCGCGTCGACGAGGTCCATGGATGCGGCGAACGAGTCGCGCCGGGCCTCCTGGTGGAGCCACTCGCGGGTCGCGTCGAGCAGGTGCTCCGGGTGCGCGGTCAGGGCCTGCACGAGCAGGGCGGCGCGAGCCGAGTTCAGCGCGGCGTCACCGTGGCGGATCTGGGTCGGCAGCACCGACCGGGCCTTCGCGGTCGAGAGCTGCGTCGCCGGCACGAGCACCAGCGCGTGCACCTCGGGGTGCGGCTGGAGACGCAGGGTGCGCGTCCCCTCGTCCGGCGAGTCGGACCAGGAGAGGGTGAGCCCGCCATACACCGAGGCCGACGAGTTGTCGGGGTGCCCCTCGAGGCGCGCCGCGAGGTCGTTGGCGAAGGCGAGGTCGGGACCGTCGGCGACCCCGCGGCATACATCGTGAAGTCCTTGTGCCGCAACGATTCCGGTCACGATCGCGGTCGCCGATGACCCAAGGCCCCGGCCGTGCGGCACCTCGTTGACGCAGCTCAGGTGCAGACCACGAGGCGGTGCGACGCCGAGCTCGTCCCAGGCCCGCAGCATGGTGCGCACGACGAGGTGGGTGGCGTCACGGGGGACGTCGGCGGCTCCCTCCCCCTGGACGTCGACCGTGATGCCTGGCTCGTCGGTGACCGTGGCCACGCAGGTGTCCCAGAGCCCGAGGGCGAGCCCGACCGAGTCGAAGCCCGGCCCGAGGTTGGCGCTGCTGGCCGGCACCCGCGCCTGGACGGAGCTGCCGACGACGAGCTCGGCCATCAGTCCTGCAGACCCAGCGCCTGCGCCGCAGTGAACGCGTCGACCTGGACCCGGGTCGGGGTGACGTCCGAGCCGTCGGCGTTGCGCAGCGCCCACTGCGGGTCCTTGAGGCCGTGACCGGTGACGGTGCAGACGATCGTGGCGCCGGCCGGGACCTGGCCCGCCTCGGCGGCCTGCAACAGACCTGCGACCGACGCGGCGGAGCCGGGCTCGACGAAGATGCCCTCCCGGGCGCTCAGGATGCGGTGGGCGATGAGGATCTGCTCGTCGGTGACGGACTCGATGCGGCCACCCGAGTCGTCGCGCGCGGCCTCGGCCTGCTTCCACGAAGCGGGGTTGCCGATGCGGATCGCGGTGGCGATGGTGTCGGGGTCGTCGACGGGGTGACCGAGGACGATCGGTGCCGCGCCGGCCGCCTGGAAGCCCCACATCTGGGGGAGCTTGGTCGCGGGGCCGGGCTGCTCGCTGCCGCGGTGGTACTCGCGGTAACCCTTCCAGTAGGCCGTGATGTTGCCGGCGTTGCCGACCGGGAGGCAGTGGATGTCGGGAGCGTCGCCCAGCGCGTCGACGACCTCGAACGACGCCGTCTTCTGACCCTCGATCCGAGCCGGGTTGACCGAGTTGACCAGCTCGACCGGGTAGGACTCGGCGAGCTTGCGCGCCAAGGTGAGGCAGTCGTCGAAGTTGCCGTCCACCTGGAGCAGGGTCGCGCCGTGCGCGATGGCCTGGCTGAGCTTGCCCATCGCGATCTTGCCGTCGGGCACGAGGACCGCGCAGGCCATGCCGGCCTTCGTGGCGTATGCCGCGGCGCTGGCACTGGTGTTGCCGGTCGACGCGCAGATCACCGCCTTGGCGCCGTTCTTGGCCGCCATCGAGATCGCTGCGGTCATGCCGCGGTCCTTGAACGACGCGGTCGGGTTGAGCCCCTCGTACTTGACGAAGACGACCGCACCGGTCAGCTCCGACAGGTGCTCTGCCGGGATGAGCGGGGTGCCGCCCTCCTGGAGCGTCACCACCGGCGCACCCGCGAGCATCGGGAGGCGGTCGGCATACTCACGGATCACACCGCGCCACAGGGTGGCCATCAGGCGCCCTCCACCCGCATCACGGAGACGACCTCGCGGACGGTGTCGAGTCGCACGAGGGCCTCGACCGTGGCGGACAGCGCGGCATCGGGGGCGGTGTGGGTCACGACGATGAGGTTCGCACGGGTCTCCCCCAGCTCGCCGTCCGGGCCCTGGGGCTCGGCGGCGATGATGTGCTGGCGCACCGTCTCGATCGACACCCCGTGCTCGGCGAACGACGTCGCGACCTGGGCGAGGACGCCCGGACGGTCGGCCACGTCGAGGCTGATGTGGTACCTCGTCAACGCCTGACCCATGTCGAGGACGGGCAGGTCGGCGTAGGCCGACTCGCCGTGCCCTCGGCCGCCACCCACGCGGTGACGGGCCACCGCGACGACGTCACCGAGGACCGCGCTGGCCGTGGGGTCGCCACCCGCGCCCTTGCCGTAGAACATCAGCTGACCCGCAGCGTCGGCCTCGACGAAGACGGCGTTGAACGCGTCACGGACGCCACCGAGGGGGTGCGACCGCGGGATCATCGCCGGGTGCACGCGCACGCTCACCCCGGCGGTCGTCGTGCCGTCGGGGCCGACCGTCTCGGTGCGCTCGCAGATGGCGAGCAGCTTGACGACACAGTCCATCTCGCGCGCGGCCTGGACGTCAGCAGCACTCACCTCGGTGATGCCCTCGCGGTAGACCTGGTCGCTCGACACCCGGGTGTGGAACGCCAGCGAGGCGAGGATCGCGGCCTTGGCCGCCGCGTCGAAGCCCTCGACGTCGGCGGTCGGGTCGGCCTCTGCGTAGCCGAGCGCCTGGGCCTGCTCGACCGCCTCGGCGAAGCCCAGCCCGGTCGAGTCCATCTTGTCGAGCACGTAGTTGGTGGTGCCGTTGACGATCCCGATGACCTTGCGCACCTCGTCGCCGGCGAGGGACTCGCGGATCGGGCGCAGGATGGGGATGGCTCCGGCCACGGCAGCCTCGTAGTAGAGGTCGACGCCGTGGGCGGCGGCCTCGGCGTAGAGCGCCGGGCCGGCCTCGGCGAGCAGCGCCTTGTTGGCCGACACGACGGAGGCGCCGCTCTTCATGGCGAGCTCGATGAGGCTGCGAGCCGGCTCGATGCCTCCGATGACCTCGATGACGATGTCGGCCCCGGTGATGATCGACTCGGCATCGGTGGTGAACAGCGCCGGGTCGACGGGCAGGTCGGAGCGGTCCTTGCCGGGCCGGCGCACGGCGATGCCGACCAGCTCGAGGGGCCGCCCCACCCGGGCGGCGAGGTCGTCGGCGTGCTCGGTGAGCATCCGGGCCACGGACGAGCCGACGACACCGCATCCGAGGAGGGCCACCCTCAGGGGCTCCACCGCCGTCACCTGCTGGCTCTCACTCACACCTGCTCCTCGCGCCCTCGTGGGGCTGTCTCACGGTCGGGCCCATCGTGACGGGTGACCACTTCGTGGACGCCCATTGTTCCGCCATCCGGACTGTAGCCGGGGGTCATCGGCTCAGCCGACGTCGAGGGCCAGCAGGTCGTCCACCGTCTCGCGCCGCACCAGCACCCTCGCCTGCCCGTCCCTGACCGCGATCACCGGGGGGCGTGGGGTGTGGTTGTACTGGCTGGCCATGCTCCGGCAGTAGGCACCGGTGCCCGGGACGGCGACCAGGTCACCGGCCGAGATGTCGTCCGGCAGGTACTCGTCCATGACGACGATGTCGCCGCTCTCGCAGTGCTTGCCGACCACGCGGGCCAGCCGCGGCGCGGCGTCGGAGTGCCGGCTGGCCAGCGTGCAGGAGTAGTCGGCGTCGTAGAGCGCGGTGCGGATGTTGTCGCTCATGCCGCCGTCCACCGAGACATAGGTGCGCTTGGCTCCCCCGCCCAGGTCGACGTCCTTGACGGTGCCCACCTCGTAGAGCGTGAAGGTGCTCGGACCGACGATGGCTCGCCCGGGCTCGATCGAGATGCGGGGGGTCGGGGTGTCCGGACCGCCGTCACCCACCGCCTTCAGCTCGCGTTCGACCAGGTCGGCCATCTGCTCACCGAGCTCTCCGGGGTGCAGCGGCGTGTGCTCCGAGGTGTAGGCGATGCCGTAGCCACCCCCGAGGTCCAGCTCCGGCATGTGGATCCCGTGCACACGGGCCACCTCGGCGTGCAGCCCGATGAGCCGTCGCGCGGACACCTCGAACCCGGACGTGTCGAAGATCTGGCTCCCGATGTGGGAGTGCAGCCCGAGCAGGTCGAGCTGGGTGCTCCGCTCGACGATCCGCGAGACCGCCTCGGCAGCCTGGCCGCCGGCCAGCGAGAACCCGAACTTCTGGTCCTCGTGCGCCGTGGCGATGAACTCGTGGGTGTGCGCCTCCACGCCCACCGTGACGCGCACCATGACCGGGGCGCGCACCCCCAGCTCGCCGGCAACCGCGGCCACCCGGTCGATCTCCTCGAACGAGTCGACGACGATCCGCCCCACGCCGTAGGCCAGGGCCTGACGGATCTCGGCGAGCGACTTGTTGTTGCCGTGCAGGCCGATCCGCGCCGCGGGGAACCCCGCACGCTGCGCCACGGCGAGCTCACCACCGGAGCAGACGTCGAGGCACAGGCCCTCCTCGGCCACCCAGCGGGCCACCTCGGTGCAGAGGAAGGCCTTGCCGGCGTAGAAGACGTCGACCCCACCGAGGGCAGCGAAGGGCGCACCGAACTCGTCGCGGAATGCCCGCGCCCGGGCGCGGAAGTCAGCCTCGTCGACCACGTATGCCGCGGTGCCGAACTCGCGGGCGATGCTCACCACGTCGAGTCCCCCGACCGTCAGGCGGCCCTCCTCGTCACGGCCGACCGTCTGGGGCCACAGCTGCGGCATCAGCTCCATGACGTCGGTGGGCCAGGGCAGCCAGTGGGGTGGTCCGCCATACCCCTCGGCGTGGAGGGCTCCCGCCTCGTGAGCGCGCATGGGCTACATCCTGTCGGGTGCGGAGACTCCCAGGAGGTCCAGTCCGTTGGCCAAGACCTGCCTGGTCGCGTCGTTGAGCCACAGCCTGGTCCGGTGCAGGTCGGTGATCTCCTCGTCGGCGGTCATCGGGCGCACGCGGCAGGTGTCGTACCACTTGTGGAAGTGGCCGGCGAGGTCCTCGAGGTAGCGGGCCACCCGGTGGGGCTCGCGCAGGTGGGCCGCCTGGGCGACGACCCGGGGGAAGTCGCCGAGGATGGCCAGCAGCGACGCCTCGGTCGGGTCGGTCAGCAGGGACGGGTCGAAGCCGTCGCTGCGGACGACGCCGTCCTCACCTGCCAGTCGGGCGACGTTGGAGGTGCGGGCGTGGGCGTACTGCACGTAGAAGACCGGGTTGTCGTTGGTCTGCTTGCGCAGCTCCTCGCCATCGAGCGACAGCGGGCTGTCGGCCGGGTAGCGGGACAGCGAGTAGCGGATCGCGTCGGTGCCGATCCAGTTGATCAGGTCGCGCAGCTCGATGATGTTGCCGGCCCGCTTGGACAGCTTGGCCCCACCGAGGTTGACCAGCTGGCCGATCTGGACCTCGATGTTGCGCTCGGGGTCGTCGCCAGCGCAGGCCGCGATCGCCTTGAGCCGGTTGATGTAGCCGTGGTGGTCGGCGCCGAGCAGGTAGATCTTCTCGTCGAACCCGCGGTCCTTCTTCGACAGGTAGTAGGCGGCGTCGGCTGCGAAGTAGGTGGGCTCCCCGTTGGCCCGGATGAGGACACGGTCCTTGTCGTCGGTGAAGTCGGTGGTGCGCAACCAGATCGCGCCGCCCTCGTCGAAGACGTGCCCCTGCTCGCGCAGCCGGTCGACGGCCTGCTCGACCGCACCGGACTCGTGCAGGGCCGCCTCGGAGAACCACACGTCGAAGTGCACGCCGAAGTCGGCGAGGGTGTCCTTGATGTCCTGCAGCTGCGCCTCGTAGGCCACCGACCGCGCCGCGGCCAGGGCCTCGTCGGCGGGGAGCTCGAGCAGGTCGGGACGGGCGGCGAGCGCCTGGGCTGCAAGGTCGTCGATGTAAGCGCCGGGGTAGCCCCCCTCGGGCGTGGGCTCCCCCTTCGCGCTCGCCAGGACCGAGGTGGCGAACTTGTCCATCTGCGCGCCGGCGTCGTTGATGTAGTACTCGGTCGTGACGGTCGCGCCCGACGTCTTGAGCAGGCGGCTCATGGCGTCGCCGAGCGCGGCCCACCGCGTGTGCCCGAGGTGGAGGGGTCCGGTCGGGTTGGCCGAGATGAACTCGACGTTGATGACGTGTCCGGCCTCGGAGTCGTTGCGGCCGTAAGCAGCACCGGCCTCGACGATGCTGCGGGCCAGCTCACCGGCCGACGCGGCGTCGAGGGTGATGTTGAGGAAGCCCGGCCCCGCGATGTCGACCGCCTTGACGCCCGGGACCTGGGCCAGGCGCTCGGCGAGCCGCGTGGCGACGTCGCGCGGCGGCATACCGGCTCCCTTGGCCAGCTGGAGCGCGACGTTCGTGGACCAGTCACCGTGGTCACGGTTCCTCGGGCGCTCCACGCGGACCTCCGCGGGCACGTCCACGGCGAAGTCGCCGGCGGCGACGGCTTCGGTGAGGGCGGTGCGGATGGCTGCGGAGAGCTCTTCGGGAGTCACCCGGTCAAGTCTAGGGCGCGGGTGAGTGCGCTCGTCCGTCGGCCATGAAGCCCGAGACGAGCTCGATGAGGTGGTCGGGATCGAAGGGCTTGGAGACGAAGGCGTCGAGTCCCGAACCCTGCGCCTGGACCCGGTCGTGCTGCTGCACCGAGGCCGTCACCATGATGACCGGAATGTCCGCCAGCCTCGGGTCGGCCCGGATCTGCGAGATCGTCCACCAGCCGTCGCGCGGGCTCATCTGTGCGTCGAGGGTGACCACCCCCGGGAGCCGGTCGAGCTCGTGCAGGGCAGCGATCAGCTCCTCGCCGTCGCCGGCCTCCCGCACCTCGTAGCCCTCCATCTCGAGGTTGACCCGGATGAGGCGCCTGATCTGCTCCGTGTCGTCGCAGACGTAGACGAGTCCCCCACGTTCCATGGGGGCCACCCTAGGCTGCTAACCTCTGCGGGCGCCTCCTTCACGGAGCGCACGTGTCGGCCCCCGTAGCTCAGGGGATAGAGCACCGCCCTCCGGAGGCGGGAGCGCAGGTTCGAATCCTGCCGGGGGCACCACAGGTCGAGAGGCCCGGAATGACTGTCCAGCCCAGCGCTGGACGTCGCTTCCGGGCCTCTCGTCATTCGGGACCGACTCGAAGTGGTTGCTGCCCTGGTACTCGGCCAGGACGCGGCGCTCACGCCAGACGAAATCGGCCCTGCACAGGAAGCCGCCACCGCGATGGGTGATCACGGCGTTGAGCTCCGGCTCCGGCAGTCCGGCGCGGTGGAAGACCAGTCGACAGCGGGACTCCATGGGTGAGTCGGAGCCAACCCGGATCAGTCCGAGGGCTGACCTGAGGGCGACCGCCCCTCTCGGCCGAACCCGCCGGAGGAGCGCATCCCGCAGCGGCGTGACGTCTGCGAGCCGCCGCGCCACGGCATCTCCGACCACCACCAGGTCGTCGAGCTCGAGAGCCTCGCCCAGGTCGCACCACGTGTCCTCGAGCGAGGTGAGGAGCAGTCCTTGGTTCCTGGCGGTCGCCCTGGACTCCAATCCGCGCCGACCGACGCACCCGCGCCTGCGGACCCGCGCCGCCGACGTCGTCCGCATTGACGTCGATCGGACCGTCCTCCAGCTCACGAGGGAAGGCAGGCCCCACAGCCGGGGAAGGCGCCGCGGTCAGCGCTGGGAGGCGTCGGTCACCTCGCCGACGAGCTCCTCGATGACGTCCTCGAGGAAGACGACGCCGATGTCGGTGCCCTCCGGGTCGACCACGCGTGCGAGGTGTGAGCCGGTGCGCTGCATGGTCCGCAGCACCTCCTCGACCTCGTCGGCGGCCTGCACCGTCGCCAGCTTGCGCACCCGCTTGACCGGGACGGCGATGTCGCGCTCGGTGTCGTCGGCGTAGAGCACGTCCTTGAGGTGCAGGTAGCCGGTGAGCTCGCCCGCGTTGTCCAGCATCGGATAGCGCGAGAACCCGCGCTTGGCGACGAGGCGCTCGACGTCGTCAGGGGTCGCCGTCAGGGGCAACGTCACGAGGTCGGACAGGGGGACGGCGACATCGACGGCGTCCTTGTCGCTGAACTCGAGGGCCGCGCCGACCAGCCCGTGCTGACCTTCCTCGATCAGCCCCTCGTGGCGGCTCTCGGCGAGGATGTGCTCGACTTCCTCGACCGTGAAGGCCGACGTGATCTCGTCCTTGGGCTCCACCCCGAACAGCCGCACCAGCGACTTCGCGATCGCCTCCATGACCGAGATGATCGGGCGCAGGGCCCGGGTGATGAACAGCAGCACCGGCACGAGGATCAGCGCGGAGCGCTCGGGTCCGGCGAGGGCGAGGTTCTTCGGGATCATCTCGCCGACGACCACGTGCAGGTAGACCACGATGAGCAGGGCCAGCGCGAGCGCCAGGCCGTCGGTCACCCCGTCGGGCAGACCGAGGTGGTGGACGACCGGTTCGAGCGCGTGGTGGAGGGCGGCCTCGGAGATGGCACCCAGCAGCACGGAGCAGACCGTGATGCCGAGCTGCGCGCAGGCGAGCAGCGAACCCATCTGCTCGAGGGCGTCGAGGCAGACCTGCGCCCGGCGGGATCCGTGTGCCGCCAGGGGTTCCAGCGTGGAACGCCGCGCCGCCATCGCCGCGAACTCGGCACCGACGAAGAACGCGTTGAGCAGCAGGAGCAGGGCGGTGACCCACACCGCGCCGGCGCTCACTTCGCCCCCTCCGCGTCGCGGCCACCGGCGGTCACCGAGCGACCGGCGCCGCGACCGGGTGCGGCCGGACCCCGCGGGGAACCCTCGACCGAGGTCCCCTCGTGCGAGTCCGAGTCGTCATGTTCCCCTGTCGGGACGAACCGGAGCCGGTCGGCCCGCATGCCGTCCATGGCCAGCACGGTGATCGCCCAGCCGGGGATGTCCACGGTGTCCCCCACGGTGGGGATCCGACCGAGCTCGGCCATGACGAAGCCACCGGTCGTCTCGTAGGCAGGGCCGTCGGGCACGACCGCACCCAGGCGCTCGCGCACCTCGTCGGGGCGCCAGAGGCCCGGCACCGTCCACGACCCGTCGGTGAACTCACGCCCGGTCGTGCGGAACACGTCATGCTCGTCGGACACCTCGCCGACGATCTCCTCGACGACGTCCTCGAGGGTCACGATGCCGGCCGTGCCGCCGTACTCGTCGACGACGATGGCGAGCTGGAGACCGTGCTCGCGCAGCATCAACAACAACGGGTCGAGCCGGATCGTCTCCGGCACCAGGAGGGGCGGCACCATGAGCGCCGACACCGGCACGTCGTCGCGGCGCTCGTGCGGGACGGCGATGGCCCGCTTCACGTGCACCACGCCGTCGATGTCGTCCCAGTCCTCGCCGGTCACCGGGAAGCGCGAGTGTCCGGTGCGCCGGGCGAGCCGGACGACGTCCTCGGCCGTCGCGGTGCGCTCGATGGACGACGCCCGCGCGCGAGGGCTCATGACGTCGGCTGCGGTCTGCTCCCCGAACCCGAGCGACTTGGTGACCAGCCGGGCGGTCCCCTCGTCGAGCGTCCCCGCCTCGGCGGAGCGGCGGACCAGCGAGGCCAGCTCCTGCGGGGTGCGGGCGCCCGACAGCTCCTCGCGGGGGGTGATCCCGAGTGCCCGCAGGAAGAGGTTGGCCGATCCGTTGAGCACGAAGATCAGCGGCCGGGCGACCAGCGCGAAGCCCCGCACCGGCATGGCGACGACCTTGGCGGTGGCGAGCGGGGCCGAGATGCCCAGGAACTGGGGCAGCAGCTCGCCGAACACCATCGAGAACACCGTGGCGATGAGCAGGGCGACGGCGTCAGCGACGGTGTCCAGGGTGGAGCCCCGGAGGCCCAGGGCCTGCAACGGTGTCTCCAGCAGCACCCCGAGTGAGGGGGTGGCGAGGAACCCGAGGATCAGCGTGGTCAGCGTGATGCCCACCTGGGCCGCGGACAGCTGCGTCGAGAGCCGGCGCAGTGACCCCAGCACCACCTCGGCGCGGGCGTCCCCGGCATCCACGGCCTTCTGCACGGTCGGCCGGTCGAGTGCGACCAGCGAGAACTCGGTGGCCACGAAGACGGCCGTCCCGATCGTCAGCCCCACGCCGGTCAGGACCAGCAGCCATTCGGTCATAGTCCGGTCATCCTAGGGCCGCAACCCGGTTGACCCTGACCCCACGTCAGTTGGGAGGATGCCGGCATGACACCGACTCCGGGGGAACGATGACCACGACCACAGCGCCACCACGACCGACCGAGGGCGCCCGCATCGAAGTGCGCGACCTGACCAAGCGGTTCGGCAGCTTCACCGCCGTCGACAACCTCTCCTTCACCGTCGAGCCCGGCCGCATCACCGGCTTCCTCGGTCCCAACGGTGCCGGCAAGACGACCACGCTCCGCATGCTGCTCGGCCTGGTGAACCCGTCCAGCGGCGTCGCAACCATCGGCGGGCGCAGCTACCAGGAGATCACCCAGCCCATGGCGGTCGTGGGTTCGGCGCTCGAGGCCACCAACTTCCACCCCGGCCGCACCGGTCGCGACCACCTGCGCGTCCTGGCCGACACTGCAGGCGTCGGAGCCCAGCGCGTTGACGAGATGCTGGAGCTCGTCGGGATCCCCGCTGCCGCGCGCAAGCGTGCGGGGGGCTACTCGATGGGCATGCGCCAGAGGCTCGGCCTCGCCGCCGCGATGCTGGGCGACCCACAGGTCCTCATCCTCGACGAGCCGGCCAACGGCCTCGACCCCGAGGGCATCCGGTGGCTGCGCGGGTTCCTGCGGCACCTCTCCGCCCAAGGCAAGACGGTGCTGATCTCGAGCCACATGCTCCAGGAGGTGGAGCAGACGGTCGACGACGTCGTCATCATCAACAACGGCCGGCTGATCAAGCAGGGCGCGATGGACGACCTGCACGGCGAGGCCCACACCATCGTCCGGACCACCGACCTCGACGCGCTCGCCGGCGCCCTGCGGGTCGCCGACGTGACGAGCAAGGTCGAGGACGGCACGCTGCTGGCCGAGACCCACGACCTGCGGCTGATCGGCGACGTCGCCCTGCGGGCCGGGCTGCCGATCTACGAGCTGCGCCAGGCCACCACCGACCTCGAGGCGCTCTTCTTCGAGCTGACCGAGGGCACCAACCGCAACCTCGGCGACGGCGCCTCAGGGCAGGCGGCCGCCGAGCGAGACGCCATCGCCGGACAGGAAGGGGGCAACGAATGACCAACGCCATCAAGGCCGAGTTCCGCAAGTTCTTCACGACGCGCATGTGGTGGGGGCTGGCCATCGCCATGTTCGTGGCGGGAGCGGGACTCGCCGTCCTCTTCGGCTTCCTCTTCACCCAGGCCCCGGACCCGAACGCCGCACCCGGCCAGGGTGTCCCCACCGGCACCCCGGAGCAGATCGCCAACAGCGTCTACACCAGTGGCCTCAGCATCGGCTACCTGCTCACCCTGACGATCGGGGTGATGCAGATCGGCTCGGAGTACCGCCACAAGACCATCACGAGCACCTTCCTGGGCACGCCCAAGCGGGCCAAGGTGATGGGCGCGAAGGTCGTCGCCCTGCTCGGGATCGGCGCCATCTACGGGCTCATCTCCCTGGCGGGGTCGATCATCGCCGGCGCCATCGTGCTGAACGCCCGGGGGTTCGCACCGTTCCCGACGTCCGGCGTCTTCCGCACCCTTGCCCTGAGCCTGCTCGTCCTGGGCCTGTGGGCACTGATCGGGCTGGGCGCGGGGATCCTCATCCCCAACCAGGTGGCGGCCCTGCTGATCTCGGTCGGCGTGGCCTGGATCGTCGAGCCCCTGGCCGGCTTCGGGCTGTCGTTCTGGGACTGGGGCCGGGACCACATCGTCCAGTACCTCCCCTCGGCGGCGACGCAGGCCATGGTCAACGGGGTCAACCAGGGCGGCGAGAACGCCGTGACGCCGCTCGCCTGGTGGGCCGGCGCGCTCATCCTGGCCGCCTACGCCGCGGTGCTGGCCGGCTTCGGCTCGTGGCGCACCATCCGGAGCGACATCAGCTAGGTCGCCGAGGTATGCCGCGGGGCCGGGTTCCAGCACGGGACCCGGCCCCGCGGCATACCCGGACCGGGCGCTGGCGCGCCCCCTGAAGGGGCCCTGGGCGACGTGGCGAAGGTCGCTCGGGAAACCTCTTGCCCGCCGCAGCGCGGCGCGACGCACGGGGATAGGCTGGGAACACCTATTGCCCGTCATTGTCGACGCTACGAAAGAGGCGTATCCGCCGTGCCCGACCAGTCCCCGACCAACGACCCCATGGCGGCCTTCGGGCCGAACGAGTGGCTCGTGGACGAGCTGTATGAGCAGTACCAGAACGACAAGAACTCCGTGGACAAGGCGTGGTGGCCCTTCTTCGCCGACTACCAGCCGTCCGACGGCGCCACGACCAACGGGTCTGGAGCCAACGGGAGCACGACCTCAACGCCTGCCGCCCCGGCCGCGTCGGCCCCCGCAGCCGCGCCCGCCCCTGCCGCTGCACCGGCTGCCGCGCCGGCTCCAGCTGCGCCGGCTCCAGCTGCTGCGCCGACTCCAGCCGCTGCGCCCGCTCCGGCCGCACCCCCCGCTGGACCCTCGACCACCTCCGGGCAGACCACCGACAAGCCGGACGCCAACACCGACAAGGCCGTGGCCGACAAGCCCGAGGACAAGGAGGCCGGCACCGGCGGCGAGACCGCCGGCGTCAAGGAGGCTCCCAAGCCGCGCGAGCCCCAGGCCCCCAAGCAGACCGAGGCCACCAACGAGAACCAGGTGAAGCCGTTGCGTGGCGCCAGCGCCCGCACGGTCACCAACATGGAGAGCTCGCTGACCGTCCCCACCGCGACCAGCGTGCGCGCGGTGCCGGCCAAGCTGCTGATCGACAACCGGGTCGTCATCAACAACCACCTGCAGCGCTCGCGCGGCGGCAAGGTGTCGTTCACCCACCTCATCGGCTACGCCCTGGTCAAGGCGCTGGGCCACATGCCCGAGATGAACAACGGGTTCACCGAGGAGAACGGCAAGCCGGCCCTGGTCATCCCTGGCCACGTCAACCTCGGGCTCGCGATCGACATGGCCAAGCCCGACGGCACCCGCCAGCTGCTCGTGCCCTCGATCAAGTCGGCCGAGTCGATGGACTTCGCCCACTTCTGGACGGCCTACGAGGACGTGGTCCGCAAGGCTCGCGGCGGCAAGCTCACCGTCGAGGACTTCCAGGGCACCACGCTCACGCTGACCAACCCCGGCACCATCGGCACCAACCACTCGGTCCCGCGGCTGATGGCCGGCCAGGGCGCGATCATCGGCGTCGGCGCGCTGGAGTACCCCGCCGAGTGGCAGGGCGCGAGCCAGGAGACGCTCAACCGCAACGCCGTCTCCAAGATCCTCACGCTGACCAGCACCTACGACCACCGCATCATCCAGGGCGCCCAGTCGGGTGACTTCCTGCGGATCGTGCACCAGCTGCTGCTCGGCGAGAACGGCTTCTACGACGAGATCTTCGAGAGCCTGCGCCTGCCCTACGAGCCGGTCCGGTGGGTCCAGGACATCTCCGCCCACCACGACGACGACGTCAACAAGACGGCCCGCGTCCAGGAGCTGATCCACGCCTACCGCGTGCGCGGCCACCTGATGGCCGACACCGACCCGCTGGAGTACCGCCAGCGTCGCCACCCCGACCTCGACGTCACGTCCCACGGCCTCACCCTGTGGGACCTCGAGCGCGACTTCGCGACCGGAGGCTTCGGTGGGGCGCCGATGCTGCGGCTGCGCAAGATCCTCGGCATCCTGCGCGACTCCTACTGCCGCACCATCGGCACCGAGTACATGCACATCCAGGACCCCGAGCAGCGCCGCTGGCTGCAGGCCAAGATCGAGGTCGGCTACGCCAAGCCCGGCCCCGACGAGCAGCTCCGGATCCTGCGCCGGCTCAACGCCGCCGAGGCCTTCGAGACGTTCCTGCAGACCAAGTTCGTCGGGCAGAAGCGGTTCAGCCTCGAGGGTGGCGAGTCGGTCATCGCGCTGCTCGACCGGATCCTGTGCCGCGCCGCCGCGGACTCGATGGACGAGGTGTGCATCGGTATGCCGCACCGCGGGCGCCTCAACGTGCTGGCCAACATCGCGGGCAAGTCCTACGGCCAGATCTTCCGTGAGTTCGAGGGCAAGCAGGACCCCAAGTCCGTGCAGGGCTCGGGCGACGTGAAGTACCACCTCGGCACCGAGGGCGAGTTCGTCGCCGAGGACGGCAGCAAGACCAAGGTCTACCTCGCCGCCAACCCGTCCCACCTCGAGGCCGTCAACCCGGTCCTCGAGGGCATCACCCGCGCCAAGCAGGACCGGCTCGACCTCGCCGGCGAGGACTTCACCGTCCTGCCCCTGCTCATGCACGGCGACGCGGCGTTCGCCGGCCAGGGAGTCGTCGCCGAGACGCTCAACCTGTCCCAGCTGCGCGGCTACCGCACCGGCGGCACCATCCACGTGGTCATCAACAACCAGGTCGGGTTCACCACGTCGCCCAGCGCCAGCCGCTCCTCGACCTACTCGACCGACGTCGCCCGCATGATCCAGGCGCCGATCTTCCACGTGAACGGCGACGACCCCGAGGCCTGCGTCCGGGTGGCCGAGCTCGCCTACGAGTTCCGCCAGACGTTCAACAAGGACGTCGTCATCGACATGGTCTGCTACCGGCGCCGCGGTCACAACGAGGGCGACGACCCCTCGATGACCCAGCCGCTGATGTACAACCTCATCGAGGCCAAGCGCTCGGTCCGCAAGCTCTACACCGAGTCCCTCATCGGCCGTGGCGACATCAGCCAGGAGGATGCCGAGGGCGCGCTGCGCGACTACCAGCAGCAGCTCGAGCGGGTCTTCGTCGAGACCAAGGCGGCCCTCAAGCAGGCCACCGAGGAGACCAGCGACCCGACGCTCGTCGGCACCGACGCCGAGGGTCACTCCGGCCTCGAGCCCCCCACCGCCCAGGCGACCGACCAGGCGACCCGGTCGGCCGACCAGACAGCCATCCCGGACGACCAGCTCCAGCACATCGGTGACGCGTTCGTGAACCCGCCGCAGGGCTTCACCGTGCACCCGAAGCTGTTGCAGGCCATGGAGAAGCGCGCCCAGTCCACCCGCGACGGCGGGATCGACTGGGCCACCGGCGAGCTGCTCGCGTTCGGCTCGCTCCTCATGGAGGGCACCCCCGTGCGCCTCGCCGGACAGGACAGCCGTCGCGGCACCTTCGTCCAGCGGCACGCCGTGCTGATCGACAAGCACACGGCCGAGGAGTGGACCCCGCTGCTCTACCTCGGTGAGGGCCAGGCCCGGTTCTGGGTCTACGACTCCCTGCTCTCCGAGTTCGCGGCGATGGGCTTCGAGTACGGCTACTCGGTCGAGCGGCCCGACGCCCTGGTCCTGTGGGAGGCGCAGTTCGGCGACTTCTTCAACGGCGCCCAGACCATCGTCGACGAGTTCATCAGCTCCTCCGAGCAGAAGTGGGGCCAGCGCTCGTCCGTCGTGCTGCTGCTCCCCCACGGCTACGAGGGCCAGGGGCCCGACCACTCCTCCGCCCGCATCGAGCGCTTCCTGCAGATGTGCGCCGAGGACAACATGACGGTCGCCTACCCCTCGACCCCGGCGAGCTACTTCCACCTGCTCCGCCGCCAGGCCTACGCCCGTCCGCGCCGACCGCTGATCGTCTTCACGCCGAAGTCGATGCTGCGGCTCAAGGCGGCCAGCAGCATGCCCGCGGACTTCACCGAGGGCACCTTCCGTCCGGTGCTGTCCGACCGCGCGTCGTTCGACCACGGCGGGGTGACCCGGGTGCTGCTCGCCAGCGGCAAGGTCGTCTATGACCTCGAGGCCGCCCGCGACAAGGCCGAGGACACCTCGACCGCGATCGTGCGGGTCGAGCAGCTGGCTCCGCTGCCGGCCAGGGAGATCGCCGCCGAGCTGGCCAAGTACCCGGACGCCGACGTCGTCTGGGTGCAGGACGAGCCGGCCAACCAGGGTGCCTGGCCGTTCGTGGCCATGAACCTCCCGCAGGCCCTCACCGAGCTCGGCGAGACCCGCCCGCTACGGATCGTGTCGCGCAAGGCCTCGGCCTCGCCGGCCACCGGTTCGAGCAAGCGGCACGCCGAGCAGCAGGCCGAGCTGATCGCGGCGGCCTTCGCCCGCTAGACGCCCACTGGAGAGGTATGCCGCGTGGCTGGCCCAGCCGCGCGGCATACCTGTCTCTGGGGCCGCGTGGACGGACGACCAAGCCACACTGCAGCCGGTATGCCGCGTGGCTGAGCCAGCCGCGCGGCATACCCCCGTTAACCTTGCAGACGTGTACTTCACGGATCGTGGCATCGAGGAGCTGGCTGCTCGCCGAGGGGAAGAGGAAGTCTCCTTCGAGTGGCTGGCCGACCAGCTGCGCACGTTCGTGGACCTGAACCCCGACTTCGAGACCCCCGTCGAGCGCCTGGCCACCTGGCTGGCCCGGCTCGACGACGACGAGGACTGACGCGTGAGCGAGCCCACCTTCACCCCGAGTGCCGAGTTCCAGGTCGCCGCTGACGGTCCACGTGACGTGGGCATCGTCTTCGTCGGTGCCTCGCTCGTGGCCGGTGTCGGCGACCCCAAGGGTCAGGGGTGGGTCTCGCGGGTGGTCGGTCGCACGCACCACTCCGACCTCGAGCTGACCGCCTACAACCTCGGCGTCCGCGGCGACACCACGGCCGACGTGCTGACCCGCTGGCAGGCGGAGTGCGCCCCCCGCTGGCGCGGCAGGGCCGAGAAGCGGCTGGTGATCTCGGTCGGCGGCAACGACGCGGCGACCGGCGTGACCCTGGCCCGGCACCGGCTCAACCTGGCCAACATCCTCGACGACGCGGCGAGCGCGGGCATCGGCACCTTCGTGGTCAGTCCCCCGCCGGGTGACGACGAGGAGCTGAACGCCAAGCTCGACGTGCTCGTGGAGGCCCAGGCCGACGTGTGCGCTCGCCGTGGGGTGCCGTTCGTCGACTGCTTCCGGCCGCTGTTGGGGCACGAGCAGTGGCAGAGTGACCTGGCCGCCAGCCGGGTGCCCCACCACCCCGGCCAGGCGGGGTACGGCCTGATCGCCTGGCTGGTCCTGCACAACGGCTGGTACGACTGGTTGCAGATCTCACCGAGCTGAACCACGCTGACCGAACAGCACGCACCACCACCGACGACCGAGGGGGCCCTCGATGGGTACGTCCGCTGAGCTGATCACCACCCTGCGCGCCGCCGCTTCCGGCACGCCGTATGCCGTGCGCGAGACCCCGCGGGGCTTCGACCTCACGATCGACGTCGCCGACGCCCAGTGGCTGGCCGTCTTCAGGGCCCACGGGCTCACCAAGGTCTTCACCCACCAGGTCCGGCTCAACGAGACCGACCACTCGATGACGATCACCGACGTCAGCAACACGTTCTCGTGGAGCGGTGGGGGCTCGTCACCGCGCCTCCAGGCGTCGGCGTCCACCCAGCGCGGTCGCGTCTACGAGAAGTCGTTCCGCAAGGAGTTCGGGGTCGACCTGACGACCGGCCAGGTCGGCAAGGTCGTCGACTACTCGTTCGACGCCAGCGCCGGCCGCGACCTGATCCGCGACGTCGCCAAGGAGCAGGGCTGGGACGAGAAGATGGGCGGCACCCAGAAGGGCGCGGTCATCTTCGCCGGCGCCACCGTGGCGATCCTCGTGGTGGCCGGAATCGTCTGGCTGGTCTCCTCGCTGCTCTGACGCTTCTGACGCCGGCTGACCCCTCTCGGGGCCCTCCAGCGGCGTCAGCACTCAGGAGACCGTGAAGACGACCTTGCCGAACAGCTCGCCGGCCGCCATGCGGGCGAAGCCGTCCCGGGCCTGGGCCAGCGGCAGGGTCGTGTCGATGACCGGTGCGATGCGCTGCTGCACGACGAACTGGGCCAGCCGCTCGAGCTCGCCGCGGCTGCCCATCGTCGACCCGACGACGCGCAGCTGCTTGAAGAAGATCTTGGTCAGCTCGGCCTTGCTGGGTGCGTCGCCGGACGTCGCACCCGAGATGACGACCGTGCCGCCCGGCTTGAGCGAGTTGACCGAGTGCGACCAGGTGGCGGCACCGACGGTCTCCATGACCGCGTCGACGCGGTCGGGGAGGCGTTCGCCGTTGCCGAAGGCGCGGTCCGCGCCGATCTCGACCGCTCGCTGGCCCTTCTCCTCGTCGCGGCTGGTGACCCACATCCGGTAGCCCGCTGCGGCCCCGAGCTGCACGAGGGCGGTGGACACGCCGCCGCCGGCGCCCTGGACGAGGACGGTGGCACCGGGCGTCAGCCCCGCGTTGGTGAACAACATGCGGTAGGCGGTGAGCCACGCCGTCGAGAGGCAGGCAGCGTGCTCCCACGGGAGCTCGGCGGGCTTGGGCACCAGGTTGGTGGTGGGGACGGCGACCTGCTCGGCGAGGGTCCCGTCGTGCAGCTCGGAGAGCAGCGTGCGCCGCGGGTCGAGGGTCTCGTCACCGCGCCAGCCGTCGCTGGGGATGACCGCGTGGACGATGACCTCGTTGCCGTCCTCGTCGAGGCCCGCGCCGTCACAGCCCAGGATCATCGGCAGCCGGTCTGCGGGCAGGCCCACTCCCCGCAGCGACCAGACGTCGTGGTGGTTGAGCCCGGCCGTCCTGAGCGTGACCGTCGTCCAGCCCTCGCGCGGGGTGGGGTCGGGCCGCTCACCGACCTCCAGCCCTGAGAGCGGGTCGTCGGCGGACTGGCGTGCGGCGTAGACGGCGAGCATCACCCGACCCTAGCCGCACGCCGATCCGGGTGGTTCAGGCGGACTTCTCCATGAGGAACCAGGTCGAGTCGTCGAGGGGGAACCGCGGGTCCCGGTGGTAGGTGAAGCCGTAGTCGACGAGGGTGAGCTCGGGGAACGCGTCGAGGATCTCCCCGGCGAAGTCACGCTTGAACAAGGCCTGCTCGTGACCGCGGTAGCTGACCTCGACCGGGGTGGGGTTGTAGTACTCGCAGACCATCACGTAGCGCTTCGAGGACTCCACGAGGGCGCTGTAGACGTCGCGCACCCGGTCGGGGTTGATGTGGATCAGGACGCCCTTGGTGAAGGTGAGGTCGTAGGCGTGCTGCGCCTGGTACTCCAGGATCGAGGCCACCTCGACGGTCGCGCCGCCCCATCGCTCCACCTCAGCGGCGGCCTGGGTGTTGATCTCCACCCCATGCAGGTCGGCGTCGGGCAGCAGGGTGCGCAGGGCCATCAGGTTGTTGCCGATGTTGCAACCCAGCTCGAGGACGGAGCCCACGCCGTCAGTGGCCGCCAGGACCTTGCGGAAGAGCTCGGTGTTGCTCGCGATGAGGTTGGTGCCCCGGTTCCGCTCGATGTAGTCGGCGCCGAACTCTCCGGCCCAGAGGTCCTCTTGGGAGGTGCGTTGCGTCTCAGTTGCCATGGCGGCCACTCTCGACCAACGGACCCCTCGACTGCAAGGTGACCGGCCGGGCGGACCCGTCAGTTCACCGTCGCGTCGTGCGGCGCTCAGGCCGTGGGCGGCTCGGCCACGACGTCCGGCAGCGCCGCGGCGAGGCTGGCCTCCCAGGGCGGGAGCGGAGCGAGCCGGGCCATCCGCCAGGCGTCGTGGCCGAGCACGCTGTACGCGGGACGCGGGGCCGGCAGCGGGAAGGCGTCGCTCGTGGTGGGCCGCACCCGCTCGGGGTCCAGCCCGAGCTGCCGGAAGATCTCGCGGGTGAGGCCGTACTTCGTGGTGTCACCCTGGCTGGTCGCGTGCCACACCCCGAACGGGGCTGACTCGTCGACCAGCCGCAGCACGGCCCGCGCCACGTCCATGGTCCAGGTGGGTTGGCCGCGTTGGTCATCGACGACGTCGAGCGTGTGGTGGCGCTCGGCCAGCCGAGCCATCGTCTTGACGAAGTTCGGGCCCCCGGCTCCGTAGAGCCACGCGGTGCGGACGATCCACGCCTGCGGGCAGCGGGCCTGCACCGCCCACTCCCCCGCAGCCTTCGTCCGGCCGTAGGCGGACAGCGGCGACAGGGCGGCGTCCTCGGCATACGGCTCGTCGGCGTCGCCGGCGAACACGTAGTCGGTGGAGATGTGCACGAGCCGCGTGCCCACCGAACGGCAGGCGTCCGCGACGTTGGCCGCGCCGATCGCGTTCACCGCAAACGCTTGCCCCTCATGGGTTTCCGCGTCATCAACGGCCGTGTATGCCGCGCAGTTCACCACGACGTCGTGCCCCCGGACCGCGTCGCGGACGGCGTCGGCATCGGTGACGTCGAGGTCCTTGCGGGTGAGCGCCGTGACGTCGTCCCCGTCGACCCCGGCGAGCGCCAGGGCCACCTGCAGGTCGAGCCCGAGCATCCCGCCCGAGCCGGTGACCAGCCACCGCGCCATCAGCGCCCGATCCGGTCGTAGCGCGCCTCGGCGACCACCTTCGCGGTGCGCCACCAGTCCTGGTTGTCCTGGTACCAGGCGATGGTGTCGACCAGGCCAGAGCGGACATCCGGGTGGGAGGGACGCCAGTCGGTCTCGGCCCGCAGCTTCGAGGCGTCGATGGCGTAGCGCAGGTCGTGGCCGGGCCGGTCCGGCACGTGGTCGAACCAGTCGGCCGGCTTGCCCATGAGCTCGAGGATGAGCGCGACGACGTCGCGGTTGTTCATCTCGCCGTCGGCGCCGATGAGGTAGGTCTCGCCCGCGCGGCCCTGCTCGATGATGGCGATGACCGCGTCGTTGTGGTCGTCCACGTGGATCCAGTCGCGGACGTTGAGGCCGGCGCCGTAGAGCTTGGGCCGCACCCCGTCGATGATTCCCGTGACCTGTCGCGGGATGAACTTCTCGGGGTGCTGGCGCGGCCCGTAGTTGTTGGAGCAGTTGGACAGGGTCGCCCTGAGGCCGAACGACCGCACCCACGCACGGACGAGGAGGTCGGCGCTCGCCTTCGACGCCGAGTAGGGGCTCGACGGGTTGAGCGGGGTGTTCTCGGTGAACTTGGCCGGGTCGTCGAGCTCGAGGTCGCCGTAGACCTCGTCGGTGGACACGTGGTGCAGGCGCTTGTCGTGTCGACGCACGGCCTGGATCAGCTGGTAGGTGCCGATGATGTTCGTGTCGATGAAGGGCCAGGGGTCCTCGAGCGAGTTGTCGTTGTGCGAGTCAGCCGCGAAGTGGACGACCAGGTCGTGAGCCGCGACGAGCTCGTCCACGAGGTCCGCGTCGGTGACCGAGCCCTTGACCACGTCGACCTCGCCGGCGACGGGGTCGAGGGAGGTGAGGTTCGCGGCATACGTCATCGAGTCGAGGACGGTGAGCCGCCACTGCGGCCGGAGCGCACGGGCCCTGATCACGAAGTTCGAGCCGATGAACCCGGCGGCGCCGGTGACGAGGACCTTCATGGCGCCGAGGCTATCGCGAGGGGAGGCGCGTCACGGCGGGGCACCTCGCACTATGGTCGTGCACCATGAAGGGGATCATCCTGGCCGGGGGGTCGGGCACACGCCTGCACCCCATCACGCTCGGCATCAGCAAGCAGCTCATGCCGGTCTACGACAAGCCGATGATCTACTACCCGCTCTCGACGCTGATGATGGCCGGGATCCGCGAGGTGCTGGTGATCACGACCCCTGAGGACCAGGCGCAGTTCCAGCGACTCCTCGGTGACGGCTCGCGGTGGGGCATCGAGCTCACCTTCGCCGCGCAGCCCAGCCCCGACGGCCTGGCGCAGGCCTTCATCATCGGCGCGGACTTCATCGGCGACGACGCGGTGGCCCTCGTGCTCGGTGACAACATCTTCTACGGCACCGGGCTCGGCAGCTCGCTGGCCGCGAACACCGACGTCACCGGTGGCCAGATCTTCGCCTACCACGTGACCGAGCCGTCGGCCTATGGCGTCGTCGAGTTCTCGGAGGACGGCCGCGTCATCTCCATCGAGGAGAAGCCGGAGCACCCCAAGTCCTCCTACGCCGTGCCCGGTCTCTACTTCTACGACAACGACGTCGTCCAGATCGCGCGTGACCTCCAGCCCAGCGAGCGCGGCGAGCTGGAGATCACGGGGATCAACGAGGCCTACCTGCGGCGTGGCGACCTCAACGTCACCGTCCTCCCGCGAGGCACTGCGTGGTTCGACACCRGCACCTTCCTGGGACTGATGGACGCGGCCCAGTTCGTCCACGTCGTCGAGGCGCGACAGGGCCAGAAGATCGGCTGCGTCGAGGAGGTCGCCTGGCGCAACGGCTGGCTCAGCGACGAGCAGTTCGCCGCGCTCGCCGAGTCACTGCGCAAGAGCGGCTACGGCACCTACCTGGCCGGGCTCCTCGACGAGGCTGGGGGCCGGTAGTGCAGATCCGCCCGCTCACCATCGCCGACGCGTTCGAGATCACCCCGCGGCAGTTCCCGGACGATCGCGGGGTGTTCCTCGAGTCCTTCCGCGGCGACCTCCTCGCGGAGGCCGTCGGGCACCGGCCCCAGGTCGTCCAGACCAACATCTCGGTGTCGTCCCGCGGGACCGTGCGTGGCATCCACTTCGCCGACGTCCCACCCTCGCAGGCGAAGTACGTCACCGCCCTCTCGGGCTCCCTCATCGACTTCATCATCGACATCCGGGTGGGGTCGCCGACCTTCGGACAGTGGGACTCGGTCCTCCTCGACACCGTCGACCGACGCGCGGTCTACCTCGCCGAGGGTCTGGGTCACGCCTTCGTGGCCCTCGAGGACGACACCACCGCGATGTACCTCTGCAGCGCGGCCTACAACCCCGCCCGTGAGCACGGCATCCACCCGCTCGACGCCGAGGTGGGCCTGGTCTTCCCTGACGGGCTGGAGCCGCTGCTGTCGCCCAAGGACGCCGCTGCGCCCTCGCTGGCAGAGGCGCAGGACCAGGGTCTGCTCCCCTCGTATGCCGCCTGCCGAGAGTTCTACGACTCGTCTCGATGACCCGTAGAGGAGACCCTCGATGACACTCACCACGGGGGGAATCGCCCGACTTGCCGGGTTGTGAGCAGGGCAGATGCACGAGATGGTTGCCATCCACATGTAAACTCTGGCCGTTTGCGGGAACCACAGGGAGGGGAGGGGACATGCCCACTGCGCGCGAGGAACGGCGTCATCGCGTGACGCGCTGGCTGTGGGCCCTGGTCGATGCCGCCATCCTGGTCGGCGCGCTGATGGTCGCCATGTGGCTGCGCTACGACCTCCACCTCGAGCGGGTCTTCATCCCTGACATGGCCTGGCTCAGCGCGGCTGGCGTCGCGACCCTCTGGGTGGCGGGCGCGATCATCGGCCCCTATGCCATCGGACACGATCGTGGCTCCTTCGAAGAGACGGCAGACATCCTCAAGTCCGTCCTGGTCACAGGCATCGTGCTCGGGCTCGTGGTCCTGGCCACCGACTGGCTGACGCTGCCCCGCAGTGTCCCGATCACCGGCTCCGTGTTCGCCCTGGTGGGGATGTTCGCGAGCCGCTTCCTCATCCGGAGCTGGCGGGTGCGCAAGCGCCCGACCGACCTCGACCACGAGCGCGTGATCATCTTCGGGGCGGGTGAGGCAGGCAGCCGCCTGACGCGGAGCATGCGTCGTGACTCCGGGAGCGGCTACCTTCCCGTCGCACTGCTCGACGACGACCGCGCCAAGGCGCGGTTCCGCACGGAGGGCATCCGGGTGCGCGGCACCCGCGCCGACCTGGCCAAGGTCGCGGACAAGTTCACGGCGAACACCCTGGTCATCGCCCTTCCCCAGGCTCACGCAGCCACGATCCGCGAGCTGACCGAGCTGGCCACGACGGCCGGCCTGAACGTGCTGACGCTCCCCCCGGTGGGCGAGATCATCGGTGGGCGACCCACGGCGAGCGACCTGCGCAACGTGGACGTCGCCGACCTGTTGGGTCGTCGACCCATCAGCCTCGACACGGCCGTCATCGCGGAGCAGATTGCCGGAAGGTCGGTGCTGGTGACCGGAGCCGGCGGCTCCATCGGGTCGGAGCTGTGCCGACAGATCGCGCGCTTCGGCCCAGCGAAGCTCTACCTCCTCGACCGCGACGAGTCGGGCCTGCAGACCACGCAGATGTCCCTGGTCGGCAATGGCCTCCTCGACACGGACGAGGTCGTGCTGGCGGACATCCGCGACGCCCCACGGATGCAGCAGGTCTTCAAGCAGACCCGCCCCGACATCGTCTTCCACGCCGCCGCCCTCAAGCACCTCCCCCTGCTGGAGGCCAACCCCCTCGAGGCGTGGAAGAGCAACGTGCTCGGCACCCTCAACGTCCTCGCGGCCGCCTCCGCGGTCGGGGTCGGCACCTTCGTCAACATCTCCACCGACAAGGCTGCGCAGCCCTCGTGCGTCCTGGGCTACAGCAAGCGCGTCGCGGAGCGCCTCACCGCCCACTTCGCCGACCGCGAGCCGGGGCGCTACGTGTCGGTGCGCTTCGGAAACGTGCTCGGGTCGCGCGGGTCGGTCGTCCACGCCTTCACCTCGCAGATCGAGCGCGGTGGCCCGATCACGGTCACCCACCCGGACGTCGAGCGCTACTTCATGCTCATCCCCGAGGCCTGCCAGCTCGTCCTCGAGGCAGCGTCGATCGGCACCGACGGCGAGGTGATGGTCCTCGAGATGGGCGACCAGGTGAAGATCGTCGAGGTGGCCAACACGCTGATCCGCATGTCCGGCCGCAAGGACATCGACATCGTCTACACGGGCCTGCGCCAGGGCGAGAAGATCTCGGAGGAGCTCTTCTCGCCGGATGAGGTCTCGAGGGCGACGCAGCACCCCCTGGTCTCCCGAGTCGACGTGCCGGGGATCGGGGTGTCCGAGGTGCACGGTGCCGAGCACCGCACGGACGACGACGCGGTTCGTTGGCTTCGGCGCCACAGCGCCACGTCCCAGACTGCGAGCGCCGGGCTCCGAGGCGACTGAACCGGTGGTCGAACTCGTCGTGTCCCTGCTCGTGACGACAGGGCTGGCCCCTGTCGTGCGCGCAGGAATGGTGCGAAGCGGGGTCCTGGACCGTCCCAACCACCGCTCATCCCACACCGTGGTCGTGGCGCGGGGTGGCGGGCTCGCCTGCCTCGCCGGCCTGGTCGTGGCCACGAGCGTGGCCACGATCCGTGGCCACGAGGTCCCGTGGGTTGCCGTGACCGCCAGCGTCGCACTGTCGCTGCTCGGCTTCGCAGACGACCGGGTGCAGCTCCCCCCACTGCCGCGGCTGCTCGCCCAGGTCGGGGCCGGCGGAGCAGTGGGCTGGTCGCTCGGGGGCGTCGTCTGGATGCTCGTGGGAGCCTTCGTCACCGCTGCGGTGGTGAATGTCGTGAACTTCATGGACGGCATCAACGGCATCACCTCCACGACGATGACCGTCTGGGGGGTGGTCGCCTGGCTGGTCGGCCGAGATCAGGGCATTGCCTCACTGGCCTTTCTCGGGGCGGTGACGGCGGGCCTCGCCCTGGGGTTCCTCCCCTGGAACGCGCCCACTGCGCGGCTCTTCCTCGGCGACGCCGGCAGCTATCTCTTCGGGGCGCTGGTCGCCAGTGGCGTCCTCATCGGACTGCACGATGGGGCTCGCGGAGCACTCCTGGTCGCCCCCTTGTCGCTCTACCTCGTGGACGAGGCCACCACCATGGTGAGCCGCGTGCGTCGGGGTGAGCGCCTCCTCGAGGCGCACCGCTCCCACGTCTACCAGCGCCTGACGTCAGGTCCCGGGGGCCTACCCCACGCGGTCGTGGCTGCGTATGCCGCCGGGCTCGCGACGCTGGTGACCGCGGGATGGGTGGTGGGCACGGCGACGGGTGTGGCAGCGACGGTGCTGGCGTGCGCCGCCTATCTCTGCTCACCGCGTCTCCTCGCGGCCTACGCACGACCCCCCGTGCAGTCGTGAGCCCAGCGCCCCGACCCGTCCCACCCCCGAAAGGCCGTCCCCCATGCGCATCCTGATCAGCGGAGGTGCGGGCTTCATCGGTCTGCACCTCGCGCGCCAGCTCCAGGCCGACCATGAGCTGGAGGCCCTGGACCTGCTTCACCCGCAGGTCCACCTGGACGCCGAGGCGAGTCGGCGATCATTCCCGGGACCAGTCGTCCTCGGCGACGTGAGTGACGAAGACGTCTGGGCGGGGCTGCAGAGCCCGGACCTGGTCATTCACCTGGCCGCCGAGACCGGGACCGGCCAGTCCATGTACGAGCAGGAGCGCTACCGCCGGGTCAACGTCGAAGGGACCCGCGCCGCCGGAGTCGCCGCCCGCGAATGGGGAGTTCCCCTGATTGCGATGAGCTCGCGAGCCGTCTACGGCAACGGCCGCTCAGAGTGCCCGACCCACGGCACCCGGTTCGGCGAGCCGTGCTGTCAGGAGGCAGCCCCGGCGGCGTCGACGGAGGATGACCCCCACACGCCCGTGTCGTTCTACGGCGAGACCAAGTCGGAGGGCGAGCAGGTCCTGAGCGACACCGCTGCCGCCGTGCCGGTGACCATCATTCGGCCCCAGAACGTCATCGGCCCCGGACAGGCCCTGCACAATCCCTACACGGGCGTGCTTGCGGCCTTCCTGGCACGGCTGCGCGAGGGTCGCTCCCTCGTCGTCTACGGCGACGGCAGCGCCACCCGGGACTTCATCCACGTCGAAGACCTGGCCCGCCTGATCGACTGGTGCGCCCGACACCCAGCGCACCCCGGCTCCGCCCTCGTCCTGAATGCCGGTTCTGGGGTGCGGACCACCTTGGATGAGCTCGCCGAGGCTGCCGCGGCGGGATCTGGTCGGGCCGACGTCCCGATCGAGCACGTCGACGTCCACCGAGCCGGCGACATCGAGCACGCCTGCGCCGACCTCAGCCGCCTCGTGGAGCTGGGCGCACCGATGGCCCAGTGGTCGACCCGAGATGCCATCATCGACTTCGTCCGGCGTTCCTGGGACAAACCCGGAGCAGCCTCGTCTGCCTGGGACCAGGCCTTGGTCGAGCTGGACGAGCGCGGCCTCACCCGATGACGGACTCTGGGCCGATCGGTGGCAGCCCCCAGGCCTCCTCACCGGGCCAGGTACTCGCGGTCGTCGTCACCTTCAACCCCGGGCCCTTGCTACCCCGACTCTGTGCAGACCTGATCGAGGCCGGCATCGCCGTACTCGTCGTCGACAACGCCTCTGTCGAGGGACAGGAGGCACTGGAGGCCAGCGACGCGGCCGGCGCCGACGTCCTGCGGCTCCCCGACAACCGGGGTGTCAGCGGCGCCCTCAATGTCGGCCTCGCTCGGGCCAGCGGCGCGGCCTGGCTCCTCACCTTCGACCAGGACAGCGTGATCGGGCCAGGGTTCGTGCAGGGTCTGCTGGAGTCAGCCCCTGTACGTGACCCACGGGTGGCGGTCGTCGCCCCCCGTATCGTCGATGCCGCCAGCGGCACGGTCCTCCAGGGTGGGAACCACACCCAGCCCGTGGCAGCCCGGATGGTCATCACCTCCGGCGCTCTGTGCCGAGTGGCCGGGCTGACGTCGGTGAACGGCTTTCGTGACGACCTGTTCATCGACCACGTCGACCACGACATCTGCCTGAGGCTGCGCCGTGGGGGCTGGCAGATCTGGACCACACCCGACGCCGTGATGAAACATTCGATCGGGGCGATGCGGGCCAGCCAAGTGGTCCCGGGACTGGCCGTGCGGAACCTCCACCACTCTGCCGACAGGGCCTACTACAAGTACCGCAACTACCTGCTGCTGGTCCGGTCAGGCACGGCAGGTGCAGATCCGCGCTGGGCGCTGCGCACCGGCCTGGCCCTCGCCTGGGGGCCGATCAAGGTCCTCTTCTTCGAGACGGACAGGCGTGCGAAGTTTGCCGCCACCGGCGCGGGACTCCTCGACGGCATGCGAGGACGCGGGGGACGACGCCGGCCGCCCAGACGCTGAGCTCCCGCCCGGGTGGACCACCTGCCTCAGGCCCGGTGCCGCCCGCGTCGCCTCTCTCGCGCCGGTTCGAGCTGAGCAGCCGCCACCAGGAGCACGAGGATGATGATGCCCAAGGTGCTGTTCAGGAACGGGTTGAAGTAGCTCGTGACGGCCACTCCACCCAGTGCGGCCGCCAGTGCGCCCGTCGCGGAGGCTGGTCCGGTCAGCGCACCGCGCGTCCGCAGCAAGGCGATCGGCGTCCAGGCATAGAGAACGAGGAAGAGCACCAGCCCTGGAGCCCCCAGCTTCATGAGGAGATCCCAGTACAGGTACTCGGTGCGGCCGTCATCTCGGATCTCGTCCAGGTTGTAGCCGATGCCCCATCCGGTCAGGGGTCGTTCCCGGATTCTCTCCTTGGTGAGGACCAGGGTCCGGGCCCGGATCTCCACCGCCACCGCGTCCGGGTCGTCGCTGCCGGTAGGCGTCTTCGCCGTGCTCGAGCGGGATGCCGGAGTCGTTGACTGGCTGCCCGTGCTGGGCACCCCCGAGGGAGCAGGGGTCGTCGTCCCCGGACCGGGAACGCCGGGCGTGGTGGTGGTGGTTGGCGACGGTTGAGGCGTGCCCGTAGGGGTTTCGGAGCTCGGCACGAGGTGAGCCAGCCCCGGGCTCAACCGGGCAGCGCCGGCGCGAAGCAGCTCTGGCCCACCGTAGAGAGCCGCTGACAGCGCGACCAGGACAGCCAGGCTGGCTGCAACCAGGCCCAGGGCCCGCAGCAAGGCGCCAAGGTCGCGGGCGCACCACACGAGAAAGATCAGGAGGGCGGCGATGAACCCGATCCACAGGGACCTGGTCAGTGACAGCACGAGTCCCATCGCGACGACTGCCGACCCGATGAGGTATGCCGTCTGGTGTAGTCGTCGGCTGCGGACCTGCGTCTGCCCGACCGTGGCCATGCCCCGGATCCCCAGAAGCAGTGCCGGAATGAACAGGACCTCACTACGAAGGTAGATACGCAGGATCCCGTCACCCACCAGCGCGAGCCCGCCCATCGAGTGGCGGGTGAGCCACTGACCGAGCGCGTTGACGTCGAGTGCCTCTGATGGCGCTGCCACGTGCAGGACCACCACCGCGACCGCCAAGGCAGCCGATCCCCAGAAGAGGATCCTCAGCAGGCGTTCGAGCTCGGGGACGCTCAGCCGCAGCGCCAAGACGGTCGGCACCAGCAGCAGGGCGGAGAACGTGGTCAGGTCGGCAGCGATGAACGCCTTGGAGTTGTGCAGGTGGGTTGCCCATGCGGCGGAAGCACCGAGCAGAACCAGGAAAGCGGCCAGGACCCGGATGAACCCCTGGCGCACCAGGTAGCCACGCTGTTCCCAGACGATGGGAACGGAGGCAAGCAGGCAGCCGATGAACAAGAGCATGCGGATGCTGAGTGGACCGACGACGAGCCAGCGACCGCTGGATCCCACCGTGCACTCGGCGACGAAGGCTGCAAAGAAGCCCGCGGTCAGGCGCCGAGACAAGCGGAGTCCGGTGGGCGCTGCCCTCGATGGCACGCCGTCCACCACCCTCCTGTCGTCCAGGCGTACTGACCGGTGCCTGCGGAACGACCAGCATAGACAGCGTTCGACCCCGTCAGTCGGAGGGGCGCGACGGCAGAGCGCGACCAGGAGTCACCACGTAGGCGAATCCGACCCCACCCGTATACTCGCCGGGACAATTCCGGACGGAAACACCCCTGAGGGGCAAGTGAAGGGGGACCTGTGGGAAGGGTGCTCTTCCTGGGCTCACCGTTCTTCGGCTATCACCAACACATCATCTCGGCGTTCGAGCGACAGGGCTACGCGGTCGACTACTTCAACGACCGGCCCGGCGAGAACCCGTTCATCAAGGGCGCCATCCGGGTACGGCCCGGGCTCGTGGACGGTGTCGTCCAGCGCTATCTGGACGGCATCCTCGACGAGACCCGCGGTCGGGACTACGACCTGGTGTTCGTGATCAACGGCAAGGTGCTCACGCGCGAGTTCGTCCAGGCACTGCGCGCACAGCACCCCCATGCCGAGGCAGTGCTCTACCTCTGGGACTCCATCCAGCTCTACCCGCACGTCCTCGACTTCGCCGACCTCTTCGACCGCCGCTACACCTTCGATGCCGTCGACGCCCGTGAGCGGCCGGACTTCGTGCTTCTTCCACTCTTCTACACCGACGACTACCGGGCCCTCGGCGCCAGGCACGTGGAGCGTTTCGACTTCGACCTCGCGAACGTCTGCACCGCCCACGCCAACCGCTACGCCCTGATGAGCGTCCTGGTGCCGCGTCTGAAGGATGCCGGTCTCCGGGTGTTCTCCTACCTGTACCTGAACCCCCTGCAGTTCGCCTACAACAAGGCGACGTCGCCGGTGTTCAAGCGCGCTCGGTGGAGGGAGTTCGGATTCCGCCCGCTGGACGTCCGTGACTACCTCGACGTGCTGGCTCGGTCGCATGCGGTGCTGGATGTCAGCCACAACGCTCAGTCCGGACTCACGATGCGGACCATCGAGACCGTGGGCGCTCGCCGCAAGCTGGTCACGTCGAACGCCGAAGTCGTCAAGTACCCGTTCTACGACCCCTCGCGGGTGTTGGTCCTGGACACGGCCGAGTTCGACAGCGCGGCCATCAGGGCCTTCATCGAGATCCCGCAGGACAGACTGGACGACGCCACCTATGAGCGTTACGGAATCCATGCCTGGCTCCGCGAGATCGTCATGGGAGAAGGGAGTCACCATGAGTCGGTACTCCACGAGTGAGCTGCTGCGCTCGGCATACTGCCTCGCCCTCACCAAGGTGTTCTTCCGTGGCGCGCGCCTGGTTCGTCGCCCGGTGTTCCTCCGGGGCCGTCGCCACCTGTCCTTCGGGCCCGGCTTCACCACCGGCTTTGGCTGTCGCTTCGACCTCGGGGGCGGTGGAGTGGACGGCACCACCCTCCGCATCGGTCGAAACTGTCGGATGGGAGACAGGGTGCACATCGTCGCCTCCGAACGTGTCGAGGTCGGCGTGAACTGCCTGATGGCCTCGAACATCTTCATCTCGGACACCTCACATGGCAGCTACCAAGGCACCCACCAGTCGGCGCCCGACACCGACCCGAACGACCGGCCACTCTCCTCGCGACCGGTGCGCATCGGCGACAACGTGTGGATTGGTGAGAACGTGTGCATCCTGCCGGGCGTGACCATCGGGGACGGCGCCATCGTCAACGCCAGCGCCGTGGTGACCACGGACGTCCCACCTGCCACCATCGTCGCCGGGGTGCCCGCTCGAGTGCTGAAGCGGTGGGACGAGGCGACCGGGCAGTGGCGCACGGCATGAGGATCTCGGTCTGTCTGGCGACGTACAACGGTGAGGACTTCGTCGTGCAGCAGCTCGAGTCGATCCTCGACCAGCTGGGCCCCGAAGACGAGGTCGTCGTGTCCGACGATGCCTCGACGGACGCCACGGTCGAGCGCATCACCACCCTGGGCGACCCACGGATCACGGTGCACCGCAACGGGAGCAACCTCGGGTACAGCAAGAACTTCGAGAACTCCCTGCGCCGCGCCACCGGCGACCTCGTCTTCATCGCCGACCAGGACGATGTCTGGCTGCCGGACAAGGTCTCGACCATGGTGCAGGCTCTGAGCGTGCACGACCTCGTGGTGTCGGACGTCGCCATCGTCGACGGGGACCTGCGCCAGACCTCCCCGTCGCACTTCGACGAATACCGGGTGCACGCCGGGTTCCTGCACAACTTCCTGCGCACGCGGTACATCGGCGCCGCGATGGCCATGCACCGTCGGGTCCTCGACGTGGCGCTACCACTTCCCGGGCGCTCAGACCTCTGCGCCTACGACTACTGGCTGGCGTGCGTCGCCGAGCTCTACTTCGACGTCGGACTCGTCCGTCAGCCGCTGATGCTCTATCGGCGCCACGACCACACGGCGTCCAGCGGAGGGACGGCGAGCCCCCACTCGGTGGCCCACCGGGTGGCGGTGCGGGCCTACTGCGCCCTTCAGCTGGGGCGACGGTTCAGGCGACGCCGCGCCCTCGCCCCACCTCGGTGACGACTGACGACCCACCACCGTTCCCCGCGTACTCGGCAACTTCCGCGCGCAGACCTGCTCGCAGCGAGCTGGGGGTGTAGCCGAAGGCGGCTGTGGCTGCGTCGTGGGGGAAGCTGCGGTCCTCGCCCATCCGCTGGACCTTCTCGACGTAGTCGACCCGCCCAGCGGTGAGGACGCGGATGACTCTCGCCAGGGCGACACCGACGCCGAGCGGGACACTCACGAATCGCGTGCGACGACCGAGCTCCGAGCGGATCAGCTCGAGCACCTCGCGCAACGCCACAGGGCTCTCCCCGGACAGGATGAAGTCGCCTTCGGTGATCTCGGGATTCGCGAGTACCTGCTGGTAGGCGCGGCCCAGGTCGCGCTGGTGCACTGGCTGGACCAGCCCCCGGCCGCGATCGACCACCGGCATGACCGGCAACCGGTCCACCAGCTTGATGAAGGTGACCATGTTGCCGTCGCTGACCGAGCCGTAGATCATCGTCGGCCGCAGGTAGACGACTCCCAGCCCGGGGTGTTCGCGCGTCACTTCGGCGATGGCGCTCTCGATGCGCGTGTACTCCTCGGAAGCACTCTTGTACGAGGAGTAGATGCCAGTGGTGTGCACGAGGATCGCCCGCCTGACGTTGCGCTTCGCCGCAGCAGTGACGACCTGGAGGCTGAGGAAGATCGAGGCGATGTGCAGGAGCTCGTCGACGCCCTCCATGCAGCGGTCGACGAACCCAGGGTCGTCGAGATCCCCGACCACGAGTTCGATGTCCAGGCCGCAGCCCTCGAGGAAGGCCGTGTCGGAGGTGCTCCGGACGACGCAGCGGATGCGCCCCGAGTACGCGTTGTCCACGAGTGCTTCCACGAAGAAGCGACCACTGCGCCCTGTGGCACCGGTGACGAGAAGCATCCGCCGACCCTATCGTCACGGCTCTGACAGGGGGCCCGCCGGCAACCACCACCGCGGCACTCACCCGCGCCCTCGGAGGAGGAACGGCGCGGTCTTCCTCCACACCCTTGGGCGCCGCCTATACTCGCCGGGCGCGGTCCGGCGTCGTCGCGGTCCCGGACAGGAGGGTCGGCCTTGAGTTCCACAATGGGGCGCCTGCTGACCCCCGCGGTCGCGGCGGTCAGTGCTCGGGCGGTCAGCATGACCGGGGCGTTCGCGCTCACGACGGTCTACCTCCGCTCGATGCAGGTGCGCGAGGCCGGGCTGGTGCTGTTCATCTACACGGTGCTCGCGGTTGCCGCGACCGTCGCCGTTCTGGGCGGCAACACCCTGGCCATGCGCGACAGCGCCCGCGATGCCACCTCGGCGGCAGCCACCATCCGCCACACGGCGGCGCTCAGCGTGCTGGCGTCCCCCGCCGTCTCGGTGCTGCTGGTCATCGCCATCCTCGTGCAGGGCCGCGGGACGACCTCGGTGTGGGTAGCCGTGGTGGCGGGGCTCACGGTCGCACCGTGGGCCCTGTCGACGGTGGCTGGTTCCACCCTCCGCGGGCTGGGCCGGGTGGGCGCCGGCACCCTCGCCGAGGTGGGCCTGAGCGTATGGGTGGCGGCGATCGGCATGGCCGTGATGGCCCTTCTTGGACATGCCACGGCCATCGCGGCCGTCGTCATGTTGCTGGTCGGCAACGTCATCACGATGGTCTGGTCGTGCTGGCTCGTGACGCGGCTCGTGCCGTCCGTGCGCCAGGCATCCCCTGGGCTGGGTCAGTTCCTGCGCCAACAGCGCCACACGCTGTCCTCCTTTCTCACCGCCTCCCTCGGCAGCTATCTCTTCGTCTGGCTGCCGGTCGTGGTCCTCGGGTACGTCAACGCGGACGCAGGGCTCGCACAGCACGATGTCGCCACCTTCAACGCCGGCGCCCGGCCGGCCCAGTTCGTGGCGATCGTCGCCCTCATCCAGGCGTCGTACCTCGGGCCCCGGTTCGCCCGGCTGTTCCACGTGGGCGACCTCGAAGGCCTCGCCAGGGTGTCGCGCCGCTCCGTCCGGTGGGCCGGCGCCTGGGGGGTCCTGTTCTGCGCGGTGGCAGTGGTCCGACCCCAGGCCATCCTTGCGATCTTCGGAGGGTATGCCGACGCGGCACCAATCCTGACCACACTCACCGTGGGTGGCCTGGTGGTCGTGCTCATCGGTCCGGTCAGCCAGGTGATGCTGGTCGCGGGACTCGAGCGGGATGCGCGCACGTTCACCCTGGTCCTGTTGGTGTTGGCCGCCGTCGGCCTGCCCCTGCTCGCCCACTGGGGCACCTTCGCGGTGTCCGTCGGGACGGCAGTGACGGCCGTCGCCTACGCCGTGGCCTGCTGGGTGAGACTCGGTCGCGCCGGGATCGACGTGGGGCCGATCTCCTTACGGCGCGCGCCCACCCGCAGCGGGTCCTGAGCGATCGGGCCCAGGGGGCCCAGCCCCGCGGGGTGCGTGGCGGACCCGAATCGTCAGGTGGGTGGCACAGGGCCGGAGAGTCCGGTCTCAGGCGTCGCTCAGCGCGCCACGACCCTTCGGGCGATGCGTCGGCCTCGACGCGCGGCTCGGCGAGCGAGATCGACGGTCCGCTGCCCCTGCACGACGGCGCCCCTTGTCGTGGACGACAGGAGCATCGAGCGCAGCATCCGGGCCCGTGATCCCGAGTAGTCCTGGACCTGGCGCAGGAGCTGCTCCTGGATTTCCACGTAGTCGTCCAGGTCCCGCCGGGAGGCCTGCACTCCGAGGTGACCAGCCGTCTCGATGACGAGCTTGGCCACCGACTTCCTGGCCAGCTCACCCTGCAGCCCGCCCGTGTCCCGGGCGCGGACGTAGAACATCACCAGCCCGCGGACGACGACACTCTCGAACGCGAGGGGCGAGTCCCAGGACCACTCCTGGTCGATGTAGGTGGTCTCACCCTCGCTGACGATGACGTTGCCCGGCGTCGCATCGAGGAACGAGGGTGGGAGGTGACCCGAGGCGTCCTGGTTGGCGCGAAGGTGCTCGATCCACGGACCGAGGGCGAGCGCCACCGACTCCGTCGTGGCGCTGCGCGCCATGGCGGCGTCCGAAGCCAGCTGGGAGGCGGACTCCCCGACGATCCAGCTCTCCGTCGACGACTCCGTCATGGAGACCGGGCCGGGACGCTGCGGGAGCTGCGTCATCCTCTCTCGGGTGACCTTCGCCGTGCCTGACTCGAGCCCTGAGACACGGGTCGACGCCCAGTACTCGGGCTTCCTGGGGGTCATGTTGAACGCGGCGATGTCCCACGGGGCCGTCACCCTCGACTGCGTGGCCGCCGGGGAGGCCACCACGAGGAAGGAGTTGGCGAGGTCCGGCACCAAACCGTTGCGCTCGGCTTCGTGCCATGCGGCGCGCTGGTTGAACAGTGGGCTCTTCGGGTACGACGAGTAGTCCGTGGCGACCTGCTGGGAGATCAGCTCGGCCAGCTGCGGACCCGCCGTGGTCGCCGCCCTCTCGGAGACCACGGACCGGACGAACTTGTAGTCGGGGAACGGGAAGTAGAAGTCCACTCCCTCGAAACCAGCCTTGCGCAGGCTCTGCTCGAGCTCCACGCGCCCGAGGGTGCGGGGACCGTTCGTGCCGCTGCCCCGGTACCCCTCTATGCCGTCGAACCTCACGCCGGTGTGGTCCTCGGCCGCGCCGGAGAGGTACTTGAGCCCGAACTTGTTCTCGATGGCGAGCACGAGGGCGCCGTCGTCGGCAACCCGCGACCGCAGGTCGGTCAGCATCTCGTGGATGGGGTCGTCGGCCGTGGACGACATCGCCGAGTACTCGAGGACGCCAACGCAGAACACCACGCCGAAGGGCTCGACCGGAGTCAGCTGCTGGAACGGGGCGCAGACGACGGCCACGTTGTCCTGGTCGCGCGAACGGGCCGCGCCGACCGCCGCCCGGTGCACCTCCCCTTCGACACCCACGACCGCCTCGAAGGTCTCGCCCAGCAGTCGCGTGATGGAGCCGCAACCCGAGCCGATCTCCATGACGGTCGAGGACCGGTCGAACTCGAAGGCACGCAGCAGCGTGCTGCGCTCGGCGCTGAGGTAGTAGCGAGCCGGCCAGCTCGCTGCCAGCCCTTCCAGCTCAGGCGACAGCGAGCTGAGGTCCCGGGCGCCGTTGATCAGTCCGAGCAGGGGGCCACGGGCGAAGTCGTCGGAAGGGTAGCCCGTGCCGTCGCTGCGCTCGGGCAGCCAGACGCCGCTGTCGTTGCGGACCAGGTCGGTGTCGAAAATCTGGGCGAGGTCGAGCGGCATGGATGTCCTTGGGTCGCAGGTGGGGCACGTGACGGCCCCCGCTGTTAGCCAAAGACGCCGTTACGGGCGCCCAGACTCTACCTGCGGGTGTCGACGCATGCCACGCGACCGGCGCTCACGCGAGCGCCGACACCGCCGCTGCCACTGCGTCGGCCACACCCGGGGCGAAGACGCTCGGCACGATCTCCTCGGCGGTGGGGTGCTCGACCAGATCGGCGATCGCCTGCGCCGCAGCCAGCTTCATGGCCTCGGTGACCTGCGACGCCCCTGAGTCCAGCGCTCCCCGGAAGATCCCCGGGAAGGCCAGCACGTTGTTGATCTGGTTGGGGAAGTCCGAGCGCCCGGTGGCGACCACCGCGGCATAGCGGGCCGCGACGTCAGGGTGGACCTCGGGAGTGGGGTTCGCGAGCGCGAAGATGATCGCGTCGGGGGCCATCCGGGCGACGTCCTCCTCAGGGACCTGCCCACCAGACACCCCGACGAAGACGTCAGCGCCCGTGAGGGCGTCGGCCAAGCCGCCGGACAGCCCTCGTGGGTTGGTGGTGGCAGCGAGCCGGCGCTTGTGGTCGGCGAGGTCGTCGCGGCTCGGCGAGATGATGCCGCGCGAGTCGCACACCACGAGGTCGGCGACGCCGGCGCGGGCCAGCAGCTTGGTCACGGCCACCCCCGCGGCACCGGCTCCGGAGACGACCACGCGCAGGGACTCGAGCGGGCGGCCCACCACGGTGGCCGCGTTGAGCAGGCCGGCCAGGACCACGATCGCCGTGCCGTGCTGGTCGTCGTGGAACACCGGGATGTCCAGGCGCTCCTGCAGCAGGCGCTCGATCTCGAAGCAGCGCGGCGCCGAGATGTCCTCGAGGTTGATGCCGCCGTAGGTGGGCGCGATCCGGGCGATGGCGTCGACCAGCTCCTCCACCGTGCCGGACTCCATGCACACCGGCACGGCGTCGACGCCACCGAAGTGCTTGAACAGCACCGCCTTGCCCTCCATCACGGGCAAGGCAGCCAGCGGGCCGATGTCGCCGAGCCCGAGGACGGCGGTGCCGTCGGTGACGACCGCCACCGTGTTGGCTCGAGCGGTGTAGCGGGCGGCCAGCGTCGGGTCGACCGCGATCGCACGGGAGACATCCGCAACGCCCGGCGTGTAGAGCAGGGCCAGGTCGGTGCGGTCCCGCAGCGGCTGCGTGGCGTGTACCCCGAGCTTGCCGCCCTCGTGCGCCCGGAAGACCGGGTCGGACGGGTCGAACAGCGGGTACGACGGGATGGCAGACATGGACGAGTCACCTCAAAAGGGAGCCGGAGCTTGCTGACAGAAGAACTGCGTGGGGCACACACCGCGCACGGATCGAGCCGCGCGGTCGAACGACAGCCGGGTGTGGCCTCTCAAACGCAAGGTGCGGGGGTTACCCGCGAGTTCATGGTGGCACAAGAGAGACGGCGAAACCACCGTCGTGACGCGAGTGTGACCCGCGTCGCCCATCGGGGTGGCAGGATGCGCGTCAGTCCCCCACGTGGCGCCGCGCCCCTGCCCGCCACTCGTCATCCGAGGAAGGAACCTCACCGCATGACCCACCGCCTTCGCCCCACCACCCTCCTCATCGCGGGGCTGGCCACCGCTGGACTGGCACTGTCGGCCTGTGGTTCGGACTCGCTGTCCACCAACACGAGCAGCTCGAGCAGCTCCACGACCAAGGCCACGGTCGACCAGGCGCTCGTGGCCAAGCTCCCGGCCAAGATCAAGAGCGCCGGGAAGATCGTCATCGGCACCGACGCGACCTACCAGCCGAACGAGTACCTCGACTCCGACGGCAAGACCGTCATCGGGATGGACGTCGAGCTCTTCGACGCGGTCATGGCCAAGTTCGGCATCAAGACCGAGTGGGTCCCCACCGGCTTCGACCAGATCATCCTCGGCGTGACGAGCAGCAAGTACGACGTGGGCGTGTCCTCCTTCACGGTCAACGCCGAGCGCGAGAAGCAGGCCACCATGGTCAGCTACTTCACCGCAGGCACCCAGTGGGTCACCCAGAAGGGCAACCCCAAGAAGGTCGACCCCGCGAGCGCCTGCGGCCTCAACATCGCCGTGCAGAAGGCCACCGTCCAGGCCGACGAGGACCTGCCGAAGCGCAGCAAGGAGTGCACCGACGCCGGCAAGCCGGCCATCAAGCCCATCGTCGACGCCGACCAGGCCAAGGTGACCTCGGCGGTCCTGACCGGCAAGGCCGACGCCATGCTCGTCGACCTGCCGCCGGCCATCAGCGCCGTCGCCACGACGCAGGGCAAGCTCGAGCTGCTCGGTGAGCAGTACGACTCGGCGCCCTACGGCTACGTGCTCCCCAAGGACCAGACCGACTTCGGGCAGGCCATCGCCGACGCGCTCAAGTCGCTCGAGGCCGACGGCACGTACAAGTCGATCCTCGCGAAGTGGAAGACCGAGGGCGGCGCCATCAGCGACTTCGCTGTGAACCCGCAGCCCTGATGTCCACCACCTCCGCTGCAGCGGACCGGCCGGGCAAGATCCACGCCCGGCCGGTCCGGCACCCCTGGCGCTGGGTCGCGATCGCGGTGATCCTCGTGATCGTCGCGATGATGGTGAGCTCGGTGGTCACCAACCCGAACTGGAACTGGTCCTTCGCGTTCGAGATCATGCAGCAGCGGCCGGTCATCGACGGGCTGTGGAAGGGGACCATCTTCGGCACCATCGGCGCCATGGTCCTCGGCATCGTCCTCGGGATCGCGTTGGCCGTCATGCGGCTGTCGACCAACCCGGTGCTGCGGGGGGTGGCGTTCGTCTACACCTGGTTCTTCCGGGCCATGCCGCGCTACGTCCTGCTGGCCATCCTCGGTGGCGCGATCGCGGTGCTGTACAACCCGATCGACGTCGGCATCCCGTTCGGCCAGCAGCTGTCCAAGGCGCTCGGCCTCGGCAACGACCTGACCTTCTTCAGCTTCAGCTGGAACGACATCTCGTCCTCGATCTGGATCGGCATCCTGGGCCTCGGGCTCTCCGAGGCCGCCTACATGGCCGAGATCGCCCGCGCCGGCATCCTGTCGGTCGACAAGGGACAGGCGGAGGCGGCGCACGCCCTCGGCATGCCCCCCGGCAAGACCATGCGACGGATCGTGCTGCCCCAGGCGATGCGCGTGATCGTGCCCCCGACGGGCAACGAGACGATCGCCATGGTCAAGGACACCTCGCTGTTCATCGCCGCGTCGATCATCACCGAGCTCTACTTCCAGGCCTACGGCTTCGGCTCGCGGAGCTTCCAGATCGTGCCCGGCTTCATGGCCGCCACCTTGTGGTACCTCATCGTGTGCTCGATCCTGATGGTGGGGCAGTACTACCTCGAGCGCTACTACGGACGCGGCTTCGGAGCCCCGTCCAAGGCCACCCGGCGCAAGCTCGACACGATCACGGCAGGTCACTGATGAGCACCGACACCAGCACCGGCTCCACCACGGACACCGGCATGAGCACGGGAGACCCCCTGGTCCACGCCGTCAACGTCACCAAGGCGTTCCACGGCACCGAGGTCCTCAAGGGCATCGACATGGACGTCCACCCCGGTGAGGTGGTCTGCCTGCTCGGACCCTCGGGATCGGGCAAGACCACCTTCCTGCGGTGCATCAACCAGCTCGAGTCGATCGACGGCGGCCGGATCTGGGTGGACGGCGACCTGATGGGCTACGAGGACCGCAGCGGGACGCTGCACCGCCTCACGGACAAGCGGATCGCCGCCCAGCGCCGTGAGATCGGCATGGTCTTCCAGCGGTTCAACCTCTTCCCCCACCTGACGGCGCTCGAGAACATCATGGAGGCGCCGATCCAGGTCAAGGGCGAGAAGAAGAAGGTGGTCCGCGGGCGCGCCCTCGCCCTGCTCGAGCAGGTGGGGCTGAAGGACAAGCCCAACGCCTACCCCGCCCAGCTCTCGGGTGGTCAGCAGCAGCGCGTCGCCATCGCCCGGGCCCTGGCCATGCAGCCCAAGCTGATGCTCTTCGACGAGCCCACCTCGGCCCTTGACCCCGAGCTCGTGGGTGAGGTCCTCCTGGTGATGCGCCAGCTCGCCCAGGACGGCATGACGATGATCGTCGTCACCCACGAGATGGGCTTCGCCCGTGACGTCGCCGACCGGGTCGTCTTCATGGACGGCGGCGTGGTCGTCGAGCAGGGACCGCCGAGCACCGTGATCTCCAACCCCCAGCACGAGCGCACCCGCAGCTTCCTGCGGCGGATGCGGCAGGAGGAGGAAGCGCACGAGAAGGCCCGCGAGGGCGCCGTGGCGCCCTTGGACACCGAGGGCGCCGGCTGATGCCGGTGGGGCTCGGCGTCGTGGTCGTCCGTGGACGGTCCATGGAGCCCACCCTCCACACCGGTGACCGGATGCTCGTGCTGCGGGGCGCACCGCCCCGGCTGGGCCGCCTGGCCATCGTCCGGCTGCCCGACGACGACTCCGGGAACCCCCGACCGCTGGCCATCAAGCGCGTCACGATGCGCGACCCCAGCGACCGACGGCGCTACTGGGTCGAGAGCGACAACCAGAGCGCCACCGGCGTTGCCGACTCGTGGACGCACGGCATCGGCTCACTGGCTCGGGAGCAGATCCGCGCGATCGTGCTCTTCCGGATCCCCCACCGGGTCCGCCTGCCCGGCCCGCGCCGCGGGCGCCCCGACCTCGACTGAGGTGCGGGGGCCCCGCGCAAGCGGGTGCGCGAGAGCCGCCCACGCGGCATACCCGTTCGTATGCCGGGCAGCCCAGGGGGTGCCGTGCGGCTCGCTGACCTGCGGGGTAGGGTCGAAGACGCAGGTGAAGGTTCCTGAACTCCTGCTACGCCCGGAAGTCCACCTCGCAGAAGGGATTCGCATGCTCTCCCGCATTTTCCGCACCACCGAGGTCAGCGCCCACTGCGACCTGCCCTGTGGTGTCTACGACCCCGCCCAGGCGCGCATCGAGGCCGAGTCGATCAAGGCGATCATCGCCAAGGTCGCCGACAACGACGACCCCGACTTCCGCACCCGCGCGGTGGTCATCAAGGAGCAGCGCTCCGAGCTGGTCAAGCACCACCTGTGGGTGCTCTGGACCGACTACTTCAAGCCGCCGCACTTCGAGAAGTACCCCGACCTGCACACGCTGTTCAACCAGGCCACCAAGCTGGCTGGCGCGTCGGGCACCAAGGGTGAGTTCGACGCCGCGAAGGCGGACGAGCTGCTCGCCAAGATCGACGAGATCGACAAGATCTTCAAGGAGACCAAGGCCGCCTGAGGTCCGCTCCAGCCGTTCGCCCGTCCCGCACCGCGGGGCGGGCGTTCGTCGTTGGGGACGCCGACCCTGCCCTGCGCACGCCTGCCACCTGCGGGTTGGTGCGGAAGTGACCCCTGTTTGCTCCCACAGTTACCCACGAGTCGGGCATATCGTACGCACTGGCTGCCGTCCCGCAGTCGCCCACTCTCCATTGGAGGTCACGGTGAGCATCGACACCGACGTCGATCACGACACAGTCCCCCCTGCCAACAAGGGTCTGCTGGCCATTGCCGGCGTCCTGCTCGCCCTCCCACTGGTGGCGCTGGCCTGGGTCGGCAGCTACGCGCGCAAGGACCCCGAGCTGTGGGGTTTCCCCTTCTTCATCTGGTACCAGTTCCTCTGGGTCTTCCTCTGCTCCGCGCTGACGTTCACGGCCTACAAGCTGGTGCTCAGGGCGCGCCCGCACCGCCCGATGCCGGGCCACCGCGACGATGAGACCCGCCGCCGCGACGAGGAGGCCGGCCGATGACCGCGCTCGCCCCCCTCGTGACCGACACCAGCGTCAACGGGGTCGCCCTGACCGTCCTCGTCCTGCTGTTCGCACTGGTGACCGGGATGGGCTTCTGGGCCACCCGGTGGCGCAAGGCCGACAGCATGGAGTCGCTCGACGAGTGGGGTCTGGGCGGTCGCCGCTTCGGCACCTGGGTCACCTGGTTCCTCCTCGGCGGCGACCTCTACACGGCCTACACCTTCGTCGCGGTGCCTGCGGCGATGTTCGCGACCGGTGCGGTCGCCGGGTTCTTCGCGGTCCCCTACACGATCGTGCTCTACCCGATCATCTTCATCTTCATGGCGCGCCTGTGGTCGGTCAGCCACCGGCACGGCTACGTGACGCCGGCCGACTTCGTCCGCGGGCGCTACGGCTCCCGTGGGCTGTCGCTCGCGGTGGCGGTTACCGGCATCCTCGCGACGATGCCCTACATCGCGCTCCAGCTGGTCGGCATCCAGGCCGTCCTCGAGGTCGCCGGTGTGGGTGGCGAGTCGGTCCTCGCCAAGGACCTGCCGCTGTTCATCGCCTTCGCCCTGCTCGCGGCCTACACCTACTCCAGTGGTCTGCGGGCCCCCGCGGTCATCGCGTTCGTCAAGGACGCGCTGATCTACCTCGTCATCATCGTGGCCGTGATCTACCTGCCGACGAAGGTCGGCGGCTGGGACGCGATCTTCGGTGCCGCCGAGAAGAAGATGGCCGCACCCAACCCGATCGACGGCAAGCCCAACGGCGCCTTCATCCCGTCGCAGCAGCAGTTCGTCGCCTACGCCACCTTGGCCTTCGGCTCGGCGCTGGCGTTGTTCATGTACCCGCACTCGATCACGGCCACGCTCTCGAGCTCGAGCCGCAACACGATCCGCCGCAACGCCTCGATCCTGCCGGCGTACTCGTTCGTCCTCGGCCTCCTGGCCCTGCTCGGCTGGGTGGCGATCGCGGCTGGCACCAAGCCGATCGGTCTCGACGGCAAGCCCAATGCCCAGCTGGTCATCCCGCAGCTCTTCGAGGACAAGTTCCCCAGCTGGTTCGCCGGGGTCGCGTTCGCGGCGGTGGCGATCGGGGCGCTGGTCCCGGCGGCGATCATGTCGATCGCAGCCGCGAACACGTTCACCCGCAACATCTACAAGGAATGGCTCAAGCCCGACGCCACCCATGCCCAGGAGGCCAAGGTCGGCAAGCTGATCTCGTTGCTGGTCAAGGCGTTCGCCCTGGTGTTCGTGCTGACCCTCGACAAGCAGAACGCGATCAACTTCCAGCTCCTCGGCGGCATCTGGATCCTGCAGACGCTCCCGTCGATCGTGTTCGGGCTCTACACGCGGTGGTTCCACCGCTGGGCCCTGCTCGCCGGCTGGGCGGTGGGCATGGCCTACGGCACCTATGCGGCGTGGGGCGTGGCCAACCCGCGCAGCAAGGTCGCGCACTTCGGTGGGTCGCTCGACCCGATCCCGGTGCTCGGCGACCTGGGCTACATCGCCATGACGGCGTTCGTCATCAACCTCCTGGTGGCCGTGGTCCTGACCGTCGTGCTGACGGCGATGAAGGTCGACGCCGGTCGCGACGAGACGATCCGGGGCGACTACTTCGCCGATGCGGGTGACCCCCGCGTGGAGAAGAACCGCGAGATGGACGCCCACCTCACCACGGGCACGCCGTAGCGGCGGCCCCTCAGCAAGGTCGGGCGGTGTCGGGACGAGGTCCCGGCACCGCCCACTGCGTTGCCCGGCTGCCCCCGGCCGGTTGCCGTGCGGTCCACCAGGCGACGGCGAGGTATGCCGTGCAGCCTCGGTCGCGTCAGCCGGCCGACATCGGCGTGCGACCCCGACGGCGTTCGAGCACCCGGGTGAGCGAGTCGACCACGCGGGGGTCGTACTCGTAGCCCAGCCCGAGGTGGATCCGCTCCATCGCCCGGTCGTCGTTGCCATTGGGTGCACACAGGTCGTCGTAGGCGTTCGCGACCTTGATGATGCGGCTGGACATCGGCAGCTCCTGACCAAACTCCCGGACCTGTCGGTAGGGGGTCGTCTGGGCCTCCAGGATCGCCGCGACGTTGTCGAGCACCCCGGTGGTGCGGACGATCTCAGCGCCGTCATGGGCGATCCGCTGCTGATCGGCGGGAGCCGCCATCACGGTGGCCCCCTCGGGGATGGGGGCCCTCAGGGCCACCTGGCCGAGGTCGTGCAGCAGCGCGGCATACTCCAGGTCGGTGAGGTCGCGCTGGCCCATGCCCATGTCACGGCCGACGGCCACGGACATGTCGGCGACGCGCTGGGCGTGCGACGTGCGCGTGTAGCCGGCCCGGTCGGTCAGCGAGGAGAGCGCCCCGATGGTCTGCCGGTACGTGGTGCGGATCGAGGCGTAGCGCTGGACGGCGAAGTAGGTCAGCAGCAGCGGGAAGAGGAAGAGCGGCAGGGCGGCCACGCCGACGGCGACCTCGGCCAGGGCGATCAACGCTCCCGACGCGACCAACGCGGTGGCCAGGCCGCCGCTGGACCGGACCTCGTCGACCACCGACCGCAGCAGGGGCGCGTGGTCGCGCCCGGCCCGCACCGCCGCCTCGAGCGCGAGCTCGACGACCATCGCCACGCTGCCGACCAGGAGCATGACGATCGCGACGAGCCAGCGATGCTCGTGCCAGCTGTCCTGCAGGGCGATGAGGGTGTGACCGCTGAAGTCGACCGAGCGGTAGAGCACCGCCGCGCTGGCAGCGGCGAGCAGGCGTGCCGCCGTGCCGCCCCAGTGTCCCGAACCGGTGACGAGCCGCAGGATCAGCAAGCCGGCCAGCATGCCCAGCGAGATGGTCGCCACGACGACGGCGGCATCGACCGGCGGGTCACCGGCCTCCGTCAGGGGCGTGAGCGAGAGGCCCAGCGCAGCTGCCGTCGACATGGGAGCCGTCTCGCGGCCGGTCAGGATGGTGAGCCGCGCGGTCTCGCCCAGGGCGATCGCCACGAGGAAGATCAGCATCTCCAGCCCGACCCCGCCGGCCAGCTCGCCGACCGAGCCCAGCGACAGCCACAGCGAGACCACGATGCAGGCGCCGCAGAGGAGCCCGATGGCGCCCCGCAGGTCGATGCGACGCAGCCGCTCGCGCATCAGCGCACCTCGCCGCTCGCGTGGTGCAGCCCGGCCGCGCGGCCGGTGATCCTCGTGCGCAACCGGTCGGAGAAGGCGATGTGGTCGGACACCTCCGGCTCGTCGTGGTCGAGGGCCACACCTGCCGAGGCCAGCTCGTCGGGGGTGCGGTCCGTCACGGCCCACTCGTGCCGCGACAGCGCCTTGACCAGCAGCTCGACGACCTGGGGGTCGAACTGGGTGCCAGCCTGTCCGCGGACGACGTCCAAGGCCTCCTCAGGGGGCAGCGCGGGCCGGTAGGAACGCGCGGAGGTCAGGCACTCGAACGCGTCCGCCACGGCGATGATGCGGGCGGCCAGGGGGATCGAGTCGCCGCTGAGCCCGTCGGGGTAGCCCCGCCCGTCGAAGCGCTCGTGGTGGTGGGCGATCCCGTCCACCGACCCGGAGAGGAAGTCGACGTCCTTGACCAGCTCGACACCGGCGAGCGCGTGCCCGGCCATGGTGACGTGGTCGTCGTCGGTGTGGGCCTGCCGCGACCCGAGCAGTCGGGTGGGCATGGCCACCTTGCCGACGTCGTGGAGCATCCCTGCGGTGCGGATGTCCTCGATCTCCTTGTGGCCCAGCATCATGGCCCCGGCCATCCACTCGCTCAGCTGGGCGACCCGCTCGCTGTGGCCGGCATTGTGCGGTTCCTTCGTCTCGACGGCGGTGACGAGGGCCCGCAGCGTGCGCTCGTGCGCCTGCAGCTCGTCGCCGTACTGCGCAAACGCCCACCGCGCCACGAACAGCGGGGCGAGCACGAGGACCGAGCTGAACCAGCCCACCTCCGCGGGGATCCAGAGCACGACGAAGAGGAAGCCGATGACGCCGTAACCGATGTAGGCGGGCCCCGTGGTGGCCAGCAGCGCCCAGACCTGCGTGCGCAGCGGGATGGCGCTGACGATGTTCTGGATGCCCGCGAGCAGCAGGGCGTTGACGAGGCACTGGGCGACGTCCGCCGCCACGAGGGGCAGACCGACCTCCAGCAGCAGGGCGGGGGCGTGCAGGGACGCGATCTCGGCCTGGCCGCCGACGGTCAGGTAGACCAGCCCCCCGACGGCGCCGATGAAGGCGAACATGCCGGTGTTGAACACCCGGGCCCGGCGGGGCACCTTGCGGAAACCCACGAGGTTGGCCCCTCCACCCACCAGCGCGGCCCCGACGGGGCCGGTGATGACGATGGAGGCGAGGACGACGATGCTGACGAAGGAGATCCGGATTCGCGTCCCGACCGGGTTGTCGCGACCGACCCAGCCGGCCACCGCGACGAGCAGGAGGAGGGCCACGGCGGGGACATTGGTCGGCGGGCCAGCCACCAGCCATGCCAGGGCGCCGGCCGCCAGGGCAAGGGCACACACAAAAGCGATGAACAGGGTAACTCGGAGCGCACTCGTGCCGGAGCCCTCGGAAGGGCTCGACGGCGAAGGGCTCATGCCGTCAACTTACCGGCCGGAGGGGCCGGTGGAGCGAGGCTCAGCCGTCCCAGTGCCAACCGCGGTTCGCCTCGACGCCGTCCCAGTGCCAGCCCGCGTCCGGCATCGCCTTGGTGGGACCGTCAGCCGGAGTCCAGACGAGCGAGTCGTCCTTGGTGAGGATGGACTCGAAGAGGGTGGTGATCGCCTTCATGGCAGATGCTCCTTCTGTCTGATGCCCGACTCGTCCGTTCGGTTACTTCAGACCATCAATTGTCCCGAGCCGCCAGGGGTGCGGTGCGCGGACAGGACTATGATGCCGGTCAACCTGTATCCTTGGGACTTTCCTTGCCCGTTCTTTGCCAAACCTTGAACAAGGCGTCGCACCTTTTCCCGGCATGCTTGGGCCCTTTGGTCCGTGTTTGCCCGCAGAGATCCCGATTTCGGCTCTGGCGGACGATGGCACCTCGAGGCTGTGAGACAATCGCCGTGCACCTGGTGCACATCGCGCCTCACCACCACTGACGGAGTGACTCCCATGAGCAAGCGCGCCCGCAAGCGCCGCTCGCGCAAGGGCAACGCGGCCAACCACGGCCGCAAGCCCAACGCCTGAGCCAGCGCCACGACGCACGAGACGGGGCGGTCGAATCCACTGGATTCGACCGCCCCGTCTGGCGTCGGCGGCCCCGTCGTCCCCTCGTGGGGTCCGGAGCGCCCCGCTGGCTACTCGGAGATCTGGTACGTGATGGTGGTGATCCGGGCCATGATCGACGTGCGCAGCGCCACCGGGGCCTCCTCGCACGCGCACGACCGCTTGACCAGCGCCTTGAGCGCCTGGTCGAGGTCGTACTCCTGCAGGCAGGGCCCGCACTCCTCGAGGTGGTGCTTGATCTTGACCGTGTCGGCGTGCGTCATCTCGCCGTCGAGGTACTCGTAGACCCGGTGCAGCACCTCGGAGCAGTCCGAGCCCGCAGCCTCTCCCGGTCCCATTTCTCCGCAGCTCATGAGTCCGCTCCCTGGGTCACGAAGCCGCGCTCGGCGGCATACTCCGTCAACAGCTCCCTCAGCTGGCGCCGGCCGCGGTGCAACCGCGACATGACGGTGCCGATGGGGGTGTCCATGATCTCGGCGATCTCCTTGTAGGCGAAGCCCTCGACATCGGCGAGGTAGACCGCCATCCGGAAGTCCTCCGGCAGCTCCTGGAGCGCCCGCTTCACCTGGGTGTCGGGCAGGTGGTCCAACGCCTCCATCTCGGCCGACCGCAGGCCGCTCGAGCTGTGCGACTCCGCACGGGCGAGCTGGTAGTCCTCGATCTCCGCGGCATCGGACTGCAGCGGCTCGCGCTGCTTCTTGCGGTAGGTGTTGATGTAGGTGTTGGTGAGGATGCGGTACATCCACGCCTTGAAGTTCGTGCCGGGGCGGTACTGGTGGAACGCCGCGAAGGCCTTGGTGTAGGTCTCCTGGAGCAGGTCCTCGGCATCCGCCGGGTTGCGCGTGGTGCGCAGCGCCGCGGAGTAGAGCTGGTCGAGCAGCGGCATCGCCTCGCGCTCGAAGCGCCCTTGGCGCTCGGCGGGGGTCTCGCTGGACACGTCGACCGTGGCGTCAGGGGTGGCCTCGTCGATGATGGTGTCGGTGGCGGGTGTCTCAGTCATTGCCCTCCAGCCTAGTCCCGCGGTGGCGTCGACAGGCTTCTCGGTCGTGGCGGACAGGCCCAGTCCGACAGGCGCGGTGAGCGCGGTGCCGCGGACGGGCGGTGCGGTCATGACGGGCACGAACTGGCTCCTGGTGGTGCATCGGTGGGTTTCGACCGCCTCGCGGCCGGTCCCTTGGTCCAACGGGGCGCCTCTCGCCGTCATTCCCAGGCGCTACGGTTTCCGGTATGTCGCGCGCTCCGGAACCCACCTTCGTCCAGCTGCTCACGGACCAGGTCCGCCACGAGTTCACCGCCAGCCAGCAGTACATCGCCATCGCGGTGTGGTTCGACGGGCACGACCTCCCGCGCCTGGCGACGCACTTCTACCTCCAGAGCGTCGAGGAGCGGAACCACGCCATGATGATGGTCCAGTACATGCTGGACCGTGACTGGGCGCTGACCGTCCCCGGCGTCGACGAGGTGCGCAACGAGTTCGGCAAGCCCCACGAGCCGATCGCCCTCGCGCTGGAGCAGGAGAAGTCGGTGACCACCCAGATCGAGGCGCTGTTCCGCGCGGCCCGCACCGAGGGCGACGTCCTGGGTGAGCAGTTCATGCTGTGGTTCCTCAAGGAGCAGGTCGAGGAAGTGGCGGCGATGAACACCCTGCTGACCATCGCGCAGCGAGCCGGTGAGGACTGGTTCCAGATCGAGGACCACCTCGCCCGTGAGGCCGTGGGCGACAGCGGCAACGACGCCTCGGCGCCGGCCGCCGCCGGCGGCGCGCTCTAGCCGCAGGACCGCGACCCGGCCGGGCCTCAGGCGAGCGAGCGCACGAAGGCGACGGCCGCGGCCACCAGGTCGTCCGGCTTCCTGGTGAAACCGTGACCGCCCTTGACCACGGTCACCCACGACGGGTCCGGCAGCTCGGCGCGCACCTCGGCAGGCGTGCCGAACGCGTCGGACTCGCCCTGCACCACGTGCAGCGGTATGCCGTGTGGCACGGGTGCGCGCAGCTCCTCCGCCCGCGAGAGCTCGGGCTTGCCCGGCGGGTGGAGCGGGAAGGCCAGCGCGAGCGCCGCATCGGCGGCCACCTCGTGGGCGGTGCGGAAGGCGACCCGCGCCCCGTTGCTCTTGCCGCCCACGACCAGCGGCCTGGGGAGGGCGCCGCGCCCCCGGGCCAGGTGCGCGACGACCGGCAGCCACGCGGGGTCCTGCGTCGCGGCGGGTGGCGGCAGCTTGCGCCCGGCGACGACCCAGGCCTGCTCGACCAGGGCCACGGCCCACCCGGCCTCGACCAGCCCGGTGGCGACAGCGGTCACGTCGCCGGCGCGGATGCTGCCGCCCGCGCCGTGGGTGAGGACGACCGAGCCGTGCGCCCGGGGCGGTCGGGCCAGGTGGACGCGCGCCGGTCCCAGCGGCGTCTCGACGTCGACGACTCGGGTGGTGCTCATGCGGGGTTGGGCCCTCCGGTCGAGTCGGCGGCACCGGCAGCGTGGCCGCCGATGATCTCGCCGGTCATGGGGTCGACGACGCCGTCGAGCTCGTCGGGGCCGGCCGGCTCGATGAGCTGGGGGCCGTTGCTGCGGTTGGACGAGACCGCCGTCCCGACGGGGTGCGCCTCGAAGCGTCCCGGCGACGCGAAGGCGAGCAGCCGGCCCACGACGGCCGGGTCGGTGACAGCGGGGTCGAGCCAGGTGGCCCAGTCGCCCCGCTCGAGGACGAGCGGCTGCCGGTCGTGGATCCGGTCCAGGCCCGGCTCGGCGTCGGTGGTGATGATCGTGAAGGTCGTCAGCCAGGCCTCGGGGTCGTCCTGGTCCGCGATCTCGCGGTCCCGCCAGAACTCGTAGAGACCGGCGAACGCCACGATGTCGCCGTCGGCCCGGTGCAGGTAGAACGGCTGCTTGCGCGGGTTGCCCTTCGCGTCCGTGCTGACCGGGGACTTCTGCCACTCGTACCAGCCCTGGGCCGGCACCAGGCACCGGCGCGACGCCGCGGCCTTGGCGAACGAGCCCTTCTCCAGGACCGACTCGGCCCGGGCGTTGATCATCCGCATCCCGATCTTGACGTCCTTGGCCCAGCTGGGGACCAGCCCCCACGTCAGCAACCGCAGCTGGCGCACGGGAGCCGGCTCACCGGCATACTCCTCCGCGGTGTCGCGGGGAGCGCGGGCCAGGACGACGGGCGCCTGCTTGCTCGGGGCGAGGTTGTAGTCGGGCGTGCCGGCCGGCGGCGACTGAGGGTTCTTGAGGATGCTGCGGGCCGGCTCCGAGGTGCGGTCCTGCTCCACCTCGAACTCCTCGACCAGCTCGTCGGGGTTTGCTGTCGCTGCGTATCGGCCGCACATGGTGGACAGGGTACGCAGCGACGCTGACCTGCCAATACGGTAGACAGGGAGGCGACGTGCGAACCGACCGACCGCACCCCCCAAGGCATCACCAGGAGTGAACATGACCCTCGTCCGCCGCGTGGCCCGGCCGCTGCTCGCAGCGATCTTCGTCGTCCAGGGCCTCGAGCAGCTCCGGCACCCCTCGGCCCTCAAGCCGAAGGTGGCCCCCTTCGCCGAGCAGCTCGCTCCTCTGGGCCTGCCCAACGACCCCGAGCTCCTCGTGCGGGCCAACGGCGCCACCATGGTCGCGGGCGGTGCGCTGCTCGCCACCGGTCGGGTGCCGCGCCTCGCCGCCCTGGCCCTGGCCGGCGCGCTCGTGCCGACCACCTACGTCGGCCACCCCTTCTGGGCCGAGACCGACCCGGCCGTGAAGCGCACCCAGCGGATCGGCTTCCTCAAGAACCTCGGGCTGCTCGGTGGCCTCCTGCTCGCCAGCGTCGACACCGAGGGCAAGCCCGGCCTTGCCTACCGCGCCGGGCTCGCCGGCGACTCCGCGAAGCGAACCGCCAAGCGGGCCAGGCGCGAGGCGAAGCACGCCGCGCACGCCGCCCGTCGCGAGGCCAAGCTGGCGGCCGCCCAGGCGCACGATGCCCTCACCTGACCCATCGCACGCCGCGCAGGGCGACTGGTCCACGCCCCGCGCGACCCGACCCGTCGACGCCGAGGTCGCCCTGCCGGGCAGCAAGTCCCTGACCAACCGCTTCCTCGTCCTCGCCGCGCTCGCCAACAGCCCGTCGCGGCTGCGTCGGCCGCTGCGGTCACGCGACACGCTCCTCATGGCGCAGGCACTGCGCGACCTCGGTGCGGGTGTCGACGACGCCACCGGGCACGGCGCCCTCGCCCCCGACTGGGTGGTCACGCCGGCGACGCTCAACCGCGGGGCGCACGTCGACTGCGGGCTGGCCGGCACCGTGATGCGCTTCCTCCCACCCGTCGCCGCCCTGGCCGACGGCCTGGTCACCTTCGACGGCGACGTCCAGGCGCGAGTGCGCCCGATGGGGCCGGTGCTCGCCGCCCTGCGAGTGCTCGGGGCGACGGTCGAGGACGAGGGCCGCGGCACGCTGCCCTTCACCGTCCACGGCACCGGGAGCATGCCGGGTGGTGCCGTCACGCTCGACGCGTCCTCGTCGTCCCAGTTCATCTCCGCGCTGCTGCTGGCCGCTCCGCGCTACGACAACGGCGTGACGATCCACCACGTGGGCAAGCCGGTCCCGTCCGAGCCCCACATCGAGATGACGGTCGAGACCCTTCGCGACGCGGGCGCCATCGTGGACGACGGCGACGCCAACACCTGGCGGGTCGAGCCGTCCGAGATCAACGGTCTCGACGTGCAGGTCGAGCCCGACCTGTCCAATGCCGCGCCGTTCCTCGCCGCCGCACTCGTGACCGGCGGACGCGTCACCGTGCCCGGCTGGCCCCAGCACACCACGCAGGCGGGCGACGCGATCCGCGACATCCTCGACGCCATGGGGGCCGACGTCTCCCTCTCCCGCGAGGGGCTGACCGTGGCGGGGAACGGTGAGGTCGGCGGGGTCGACGTGGACCTGCACGACGCCAGCGAGCTCACCCCTGTGGTCGCTGCGCTGGCCGCGCTGGCCGACTCCCCCACCGTGATCCGCGGGGTCGCCCACATCCGGGGACACGAGACCGACCGGCTGGCCGCCCTCTCGCGCGAGCTCGGCGCCGCCGGCACGACCGTCACCGAGACCGACGACGGCCTGCGCATCGTGCCCGGCGCCCTCACCGGAGGGTTGTTCCACACCTACGCCGACCACCGGATGGTCATGGCCGGCGCCGTCCTGGGGCTGCGCGCCCCCGGGCTCGTCGTGAAGGACCCCGGCACCGTGGCCAAGACCCTCCCCGAGTTCGTCGACCTGTGGCACGGCCTGGTGGACCCCGGTGGTGACCGACGATGAGCCGACGCGCGTCGGACTACGACGAGAGCGACGTCCGCATCCGGCCGAGCCGTCGGGGGTCCCGACCGAGGTCCAAGGACCGCCCCGCCCACGAGGACGCCGTGCCCGGGTTCGTCATCGGCGTCGACCGTGGTCGCTACACCGTGCTGGTCGCGGCGGGCGCCGGCGGCAAGCGCCCTGACGGGAGGCCCTGGCCGGAGCGCATCGTCACCGCCATGAAGGCCCGAGAGCTGGGGCGCAAGGGCATCGTCGTCGGCGACGACGTCGAGCTGGTCGGCGACACCACGGGCAACCCCGACGGCCTGGCCAGGGTCGTCCGCCTCACCCCACGGCGATCGGTGCTTCGCCGCACCGCTGATGACACCGACCCGGTCGAGCGCGTCATCGTCGCGAACGCCGACCAGCTCGTCATCGTCTCCGCACTGGCCAACCCCGAGCCGCGTCCCCGCATGATCGACCGCTGCCTCGTGGCCGCCTACGACGCCGGGCTCGACCCGCTGCTGGTGCTCACCAAGGCCGACCTCGCCGACGCCGACGCCTTCCTCGCCAACTACGCCCCGCTCAACGTGCGCAACATCGTGACCGCCACCGGTGAGACCGGCTTCGAGGGTCTCGAGGCACTGCAGGAGCAGCTGGTCGACCGGGTCAGCGTCTTCATCGGCCACTCCGGCGTGGGCAAGTCCACCCTCGTCAACGGGCTGGTCCCCGATGCCCGCCGGGCGACCGGAGTGGTCAACGACTTCACCGGTCGTGGTCGCCACACCTCCAGCTCCGCGGTCGCGCTGCGGCTCCCGGACGGCAGCGGCTGGGTGATCGACACCCCCGGCGTGCGGTCCTTCGGCCTGGCCCACGTGGACCTCGCCCGGATCATCCAGCACTTCCCCGACCTGGAGCCCGGCACGGCCGAGTGCCCGCGCGGATGCACCCACGACGAGGAGGAGTGCGCCCTCGACGCGTGGGTCGCATCCGGTCAGGCGGGGCCGGCCGGCACTTCACGCCTGGAGTCGCTTCGGCGCCTGTTGCGCGCGCGGTCGGGCGACTCGGACTGAACCCGCCGCCCCAGCGGACCCAGCACCAAGTGGCCGGCGAACGCCAATGCCGTTGACAGCACTGGCATCCCGAACAGCAGTCCGAGCTGGACATGCATCGGCGCGGACAACATGGTGTCCTCGTCGAGACGCCCCGACCACCACAGCAACACGCCGGGACCGGCGATGGCCAGGACCGTCACGGCGCGGGCCAGCAGGCCAGGACGACGCAGCAACGGCCCGGCGACGAGCAGTCCGGGAGCCAGCGGCGCGCCCTGTCCGGCGAACAGGATGAGCCCGGGCACGAACAGCAGCCGGAACCACCGCCGAGGCCCGGTGGCGTGGCGCGCCACCCACGAGAGCCCGATCAGCAGCCCAAGGACACCGCTGAGGCCGATGACCATCGACGTGCCGGACCAGCTGAACTCCGGCTCGGTCGACACCAGGCGCATCCAGGCCCGGGCCACCACACCCCACGCCGCCCCCAGGCCGAGGCCGGTGAGGGCGGCGCGGAGCACCGCGTGCCGGGAGCCTGTCATCACCACTCCACGGGCAGGCACGCGAGCCTCGCCCCCGCGGTCCCGTCCGCTGCGGTCGGGTTGGCGTGGATCACCACGGATCGCGGGCCGGCCGCCGGCGCCCAGTCGACCCGGGCCATGCTCTGCCCGTTCCCACCGTCGTTGATGGTCACGTCGAGCCAGATCTCGGTCTGGTCGTTCACCGTGGCGGGTGTCGTCGCGGAGTGGTTGTAGTGGCCGAGGGCTGCCCCGCCGTTTCCCGCCACGCAGGGCCCGCGGTGCAGGTGGGCGCCGAACGTCCGGCCCGCCACCGCGGGGTCCACGCCATGGACGACGAACACGGCCTGCGTCGCGTCCGTGCCGACCAGGGTCAGCTTGGCTGACGCCCCGTCGAACGGTCCGGACGCTGTCGGGGCGAAGTCCCGCAACCCACTGTTGAAGTTCAGTGCCGCCCCCGCAACAGCCGGGGCGACTGCGGCGCCCACGCCCACGATCGCAGCGCAGGCCGCCGCGGTGGCCGTCCTCCGCCAAAGAGGTGATGACTGGATGTGTTCCATGATGCTCTCCTTGCCCTGTGATGCCGTGGTGCTGACACCTCACTGACGCGACACCACGACGCGATGGGTGACACGAGAATTCACCGAAATTCGTTGTCACCCAACGGCTCTGCTCGTTCGTCTGTTGAGGTGATGGAGTCTGTGGGCGTAGTGGACGGTGGCACACGTGAGGCGTTGGCGGTCCCTGCCGCCGACGCCCTCGTGGCCGCGCTCTTCGCCGCGGAGGCGCCACGGCTCGTCTCGCTCGCGAGGTTCTTCGTGGAGGACCGCACGGCCGCGGAGGACCTCGTGCAGGAGGCGTTCATCCGCCTGTCGCGCAGCGCCCACCGGATCCGTGATCCCGAGCGCGCTGCGGCCTACCTGCGGTCGATCGTCATCAACCTGGCCCGCGACCACAACCGGCGCGGTCTCGTCTCGCTGCGCCACCGACCGCCGGCCGTCCTCGACGAGCCCTCCGCGGAGGAGACCGCCGCCGCCCGGGAGTCACGCTCGGAAGTCGTCGAGGCACTGCGCAAGCTGCCGCACCGGCAACGCGACTGCCTCGTCCTGCGCTACTACCTCGACCTGCAGGTCGAGGCGATCGCCACGACCCTTGGCATCTCCACCAACTCGGTCAAGACCCACCTGCAGCGGGGCATGCGTGCCCTCGCGACCACCCTGGAGGAGAGGCAATGAGCACCCTCGAGGAACGCCTGCACGAAGCCCTCGTGAGCGAAGGGACCCGGGCCGAGCCGTCGCCGGACCTCTTCGCCCGCGTAGTCGCCTCGATCGACGACGACCGGGCCCGACGGCGCCGCCTGGCCCGGGTCGGGGCCCTCTGGCTGGTCGGGACCGCTGCCCTGACGGCAGCCGTGCTGACCCTCACACCGAAAGATGGGAAAGGACTGCACATGCCCTGGTGGATCCTGGAGGTGGGTACCAACCTCGCCCTGCTTGCCATCGCCTTGTGGCTCGGCCCGTTCATCAAGCGCTTCGGGCGGGCGTATGCCGCCGACGTCTTCCACGACAACCCGCTCACCGGCAAGAGCTACATCGTGCTCACCGACATCGTCTACTACCTGATCTTCGCCGCGTACATCCTCTTCAGCGTGCACGTCGCGCCCCAGAAGGACTGGCAGAACTCGATCTCGGGCAAGGTCACCGCTGAGCAGGTGACCTTCGAGCTGGGCCGACTCGGCGGCATACTCCTGATCATCGGGATCCTGCACGGTCTCAACATCGTCCTGATGCCGTTGCTCGGGCGGATCTTCTCGCTGAACCGCCGGCTGCCCGGTCGGCAGTAGGGCCCGTCTACGACGCGGTGCCGCCCTCCCGTGAAGGAGGACGGCACCGTGAGGGGTCGTGCGGTCAGGCGCCTGCGGTCTGCGCCTTCGGGTCGACCTCGGTGAGGTCGATCGTCTCGATGATCTCGCGCGGAGAAGCGAAGTGACAGGCCGACAGGTGCTCGGCAACGCCGTCAGGGCGCTGCTCGAGCAGCGGGATGTCGGTCTTGCACTTGTCCTGCGCCTTCCAGCACCGCGTGTGGAACCGGCACCCCGACGGCGGGTTCGCCGGCGAGGGCACATCGCCCTTGAGGACGATCTGCTCGCGCTTGTCACGCAGCGTCGGGTCCGGCACCGGGACGGCGGACAGCAGCGCCTGGGTGTAGGGGTGGGTGGGACGACCGTAGATCTCGTCCTCCTCCCCCAGCTCTGCCATCTTGCCGAGGTACATCACTCCCACGCGGTCCGAGATGTGCCGGACGACGGACAGGTCGTGGGCGATGAAGATGTAGGACAGGCCGAGCTCGTCCTGCAGCTTCTCCATCAGGTTGACGACCTGCGCCTGCACCGACACGTCGAGCGCGGAGACCGGCTCGTCGCAGATCAGCACCTTGGGGTTGAGCGCGATGCCACGGGCGATGCCGATGCGCTGCCGCTGACCACCGGAGAACTGGTGGGGGTAGCGGTTGATGTGCTCCGGGTTGAGGCCCACGAGGTCGAGCAGGTCCTGCACGGCCTTGCGGCGACCCTTCTTCGGCACCACGTCGGGGTGGATGTCGAAGGGCTCCCCCACGATGTCGCCGACCGTCTTGCGAGGGTTGAGCGAGGTGTAGGGGTCCTGGAACACGATCTGGATGTCGCGCCGGAGCCGACGCATCGCACGACCCTGCTGGGCGTACATGTCGACGCCGTCGAAGATCACGCTGCCCGAGGTGGGCTCCTCCAGGCGCATCAGGAGGCGGCCGAGCGTGGACTTGCCACACCCGGACTCACCGACGATGCCCAGCGTCTCGCCCTTGAGGAGCTCGAAGCTGACGCCGTCGACGGCCTTGACGTTGCCCACGGTCCGGCGCAGCACGCCGCCCTTGATGGGGTAGTACTTGACCAGGTCGGTCGCGGTCAGAATGGCCTCAGCCATGGAGGACCTCCTCGGCGAAGTGGCAGGCGCTCTCGCGGCCGGGAGCGACCTCGAGCAGGGCAGGGCGGTCCTCACGGCACACGTCCTGGGCGTACTTGCAGCGCGGGTTGAAGGCGCAGCCCGGGGGGATCCGCATGAGGTTGGGCGGCAGGCCACCGATGGCGGCGAGCTGCTGACCCTTCTGGTCGAGGCGCGGGATCGACTCGAGCAGACCCTTGGTGTAGGGGTGTCCGGGCTGCCGGTAGAGGTCGAAGACGTCCGCCCGCTCGACGATCCGGCCGGCGTACATGACCGCGATCTTGTCGGCGACGTCGGCGACGACACCGAGGTCGTGCGTGATCAGGATGAGCCCCATCTGGCGCTCCTCCTGCAGCTCCTGCAGCAGGGCCATGATCTGCGCCTGGACGGTCACGTCCAGGGCGGTGGTCGGCTCGTCGGCGATGAGCACCGCCGGGTCGAGCGCGATCGCCATCGCGATCATGATGCGCTGGCGCATGCCGCCGGAGAACTGGTGCGGGTAGGCCTTCACCCGCTCCTTGGCGGCCGGGATCTGCACGCGCTGCATGAGCTTGACGGCCCGCTCGAGCGAGTCGGACTTGTTCATGCCGCGGTGCACGCGGAACATCTCGGCGATCTGCCACCCGACCGGGAACACCGGGTTGAGCGACGACAGTGCGTCCTGGAAGACCATCGAGATCTCCGGGCCGCGGGTCCTGCGCCGCTGCTCGTCGGGCATGGTCAGCAGGTCCTGACCGCAGTAGCGGATCTGGCCCTTGGGGATGACCGCAGGCGGCATGTCGAGGATGCCCATGATCGCCTGCGCGGTCACGGACTTGCCCGACCCCGACTCACCGAGGATGGCCAGCGTCTGGCCCTCGTAGAGGTCGAAGTTGACGCCGTTGATCGCCTTGGCGACGCCGTCGGCGGTGTGGAACTCGACGTGGAGGTCGTCCACTTCGAGCAGGAGGCCGTCCTTCGGCGTGTAGGTCTGGCCGGAGGACTTCGCCGACTGGCGGGCCATGGTTTCAGAGGTTGTCATGTGTCGTCTTTCTCCCGCCTCAGCGCGACTTCGGGTCGAAGGCGTCGCGGACTGCGTCACCGAGCATGATGAAGGCCAGCACCGCCAGGCTCAGGAAGAGGCTGGGGAACAGCAGCATGTGCGGAGTGGTCCGCAGCCCGACGAGGGCGTCAGAGATCGCCACGCCCCACGAGATCGCGGGAGGCGTCAGCCCGATACCGAGGAAGCTCAGGGTTGCCTCGACGGCGATGAAGACACCGAGGTTGATCGTGGATACGACGATGACTGGCGCCATGGCGTTGGGGAGCACGTGCGCGCGGATGATCCGCCACGGCGTCGCCCCGAGGGCCCTGGCTGCCTGGACGTAGTCGTTGGGCTTGACCTGCATCACGCTGGACCGCATCAGTCGGGCGATACCCGGCCAACCGAAGATCGCCAAGACGATGACGACCTTGCCGACCACCACGAGGTACGGGGTGTCCTGGTTGTTCGGCTTCACGGACATGAACAGGATGCCGCCGAGCAGCAGCGGGATCGCGAAGAAGATGTCGGTGATGCGCGACACGACGGCGTCCAGCCACCCGCCGTAGTACCCGGCCAGGGTGCCCAGTGCAACGCCGATCAAGGTCGTCAACAACGTGGCGAACAAGCCAACCAGGATCGAGGCACGGGCACCGTAGACGGTGCGCGAGTAGATGTCGTAGCCCTGGATGTCGCGGCCGAACCAGGCGCTTCCGCTGGGCTTCTGCCGGGCCTCCTTCAGGAGGGCGGCGTCGGGGTCGACATGGGTGAACAGCTGCGGCACGGCTGCCATCAGGACGAACAGCAGGATGAGCCCGACCGACACCCAGAAGACTGGGTTGCCCTTCAGGATCCTCCAGGCGTCCGAGGTCAGCGACCGAGCCTCGTCGTGGCCTCCGGCCGGGGCGGCGGTCTCGGCGCCAATGGCAATGGTCGATGACTCAGTCATGGCTGATCCTCGGGTCGAGCACGCCGTACAACAGGTCGACGAAAAGGTTGACGAGCAGGAAGACCAGCACGAGGACGGTGACCGTGCCGACGACGGACACGCCGTCGTGGTTGTGGATGCCCTGGTAGAGGAAGCCTCCCACGCCTGGGATGTTGAAGATTCGCTCGGTGACGATGGCACCACCGAGCAGCCCTCCGAAGTCAGCACCGATGAAGGTGACGACGGGCACCAGCGAGTTGCGCATGGCGTGCACGCCGATGGCGCGTCCGCGCGTCAGGCCCTTGGACACGGCGGTGCGCACGTAGTCGGCCCGGAGGTTCTCCACGAGGTTGGTGCGGGTCAGGCGCGCGACGTAGGCGATCGAGGCACTGCCCAGCACGAAGGCCGGCATGATCAGCGACCTCGTCGGGTGGTCGGCCTGGTAGGTCACGGGGGCGAGGCCCAACTTCACGCCTACGTAGAACTGGAGGAGGAAGCCGATGACGAAGACGGGCACCGAAATCACGAACAAGGTGCTGACGAGGACGAGGTTGTCGATGAATTTGCCCTTGCGAACGCCGGACATGATGCCGGCGATGATGCCGATCACCGTCTCGAAGACGATCGCCATGAGGGCGAGCTTGCCGGTGATCGGGTAGCGCTGTCCGAGCTCGTCGGACACCTTGATCTGGCGGAAGTTGGTGCCCAGGTCGCCGGTGACCACGTTGCCCATGTACTTGGCGTACTGGACCGGGAAGGGATCGTCGAGGTTGTGCTCGAGACGGAACTGCTTCACGAACCCGGGCGCACAGGGTCGGTCACCACACATGCCGGCCGTCGGGTCGCCAGGCATGGAGAAGACCATCCAGAAAATGATGAATGTCGATCCGATGATCACCGGGACCATCTGGAGCATTCGGCGAAGGATGTATTTGTACACGTCACCTCCTTGTTGGACGCCGCGGGGAGGGGTGAGTCCCGCCGGCGTGACTGAGACCAGTCGTGTGGGGCGAGACGTGCACGCCCGTGTGCTGCTCACAACATAGTCGTTTGGATGGTGCGGGTGTCAGGAGGCGGGGGTAACCCCTCGACTGACCCCGGACAGGTCGTGGGGGGGGCGGGGGGTTGGCTTACTTGAGCGCCAGGGTGGAGAAGTCGATCGTGCCGAACGCAGTGACCTTCACGCCGGTGACCTTGTTCGACCATCCGAACTGGGCGGTCGAGTACCACATGGGGATGGAAGCCATGTCGCTCGCGAGAACGCCTTCAGCCTCCTGGTACTTGGCGTTGGCCGCAGCGCCGTCCTTGGCAGCAGCAGCCTCCTTCAGCAGCTGGTCGAACTGGGCGCTGCTGTAGTCGCTGTCGTTCGAGCCCGCGCCCGTGCCGTACAGCGGGGCGAGGAAGTTCTCGATCGACGGGTAGTCCATCTGCCATCCGGCGCGGAACATACCCTTCATCTTGCGGTCCGTGATCTGGCTACGGAACGTGGCGAAGTCGACGACCGGGGTGGCGACACAGTCGACACCGAGGGCGGTCTTGATCGAGTTGCAGGTCGCCTCGACCCACGCCTTGTGAGAAGCGTCGGCGTTGTAGGAGATCGTCATCTTGCCGCCCTTGAAGCCACCGGCCTCGTCGAGCTTGGCCTTGGCCTTGGCAGCGTCGAAGACACAGGACTCGCCACAGGCGTTGGCCTTGTAGCCGTCGACGACCGGGGAGACCCAGCCAGTGGCAGGCTCACGCGTGCCGTTGAAGATCTGCTTCACGATGGTCGGACGGTCGATCGCCATGGAGATCGCCTGACGCAGCTTGACGTCCGAGTAGTTCGGGTCGGTCTTGGCCGGCGGGAAGTTGATCGCCTGGATGACACCGACAGCCTTGGACAGGTTGCGGTCCGGCAGGTCGGTCTTGTACTTGTCGTCGATCAGGGCCGAGGACGGGATCGTGTCGATCACGTCGAGCTGGTTGGCGATGACGTCGTTGTAGGCAGCGTCGTCGTCCTGGTAGATCTTGAACGTGATGCTGTCCAGCTTGCCGGCGAACTTGCCCGAGTAGCCAGCGAACTTGCTGATCTTGATCTCGGTGTTCTTGGTCCAGCTGTCGAACTTGAACGGACCCGCACCGATCGGCTTCTCACCGAAGGCCTTGGGGTCGTTGAAGAAGGAGTCCGGGACCGGCGCGAACGCGGTGTAGCCGAGGCGGACGGGAAGGTTCGAGACCTTCTCCTTCGTCTTGATGGTGAAGGTGTAGTCGTCCTTCACCGCGAGACCGGACAGCTTGTTAGTCTTGGCCTTGCCAGCACCCGCACACGGGTCGTCACCGGAGCCGGTGCACTGCGTCTCGGCGTAACCCTCGATCGGGTCGAAGAAGTAGCTACCCAGCGCGGCGTTCTCGCCAGCAGCCACCCAGTTCCAGGCGTCGACGAAGTTCTTCGCCTTGACCTCGGTGCCGTCCTGGAACTTGTAGCCCTTCTTCAGGGTGATGGTGAAGTTCTGGTTGTCCGTCGTCTCGATCTTGTCCGCGATGTCGTTCTCGGGGGCAGCGGTCTCCGGGTTGTAGTGCACGAGCTTGGCCGCGATGGCGTCAAGCACGTTTCCACCACAGGTCTCGTTCGTGTTGCCCGGGACAAGGGGGTTCTGGGGGTTGCACCCGCGGACCGTGACAGCCCCGCCGGTCTTGCCAGCGGCGCTGGAGCTGGTGTCATCGCTGCCGTTACCGCCACCGCAGGCTGCAGCAAGCAGCGCAACGGAAGAGATACCAGCAACCAGGGCCACCGTGCGAGTAGTTCCTCGCATTGACGTCCTCCTACTTAGGGTCTGCCGCCCAGATGGGCGGTCGGTCCGGGCTGTGCACCGATTGGAGCGCAGCCCTGTAACGCACAGGGCGTTCGTGTTGTGGCACCCATGAAAGGGCAAGGAAGGAGTAAAGGCGACGCTCTGGGCCAACCCGAGACAAAAACGTGATCGTCCTGCCGCCGACTTGAGAGCAGATCTTCGGCGCGAGTGCCTTTTGTCCCTATTTGGTGATGTTTGGTTTGGAATGCCCTACGGTGGTTGACGGAGGCGCAACGCCCTCCGTCCACTCCCGCGGACGCCGCCGTGGAAGCCGGGGTCCACCGTCGTGGCGCCCCGACGGGCTAGCGTGGCCGGGTGCCCTATGACGACGACCTGCGCCTTGCCCATGTCCTGGCCGACGCGGTCGAGCGGATCACCATGTCCCGCTTCCGGGCGCACGACCTCGTCGTCGAGTCCAAGCCCGACCTGTCGCTCGTCAGTGACGCGGACAAGGCCGCCGAGGAGCTCGTCCGGTCGCAGCTCAAACGGACCCGCCCGCGCGACGCCGTCGAGGGCGAGGAGTTCGAGACCACCGGCCACGGTCCGAGGCGCTGGGTCATCGACCCCATCGACGGCACCCACAACTTCGTCCGCGGAGTCCCTGCCTGGGCGACCCTGATCTCGCTGGTCGACAACGACATGCCCGTGCTCGGGCTGGTGGCCGCCCCGGCCCTGGGTCGACGGTGGTGGGCCGCCAACGGCTCAGGAGCCTGGTCCGGGCGCAGCCTCGCGGCGGCGAAGCGGATCCACGTGTCTGCCGTGTCCGACATCGCGGACGCGTCCCTCTCCTACTCCAGCCTCAAGGGCTGGCGCGAGGTCGACCGGCACGAGGAGTTCCTGCAGCTCACCGACGACTGCTGGCGCAGCCGCGCGTTCGGTGACTTCTGGTCCTACATGCTCGTCGCCGAGGGCGCGGTCGACATCGCCGCCGAGCCGGACCTCGCCGTCTATGACATGGCCGCCCTGGTGCCCATCGTCACCGAGGCGGGCGGTCGGTTCACCTCGTTGGCCGGCAAGGACGGCCCGTGGGGCGGCAACGCGCTCGCCACCAACGGCATCCTGCACGACCGGGTGCTCGACCGGCTGGGTACGGGCGCCCGCGCCTGACGCACGCCGGGGCCGGACCGCACCTTGGGTACCTGCCGTCGCTCAGGCGGGGACGATGCTCACGTCGCCGACGCCAAGGGCACGCACGTCCTCGGCATACGAGCTCGCGTCGCCGACCACGACGATGGTCCACTCCCCCTGCACCCACTCGCGGTAGGCCGCGGTGAGCTGGTCGCCGTCGAGCCGGCGCATGGCCTCGAGGGTCTGCGTCGTGAACTCGGTGGTGAGGCCGTCGAGGGCCATCAACACCGCCTCGTCGGCGACCGCGTCGGCGGTGGCGAAGCGGCCCGGAGCCGTCTTGCTGATGAAGTCGACGCCGGCGCGCACTTCCTCGGGGCTGAACCCCTCGCGCCCTGACGCCAGCAGCTCGAGCAGGAGGCGCACCGACTCCACGGTCGCGTCGGCCCGCACCGAGCCGGACGTCAGGAACAGCCCGCCCACCCGGCGGGGACGGAAGGCCGAGCGGATCCCGTAGGTGTAGCCCTTCTCCTCGCGCAGCACCGCGTCGACGCGCGCGTTCGGGGAGCCCCCGACCATGAAGCCCAGGACCGGGTATGCCGCCCAGCCCGTCCTCGTGTGCCGGTCCGGTCCCGCCCAGCCCACGAGGAGCTCGCTCTGCACCGACCCGGGTCGGTCGACGAGCACGACTCGCGCCGCGTCAGTGGCACGCCGCGGGGCCGTGGCGGTCGGGGCCGGCACGTGGGCGGCGTTGCGCCAGCTGCCGAGGGTGTCCTCGGCCAAGGCCACGACGTCGAGGCCGGAGAGGTCGCCGGCCACCACGGCGGTCATGCCGGTCGGGCCGACCCGCACGGCGTGGAAGTCGACGATGTGCTGGCGGGTCAGGGCGGAGATGCTGGCGGTGGTGCCGGCCGTGGGTCGCGAGGCACGGTCGGCCCCGTCGAAGAAGGTCGCGATGAACTCCTGCGCGGCGCGCTGCGGCGCGAGGGCACGCTCCTGCTCGATCTGGGCGAGCCGGGTCTTGCGGTGGCGGTCCACCTCGGCCTCGGGGAAGACCGGCTCGGCCAGCGCCTGGCGGAGCAGGTCGAGGGCCTCGGCGAGACGGCGTTTCGGGACGTCGAGGTCGACCCCGAGCCCACCGTCGGTGACTGAGGCGCCGAGGGCAATTCCCTTGCGCTCCAACAGTTCTGCGAACTCCTCGGGCGAGTGCTCGGCCGTCCCCTCATCCAGGAGCCGGGCCATGATGCTCGCGACGCCCTCGACCTCGCGGGGCTCGACGGACAACGGGAAGGGCAGCACCGTGCGCACCGAGATGACGTACTGCCCCGGGATGTCGTAGGCCAGCAGCTCGATGCCGTTGGACAGCGTGTGCCGCGCCGGGGTCGCGAACTGCCACGCGCCGGGGGCCTGCACCGGGGGTTCGGGCGGGGTGCCGTCGTCGACCGCGCGGTCGACGACGTCGGTCACGTCGCTCATGCCACCTCCTCCTCGTCACGGACGGACAGGTGTCGGACGACGGCCCTGCTCTCGGGCCGCAGCCAGCGGGCGGCGGCGGCACGGACGTCGTCCGGCCCGACCTCGCCGATCCGGTCGAGGAACGTGTTGACGAACTGGCCGTCGCCATGGAGCAGCACGTGCTGGCTGATCAGGTCGGCCCGCTCCTCCTGCCCGGCCAGAGCGGACAGCCACGAGCGCTCGGACTGCGCCAGCGCGGACTCCATCTCGACCTCGGTGGGACCCTCGACGACGAACCGCTCCAGCTCCTCCACCACGGCTGCCTCGACGGCTTCCGGGTCGTGGCCGTCGGCCACGTCGACCATGAGGAACCCCAGCGAGACACCGTCGACGAAGCCCATTGCGTGCGCCTGCACGGAGTTGGCGACCTGCTCGCGCCGGACCAGCCGCTGCACCAGTCGCGACGTCGAGAGACCGCCGAGGGCGTCGATGGCCAGCCCTGCCGCGAAGAACTCAGGGGTGTTGTCGACCGGGAGCCGGAAGGCGATGTGCAGGCGGTCGTTGGGGACGTGTCCCGGTCGGTCCACCCGCACCGGCGCGGCGAGCGGCTCCAGCGGTGGGACTGCCGGTCTGGCCGGCTCGGCCGATGGGGACAGGTGGCCGAAGTAGCGCTCCGCCGCGGCGAACCCCTCCTCCGGGGTCACGTCGCCGACCAGGGTGAGCACGCTGTTGTTGGGGCCGTAGTAGCGGCGGAAGAAGTCGTGCACGTCCGTGAGGCTGGCCGCGTCCAGGTCTTCCATCGACCCGATCGTGGGGTGGTGGTACGGGTGCCCGGCAGGGAACACCGCGGCATACACCTCGATCAGGGCGGTGCCGTAGGGGACGTTGTCGTAGCGCTGGCGCTTCTCCTCCTTGACCACGTCACGCTGGTTGTCGAGGTTCTCCTGCGTGACCGCGTCGAGCAGGTGCCCGTGCCGGTCGGCCTCCATCCAGAGGGCCAGCTCGTAGGCGCCCTTGGGGATGGTCTCGAAGTAGTTGGTGCGGTCGAACCACGTCGTCGCGTTGAGGCGCCCGCCCTCGGCCATCAACCGGGTGAAGTGCTGACCGCTGGCAATGTGTCGGGACCCCTGGAACATCAGGTGCTCGAACAGGTGGGCGAAGCCGGTCCGCCCTGACACCTCGTGGCGCGACCCGACGTTCACCCAGATGTTGACGGTGACGGTGGGCACGGAGGCGTCCGGCGAGACGACGACCCGTAGGCCGTTGGCCAGCGTCTTCTCGTGGATGGGGTAGTCCAGCGGCATGGCGCCACCCTAGGCGAGTCACACGCCGAGCACGCGGCATCTCACGCAGCGGGCACGGTGCAGCGGCTCAGAGGATGCGGCTGCCCTCTTCGCGCGCCTGGGCCACGGACTGGGTCGGAGACTTCTTGTCGGCGGCGACCCGTGGCAGCGACGGGGCGTAGCCCGAGCCCAGCTGCTCGATCGCTGTGCGCGCGAAGACCTGCTGCTCGGTCACGGTGCGCTCCGAGCGACCGCGCCCGAGGAAGCTGACGGCCCAGTGCAGCAGGGTGGTCAGGCGGTGCTTGAAGCCGATGATGTAGACGAGGTGGACCGCCAGCCACAGCAGCCAGGCGACGAACCCCGTGAACCGCAGGTTGCCGATCGAGGCGACCGCGCTGAACCGCGAGATCGTCGCCATCGAGCCCTTGTCGTGGTACTCGAACGGCCCCTTGGGCTCCTTGCCGGCGAGTCGACGCTTGAGCTGCTCGGCGGCGTAGCGCGAACCCTGGATGGCGACCTGCGCGACGCCCGGGTAGCCCTTGAGCGATGCCATGTCGCCGACGACGAAGACCTCGGGGTGCCCCGGCAGCGTCAGGTCGTCGTTCACGGCGACGCGCCCGGCGCGGTCGAGCTGCGCCCCGGACTGCTCGGCCAGCTGGGCGCCGAGCTCGGACGCCTGCACACCGGCCGCCCAGACCTTGCAGACCGACTCGATGCGGCGTTGGGTGCCGTCGGCGTCCTCGACGTCGATGCCGGTGGCGTCGACGCCGGTGACCTTGGCCCCCAGCTGCACCTCCACGCCGATCTCGGCGAGCCGCTTGGCGGCCTTGGCGCCGAGCTGGTCACCGAAGGCGGCCAGCACCGTCGGGGCGGCGTCCAACAGCACGATGCGTGCCCGGCTGGTGTCGATGTTGCGGAAGTCCTTGCGCAGCGTGCGACGGGACAGCTCGGCGATCTGGCCGGCCATCTCCACGCCGGTCGGGCCGGCGCCGACGACGACGAAGGTCATCAGTCGCTCGATCTCCTTGGGCGTGCTCGCGAGCTCGGCCCACTCGAACGACCCGAAGATCCGGCCGCGCAGCTCGAGGGCGTCGTCGATCGACTTCATGCCCGGGGCGAACTGCGCGAAGTGGTCGTTGCCGAAGTAGGACTGGCCCGCGCCGGCTGCCACGAGCAGGGTGTCGTAGGCGGTGACCGTGTCGCGGTCGAGGACGCGGGACGTCACCGTCTTGGCGGCCAGGTCGATGTGCGTGACGTTGCCGAGCAGGACGCGCGCATTGCGCTGGCGCGCAAGGACTTCCCGCGTCGCGGGCGCGATCTCGCCTTCGGAGAGGATGCCGGTCGCGACCTGGTAGAGCAGCGGCTGGAAGAGGTGGTGCGTGGTCTTGGCGATCAGCGTGACGTCGACGTCGGCCCGCTTGAGGGCCTGCGTGCCGAAGAGGCCGCCGAAGCCTGAACCGATGACGACGACCCGGTGACGCGACGGTGTTGTGGGCACCTGCTGCGAGGTCATTCCACCACTCTCCTGTGAAAGGCGAAGGACGGCTACCCCTGTCGGGGTGCCGTCCTCACTGACGTCTGCTGTGCGGACCAGCAGTCACTCTCGTCAACGACGCTAGACCCCGTGGTATGCCGTTCGGCCCCCTACCAGCGTGAAGTGCGACGCGCGTCACGTCGCCGTCCCACCCCCTGGTCAGCCGGCCGGCGACGGCTCGGGGTCGGGCGGCGAAGGGGTGGACGAGGCGGGGGGCGGTGTCGTCGTGGTCGGAGCCGGGATCGTCGGCTCCGGAGTGGGGTCGATCGGTGTCGTCGTGGGTGGCGTCGTGGGTGGTGGGCTGGGCTGCGTCGGCGTGGTCGACGGGCTGGTCGTGACGGGTGCCGTCGGGGTGTCGGTCGCGGTGGGCGGAGGCTGTTTCGCCGGGGTCTTGGTGGGCGTTGCCTTGGCGGGTCCGGTGGCCTGGTCAGCGGCCTGGTCCGCGTCGGGTCCGAGCTCGGCCAACGCGCTCGCTCGGCCGCCTGATCCGACCCGGAAGGCCACACTGGTCAGGGCGGCGAGGCCGTGCTGACGGAAGTACGACACCCACTCCAGCACCGCCGAGTGGTACTGGCCGGACTGGTTGTAGGACAGCACCGCGGACCTCAGGTCGCCGGCGTGCGACAGGTCCCGCCCGCCGAGGCAGAGGTAGCCAGCCGTCGCGAGTGCGGCGTCGAAGACGTTCTGGGGGTCGCGACGCCCGTCCCCGTCGCCATCGCGTCCGGCCCACCGCCAGGTGCCGGGGAGGAACTGCAACGGACCCATCGCCCGGTCGTACTGGCCGTCTCCGTCGTAGCCACCGCCGTCGCTGTCGTGGACCACCGCGAACGGTCCGCCATCCAGCAGCGGGCCGTAGATCGCGGGCGCCACCCGGTGCGCCGAGGTCACCGACCGGCCACCGATCGAGCCCGACTCGACCTGGCCGATGGCTGCGAGGTGCTCGACTCGCAGGTGACAGCTCTTCGGCGAGCCGGAGACGGCCTTGCGGTAGGCGGCCGCCAGCACGGCCTGCGGGGTCCCCGCGGCGGGCGAGCTGCCGTGGGCGCCGGTGCGCGGCGGTCGTGGCGGCATGCGCGGGCCAGCCAGCACCAGGGCCGGTGGCCCGGCATACTCCCGGGCGCCAGCCTCGGTCGGGGCGAGGTCGTCGAACGAGTACTGAGCAGGCACCGCGACGAGGGCCAGCGCCGTGAGGTCTGCGGTGGGTCGCAGGTGAGCGTCGGTCGGCCTGCCTGCCGGGGGCGAGGTGGAGGCACTGAGGAGCACGGTCGCAGCGGCGAGCACCGCCGCACCCGCCCGGCGCCTCCGCATCCACATGGCGCCCCCTTTCCCCGTGGATCCTCGCGGTCGTGACCTCGCCGACACGGGCGCTCCGGGGCAATGCCGGACGAACGGACGACCACCAAACGGACAGGAGTCACACCAGTCACAGTCGCGCGGTCAGAACAGGCGGTGTGCCTCGTCAGCGGGCGGCTCCTCCAGCGCGAGCAGGAAGCGCTTGCGGTCGAGCCCTCCTCCGTAGCCGACCAACGAGCCGTCGGCCCCGATGACCCGGTGGCAGGGCACGATGATGCTGATGGGGTTGCGGCCGTTGGCCCACCCGACCGCCTGGCTGAGGTTGACGTCGCCCAGGACCCGCGCGAGCTGTCCGTAGCTGCGCGTCTCGCCGTAGGGGATCTCCCGCAGCAGGGCCCAGACCTTGAGCTGGAACTCGTCGCCGCGCGGTGCGAGCGGGAGGTCGAACTCGGTGCGCTCCCCCGCGAAGTAGTCGGCGAGCTGGGACTCGGCCTCGCGCAGCACCGGGTCGGCCGACCCCGGCTCGGCGGGCTCACCGAGGGTCTCGTCGGACGGGTCGCGGTCGGGCAAGGCCATGAAGCAGCCGACCAGGGCACCGTCCTCGGCCACGAGGGTCAGCTCGCCGAGGGGCGACGACGTGACGAGGTGGCTGCGCACGGTGCCGATCCTGCCAGTCACCCCCGACAGCCCGACCACGTTGTTCGGAAGATCCACCGGGCCAGGACCCGGTGGATCTTCCGAACACGTCGCGTCAGGCGGGCGGCGGCGGGAGGGCGGCAGCCAGCCGCGCGGCATACTCCTGCGCCTCGTCGTCCGAGGCGTAGGTGGTCCTGGGCCAGAAGAAGCCCCGCAGGCCGTCCCCCTTGGTGCGTGGCACGACGTGGACGTGCAGGTGCGGCACGGACTGCGAGACGACGTTGTTGACCGCGACGAACGACCCCTGCGCGCCGAGGCCCGTCACCACGGCCCCGGACATCCGCTGGGCCGCTCCCATCAGCACGGGGAGCAGCTCAGGGGGCAGGTCGACGAGCGTGTCGACGTGGATCTTCGGCACCAGGAGGACGTGTCCCTTGAACACCGGCCGGGTGTCGAGGAAGCCCAGCGTGAACGGTTCGTCGAGCACCACGGTCGCCGGCAGCGCGCCGTCGATGATCCGGCAGAACAGACAGTCCACGAGCGGACTCTAGCCCGGGCGCACCCACCACGCCGGACCGGTCGCTGCCCCGCACGGCTCGGGGCAGCGACCGGTCAGCGTGGTCCGGAAGGCGGTTCAGTCGTCGCCCTTCGACCCGCCCTCGTCGCCTTGGTCGTCGCCGTGGCCGCTGCCGTGGTCCTCGCCCTGCTCGTCGCCCTGGTCGTCACCCTGGTCGTCGTCGTCACCGTTCTGGTGGGCTGCCGTCGAGTGCTCGGAGTGGTGGTCGACCACGCCTCCGCCGTTGACATCGGCGTGCTCGTCGTCCTTGCCCTTGCCATCGTGGTGGTTGGCCGACGCGGTCGGGTTGGCGGTGTGGGTCTCGGCGTCCTCGGCGTCGTCGTCGGCGGTCTCCGACTCCTCGGGCTCGGCCGTGGCCGTCTCGGTCTCCGGGGTCTCGGTCTCGGTGGACGTCGACGTGGTCGTGTCGCTCGGGTCGTCCTGCTGCACCTGGGCGGGCTCACGGTCCGGGGTGCCACCGGTCGCGGCCACGGCAACGCCGCCGATCGCGGCGAGGGCAAGGGCTGCTCCGACGGCGACGGCGACGCGGCCGGCCCGGCGGATGGGAAGTCGAACAACCTTCACGAGATCTCTCCTTGAGGTGGGGGTGGTGCCCGAACCCAGGACAGCGGGGTCGTCGAGGAATGCCGCCAGCTCTGGGCTGGGCTCGACGGGCCCGTGGGATGCCATGGCGCGCAGCGCGTCGACGGCAGGGCCCGCCGGGTCGTCTGCCGGCAGGTGCAGTCCGCTGGGGGGGAACTCCTCGGATTCAGGCATGTCGAGGGTTCAATCGCGCGAGGGCGTCCCCGGGATACGGCTCTGGCGAAAGTTTTTCACTTCCTGCTGCGCCCGGAAGGTTTCTCCGCAGCCGGGCCAGCGCCCGGTGCTGCAGTGACTTCACGGCGCCAAGGTCCTTGCCGAGCACGGTCGCCGTCTCCTCGAGACTGAGGTCGGCCACCACCCGGAGCAGCAGCACGGACCGCTGGTCGGGTGTGAGAGTGTCGAGCACCTCGGCGACCTGCTTCTCCGCGAGCAGGCCCAGGGCTGCGGCCTCGGCCGACGGCTCGGTCGGGTCAGGTCCGGCCTCGTCGAGGGTCACCCACGTGCCCCAGCGGGTCCGCTGGCGGTGCCAGTCCACCTGCCTGCGGTGCGCGACGGTGAAGACCAAGGCGCGGAAGGCTGCCCCTCCGCCCGAGAACCGCCCCATCTGGCGGAAGACCGCGAGGAACACGTCGCTCGTGACGTCCTCGGCGTCGGCGACACCGTGGGAGCGGAGGTACCCGGCCACGCGGGGCGACAGCTCCCGCCACAGCTGGCCGAAGGCGGCGGGGTCACCGGTCCTCGCGGCAGCGACGGCGTCGTCCATGGCGACACCATCCACGTCGACACCTCCGCTCGACCCAGCTCCGTGGCGCCCTGCTCGCCAATCGAGCACAGTAGCGGGTCAGACCGGGGTTTGTGGCTGTTTGCCCCTGAACTCTCGCGTCAGCGTCGAGGTGGTCGCGGCAGGAAGTAGCTGGTGCGCTGCTGGTACTCCGCATACCCGGGGCGCTCCGCCATGTGCTTCTCGAGCAGCCTTGCGCCGGTTGCGAAAACCAGGAAGTAGGTCATCGCCACGGGCGAGAGGATGGTCAGGACACCGGGCCAGGCGCTCGCCGCCACGAGCCAGATCCCCCACCAGACGCAGGAGTCCCCGAAGTAGTTGGGATGCCGCGTCCAGGACCACAGACCACGGTCCATCACCGTGCCCCTGTTGGCAGGGTCGGCCTTGAAGTCCTTGAGCTGCTTGTCGCCCAGCGACTCGAAGCAGACGCCGAGCAGCCAGAGGGCCAGGCCCACCAGCGCGACGACCACCGCTCCCCCGCCCGCGGCGGCGCTGACCTGGATCGGCAGCGACACGAACCACACCGAGAGCCCCTGTATGCCGTACACCTTCCGGATGGCGACGAGGGTCGGGTTGCCGGTCTCCTTCTCGAGCATGGCGGCGTAGCGCGGGTCCTCGCCCTTGCCACTGTTGCGCTGGTGCATGTGCCACGCCAGCCGCAGCCCCCAGACGGCCACGATGACGAGCAGCGCCACTCGACGCCAGCCGGCCCCGTCACCCACCACCGCGGCCACGGCTGCGACGACGACGAAGCCCAGCCCCCAGGTGGTGTCGACGACGCTGACCCTGCCCTGGCGATGCCCCTCCACGGCCGTGGCGACCATCAGCAGGATGATCGCCAGGAGTGAGAACCCGGTGACAGCAAGGAAGTTCGAGCCGTCGAACATCAGGACCAGCCCGCCGGTCGCACCGGCTCGAGGTCTGACTCCCCGTGGTGGGGGCGGACGGCGAGGATCTGGTCGACCCCCATCCGGCCGTCGCGGAAGGCCATCGCACCACCGACGAGGTAGAGCCGCCAGACGCGCGCGACCTCCTCACCGACGAGGGCGATGACCTGGTCGAGGTTGTCCTCGAAGGTGCGGTGCCAGGCTGCGACGGTGCGCACGTAGTGCTCGCGCAGGGCATGCACGTCACGCACCTCGAGCCCCGAGGCCTCGATGAGGTCGACGGTCTCGCCGACCGGTCGCATGTGCATGTCGGGCGCGATGAAGGACTCGATGAACGGGCCACCACCGGGGTGACGGCCACGGCGGGACATCTGCTGCACGAGGACGCGGCCGCCAGGCCGGACCCGGTCGTGCAGCACCTTCGCGTAGGTCGGGTAGTTGCGCTGGCCGACGTGCTCGCCCATCTCCAGGGACACGACCGCGTCGAAGTCGTCCTCCGGCACGTCGCGGTAGTCCTGCAGCCGGATCTCCACCCGGTCCTGCAGTCCCCGTTCGGCGATGCGGGCATCGATGAACCGCTTCTGCTCCACCGCGATCGTCACCCCGACGACCTGCGCGCCGAAGTGCTCCGCGGCATACAGGCTCATCGAACCCCAGCCACAGCCCACGTCGAGCAGCCGCGATCCCGGGCCCAGCCCGAGCTTGCGGCCGACGAGCTCGAACTTGTCGCGCTGGGCGTCCTCGACGGTGTAGCCGTCCTCCTCGGACCGCCAGTAGCCGCACGAGTAGGCCATGTGGGGGTCGAGGATGAGGCTGTAGAAGTCGTTGGACAGGTCGTAGTGGTGGTGGATCGCCTGACGGTCGCGGCCGAGGCTGTGCCGCCGTCCGCTGAGCGCAGCCTGGCTGGCCGGGGCGGGAAGTGGCAGGCCGATGGCGCCTGCGCCACGGGCGACCTTGAGCACCGCCGCAAGGGCGGCAGGAGTGGGACGTATGCCGGTGAGCCGGCGCTCGCGCGCCACTGACCAGACGTGGGTCAGCGCCTCGTCGAGGTCGCCCTCGACGTCGAGCTCGCCGGTGACGTAGGCCTGGGAGGCTCCGAGCTCGCCCGGGTGGCGCAGCAGCCGGCGCAGCGCGCGCGGCGACCGGAGGATGACGTGGGGGGCACCTGCCGGCCCCGCCTCACTGCCGTCCCACGCGGTGAGGCGCAACGGCAGCTCGCCGCCGACGAACGGGGCAAGCGCGTTGGCGATCTCAGTTGCGACGCCGGATCGCCTTGTCCCGGTTGGGAAATCGACTCTCTCGATGGTGGTCATCAGGCAGCCTTCCTCTCGAGCACGACCTGCTGGACGTCAAGGTAGCCGGAGCGGAAACCGGCTCGCGAGTACTCGAGGTAGAAGTGCCACATCCGGTGGAAGACCGCGTCGAACCCGAGCGCGTGCACCCGGTCGAGGGAGTCGAGGAAGCGCTCGTCCCACAGGCGCAGGGTCTCGGCGTAGTGCTGCCCGAACGAGAGCCGCTCGCTGACGTGGAGGGTGGTCTCCGCCTCGCTGACGTCGATGATCGCCTCGGTCGAAGGAAGGAAGCCGCCGGGGAAGATGTACTTGTTGATCCACGTGTAGGTGTACTTCGTGGCCTGCATCCGGTCGTGCGGCATGGTGATCGCCTGGATGGCGACCTTGCCACCCGGGGCGAGCACGCTGTCGATCTTGCGGAAGTACTCCCCCCAGTACTCGTGGCCGACCGCCTCGATCATCTCGACCGACACGACCGCGTCGAACTCCCCCTCGACCAACCGGTAGTCGAGCAGCTCGACGTCCACGGAGTCGGAGTAGCCGGCGGCGGCGATGCGCTCGCGGGCCAGCGCCTGCTGCTCGCTGGACAGGGTCACGGACAACACCCGGGCACCGCGCGACGCGGCGCGGATGGCCAGTTCGCCCCAACCGGTGCCGATCTCCAGGACCCGGCTCCCGTCGCCCACGCCGGCGGAGTCGAGCATCCGGTCGATCTTCTGCCGTTGGGCGTCGGCCAGCTGCTCCCACGCAGGGACGGTGCTCGGGACGCTGGTCGTGACGGCCTCACCGGCTACGGCCCGACCGGAGTCCTCCGCCCCGTCGAAGAGGGCCGACGAGTAGCTGAGGGTGCCGTCGAGGAAGGTGGCGAACAGGTCGTTGGACAGGTCGTAGTGGCGCGCGATGTTGGTGCGGGTGTTGGTCGTCGTGTTCTTCTCGGTGTGCGGGGCCCGCGCCACGTAGAAGGCGCGGAGCTTCTGCAGGGGCTCGGGGATGAGCGTCCCCATCTGGGCAGCGAAGACCTCGAGCAGGCCGCCGAGGTCGTCGGCGTTCCAGTCTCCGGTCATGTAGGACTCGCCGAAGCCGATCAGCCCACCGGCGCCGAGCGCGGCGAAGAAGCTCTCGGGGCGCTCGATCACCATGAGGGGCGCGGTGGTGTCGGTGGCGGCGCCCCCGACGATCGCCTCACGCCCGAGCTGGATGCGCACGGGCAGCCGTCGCGCGACCGAGAGGAAGATCTTGCGGGCGACGGCGCCCTCGACGGCGCGACGCGCCTTGGCGCGACGGGCGGTGAGGTCGGGCCAGCGGCTGGCGTCGATGGCGGGCCGCGTGGACAGGCCGGCGGTGGCGGTGGTCACTGGACTGCCTCCTGGTGGTGGGAAGGGCGTGGCTGGACCGGCAGGCGGCGCAACCACAGGCGGATGCCGTGCCAGCGGATGCGCGCAGCGACGGCCAGGGGTTCGAGGGGCTGGGTGACGGCCAGGCGCAGCACCGTCGTGGCACGAACGGGCAAGGCGCGTCCGCGCAGGCCGGCCACGAAGGGAGCCTGGTCCGGGCGTTCGAGGACCACCTGCACCTGCACGGTCTCGCCCGGGGTCGGGATGGTCAGCCGGTAGCGGCCCGAGACATCGTTGAAGGGGCTGACGTAGAGGGCCTTGTCGACCTCGGCGTGGCCCTTGTCGTCGGCGTGGACGAGGTAGGCGTGCCGGTCGCCGTAGGTGTTGTGCACCTCGACCACGTTGCAGGCCAACCGTCCGTCGGGGGTGTGGCACCAGTAGACGCTGATGGGGTTGAAGACGGTGCCGAAGACCCGGGGCATGGCCAGCATGAGGATCCGTCCGCCGTCGAGGTCGATCCCCTCGGTGGCGAGGAAGGTGTCGAGGTTCTCACGCAGCGTGTGGTCCGGCGACCCGAGGTGGTCCCGTGACTCGAAGCTCGCGAGCCGACCCAGCAGCCCCAGTCGGGGCAGCTCGTCGAGGTCCACCAGCCAGGTGTGGCTGCGGTGCCGGAAGCTGTGGCGGAGTGGGGTCGTGCGGGCGTGCACGATCGAGGTCGCGTAGATGCGTGTGGCGGCAGGTGCCTTCATCGGGCGCCCACCTCCTCGAGGTCACCCTCGGCCTCGCCGACGAGACCCGTCGCGTCGTCGACCGGCGCGACCTCGCGCGCGTCCAGGGTCACGTCGGCGCGGTGGCGACCGGCAGGTACAGAAGGCTCGTCCTCGGTCCACGGCACCCCGAGCGCCTCGGCGGCGACCGCACCGGACCGCGCCCCGTCCTCGTGGAAGCCCCACCCGTGGTAGGCCCCCGCGAAGGCGATGCGAGCGGTGTTGATCTCGGGAAGGCGACGTTGCGCCGCAACGGATTCGGGAGTGTAGAGCGGGTGCTCGTAGTGCATCGTGTCGATGACGAGACCCTGGTCCACGCAGTCCACGCCGTTCAGGGTGACGAGGAAGCGACGGTCGGTCACGTCGAGTCTCTGCAGCCGGGTGAGGTCGTAGGTGACCAGCACTCCGGTGCCGTCACCCTCGGCCCGACGCCAGTAGTTCCACGAAGCGCGCGCCCCCGACGTCCGAGGGAGCACCGACTCGTCCGTGTGCAGCTGGGCGACGTTGCGCGAGTAGGTGATCGCGCTGAGCACGTCGTGCTGGGCACGGGTCGGCTCGGCGAGCATGGCCAGGGCCTGGTGCGGGTGTGCGGCGATGACCACCGAGTCGAACACGTCCTCGGTGCCGTGGGCGTCCGTCACCACGACACCCTTCGCGGTCTCGACGACCGAACGCACGGGAGTCGACAACCGGATGTCTTCGATCCCGGCAGCGACTGCCTCCACGTAGCGCTTGGAGCCACCGGTCACGGTGCGCCAGGTGGGCGAGCCGAAGACGGTGAGCATGCCGTGGTGGTCGAGGAACTCGAACAGGTAGCGCGCCGGGTAGTGCAACGACACGGACGGGTCGCAGGACCAGACAGCGGCGACGACCGGCTCCAGGAAGTGGCGGGTGAAGTAGGGGCTGAAACCGCAGCGTCCGGCGAAGGAGCCGAGGGTCTCGTCACGGTCGGCGTCGGTGGCCTGCCGGGCGAGGACCGCCTTGGCCTCGCGGTGGAACTTCTTCACCTCGGTGAGCATCCGCAGGTACTTGCCGTTGGTCAGGTTGGCCACTCGTGGGAAGAGTCCCCGGGCAGCCCGCGCACCGGCATACTCCAGGCCCGCCTCGTCGTCGCGGACGGACATGCTCATGTCCGACTCCTGCGTCTCCACGCCGAGCTCACGGAACAGGCGGAGCAGGGTGGGGTACGTGCGGTCGTTGTGGACGATGAAGCCGGTGTCGACGCCGATCGTCCGGCCGTCCACCGTCACCTCGTGGGTGTCGGCGTGGCCGCCGAGGCGCCGGTCGGCCTCGTAGAGGGTCACGGCGCCGCGTGTGCTGAGCACGTGGGCGGCGGTGAGCCCTGCGACTCCGCTGCCGATGACGGCGCGGCGTGGTGCAGACATGGGGGTCCATCCATTCTCGGTGACGGGTCGGCAGTGATTCGGCACGCCTGACCTGCTGGATTGGGTCACCGGAATGGTCCTGCGCCTGCCCTGGGCTCGGGGTCACGGGCAGGGTCCGTCCACGGCGCGGCTGCTGTGCGGGACAGCAGCGCGACGAACGCCTCGAGAGGCCCCCTGAGCGGCACCAGCGCGAAGACGGCTCCCACGCCCAGCACGATGAGCACCTGGTCGGGGTAGCTGCCGGGCGTCTCGAGGTCCGGCCACCAGCCCTCTCCCATGATCAGGACGTGCAGCGTGTAGAGGCTCAGCGTCATCGCCCCGGCGCCGAAGACCGCGGCCCAGACCCGGGGCCGGACCCGCGTCCCCAGCAGGCACAGCCCGAGCACTGCCATGGCGCTGCCGATCGTCTGGGCCAGGTCGAGGGGCGACCCGGAGTGCGGGGCGACCGTGGCCAACCACCACCACGAGTCGGTCGGGGTCGTGCCGTGGAGACCGTGGGTCAGGGCGGCGGCCAGGAGCTCATGGTCCGCACCGACCCCCTGGTCCGGGTAGGTCGCCCCGAGCGCGGCCCAGGCGTCGTCGCGGGACAGGAGCGCCCGCGAGAGCACCATGGCGGCCACCGCGAGGGCAGCGCCGCCGGCGAGGAGCACCACCTCGATGCCCTTGCGGAGCAGGTCTGCGCGACCGATCGCCATCCCGGCCAGCAGGTAGGCCAGCCAGACCGCTGCCGGGTAGTAGCCGACGAAGAGCAGCTCGTTGAGCAGGTGGAGGGGCGAGGCCAGGGAGCCGGGCGTGGGGCTGCCGACCTCGTGGGCGGGAAGGTGCGGTCGCAGCACCAGGGACAGGACCGGCCCGGCCAGGGCCCAGACGCCCGCCAGCACGGCCAGCGCGGGCGCCCGCAGCCCCAGGAAGGGCAGGCCGAGGAGGAAGAGGACGGCGTAGTAGGCCAGGATCACGGCGATCCCGGTCGGCACCAGCCCCAAGGTCAGGCCAATGGCGCCGATGACCAGGCTGCGGACCACCAACCTGGTCGACACGGCATACCGCGCTCGTCCGTGCGCCGGCCGGGTCCGGCCGCTGACGAGGGCGACGCTGACCCCGGCCAGCACCGCGAAGAGGGCCGAGGCGCGGCCGCCGGCCACCTGCTGCGCCCACGGCACGTGGGTGCCGACCAGTCCGGGCAGCATGTGCGTGGCCATCATGCCCACGAGAGCCAGGGCACGGGCCACGTCGACCCCCACGACCCGGCCCGGCGCGACCTCGGGCAGGAGGGGTCCGCTCATGGCGTCATCCTGTCAGCCGCCTCCCCCGATTGGGCCCCTCACCAGCGAACTTGTCCATGCTTTGCGCAACGATGTGGGACCCTGCGGGGGTGTACACGATTGGGCACGCCGCCCGTCTGACCGGCGTCCCGTCCGCCACGATCCGGGCGTGGGAACGCCGCTACGGACTCGTGCGCCCGGTGCGCACCGAGGGCGGTTACCGGCTGTACGACGAGCAGGGCCTGCAGCTGTTGCGGGCGATGGGCGCCCTCGTTGCGGCCGGCTGGTCCCCCAGTCAGGCCGCCGAGCACCTGCGCTCCGACGTCACCTCGGAGGGCGAGCCGCAACACGCGCCCTGGGATCCCTATCTCGCCACCGAGGAGCAGGACGGCGGGGAGATCGCCGACGCTCCCTCGACGGATGACTCCGCAGCCGACCGGGACGCGTCCGGGTCGTGGGACGTCACAGCCCTGGCCCGCGGGGCCGCCGAGCTCGACCCGGCTGCGATCGACGAGGCCATCACGACCGCCTTCGCGGCCGGCCCCCTGGAGGAGGTCGTCGAGGTCTGGCTGATGCCCGCCCTCGAGATGCTCGGGGCGCAGTGGCGGGCCGGGCGGGTGGACGTCGCCGGTGAGCACGTGGTGAGCGCGACCGTGCACCGACGGTTGGCGATCGAGCTGGCGGCGGCCACCCCGAGTGCCGGCGGACCACGGGTGGCCGTGGGGCTGCCGCGAGGGGCCCAGCACGAGCTGGGGATCCTCGCCTTCAGTGTGATGTTGCGGCGGGCCGGCGTCGACGTCCTCTACCTCGGGGCCGACCTGCCCGCCCAGCACTGGGTCCGTGTCGTCCAGCAGCAACGGCCGGCCGCGGTGGTGATCGGGACCCCCACCCCCACCGACGTGTTGTCCACGCGGGAGACGGTCGCCGCCCTGCGCGCCGCCGACCCGGTGTTGCGGGTGCATGTCGGTGGTGGCGCGCAGTTCGAGGTCGGGCAGGGCGCGGTGACCCTCGGGCACTCCGTGGCCACCGCTGCCCACCGCCTCGCCCTGGCCCTCGGCCGCGCCGCCGCCAGCTGACGCGACCTCCCGCGCGGCCATTGCGCGAGCTCCCGCGCGGCCAGCGCGCGAACCACCCCGACCACCCCGACTTCTGGCCAGCCGTGCCGCATCCGCGCCCCCCTTTCACGCCATACCCCGACATGGGTGGCCAGAAGTGCGGCGCTTTCGCCGACGCCGGTGGCCAGAGGTGCGGCGCTTTCGCCGACGCCAATCCAGCGAGGCCGACCGCCCCGAATGTGAGGTGGGTCACGTCAGTCTGGGTGCTCCCGCGCTGACCAGGCCACCACCGCGCGGGATCCCGCTGCCCGCGCACTCTGAAGGAGTGAGCAATGAGCAACACCTCACGGCGAATCTTCCTGGCCGCGGCCGGGTCGAGCGCTGCCGCCGCCGCGGCACTCGCGGCTGCACCGGGGGCCCTGGCCGCCCCCTCCGGCCAGCGGCCGGATGACTCCGCACCGGACGGCGAGCCCCTCGTCGCCTATATCGACGACGTGACCACCGGGCGCGTCGCCATCCTGTTCGGTGAGGACGAGGTCGTCGTGCAGGACGCCGACCTGGTCCGTCGCCTGACCCGAGCAGCGAGGAAGTAGTCATGTCCTCGCACCGCGAAGCACCAGAGGTCTCCAAGGACCCGGTGGCAGACAACACCGACGTCTACGCCTTCGTGAGCCCTGACCAGCCGGACACCGTCACGCTGATCGCCAACTTCATCCCGTTCCAGAACCCCCAGGGCGGACCGAACTTCTACGAGTTCGGCGACGACGTCCTCTACGAGATCCACGTGAGCAACCGCGGCGATGCGCGCGCCGACGTGACCTACCAGTTCCGGTTCCACACGAAGGTCCGCAACGACTCGACCTTCCTGTACAACACCGGGCGCATCACCTCGATCTCCGACCCGGCCTGGAACCGTCCCCAGTCCTACTCGGTGACCCGGCTGGTGCGGGGCGACTACGGCCGACTGCTCGCCAGCCGGCTGTCCTGCCCTCCGGTCAACATCGGCCCGCGCAGCACGCCGAACTACGCCAGCCTGGCCGGCCAGGCGGTCCACTCGATCCAGGGTGGACGCAAGGTGTTCGCCGGCCAGCGGGCCGAGGGGTTCCACGTCGACCTGGGGAGCATCTTCGACCTGGGCACGCTGCGCCCGTTCCAGATGGCTCACCTGATCCCGTCGGCGACGGCAGTCGGGGTCAACGGCACCCAAGGGCTCAATGTCCACAGCATCGCCATCCAGGTGCCGATCTCCGACCTGACCCGCAGGGGCAACAAGCCGAGCGACCCGCTGGACGCCGGGTCCGTCATCGGCGTCTGGGCCACGGCCAGCCGGCAGAAGTCGCGGATCTGGGACGACTACGCCGGGCGCTACGCGTGGCGTGGTCCGTTCAGCCAGGTCTCCCGCCTCGGGAACCCCCTGTTCAACGAGGTCATCACCCCGATGGCCAAGAAGGACCGCTGGAACGCCCGTCAGCCCCACGACGACTCCGACTTCGCCCAGTACGTGGCCAGGCCGGAGCTCGCCAAGCTGCTCCCGGTCCTCTACCCGGGGGTCTTCCCGAAGCTGGCCGCCTACACCAAGGACCGCGCGGACCTGCTCGCGATCCTGCTGACCGGCATCCCCAAGGGCGTCGTCCCGGGCTTCCAGAACTACACCGGGAGCACCCAGGCCGACATGCTGCGCCTCAACGTCGCGGTGCCGCCCACGGCGAACCCCAACCCGATCGGGCTCGTCGCGGGTGACGCCGCCGGGTTCCCGAACGGCCGTCGCCTGATCGACGACGTCGTGGCGATCGAGCTCCGGGCCGTGGCCGGGGCGACCATCCCGCTGGTCGACCCGACCTTCACGCCCGACGCGGCCTCCGGCGGCCTCGCCGACGGCACGTCGAACACGAACGCGCCCTACCTCAGCGCGTTCCCCTACCTCGGCCACCCGGCCGGGGGCTACCAGACGATGCCCGGGACACCCGCGGCCTGAGCCACGTCGTGGCGGCGGCCCGGTCCACCAGCGGCCGCCGTCACGACCTCCTCGGGTGACCACCCGAGCACACCGCGAACAAACGGAACACGAACAGCCAGGAGGCCGCCATGGGCGGAACGATGGAGAACCCGTATGCCGGTCAGGGACCGGTGCTTCTCGACATCGGTGGCGACGTGGGGGCCCTCGTGGTCGTCATGCCACCGGAGACCGACGGCCTGGAGGTGGAGCTGCGCCCGGCCGGCGCGACCGCCGCGGGGCCGACGGCGCAGGGACACCTCCACACCGACGGCCACGACCACCACCGCGAACACCACGAGCACGGCCACTACCTCGAGCACGACCACGACCACGCGGGGACCTCCGGCCACGCTGCGTCACCCGCGCACGCGGCATACCCGCACGTGGGGGTGGTGGCCCGCCCCGATGGTGACGGCGTCGTGCACTCGCTGGTCTACCCGTCGGTGACCGAGGGTGAGTACGAGCTCTACCCGCTGCCCGACGGACCCGTGGTGATGACCGCGTCGGTCATCGGCGGGCAGGTGACCCGGAACCGCTGGCCCGGGTGAGGCACGTCGGGTAGCCGAGGCGACGACCACGGCTACTGCGTGGCGGACATCTCCGGGGTCGAGAAGAGATCGAGCACGGGGGCGGGCGCGGTCGGCGCCACCGCCGGTGACGGCTTCTTCGAGGTGCCCGCGAGGGCAATGTCGTCGAGGGCGTCGAGGCCGTCGTCGGCGGCCCCGAGCTCTTCGGTGAGCGCATCGGTGAGCAGCGCGACCAGGGCCTCGAGCTGCACGTCGGCCGACGACCCGACCTCCTCGTCGGAGCCGTCGAGCGCCCGAGCGGCCAGGCCGGCCTTGGTGTCGATGAGCTGGGCGATCTTGGCGTCGATGGTCTGCGCGGCGATGATCCGCCACGCCGTGACCGGCTCCGACTGACCGATCCGGTGGACGCGGTCGATGGCCTGCGTCTGCTCGGCGGCAGTCCAGGACAGCTCGGCGAGCACGACGTTGGAGGCGACCTGGAGGTTGAGCCCGACGCCCGCCGCCGTCAGCGAGCAGACGACGATGGCGACCTCGGGGTCGTTGATGAAAGCGTCGATGTTGGCCTTGCGAACCTTCGCGGTCTGGTCGCCCCGGATGGAGGAGTACTTGACCCCGCGCTTGGCGAAGGTCTCCTCGGCGACGTCCATGACGTCGATGTGCTTGGCGAAGAAGACGACCTTGCCGACGCTGCGGGCGAGCTGGCCCGCGTAGTCGGCGGCGAGACCGGCCTTGGCCTGGCCGATGCGACGCATGACGGTGAAGACGTTGTCGCCCGACTTGGCCTTGCTGCCCTCCTCGCGCTCCCAGGTCGCGACCCGACGCACGAGGTCGTGGTCGATCCCCTCGACGTCCGGAGCGGCGGTCCGTGCCGCGATGGCTGCGTGGTAGCGCTTGACGAGTCGGCGCGCGAGCTCCTGCTCGGCGGCGCGGATGGAGCGTCCCGCGTCGTCGTCGAGCTCGACCGGCAGGTCGGCCACCCGACGGGCCGGGATGTCGGCGGCGACGTCCACCTTGCGCCGCCGGACGATGCCCTGCTCGATGACGCTGGTGCGGGCTGCTGCGTAGAAGCCCGAGTCGGCCGGGGTCAGGCCGGTCTCCTCCAGGGATGCCATCAGGGCGTGCCGCGGCTTCTTGTCGTCGATCCAGCCGAGGAACTGCCAGATCGCCTTGAAGTCCTCGATGTCGTTGATGAGCGGCGTGCCCGTCAGCGCCATGAGGAGCGGGTTGGGGGTGCGCTGGCGGATCCGCTCGGCCAGCTGCAGGACGTGCTGCGAGCGCTGCGACGTCTTGTTCTTGATGAAGTGGGCCTCGTCGACGACCATGCCGCGGAAGCCGAGGTCTCCCAGCCACCCCACGTGTCGGTCGAGGACCTCGTAGTTGACGACGACGATGTCGGCGAAGCCGTCGATGGTGTCGCCGTTGCCGTGGATGACCGTGGCCGGGTGGCCGGGAGTCCACAGCTCGGCCTCGTGGGCCCAGTTGGCCTTGACCACGTTGGGGACCACGACGAGCAGCGGGTAGGCGTCGGCTGCCCGCGCGGCCAGCAGGGCCTGGGCGGTCTTGCCGAGACCCGGCTCGTCGGCGAGCAGGAAGCTGCGGTGGCCCGCGGCCGCCGCCGCGACGACCTGGCCCTGGTGGCGCATCAGCTGCAGCTGGCCGGCGCCGCGCAGGACGCTGGTGGGTTCGGGCAGGGGCATGCAGGAGGAGTCGCCGCCGTACTCGAACGCCCGGAACAGCGGGCCGAGCAGCTCCCAGCTGGCCAGCCGTCCGGTCGTCGGCTTGCGGGGGGCGACGGCACTGAAGTCGGGAGCCAGGAACGGGTTCGCGAGCTGGCGCGAGACGACCGACTGGGGCACGGCGCGGCGCTCGGGCCCAGGGGTGGCTCCCTCGGGGGCCTCCTCCTCGACCGCCTCGGGCTCGGCCTCGAGACCGGCGGCGCGGAGCATGTCCCGTCGCAGCGTCGCCGCGGTGTCGCTCACGACGGCGTCCTCGGCCAACAGGGCCAGCAGGGAGGTGTCGCGGGCAGCGGTCTTGGCCAGGATCGTGGCGACGCCGTCGAGCCGCTTGAGCTGTCCGTCGCGCTCGGTCACGGTGACGGTGGTGTCGGCCTTGACCCGCGCGCGCTCCTCGCGCACGAGCAGGGCGACGACCTGGAACTTGGCCCGTCCGGACGGCTTCACCCGACCGCGCTGGGCGTCGGTCTCCACCTCGCGCACGGCGCGGGCCAACACGGGGATGATGCCCTCGTTGTCGAGCGCACGCCCGCGGCGCTGGGCGCGCTGGGCAGGGCGCTGACCGCCGGACTGGCGCTGGCCTCGCTGAGCCAAGTACTCCTCCTGAAGGATGCCCGCGACGTGCGGGCCGAGCGAACGACGGGCCACCCCGTCGGACGGTGTGGTCACCGGGCGGAGCGGCCGAGCGGCCGTTCCTTGCTCGTCCCATGGTGCTGGGACTGATCGACGTGCCGTCCCCGACGGCGCGCCCACGGCGCGACCGACAACCACGGTCGCGGGGCCCGCCAGGCGGAGAACCGAGTCGGCGCCAGAAGTGCGGTACGGCCGGGAGCCGGTACGCGTCGATGGTACCGCGCCGCACGCCTGCGCCGCGAACGCCGCGCTCATCACCGTGCTGCGAGCGCCATCGGGCGAGGCCAGCAGCCGCGCGCCGGAGGTATGCCGGGTGGCCACCACCCGGCATACCGCACCGCCCAGCGCGGCGCCTCGCGACCCAGCGCGCCCTCCCCGCGCAGCGCGGCCGACCCGGCTGTCCCCGGGTGCTGACATAGGATCGACGCATGCGCTGCGAGAGCGGACCCGACGCAGCCGACCCCACCTCTGCGGCCGCGATCAAGTGAGCAGTCACCCGCACGGACACCCGGGGGCCATGCACCGGTGGCGGCTGCGGACGGCCTTCGTGCTGGTCGCCGGCTTCTTCGTCGTCGAGCTCGTCACCGGGCTGGTGTCGGGGTCGCTCGCCCTGCTGAGCGACGCCGGACACATGGCGGCCGACGTGGTCGCGCTGGGCGCCGCGCTCGTCGCCACCCGCATCGCAGCGCGGCCCGACAGCAGTGGGCGCCGCACGTTCGGCTCCTACCGCGCCGAGGTGTTCGCCTCGGGGCTGGCGGTCCTGCTCATGCTCGGCGTGGCGGTCTACATCGTCGTCGAGGCAGTCGGCCGGGTCGGCGACTCCCCCGACGTCGCCACCGGCCCGATGCTCGTCGTCGGCGCCGTCGGCCTGGTCGTCAACGTCGTCTGCCTGAGCTTGCTGCGCGGTGGGGCGGCCGAGTCGCTCAACGTGAGGGGCGCCTACCTCGAGGTGGTCGCCGACACCCTGGGATCCGTCGGCGTCATCGTCGCCGGGGTGCTGGTGGCAGCCACGGGCAGCGCCTGGTGGGACACCGGCATCGCGCTCGCGATCGCAGCCTTCGTCGCGGTGCGTGCCGTGCTGCTGGGTCGCGAGGTCCTGGGCGTCCTCGGCCAGCACGCCCCTGCCGGCATGGAAGCCGACACGGTGGCGCACGCCCTCGCCGGGGTCGAAGGGGTCATCGACGTGCACGACCTGCACGTGTGGACGCTGACGTCCGGGATGAACGTCGCCACCGCCCACCTGGTGACCTCGGAGAGCGCGGACGCCCACGGGGTGCTGGACCGCGCCATGCAGGTCATGCGGTCGCAGTTCGGGGTCGAGCACGCCACCCTGCAGGTGGAGCCCGACACGCACACCGGGTGCAGGGAAGTCACCTGGTAGCAGGCCTGCGCGACCCGGTTTCCGGACAGCCCGCTGCGCCCTCTCCGCGGCCGTCGCGTGATTTTACGCTGATGGGCCCGATCCCGCAGGCGAACTGACGGAGTCCAGACCGAACTCCACCGAACGTATACCCGGGGGCTCGGCACATCTGCCCCCTTCACGCCCTTTCGCGGCTCTGCACGCCCTGGCGGGTGTCAGATTGGCGACCTCGAACCCAGTAGGGGGTGGGTGGCATGGTGCCTGAGGTCGTTCGGCTGAAGGAGGCTGGAGTGTGCGGTTGCGGAGTAGTCGTTGCGGCAGGCGAACGCGCGGGCTCGACCCGCCACCCCGGACGCGTCGTGTGCCTGAGCTGCCTCGCTGCGTTCTCGACGGCTCCTGCCGAGGACCTCTCGAGCGTCTACTTCGAGGCGCCGGCGACCGGCCGGGCCGACCGCGACCTGCCCCTCGAGCTGCCCGAGCCCGCCGCCGTGGTCATCCCCGCCGACTGGGGGCCGTCGGCCCCGAGCTCGCTTCCTGCCTGGCAGCGATCGGCGGGCATCACGGTCGACCTGCCCCCCGCGGCGCCCGTGTCGCCGGGTCCGGTCGATCCCCCGGCGCCGTCGGTGGTCGTGCAGTTCGCCCCGCCGTCGCCGACCGACGAGGTCGCCGAGGTCGTCGTTCCTGCGCCCTCGGTCGAGTCCCCTGTTCCCGCAGCGGCACCTAAGGCAACGCAGGCCGCTCCCGCTCCGCTCGCGGACGCCGCCGCACCAGTAACACCTGCGCCCGCGCCCGACGTCATCGCCGTGTCGCACGAGGCCGTCGCGATCGTCGGCCCGTCGCACCGACGCCGCACGTTCCTGCCCGCCGGGCTGTTGGCACTGCGCGCCTCCCGCGGCCGGGACCCGGGCGTGACCGGCAACCCCGACAGCGCCACCCGCGCCCTCCTGGACGCCGCGGCCGACGCGGGTGTCCGGTCGCTGCACGACCGGCGGATGCCGGGTCGGCGCGGCCGCATCGCGCACCTCGCTGTGGGAGCCGGCGGCGTGTACGTCATCGACGTCGTGCGCGCCAAGAACGCCTCGATCGAGGTGCGTCCCGTCGACGAGCCGGCTCCGGTGGCCCGTGAGCTGCTCGTCGGCGGACGCCTCATGACCTCGACGGTGACAGCGACCCAGGGGCGGGTTGCGATCGTGCGCGCGCTGCTCGACGAGGTCGAGCTGTCCGCAGTGCCGGTGATCGGGGTCATGTGCTTCGTCGACGCGGCGGTGCCGACCGATGCGGAGCTCGAGGTCGAGGGTGTCCTGGTCACCGGCAAGACCGGTCTCCCCGGGCTCGTGCGCAGTGCGGGCGCCCTGGACGCAGAGCACCTCGAGACCTTGCTGGAGTACTTGGCCGAGCGCCTGCCCTCCGCCTGACCCTTCCCTTCCCCTCCCCTCCCCTCACCTCGGCGCCGTGTTGCACGTGGTGGTCCCGGACCCACGGTCTTGCGGCCCGGGTGACGCACCAGTCGCGACACGGCGGGCGCGTCGGGACCTTCGACGCTCGACCGGTCGCCTAGGTTTGCTGACCAGCAGGGCATGCGGCGCATCGGGGGACGCGTCACGGCTTGCCCCATCCGGCAGGACCGCCCGGACGGCGAGTCCGCCACGGCCGGTGGCACACGAAGGGAAGCTGATGGTCAACGTCCTGCTCGCCGGCGGGATCTCGATGGCTCTGTCGCTGCTGGGCACCCCGTTCTTCACGCGGTTCCTGGTGCGGCGTCAGTACGGCCAGTTCATCCGGGACGACCTCACCCAGCACCACTACAAGCGGGGAAAGCCCACGATGGGCGGCGCGGTCATCATCGGTGCCACCGTGGTGGGGTACTTCGTCTCCCACCTGCTCCTCATCGCGGTGAGCTCCAGTGGCGCCATCGCGGTCGCGCCGGGTCGACTCTCCCTGAGCGCACTGCTCGTGCTCTTCCTGCTGGTCGGGATGGGCCTGGTCGGCTTCCTCGACGACTACACGAAGATCTCGAAGGCGCGCAGCCTCGGGCTCACGTCGAAGCAGAAGCTCGCCGGCCAGACCCTCGTGACGGTGGTCTTCGCGGTGCTGGCGCTACTCGTGACCGACGGTGCCGGGCGCGCTTCGGCCTCCACCGCCATCTCCTTCATCCGGGACACCCCTGTCGACCTTGCTGTCGCCGGTCCCGTGCTCGGGCTGGTCCTGTTCATCCTGTGGGCCAACCTGCTGATCGCCGGGGCCTCGAACGGCGTCAACATCACCGACGGGCTCGACGGGCTCGCCACCGGTGCGTCGGTCATGGTCTTCGGCGCCTACAGCGGCATCGCGCTGTGGCAGTACAACCAGGCGTGCGCCAGCACTCCCGGCCCCGGCTGCTACGACGTGCGCGACGGGCTCGACCTCGCCGTGGTTGCCTGCGCCATCGCCGGGGCCTGCTTCGGGTTCCTGTGGTGGAACGCCTCCCCCGCCAGCATCATCATGGGCGACACCGGGTCACTCTCCCTCGGCGCCGCCCTGGCCGGCTTGGCGATCCTGACGCGCACCGAGCTCCTGCTGGTCGTCCTCGGCGGTCTCTTCGTGATGATCACGATGTCGGTCGTCATCCAGATCGCCAGCTTCAAGCTGACCGGGAGACGGGTCTTCCGCATCGCACCGATCCACCACCACTTCGAGATGGTCGGGTGGGCCGAGATCACCATCGTCATCCGCTTCTGGATCATCGCCGGCATCTGTGTGGTGTCGGGGCTGGGGCTGTTCTACGCCGAGTGGGTCACGGGCCAGAACAGGTAACAGCCCGAGAGGCTCAGGGCCAACGGTCCTCACACTTTTGCCGGTGGTTTCGGGTGGAGGTCGGGACGACGCTGGGATCGACGTCAGCTGTGGCAGGGGCTGCGACGCCCGCAACGGGGACGTCACCCCGGCGTCACCCGGATCCGACCCGAAGTGGAGGTTGCGGATCATGTTGATGCACGTTGTGTGGGAGTGGGCCGATGCCAGCGAAGCAGGCGGCGCCCGGGCCCTGGAGGTGTTCCAGGGCTGGAAGCCGCCACCCGGCGCCGACTTCCAGGCGTTCTACGGCTTCGCCGACGGGGACGGCGGCGTCGCCCTGATCGAGGTGGACAGTGCGGCAACGCTCGCGCGGTCCGTGAGCGCGTTCACGCCCTGGCTGCGGTTCACGGCCAAACCCATCCTCCCCATCGAGGAGTCGGCCGGGATCGCGGGCGAGGGCATCGCCTTCCGGGCCACGATCGGCTGACGCAAGCCAGTCACTTCGCCCAGCAGACAGCACGACCACCAGGAAGAGGTCAACATGACCGACAAGCAGAACATCGATGCCCCGCACGAGCGCCGGCCCTTCAAGGACCACGGCCACATGGACGTGGTCACGCTCGGCGGGTTCACCCTCGGCCGCGGCGTGTTCGAACCGGGCTGGCGCTGGTCCGACGACGTCAAGCCGATCGCGGGCACGGACTCGTGCCAGACCCACCACACGGGGCTGTGCCTGTCCGGGCAGATGACGGTCCGGTTCGAGGACGGCAGCGAGCTCGCGATCGGACCGGGTGACGTCATGGACATCGACCCCGGGCATGACGCCTGGACGGTCGGCGACGAGCCATGCGTCCTCGTCGACACCGGGGTCGCGGCCTACGCCAAGCCGAGGTAGCCGGACCGTGCCGGGAGCCATGACGCACCTGGCAGTCACCCCGGCCGTGGCCGGGGTGACTGTCCGGGTCAGGGTGCGGGGTATGCCTTTGGCAGGCGCATGCCGCGCTCGGCCATGATGTCGCGGACGCGGTTCGGGTAGTTCGTGATGATGCCGTCGACGCCGAGGTCCATCAGCGCGCGCACGGTGTCGGGGTCGTCGCAGGTCCACGGGATCACCGTGAGGCCACGGGCGTGGGCCTCGGAGACCATCTGCCGGTCGGGGTAGAAGCGGAAGCCGGGGTCGCCGACCTTGCCGCTCTGCGGGAAGCCGTAGTTGGGCGACAGCGCGGTGACGCCGTCGATGGCGTCAGCCGCCTTGACGAAGTCGCCACCGAAGTCGTCGGCGTCGAGGCCACCCAGCCACGGTGAGGCGCCGGGCTTGCCGACCTGCAGGAAGTCGTAGTTGCTGAGGGCGACCAGCGGCCAGCTCGGCGCGAGGGTGTGCATGGTCTTGAGGGCGCCCCAGTCGAACGACTGGATGGTGACCTGACGCTCGATGCCCGAGGCGTGGATCTCCTCGTAGACCCGCCGGACGAACTGCTCGCGCGGGGCGGTCTGCTCCGGTGCGCCGGCCTCGACCTTGGTCTCGATGTTCAGGGTGACCTGGTTGGCGTGGTAGTCCTTCACCAGGCCGAGCACGTCCTTCAGCTCGACCATGCGGAAGCCCTTGACCTGCTCCTGCTCGGGGAAGCCGGGCAGCTGCTGGTAGCCGCAGTCCAGGGTCTTGATCTGGGCCAGGGTCAGGTCCTTGATGTACTTGCCCACGTAGGGGAACTGCGGGTCGCCGGGCGTCACCGGCGCGGTGTCCTGGCACTTCTGGGCGCTGATCTGACGGTCGTGGTTGACGACGACCTTGGCGTCCCTGGTGACCTGGGTGTCGAGCTCGAGGGTGGTCACGCCGAGCCGCAGCGCCTTGGCGAAACCCTGGAGGGACTCCTCGGTGGTCATGCCGATGCCGCCGCGGTGCGCCTGCAGGTCGAAGTGGGTCTTCTGGGGCAGGACCGGGCCGGGCTCGGCGGCGCGTGCGGGCGAGACGCCAGCGGCACCAGCCGCAACCGTGACGAAGGCAGCGAGCAGGGAACCTGTTCGCAGGTGCATGAGAACTCCTGGGGGGAAGGGAGTGGGACGCCTCGAACGGTAGGCACCCATACCGCCCCAAAGGGGACGTGCGCATGACGTCCACGTGAAGCAGCGGGGGACTACCGGGGCGGCCCACCGGCGGCCTCGCCGGAACGGGGCCTGTTCAGCCGATGGGTCGCTGATCGCCCACTGCCGTTCACCCGCGCTGCATAGCGTCGCGAGGCGTCAAACGAACCCCTGCAGGGGCAAGCCGCCCCCGAAAGTGAGACATCCCATGAACCGCACCCGCACCCGAGCACTCGCCTTGAGCGCCACCGCCGCCGTCGCCCTGAGCGGGGCAGCCGTCGCCAGCGCAACCGCTCAGGCAGCCGACGCCCGACCCCGTCACGCCACGAACACGACCCTCGCCGACGACTTCGGGAAGGTCACGCGGAACACGGACTGGCAGCAGACCAGCAAGCTCAAGCTCAACTTCCCCACGTTCCACACCGAAGGCATCGCCTTCACTCCCGACCACATCTTCCTGTCGTCGGTCGAAATCCTCGAGCCCACGGTGAAGTACCCGACCCCGCAGGGCGGCTACGACCGGCCCGCGGGCAAGGGCGTCGGCCACCTGTTCGTCATGGACAAGGCGGGCAACCTGCAGAAGGACATCAAGCTCGGCGAGGGCGACATGTACCACCCGGGAGGCATCGACTTCGATGGCACCAACGTGTGGGTCCCCGTCGCGCAGTACCGCCCCGACTCCAGCGCCATCATCTACCGCGTCGACGCGGCTTCCCTCGCGGTCCACAAACAGTTCGAGGTACCGGACCACTTCGGCGGCATCGTCCTCGACAAGACCACCGGCCACCTCGTCGGCAACACGTGGGGCTCGCGGCGGTTCGCCGAGTGGAACCTGGCCGGCAAGCAGCTGAAGACGTGGGACAACCCGAACTTCTTCGTCGACTACCAGGACTGCCAGTACGTCCCCGACGCCAAGATGCTGTGCGCTGGGGTGACGAACCTTCCCCAGACCCCGACCGCTGGCGGGACCGCGGCAACGTACGAGCTCGGCGGAGTGGCCCTGATCGACCTGCGGACCCACCAGGTCACCCGAGACATCCCGTTCCAGAAGTGGTCGAGCGCCGGGCACGTGGCCACGCGCAACCCGTTCAAGATGACTGCGGACGGCGAACACCTGACGATGCGCGTCGCCCCGGACAACGGCGAAGAGGCCAACGGCACCGAAATCCTCACCTACGAGGCAACCGTCACCCCTTGATGCTGTCCAAGGTTGACGGCTACACCAGAAGGCCCGGACCAGTGGTCCGGGCCTTCTGTCTGTGACGCGTTGGTAGCGGGGGGATCGTTTGAACCCGCGAACCTTGGCTTGTGCATCACGGGCTCCCGCGCTCATTCCCCAGGTGGTGCACCAGGCAATGCCCCATGTTGCTGGTCCAATCCACGATGCGAACCACAATGGCCTCCGAGAATGATGCGGGCCTGCCGCACACTCTCCCTGGCGATGACGTCCGTAGCCCCGTTGGCGCCGTCATGAGTGCATACTACGCTGTCAGCGTAGCCCTGTGTCAGGCCCTGTCGGTCGAGCACTTCAAAATGGCGTTCGTGAACTTGATCTACCTGTCGCAGGAGCAGCCGCGTTTGCAACAGATTCGCCCCAGAGCACCTGACGCCCCGGCAAGGACGCATCAAGGGCGCGCGGTCTGTCCGTTGCCGGGCTGGACCGTAGCCGGTTCCGCGCACCCCACCCCAAAGGGTGGGTTAGGGTGCGTCGGAGCGGAAGTAGCCGGCCAGCAAGGGGAGACGATGACTGTTGTTGCGAGTCGCCCCGCCAGCACCGTCTCCCGCATGGCACACCCCTTCACCGCAGAGGTGCAACTGGCGGCGCCGGTCCAACACTGGCTGGAGACTTTCGACGGCCCCCGCGCTGTCGTCCACGAACTCGACGCCGGATGGGGTGTCGCCGACCTCGTTGCCGCCCGACGCGCCGACGGCAGCACTACTCGCGACCGTCGCGCCGTGAACGACCAGATGCAGCTGCTCGTTCTGGAAGCGTGTCGCGTGACCCGGACGGAATCAGATCTGCGGGAGCTGGCTCCGCACGGATGGCGGTCCCTGCACGTTCGGGCGGTGCGGCCCCTGGTCGAGGCTGGCCTGCTGCGGGAAGGAGCCCGCGGTAAGGACCGAACCTACTTATCCGGTCTGCAGGTCACGGACCCGTTCGCTGACCTCGTGGCAGTGGAACTGAAGTTGAGCAACTGGCGCCGAGCGTTGGCACAGGCCGTCCGCTACCGCATCTTCGCCGAACGCAGCTACGTGGCCATGCCGTACGAACGAGTTGGGGAGCTGCTGATCCGCGAGGCGCGCCGGGTCGGTGTCGGCGTTCTGGCCGTCGCCGTGACCGGCGTTGTCGACGAGGTCGTCGGTACGGCCGCACGTGCCCCACTGCAGCCTGCGCGTCGGCGTTGGGCGGGTGAGCGCACCCTTTCAGCGCTGCAGTCACCGTCACCCAGACCGGCTGGTAGCCCAGTAACGGCGTGAACTTGCCCGCCCCGTTGTCAGGTCCTCGTGGGGTGGCGGAGGGATGAACGAGGGGTTACAGAACGGCCCGCCAAGCGTCGAGGAACGTGCCTGACTCACCCTCCATACCTGGCGGTGGGGCAAGCGAGTACAGGCGACGGGCAGACGACACCCACGACAGGAGAAGCTGCCTGCGGTTCGCCGAAGGTTGTCTTGCAAGCTCAGTTGCCTGCGCTCTCATGGCGAGGAGGTTGTGATGACGCAGCCAGTCCCCTTGCTCTGACGTCAGTTGTTCCATGGTCGGATTCGCCTCTTGCAGGGCGCGGCCTGGTTCGGTGTCCAACTTGATGCCATCAACAGACTCCGAGAATGTCTGGTACGTCGGCGCCGACAACGTGTTCAACAGCTGCGGAACGTACACCCGGTCGTAGCCTCGCCCTCCGTTGTTATCCGCATCAGGGTGGGGACTCATGTTCTGCTGCGTGGCCCGGACCCCAACCGTCCATCCGGCTGCGCCGAGTGCGACGCCCAGCAACCCTTCCGGACCGCGACGACCCAGCACGACGGGCACCTGTGCTTCCCGCATGACCGCGAGAACATCACCAAGCCCTTCCAAGGTGGCGGCGTCTCGCAGCGGCGCGAACGAAGGCTGCGTTGTGGACACCAGCAGGTGCAAGGTCTCGATGTCATGACCAGTGATCAACCCAAGCAGGTTGTCGCGGTGACGTTCGTCGCTGAGCCATGATGCAGTGACGGCGACCGTGGTCCACACCGGCTCAACTTCGCCTGCCCGCTCGGGCGCCAGCTCAGCAAGAACCTCCCGGGTTACCACCGCGCATTCCAAACTCTGCTTCACCCAGTCCAGTTCGCCAAGGCTGGCGTAGAAGTACGGTGCCAGCACCGCCGTTGCCTCGTACTGGACCTGCTCGAGCGTTACCTGCCGGACATAGTCACGGCGAGCGTCCGCAGTGGGGAACACCTGCAGCGCGGGACCGTCGCCGTACGCCAACCCCCTGTAGTACGCCGGCCGATACGGCTGCGGTGACCGCGAGAGGTATGTGAAGGGATCTATGAGCCGTAGAGCACCGGGCGGAGTTAGGTCCAGCATCTCCCGCGTTCTGGACCTCGCCCTGGCGTCGACGATAACCGCATCAGGCGCCAGCTCGTCCATGAATCCCGGCAAAGTCGCGTACGTCTTCAGGTCGCCGATGGCGACGATGAACAAGGGAGGCCGATCGTCCGGGCCCGGGGACTCGACGGCCGCCAGGGCGGCTTGGGCACGCTCGAGGTCAGCCAGAAGGGTCCCAGAACGCAAATACCTGCGATGCGGCGCCTTGGCGGTCATCTTCACAACGATGTCGGCCACGATTGCGGGAATCGTCGGAGCAACATCACGCGGGCTTCGTAGCGTCTGCGTGGCGGGCCCCTGCCACCTCGCCACCACTGACCCCGTGAACGGCGAGGTCCCGGTCAGCAATCGGTATGCGATGAGACCCAGGACGAACTGGTCCGAACGCCAGTCACCGTGCGTCGGCGTCGGGCCCACCTGCTCCGGCGACATCCAGCCGGGCGTTCCGGGAGTGGGCAGGTTGGTGATGGTCTCGTCGTCGAGGTGACGGGCCAACCCCAGGTCGACCACGACGACGTCGTTTGCAGAGGTGATGAGCAGATTGTTCGGCGACAGGTCCCGGTGAGCGGTTCCGGCGTCCCAGAGGGCTGCCGCACCACGAACCGCCTGCAGTAACAGTTCGACCGCCGCCAACGGACTGAATGACTCACCCTCGGCCAACACCGCGGTCAGGGGTCGGCCCTGCACGAAGTCCATGGACAGCCACCTGTACTCGGTGCCTTCGAACTCGACCGTACCGCTGTCGCGGTACGCCACCACGTTCGGGTGCGACACCCGCCGCAACGCGTCTAGTTCACGCTGCACGCGGGCCTCGTCCGAACGGTCTGCATCGACGACCTTCAGGGCATATGTGCCCCAGTCACCCGACACCTTGAACGTGCTCGCGAAACCGCCAGTACCCAAGTGCTCCACCATCGCACCGGCAGCAACTTCCTGCGCGACGCGCTCCAGCACTGTCCTATTCGCAGGCACGTCGTCCCCTGACCCCTCATGCCGCCCGCCACACCAACGCCGCGGTCCTCCCGAGGCACGAATAGTACGCGTCGGGGCACGAAAGCGCTGGTCATTGCGCGCCGACAGACAACGGACCTTTCGCCTACTTCGCTGAAAGCGTAATGTGGGCGGATGGCAGAACGTCAAACCCAAACCCCGGCTGACCGCCACGGGAAGGCTGTGCCCGGTTCGCGCATGTCCAACTCCAAGCCATCGTCCGCATCGTCCGCTGCCCGAGTGGCCAAGAGCCTCAACCACAGTGAGAGGCGCTTGATCGGGCAAATCCTAGAACGCTCATTACGCCGGCAACTTCGAGAAGGATGGGCCCAAGCGCCTGATGACCAAGTTGGATGACACATCCTGGTGGCCGTCTCAAGCCGACGACGGACGGTCCCGAGCATGACCACGATGACGCCCAACACTCAGGACTGCCTCTACCCGCCGTCGATGCTCCGGCGGGCGCCGGCGGCAAAGGAGCCAGCGATGCCGGAGAAGGACTGCTTTGGCCTGACGCCATGTTCGGGGGGGTTCCGTCGCAGTGTCCCCGAGGACGGCGTCGTCTTCTCCAACCGCGGCGAGTGGTTTCTCGTGCGGCCCAGCCGTGCTCTCCGGCGGCAACGGGCGGCGTTGGAGGACGCCGTCATCGCCATGGAAACTTCGAAGGGTCGGAGATTGGCCGCACTGTGGCGTGGGGACGAAGGCTGACCGGACGTCCTTGCCATATCGCGATGCGCACGGACGGTCCCTGCGCATGAGCACAGCCATGACTCGCGCCCAGCGGGAACGACAACGAGCCAGCTCCATCCTCCTTCCCAAGAAGGGCGAGTCGTTCCGCATCGAAGAGCCGAACCGGGAATGCCCCCGGATCAGCATCTACGCACGCCTCTCTATGGAGACCAAAACGTCCGTGTCCATGGACCGTCAGCTTGAGGTCCTTGAGGAGGTCGTCCGAACCAAGCTCAACGGCAAGTATGACCCCGAAGTCGACTACTACGAGGACTACGACCTCTCGGCGAAGGGGGACGTCTTCCGTCCAGGTATGGAAGAGCTCCTCGGAAAGGTCAAGGAGCGTCAGTACGACGGAGTGGTCATCTGGGAGTTCTCCCGCGCATTCCGCAACACCCGTGAGTCCAGCATCGCCATCAACATCATGAGTACCCACAGCTGTGAGCTGTACAGCCACCTCGAGCCACACCTGACGCTGTTCGGACCGATGAAGTACGCGATCGAGTTCGCAGCCGACCAAGCTCAGAAGGAAATCGAGAAGACGTCCGCCCGTGTTGTTGCTGCCCACGAATATCTCGCAAAGTTCGGGGCCACCATGTCAGCACCGGTCTTCGGCATGGAACTGTTCGAGGTTCCCTCCCCTGTGCCGCGCCGCAAGGAACCGATCAAGCGGCTTCGGCCCGACGAGACGCCGTGCGCCCGCTACGCCGGCCACTCCCCTGCTGGGCTCGTTCGCGAGGCAGCCGCACGCGTCGTTGCCGGCGAGTCGATGCGACAGGTCATCCTCGACTGGACCGACCGCGGGATCAAGGGCGTCAAGGCCGAGTCGTGGAGCATCCCGGCGATGGCGGGTGTCCTGCGGAACCCGCGCGTCGCCGGGTACGCCACGTTTCGCGGCGAACTGGTACGCGACGACATGGGCGTCCCCCTTCAGTTGCACGAGCCCGTGCTCGACCAGCAGACCTGGGAGCTGCTCAAATCGCGGCTGAGTAACGGGATGAAGAAGCGGCGAGCCGCGACCGATAGCCTCCTCCGCGGCCTCCTCCGCTGCGGACGGTGCGGCAGCGGCATGATGTTCATGCGCAACAAGTGGGGCGGTTCGTATGCCTGCTGGCGCACTGCTGCCGCGACATCCGGCTGCACCGGCAATGCCGTGTCAGCACCTCGGACAGATGAACTGATCGAAGCCCAGACTGCTGAACTTCTCGCCCACCCAGCGCTTCTCGAACCCATCGTCGGCAGTCTCCGGCCTGAGGAGGTCGATGAAACGCCCATCCTCAACACGATCGCCGGACTCCAGCAGGCGCTGAACCGGCAGGACCTCGAGAAGGCGAAGGGTGCCTACGAGGATCACGACGGGGAACGCAGGTATGCCGCCGTCAAGGCGTCATTGCTTGCTGAGCTCGACAAGGCGCGAGAAGCGCACCGTCGACTCACGATGCATGCCCAACGAGCCCTACCTCCAGCACTCGCACCAGATGGCTCGAACATCATCCCGGCTCTCACCGGGCTCAGCCGGCAGGAAAAGCGAACCGTACTCCTTGAACTCATCGATGAGATCGTCATTCGCCCCGTCGACCGCGACTGGAGGCCACGCAAGGGTAAGAGATTTGACGAGTCCCGGGTACGAGTGAGCTGGCGAACCACTGAATCGACCGCGGCCTAACCCGAGTCTGCTTCGCGGCCCCCAGCCGCCACCTGCTCAAACTTGTCGCCCTTCGACCCGACGCCCATAACTGTTTGCCGTCACGAAGGCTTACTTTGGTTCGAATCTCGCGCCCCCTAAGGCCCTCGACATCTCCACGTCCAAGCTCCGAGAGGGGCGGCCAGGTGCCCCACTCTGGGCGGAATCCGTGGCGGTCGCAGGTCCCCGGTCGGCGGCATTGCCCTCAGCTGCCACCGATGCCGCATCCTGCGTAAGTGCGTCCCACCGGCTCCAGGCCCAGTTTGTGAGCAGGTATGCCGCCTTGAAATGCTCGACAACCGACTCCAAGTCGCCGCCCAGTTCGAACTTGCCTAGATTCCCGGATGACCCTGCGAGCCGAGGACGCCTTGTAAGAGCACCCCACCCTAGGCCGTGTGCATCGCTGGACGACGATCGCCAGTGAGCCTCAATGGTCTCTTGCTTGGCCCGGTCAGAGGGAAAGGCCAGAGCGGCGGCGGCTTTGACAATGGCAGTCGAACTCCGACTCCGCCGGCCGACGGCCGGCAGCGTGCCACGCACAAGCTCCAGCCCCAGGAGGCGCATCCTTGTGACAACTCGGACCCTCGCGAGGGACTCGCGGTCGGAATGGGATGCCTGCGAGCCGATGCCGCCGGCCCACTCCTGCCAGTTGACGTAGTACTCGTTTGCCAGTGCGACACCACGGGCTTGTCGCAGCAGCGGATCCTCCGGACCAAGGCTCCAGACTGCCTGGGCTGCACTGAGCAAGGCGCCTCGGGTGAGAGAGAACGTGGCGAAGGGGTGGATGTCGACCTGCTCCACCTGGGCTCGCACTGTCCTCAAATGGTCGACCGCGCTGCACAGCGAAGACCAGGCCACCGAGCTCAGCGGGTGATACGACCAAGCTTCGTCGTCAATCGCCAGTGCACATCTTGGTCGAAGTTCTGGAAGAGATCGCACGCGCTCCCGCCATGCTTCAAGGTCCGCATCGCAGGCAGCGACCGCCCCGAGCAACTCGGCTTCGGTGAAGGGCACCGGACGATCATGCACCTTGGCGAGGCTGTCAGGGGCGTGAGGAACCATGTCGTCCATGTACTCCGTGATCATCGCTGCAGCCGCCTTGGTGGCCACGTTCCTGCAGACCAAGACTTCGGCAAAGGAGGTCGGCCGCACGAACCACGCCGCGATGGCGTGGTGGAACACCGAGGACGAGCTCGTGTCAGAGCAGCGCTGGTGGTGGCGTCGTTGGATGACCCGTCGCATGTTGCGATCATGGAGGGACCAAGAGATCGCCGAGGGCATACGCCACGTCCAGACGGTGTTGGTCAGCTGGCTGTTACTCCTCGGGATCTCGATCGTTGTCCTCGCCAAGGCCCTCTGGGACATGGAAATCGGCTGAAAACTTCGCTTGATCAGCCACGGCGGTGCAGTCTCTGCTCATGACGCTCTACCACGGGACAAAGCACCCCTACCTTTCTGGCGACTCCCTGGTGTCCGGCGGCATCGTTGCGCCCTGCACGAGGAACGCTGCGGGCGAGCCGACTCCCGGCTGTGATTGTGGTTGCGACGGCCGTCGCATGGTTTGGGCGACTGCCGTGTTGGCCGACGCGATCCACGCCGCAGAGCATCGAGTTTGCAACTGTGGGCAGGTCCTGCTCGAGCACAAGCCACGCGTCTTCGAAGTGGTCTTGGAACTGCCCGAACCTGATCCGAATGGATACGCCTCTGGGTCCGTCATGGCACTTGGAGGAAGGGTCGGTAGGGAGGTCTGGAGTGGATCGTCGTCCGGGAAGCGCCAATAGGATGGCTTCTTCTTTTCGCCCCCATCCCTATGACTCATGAAACCATCCCAGAGTCGACCGGTTGCGTAGCTGTCGCAAGCTCATCAAAGGGGGTCAAGCGGTGAATCGAGATGACTTCCCGCCTGAAGTCAAGCTGCAGTTGGCCAAGAGGGTGGCTTTCAGGTGCTCCATGCCGTCCTGTCGGGCACCCACAGTTGGCCCCTCTGAGACTCGAGCGAGTGGCGTGTCCGAGGTAGGGGCGGCCGCCCACATCACTGCAGCCTCGCGTGGGGGCCCGCGGTGGGATGCCGGCCTCACCAGCGCGGAACGGCGCGCGGCAGCGAACGGCATTTGGCTTTGCGGTACACACGGTCGGTCGGTCGACAACGATGAATCTCGCCACACCGTCGAGCTCCTTCGTGGCTGGAAGGGTCATGCGGAAGAAGCGGCCAGAACTGGCCAGGGTCGCCCGACGGAGTTGTCGACAATGGGGATGCAAGCTGTCTTCGACCATCTGACCGCAATCGCGGCGCCCTTTACGGGCCCAAAACGAAAGCAGATTGAAGAGTTCCTTGAGGACACCTGCTTCTTAGCGAGCGCAGAGCGGGCCGAAGGCGAACTCATTCGCATGTTGCTGCAAGAGTTGGCTGACAACTGGTGCAAGCACGGGTCAGCGAAGTTCCTTCGGCTGGAGACGAGCGCCGGCACACTGACTCTGTCAGGTCCCGATGATGGTTTTTCACTCGCCGATCTGTCTGGTTCAGAGTCGCCGTCGGGGGGTGCGCATGCTTGGAAGATCTTCACGAGGCACTATGCCGACGTCTACTGGGTCCGCGAGGAAGGGGATGACAATCTCCGTAGCATTGCCCTGGGTCGAGTCTCTGCCCTCGGCCCAACGCTCAACCCGTGTGGCGTAGCACTCGAGGACACACGGTCCGACGCCTGGTTCGAGGAGTCGGTCTTCCTTACGTGCTCTGCGCTGCACGTGTACCTTCCCGAACGTCCAATGTTCAGCGACCTCAGCAGTCTTGTCGCACACCTCGAGGCCGGCGCAAGGCAACGGACTGTCATCCTTCACGGCGTGGTCGGGAACCAGTACCTGGCTGAGTTTGTCCTCGACCGATGCCCCTCGGTTCGGCTGGCGTAGTAGGTGTTTGGGCGTCGACATCGTTGGGCGGCAACTGGCCGTGTCCAGATAGAAGACCTTGCGGACCCGGGTCCTCCAGTGGTCATCCGGGCCGATCCTGAGATGCCAGTCCGGCCAGGCACAACGCCCCCGTCAGCATGTGGGTGGGCAAGGAACGGTTCCCCGTCCTTTCCACACCCTCGTTGCAGCCGCAAGGAACGCACCACAGCTGGTGCGCGATGCCGACGACTCCGGTCTGCACGCGACCCTCAAGACTTGAGCGTCGCCCGTCAGGGCGCCTCCTAGCCGTACCTGGCCCGAGTGACGTCGGAAGGTGCACGAGGCGGCGAGCACGCCGGCTAGTAGGAACGCCTAGAGGGTCGCCATGTCTACTTTGCCGGTCGCCCTTCTTGCCACAGATGCAGTACCGACGATCAGGAACGACAGCTGGCCTTTGGCGGACCAGCAGTGTCACCCGGGACCGCCTCGGGCCATACCCTGATCTCATGAGGGACACCGTTGGGGAGATGCGTGCCGTCATGAAACTCGCGGTTTGGGTGCCCGACCGTGACGGCCCGCTCAGCGACTATGCCGCTCAGTACACGAGCCGCGGCCTGCGCTTGATCAAGCTGAGCGCGTTCGAGACGGACGAGGACGGACGTGTTGGTCACGGTTACCAGGTCATAGGTCCACCCAGGCCGTCGGCCTAAGGGTCAGGTCTGGCATCCGTTGGGGCACACTGTCACCCTGGTGGCGACCGGTTGGGGTGAAACACTGTTGGGTCACGGGCATCCGCTTCTCGAGGTGGTCTCGTGGGCCGCCGGACTGCTGGGCGCTGCCGCTGTGACTGTGGCAGCCGTGACATGGTTGAAGGACCGCTGGGTGGATAGCCGAACCAGCCCTTACGGCTTGCGGCTGTCATTGGACGTTGCCGTCGGCGACCCCGGCCACGTCGTGCACGTGCTCAACCAGCGGTCGGGACCGGTCACGATCGAGTGGTGGGGGGTGATGGCGAACCGGGACGCTCCACGCCTGGTTGTCTCGCGTATAGTCCCGGCGCACCGCGTCGACAGCCGGGCGCTGCACGGGGTGGCAGACGTCAACAGCGCCCGTCCGCTCCTTCAGATCGACGCTGGACAGTTCCTGTACCTGCGCACGGTGCGGGTCCCCGAGGACGTCCTAACACGCGAGCAGGCAATGAAGTGGCAGGCCCCCACCATCACCGACGCCGAACGCGACGCACTGTCCCCGATCATGGCTGACCAGTTCTACGCGGATGAGCCGCTCATCTCCCGACTGCCCGGCGGCCCCAAGCTCGTCCCGTTCGTCAAGGTCCCCGGAGTGGGTTACGTGTTTGGCAAAGCTACGACCGGCCCGTTCACCGTCCTCGGCGGCTACGTCGGATACACGTGCACCGGCTGCCAGCACGACTGGGTTGAGCACACTCGGCGCGGACACAGAGCCCGCCGCCGTCTGAGCGTGCGAGCCCATCAGTGCACCATCTGCCCGTGCCCCCAGTTCACAGGGACACCTCCGCCCCCACCGACCCACGACCAGTTCCGGTAGCAGCATCACCGGAACGACCGCGCAACGCCGACTTCGCGTCGACCGACAACATCGCTGCTCGGGCCGAGGTCCCGGTTACCCTGCTCGCGCTGGCGTCCCTAGGCGCGTAAGCATGGCCTGTAGTGAATCCCCGTGCCGCCGCCGGGCTGTCGGATCGATCGTCCTCGCCCACCGGCGTAGGCAGGACCAGCGGCTGGGGGCCCAGGTCGTGGCGCCGCGTGGCCGACAAGTGTCGGCCACGCCATTGGAGGCCGACGCATGCTTCGCCTGTGGCGAAATAGTGATGCACCTGATTCACTGGTGTAGAGGTCTACACCAGTGAATCGAGGCGAAGATGGGCGAGGACATGACGTCGCGGGTGGCAGCAGCCACATGGCCTGCCCGACTCGCGGAACTGGCGACCTCGGCCGAAGCGTTGGCTGACGACATCGCCCTCCTGGCCGAGCAGCGCCAGTACCCCACCGATGGGACTGCCGCCGCCGTTCGTCGCATTGCGACGGTGGCACGTGACCTCCACCTAGGGGCCTCGAGCTTGGCCAGGTTCGCCACAGCACCGTCCTTCGAATCGTTGGTTGAACAGGCGGCACTACTTCACGAAGCGTCGGACCGGTTCGGCACCAGGATTGCCACCCTGGCCGTTGAACAGGACCCTCCTCATCCGGCGGACGCGTTGGCCGCCTCCGGCTTGGCGTTGCAAGCAGAGGCTTTGCGGGAGCTCATCGCCCGACGGGCCGTCGAACATGGCCACGACTGAGCGGGTCGAGTAATGCCTGGATGGGCACCGATGCACTGGACGGTGAGCGCACGTGCGGCTGAGCGATGAGTCATGCCTGACCCTTCGCCTTGCCGATCGGGCGATGCACGTCTTGGTGGGCTCAGCTGACCGCGGAGGGGTCGTCCTGTGTCACGTGCTGCCGGATGAACCGACGGCTGCAGATTCGTACGTCTGCAGAGTGAACCTGCACGGCCAGGTGCAGTTCACGTCGATGCTCAGCGGCAACCCCGCGGAGGCGACCACGGTCCTGGAAGGAGTGCGTAGCGTTGACCCTGCGCTGTGGCGGGTCGGACTCGGCGTAGGTCTGAGAAGACGCGGCGAACTATGGAAGCGCTTGGCCGATCAGCGCACTGGTGCCGACCCAACGCTACTAGCCGAAGCCGCTCGCACCGCGGCGATGGCGTTCACGGTCCGCGTTGATGACGACCTCCAACGTCAGGTGTTTGCTGGGCTGGCCCCATCATGGGCCGGCACCCTCGAGGAACTGCAAAAGGCTGGGCGCGCCGCCGCTCGGTGAGATGCGTGTAGCGCAGTCAGTTGGGCGGATCCACGCGGATGCCAGCAAAGCGCCGGCGGCCTCAGCACCACGAGTCCGAACGCGAGCTAGCTGATTCCGACAGCTCGGCGCGCGTTCACGTTCTTGACCTGCTGAGGCAGCGTGAACACATACACGAGCAGCCCAATCCCGAACAGGCCCAGGGTCAGGAGCCACAGGAGACCGCGACCGACCTTGCCCAGGTAGAAGTGATGGATGCCGCACAGCCCGATGAGGGAGAAGAGCATGAGGGCGTATGCGATGCCGAGTTCCTTCGGCGGGAGCCGAGTCACCGGACTTCCGTGGAGATCGGGTTCAGCTGGAACAGGCATCCGTGTTGAGCGCTGAACTCCCCAACCTCGGCGACAATATGCAGCCGGTCGTCCAAGCCGACAGTGTTTGGGGTGCGACCGGTCAGGTGAAGATCGACTATGCCCACGTTGTTGAACTGGAAGGCTGGGCCAAGGGTTGCCTCTGAGCCCTTCGGTCCCATGCTGACGAGGACGTCGTAGCGGGACTTGTAGTTGTCGTGCGTGTTCATTGCGCTGACGCTGCCGTCGAACTCGACCGTCCGACCTTCGTACTTACCCGCGAATGCAGCGATTTGGTCGCTGCAGTAGTCGCCGTCTTTGGCCAGGGCGGCGAACTCCATGTTGTTCTTCACGGTGATCGGCTTGCCCGTTGCGGATGTTGTCGTCGGGGACGTGTCCGTGGTGGTTGGCGCGCTCGCGCCCTTGTTCGACGGGGGTGTCGCGGCGGTGGAGGACGACGCCGCGGACGAAGAACCAGCGGTCGGGGTGCTTTCGGCTCCGTTCGAGGACACTGCAACGGCCACGATGAGCGCAGCCACAGCAAGACCGGCAGCTGCCCCTGTGGCGGTCTGCACCTTCGGTGGCAGGGTCCGGAACTTCGCCCAACCGCCGGTCAGGTACGCCAGTGGGCCCTTCGGCCTCGCTCGCCGGAAGGTCATCTCGGTGCGCAGTGTCGCCGTGGCCTGCGAGACGAACTCCCAGCCCTCGGCCTCCATCTTTGCCTTCGTGCTGGCTTCCCGACCCCGGACGACCTTGACGACACGGTCCTCGAATAGCGGAATGGCGGGGGCAGTCGGAGAGTGCTCGTTCACTGTCAGTTCCCGATCTGGAGGTTGAAGGAGCTGTACTCGGTCACGCCCGCACCATGCCTCACGGGGTCAGCTCCGAGGCAGAGCTAGACGGCGTCATGTGAGCGGCCTAGTCGATCTTCGCTGCGTCGTTGACGGACTGGTGGTACTCAAACGCCTCGGCGTCCTCGGTGTACTCAAGAAGGTCGCCTGCCACGTCGGCGAGCAGGTCGCGGACCTCGGCAGGGGTGGCGTAGAAGAACTCGCGGCGCAGGTTGACCCGGTTGACGCGCTTGTCGGCCAGGCGGCGGTGCATCTCGGCTTCGACGCCGACGGCGTCGTTGGAGAAGTGGATGGCGTGGACATCGAAGTTGAAGGGGACTGAGGCGTCGGACAGTTCGCGGATGCGGTCAAGGGGTTCGAGGCGGCGGGTCATGCCGACCTTGACCATGTGTTCGCCGAACGCGCCGAGGTTGGAGATGACATAGACGTAGCCGGCGCGGATGTTCGCGGCGCGATAGTCGACGTCCTCGATGGCCCTGTCGATCTCGCCGAGCTCGGCGCGCATCCGTTCCACAGCTGCCGTATCGCCCTTGGCTTCGAGCGCGGCCAAGGCGTTGGCGTAGTGCGTTCGTTCGCGTTCGAGCTTCTCGCGCTGCCGTTGGAACTCGAGCTGCGCTTGACGTTCCTCGCGCAGCCGGGCCTTCTCTTCGCGGTCGCGTTCCTTCTCGGCGGCGACCTTGTCGATGTAGTCGGCGGTCAGTTCCATCTCGGTGATGCGCAGCCGGTGGTAACCGGGGTCGATGACGATTTCCATGCCGCGGCCGAGGCGCTCAATCGTGCCCTTGGCCTTGGTAATGCGGTCCTTGCCGGACTGGAGCTTGTAGGGCCGCATGCCGCGGACGATGTTGTCTGCCTCGTTGTTGTAGGCGCGCAGCAGCAGCTTGGAGAACTCCTTGACCATCTTGCGGCCCTGGACCATGGACCCGTTCATGGTGATGTGCTCGTTGCCGTGGACGGCGCCGCCGCCGACGCGGTTCATGACCTTGATCTGGTCGGTGATGCGGGCGAGCTCGGCTTTGTAGGCGACGGAGTCGTCGAGGGGGTGCGTGTACTGGTAGACGCCGACCTCTTGCAGGACGAGGTGGTCCTGGGTGACGACCAGGCCCTGCTGCATGGCAGCGAGCTCGGCCGAGAGCTCGGCTTTGCGGGATGCAAGGGACGTGAGTTCGGACTGTTGGACCGCCCGGTCCTGCTCAAGCTGGGCGGCCAGTCGAGCGCGGCGCTGCTCGAGCTCGACGATGTCGAGGGCGCCGAGGTCGGTGAGCTGCCGTGTGAGGTCGGCGTTGGCGCGGGTGAGGCGTCCGACTTCAGCGCCCAGCTCGCGGGCCTTGCCCCGCGCACCGAACAGCCCCACCGAGGTGTCGATGGTCGGTGCCGCGGCCGGCGTCCCGAGGCCGCCTGTAATGTGGCTACGAGTTGTAGGAACATTCTCGGGTCGGGCCTGCGGTGCTACGGAGGGCGATGACGCCGGTGGCGGCGCGGTCGCCTGAGGAGGTGTCGTTGCCGAGGCCCGCGCGGAGTTTTCAGGGGCGGTGGGTGCCTGAGCCGGGGGCGTCTCTGCCTGAGGGGTCATAGGAGTGTCTGCCGGGACCCAGAACTGCCAGCCATCCGGGGGTGACGGCCAAGAGGCGTGCGGGGTCCAGCCGGGTTCTGGTCGCCAGTCAGCCGTCGGGGGCGCCGGCCAGTTCGGTGGCGAGTTGTACTGCCAGTGCTCGTTGCTCACGAGACCCCTCTGCTTGCGCTTCTCCGCGCACCCGGCTCAGGGTGCGGTGACCGTTGCACGATGCCATGCGTTCGAGCATCGCGAGTGCGATTTGGGTGAACTTGGGATGCTTCGGGCGGTCAAAGGTCGACGGCGCCCCGGGCTGCGGCGAGCAGCTCTTCGACGGTGCCGGTCCAGGTGGGTGCCATGCGCGCGAGGACCGGTTGTAGCTCGGCGTCGTCGGACTCGGTCGCGGTGAGCTCGGCTCGGGTCTGGGCGAGTGCGTGCGCCTGGTCGTCAGCGGCTGACGGGCCACCCACGTCGAGGGTCGAGAGCATACCGAGTCTGCGTCGGAGGCCGTGTGCGAGGCCGGTTCGCCAGGTGGTGGGGTCAACGTCGGCGAGCCCGTCAAGGACCCCGGCCACCAGGGGGTCTCGTCGACGGGCCAAACGTGTTGGAGGTGGCCGGTGAGGTCGAGCATGGCGAGGTAGGCGTCGTTTGCCGGCGGTTCGCCGAGCAGGTGGCACGAGACGCGGCCGTCGGGGTGGACTGCTCCGACGATGAGGTGCAAGCGGCGACCGGCGACGTGGAGGGCAAGGCTGGACTCCCGCTCAACTCGCATCCTGCACTCCGTATTCCGTCGTGACCCGGCCCGCAGGGAAACGCTAGGTGGATCCTCCGACTGCCGAAGGTCTCGCACCACGGAGGGACAGTCCGGTCCGCCCTCGCCGGCCCGCCTAGATGCTTCCCGGACAAGCCAACTTGCGCACACTCAGACGGCTGACGCGGGCCGTCACGGCTTCTGCGTGTACACCCCAGAGTCGGACTTCTCGTTGAGGAACGAACTCGCCTTCGCCTGTCCGTCCTGCATGACGACGTCGATGATGTCCACCTGGTGCTTACGGTAGTGGCCTACCTTCGCCGTCGTTCCTGGCGCCGGCTTGGCAAGGTCGAGGTCGTGGTCCCATTCCCCTTTGAGGCGGATCGCGGTTGCGCCGGTGGCCTTGTCCTTGACCGGACCGATGACCGTCACCACGTAGTTCGACACCCGGTCGTTCTCGCCCGGCCACGGATGCGGCGAGCTGTCGCTCAGCCCGTAGTACGCCAGACCGGGACCGTCCTGTCCAAGGGTGTCGTTGTACGCCTTGTTTGCCGCAGCGGTGGCGTACATGGCGAAGCGGTCTTTCGACCCGGGGCCGCCCGCGGTCGCGCCCATCCAGCCGGCGGTGGACAGCTGGGCCGCCAACGCGACCGCCTTGTCCACGTTCTCCGCGCCGAACGCGCCCGCCTTGTCCCGTCCTATGACCTTGGGGTTGGTCAGGGTCACCCCGGGACCGGTCTCGACGGCCGGCGTCGTCGTTGTCGTGGAACTAGCCGACGGCATGGGCGCGGCGCTCTGCCCGGAGGCAGACCCGCCGCATGCGGTCAGGGCTACCGCTGAGGTAGTGAGGAGGGCAGCAGCAATGAGCGTTCGCATGGCGTTTCGTTCAGATCCGTTCTTGGTGGGGCAGACCGCACTCGGAGGCGTCGAGCCCCGTTGGGCGTCACGTGCCCGGGCACCCTTGCACAGCAGTGAGACAAGGACCGACCCGCGGACCTGGGATGGCGCCGGAAATGTCCGTTCGGCTGAGGCGCCCACCGCCCAAACGCGTCAGCAGAAGCGGGTGGGACACAGCCACCCGGGGACGTTCACGTCGTCATCGTCATCACCGTCAGGAATGGGGACGTACGGCACGTCGCCGCCGCCCCCAGGCGAGACGGGCACGTCCTTGACCAGGACGACGAGTAGCTGCCCAGGGCGCAAGACCTTGCTGGCGCGGGGAATGCTGCCGACCCCTGCCACGACGCCGTACTCGCCGGCGTCGGCCAGGCCGGCACGGGCTGCGCGTTCCGCCGCTGGTTCGTCAGCCAAGCCCCGCCCGGCCTTGGGTGTGCGTTCGTGGGCCGGCGACGAGTGGTTGGGCGCGGCGCCCTTCGCGTACCGGAACTCAAGCAGCTCCCTGACCGGCTTCAGGTGTCGCTGCACAACCTTGGTCGTGTCCTGGCCGATGGTGAGCTTGGGCATCCTGGGGTGCTCGGCGAACCAGGCTGCTTCCTCGTTCTTGAGCAGGTACAGCGTCACGGACGTGCCAGCGGCGAGCGGCTGGCCTACGGCCGGGTCCGTGGCCACCACCGTCCAGTTCTTCTCTTGGAAGACGCTGCGGTCGCGCGGGGACAGGTCCTCGTGCCAGAAGCGGATGCTGCGCGCGTACAGCACCGACTGGGCCTGGTCGAACGGGTCGCCCACCACGGCCGGAACGACGGCCGGCTGCGTGGTCGTCGTTGTCGTGGTCGATGGCTCCTGGACGGGGGTCGGGTACGTCGGCAGTGCCGCGGGGGCCGTAGGTGTGACGCCTGAGGCGGCGAACGAAGCGGATTGTTTGGGGCCATCGGTGACGGCGGCCGCGACACCCGCCGTGATGACCAATGCCCCGGCGAGGAGCGCTGCTGTCCCCGCCAACGGCCGGCCCACTCTGATGGGTAGGTCGGCGTTGCGCTTCCATCGGATGAGCTCTCGGACCCCCCAGAACACTCCGACAAATGGCAGGACGACCAGCGTTGCAGCTAGGGCCGCGCAGACGGCGGCGGCGGTGAACCATCCGGACGTCGAGGAGTTATTGGGGGCCGCCATCGTTGCGCTGTCCTTTCCCATGGAGCCGGTTCCGGTTCTCTCAGGAGGCCGGCGGGTGTCGTGTGGAGCAGGCAGAAGGTACATGGCACATGGGACGGGCATGTCGGCTGGGTCGCCACCCTGCCGTAGTGCAGCAGGCGCTCGCTAGGGGACCGCCGCAGCCGTTACGTTCTGCCGGTTGTCGGCCGTGTTACATCCCCTAGGGCGGCTGCGGCGGCCAGGCCATGCGCGACGGTCTGTCGCTGCTCTCGCCCGACAAGGTCTCGTCGAGTCACTGCGAAGGGCCTCGGGCGCCGTCGTCCCGCCGACCTCAGCGACAGGTCGAACTGGCGAGGTCGCCGAGGACAACCCGGCCGCTGGGACTGCCCCCACGGCCCGTGTCACGTCGACACCACATCACCCAGCCGGAGCACGTCCGTATAGCAAGAATGCCGCCCGTATAGCAAAAAGCCGCGAAACTAGCGGCGTATAGCAAGTCGCCTGACTGGCGCTCAGACGCCGACGGGAGCGGTGTGACGACACGGCAGCCTTCGCGCCTGCGAGCGTATAGACCTCTACACCGAGTCGGATGAGGTCATGCCACCTCGCACGCGCCGCTCCGGGGCCCGCCGAGGGGCTCTCTCGGACGAGCTGCGAGAGTCCATGCGCACCGAGGCCGCCCGCCTTGAGGGCATAGGCACGGACGTGGAGATCATTCGCGCGGTCGGAGACATGTTCGCGGCCTTGGATGCCGAACTTGAGCGCATCGCCCTGGTGCGACTGCGCGCGGTGCGGCGGTTGCGAGCTCAAGGCTGGTCGTACGACCGGATAGCTGAGGCAACGGACCTGTCGAAGGGTCGGGTAGCGCAACTGTCGAAGGACCCTCGCAGGAAGTGACCGATGGTCCTCGAAGGGCGCCTTTCCGGGGCGCGCCTGACGGCGCGGACTATCGCCCTTCCTCCGCCCACCCAAGTACGTGCGTCCTGACGGCGTGCGCACAGAGGTAAGGGTTGGCGCATCCCAGCCCCCCCGGGCGTCGAAAGTCCCGGCGCGAAGCGCCGCCAACGTAAGGCTCCGCGGCGCGAGCTGCCGCGCAGCCTTGCGCGCGCCTTGGTTCCGTACGGTCCCCCGCTCCCCAACTGACATCGTCAGCACCAAATCGTGCCGTGCAATGGTCTGGGGCACATTTTCGGGGACTGCCGCTTCCGCCCTGGTCGCCCCCCGCGGCCGGTCGACCCTGAAGGCACCTGACCTAGGTGCGACGTGCGGATGAGCGGCACCTAGGGCCCGCCGTCGCGTCAGCCGACACGGTCGTCATGCTGCCGGCGTTTTGGTCATCCGGCTCGTGACGAAATCTGGCATCACGTACGACCTGCACCTCAGCTGGACGCTCCCCCAATCCGAACGGGTAGACCCGCGCCAGGATGTCGACGACCAACATCCCTAGTGCGAGCGCGTACGCGTCAAGCGCCTCCAAGGACATGAGCTTTCGGCCGCGTTCAACCTCTGACAAGTAGCTCAGGGACAGGCCGGCCCGCTCAGCCAGCTCCGAGAGGGTCAAACCCGCGTCTAGGCGCCGCTGGCGCAGTGCGGCACCCAACAAGACCCGGCCCGCCTCCAGGCGCTCCTCGCTCATGGCAGAACAGTACGACGCCAGGTGGACTTCCCAGAAAGACCACTACCGGTGGCCCGCGCAGAAGGTCATCGTGCGAGCGCGTGGCCGTCACCAGAACGGGGGCCGGCCGATCGCAAGGTGAAGACGTCGGTAGGTCGTGGGGCTTGAGGCCGTTCTTCCGGGGCGGGTAGCGGAGAACCTCACTCCTCGTCGCCGGGGTCTCCCCGTCCGCGAAACGAATGGTCGAACGACCACAAGTCCAGGCCCTCATCGGACAACCCAGCCGCACCGAAGATGTTCAGCCGGTCGCCGGAGGGGTCACCGGCCTCCCAGGTGATCTTTTCTCCCAAGATCCAGGTCCACCACGCCAGTTTGGCCGCGGCAAGGCCCTCCTCCAGCGCGTCGACGCGGGCGAAGAGGGCGGTGGGCGCGTCGTGGCCCCACCCGTCCGTGCCGAACATGACCAGGCGTCCGTTGGGGTTGGTCCAGCTGTACTCGCGTTCCACGCTGCCAAGACCGAGCCGTTCATGGTCCGGGTGAAGGCCCACCGCATGGTTCGCTCGGAGTACCTGCAGCAGCAGGGGCGAGGGAAGCAGCCCGTGGGGCAGGTCCGTGCCGGACATGTCGGAGCTGTCGCTGGCGTTTCGGCCGAAGGTGGCCAGGGCCACTGGGTGCAGGGGGAACTCGTGGGTGCTCGGGCGCAGCCAGCCATGGGCTGACGGGTACTGCCCAGCCCCGGTCGCACCGCCACGTGGTTTGCGGTCGTCGTAGGAGTTCTCGTCCATGACCTGCGTGGCCCACGATGTCCACGGTGTCCCGTGGGGGTACTGCCGGTAGTGGCCGGGGCCGTACTGCGGGGGTGTGGGCATCCACAGGCCCATCCAGTCCTTGCCCTTGCTCCAGGCGCGTAAGTCGTCGGCAGCGGACGCGGGCGTCAGGTACGACTGCGTCCGCACCCACAGGTCGCGGCGGTGCGGCGTGTGGGTGCTGCTGGCTCCGGGACGGTCCTGCTCCCAATCGACGTGGGACTCCAGAACCACCCACGTAGTGCCGTCCGGGGCGGTCACCGACAGGTGGGCCACGGGGTCGGGCAGGTCTGTTCCCGAATGCAGCCACGCATCCTCGGTCTCGCGCACGGGTCTCATCGGTGTGGTGAACCCCTCCAGCCACCAGGCGTGTGCTCGCTCTTGGCGGCGGGAGCGGAGCAGCATGCGTGCGGTTGACGACTGGGGCGGCGGCGTGTCGCCGCGCAGCGTGAGGGTGGGGTCGATGTCGGCCCCGTGGGACAGCTGCCAGACGGACTCGTATCGCTCGACCGGGGAACTTGTCCACCGTTGCACGTCGCAATGCTGTGACAGCTGGGCGGCGAGCTCGTGGTACGCAATCCACGAGTACTTCTTGCCGATGGTCTCAACCTTTTCCTGGTCCTCGCGGCTTCGGTGTCCGTGCGGGAAGTGCCGGTCTGGGCCGTCGTGGGAGTCCGGGCGCCATCCGAGCTCGAGAACCCGGCCGATGACGGCAAGCTCGAGCACCTCCTCGTCGAGGAGGACCGGGTCTGTCGACGCCATGGCCTGCGACGCCTGCTGCGCACGGCGTACCAGGTCAGGGTGGGCGTCGCGGAGCGCGTCCAACCGCGAGCGAGCAGGGGCCCGCCATGGTGCGTCATCGTCCATCATCATCCGCAGCCGCCGAAGGCTCAGGGGCCGGGTCTTGTCCGCGAGGATGCCCTCGATCACGTCCTGCGGCTTGCCGGTGGCCACGACCAGCGCCTCCACCGCAGTGCGGAGGCGACGCGTACCGTTGCGGCGCCGGCGGACTTGCAGATCCCGCTGCCCGGGAGGAACGAAGTCCGTGCGCAGCCCCCGGCGCAGCACGTACTCGCCGAAGTCGTAGCCGAACGGCGCGCTGGCGAAGTACTTCTCCCCTGGCTGGCCAAGGTCCTGTGCCACCTGCTGGTGCGTGGGCGGGTCGGGCGGCCAGACGGTGGGTGGTTCGGTCCAGGGGTCGAGCTGACCGTGGGGCAGCCTGCGACGAGTCTCGGCATGCACCTGTGTGATGTAGTGCGAGACAAGCAGGTGCGGGCGGTGGGCCGGGTTCGCCGCCAACGCGGTCGCCGCCTGACACAGACTGGTGAGCTCATCCTGCACCCGAGCGCTCAGGTCGGCTTGGGGTAGTCGGGTGACGTGTCCCAGGCTCACGGCGAGCAGTCGCTCCCGGACGTACGGGTCGTTCACCGTGGCGAAGTCGGTAAGCAGCCGGGCCAGCAGGTCAGTCCGGCCGCTGCTCAGCTCTACCAAGACCTTGGTCGCGCCGTCGCGCAACCGGCGGGCGGTGCACGTCAGCAACCACGTCATCAACTGCGCGGCCAGGGCGGCGGTCTCGTCATCCACGGGCTCGGTGCGTCCCCACAGCCAGTCGAGGGTCCGGGCGAGGGGGTTCTCCCCCGAGCGCCAAAGGCGCAGCACGGGCAGCGACCAAGTGGTGTCACGGTCGACCAGGGTCAGGCCGGTCAGACGTTCGTGAAGGAGGTTCATATTCAGCGGGTGGTGCGGGACGCAGGCGAGGCTGAGGAGCACGGAGAGCCAAGCAGAACCGTCCAGGTGTCCGCTGCCGACGCGGTCACGGACTAGGGTGACCGTGTGCGGGTTGATCGTGGCGGGCTCGCGCCACGGCAGGCTGGCCAGCAGGGCGGCGGCGAGCTGGTGGCTCGCGTCGTCTGCCCACGGTTGGTCACCGACCAGGTCGAGCAGTTCACGCCCGTGATGGTTGGGCACCAGGACGGACAGCGCCTCGAACAGCCCCGAGTGGCGCCAGGTGTGCTCAGCGACCAGGGCGGTGATCGCGGCTGCCAGGTCGGCCGGGTCGGAATGGCGGCGGAGCAGGGTGTGGGCTCGGACGTGGTCCGACATCCGCTGGTAGGTGAACCGGACACGCTCGGTCGCAACTGGTGCTGCAGCGCCGGTTCCGGGCCGTTCCCGGCGGCGTTCCCGAAGGACAATACCCTCGCGTTCCAGCGCCACGATCAGGGTGCGGCTGGCCTGACTGTGGTCGTCGTGGACGGTGCGGCAGGCGGCGCGGGCCTCGTCGTAGGTGAGTTCTTCGGTGCTAGCGTCCAGCATCATCTCGGCGAGTGCGGCGATGGCGCGGTGGGCGACTCGGTCGTGTTCGTCGACGTCGAGGGCGCTCTTGGCGCTGATTCGAGTGTTGACGGCGTCGATGAGGCCCTCGAACACCCACTCTTGGCCAACGGTCGTGCTGGGAAGCGCCGTCAGGCCGCGACCTTGCGCGGCTCGGCAGAGCGAGCGCAGCAGCAGCGGGTTGGTGAACTCCGGGTTGAGCACGGGCAGGTCCGGCACGCTCAGGTGGTAGTGCGCGGCATACAGCTGGACGGCTTCGTCCTCGTGACCGGCCAGTCCCGGGTGGTCGTAGCGGTGCATGGTGGCTTCGGCCGGGTCGGGCACCAGGGACTTGAGGTAGCTGTCGCGGACGGTCAGCACCATCGCGACCATGGGGTACCGCGCGAGCTGGGTCAACAGTCCGGCCACACGAGTGGCCCACAGCTCGGCGCCGGCCCCTTCGTTGACCGCGTCAACAGCAATCAGCGCTCGACCCTTGCCGCACACGCGGGCCGCCACGTCCAGAGCCGGGAGAAGGTCGTTCCAGTCCAACCCGACCTGAAGCGACGTGGCGAGCTCGGCGCCCAGGGAGGCGCTCTGGGTGAGGTTCTGGCCCAGCACCAGCAGTGTCGGGACGCCGCCGCGGACCCGGTCGCGGGCGACGTCAGCCAAGGTGTGGCTCTTCCCGCAGCCGGCGGGTCCGGCGACGAGCAGTGCACCGCGCGCGGCAGCACGCGCCAAAGGACCCCTCAACAGGTCTTGGGCGTCCCCCACGGCGAAGTCCGCGGCGGCGAGCGCATCGGTGGCGCGCTTCTTCGTGTCGGTTGCGCCGTGCCCTGATTCCTTCGCGGGGCTGTCCTTGGCTGGAGTGTCGGGTGGGGCGTCGTCGGAGCCAAGCGGCGCCCGGGGTGGCTGACGGACCGCCCGACCGTCGGCGTCTACGGCCTCGGCGCAGGCGGCCAGGGCGACGAGCACGGCATCCACCTCAGCCGTTTGGCCTCGTTCCAGTGCAGCGTGGGCAGGCTCCACGGCCGCCTTCAGCTGGTCCAGCGCCACGCCGCACGCACTGACTCCCGTGGACCCAAGGTGTGCGCTGACTGCCCGCGCAGCCGAACTGAGCGCGTCCATGGTCGCGGTCAGCTGGCTGGCGACGGCGTCCAGGAAGCCAACGTCGAGGCAGGCGGCGCCGACCACGGAGGGAAAGTCGGTTGCGACGTTCACGACGGGGTCGTACCGGTCCCCGAGGTCCTCGACCGCTTGGGTAACCTGCGCGGCCATGTCGTGGGGGGTCAGGACGGTGGAGTCGAAGAAGTACCGCACCGCCCCCGCATGCTGAGGTTGCATGAGGGCAGCCATCACGTCCGAGTGCCCGTGGAAGGCGACCTCGAGGGTCACGCCCCGTTCGGCTGCGAGGCCCACCCACCGGGCGACATGCTCCTCCCACCTCCTCATCGCGCTGGTGCCGGTCGTCCCAGCGGGCCGGTCGGCCGGCAAGATGAACGTGTAACGCGTCAGGCCCGGGGTGGAGTCCAACGCGTCGAGCAGGCTACGACGCATCTGGCCGAAAGTCCCCGAGGTGAAGTCGAACAGGTACTTTGCCTGCCACGCCCAGGTTCCCCCACCACGACCGGCGGGTGCGGGCGTGCTGAACTCCACTCCCCCATCGGGCGTGCCGTGGCGCCGAAGAACGGTGCCCGCCGGCAACGCGTCCAGATCCGGGGCGAGGATGAACGTGAGCTCCTCCCACGCGCGCTGCTGGGAGCCCTCATGTTCGCGGATGGCAGAGAACTTGATGCGGGTGTTGGCCGTCAAGGTCAGCAGCTGCCTGCGGGTTGGCGGGTCATGACACCACGGTAGTGCGGCCCAGGGACACTGGCGGGGAGGCCGCGAGCGCGGCAGGGCATCCCGGCACGGCCGCCCCAGCGACTCGGACGAGGCTGCCCATTGCCCGCGCTGGCCGCGCCTCAAAGTCCGGGGGTGACGGCCGTCGCGGCCCAACTCGCCAGTGCGTCCTCTGTCGGCGAAGAGGGCTCAGCCGTGTAGATGAGCAGGCTCTGCCTGGGTCGGCCGGAGCGGGGGTCAGCGGCGACCTTCGCCCTGGCTGGAAGTCGTCGTGGCGGCAGCCTCGACCTGGGGCGCGTCGTGGGTGACGGCCCATGAGGCCAGCAGCTTCAACCCGTCCTCGGCACCAGAGCCCGGTCGAGCGGTGTACACGGTCAGGTCCAGGCTCCCCCGGTCACGCGTGGGCAGGTCCATCGAGTGGTACGTCAGCTCGAGCGCGCCGATGTCAGGATGACGGAACGTCTTGACGCCGTTGGCATGCAACCGCACGTTGTGGGCAGCCCACCGAGTGCGGAACTCGTTGCTCACCGTGGACAGCTCACCAACGAGTTCACGGAGGTCCTTGTCATGCGGGTCACGCCCCGCCTCCGTGCGCAGCAGAGCAACCGTCGTGTTGGCCGCCCCGTCCCAGTCCGGGTACATGTTCCGTGCTGCCGGGTCGAGGAACTGGAACCTCGCAATGTTCATCGGGCCTTGCCGACCGGCATACATCGGCGAGTACAGAGCACGACCCAGCATGTTCGTCGCCAGGATGTCCATGCGACCGTTGCGCACCATCGCCGGCGCCGTCGTCATCGAGTCCAGCATCCATTGCACACTCTCGGGGAGCTCGGTGCCCCGACGGCGTCGCTGCACACCCTTGATGGATGGCTTGGCGGCCTGCGCCAGGTCGGACAGGTAGCTCCGCTCTGCATCATCAAGCTGCAACGCGCGTGCCACCGCATCCAGCACGTCCTCCGACACGCCAGCGATGTGCCCCTTCTCCAACCGCGTGTACCACTCGGTGCTGACGCCGGCCAGGACGGCAACCTCCTCACGGCGCAGCCCCTTCACACGCCGGACGCCACCACCGGCAGGCAGCCCAGCCTGCTCCGGGGTGATGCGGGCCCGGCGGATGGTGAGGAAGTCACGAATGTCTGCACGAATCTCCACCCCCTCAAGGTACGACTGAACACCTGACCAAGGGGGGTCGCGTTTGTTCCCCTACAACCTGAACCTGTCCCCGGCATCACAGCTGGAGTTACATGGTTCGCGCACGTGATTTTGACAACCAACGGGCCCAAGCAAAGGACCACTCGCGGCACCTCTAGTGACGCCGGTTCAGCACCAATCACGCGCCGAGCGTTCAGCCAACCAAGGGAGACAACAACATGCGAGGCACAGTCCTGCACGGGCCTGGTGACGTCCGCTTCGAAGAGCGAGACAACCCCACGCTCGTCGAACCCACCGACGCCATCATCCGCCTCGCCGCCAGCTGCGTGTGCGGGTCAGACCTGTGGCCCTACCGCGGCATCGAGGACGTCAACGGCCCTTCGCCAATGGGGCACGAGTACGCCGGATACGTCGAGCAGGTCGGTGACCAGGTCATCACCGTCAAGCCCGGCGACTTCGTCGTCGGATCGTTCTTCGCCTCCGACAACACCTGCGAAATCTGCCAAGCCGGGTACCAGAGCCGGTGCGTGCACGCCGAGCTCATCGGGCCGCTCGGCGCGCAGGCCGAGTACCTGCGGGTCCCGCATGCGGACGGCACCCTCGTCGCCACCCCGGGAACCCCAGACGCAGACCTCATCCCCAGTTTCCTGGCCGCCTCCGACGTCCTGGGTACCGGCTGGTTCGCTGCCATCGCCGCTGAGGCTGGCCCTGGCAAGACCGTTGCCGTCGTCGGTGACGGGGCCGTCGGCCTTCTCGGAATCCTCGCTGCCAAACAGCTTGGCGCCGAACGCATCATCGCAATGAGCCGGCACGAACTGCGGCAGAAGCTCGCCCGCGAGTTCGGCGCCACCGACATCATCGAAGAACGCGGCGATGACGGCGTCGCCAAGGTCAAGGAGCTGACCAACGGGTTGGGTGCCCAGTCGGTCATCGAAGCGGTCGGCACCCAGGAGTCGATGATGCAGGCGATCCGCGCCACCCGTCCCGGCGGTCACGTCGGGTACGTCGGAGTGGCCCACGACGTCGCGCTGCCCGGGGACGAACTCTTCTTCTCCGGGGTGCACCTTCACGGCGGACCCGCACCGGTGCGGCGGTTCCTGCCCGAGCTCATGGACCTCATCTGGACTCGACAGATCAACCCGGGCAAGGTGTTCGACCTCGAGCTGCCCATCGAGCAGGTCGCCGAGGGCTACAAGGCCATGGACGAAAGGCGCGCCATCAAGACGCTGCTCACCTTCTGAGCCAGCCACCAGCCACTCGCAGGCGGCAGGACGCCACGTGACAACTCCGAAGCCGACCCCACCAGGTCGCACGAACCTCACCAGGAGAACTATGAGCACCATCGCCATCGTCGGGGCCGGGCCCGGCCTCGGGGCGGCCGTCGCCCGCCAGTTCGGGTCACACAACCACAACGTTGCCCTCATCTCACGCTCTCTGAACCACGTCACCGCACTTGCCGACCAGCTCACCGACGAAGGCATCACCGCCAAGGGGTACGCGGCTGACGTCAGTGACCGCGGTGCGTTGAAGACAGCTCTGGAGGCTGCGGCCACAGACCTTGGCGCGGTCGAGGTGCTGCAGTACAGCCCCATCCCCGCCCAACAGTTCCTTCGCCCGCTGCTGGAGTCGACCGTGGAGGACCTGGCCGCCGCCCACGCGTTCTCCGTCGCCGGCTCCGTCACCGCCGTGCAAACGGTCCTGCGCCCAATGCAAAAAGCTCAGACGGGCACCGTTCTGTTCGTCAACGGCAGGAGCGCCGTCGCACCCAACGCGTCCGTCGCCGGCACATCCATCGCCTTCGCAGGCGAAAGCGCGTACGCGCAGATGCTGCACACCGTCCTCGCTGACGACGGCATCTACGTGGGCCAGCTCATCGTGCCCGGCGCTATCCGTGACGGGGACCCGGCCTACGGCCCAGACGTCCTGGCGCGCACGCTCTGGGCGATGCACACCGAACGCGGACAGTTCCGCCACACGGCTGGCTAGCCCCGCGCACGGTGGGCCAAAGTCACAGACAAGAGCCCGCATGCTGCGTGCGCGCCGTTCGTGTCCCTCAGGTGGGCTCGGGCACGACCACGCCGGTGTGCTGAGCCAACGCCGCCAGAAGCTGGTCCTGGAACTGCACGTCATGAACGGCAGCGTCTGGGTCACGACGCTGCCGGTGGTACCAGTACCCGCCACTGGTCAGGGCCTGACGATCGTTGCTTGTTGCGAGCCACTCTTGGGTGAAGTGCCCGAGCCGCAGGTCGTCCGGAGCGCCCGGCCCACCCATGCGTGTCGGCACCCACCCCGGATCGACACTGTTGCTGACCACGTCCGGCCACCGGCGCGCCACCGCCGCAGCGAGCGTCGCCACGAACAGTTTGCTGTCGGAGTACGAACCGGCCCGTGCACCCGTCCAGTCGACGCCGGTGACGTCGGCCTTCGCACCACGATGCATGCCGCTGCTCAGGTACACCAGCCGTTCAACCTGCGGCATCAGAGCGGTCAGCACGTACGGAGCAACCACGTTGACGGGCATGATGGCTGGCCCGCGGTACACCCCGGCGTTGTGGATGACCGCATCCACCATTCCCGACGACGCGACCTGCTCGGCAACACTGTGTGTCTGGTCCAGGTCGGCAAGGTCCCCAACGACGGCGTGAGCACCAGCGTCCAGGAGGTCACGCACCGCGTCCAACCGCTTCTCGGTGCGGCCATGGACGACGACTTCATGCCCCCGCTCCAGCAGGGCCTGCGCGGCGGCTCGGCCCAGCCCGTCCACCGACCCGGTAATGAGCACCTTGGTCATGTCGGCACGCTGGTCATGTCCGCGCGACGCTGGCGCCACGGATCACGGTGCACCCACCGTCGAAACCACTGAAGGTGCACGCAGTCGGCGCGTGCTCGCTGCTACTGGTGCGAGTCATCATGGTCCGTCTCCTCTTGTCGGCGCGCGCCACTAGCAGCGGCGCTAAGCCCGAGTCTGCGCGGCGAATCGGTAAGTCAGGCGGGGCGAGCCCGCCTCGACCACGGTAGGCGCCCGCATCAACCGCTGGCAGTCACAACCGGTACCCCCACAAGGTCAACCCCTCAGAGAGGCAATGACATGGACGCGCGCGTGGTTGTCACCAGTGCGGCAGCTACGACGAGGTGGTTCACACCGGCTGCGACCGGGCCGCCCCCCACACCGCCTACTCAGAAAGAACCCCATGTCTTCGCAACCTCGTCCCTCGACCGCCAGGCTTCCCCTGGTCGTCTTCGTCCTCGCCGCCGGCACGTTCCTCATGGGAACGACCGAGTTCATGATCGCCGGGCTCCTGCCCGAGATGGCCGCCGACCTGGGCTCGTCCATCCCGCACACCGGCCTGCTCATTACCGCGTTCGCCATCGGCATGATTGTCGGCTCACCACTCATGGCTGTGGCGACCCTGCGGATGCCGCAACGTCTCACATTGACCCTCGCGCTGTTGCTGTTCGCCGCCGGGCACGTCGTCGTCGCCCTGTCGACCACGTTCGCGGTTGCGCTCGGCGCCCGCGTCCTCACGGCGCTGGCCACCGGCGCGTTCTGGTCAGTCGCAGCCGTCGTCGCCACCCGCGCCGCCGGTGCCGCCAACAGTTCCCGAGCGCTCGGCGCCGTCATCGGCGGTCTCACCCTCGCCAACGTCATCGGTGTCCCCATCGGTTCGTTCGCCGGACAACTCACCGGGTGGCGCGGCCCGTTCTGGGCTTTGGCCATTCTCGCCACCGCCGGCGCCGCAGTCATCGGCCGGTTCATCCCGCACGACACTGACGCCGCCACACCCAGCATCCGCAGTGAGCTCACGGCCCTGCGCAACGGTCGGCTGTGGCTCGCGCTGACCGCGTCCGCCGCCATCATGGGCGGCGTCCTGGCCACGTACAGCTACATCACCCCCATCCTCACTGAGCGCACCGGCATCCCCGGCAGCCTGGTCCCGCTCGTCCTCGTCGGGTTCGGAGCTGGCGCCCTCGCAGGAACCACGTTCGGCGGCCGTATCGGCGACCTGCACCCGATGACGACCACCATCACCGGAGCCATCGCCACCGCCGGCATCCTCGTCCTGTTCACCACCCTCGCAGCCCAGCCCGTCGCCGCGGTCGTTCTCGTCGCTCTCATGGGCCTGGCCGGCTTCGCCGTCAACCCAGTCCTGTCCGCCATGGCCGTCCAGTTCGCCGGCAACGCCCCCACCCTCGCCGCAGCCCTGAGCACGTCCGCGTTCAACGTCGGAATCGCCGCCGGCTCCTGGGTCGCCGGCCTGGCCCTGGGAACGGGCCTTGGCCTGACCGGCCCGTCCGTGGTCGGCGCCGTGGTCGCGCTCACCACCTTGGTGCCGCTCGTCGCCCTGGCCGTCATCGCACGCCGCCACGCACACCCGGACGGCAGCTGGGCAGCCCTGACGAGGCGCCCGCAGCAGGGCACCCCTGCCCGGCCGAACCACCCGGCTCCCCGACCTGCCGTGCAGCTGGAAGCGGTCTGCTGACCCCGCGAACCCGGCCACGAACCACTCCATGTGAACCCGCCCACGGTCGGCGCCTGAGCGAGCCAGATGCACTGAGCCGCCAGCCCTCCTCACGCGTAGGTGATTCGCCTATGTGTCGCCGTGGGTCCGACGGCGCAGCCACGCACCCAGCAACGGGGCGCACAGCAAAGCCAGCATGATGCGCAAGCACTGCATGGTGAGAATCAGTCCGACCTCGTCGCCCGAGTCCACCGCGACAGCGGTCACCGCCGGCAGACCCCCAGGGGTCGTGGCTAGGTACCCGTCCAACGGCGAAACACCAACCATGTGCGCGAACGCAACCCCGATACCGGCACACGCGACCATACCCAGGAGGGCGCTGACCAGGGCCAGCGGCAAGATGCCCGCAAGCGTGCGCAGCTGGTCTCTGGTGAACCCGACCCCGACGTAGAGACCAACCAGCGTGTAGCCCACGGTCAGCAGCCAACCCGGGACGTGAGCCAACCCGAAGATGCCCCATACGGACACCGTGCTCGAGACAACGAGGGGAACGAGGATTCCGGAGCCGCCGAATCTGACGAGACGAGCCAGGACCATGCCGACCAGCAGGCAGATGCCGGTGTACGCAAGGTCTGCCCCCACCGAGGAGCGGGCACCCGTCGAAGCGTCGCTGGCAGTCGACCGCACGCCGCCGAGGAGCGGAGCCACGATGGGGACGCTGACGAGGACGACGATGACCCTCAGGTACTGCGCCGACAGCACCACCTGGGCATCTGCGCCGAACTCCTTGGCCATCAAGCTGACGCCGCTGGCTCCGCCGGCAATGGAGGCAAACACTGCAGTCGTTCCGGACACCCCCGGGTACAGGTTCAGGAGCTGGCCAATCAGCATGGTGGCGCCGAGCGTCAACAGGACCCCCGCCGGTACAGCAATAGGTTCACTCGCCACCGCCTTGAGCACGTCAGCGTTGATCGTGGCGCCCGCGGCCACACCCACGATGGCCATGCCCAGCAGACGCAACACAGGCGGCAGCTGCGGCGCAGTCGGCGAGGTCACTCCTAACACCCCACCGCCCACCAGCGCCGCGAACAAGGCCGGTGTCGGCGCACCTGCCCAACTCAGCAGGCCGGCGACGGCGACGAACGTCAGAACGGCCAACGACGAACGACGACCGGCCTTCACAAGACCACAGCGCGCAACGTGGCAAGCAGCCCGACGGCGAGGCGGTCACCGGGGCAGAAGGTGAACCACCGGTGCACGGCTTCATCAGCCATGGCCGGCGCCGAACCGAGCGACGTGGTGACCCATGTGGTGACACTCGTCCTGGTGAGTGACCTCGAACGACTCGAGGCGCCCATCGTCCAAGAGCACATGAACGGTGTCATCGTCCGCAACAACCATCCGAGGATGGTGACCTAGGACGCTACTCACCACAAACGTGGCCGCAATCTTGGTCACGTCCCGCACGACTCCCAGCCGCAGCAGCGACCGCGTCTCGGCGACCGCTTCCTGCTCACCAGCGCGCAACACGATGCGAGACGACGGTGACACCGCCGACGCCGCGACTGCCACCGCGACGTTGTCTAGGTCGTCCGAACCGACCGCGGCAAGGGCGATGCTGCCGCCAAGGCGGACCCGCTCCAACAGAAGGCGAACACTGCCGTCACCGATGACCACCGGCACCCCCAGCCTGCGCGCCACCGCCACGTGCGACGCGTGCGGCTGACGCTCCACCCCGACAACCGGAACACCCTGCGCCTTCAACGCCACGCACAACCGCAGACCCACCTGCCCGATGCCGACCACCACCACATGATTCTTGCGAGGAAGGGACCGCGGCCCCAGCAGGTGCAGGAACCGCGGCTCCAGAAGCCGGTCGACCAGGCCGGCCGTGAACAGCGCCGTCAACACCACCGTCGCCAGCATCGCCACCGCGGAGAACGTCCCGTACACACCACCGACGTCGACAGGTCCCGGACCCACCGTCGCCACGACCCGCGCCGCATCGACGAACGACTCCAACGGGCCGTGCCCGGCCACCAGCAGCCACGCCCAATCGGCCAGCAGGATGAAGACCAAGCCCAGCAGACCCACCAGCAGAAGGCGCGTGCCCGGGTCATGGTGTCGAGGGTTCAGCGACAGACCAGTCGGGAGCCGTCTCCACCGTCGACGTGGCAACGGTTGGCGAGTCTCCACCGGCTGTCCCGTGCCCGGATTCCGGACCACGTCCACGCACTCGTTACCGTCGACGGACCGAGCCATCAAGTCCCCACCCATGCACGCCCCGATGAGGCTCGGGACCGACAGCGACGCCGGGGAGATGACGACCGCCTGCGGCAGCATGACCCGCAGCTGCTCCGCCATGGTCCGGTCGAACACTGACACGGTCAACGGCAGGCCGGGACGAAGGTGCGCCAACGCCAGCGCGTACCGCAGCGCGGCAACGTCGTCGTGCAGCAGAACGGCCGCAGCGCTGACACCGCCCACGGTGTCGGCCAGCTCCGTGTCGCCGGGACTGTCTAGGTGAACGACCGGTGTGTTCAGCGTTCCGCCGAGAGTGGCGCACACCTTGCGCGCGACCGGGCCGGCGCCGATGACGAGGACCGGCTCGGCCACCGCGCCTGAACGGTCCCCCTCTTGAGCGTCGACGGCCATGGGATGCCGCTAGCAGTCGTCCGACAGGTACGGGTCGCACTTCAGACAGCGAAGCTCACCGCAGCCGACGCAGGAGACCATGGCGTCACCGCAATGGCATGCGAACCCACTGCTGCCCGTAACTGGCTCGACGCGACGCCAGCTCCGCCTTCGCGGCGTCGACCATTGATCCAGGGCTGCGGATTCCGACACCGACTGCGTATCACTGAGCGCCATCATTTCTCCTCTGTCCTTGCGCGCGACTAGGTCAGCGGACCACGCTGATGTGAACGGCTAGCACCGCGCACGGCGCATCGGAACGGTTGCGCCAGGCGTGCCAGGTACCTCTGTGGACGACTGTGTCGCCCGCCTTCACGAGCGTCTCCCCCGTTTCCACGAGGCACCACACTTCGCCCGAGAGCACGGTCACGATGTCCACGGTGTCGGTCTGGTGCATCCCCGGAAGGGACCGCGCATTCTTCGCGGGCGATGCGGACACGCCCGCGTCTGCGTCTGCGTCGTCAACGCCGGCCTGCTCGAGCGCTTGGCCGTACCCGGCCTCGTAGTCCCACTCACTGTCTGGGGGAAACGTGCTGACGTCGCAGTAGTAGCCCGCCGGCGGCGGTGGAATGGTCGCCGCATCCGTCACCGCGTTCTCTGCCATCACCGGCGTTGGCACCGTGTCCGCACCCCAGATGATGTTTCGGGTGAACGCTTGGGTCGCCAGCCGCGTCTCGCTCAGGCCGTCCGAGACAATGGTCGACCGTCCCTGCTCGTCCACGCCCATGACGACCCGGCGGGCGCGAGCCTCAAGGTGTTCTCCAGCCATAATGATGTCCTTTCAACGGTTCGACGGTGCTGCCCGGCGATCTCGACCGTGCCAGACGAGTGGGTCTGACGGAGGCTTCGTCACGGCACCGTCCGACGACGAGCGGGTGTAGTCAGCGCGGGGACGTCCCTCCTGCCGGTGCACCTGAGACGGTCTGCAGCGCGGAGGTCCCTGCCAGCAGCTGGCCGACCGACGTGGTGAAGTCACGCGTGGCCTGAGCCCGGGCACCGGTCAGTGCCCACACGTCATCCCCGGCCTCACGCGCGGGTGCGAGCCCTGCAGCAATCGCATCGAGCACCACACCCCGCAGCTCAGTGTTGATGTTGACCTTGCCAATGCCGACCGAGCCGGCACGCGCAAGGTCCTCCCGCGGAAGCCCGGACGCGCCGTGCAGAACCAAAGGCACCACGGACGCCGCCCTGATTCGCTCCAACCGGTCCCGGTCGATGAGCGGTTCCCCTCGGTAGCGTCCGTGCACATTGCCGACGGCAACCGCCAACAGGTCACACCCCGACAGCGCAACGAACTCGGCAACGTCATCCGGGTTGGTCTTGCCAGCAGAGGCTGGGTCCACCTCAACCGACCGGTCTTCATCCCCCGCGATGTTGCCCAGTTCAGCCTCGACAGTGACGTCGAGGCCGCACAGGTCACGGGCGGCACGAACGAACGCGGCGTTGTCACGCAGCGGCTTCGACGAACCATCAGCCAGAACCGCGTCGGCACCCGCCTTGATGGCCACCTCGATCAGCTGAAGGTCGGTGGCGTGGTCGAGCTGCACCACCACCTCGACCTGCGCAGCGTCGGCAATCGCACACAGAGCACGAATCGTCCGCACTCCCTCCGTCGAGCCGGCGACGACGGGCGGGACGAGGAGGACTACGGGGAAACCGGCTGTCTCAGCCGCCTCGACCACCGACACAGCTGTCGAGGCGTCGTAGCAAGTGATGGCAGGAACGGCCGCGCCTTGGGCCAGTTGCTGTCGAGCGACATCGTGCAGTGAGGACCTCATCGAACAGCCACCTTCACGTCCAGCGCGTCCAGAACCCGCGTGAGCGTGTCTGGTCCACCAACGTTCCCTGGCACGACCACGTAGAGAAGCTCACGCCCGGTCCGATCCTCCAGCTGCCACACGGACACGCCGGGCAGAACCTGCCCCAGCACCAACGCGGATGTGGCGCCGATACCAGTTCGGGCGACCTCAGCCGAGGTGATACCTCCCTTGGCCACGACCACATCCACGTCCGGAAGCAGGTCGGCGACCGCCGTCGTCAGCGCTGACATGACCCGTTCACCGTGGTCGAGAGTGTTGTGCTCCGCCGAGCGCAACCGTTCCGTCGCGAGGAGCACGACCGGAGCCTGGGCAAACTCTTCCCTAGCAGCGCCGGCCGCGGAAGCACCTGCCAAAACAGGGTCCCGCAGCGCTGCCGTGGTGTCGATGAGGGCTGGCGAGCCCCACGCCCGCGCAATGGGCGCCAGCTGTGCACTCGCCCCCATGGTGTGCGAACCACACACCAGCAATGGCCGTACGGGACGGTCAACCAGCGGGGACGGCAACAGTCCGCGGCTGGGGACGCCTGCAAGCTCAGCGGCCAACGGTGCAGCACACCTCACCACCACACGGCGACGACCGGCGGCCGCGTTGACTGCCTGAGCGACAGCGCGAACGTCATCCGCGTCCACCACGTCGGGCAAAACGACGCTGCCCGCGGGCGCATCCACCAGGGCCCGCAGCACGTCACCTGCTCGGACCTTCTCGAGCGGGACAGACACCGCGGAACGACCCGACTTCTCCGCCACGTAATCAACCAAGACGCCTGTGGAGAAGCCGAACACGGGGTCCTGCGCGTACTCGCTCTCGTGTGCGGGCACGTCATCCTCTCCGACACGGACGAAGTGCACGCCGCCGCGAGTGGTGCGTCCACCCTCGGGGAACGCCGGCACGAACAGCAGGACCGCGTCCTCGCCCAGGAAGACGTCCGACTCGGCGAACACGTGCCCGCGCAGAGTGGAGTCGCCACGCAGTACGAACCGAACCTGTTCGCCCAGCTGCTGTGCCGCGGTCTCACCGTCCGCCTTGATCTTCGCGACCAGCGCTTCGGCCTCAGCCTGCGCCAGGGCTCGGCTGTTCGTCTGCACGTACACCGCGTCGGCTGCCTTCAACGCGTTCACCAGCAGGTCAACGCTGGTCTCGAACAGGACCGCCACCCCTGTCGCCGACTGGGTACCGGTGGGGTCGTCGTCCAGGACGATCGTCTTCATGAGGACTTCCTTGTCGAGTGTCACGGATGGAGCGCGCGCCCACTGACGGTGCGGGCCGTCAGGTGCGGACGGGCACCTGCGCCAGTCGCTCGGCGAGGAACTCGACGCCGAGCCGTGGGCTGGTGAGGACGGTCAACCCGGTCTCCCTGGCCAGCACGTCAGCAAGACGCGACATGGAAGCCTGCGCCAGGACAATGAGGTCCACCGACTTCGCCAGGTCCACTGCCTGCTCGATGACTAGCGCGTCATGCTTGTCACGGTCACCGGACATGAGCACGTCGAACGCGCCGGCACACAGGCGCTTCTCGATGGTGACAGTGCGTCCGGCCTCGTCTGCCTTGGACGCAATCAGGTCCGACGTCGGCCCGAGCGTCGTGGGGACGGTCGCCAGCACACCGATGCGGGTGCCGTCGGCAGCCGCGCGAATGGCCATCGCCTCGTCAATCTTCACCACTGGGGTGTGCACATGACTTGCCGCCACGTCCAGAGCGGGGCCTAGGGAGGAGCACGCAGAGAAGATGATGTCGGCCCCGGCGGCCTCGGCCGCCTGCGCCAGGCGCGTCATCCGCTCCGCACTCTTGGCGGAGATTCCCTGCTCACGCACCACCGTGGCCAGGACATCGGAGTCAACGAAGTGGATGACCTCCGCGTCCGGGATGAGCTCAGCGATGAGGTTGTTGATCGCGGGCTCGACCGAGACGAACACGAAACTCGTGTGCAGGATGGCGATTTTCTGGGGCACGGGAACCTCTTCCTCCGGGTGGATGCGGCAGTGAGAATCGCGAGCAGCTCCCGGGTCTGCGGCGAAGCCTGGCGGCCCGCAGGGAAACCAACGACCGGAACTGTTCCTCATACCGTGAATGAAGGATATCCCGTAATATGGGATCAAGTCAACGCCTTTGGTGTTGCGAATGCCCCTTCCCGCGTGCAGGAGGAGTTCCTGCGTGCGCGAGCGGCCCCAGGGGCGCAGGCGCATGCCCCGCAAGACTGCATCGGCATGCGCGCGGAGGGACTGTTCAGGAGCAGTTGGCGGACTGGTTGACCAAGGCGCCCGAGTGAAGCTAGTCCTCGCGCACCAGTCGGCTAGAGATGGTTGCCGCAGCGTCCTTGACCGCTTCGATGGCGCGCTCGACATGGACGTCCTGCCGTTGGCGCTCGTCCCAGGCGACACCGACACTGCCCAACGCGACCCGCTGGCCGTTCAGCACGGGCGCAGCGACACCGATGACGCCAGGATTGAACTCGCCCACCGTCACGTGGTACCCGCGTTTCTTGATGTCCCCCAGGGTGGACCGGAACTCCTTCCACGTGCCCCCGAGCCCCGCCTTCTCGATGGCGGCGGCGTCCCGTGGGTAGATGGCCTTCAGCCGGTAATGCGGAAGGTACGCCAGAATCACCTTGGAGATGGCGCCCTGGAAAAGGGAGCGGCGCTGCCCGCGGATGAACCGGTTCGCGGGGCTGCGCTGGTCACGAAACTCCCCGATGCACAACACCGAATCCCGGTACGCGGTGCACAACGTGGCCGAGTGCCCAATCTGCTCGACGAGGCCCTCGAGGACGCCGTGGCTGGCCAAGAGCAGCGGGTCCGTTAGCCGAAGCTTGAGGTCCATCTCGATGATGCGCGGACCGAGGCTGTACGAACCGCTGTGCACCGACGCCAGCAGGCCCGCATCATGCAACGCCTTGATGTAGCGGTACCCCGTCGAACGCGTTGCGTCCAACGCCTCGATGATTGCGCCCGTCGACCAGATCGGCTCTTCCTCAGTGAAGAGGTCGAGAATCTGGAAGGTCTTCGCCAGCGCCCTGGCCCCATCTTCTGACCCAGCTGCCATGTGGCGAAAATATCCCACTATTTGGGATATTGTCAACCGAATCCACCGGGAGTCGAAGAAAATCAGGAGCATCTCAACCGGACAGGGCGCAGCTCACAGTTGCATGTAAACGCATTTCGTGTACAGGTACGTGTCCATGTGGGCGGAGCTTCCCTTAGCGCCGTACCCGCTCAGCTTGGTGCCGCCGAAGCCAACCAGTGGGTCGATGTAGCCGTAGCAGTTCACCCACATGGTACCGGTGTGAACCCCGTTGACGACGCGCATGGCAGTCGACAGGTTCTGGGACCAGACGGCCCCACCCAGCCCGAAGTCGCTGTCGTTGGCGATGGCGATGGCCTCGTCCAGGTCGTCGAACGGGATGATGGACAGCACCGGCCCGAAGATTTCCTCGCGGGCGATCCGCATCTGGTTCGTCACCCCCGCAAAGACGCTCGGGGCCATGAAGTAGCCGTTCTCCAGGTCGCCGCCCAACCGGTGCCCGCCATGGACGAGTTCAGCCCCTTCGTCCCGGCCGATGTCAATGTACGACATCACCTTGTCCAGCTGTGGCTGGGAGATGACCGGGCCCATGGTCGACGCCACATCCAGCGGGTGGCCCACCTGCAGGGTGTCCATGTACTCGAGGAGCCGCTCGGTGAACTGGTCGACGATGGGCCGCTGCACCAGCACCCGCGTTCCGGCGAAGCAGATCTGCCCCGAGTTGGCGAACACCCCCATGGCCGCGCCGGGTACAGCCACGCTCAGGTCAGCTGAGGAGCACACGATGTCCGCGGACTTGCCACCCAGCTCCAGCTGAAGCTTCTTGATGTTGACCGTGGACGCCTCGATGATGCGACGACCCGTCTCGGTCGACCCGGTGAACGCGATTCGGTCGACGTCCGGGTGGGACGCGAGGGCGTTTCCGGCCACCTGGCCGGTGCCGGTGACGACGTTGACCACACCGGCGGGGACACCGGCCTCGTGCAGCAGCTCTGCCACCCGCAGCACCGACAAGGACGCGTCCTCGGCCGGCTTGAGCACCGTGGTGCAGCCGCTGGCAAGCACGGCGCCGACGATCCAGAACTGGCCACCCAGAGGCCCGTTCCACGGGATGATTCCGCCGACAACGCCGACCGGCGCTCGCAAGGTCATCGTGGCAACGTTGCCCGGGATGCCGTTGGCCAGCGTCTCACCTGAGATGTTCATGGCCTGACCGGCGAAGAAGGCCAGCATCTTCATCAACGCCGTCTTGCTGTTCCGCAGCCGCGACACCGGGGCACCCATGTCGAGGGCCTCAATCTCGATGAGCTCTTCGAACGACTCGTCCAGCACGGCAGCGACGCGGGTGAGCAGAGCCTGACGCTCGTACGGGCTCCAGTTGCTCCACGGCCCGGTGAACGCGTTGCGCGCGGCATGCACGGCGACGTCGATGTCCGCCGCGTTCCCAGCCGCCAGCTGTGCGAGGACCTGGCCCGTGGAGGGGTTGAACGTGGTCATCGTCTCCCCCGACGATGCAGGAACTTGCTGCCCGTCGATGAAGAGCTGGTGGACCTCGCGGGACAGGAACTGCTGGGCCCCCTCACGGGGGGCGAACCTCTGCTGTGTGGTGGTCACTGCTTTCCTCTCAGTTGCGCCGCCGTCGTCTCAGTCGAAGACGAAGACGCCTTTACCGATCTTGCGCTGGTCGAACAGTTCGTAGGCGTGCTCCGCCTCGTCCAGTCGGAACTCGTTCGTGAACAGCGACTCCACGTCCAGGCCCCGCTCGGCAACGAAGGCAGCGCATTCCTCCTGCTCGTTCTTGCTGAACGTCAACGAGCCCAGGATGGTCTTGTGGCGCGAGATGAGTTCATCGCTGTCGACATCGAGCGCACCTGGCGACACACCCACCATGCAGGCGGTGCCCCAAGGGCGCACTGCCGCGATGGCCTGCTGGCGTGCGGACGCGTTGGCGCTGCACTCGAGGGACTTGTCCGCCCCTTCGCCGGTCCACGTCAGCGCGCGCACGGCCGCCACCAAGTCAGGGTCCCGTCCGTCCACGAGGTGGTCAGCGCCGAACTTCTCCGCCATCGCCAGGCGCGAGTCCTCGACGTCCACGGCGATGACGCGGGCTCCGAACGCCTTGGCCAGCAGGGTGGCGCTGAGGCCGACCGGACCCTGACCGAAGACAACGACGGTCTCGTCGGCGGCCAGCGCAACCCGCCTGAGGGCAGCGAAGGCCGTGCCGGTCCCACACGAGACGGCGGCACCGGTCTTGAACGACAACGAGTCCGGCAGCTTGATGAGCGTGTGCGCTGGAACGCGGATGAAGTCCGCATGCCCACCATCCGCGTTCAGGCCACCGAAGACCCGCCGGCCGTTCGTGCAGTACTGCGTCCAACCCCCACGACAGTGCCGGCACGTCCGGCAGCCGTCGTAATGGTGGACCATCACCCGGTCACCCGGGGCGGCCTCGCTCGGTCGAACTGCCGAACCCACGACCTCGACTACACCACAGGGCTCGTGCCCCTCGATGACCAGCTCCGGGCCGGTACGCACCGGTCCGTGCAGGTGGTGAAGGTCGCTGCCGCACATACCGGATGCCTTCATCCGCACCACGACCTCGTCTGGCGCAGGCGTCGGGTCAGGCAACTCGCGGACTTCGAGCTTGCCCTCACCCAGGAAGTAGACGCCCCTCATGACAGCCTTTCGCCTTCAGCAGAACGACTCCGCAGGGCAGCGTCGTAGACCAGGGCCGCGGCCCGCGGAGTCATGAAGTCGTCGACCCGGGGGGCGCGACCGTCAAGACCCAGCAGCACCGGGAGCTTGCCACGGAAGCCTTGGGCGAGCGTGCCGAGGACGAGTCGCAGCCGGTTCATGGACTGTCCTGCGTCATGACCTCAGCACCTTTGCTTTCGATTGACCGCCTAATGAGCCACATCTGCGGGTCAGGGAGGAGTAGGGGTCCGTGTCAATCCATCTATGTTGAGCACTACGATATCCTACAGTGTGGGATATCTACAATAGTCGGATCGTCCGGATGGCGTCGTGCCTGGTGTCTTGCTGTACGCGCGAGCCACTGTGTAGATATTGACGGTATCTCATTTTATGGGATATGTTCAGTTCTACGGACGCTTCTTCTCAGCTCCGACCATTCACCGCGCTTCACGCAACCTGAACGTTCACGGGCAGGTCAGCCTGCGCCGAACGTGCGACGCCTCGAGGACGACAATGACGACGGAACCTTCGACCCACACGCCCCATGACTCCGGCGTTCCGGCCTCCGCGCGAGACTTCAGCGTCCAGGACAGGGTCGTCATAGTGACTGGCGCCGGCCAGGGCATCGGCCGGGAGCTGGCCCGGCAGTTCGCCGCCGCCGGAGCCACCGCCGTGGTCGCCGACCTGGACCTGGGCAACGCCGAAGCGGTCACCAAGGAGATTCACGAGGCCGGCGGCCTGGGCCACGCCGTCCAGGTGGACGTTGCCGAAGAGTCGTCGGTCACGGCCATGGTCGAAGCGGTTCTCGAGCGATGGGGCCGCGTCGACGTGCTCATCAACAACGCTTCCATCTTCGCAACCCTCGAAAAGGGGCCGTTCGACCAGATTCCGCTCACCGAGTGGAACCGGGTCCTGGCAGTCAACGTCACCGGCACGTTCCTGTGCGCTCGAGCAGTCGCCGCCCCGATGCGCGCGGCCGGCTTCGGACGCATCATCAACGTGTCATCCGACGCAGTCACCCGCGGCACCGTCAACTACCTGCACTACGTCACGTCGAAGTCTGCCGTGATCGGCATGACGAACTCCCTGGCGCGTGAGCTCGGCCCGCACGGCATCTCGGTCAACTGCGTGCGGCCCGGCAGTGTCGCCACTGAGGTCGACCGTGCCGTCAACCCCACGACCGAGGTGCGCGAACGCGCCGCGTCCCTCCAGTGCATCCCTCGGGGCATGGTCCCCCCCGACCTCGTCGGAATCATGATGTTCCTGGCCTCGCCGGCCTCGGAGTTCATCACGGGCCAGACCATCGCGTGCGACGGCGGCTACACACACAGCAACTAACGGCACGACTCACAGACACCGCAGCAGGCGAACCACAGGCAGCCCCAGGAGAGCCACCAATGAAGCAGTTCCCGCACCTGTACATCGACGGCGACTGGGTCGAACCCGTCCAACCGCGCCACATCGAGCTCGTCGACCCCACCCGTGAGGAACCGTTCGCCTCCGTCGCCGTGGGTGGCGCGGCCGACGCAGAAATCGCCGTCGCCGCAGCCCGACGCGCGTTCGACACGTTCTCCACCTACTCCGTCGACGACCGCATCGCCCTCATCGACCGCATCGTGCGCGCCTACGAGACCCACCTGGACGAGTTCTCCGAGCTCATCGCCCGTGAAGTCGGCATCCCGGTCAGCAACCGCGCCCAAGTCACCGGACCAGCACAGCACATGCGGGTGGCGCAGCAGGTGCTGCGCGACTACCCATTCGAGTCCCGCATCGGGTCAGCCATCGTTCGACGCGAACCCATCGGGGTCTGCGGGCTCATCTCCCCGTGGAACTGGCCCATCCAGACCGGCGTCATCAAGGCCATCTACGCCCTCGCCGCCGGATGCACCGTCGTCGCCAAGCCCAGCGTGAACTCTGCCGCCAGCGGCGCCCTCCTTGCCCAGGTCATGCACGAGGCCGAGGTCCCGGCAGGAGTGTTCAACCTCGTCAACGGCAGCGGCCGCGACGCCGGCGACGCCCTGTCCCGCAGCGTCGACGTCGACATGATGTCGTTCACCGGGTCCACCACCGCCGGCCGGCAGGTGAGCGCCGCCGCCGCAGAAACGGTCAAGCGGCTGTGCCTGGAGCTCGGCGGCAAGTCAGCCAACGTCGTCCTCCCGGACGCCGACCTCGAGCGGGCCGCGCGCTGGAACATCCAACGGGCCTTCTTCAACGCCGGACAGTCCTGCCACGCCCCCACCCGCATGCTCGTCCACCACAGCCAGGTCGAAGCCGTCACCGAGTACCTCGTCGACGAAGCAACCCAGTTCCGCCTCGGCGACGCGCTCGACACCACCACCACCATGGGCCCAGTAGTCAGCGAGTCCCAGGCCAAGTCCATCCGCAACCTCATCCAGAGCGGCATCGACGAAGGAGCCCGCCTCGTCACCGGCGGAACCGAACAACCTGACGGTCTGGACCGCGGCTACTTCATCAAGCCCACCGTCTTCACCGACGTCACCCCCGACATGACCATCGCCCGTGAAGAGGTGTTCGGACCTGTCCTGGCCGTCATCGGATACAGCGACACCGACGACGCCATCAGCATCGCCAACGACTCCCCGTACGGCCTCGGCGGATACGTCTTCGGCACCGACCACGACCAAGCACGCACCGTTGTGAACGCCCTTCGCGCCGGACGCATCAGCTTCAACGGTGCCTCCACCGACTCCTACTCCCCCATGGGCGGGTACAAGCAGTCAGGTGTCGGCCGCTCCATGGGCCGGTTCGGACTCGAGGAGTACCTCGAGGTCAAGTCCGTGTACGGGTTCGACGAGCAGGCGCAGGCACTGCCGGCCACGTTCAGCTGACGCCGCCCTAGTCACCGAGGAAGAACGGACACCATGAGCAACGACACCGCGCCCTTGCTGCGCAACCACGCCAAGGAAAAGCTGGCCGCGGGGCAACCGGTCTACTCGATGACCGTGCGACTGGTGCGGTCGACCGACATAGCGTCCATCGCGTACACCGCAGGCTTCGACTCCGTCTACATCGACCTCGAGCACAGCGGGTTCCCCCTCGACGCGCTCAGCCAGATCTGCATGGCGTGCAACCACCTGGGCGTGACCCCACTGGTCCGAGTACCCGGACTTGACGCGACCCTGATCGGACGTGTCATGGACCTCGGCGCCATGGGCGTCATCCTGCCCGGCGTCGAGTCCGCCGACGAGGCCCGCGCCGCCGTCAGCGCCGTCAAACACGCGCCCCTCGGCGCGCGCTCGCTGGCCGGAGCCGCCACCCAGCTGCACTACCGGCCACTTCCTCCAGCTCAAACGGTCCGCGAGCTCGACCAGTCCTCCATGGTCGTGGCGATGATCGAGTCGCAGAAGGGCCTCGCTGCTGCGGACGACATCGCAGCAGTCGAAGGCGTGGACATGCTCCTTGTCGGCGCCAACGACCTGAGCGTCGAACTCGGCGTGGCCGGACAGATGGACGACGAACGCATCGACAAGGCATACCGGCGCGTCCTCGACGTGTGCCGCACCCACGGCAAAGCGGTGGGCATCGGCGGCCTTGGCGGTCGACCCGACCTCATCCGCAAGTATCTGCAGCTCGGTGCACAGTACGTCTCCACCGGCAACGACATCTCGTTCCTGCTGGCCGCCGCCACCGAGAAGCGGAGGCAGTTCGACTCGTGACGCCCAACGACGAAACGCATCCGCCTACGATCTGTGTCTACGGGGCGGGAGCCGTCGGCGGCCACCTCGCCGGACGGTTCGCTGCACAGGGCAGTGAGGTGTCCCTGATCGCGCGGGGTGCACAGCTGGCCGCCATTCGCGAACACGGGCTCAGGGTAGAAACCCACAACGGGGTTCTGGTGTCACACCCCTTTGCCACAGATCAGCCCAGCGACCTGCCACAACAGGACATCGTCTTCGTCACGGTCAAGGCGCCAGCGCTGCCAGCGATCGCCGAAAGCCTTGCGTCACTGCTGCACAAGAACAGCCTCGTCGTGTTCGTCGGCAACGGCATCCCCTGGTGGTACTTCCACGACCACGGCGGCCCCCTCGAGGGAACGCGTATCCCTCGGCTGGATCCGGGAGATGGACTGTGGAACCGCATCGGTCCGCAGCGTGCCGTCGGCGCCGTCGCATACACCGCCTGCACAGTCCTGGCGCCGGGCGTGGTCCGGGCTGAGAATCCCATCAACCGCCTTCTGCTGGGGCGCCCCGACGGCCTGCCCGACAAACGCCTCTACCGCCTCTCTTCAATGCTCAGCCCGAGCGGGCTCGACGTTACTGTCACCTCCGACATCCGCAGCGCCATCTGGGCAAAGCTGTCAATGAACCTCATCGGCGGGGCACTGGGAGTTCTGAGCGGCTCGCCAATGAAGGACACGCTTCAACACGCGTCTATCGCAGCCGCCGCCGCGACCATGAGCCGCGAGGGCGAAGCCATCGCACGTGCCCTCGGCTGTGACCCAGGTGACCCAACGCAGGGCCTCGCCAAACTCGCACAGTCGGCGCACCTGCAGAGCGTTGTCCAAGACCTGCAAGCGGGTCGACCGATGGAGATTGACGCGTTATTCCGCGTCCCCCTGGACCTCGCCGACATGGTCGGTGTCCCGACGCCCACGTTGTGCCTCATGACCGAGCTCGCCACGCAACGAGCCCGCTCCGCAGGACTCTACAAAGGCACCGCCGCCTAGCACTCGGCTTGGGAGGGCTTATATCTGCGACAGGTCTGGCCACGGGAGGAACGGCACCTTCTGTCAGCCCCAAAATGGCCGCAAAGACCGCGCGCCATCCACGGCCACCTGCGCGGATTCATATACGGCTCAAAGGCAAATACCCGAGTTGGCTCTGCGGTTGTGAGGTGACGCCAACAGTTGCCAGTCCAGATCCACGGAAAAATGCGTCCCTCAGACTATTGACGGATTCCCATAGTATGGGAATACTCAACTCAGCGGACGACAAGGGTGTCGGTCACCTTGCAGTAGAAAGACACCGGCCCCGGCCCATGCTCCGCGCCACGTCGAATCCGACGGAAGCTGGAGGACTGGAACCATGACTGTCGACCCAATCGCGGCCGAACGCGCCACGAACTCGCGCGGCGACCAGCGCCTGACCGACCTGAAGTACCGGTGGCCGGCCCGCTACCGGGCATCGTGGGCCGCGCTGCTCCTGGTCATCCTGGGCGCCGCGTTTGTTGCCCCCCACGCCCTGAGTGGCGACTCGGTAACCCTGGTCACCGCACTGGCAGGCGTCCTCGCCCTGGCGTCCTTCGGTCAGGTGCTCATCGTGACGACCGGGGCGATCGACCTGTCGATCTCCGCCATCGTCTCCGTCGCGGCGGGCATCGTCGTGCACTACGCAGACTCCGGCACGAACGTATGGGTATTGGCCCTCTTGTCGATCGTGGTGTGCGCAGTGCTGAGCCTCATCAACGGCGTACTCATCGTCATCCTGCGCCTCAACGCCTTGATCGTGACTCTTGCGACCGTGGGCGCGATCACCGGCCTGATCCAGCTATGGACCGGGGTCGCATTGTCCGCCAGCGCCCGGACGCCGCAGCCGCTCGTAGACATCGCTCAGGCCCAGGTCGGAAACATCAACGCCGTGTTCATCGCGGCCGTCATCACCGGAGCTGTGCTGTCGTACGCCCTGAACAAGACCCGCGCGGGAAAGTCCATCGCCCTGGCCGGCTCCAACCCGCGCGCCGCGGAAATGCTGGGCATCAGGGTCAAGCTCGTTCACCTGAGCGCCTTCGCCCTCGCCGGGGTCCTGTACGGCATCGCCGGCGTCATGCTTGCCGGCTACATCAGCTCCCCGGATGTCCTGTCCGGTGCCAGCTACCAACTGCTCGCCATCACCGTGGCCGGCGTCGCGGGAGTGCTCTTTACCGGGGGCCCGGCCAGCGTCGCAAGCGTCATCGGGTCGTGCGTCTTCCTGGTCCTCCTGGACCAGGTGCTCTCCATCAAGGGAATGGACGCGGGCCAACGAGTCGTCATCCAAGGACTCGTGCTCGCAGTAGCCGTCGCGGCGATCACCGTGAGCCAGAAGGGGGCAGCCCGCTTCAACAGGCTGCGGCCACGCCGAACCACCACCTGAGCGGTCGATGGCCGCCACAAGAACGAACCCAAACAACAAAACACCCGGGCGTGATGCGCCAGCAGCGCACCACGCCCTAGCCCCGAAAGGTATCTCCATGTCATCCAACTCCGCACGTCGCTTGGGACGGCGCTCCGGGCGATCCGCCGTCGCGTGCGCCGCCACATCCGTCGCCATGCTCCTGCTCGGCGCTTGCGCGAGCACCACAGGCGGCAGTTCCTCCGGCTCCGCCTCCGGAGGGACCGCTGGCGGCAACTTCAAGGTGCCAGAGGCGTCGGCCGAAGCGCGCCAGACCGCCCTCGAACACGGCTTCCTCAACAAGGACCTGAAGTACGACAGCCTCAACCCGGTCCTTCAGTCGGCCATGAACAAGGTGGCCACCCCGTTGACGGACAAGCAGTGGGCCAAGGTCCAGGAGTGCCTCAAGGCGACGTCCTGCGAAACGGGCAACGGCGGCAAGCTCACGGTCGGGCTCGCGTGGGACGGAATCAACCCGTGGCGGCAGACCTCCCGGGCTGAGACGACCGCGCAGGCTGTGCAGTCCCCCGAGATCGGCAAGATCGTCTACAACCTCGGTGAGGACGTGCCGAAGCTGCTCGCCAACATCAACAGCATGATCGCCCAGCGGGTTGACATCATCATCATCAACACCGTGTATGGCGCGGCCGTTCTGCCCGCCGTGCAGGCCGCCAAGAACGCGAACGTGGCGATCATCCAGGTGGGCTCACCACTGCCCGAGCAGGTCGTCAAGCAGCTGGCAGGCCAGGCAAGCGAGGACCTGTGTTCACCTCAGGAGCTCACTGCTGAGCAGCTGATCARGGACTTCCCCAACGGTGGCACCTACGGCCTGTACACCGGCGTCCCCGGCAACGGCAGCGCCGCCGTCTGGCAGCCCTGCCTGACCAAGAAGCTGGACGCCGCCGGTTGGAAGAAGGCCATCCAAGGCTTCACCCAGTGGACCGAGCAGGGCATGGCCCAGCAGGGCAACGCCCTGTACGCCTCGGGCAAGAACCCCAACTTCGTGGCCTACGACTACACGCTTGAGGACTTCATCTCTCCGTATGTCAAGGCCGGGAAGAACCCTCCGGTGGTGGGGTCCGACGCGGAGAACTACTCCCTCCTTACCGCGACCCAGGAAGCCAAGAAGAAGGGCATCGACGTCAAGGCGTACATCTCCACCGGCCGGTCGTGGTTCCCCCGCGTGGGCGTCGACTACGGCATCGCACTCAAGGCCGGCAAGAAGGTCGACCCCTTCATGATGCCGACCGGTGCCGCTTCCCTTGACGACCTGCTGGCCAACTTCGACCCGGCCATGCCGGCGAACGCACCCATCCCCACGTACTTCACGCCCGCCCAGGAGCAGTGGATCCTCTCCGCTCAGGGCTGACCCCACTCACCCGTTCGGGGTTGTCCCCGCCAGGTCACACAGTCGACTCGGCTGGGGCAACCCCGGACAGTACTTAGGAAGCAGCAGCAGCATGGAGACCACAGCCGTTCTCGAGGACACCCCCGCGACCCAGCAGCGTTCGAAGACCACTGCGCTCGAGGTCATTGGGGTTACCAAGTCCTTCCCAGGCGTGCGCGCGCTAGACAGCGTGAACTTCGACTGCATGGAGGGCGAGGTGCACGCCCTCGTCGGCGAGAACGGCTCGGGGAAATCGACCATGATCAAGGCGGCCTCCGGCGTGTACGACATCGACGAAGGTCGGATCGTCATCGGAGGTGAGGAGCTGGGCCGAGGGGGTGTGCAACGCTCCCGGCGTCTGGGGCTGATCACGGCCTACCAAGACACGTCCCTGGTGAACGAGCTGACCGTCGCAGACAACATTGCGCTGTCCTTCAACGCTATCGGCGAGGCCAAGCCACCGGACCTGATGCGTTACCTGGGGCGCTTTGACCTCCCATTCCGGCAGTCCGACCTCGTGGCCGCGTTGGGTCCCGGCGCCCGCCAGCTGCTCGAGGTGGCTCGTGCCATGGCTCACCGGCCGAAGGTGCTGATGCTTGACGAGCCCACGGCCGCACTCGACATGAAGCTGGCGGAGAAGCTGGAGGAGATCATCCGGCAGGCCCGCGATGACGGCACCGCCATCGTCTACGTGAGCCATCGGCTGGCGGAGGTTCGACGGCTCGCCGACCGCTTGACCGTGATCCGCGACGGTGAGATCCAGGGGACATACGCGCACTCCGACTGGGCTGTCGAGGAGATCGTCGAACTCATGGTGGGCGCCCCCACCTCCCTGGAGTTCCCGGATCGCACGGTGCCGACCGAGCCCGCCACCCGTCTGGAGCTGAAGGCGCTGGAGGGTAATGGTTTCGGCCCAGTGTCCCTCATCGTCGGCTCCGGCGAGATCGTCGGAATCGCCGGTGCCGAGGGCAACGGCCAGCGCCAGCTCCTTCGCGGAATCATCGGCATGGACCTGTCGGGCGGCTCCGTCGCTGTCGAAGGAAAAACCCTGTCCCGAGTCTCCCCCTCCAACGCGCTGAAGTCCGGAATCAGCTTCCAGAGCGGCGACCGCGTCAAGGAGTCCATCTTCCCCGGCGCATCCGTCATGGACAACGCCACGAGCCAGTACGGCGAAGAGTCAGGGCCGTACGGAACCTCTTTGGCCAAGCGGCTGCTGCCCGCCTACCGACGGGCGAGCAAGCGCCTGAACATCGTCGCCGCCTCCCCGTACATGCCCGTCGAGGGCCTATCAGGCGGCAACCAGCAGAAGGTCGTCCTGGCCCGGCCGTGGCTGCGGACGCCAGAAGTGCTCATCGTTGACGAGCCGACCCAAGGGGTTGACGCCCGAGCCCGCCTGGACATCTACGCGACCCTGACCAGTGCAGCGCAAGCCGGGGTTGGAGTCCTGGTCAACTCCTCCGACTCCTCCGAGCTCGCCGGTCTGTGTGATCGCGTGTACGTCATGTCGCGCGGGGTCGTCGTCGAGGAGATCGTCAAACCTGAGTCCGAGGGCCAGATCGTCCGCAGTTTCGTTGCTGCGACCGATGTGTCCGAAACTCAGGTTTCCCTCCGCGAGAATCCCGGCCTGCGCTGGTTCGACCGCTTGGCCGTGCACACTCCCATCATCGTGCTGCTCATCCTCATCGCAGCTCTGGCTCTCTACACGGGAAGCCGGGTACCGGTCTTCTGGAGCACGTTCAACCTCAGCAGCTGGCTGATACTCACGCTGCCACTGGCATTCGTGGCCCTGGCGCAGCAGTACAACCTGATATCAGGGCTCTTTGACATCTCCATCGGGTCCGTGATGAGCCTGACCGTCGTCATCCTGTCCTTCACCCTTCCGGACATGTCGGCCGGCTCCATCCTGAAATCCTTCGTCGCTCTGGTGGCCGCGGTCCTTGCTGTCGGGGCCTTCAACTCCGTCCTCATTGAAAACCTGAAGGTGACGCCCATCGTCGCCACCGTTGCCTCCCTGGGCGTCGTGCAGGGTGTCGCCATCTGGCTGCGACCGGAGTACGGCGGGATCATCGCGCCTGAACTGAACACCATGTTCGCTCAGGGCGTTGCGTTCATCCCCACGACGTTCATCCTGGTCATCGTGCTTTCCGTGGCGCTCGAGTGGTGGCTGTACAAGAGCCGGCTCGGGCTCGCCTTGCGAGCCACGGGGCTTCGTTCAGACTCGGCCCTGCGAGTTGGATGGCGGGTCAACCGGATCCGGACCGGCGCCTTGTTCATCTCGGTCCTCGGTGCCGTGGTGGGCGGGATCGTTCTGGCCAGCCAGGCGGGTGCTGGCTCAAACGGGGTGGGTTCAACCTACGCACTGCCCACGTTCGCCGCTGTGTTCCTCGGTGGTGCCGTGATGACCGGCGGCCGCGGTTCGTTCATCGGGGCGCTGCTCGGGGCGCTGTTCCTGTCTCTCATCAACAACGCGGTGCCGCTTCTGGGCATCCAACCCGCGTGGGCGCAGATCCTCAACGGCCTGGTTCTACTCGTCGCCATCGCCGCGTACGCCGGGCTGGACAAGGCCCGTCTGCGAGCCCTGCGGAGGCCATGATCAAACTCAGATCAGGTGCGCGACGTGTCGGTGCTAGCGACAACCACGTGGCAGCGCCGGACTGCGGCACGACTGCCCCGGACGCACGTTCCGGTGACGACTCGCCCCTCCCGTCCAGCTCAACCATCCTGGCGACCTGGACAACCGGTACTACGCGGGGCGCGACCAACCATTCAGAAGGAGTGCAAGGATGACCGATTCAGGTGAGAACGGGTTCTACAAGGGGAAGGTCGCCTTCGTCACGGGTGCGGGCGGCGGCATAGGCCGAGCCACCGCCGTTGCATTCGCCCAGGCTGGCGCAGACGTCGCGGTGGCCGACCTCTCCGAGGAGGCCGTGAAAGAGACCGCTGCACTGGTGGAGGCCGCTGGGGTCAGAGTCGTTGCCCTGACCCTTGACGTGCGCGATTCCGAGCAGGTCAAGACTGCGCTGGACCGTGTCGTTGAGGAGCTCGGCGGTCTCGACGTCGCGTTCAACAACGCTGGCGTTGAGCAGCCCGGCGCTCCCCTTCACCAGCTGGACGAGGACACCTGGGACCGCATCCTGGCGGTGAACCTGCGCGGCGTCTTCCTGTCCATGAAGCACGAGATTCCCCTGCTGCTCGCCCGTGGAGGCGGGGCCATCGTGAACACGTCATCTGGGGCCGGCCTAAGGGGCTTCGGCAACGGCGGCGCTTACGCTGCCTCGAAGTTTGGGGTCATCGGAGTGACCAAGGACGCCGCGCTGGACTACGCGGACCAGGGCATCCGCATCAACGCCGTCTGTCCCGGCATCATTGACACTGCCATGATCGAGCGCTTCTCCGGCGGCACCGAGGAGGGTTACGCGCGCATGGTGGCGCAGGAGCCGATTGGTCGCCTCGGTCGACCCGAGGAGATTGCCGCCACCGTCCTGTGGCTTTGCTCCGACGCAGCCTCGTTCGTGACCGGGCACGCCATGGTGGCCGACGGCGGCCAGACCGTCTAGGTCGGACTCCCCCAGCTGGCGCGGGGGAGGTTCGATGCTGCTCGCCCCGTCCCCGCTGCCGTTCACCGATGACACGGCTCAGACCACCTGAGACACGCACGTGTGAAGGGTGGACTCGAGCTGTGCGCTGAGTTGTCCCATCGGCCACCGACCCAGAAGCGCTGCCGGGCCTTCGCCACCCGAGAACGGCGCTGCCGAAGTGTCGCCCTGGGTCGGCCAACTACCGGATGCGCAGTGCCTTCAGCAGGCGCGGGTTGTTGGCCACGGCGGAGAAACGACATGGCGAGCCCACCAGCTGCGACCGCGATCTGGTCGTCGCGGTCATCCTCGAGCAGCGATGGCCACGCCTCCGGCTCGTCGCCGAGCCGAGCCAACATGGCGGCCAGCTTCGGGAACTGGTCTAGCGGAAGGGTGACGACGAGTTCGTCGCGCCCGTCGATATTCGTCGTGATGTCCAAGTCGAACGCTGCAGCGGCGGCGCGGAAGTTCGCGGTCTCAATCCAGTCGCCTCGACCGCGTCCACTTCCCCACGTGTCGCACTGCCATGCGACTTCGGTTGCGGAGACTGCTTTGGCGCTGCTGTTCCACTGCGAGTCGAGCCAGTGGGCAGCGCGGAACACGTCACCTGCTGCAGCGGCGATCTCAGATGGGATGACCTGTGAGTCGTTCATGGGTTTGCTCCTTGGTCCACGCGGCGCCTTTCGCGCCACGCCACGGAACCGCTCTCGAGGGGCCAGATTGGGCAACCAGGGCGTCTGCGCGTACGTGCAGCTCAGCCCGGGCCCTGCGCGGTCGCGTTGCCACGCCGCTGCGCAACGTTCCGCGCGGGGGCGGCTCTGCACTGACGAGTAGGCATGAGCGGTGCCGCAAGGGTTCGCGGTCGCCCTTGGACTGGTTCGGGCTGACGGCTGAGATGCCTTCAACGAAGAAGGGCGACCAGGTCCGCGCAGTTCTCCAGGTTCTCGAGGTGTTCGGCCACGTGCAGAGCCTGGCCGGTTCGTTGCGCCGAGGGCGGCGCGATGCTGACGCTGGCGCAGTCGGCGAACTTGCGCCCAAGGTCTTGCCAGGTCAACGGGTACTGGGAGCTTCCGGGGATGTCGTGCCCGGTCCGCACGTAGCGTTGTCCGTTGTGCAGGATGACTTCGACGCGACCCGGGGGCAGGTCCAGCTCCCAGTTCAGTGAGTCATCTGGTTCGGGCAACACTTTTTGTGCCATGTCGAGCACTTCGGGCGAGCGCAGTCCGTCTGCGGAGAAGTCGGCGATGCCAACGCCCCTGCGAACGGCCGCCACCGCGACAAGGAACGGAAGGCTGAACTTCGCGTCGACGAGAGTTGCCGGCTGTCGGCGCGCGTCCAGCGGCTCACACATCAGCTGGTGGTAGTCGCCGACGTGGACACGCAACTGGGCAATCTCGTTGGGGACGATGTTGTGGTCGACCATGAGGCCGATGGTGGCGCTGATGTGGCTGTGCGCTGTTCCGACCGCAGGCCACATCTTGTACAGGGTGGTGGACCCTTGGAAGTCTTTGCCGAGGTCGGTCAGCATTGCGTCCCGGTCGTAGCTGCCTGCGAAGTATGTGGCGAAGACTCCGTACTCGCCTTCGAAGAGCTGGTCGACTCCGGTCACTCCTTTGTCGGCCATGAGCGTGGCGAGAACGGCGCCTTTGGCGGAGAAGCCGGCGTACAGAGCGCGCAAGTTGCTTCCGGTGCCGGCCACGACCTCCATCACTCCGCTGGACTGCATGCTTGCGATGCCCAATGCGTGCTTTACCTGAGTTGCGGTCAGGTTGAGGATGCGGCTGGCGGCGGCTGTGGCGGCGTACACGCCGAGGACGGTTGACAGGTTCCAGTCCTTGCGCCAGCCGACGTTGCGTCGAAGCCGCGCGAACACGTCCTGCCCGACAGCCACTGCCGTGATGAGCTCCTTGCCAGTGACCGTGCCGCGGCGCTCGGCGACGGCGAGGACGGCCGGGACGATGGAGCTCGCACTGTGCTGTCCCCACGGGGTCTGGTCATCGAAGTCGAGGCAGTGAGCCATGGCGCCGTTGGCGAAAGCTGCAGCCACGGCGGGTACCCGGTCCCCGAACGCGAGCACGGTCGACTCGGGTCGCCCACCCGCTTCCCGGACCAGTTCGACGACTCCTTGGACGGCTGGTTCCGTTCCGCTGGCGGCGAGGATGACCCCGACGGTGTCGAGGATGCTCTTCTTGGCTGCATCGACAGCTGCGGCAGGCAGCTGGTCGTAGGTGGAGGCGGCGATGTGAGCAGCGAAGTGCTCGACCAGGTCGGCGTCGGTGGCCATTACGTGGCCGGGGCAGAACCCGCAGCGTTGTCGCGTTCGCGGGCGAGCGCGGCGTCAACGGGGGCGTTGTCCACGTAGATCCGCTGTTCGGTGAACTTTCCCTCGACGATGGTCAGGACCGTGCACGCAGGAATCGAAACCTGCTGCCCGTCAAACAGGTTCCAAACCCCGATCGATTCGTATGCGACTACGCCGTTGTCGAGCTCCCACAGGTTGACCAGGTCGTGATGCAAGGACCGGACAGTGCCGAGGACAGCGGTCATGGTGTCGATGACGTTCTGCCGACCGGTGATCGTGGGGCTGTTGCCGAACGTGAGCGTCATGTTGTCGGCGTAGTAGGAGCCGAACTTGGCTGGGTCGCCTGCTTCCATGGCCGCGTAGTACTCGGTGAGCAGATCCGCAGCCGGCCCGTTCGTGGTCATGTTCGCTCCTTGCAGGCGGTCGGTGTGTCGCCAGGTCTCAGGTCATGGTGTCGTGCCGGTGGAGCCGGTGGTGGGACGTCCGGTGGCGCCATCGCGGGAGCGATCCAGCCTCACCGGGACAGGGGAAGGGACGTGTACACGAACGTGGCGTTCTCGTCGTGAGGGTTCCGCAGGTCGTGCACGCTGGCCGGCAGGACGATGGTGTCGCCTGGGCCCAGGGCGACCTCACCGTCCTCCAGGACGATGTCGAGCCGCCCAGTCAGCATCGTGATGACGTGCATCGAGTCGTCGTAGTGAAGGTCAACCGGCCGGTCGGACGGGGTGGGTGGCACGGTGAGCACCCTGACCACTCCCCCAGCCGGGGGCGCGGCCAGCCCCACAACCTCGTCGCGGGCGCCGTCGTCGTCGAGCCGTGCCGGTACCTCTCCCTGCCACCACACCTCCTCGATGGTGACTCCAGTTGGCGGGTGCGCCAGCGCCATGTCACGGGCGTCGCGCGTCACGGTTGACCGGCCGGCGTCGTCGACACCGACGACAACTCGCCTGTGGGACGAAACCATCGTTGGCTCCTTTCAACGGCAGCCCATCCAGACCACCCCACCAGCCAAGGGGGAGTCTCCCCGAGCTGGCAGATGTGGTCAGGGACGGCAAGCCGCAGCCATGCTTGTTGAACCAGCTGCTGAGTGGGCGGGGCAGGGCAACCCCACGTCGGTCAGAACGTGTGCAGGACAGCCCGGAAGAACTCGGTCGGCTCCAGCGCTTCGATGGCTACGGTGCCCTCGTTCGGCAGGAACTCGTATCCGGTTTGCGGCCCATACTTGGCGTCGTTGGCCGTCACCTGGCCGTCGATCTGGAAGAGAATCTCGATCGACGACTGCTCACCGGCCTGGTACACGGCGCCGGCATCCAGGCGCAGGAAGCCGATCTTGAGGTTGCGCTCGGTGAAGATGCCGACCCACTTCTCCTGTGCTCCGCCGTCGCCGACGGGCAGCCAGTCGAACGCGTTCGGGTTCATCGCGATGACATCGGTGTACCGCGGCTCAGCGAACTCGAGCTTGTGCCCCATCGCCTTCTCGAAAATGGCCAGCGACCCGTCCGCCTCCTGCTCGACCCCGTTCTCATCGACCCAGTGGTACATGCCCTTCTTGAACTCGCCGGTCTCGTTGAGCTCGGCATTGGTGGCTTCGCGCTGGGCGACGCTGAGGTACCCCTGACCGCTGGCGCCGCCGCACTGCAGAACCATGGTGCGAAGACCCTCTTCGCGCTCCTGGGGGCCGTAGTGCACGCTCTCGGGGAAGTATGCGACCCAACCCTGCGGCAGATAGTCCGTCTCCGAGTACGGCAACCTTCCCTCGATCACGTACCGGATCTGGTCGAAGTTGTGCCGGTGCCGCGGCGTGCGCCAACCACCACCGCCGGTGACGCCCAGGTTCAGGTCGTAGTTGTTGGGCGAACCGTCCACCCCGAACAGCAGGTGCTTCTGGTCGAGCTTGCCCTCACGCATGCTCCCAACCGCTTCGCTGCCGGTTTCTGCCGCCGTACTGACTCGCATGTTCGCTCCTTTTCGTCTCGGCGGCATCCGTCCGCACGTGCGTCGCTGCTCGTACGTGGGCCAAACCGACGGAATAACAGTATCCCAGATAGCAGGATATTTTCAATGGCTCGTGGGCGTCGTTTTCCCTGCGATCTAAGCGTTGGTGCGACCGTCAGGTGAGGTAGGGATCGGCCCAGGCGCTGATGATGCGGGCGGCTCGTTTGGCCTGGCCGGGCCCGGTCAGGAGGTGGTCGGCTCCTTCGAGGGACACGAAGCTGCGGGGGTGTCGGGCCGTGCGGAAGATGTCGCTGGCGTTGGCGATGCCGACCGTGTTGTCGGTCGGTGAGTGCATGATGAGCAGTGCACGGCGAAGGGTGCGGATCTGCTCTTTGAGGTCGGCGGCGCGCACGTCCTCGATGAAGTGTCGTCGCAGGGTCAGAGCCTTGCCTCCGATGAGGAATGGGGCTTCACCATCGGCCATGATGCGTTCGACGAGGGCGTCGTAGTTGTGCTCGACGTGGCCGGGGTCGTAGGGCGCGCCGATGCTCACGATCGCTCGGACGTCAGGGAGGGAGGGCGCGGCGGCGATGACCGCGGCCCCGCCGAAGGAGTGGCCGACCAGGAGCCTGACGCTTCGGCCGGTCTCGCTCAGGTAGCGAACGGCCTGTGAAGTGTCGGCGACCTTGTTGGAAAACGAGCCATTGCCCCAGTCGCCCTCGGATGCGCCAAGGCCGAGATTGTCGAATCGGAGCATGCCGATTCCCTCATGGGCGAGCTGTTTGCAGATGCGGCTTGCGGCGGGACTGTCCTTACCCAGGGTGAACCCATGAGAGAAAACACCCCAGCCGCGCACCTTGCCGGCAGGGTGGTCCAGCAGGCCAGCCAGACGCGGTCCGCTGGTGCTCGGGAACGACACGGACTCAGCCACGGCGCCCTTCCTCTCATAGAGTGACGACCCCGGACGGTCAGTCACGGTTGGGGAACCATGTTGCTGCACCTCGAAGCCGCTGGGGGTGTACGCGGTCAGACGTCAGTGGCCGTGAGGTGGGGCCGCTCGGTCCGGTGCGGATGCCCGCCCAGACCGGCCAGCGCGGCAGCACTGGCCACATGGCCGAGGTCGTCCAAACATCGCCGCCACGCCTGCGGGGCGCAATATGACGCGGATCACATCCTCGACTGTTTGCGCATCCTGCACCGCCCCGGACCTTCAAGGGAATGACAGCAAAGGCGCTGTCATTCCTCCCCGGGGCTGACCTAGTGCGCACTAGGTCGGCCACCATCCGGGCACGGCCGGTGTGATTCCCGGCCCAGAGAGGTTGGACCTACCCCGAATCGGAACAATGCCGGTAAGCCAGCCTCACAACAAGCCCCAGTGACTCTGTCACTGGGGCTCTGTTGTTCGTCAGGTGAACCGGCAGGCAGCGCACTGGTCAGTCGGGGACCATCTCGGTTGACCAACGTATGCATCCACATCCACATGATCCTCTTTGCTTCTCCAGCAGCCAGCCTCATTCCGATCCCGGGTCCGCGGGTGTCACGACTGCCGCGCTTCCGCGGCCGCCGCGAGAATCTTCTCCGGGCAGCACTCAACCATGAGGCGCAGCAAACTCGCCTGGGTCACGTACCGCCTCCGGGACTTCCACCGCACTTCCAGCTGACCGCCCTCAGCCCACGCGCGCATCTGCGCATTCGGCGACTCGAGCAACGAGCAAGCCTGTGCCCAGTTCACCAGCGCATCGCAGCGTCGTCCCGGCACCTGCCGCCGCGAGAGTTCGGCGTCCAGGCTTTCCTTGGTCACCATGCGGCGTCCATCCGCAGCCCGGTCGTCCTCTACGAGGACCCCGGTGGTGATCATGTGGATGAGAACAGGCACCTGCATCCCAAGTGCCACGGCGGCCTCCGACGTGGGAACCGCGCGAGCACGCAGGTCGTCCTGCGCCTTGAAGTGCTCACGCACGGCCGTGGCAACGCCCGACGGCACCAGGTAGTCACGCTCACCGCACGGCTCGAGCTCGCGCGCGCCGCCTCGGATGAACCGGTACACCGCGTGGTACGGGCGGTCCAGCTCGTCGGCCAAGTCACGCAAAGTCACCCGCCCGGACAGCTCGTCCTTCACCTTGAGCACATCCTGAAGGCGCGCACGCCTCTCGCTGCCGCGGGCACGCCTCACTTCGAGGACTGACGGGACGTAACCAGAGGCGAGCCAGCGCCGAGCGGCTCCTACGCTCACCCCAAGCTCCACCGCAACCTCCGAAGCGCCGAGCAAGTAGTCGTCGCCGTCGGTAGCAAGCACGAGCCAGCCGCACGCGACGAGCTCGGTGTCGATTCGAACCGCATCGGCGGCGAGTGCCCTCTGGTTGCCCATCGTGCACCGAACCGAGGTGGGCACCGTCAGGCCGCGCCCAACCGCCGCGCGGAGCTCGCGCTCGGAGACGGCTGCAGCCTTGAACTCCTCCTGGAGCTGAGGGTCGTCGAGAAGGTAGTGCCTGTGAAGCACAGCCTCGCCGCCGACGTGGCCAGCAATCCGCTGTGCCGCGCGGTCACTGATGCCCGCGAGATGCAGCTCAGTGAGGATGGTCCGGCGCATGTTGTGTGGCGTCACGGAGAACACCTTGCTGACGTCGAGGACCTCAGGAACGTCAACGCCGAGCTCGTTACGCACCGAAGCCGCAGCTGCCTTCAGGGCAGAACGAAAGCCCTGCTGACCACCCGCGTCCTGGCGCTCCAATCCCGGGATCAGCCTCGCCTCATGCCGGATGCTCCCATCAGAATCAGTGTGGAAGACCGCAATGACGATCCTGACGAGGTCCATCAGGATGGGCGGCGCGACCACAACGCGGTACGAGCTCGTGTTCTTCAGCTGATCGGAGCTGTCGCCTACCTGAACATTGCCAGCTTCGTCCCGGTACTCGAAGCGCCTGCCACCCTGCCTCTCCAGGGCGATCACGCCGGGCAACCCCTCCCCGTGGTCAAGAATGTCACCAACCCGAATGCCGTACGCCTCACCGATGCGCACACCCAGGATCCGCATGAGCCACAAGGCGAACTGATGAACCACGTGCAGCCGCTGAGCGATCTGCACGCAGACCACAAGCGGAACCGGCACCGGGCGGTATTTCCGGTTCCGTGGCGACCTCGGCATCTTCAAGCTGGCACGGTCCTCCGGCACCCGAACGCTCAAGTCCTTGGCGTGCGCGAAAACCGCGTTGAATGCCCACATCGCGTCGGCCGCCACGTCCGGCGACAGCACCCCCTGGGTCTTCGGGCCTCGCCGCAAATGCCCCGTCGGGCCGAAGACCGCCTCGGAGAACACGTCACGAACGCGGAAGACATCTGCACCCTCGACGCGAGCGGCCGGCACAAGCACGCCGTCCTTGATCCGGCGCTTCAGCGTCGACTCAGACGGGCACTCCTCTTTGTAGTTGAGCAACTGCTTCTTGGTCATCAGGGCGTCGGGGTCGAGACCGGACGGCACGGCCACGGAAGTCGCTGCCACGGTCGGCCGCATGAGCGACAGTTCCAGGTCCAGAACGTGACTACGTGTCATCGTCTCCATGACCAAGCCCCTTTCCTCCATGAAGTCAGCGATCCGCGCGATGTGACGCTCGACCGTGCGCTGCCGGGGGACATCGCCGCGCCAGAGAGTCTCGAAGTGCTCGGCGATCCACTTCTCGCCCATGTCGCGGAACGACGTCCCCCCGGTGGTCGCAACACGCTGAATGGACAGCTGCTCAGGACGCGGTGAGGTCACGGGCTCGCCCGCGTTCACCTGGTCGCACGCAGACGCCAACCAAGCGGTTGCATCGGCGCGATTTACGAAGGTGTGCTGCACGCGCTGGGTCGCTCCCCGACGAACTGGCAGGCTCGCTTCCCAAGCGCCGCCGGTCGTCTGCCTGAGCGAGCCGGTCAACGGCCGGCTCATCGCTGCACCTGCGGCTTCGTTGCTACGAGGATGTCGATCATCGACTTCCGCTCGGCGGCAAGCTGCGTCATGGACGACAGCTGCTCCTCCAGGCGGATGACCCGCTCCCGGAGCTCTGCCACCTGCTTGGACTCACGCCGTCCAGCCACCTGGGCCGCGAGAGACGCCACCTGGGCTGCCTCGATGTCTCCGGATGCGACCAAGTCGCTCACCGGGATGCGCCAGGTACCTCGACCACCGGTGTCCTTGACCGCGTTAGGCCAGCGACCGGCGTCCTTCCACCGCTTGATCGTGGACAGGTCCTTGCCGAGGGCATCGGCAACGTCCGCCATCGTGAGGGTCTCGTCGGCGGCGTAGGTGCGCGGGGCCTCGCGGCGAAGCGCTTGCATGGTGTCAGTCATGTGCTGGCACCGTCCGTAGCCCTCGACGGTGCGCAGTCCCCCACCTCCAGCAGGTTCAAGAACCGGCCCTGAGGGGCCGCGGGTGACCCAGAACGACCCAGGTCCCCACTCTTGTGAGCGCCAGGAGGATGCCGCCGGCGCACAGGATGGCCGTGGGGCAGACCTGGTGCGACCTAGGTCATGCCCGCTGAAGCGCCCAGAATGGGGCCAACAATCGGTGAGACAACCCCGGCCACGGCCACTAGATGTATGCGCAAATGCGCTTGGCCCCCACAGTTTGTGGGGGCCAAGGCAACGACACGAGCTATTTCTAGTAGCGGGGGCAGGATTTGAACCTGCGACCTCCGGGTTATGAGCCAGCCCTGCCCACGTCTCACACGTCCCGTGCCATGTCCCCTGCCACACGAGATCTCGGTGTCGCGTCCTGATGGTCGCGCCGCGTCTCAAGCCATCCCGCCACCTCCCGGTTACACATTTGGCTACACCTACCCGCCTTCAAGACACGTCTGGCCGTTGCCTACTTGGAGTACACGCCCACCGGTGCAAAACGTCTCGAGTCGAAGGTCGCCTCAGCCAGCCGTCAGCCGTGGCATTTCGACCACTCGAAGACCGCTCCGGTGGGGATGGCGCTGAAGTGGTCGACGGAGTGGACGCTGATCTGTTGGCCGTCGTCGTAGGCGCCGTTGACGTTGAACGTGAACGTCCCGTTGGCGCTCGTCCCGTTGGCGTTGAAACCGCCCCAGACGGTGAAGTGTCCGGTCGCAGTCCGTCCCGTCTCGAGCGACACCGCTTCGAAGGTCCCGGTCTGGGTAAAGGTGTCGTGCTCTCGCCCGTCGGCGAAGATGGTCTGCTTCTCCACCGAGTTATAGGTGACGGTGATCTCGAAGAGTTCGGTCGAGCCGCACTCGGGACCCACGTCGACAAAGGTCTCCGTGCCCTGGTGCTCGTGGACGACCGTCGTGACAGGGCTGGCAGCAGCAGCCATAGCCGCCGTCCCAGTGAACATCAAGGCCCCAGTCGCGGCAGCAACGAGGGTGGCGCGTGCAATCGCAAAAGCTCTCATAGCTTGTCCCTCCACGCGGACGATGCGCCAGGGCGGCCCACCCGGCCCGCACCACAGCACGTTCCTCCCAGCCCACGGCGGCCGCCTCGCCCGATCGGACTAGTACTCCACCCGCCCTTACGGAGAGGCAACGAAGGCCGCGTATGCGCCCGCTTCAGCGGGTGGCTCAGCTGGGTGTTGAAGTCAGCCGGGCCGGTGAAGGTCCGACCGCGCAGGAACCAGGTTTTCAGGTACCCGTTGGCCCGCTCGAGGATGCTCTTGGCCTCAGGGCCGCGGGTGCAACACTGATGCACCCCGATCCCGGGCGTGCCAGGGAACGCCTTGAAGTCGTCGGTCAGCCTGACCTCCCGACCCGCCATCACCCGACCGTGGCTACCAGGCCGCTCGTCTCGAGGACGGCTATACCGAAAGGGGCCCGCGTCGGCATTCCGGTCGACCTCCCTGAGGCGTGAGAGGGCTCTATTCAAGACTTCTCTTGACAAGTTTCCAGGTCGGGACCATATTCAAGTAATCACTTGAATCTGCGGAGGTTCTGACATGACTGAGACAACGACAACGCCCATCCGGCCGAACCCGGTGGATCGAAGGTCGGCAGGCGGCCAGCTTCTGGAGGCTCTGGCCGCACGCGACTTTGATCGGATGCCCGCGTGCTTCGAGGCCGACGCAACCATGCGGGCCATGCTTCCCAGCGGACCCACCGCGTTTCACGGAGCCGCCCAGATCGTCGAGAACCTTCAGATCTGGTTCGGAGGCGCCCACGAGTTCGAGGTGCTCGACAGTGCCGTCGGCGAGGTCGCTGGCAGGCCGCACGTGGCGTGGCGGCTCCGCATGCATCCGACGCCGTGGGGCGACGATGCCTGGCACGTCATCGAGCAGCAGGCCTACCTGCAAGCCGGCGAGCGCATCGCGTCGATAGACCTCCTGTGCTCCGGATTCCAGCGCGAGAACCGCAACTGACCGACTCCACTGGTAGCGATGTACCACCTCGAAGGGGCACACAATGGACAACAAAGCAGCCATCAGCCTCACCACGGGACTCGAAGACGCCGAGCGCGTCACCGTCGCCCTGCTCGTCGCCGTCGGGGCCGCCGAGAGCGGACGGCCGACCCTGACGTTCCTCACCCAGGAAGCTGTCCCACTCGCACTCGAAGGCGTCGCCGTCGGTAACCGCCTGCGAAGGCTGCCCGAGCATCCCTGACCTCAGGGGACGCTACGCGGCAGCAGGCGGCCGGCTGCTGGTGTGCCCGGTCTGCTTCAACTCCAAGCAACTCAACGCGCCACGCATCTCTGGGTCGGTCTTTACGGGCGGGCGACCGGCAGGTGAGCCTCATTCCATTCTGGGAAACCGTCTTCGAGGCGGGCGGCGCTGAAGCCCTTCCTGCTGAGCAGCCGGACGGCCTCGTCGGCGAAGACGCAGAACGGGCCACGGCAGTAGGCGACCACTTCGGCGCCGTCCGGGATGTCGCCAAGACGCGACCTCAGGTCATGGATCGGGATCGAGATCGCTCCGCGGATATGACCGGCGGCGTACTCGGCCTCGGGTCGCACGTCCAGCACGACCACGTCACCGTCGCGCAGGCGGCTCCGCAGCACGTCGCGGGTGATGGTCCGCAGCTTGCTGCGGTCACCGAGGTAGTCGGCAGCCAGCTGCTCGAGCCCGGAGACATGCTCCTGGGCGGCTCGTCGCATGGTCCGCCACAGGTCACCAACCACCTCGCTGGCCAGGGAGTAGTAGATCCGGGTGCCCTCGCGACGCGACTGCACCAGGCCGGAACGCAGCAGCCGCTGCAGGTGCTGGGACGTGTTGGCGAGGGTCTGGTCGATCTCGGCGGCAAGCTCTTCCACCGATCGCTCGCCCTGAGCGAGCACGTCGACCAACTCCGCACGTCGCCCGTTGGCCAGCGCCTTGGCCGACTCCGCCAGTGCGTCATACAGAGCGGCCTTTGCTGCGTGATCTGCCATCTGTCACCTCTCCCCCCACTCTATTCAAGATTCCCCTTGACAAGGCTCACGCTACAGGAGTTTTATTCAAGTGAATCATTGAATATTGCGAAGAAGGCGAACCGTGACGATCTTGGTGAACACGCAGGAGCTCGAGGGCAAGGTCAAGGAGATGTACCGGCACGTGGCGCAGCAGCCCCACGACCGCTTCCACTTCGAACTCGGTGCACCGCTCGCACTGCGGGTTGGCTACGACGCTGACCGACTGGCAGACATTCCGACGGGGGCGGTCGAGTCGTTCGCCGGAGTGGCTTCTTCTTCGACCTGGCCGACCTCCGGGCCGGTGAGACCGTGGTCGACCTGGGCAGCGGGTCAGGGATGGACGCCTTGTACGCAGCGCGGTTCGTCGGTCCCGCGGGGCGGGTGTGCGGGGTCGACTTCACCCCGGAGCAGCTCGGCAAGGCACGCCGGCTGGCCGACGAGGCCGGGCTCTTACAGGTCGAGTTCCGGGAAGGCCGGATCGAGGCAGTCCCGCTGGGAGATGGCACCGTGGACTGCGTGATCTCCAACGGGGTGATCAACCTCTGCCCCGACAAGAAGGCGGTGTTCGCCGAAGCCGCACGAGTGCTGAAGCCCGGCGGGCGGCTCGCGATCGCCGACATCATCAGCGAGCTACAGCTCAAGGACTCCATCGTCTGCAACGCCGACCTCCGGTGGGAAGCAACGGATTCGACACCCATCACTTCGCCCGGAGGTCCTCCCTCATGTCAACAAGGTCCGTGGTCAGTACACCTAGAGGCCATCGAATCGGCCGGCGTCACCATCACCCGTCACCGCGAGAACGCGTACGCGTTCATATCCGACCAGGCCCGCAATGCCAGCGCCAGGTACGGCGTCAAGAGCATCTCCATCCTCGCCACCCTGACCACCGATTAACCCACACCACCGGAGGAACCCATGTCCGACAAGCAGAACATCGACACCCCGCACGAGCAGCGCCCCTTCAAGGCTCACGGCCACCTGGATGTGGTCACCCTCGGCGACTTCACTCTCGGTCGCGGCGTCTTCGAACCAGGCTGGCGCTGGTCAAACGACGTCAAGCCCATCGCGGGCACCGACTCCTGCCAGACCCACCACACGGGAATCTGCCTTTCGGGAAAGATGACCGTCCGGTTCGACGACGGCAGCGAGGTCTCCATCGGCCCCGGCGACGTCGTGGACCTTGACCCCGGGCACGACGCGTGGACCGACGGCGACGAGCCCTGTGTCCTGCTCGACACCGGAATCAAGGCCTATGCCAAGCCCAGCTGAGGCGTGACACGCAGATGGAGCCGAACAGCACATGACGCACCCCCTCACGCTCCAGATCGCGGACAAGGGACTGGGCAACACGGCATACCTGGTCGACCTCGGCGACGGCCGCGCCCTGGCCGTGGACCCCAGTCGTGACCTGCGCGCCCTGGAGGCGGCCGCCGACGCCCGGGGTCTTCGCGTCGCCGTCGCCGCGGACACCCACCTGCACGCGGACTTCATCTCCGGCGCTCGTCAGCTCGCTGCGACTACGGGCGCGACGGTGCTGGCCTCGGCCGCCGGGAACCGGAGCTTCGGACACCACGGGTTGAGCGACGGTGACGACTTCGACCTCGGGGGTCTGCGGCTGCGCGCCCTCGGGACGCCCGGGCACACCGACGAGCACCTGTCCTACCTTCTGCTGGACGGCTCGCAACCCGTCGGGGTCTTCACCGGGGGCTCACTGCTGGTCGGGGCAGTCGCCCGGACCGACCTCGTCGACCCCGACCGCACGATCGAGCTCGCCCGGGCCCAGTACCGGTCCGTGCATCGACTGCTGGAGCTGCCCGACCACGTCGAGGTGTGGCCAACTCATGGCGCTGGTTCCTTCTGCGCCGCACCCGGCGGCTCCGCCCGCACCAGCACCATCGGCGCCGAACGGGCCAACAACCCGCTGCTGTCCGCCGCAGACGAGAACGCGTTCGTCGCTCGGCTGCTCGCCGGGCTCGGCTCGTTCCCGCCCTACTTCCTGCGGTTGGCCGAGATCAACCGGCGCGGACCAGCGATCCTGCCCCGTCGGCTCGGGCTGGAGCAGCTCACACCGCAGGCGGCTGCCGGTGCGCAGGCAACCGGCGCCGTGATCGTCGACGTGCGCCCAGTGACCGCCTTCGCCGCCGGACACCCCTCGGGCGCCCTCTCGATCCCGCTACGGCCCGCGTTCGCGAGCTGGCTCGGCTGGCTCGCACCCAACGACACACCACTCGTCGTGCTCCGCGAACCCGACCAGAACGTCGACGAGGTGCTCTGGCAGGCCGTCAAGATCGGCTACGACAACATAATCGGCGAACTAGCCGGCGGCCAGGAGGCCTGGTCCGCTGCGTGCCTGCCGACCAATTCGGTGCCGCTGGTCGAGGCAAGCGCCGGGGTGAGCGCCGCGGCCACCGTGCGGGTCTTGGACATCCGTCAGGAGGCCGAGTACCGAGCCGGACACGTCCCTGGTGCCCTCAACATCGAGCTCGGCGACCTCCCTGCCGTGCTCGGCCACCTCGCCAACGTGCCTACCGTGGTCATGTGCGGACACGGCGAACGCGCGATGGGAGCGGCATCGCTGCTGTCCGGAGCCGGATTCACCCAGGTCGCCGTGTTCGCCGGCAGCCCGCAGGACTGGGCCACCGCCCACGGCGAGGACCTCGCCAGCGGCCCGTGAAACGAGCAGGAACGTCGGCGTCTCCCGTCTTCGGCGTACGAGCGAACGCCGCCCAGTTCGGCCTGCTCGTTGCCGTCAACGCTCTGGTCGGCGGAACGCTCGGCCAGGAACGCACCGTCCTGCCCCTCCTTGCCACCCAGGAGTTCGGGCTCGACTCCTACACCGCGGCCCTGACCTACATCCTCGCGTTTGGCCTGGCCAAGGCATGCACCAACTACTTCGCCGGGACCTGGTCGGAGCGCCATGGGCGCAAACCCGTACTAGTCGCAGGCTGGCTGGTCGCCCTCCCCGTCCCCCTGCTCCTCATCTGGGCGCCCCACTGGTGGGTCGTCGTCGCCGCCAACGTCCTGCTCGGCATCAGCCAGGGGCTGACATGGTCCACCACCGTGATCATGAAGATCGACCTTGTCGGGCCCCGACACCGCGGCCTAGCCATGGGCCTCAACGAGTCCGCCGGCTACCTCGCGGTCGCCGTGACCGCCCTGCTCACAGGCACCATCGCAGCGAACGCCGGACTTCGGCCCGAGCCGTTCCTGCTGGGCGTCGCCTACACCGCGCTCGGCCTCGGCCTCTCCACGCTCTGGGTCCGGGAGACCCGTCCCCACTCCGACCACGAGGCGGCGACCCGTGCCGACTCCGAGGACCTGACCGACCGGGAAGTCCTCGTGCTGACAAGCTTCCGCGAGCCCGCCCTCTCGTCGGCCAGCCAAGCCGGCCTGGTCAACAACCTCAACGACGGCCTCGCCTGGGGCCTGTTCCCGGTTCTCTTCACCTCCGCCGGACTGTCGCTCGGCCAGACCGGCATCCTCGTCGCCCTTTACCCCGCCGTCTGGGGCGTGGGGCAACTTGCCACCGGTGCACTGTCCGACCGTTGGGGCCGCAAACACCTCATCACCGGCGGCATGCTGCTCCAAGCCGCCGCTCTGGCGATCATCGCAACCGCCAACTCACAGACGCCATGGGCCCTGGGGTCCGTGCTGCTCGGCGCCGGCACAGCCATGGTCTACCCCACTCTGCTGGCCGCCATCAGCGACGTCGCTCACCCCAGCTGGCGAGCACGCGCCGTCGGCGTCTACCGACTCTGGCGAGACCTCGGATTCGCGGTCGGCGCGCTCCTGACCGGAGTACTCGCCGACACCCTCGGCGTCCGCGCGGCGATCTGGCTGATCGCAGCAATGACCGCTACGTCCGCGCTCGTCGTGGCCCAGCGCATGTACGAAACCCACGACAAGCTCACCCGGGCAAAGCCGGCCTGAGGCCGCCGCGGCCACCAGAGCGCGGGCCCCTGATTGCAGCGACTCGCTCGCCCGAGATCGAAACCGCGTGATGAGAATCAGTGGGGCGAGGTATCGCAGAATCCAGCGATCGCCCGGACACCGACCCGGCGACACCCCGAAACGTGCCCCGCTCCGTTCCAAACGGCCGTCTCATGCGTTTCTGCCTTGTCCCAGCCGTCCCACCGTGTCCGACCCGTTCTCGAGCGTCTCGACCCCGGTTGGCTACACATTTGGCTACACGTGCCAACGCCAGAGGCCCTCTCCCCGAAGGGAAAGGGCCTCTGACCTGCTACTTCAAGTAGCGGGGGCAGGATTTGAACCTGCGACCTCCGGGTTATGAGCCAGCCCAGCCCACGTCTCAGGTGTTCCGCAGCCTCTCCCCCGCCGCACGAAATCTCAGGGTCGCGTCCCCGTCCTCGCACCGCGTCTCAAGCCGTCCCGCCACCTCCCGGTTACACATCTGGCTACATCTCCCAGCCTGCAAGACACGTCTGGTCATTGGCCTGCTTGGGGTACCCGCGCACCGATACACAGGCTGTGTTTCTGGCTTGGTGGCCCGGAACTGGCCAGCGCCTGTTGCACAGAAGGTCGGAGACGCCGAGTGGCCCAGCGATGGCCGCTTCAGGACGTGAGGTGGGCGAAGGCGACGATGTTGTCGACGTAGTGACCGGTGGACTGGTCGAAGGCTCCACCGCACGTGATGAGGCGCAACTCGGCGCGACCCCTGGTGTCGCCGTATACGGTCGAGGTCGGGAAGTCCGCCTTGGAGTAGCGCGCGACGCGGTCGACGACGAAGCGGGCGGTCGAACCGTCCTTGCGGAGGACGCTCACCGTCGCGCCCTTCTGCAACGACCCCAAGCGGTAGAAGACCGCGGGACCGGACTTGCTGTCCACGTGCGCCCCGATGACGGCGGGGCCGAACTCACCCGGGGTGGGGCCGCCGGCATACCAGCCTGCTTTGGCGAAGTCGGTCGGCGCCTGGAGCTTGCCCTTCTTGTCGAGGGTGAGGTCGACGATGCCCTTGGTGTTCACGCCGATGGATGGAATTCGGAGTGCGACAGGCGAACTCGGCTCCATGATCGGACCGAAGTCGGGGGTGGTGGGTGCCGCTGTCTTGCCTGCCCCGGACGTGGGGGAGGACGTCGCGCTCGGTGCCGAGGTCGACGGAGCCGGGGAGGTCGTGAAGGCGGACTGAGCCGCGTCGGGCTGCGGCGGTGCCTGCGTGCCCGAGAAGGACTTCACCACGAGCAGCCCTCCCACGAGGAGGAGCACGACGGTGACCGCCGCGGCAATGCTGCCGCGACGGTCACCGAACTTCGTGGAGAGGGACATCAGGCGCGGTTACGAGCCTTGCGAGCAGTGAAGGCACCGGTACCCGCGGCAGCGAGCAGGAGGCCGCCACCGAGGAGGAGCATGCCCTCGTTGTTCGGGGTGGAGGTGCCGCCGGCGCCCGTGTCCATGCCACCGGCCGGAGCCGCGCTCAGGACGCCACAGATGGCCGGGTCAGTGGCCTCGGTGGGCAGGCTCGGGTCGAGGTCGCTCTTGGTGTCACCGTCGTACTTGCCGTTGTCGTTGTGGTCGACGCCGTGGACGACCACGACGGCCTTGCCCTCCGTGATGGCCTGGGCCACGTCGGAGGAGACCTTGATGCTGCCGCGCTCGTAGTTGATCTTGCCGCCGGGGGCGGTGTCGAACCGGTCAACGGCGAGGCCGCTCTTGGGCGAGGTGTCACCGGTCTTGGTGAGGGAGACGACGATCGGGCCGTAGGCCGGGCCACCGTCGGTGGTGTTGATGGTGCCGTCGCCCTTGGCGTCGTCGCCGGCGGCGGGGCACTCGTGCCTCGCGTCCGCCCCGAAGTGGATGTGGGCCGCGTGCGGCTGGTCGGGAAGGAGGCCGTTCGCCGCCATGGTCACGTCGATGCGGGTGCCGCTGACGGTCACCATCGCGGTGCCGCTGCCCTTGACGCCATTGAGGACCACGGGGCGAAGGGTGGCCATCGTGTTCCCGTCGGCCGCCTGCGCAACGCCTGCACCGAGGAAGGGCAGCAGGGCGGCAGAGCCCAGGGCGATGGTCGCGATCTTGGTGGTGGTACGCATTCGGTAACTCCTTGATCCGCGGCCGCTTCGGGTCGCACTGGAAACACACTTGTGCAGGTACTTCGTCGCCCTTCACGACCCAGATGGGTGCAAAGCTCAACTTTCTGCGCGACTGGCTCGCTCCTACGCAGGTCAGGCGCCTGTGCGGTCGCGACGCGACACCACCAGCCCGGCGGCAGCGCCCACGGCGGCGACCGCCTCGGCGACGGCGCTCAGGGACTTCTCCGTGAACCAGACCGGCTCGTACATCGCGGGTATCGGCCCCAGGGCTGGAACGTCGACATACCTGTAGAGCACCACGGTCACACACGCACTCACCCCGACGGCGAAGGCCGCCAGCAAGGCGGCCCGGCTCCCGCGCCATACCACCCAGACGGCCACCACCAGGGCTGCCGCCGCCTCGATGCGGAAGAGGTTGCCCGCACCGATTCCGCTGGGGGCCGACTGCTGGTAACCGGGCGCGAGGTGGAGGTGGACGACCGTGTCGACGACCAGGGTCACCGCGATCGCTGCCCGCAGCACGAGGTGCAGCACGCGGGGGGCACGATCGGCTTTCGCGTGGCCCGATTGGATGGTCACTTAACCACGAGGGTGCTGGTCATGTTCGCGTGGAAAGTGCAGACGAACGTGTAGCTGCCGGCCTTGTCGGGCGCTTTCAACGTGGCCGTCCCCTTGGGGTCGATCTTCACGTCGAACCCGCCGTCCTTGGAGGTGACCGTGTGGGCCTGCGAGTCGTCGTTGCTGATCGTGATCGTGGCCCCGGGGGCGACCGACACCGGCACCTTGTAGGCGAAGTCCGAGATGGTGATGACCGACTCGGACTCCTGCGCCGGCGACGACGACGACGGCGCCGCTGAGCTGCTGCTCGAGGACGACATGTCCATGCCCGACATGGGGGAGGTGGATGACGAGCCGGCGTCCCCACTCGACGAACCACACGCAGACAAGCCCAGAGCCAGGACCGGGACGACAGCGAGCAGCGAGATCTTGCGGGTCATGTGATGCCTCCAGATCGGGCGGCCGCTTGGGCGACCACGGTCAGGAGTTCGGTGCGACGCTCGATCCGGCTTGGTTCGCGCCGCTCATGACCGCGACGATTCCCGAGGCGCAGCGGCCACCGATGGCGCTGCGCCCAGACGTCAGAGGACGGACTCGAAGGGGATCGTCAGGCTGTGGCCGCAACGTGGTCAAGCGCGCTCGCCAGGCTCCGCAGCCCGTCCCTGATCCGGGTCTTGGCCGTGCTCTGCGGGATTCCGAGCTGGACCGCGACCTCCGGGTACGTCAGTCCGTGGAAGTAGGCCAGCTGGAGGGCGGTGCGCTGCTTCACCGTCAGCGCCGCCAGGGCGCCCCTGACCCGGGCAGCCTCGAAGGAGGAGTGCGCCGACTCTGCCGTGGAGTCGAAGGGCGCATCGGTGACCTTCCGCGACCACACGTCATCACGAGTCCGGCTGGCGCTGATGCTGCGGACTCTGTCCACCGCGCGCCGGTGGGCAATCGTCAGGACCCAGCCGATGGCGGAGCCACGGGAAGGCTCGAAGCGACTCGACTCGGCCCACACGCACGCAAAGACGTCCCGAGTGACCTCTTCAGCGAGGGAATGCTGGACCACGAGGCGCAAGACCAGGCCGAACACCCGGGAAGCCGTGGCGCCGTACAGCCCCTCGAAGGCTCTCTCGTCGCCGGAGGCGCATCGAACCAGCAGGTCTGCCAACGCGGGCGCCGGGTCAGGTTCACCGAGATGACCCGTGCCGCCACCCAGGCGAGCATGCTCGCTCATGGGTGGCGCACGGACATGCGCATCACAAGATCGTGCAGGCCGTCCCTGAGCTCGCCGAGCTCGTCACCGCACAGGCCGGTCTGATCCACCACGTTCAGCTGCGCCCTCGACGCAGCTGACTCCAGGTCAGCGCCCTTGCTGGTGAGCCTGACTCTGACCGCTCGCCCATCGGCGGAGTCCTGGTCCCGCACCACCAAGCCGGCCTCCTCGAGACGGCCGAGGATGGGACTGACTGCGGGCGACGACAGCTGCAGCCGAGCGGCGATCTCGTGGATTAGTGGGCCGTCCGACTCCCACAAGACCAACATCACCAGGTACTGCGGGTAGGTCAGCCCGATGGCCTCGAGCAGGGGCCGGTAGGCCCGAGTCACCTGGTTGGTCGCGGCGTAGAGGGCAAAACACAGCTGGTCGTTCAGTCGCAGATTGCTGGACGTGGCCATGGGGCTCCTTCGTGACATCCATCAATATAGATAACGCGTGAAGTAAACGGGGGCCCGCGCCCGATGCGGTGGGGCGGCAATCCGGATGGCCGGGTTGTGACGAACACCACATCGGGTGTGGTGCATGGGCGCCGAGGGGCACCCCAACGCAATGAAAGGGTTCGACATGAACAAGACCATGAAGGTCGCCTTGGCAGTACCGGCTGCCGTTCTGCTTTCGGCCGGGGCCGCGGCTGCGGTCAGCGCGGGAACCTTCGGTGCATCTTTGGCGCCGGTTCCCCACGACCACGCAGCTGATGGCGGATCGAACGTCACCGGCAACGCCGTGCTGCGGCTCACTGGTCGCACCCTGGACATCAACCTGACTGCCTCGGGCCTGACCCCCAACGAGCCGCATGCCATGCACATTCACGGCCTGACACAGGCCAGGAACGAGTGCCCGGGCATCGAGGCCGACACCAATACCGGCGACCCGATCGACCCCTCTACCTTCGTCGCGGGCCAACCCGACGGGCTCATCTCCCTGGGCGAGGGGGCACCTGACTACGGTCCCATCGACGTGTCCATGACGGTGACCGGCGACACCAGCCCCTCCAGCGGCCTCAGCCTTGAACGGTTCCTGGCCGCCGACGCCAATGGCAACCTCAACTACCACCGCAGCGTCGTGGTTCCCAAGGAGGTCGCCAAGAACCTCGCCAACCTTCACATCGTCATCCATGGCACGGACCTGCCGAGCGACCCGGACCACACCTCGCTGAGCAGCTTGTTCGAAGCGACCCTGCCCGTGGCCTGCGGCGAGATCACTCGCCAGTAGCCAGCCCTGTCACTGCCGAGCCTCTCGTGCTCGGCAGTGACAGGCCCTTGGTTCATCGCGGGGCCGAGGTCACCGCCGTCTTCACCGACGAGCGTGACTCGCTCGACATCTCAAAGAACAGCCCGCCACGGGGGCAAATGCCTGCATGGCTCCTACCATCGCCGCGTCCTGAGGCCAGGCGTCATGCAGACCGAGATCTTGGCCGCACTCGTCGTCGGCCTTCCTTCGGACGGACCTCACCCACCCGCGGCCCGTTCGTGGACCCGCCCCGGCAGACGAGCCTCCGTATGCCGGTTCGCCGACCCGTCGGCCATGCTGCCGGGGGCGGTCGCTTCCGCCCTCCTGACCCGTGGTCGCCGAACCCACTGAGGTCAGCGGTGGGCGGCCTCGAGCAGGGTCTTGAGTCGTGCGAGGTCCTTGGTCGTGGCCTTGCGCATAGCGAGTTCCATGACGGGTGCGGCAAGTCGGGAGAAGCCTGCAGGGTTGCCCCGGTTACGCAGGGTCATCCTTGTGCTGCCGTGGCCAACCGTCTCCCACCTGTACGTCGTTTCCATCGGGAAGGGACCGTCTGCGGTCCTCATCACCAGTCGCACCTGCGGTTCGAGCTCGACCACCTCGTAGGTGTACGCCAAGCGCCTGCCCAGGAAGTGCGCGACGAAGTCCATCCGCGATCCGACCGCCACGGGCGGCTGGGTCTGCCAGACGACGGACGTGATGTTGGTGTACCAGTCCGGAGCGTTTGTGGGGTCGCTCGCAAACGAGGCAACCGCGCTGACCGGCATGTCGATCGTGGTCTGCACCTGCACGTCCACAGTCATGGCGACATCATCTCGCACCCGCGCGGTGGACCTCAGGACGACTGTTCGGGACGCCGGACAAACGTCGAGGAGTAGATCCGGCAGTCAGCCTGTCCGGTCTCCCGTCAGGGCCCGGGCAAGCTCGACCAACGTGGGCGCCTCGACATCGGGCCTGGCAAAGAAGCCGGGGTAGAGCGCGCCTGTGCGATTGATGAGGCCCGAGGCGAGCCCAGCCTTGTGGGCTCCGTGGATATCCCACGGGTGGACAGCCACCAGCATGCTCTCCGAGGCGCTGGCGCGGCATTCCTCCATCGCGTATCGGTAAGCCGCCGCGGCGGGCTTCCATGCCGATGCGTCCTGAACGGACAAGAGTCGCTCGAACCGCTCCAGAATGCCGTTGCGCTCGAGGAGCCCCTCGGCAACAGCTGTCGACCCGTTGCTGAGTGTCACCAAACGCATTCCGGCGTCACTCAGGGCGCGGATCCCGTCCACGACGTCAGGGTGGAGCGGCAGCTGCATGAAGGCGCTCATGACGCGTTCGACTCCACCATCGACATCCGGAACGCCCCGGGCCCGGAGCAGGCCAACGAGCGAATCGGACGCCACCTGCGCGAAGTCCGGGTTCTCACCGGTCACGGTCAGCGCGAACCCGTCCCGCAGCAGTCCGGCGAACCAGGTGGCCGCAAGCTGCGGAGACAGGCCCGCCTCTCCGAAGCGATCCGCAAGAACGCTCATGTCGGACAGCGTCTCGTTGACGTCGAACACGATCAGGCTGGGGCGGCGCGGGCCATCGGACGCAGCCTCGTCGCGCTCGACCAGAGCATTGTGCGAGCGATCTCCTAGGGACGCTTGGTTCATGCGTTTCTCCTTCGTTGGGACTGCGAGTCCATGCGGTCTTCATCCTTCGCTCGTCACCATCATGCGGCCCGTCGCGCCCACCCTCACCTCGAGACTCGTGGCAGGCAGAGTCCGCCGCGTTGGTAACCGTTGACCGATCGCTGTACCGGGAGGTCTTGCCACGGTCGGGCACCCGGCGGCCCTCTGCCCGCACGAAAGCCTGCTGTCGCCCGGAAATCGACCCCGGCGACACCCTGAATGGGCGTCTTGACGCCTCCGGCAGGGCGTCTCATGCGTTTCTGCCTCGTCCCAGCCATCCCGCCGTGTGCCACTCGTCCCGGAGCGTCTCAACGCCGGCTGGCTACGCATTTGGCTACACGTGCCAACGCCAGAGGCCCTCTCCTCGAAAGGAAAGGCCCTCTGACCTGCTACTTCGTGGTAGCGGGGGCAGGATTTGAACCTGCGACCTCCGGGTTATGAGCCAGCCCAGCCCACGTCTCACCCGTCCCGCGCCCTCTCCCCCGGCGCACGAAATCTCAGCGCCGGGTCCCCGTCGTCACGCCGCGTCTGAAGCCGTCCCGCCACCTCCCGGTTACACATCTGGCCACACCTCCACAGTGCGGACACAGTGCGGACACACTGCGGACACAGTGCAGGTCCGTCCGACGTGGCTACCGCCCCAGGATCCATTCACTGCCCTGCACGACGGCCCCTGCGCGGGACGCACTACTGGGCAGTCAGCTCGGCACGGCCTGCGGGAGTTCCTTGATCCAGCCATCTCGGGAGGATTTGAGGCGAGAGCAGGGCGTCCATGACCATGTGAGCGGCGCCGCGCAGACCAGCGCGGTCGCTCAGGCCTGAGCGGACGATCTGGAGTGAGCGGGTCGCGAGGGGCAGCGACCGGCCAATCACGGTCTGCCGAACCTCTGCCAGATAGTAGTCGCCTGCCTCCGACACCCCCCCTCCGACGAGGATGAGAGACGGGTTGAAGAAGTTCACGATCCGGGCCAAGGTCTGCCCGACCAGTCGGGCAGAGCCTGCCAGGAGCTTGATCGCCACGGGGTCGCCGTGGATGGCGGCGTCGCTCACGGCGCGCGCATCGATCGTGTTCCCGTGCGCGAGCACATCGGCGAGATAGGCACTGTCACCTTCTCGGGCGGCGGTCTCGCCGTCCCGCGCCAGCGCTGCGCCCCCAGCCAGCGCCTCGAGGCAGCCGAACTTGCCACACCGGCACAGCACGGTGGACCCCTCCTCCACAGTCACGTGCCCGATGTCGCCCGCGCAGCCCTGAGCCCCCCGGTGCAGGACGCCCTGAGAAATAAGTCCTGCGCCAATACCGGAGCCGATCTTCACGTAGACGACATCGCGCAGGCCCTGAGCTTGCCCAGCACGCAGCTCCCCCAGCGCCATCACGTTGACGTCGTTGTCGACCCAGACCGGCACATGAAACCGTCCCGCGAAGAAGGTGCGCACGTCGAACCCGTCCCAGCCGGGCATGATGGGAGGCGCAACCGGCCGACCAGTGTCGAACTCGACGGGGCCCGGAAGGCCAATCCCCAAGCCCCATATGGGCGGGCTGGCGCCGAGCTGCTGAAGGAGCTCGTCAAAGACTTCGGCCACGCGGGTGAGCACCGCGACCGGCCCCACGGTCACGTCTGCGTCCTCTTCGTATTGGGCCAGAAGAGTCCCCTCTAGGTCGCTCACGGCTGCCCCGATGCTTGTCGCGCCAAGTTCGGCTACCAGAATCCGGCCAGCATCGGCGGGAAACCGCAGTCCACGAGGTGCGCGACCACCGGTCGACCGCAAGGGCGGAGCCTCGACCAGTAGGCCCGAGTCCATCAGACGGGCCACCCGCTGGGTCACGACATTTCTGCCAAGACCCGTGGCGTGGGCGAGTTCCGGCCGTGTGCTGGCCCGGCCGGAGCGCACGGCATCCAGCACACGGACCAGGTCGGCGACGTGATCGGGAGCGAGGGCCCCTTGAGTTCTGGCATCCATGTCAGCCACCTCCTTCTGTCTGTGACGCAAATGTATCAGCACGTTTGCTCTTGACTTTTGCACGCAACATGCAGAAGTATGCATACCACAGTAAAAACCTGGCAGGGGCTGAGACACCCCACACTGCAGACAGAACGGACTCGACGATGAGGCTCGGTTACCACACCATCACCTGGGGTGGCGTCGTGGGCGACGCCACGGGCGTGACCAGCATCAAGGACCTCTTCTACCGCGTGAACGGCCCCATGAACCGTGCCTTCGCGGACATCGCGAGCCTGGGGTACGAGGGCGTCGAGATGTTCGACGGCAACGTGGCGGACTACGCAGACCGGCCCGACGAGCTGCGGGACCTGCTGGCCGACGCCGGCGTGGTGCTGGCAGCCGTCTACACCGGGGGCAACTTCATCTACCCGGACATCCTGAGCGACGAGCTGCACCGGGTGCGTCGGGCAGCGGAGCTCGCTGCTCTCTTCGGAGCCGACAGCCTCGTTGTGGGCGGCGGCGCCCGCAGGGCGTCGGGTACCACAGGCGGGGACTACGCCGCGCTGGGCTCTGCACTCGACCTGGTCACTGACATCGCCGAGGAGCACGGGTTGGTGGCCTGCTACCACCCGCACCTCAGCACCATCGTCGAGAGCCCGGATGAGCTCGACCGCCTCATGCCGCTGACCCGGATCGGCTTCTGCCCCGACACCGCCCACCTGACGGCCGGTGGCGGTGACCCTGCGGACCTGATCCGCCGCTATGCGACGCGCCTGCGTCACGTGCACCTGAAGGACGTGGACGTGGCGACAACGCAATTCCTTCCCCTGGGCCAGGGGGACGTCAACTTCGATGACGTCATCGCGGCCCTAAATGAGAGCGGTTACGACGGCTGGATCGTCGTCGAGCTCGACTCGTTCGAAGGCGACCCTCGTGAAGCGGCCGCCACAAGCAAGAAGTACCTCGACACGCTGCTCGCAACCGCTGGCGGCACCCTCCCCTCAGGAGAAATTCGATGAAGAAGAGCACCTACCGCCTGGCGGGCCTGGCGACCGCCATCGCCTTGGCCACGGCCGGCTGCAGTTCAGCCACCAGCGCGACCACCAGCGTCGACGCCGGAGTGTCGTCCAAGGCCGATGACGCGCTGGCGAAGATCAAGGGCACCGTCCTCAGCAAGGGGCCCCACGGCGAAGACCCGTCCCCTGCCTCGTCTGCGGACCTCAGCGCCGAGGAGATCACGAAGGTCAAGGGCATGAAGGCCAAGGCGGCGATCGTCATGCACTACGGCGGCAACGACTGGGCGAATGCCCAAGTGGCGGGCCTGAAGAGCGAGTTCGGCAAGCTGGGCATTGAGGTCGTCGCAATCACCGACGCCAACTTCAAGCCAGACAAGCAGGTGTCCGACCTGGAGACCGTGCTCAACCTCAAGCCCGACATCATCGTCTCCATCCCCACCGACCCCGTGGCCACGGCTTCTGCGTTCAAGAAGGCCGCCGCTTCAGGAGTCAAGCTCGTCTTCATGGACAACGTCCCGCAGGGGATGAAGGCTGGCACCGACTACGTCTCGGTCGTTTCCGCCGACAACTACGGCAACGGCGTCACCTCCGCCCATCTGATGGCCAAGGCCCTGGGCGGCAAGGGCGAGATTGGCCTCGTCTTCCACGAGGCCGACTTCTTCGTCACGAAGCAGCGCTATGACGGGTTCAAGTCCACCATCACCAAGGACTACCCCGACATCAAGATCGTGGAGGAGAAGGGAATCGCAGGGCCCGACTTCGCTGGCGATGCACAGGGTGCGGCCAATGCGATGCTGAGCAAGCACCCCACCTTGGCCGGCATCTGGGGCGTCTGGGACGTTCCCGCCGAGGGCATCATGGCCGCGGCACGTGCCTCCGGCCGTGCAGACCTGAAGATCGCCACAGAGGACCTGGGCAAGAACGTCGCCATCGCCTTGGCGAAGAACGAGCTCGTGGTCGGTTTGGGCGCGCAGCTGCCCTTCGACCAGGGCGTGGCGGAGGCTCGACTGGGCGCAGGTGCGTTGCTGGGCAAGACGGCCCCGGCGTACGTCGCCCTGAGCTCGCTGCCTGTCGACCACTCGAACATCCTCGAGGCGTGGAAGCAGGTCTACCACCAAGAGGCCCCGGCCGACCTGAAGAGCTCGTACAAGAAGTAGACATCCCGGCGGGGCGGTCCGGCAGCGGCCCGCCCCGCCACTAGAAGGGAGTTCGCGATGGACGAGCAGAGCAGTACCGCGACAGCGGTAGAAATGCACGGCATCAGCAAGGCATTCGACGGCGTCGTCGTCCTGGACAACGTCGACTTCGAGGTCCGCCGCGGCGAGGTCCATGCCCTCGCGGGGGGCAACGGCGCAGGCAAGTCGACGCTCATGAAGATCCTCCAAGGGGTCTACCGGGCCGACGAAGGGGAGATCCGCGTCGACGGTGAGCCCGCGGACATCAACTCCATCCACAGCGCGCGAGCAGCGGGCATCGGCATGGTGTTTCAAGAGTTCAGCCTGGTACCGACTCTGACCGTGGCACAGAACATCTTTCTGGCCGACGAGCCCGCTGGAAGGTTCGGTCTCATCGACGACCGCGCTGCCGTCGCGAAAGCCGCGGACGTCTTTGCGACCATGGAGGTCTCAGTCAACCCGAAGGCCATGGTTGCCAGCCTTGGAACTGCCTACTGGCAGCTCACCGAAATCGCCAAGGCGCTGGCCCAGAACGCCCAGATCTTGATCATGGACGAGCCGACGGCGAGCTTGGCCAAGCACGAGACCGAGGCGCTTTTCGACCTTATCGGTCGGATCAAAGATCGCGGAATCTCGATCATCTACATCTCCCACCGGATGGACGAGATCTACCGAATCGCCGACCGCATCACCATTCTGCGCGATGGGAAGCGCCTTCTCACCGAGCCGCTGGCTGCAGTCACGCCCGAGCAGATCGTCGAGGGGATTGTCGGCAAGAAGATCGAAGGTCAGATGAACTACCGCGAGCGGGAAGGCCTCGACCAGCGTGAGGCCCTGCTGGAAGTATCCGGGCTGACCAGTGGTCCTCTGGTTCAGGACGTCTCATTCACCGTCCACGCAGGCGAGATCATCGGGCTCGCCGGCCTCATGGGTAGTGGACGCACCGAGCTCGCCCGAACCCTCTTCGGGATCGACAAGGCCACGAGCGGAACGATCCGACTCCGCGGCAAGGAGATCACCGTCAATGACCCCCGCGCCGCGATCGGTCACGGACTCGCGCTCATCCCGGAGGACCGTCGCGAACAAGGACTGGTCCTGGACCACTCCGTACGCGAGAACCTGCTGCTTCCCCTGCTAGGGAAACTCAAGAAGGGTCCCCTGCTCGACGGGAAGGCAGGAAAGGCCATGTCCTCCAGCCTCATTCGGCGGTTTGCCATCAAGGCAGCCAACCCGAATCGGCCTATTCGTCTGCTCTCGGGCGGCAACCAACAGAAGGTCGTGATCGCCAAGTGGCTGGGCACCGAACCCGACGTCCTCATCCTTGACGAACCCACCGCGGGAGTAGACATCGGGACCAAGTCCGAGATTCTCGACATGGTCCGCGCCCTCGCTGATGCCGGCAAGGCCGTCATCGTCATCTCCTCGGAGTACCCCGAGCTCCTCGCGGTCAGCGACCGCATCCTCATCTTGCGTGACGGCTCTGTGACCCGCGATCTGCGGCGGAGCGAGATCGCCGACGAAGAATCCCTTCAACTCGCCGTTCAAGGAGTCTGAGCCATGAGCACCATCGCACCGAACAAAGAGACCACCGCAGTGGGCTCATTTCAGAGCCGCATGTCCACGATCGACTGGCGCCGCTACGTCATCTACATCGGCTTCCTGGTCGTCTTTGCCTTCTTCGCCGTCCTGTTGCGCGACCAAGGTTTTCTCTCCTCCAACAACCTGCTCAACATCTTCCGCCAGACGGCGACGATCACGGTCATCGCTGTGGGTATGACCTACGTGATCGCCTGTGCCGAGATCGACCTGTCCGTGGGCTCAGTAGCAGGACTCTCGAGTGTCGTGACTGCCATGGCGCTTTCCAGCTGGGGTCTCATCCCCGGCGTCCTCGCCGGACTCGCGGTGGGCCTTGCCGTGGGCGCGGTAAACGGTGCCCTGGTGAGCCTGCTCGGTATCCCGTCGTTCCTTGTGACGCTGGGCATGCTTGGCATCGCCGCAGGGGTGGCGCAATGGATAACCGACTCGGCGCCCCAGCCCATCCTGAGCGACACGTTCAACCTGATCTTCGGCGGTGGAAACTTCGGTCCAGTCCCCGGCCTGCTCGCGTGGAGCGCCATCTTCGTGACCATCGGCGCCATCGTGCTAGCCAAGACGCGCTTCGGCCGTCAGGTGCTCGCGACCGGTGGCAACCGCACCGCGGCTCAGTTCACTGGGGTGAACACACGCCGGATCAAGTTCCAGGTGCTGCTCCTGTCCGCCACGGTTGCCAGCGTGGCCGGCATGCTCTACGCGGGCCGGCTGCAGTCCGGACGGTTCCAGTGGGGCGCAGGCGACGAGCTGTCCGCCATCGCGGCGGTGATCCTGGGCGGCACCAGCCTCTTCGGGGGCGCAGGATCCGTGGTCGGCACGCTTTTCGGCGCGCTGCTCATCGGCCTCATCAACAATGGCCTGATTCTTGCCGGACTCGACAGCAGCCAGCAGCAGGTCGTCCGCGGCGTCATCATCATCCTGGCCGTCGCACTCGCGCGGAAGAAGTGAGCCGCATGCCCGCACTGCGAGCTGGAATCATCGGCGCCGGCTTCATCGGCGGTGTGCACGCCTATGCCGTGCGAGCAAGCGGAGGAGTGGTGACGCAAGTCGCCGATCACTCCCCCGAGGCAGCGGCCCACGCCGCCGTTCGGCTCGGAGCCCAATCAGGCGCCGAGTCCGCCGAGGCGCTCATCGCCTCGGACGACGTCGACGTGGTGCACATCTGCACACCGAATGACACGCACTACGACCTGGCGCTCGCCGCAATGCAAGCCGGGAAGGCGGTCATCTGCGAGAAGCCGCTGGCCATCAGCGCGGAGCGCGCCGCCCTCTTGGCCCAGACGGCCGAGGCCACCGGCGCGGTCACCGCAGTGCCGTTCGTCTACCGCTTCTACCCCTCCGTCCGTGAGGCGAGGCACCGCATCTCCAGCGGACAGGCGGGAGACCTGTGGATGCTGCACGGCTCCTATCTCCAGGACTGGCTCTCCGGCTCACAGGAAACAAACTGGAGGGTGGACCCGGCCAGAGGCGGTGGGTCGCGAGCATTCGGCGACATCGGTGTCCACTGGTGCGACGTCATGGAGTTCACCACCGGACACCGCATCACACGTCTCGTGTCCCGGATGTCCCAGGCCTATGCCAGCCGAGCAGGCACCGACGGCGGTTCGGTTGTGGGAACCGAGGACGGCGCAACCGTGATGTTCGAGACCGACCGCGGCGCGACCGGCTCGGTGGTAGCCAGCCAAGTGTCGCTGGGCCGCAAGAACCGCCTCTGGTTCTCCTTTGACGGGACCGAGGCGGCCTACGTCTTCGACCAGGAACTCCCGGACTCTCTGTGGATCGGTGGGCGATCCTCCAGCCAGATAGTCCCCCGTGGACCGGATACGTTCGCCGCCGGTGGCGGCGCCGACTACTCGCGCCTGCCTGCCGGACACCCACAGGGATACCAGGACAGCTTCACCGCGTTCATGGCAGATGCGTATGCCGCGGTGTCCGGCCCGCGGCCCGAAGGACTTCCCAGCTTCAGCGACGGCCACCGGGCCGCCGTCATCACCGAGGCCGTCCTGGCCTCGGCTGCCAAGGACTCTTGGGTGGAGGTGCCCTCGTGAAACTCGGATTCCTCACGTCCTGCCTGCCGGACCGGCCCCTCGAAGACATTGCCAGGTGGGCGGCGGAACACGACTATGAGGCGCTGGAGGTGGCAGCTTGGCCAGCACTCGGTGATCGACCGTTCACGGCTAGCCACATCGCGGCCGAGTCGTTCACCGACGGCGACGCCGAGAAGATCCGTGCGCTCTTCGAACAGCACGATCTCTCCCTGTCGTCCCTGGCGTTCTATGACAACAACCTCCACCCCGATCCCCAGGAACGACAGGCGATCAACGACCACGTCATCGCGTGCATCGACGCTGCTGCTCTCCTCGATGTCCCCACCGTCGGGACGTTCATCGGCCGCCATCCCGGCCAGAGCGTGGCGGACAACCTTCGCGAGGCCGAGAGGATCTTCCCGCGACTCGTGGACCACGCCGGCCAGAAGGGCGTCAAACTGGTCATCGAAAACTGCGTCATGGAGGGCTGGCACCCCGATGGCTATCCCGGAAACCTTGCGTACTCCCCCGAGCTCTGGGAGTGGATGTTCGGGCTGGGCCTCTACCTGAACTACGACCCGTCCCACCTGGTCTGGATGGGCATCGACCCCGTGGAGGCGCTGCGCCCCTACGTGGACCGCGTCGCCCACGCCCAGGCCAAGGACATCGAGCTGTTCCCGCACAAGCGGAACCGGTTCGGCTGGCCCGGGATTGCGGACAAGAGCGCGGACCCCTGGAACGTCGGCTGGTGGCGGTACCGCATCCCCGGCCGCGGTCAGGTCGACTGGAACCGCGTCGTGGACACGCTCTACGAGGGCGGGTTCGACGGCGTGCTGTCGGTGGAGCACGAGGACCCCGTCTGGGGTGGCAGCGAGGCCCGGATCGAAACCGGGCTGCTCGTCGCCCACCGCACCTTGCGACCACTCATCATCGCCTGACCCCCACGACTCGAACGGAGGCCTCCATGGCCGACACCTTCCTCGACGCCCACCAGCGGGAGACGATAGAGGCGGCAATGGCCCGTGTCATCCCGACTGACGACACACCCGGAGCACGCGAGGCCGGCACGATCGACTTCCTCGACCGCTACCTCTCTGGCATCGACTACATCTACGCCCTCCCTGACGGGAGCGGGTTCGAGACGCTCACTGGCCCGCGGGCGTTGGCTTGGCAGCAGCGGGTGGACCACGCGCGCAGCGTGTACATGTCCGGGGTCGTCGAGCTCGACAAGCGGGCCGACAACGCCCACGGCAGGCCCTTCGTCGATCTCGACGATGGGCAGCAGGACGACGTCCTTCGCGGCCTTGAGCGCGGCACGACGGCCCCAACCATCAACTATGGCGGTCCCGAAGAGCCGGCACTGCAGCAGACCAACGCCGAGTCCGACCTCGACTTCTTCGGCCTGCTCGTGACGCACACCCGGCAGGGCTTTCTCGCAGATCCGATCTACGGCGGCAACCGCGGCCAGGTCGGCTGGCAGACCATCGGCTTCCCCGGGCCGAAGGATCTCGCGGAGGTGCACACCGGCCAGTACACGACACGCCAGTACTTCTCCGACAACCCGACCCACCGCAGCCTGCAGGAGCCCTCATGACCATCCGCGCGACCAAGCCCGAGAAAGTCGATGCAGTGGTCATCGGGGCGGGCGCCTCGGGGGCGGCCGCGGCGAAGGTGCTCACCGAGGGTGGCATGCGCGTGGTCGCCCTCGAGAAGGGGCCCTGGCGAACCAAGGAGACCTTCGGTGGGGACGAGCTGGCCAACGTCAACCGCTACAACCTCTGGCCGGATCCCCTGCTGAACCCCCGCACATCGCGGCGCGACACCGAGAGCGAAGCGGAGGTCGACCTCTTCTGCCCGGTTCCGCAGATGGTCGGGGGCGGGACGGTCCACTGGCAGGGGTGGCTTCCACGGTTCACCGAGAACGACTTCCGGCTACGCAGCATTGCGGGCGAGCTGCCCGGGACCACGCTTGCTGACTGGCCGATCACGTACGCCGAGCTGGAGCCGTACTATGACAAGGTCGAGTGGGCTTTCGGCGTCTCGGGACAGGCGGGCGCGAACGCGTTCGAGTCCTTCCGCTCCCGGGGCTACCCCTGCCCGCCGATGCCCCAGTCCCGCTACGCCGAGAAGTTCCACCTCGGCTGCGAACACCTCGGCTGGAACTCGTTCCCGACTCCGCAGGCAGCCCTGTCCCAACCGTTCAACGGGCGGCCCGCCACCGTCATCAGCGCCTTCGCGCAACAGCACGGCGATCCCAGCGGCACCCGGTCAAGCGCACTGAACGTGTTCATCCCCGATGCCCTCGCCACGGGCCGATGTGACCTCCGCGCGGATTCATACGTTCGTGAGCTCACCGTCGACTCGCAGGGACGCATCAAGAGCGCCGTCTACGAAGACTCCGCGGGCGTTCTGGTGGAGCAGGAGGCCGATGTCTTCATCCTTGCCTGTGGCGCCGTGGAGACCGCTCGGCTGATGCTGCTCTCGACCTCCTCGAGATTCGCCAACGGACTCGCCAACGGCAGCGACCTCGTAGGCCGCAACGTCACCTTCCATGAGTACAGCGCGTCGGTCGGCACCTTCGAGGATCCGATCAATGCCTGGGCCGGCGGCGGCTACGTCAGCGCGAGCAGTTTCCAGTTCTACGAGCACGACGACTCCCGGGGATTCGTCAGTGGCGGGCACATTGCTGCCGCGGGCGTCGGCATACCCCTCCCTATCAACTGGGGACTGCCGGGTCGACCCACCTGGGGCGCTGAGGCCAAGCAGAACGATCGCGACTACTTCAGCCACAGCATGGCTGTCGCCATGGTCCTGCACGACATGCCGCAGCACGAAAACCGTGTCGACCTCGACCCCAACGTCAAGGATGCCTGGGGGCTGCCGGTCGCCCGCATCACCCTTCAAACCCACCAGAACGATATCGACCAGGGCAGGTTCCTGGTCGACCGGTGCGGGGAGATCCTCGACGCTGCCGGAGCCAAGCAGGTCGACCGCGTCTACGCCGAGAAGGTGACAGGCAACTGTTCTCACCAGCACGGTACCGCCCGGATGGGTGACGACCCCGAGTTGTCAGTTCTGGACCGCAACTGCCGCGCCCACGAGGTCGACAACCTATTCGTCGTCGACGGCTCTCCGTTCCCCACGGCCACAGGAGCGAACCCGACACTCACCATCATGGCCAACGCCTGGCGGGTCTCCGACCACATCTTGTCGAACCGAGCAAGCTAGTCAGAGACACGAGGACTCCGCCCGGGTAATCCCTGCTAGTTCGTGGTATTGGGGGCAGGACTTGAACCAGTGACCTCCGGGTTAGGAGCCAGCCCCACCACGTCTCGCACGTCCCGCAACCTCTCCCCTGCCGCACGAAATCTCGGCGCAGCGTCCCTGACGTCGCGGCACGTCCAAGGCGTCCCGCCACCTCCCGGTACACATCTGGCCACATCCCACAGACGCAAAAAACGCAAATCTTGTGCTTCCAATTTGTGTTTTTGGTGTTTACGGCGGAGGATGGTTGTCATGAGATTGGCGGACGTTCAGCATGCGACGACGACGGAGAGTGAGGACTTGCTCACCACCGGCGAGGTCGCGCGCCTACTTTCGAGCTCACGTCAACACGTAGTCGACCTGTGCAACAGCGGGGAGCTTCCGTTTCAAACTGTCGGCCGGCACCGGCGAATTCGCCGTCGTGACGTGGAGGCCCTGCGGAACCGGACTCTGCGCCCCAGTCGTGACCAGCGCCGCAGCCAGTGGCTCAACATGGCCGTGGCGGGAAAGCTCGTGGCCGAACCGGACCAGGTCCTGGCACTCGCGCGGGAGAACCTCGAGAGGCTGCAGCGCAAGCATTCCCGTGGCCAAGGCGCGTACTGGCTGAGCCAGTGGCAAGAGGTCCTTGAGGGTCCCGTCGACCAGGTCCTGAATGTTCTGACGTCGCCTACCCCCTGGGCGCGCGAGATGAGGCAGAACTCCCCGTTCGCTGGCGTCTTGTCGGACGAGGAACGGACGAAGGTCCTTGAGGCGTTTCGGGACACCGACAGGTCGTCGCGTTGAAGCGCGACGGACTTGAACACATCCTGCGCGCCGCGTCCCGCATCGTCGGCGACCAAGACGTGATCGTGGTGGGCAGCCAGTCAATCCTGGGCACGTTCACTGAGGACGAGTTGCCCGAGGAGGCGCGCGTCCATCGAAGCGGACGTGACTTTCTATGCCGACCCGGACAATGAAAAGTCCGACAGCGTTGACATGCACATCGGTGAGGACTCCGCCTTCCACGACATGTACGGGCACTACGCCCAAGGGGTGAACATCGAGGTGGCGCACCTTCCTGCGAAGTGGCGGTCGCGAATCGTGGTGCATAGCAGTGACGCGACCGAGGGTGCGCGAGGGCACTGCTTGGAGGCACATGACTTGGTCGTGTCGAAGCTGGTCGCTGGTCGCGCGAAGGACGTCGAGTTCGCCAGTGCCCTTCTGTTGGCTGGCCTGGTCAGCCCCCGGCTGTTGGTGTCCCGGGCTGCGGAGTTGGAGGTTCCCGCTGAAATAGGCCGGGTAACCAAGTGGGTCGCGGGCTGGGTGGCCAAGCACGCCGCAGGCAAGCCGGACCAGACCACGTCTCATACATCCTGACTGCCCAGACTTCCGAGCCTCATTGCTCCCGCGGCGAAACCACTAACCGAGCCCCACGCTGCGATCGTCCGGATATCGACCCGGCGACACCCTGAAACGGCGTCCGCCCTCGTCCGTCGCGGCGTCTCATGCGTTCCTGCCTTGTCCAGGCCGTCCCAGTGCGTCCAACCGGCGCACGAGCGCCCCGACCCCGCTGGCTACACATTGGGCCACACGAGCCAACGCCAGAGGCCCCCTCCCCGAAGGGAAAGGGCCTCTGACCTGCTACTTCGTGGTAGCGGGGGCAGGATTTGAACCTGCGACCTCCGGGTTATGAGCCCGGCGAGCTACCGAGCTGCTCCACCCCGCGTCGGTAGACACCACCTTACGGGAAGCCCTGCGCCCGAACCAAATCGGTCCGTGCGCAGGGCTTCCGCAGCAGGTCAGGCGGCGGACGTCACCGCACGAGGGTCACCGCACCCGGGTCATGGCGTGGACGTCGTGGTCGGCGTCGCCGTGGGGGTGGCGGTCGTGGTCGGCGACGGCTTCACCGTCACCGAACCACCCTTGGGCGCAGCCGCCACGGCCCGCTGGATCGCCTCGCTGAGCTGCTTCTGTGCGGTGCCGTATGCCGCGAAGTCACCGGCCTTGAGCGCCTTCTGGCCCGCGTCGTAGGCCGCCTGGATGTCGGCCAGCGCCTTGGCGAGGGCAGCCGAGTCCGCGGGCGGCGGCGTGGTGGGGGTCCCGCCCGGGGTGGTCGGCGGGGTCGAGCCCGAGTCCCCTGCGGTGGCCCCGGAGTTGCCGCCGAAGAGTCCGTCCAGCGCACCGTCGAGCGTGTAGGCCCAGGCGAGCTTGTCACCGAACGCGACCACCGTGGCCCGCTGGAGGGGGAACGCCGAGTCGCCCTGGGCCCGCACGTAGATCGGCTGAACGTAGAGCAGGCCACCACCGACGGGCAGGGTGAGCAGGTTGCCCAGCGTGACGCTCGACCCGCTCTGGCGGGCGTTGTTGAGGAACTGGCTCAGGTTCAGGGCAGAGTCCGGCGAGGTGGCGTTGGAGGAGCCGATCTCGTTCTGCACCTGCCCCGGGCCGCTGACCTGGCTGTCCTTGGGCAGCGTGAGCAGCCGCATCGTGCCGTAGTCGCTGCTGCGCTGCCCCTTCGTCGACCCGGCATCCGCGTCGACCGCGAGGAAGCCGGTCAGGATCTGCCGGTCACCGACGGGCTTGAACGTCGTCGTGATCGAGAAGCGGGCGTCGTCCTGGTCGGGCATCTTGAGGGTCAGGTAGTAGGGCGGCTGCACGACGCTCGCCTCCTGGGCCGGGTCCTCGGGGATCTGCCAGTAGTCCTGGCCGCCGTAGAACGACGCGGCGTCGGTCACGTGGTACTTCGCCAGCATCTGGCGCTGCACCTTGAAGAGGTCCTCGGGGTAGCGGATGTGCGACATCAGGTCTGCGCTCATGTCGCTCATCGGGAGCACGGTGTTGTCGAACGCGTTGCTCCACGCCTTGAGCAGCGGGTCCTTGTCGTCCCAGGCGTAGAGCTTCACCGACCCGTCGTAGGCGTCCACGGTGGCCTTCACCGAGTTGCGCATGTAGTTGACCTGGCCGCTCCCGATGGTGGTGACCGCACTGGACCGCGCGGTCACGGAGTCGGAGGTCGCGCTGTCGATGTCGGTGAGGCGCGAGTAGGGGTAGTCGGCCGACGTCGTGTAGCCGTCGATGATCCACTGCACCCGACCGTCCACGACCGCGGGATAGGGGTTCCCGTCAGGGGTCAACCACGGAGCGACCCGCTCCACCCGCTCGAGCGGCTCGCGGTGGTCGAGGATCCGGCTCTTGTCGTTGACGGCGTCGGACAGCAGGAGGTTGAGCTCGCGGTACTTCAGCGCGTAGGCGAGCTTGCGCGGCAGCGAGCCGAGCGCGACACCGCCCTTGCCGGTGTAGGTGCTGTTCTTCTGCCCGGCCGCGCTGTTGTCCGGGTAGTCGAACTCGCGCGGGTTGCTGCCCGCCGCCGCTCCGACGATGGAGTACGACGGGGACTGCTCGCCGAAGTAGATGCGCGGCTCGAAGTCGGGCAGCTCGCCGGCCTGGGGGATGTTCCGCTCGTAGAACACCGGCTGGCCATCGGTCGTGCGCTGGTTGCCGAACGCGGCGACCAGGCCGAAGCCGTGGGTGTAGACGGTGTGGTCGTTGAGCCAGTTGCGCTGGTTGGCCGGGATGCCGTTCAGGTCGAGCTCGCGGACGGCCAGCACAGTGTCGCGCACCTTGCCGTCCACCTTGTAGCGGTCGACGTCGAGGGCGTCCGGGAACGCGTAGTAGGACTTCACCGACTGCAGCTGCTTGAACGTCGGCGAGACGACGATCGGGTCGACCAGGCGGATCCCGGGGATGGTCTCGGCGTCGTCGCGCAGCTGTCCCTGGGTCGCCTCAGTGGTCGCGGTGTAGCCCTCGGTCTTCACGTCGGCGATGCCGTAGGCAGCGCGGGTCGCCTTGATGTTGCGGTCGATGTAGATCTGCTCGCGGGACTTCTCCGAGGGCTTGACGATGAACCGCTGGTAGAGCGCCGGGTAGATGCTGCCCACGACGATCGAGGTGATGAGCAGCAGGGCGACGCCGACGATCGGCAGCCGCCACGAGCGCGACCAGATCGACGCGACGAACAGCCCGACGGTCATCAGCGCGGCGATGGCGAGGATCGCCTTGGCCGGCAGGACAGCGTGCGCGTCGGTGTAGCCGATGCCCGTCAGCAGTCGAGAGTCCTTGGTGGACAAGGCGTAGCGGTCGAACCAGTACGTGGCGGCGCGCACGAGGACCAGTGCTGCCACGAGGATGGCCAGGTGGGTCCGGGCTGCGCGCGACGTGCGCTCGGCGCGCGACTGGATCTGCAGCCCGCCGTAGACGTAGTGCGTGAACGCCGCGGCCAGCGTCGCCATCACCAGCGCCATCGTGAGGAAACCCAGCAGGAACTGGATCCACGGCAGCGTGAACATGAAGAACGACAGGTCCTTGCCGAACTGCGGGTCCTTCGTCCCGAAGGGCACGCCGTTGCGCCACAGCAGGTAGGTCTTCCACTGCCCTGACGCGCCCGTGCCCGCGAGCAGGCCCAGGATTGCGGGGATCGCGAAGATGGCGACCTTCCGCAGCGGTTCGATCGCCTCGCGGTACTGGTCGAGGTTCTGCTGCTGGGCGGTGACCGGAGCGTAGATCGGGCGGGTGCGGTAGGCGACGATCAGGCTGGACGCCACGACTGCCGCCGTCAGCACGAACGCGACGACGAAGAGCAGGATCTTGGTGGTCAGCTCGGTGACGAAGACCTGCTGGTAGCCGACCGAGTTGAACCACAGCACGTCGGTCCACAAGGACGCCATCAGCGACACCGCGAAGCCCAGGACCACCAGCACGACCAGGGTCGGCACCAACGGTCCGCGGCGCCTGCCGAAGGTCAGCGTCGGGGGACGACGGCCACCGGGGCCGGAGCCGGCTCCTCGCGGCGTCCCCTCCGGTCTGCCGCCCTCGCCACCCGGCTCGCCCTGGCCGAACCATTCAGAGGAAGAACTCACGCCACGCCCGATCATCCGTGCGACCGCCCGCGGTGGTCGCCTGCTGTAGTGGGTCCAACTTACCGAGCGCCTGTGGGGTTCCCACGGCAACCTTGGACACGGGTTGGCACCACCTGTGCACCGACTGGGTATGCCGCATACGGCACCATGGGCGGGTGAGCCAGACCTCCCGCCCTGTCGCCGACCCGCTGTCCATCGCCGCGCTGGACACCGAACGCCACGTCGCCGCCGCCGGGTGGGACCAGAACCCGCGGCTGTTCGCCCTGGTGCCGACCGCCGAGCTGCTCGAGCGCGAGCCCCACCTGCGCGCCCAGATGCGCGGGTCCGACCTGGCCGAGGGCGCGCTCAGCGCGGTCGAGCAGGAGGACCTCCCCCGCACCTCCAACCTCGAGAGCCTGCTCGGCGGCATCGCCTGGCCCGACAGCGTCGTCGGGGCGGCCCTCGCCGTCGAGCGCATCGTCGTGCCGCCGGAGGCCGAGCGCGACCTGCCGGCCCACACCGAGTCGGCGGTCGACGCGCTGGCCGCCCACCCCGGGCGTCAGGACGTGCGGCTGCTGGTCGCGGTGACCCGCGACGGCCAGAGCCGATGCCTGCTGCGCCAGCGGGCCAACGACAGCGACGACAAGGTCGCCCTCGGCGACGAGATCGCCCCTGGCCTGGTCCACGCGCTCACGGCGACGCTGCAGGCCTGAGCCGGCCGCGCGGCATACCCGCTAGCGCTCCACGCGGTTACTTCGTGCAGGTGGGGAGCGAGTCGGTGCGCTTGTCGGCGATCGCCTCGACCGCGGACCTGGCCTCGTCGAAGGTCGCGATCCTGACCACCCGCAGGCCGTCGGGCACGTGGCCGACGACCTCGTCGCAGTTGTCGGCCGGGGCGAGGAACCACGTGGCACCCCCTTCGTGCGCGCCGACGAGCTTCTGGCGGATGCCACCGATCGGCCCCACCTGACCCTTGGCGTTGATCGTGCCGGTGCCGGCGATCTGCGCGCCGCCGGTCAGCGGACCGGGCGTCAGGGTGTCGTAGACGGCCAGCGAGAACATCGTGCCGGCCGAGGGACCACCGACCTCGCCGGCGTTGATCTTCACGTCGATCGGGAACTCGAACCGGACACCGAGGAAGACCCCGACCGTGGCCCGGCCGTCGGCAGCGCGGGTCTTGGCCTCGACCGCCACGGGCTTGCCGTCGCGGACCAGTCCGAGGGCCACCGTCTCCCCCGGCCGGTGGGCCCCGACGCCGTCGCGGACGCCGGTCGAGTCGGTGACCGCCTTGCCGTCGACCGAGACGATCTCGTCACCTGCCTTGATCAGGCTCGCGGACGGCGCGTCTTTCGCGACCTGGGCCACGACGACGTGCTCGGTCACCTTCTGTCCGACCGCCTTGAGCGCCACCGCGACCGCCTCCTGCTGGGAGTCGATCATCTCGGCGGCGCTCTCCTCCTCGACCTGCTTGCCGGTCACGCCCTTGGGGAAGTACAGCTCCTCGTCGACGATGTCCTCGCTCGGACGGATCGCTGCGTTCAGCAGGTCCCAGACGGTGACCTTGTAGCCGGGCCCCCCGGAGATCCGCACGGTGGTGAAGTCGAGGGCGCCCTGCGTCGGGTAGGTCGGGGCGCCGGAGACGGTGATCAGCTGCTGGCCGGAGTGCTTTCCGAGGGTGTTCGTGACCGGGCCGGGCTTCATGATGACGTAGGGCAGGCCGACCATGACGGACAGCGCGCCGAGGGCGATCGCCAGGAAGAACCCGACCAGGCTCACGGTGGACTTGCGGCTGAGGCGGTAGGGGTCCTGCAGGGGCGTCGTCACGGCAGCCCCACCCACTCGTCGCTCCCGTCGGTGAACAGCTGGTGCTTCCAGATCGGGACCGTCCCCTTGAGGGTGTCGATGAGGTCGCGACAGGCGTCGAAGGCCTGTCCGCGGTGGGGCGCCGAGACGGCCGCCACGACGGCGAGGTCGCCGATCTCCAGGTGGCCCACCCGGTGCACGGCGGCGACCCGCGCCACCTCGTGCCGACCGGCGACCTCCGCGCAGACCCGGCTCAGGGTCTCCACGACGCTGGGGTGGGCGGTGTAGTCCAGGGCCGACACGTCGGCGCCGTGGTCGTGCTCCCGCACCACGCCGACGAAGAGGGCGATGCCCCCGCACCGGGGGTGCTGCACCGCCGTGAGCACCTCGTCGACGCTCAGCGGCTCGTCACGGACGTCGCTGAGCACCACCATGGGCTCGCTGTCGAGCTCCCTGACCGGATCGGTCATGCCGTTGAACCTTTCCTGCGGCGTCGCCGCATGATTGCCGCCGTTCCCACCAGGGCCACCGCGGCGCTGGCCGCTCCCAGAGCGGCATCCTTGCGGTCCAGTCTGCGTGCCGCCACCGCGTGCGACCCCCGGATCGCCTCCAGGAGCACGCCGAGACACGTCTCGTTGTCGTGGACCGGCACCCAGCCGCGACCGACCATCGTGCGGGCGGAGACCGCCCAGGGGAATGCCACGAAGGCAAGGTCGCTGGCAGGTGCCGGCAACACCCCAACGCGGTGGAGCCGGTCCGCAGTTCCCATCGCCGCCCTCAGGCTCAGCTCGACCTTGCGCATGCCGGTCAGCCGTTCGAGGTCGCGCTGCGTGAGGTGGCCCGCGGCCCCGACGGTCACGGCGCCAGTCACGCCCTGCGCCAGGACCAGCGCCACCGCGCTCCCCAGGTCGTCGACGTGGCAGAACTGCCACGCGGGCTCCGCGCCGCGCAGCGTGAGCAGCCGCGGGGCCTCGAAGTGACGCGTCACCACCGTGTCCACGCCGTCACCCACCAGCGCGGCAGGCCGCACGGCGGTGATGGTCAGCCCGGGGTGGACGTCGCGGGCCACCGCGATGAGCTGCTCGACGTCCATCAGGTCGCCGACCTGCCCCTCGTCGGACGCAGCCCGCAGCGGCGCGTCGTCGTCCAGCGGGACGGGGTTGTCGGCATGCGCGCCGTAGGTCTGCGCGGAGGTCACCACCACGAGGTGCCGCAGTCCCGCGGCGGCCGCCGAGGTGATGACCGTCTGCGCGACGCGCAGGTTGCGCTCACGCCGGGCTCGGGCGCCGATCGCCAGGTCGCGTTCGAGGTTGGTGCTCGTCGCCACGTATGCCGCGGCGCGGAGTCCCGAGAGCGCCGCAGCCAGGCTCGGGTCGCCCGGGTCGGCGTGCCGGAACTCGACTCCCCCGACCGCCGCAGGCTCGGTGCCCACCGCGACGACCGTGCCGATCCGCGCCTCTCCTTCGGTGCCACCAGGCTGCGCCGTGGTCGTGCCCCGCGCGGCTGCCGACACGAGGGCGCGCAGCACCGCACGACTCGCCGGGTCGGCCGTGCCGATCACCGCGACGTCGATCGCGCTACGCCGCGAGCGAACGGCGCCCCGTCCGGCCCGCCCGGGGGAACTCACTGTGGCCTCCGCGTGGTTGTCTAGTGAGAGACCATCCTCTCAGGACCGCTGAGGAGCAGTTGTGCCCGACCTTCCCCGTGACCATGACGACCAGGCTGACGACCAGGCTGACGACCAGGCTGACGACCAGCCCGACCCGCGCGACGAGTTCGACGACTCCACCGCCGACCCGAGCGGGCGACCGTCCGACGACGCCCTCGGCGATGCCCTGTCCCCGGAGATCGCGGAGGTGCTGGCGCGGCTGACCGGCGGCCAGGTCGACCCCGAGATGGCCAAGGCCCTCAAGGACATGGGTATCGACCAGGTCGACCCGGCGATGCTCCAGATGATGGTCGGCCAGATGCAGTCGATGTTCGCCAGCACCGACACCGACGCGTTCAACCTCACCCTCGCCACCGACACCGCCCGCAAGACGGTGTCCGAGGCGGGCGACTCGGTGGTCGGCGAGGCCGCGCAACGCCAGCTCGACCAGGCGGTCCAGGTGGCCGAGCTCTGGCTCGACGAGGTGACCGCCTTCGAAGCGCCCGGCATCTCGACGCACGCGTGGAGCCGGGCGGAGTGGGTCGAGGCGACGATGGCCACCTGGGGCACGCTCGTCGAGCCGGTGGCCGAGGGCGTGGGGCGGGCCGTCGGTGACGCCATGCGCGCCCAGCTCCAGCAGCTGGGCGAAGGGGGCCTGCCCGAGGGACTCCTGCCGGCCGGGATGGACCCCGCGGCCATGCTCGGTCAGATGGAGCCGATGCTCGCCAAGATGAGCGGTGCCATGTTCGGGCTACAGGTCGGCCAGGCCGTCGGCACCCTCGCCACCGAGACCGTCAGCGGCACCGAGGTCGGGCTCCCCCTGGTGGCCGACCGGTCGGTCGCGCTGCTGCCCGCCAACCTAGAAGCCTTCGCCGAGGGTCTCGGGGTCGATCTCGACCAGGTGCGGATCTACCTCGCGGTCCGGGAGGCCGCGCGGGTCCGGCTCTTCTCCGAGGTCCCGTGGATCGGGCCGCAGCTGGTCGCCGCCGTCCGCGACTACGCCCGCGACATCAGCATCGACACCGACCGCATCGAGAGCGCGTTGCAGTCCGTCGACGCCAGCGACGCGACCGCCCTCCAGTCCGCCCTCCAGGACCAGCTGTTCCGACCTGACCCCAGCCCCGCCCAGCGCGCCGCCCTGGCGCGGCTGGAGACCTACCTCGCGCTGGTCGAGGGCTGGGTCGACGTCGTCGCCGACCGCGCCACCCGGGAGCACCTGCCCCAGTCCGCAGCGCTCGGCGAGGCCGTCCGTCGCCGGCGGGCCACCGGCGGCCCGGCCGAGAAGGCGTTCGCCGGCCTGGTCGGTCTGGAGCTGCGCCCGCGCCGTCTGCGCGACGCCGCCAACCTCTGGGCCGCCCTCGAGGCCAAGCACGGACCGAACGGCCGCGACGCCGGGTGGGGCCACCCCGACGTCGCCCCCACCGGGGCGGACCTCGACGACCCGCTCGGCTACGTCGAGCGCTTCGGCACCTCCGAGAGCGCCGATCTCGACGCGGCCCTCGACGAGCTGCTCCGCGAGGGCGAGGCCGACCGGGGCGACGACGGCGCGGACGGGCGGTGACGGCACCGCCGACCGGCGTGCCCGCGGCATACCTCGCGTTGCGGGAGGACGAGCAACGCGTCCTCGCCGGCTGGACCGCACCCGACCCGGGACAGGACAGGCTGCGGCTCGAGCTGCTCGCGCACTGCGCCGAGCACCCGGACGCGATGTCGAAGCAGGGGCCACCAGCGCACCTCACGGCCAGCGCACTGGTGCTGAACCGTTCGCTCGACAAGGTGCTGCTCACCCTGCACGCGAAGGCCGGGCTGTGGCTGCAGTTCGGGGGTCACTTCGAGCCGGGCGACGAGTCGGTGCTGGCCGCGGCGACGCGCGAGGCCCGCGAGGAGTCCGGCATCGCCGACCTCGAGCTGCACCCGGAGCTCGCGCACCTCGACCGGCACGCGTTGCTGGCGTCGGGGTTCGGCCGGTGCACCGAGCACCTCGACCTGCGCTACGTCGGCGTCACCGACGACGAGGACGGGTATGCCGTGAGCGACGAGTCGCTCGACGTCGCCTGGTGGCCGGTGGACTCGCTACCCGAGGCCAGCCGCGACGAGATCGGACCCCTCGCCGAGGCAGCCCGGCGGGTGCTCGCCAGGTAGCCCCGGTGACCGAGCAGGTCGCCCCGGGTCAGTCGCTGGGACCGAAGTCGAGCGCGGCCTGGCCGAGCTCGTCGAACTCCGTCTCACCGTCGGACAGGTCGAGGCCGGCCGTCGCCGCGACGCCCTCGAGGTAGCCGCGCGCCCGCTCGAGCCGCGGGTAGCCCTCCAGCAACCGCCAGAAGTCTGGGCCGTGCCCCGGCGAGAGCAGGTGGGCCAGCTCGTGGAGGATCACGTAGTCGAGCACGAAGCCCGGCATGCCCCTGACCCTCGTGGAGATGCGGATGGTGCCGTCGGCGGGCGTGCAGGAGCCCCACCGGGAGTTCTGGTTGGTCACCCAGCGGATGCTCGTGGGCTTCGCCTGGCCCCCGAGGTAGCGCTGCGAGAGCTCGGCCGAACGGGTGCGCAGCTGGGCATCGCTGGGTCGTCGCTTCTTGTCACCCTTGGCCAGTCGCTCGAGCATCGTGTCGACCCACTGCTGCTCCTCGGCCTTGGTGAACCGCGCGGGGATGAGCACGATCGTGCGGCCGCCCTCGCGGTAGGCGCTGACGGTGCGGCGGCGCTTGCGGCTGCGCCGGACCTCGATGTCTGGACTCCCCATGCCACCACGATAGGCGAGCCGACCGACATGGCCGGTGATCCGCGCCGCGACGACGGCACCGCGACGCCAGGGCAGGGCGTGGGCACGGCTCAGGCCAGCAGCTGCGCCAGCCTGCGGTCGAGCACCTGCACGGCCGGTCCGAAGACGGCATACGCCTCGTTCGTGGTCTGCCCGTTGGCGTAGCGGTAGTAGATCTGCTGGGCGATGACAGCGAGCCGGAAGACGCCGTAGGCCTCGTAGAACACCGCGTCCTCGGCACTGACCTCACGACCCGCGCGCGCGCAGTAGCCCGCGATGAGCTCGGCCCTGGTGAGCATGCCGGGCAGGTGCGTAGGCACCCGTCGGAAGCTCTGGAAGTCGGCGTCGTCGTCGGCCTGCACCCAGTAGGCCAACGCCGCGCCGAGGTCCATCAACGGGTCGCCGACCGTGGCCATCTCCCAGTCGAAGATCCCCACGATGCGCGTGGGGTCGTCGTCGGCGAGGACGAGGTTGTCGAGCTTGTAGTCGTTGTGGATCACACAGCTGCCGACGTCGGCTGGCTGGTGCTCGTCGAGCCAGGCCATGGCGGCTTCGAGGTCGGGCTGGCCGGCGGTGTGCGCGCGCCGGTATCGGGTCGACCAGCCCTCGACCTGGCGGCGCACGTAGCCCTCACCCTTGCCCAGCGTGTCGAGCCCCGCCGCGGCCGGGTCGACCGAGTGCAGCTCCACGAGGACGTCGAGCATCGACTCGCAGAGCTGGCCGGCTTGGTCGGCTGACACGTCCACCGGCATCTCGCGACGAGGCACCGTCCCGACGAGGCGCTCCATGACGTAGAAGTCGCCGCCCACCACGGAGGGGTCGTCACACATCGCGACCATCGTTGCGACATAAGGAAAGACGGGTCCGAGCGCCGCCTGGATGCGGTGCTCGCGACCCATGTCGTGGGCACCTTTGGCCTTGGTGCCGCTCGGTCCCCGACGCAGCACGAGGTCGAGGCTGGGGAAGCGCAGGAGGTAGGTGAGGTTGGAGGCGCCGCCCGAGAACTGGAGCACCTCCGGCTCCCCCGCCAGCCCCGCGGCATACCGCTCGTCGGTGTGCGCGCGCAGCCACGCGACGGCCGCGTCGACGTCGAAGGCGTCCTCGGTGCGGACCGGTCGCGCGCCGGCGACCTCGCTCACCGCTCCTCCGCGAGCCGCGCCGCCTGGTGGCGCATCAAGGCGTCATATGCCGCGCGGTCGGCCCACTTGAGCGCGAAGGCCTGGCGGGCGGGTTCGTCGGGGACGATGACGTCGACGCCGTTGGCAACTCCCTCCAGCACCGCGGCGGCCACCTCGTCGGCCGTCACCGTCGCCCGTTCGATCAGGCCCGCCACGACGCGTCCGACCCGTCGGTCGGAGCCGCGCATCGAGCTGAGCAGGTTGGTCTTGAAGTAGGAAGGACAAACGGCAGATGCCTTGACACCAAAGGGATGCAGCTCGTGTCCGGTCGTCTCCGTGAAGGCCACGACGGCAGCCTTGACCGCGTTGTAGGAGCCCATGCCGGCGGCATGCACCAGCCCGGCGAGCGAGGCGACGTTGACCACGTGGCCGGACCGCTGCTGCTTGAACATCGGCGTGAAGGTGCGGGTGCCGCGGACCACACCGAGCAGGTTGACGTCGATGATCCGCTGCCACTCCTCGATGGTCGACAGCTCGATCCGGCCACCACCGGCGATGCCGGCGTTGTTGACGAGGATGTCGAGCCCACCCCAGGTCTGCTCGACGTGGGCCAGGGCGGCGGCCCAGTCGTCGTCGGACGTGATGTCGAGGACGAGGTCGACCTCGTCGGCGTCGCTGACGTCGGTGACCAGTACCTCGTCGCCGGCCGCCCGGAACGCGGTGACGAGGGCAGCGCCCAGACCCGAGGCTCCCCCCGTCACGAGGACCCGCCGGCTCACTGGTGCTTCCCGAGCTCGATGCGGCCGACGACGCTGCGGTGGACCTCATCGGGGCCGTCTGCCAGCCGCAGGGAGCGCGCGCCCACCCAGGCCGCCGCGAGCGGGAAGTCGGTCGTCATGCCAGCACCGCCGTGGAGCTGGATCGCGAGGTCGATGACGTCGAGAGCCATGGCGGGCACCTCGACCTTGATCTCGCTGACCGCGGACAGCGCCTCACGGGAGGCGCCCTGGTCGAGCAGCCAGGCCGCGTGCATGACGAGCAGGCGCGAGCGGTTGATGGCGATCCGGGCGTCGGCGATGCGCTCGAGGTTGCCGCCCAGCCTGGCGATCGGCTTCCCGAAGGCGGTCCGCTCGAGGGCGCGCTGGCAGGCCAGCTCGAGCGAACGCTCCGCGAGGCCGATGGCACGCATGCAGTGGTGCACGCGACCCGGCCCGAGCCGACCCTGGGCGATCTCGTAGGCGCGCCCGGGGCCGAGCAGGATGTTCGCGGTGGGCACCCTCACGTCGGTGAACGACACCTCGCCGTGGCCCAGCGGCTCGTCGTAGTAGCCCATCGTCGAGAGCATCCGCTCGACCTCCACGCCGGGGGCGTCGCGCGGCACGAGCACCATCGTGTGGCGGGAGTGCCGGTCGGCGTCGGGGTCGGACAGCCCCATGAAGACGAGGATCTGGCACTCCGGGTTGCCGATCCCGGTGGAGAACCACTTGCGGCCGTTGACGACCACCTCGTCGCCCTCGATGACCGCGGTGGCCGCCATGTTGGTGGCGTCGGAGGAGGCCACCTCCGGCTCGGTCATGCAGAAGGCGCTGCGGATCCGCGCGTCGAGCATCGGCTCGAGCCACTCCCGCTGCTGGTCGGGCGTGCCGTACCTGAGCAGCACCTCCATGTTGCCGGTGTCGGGCGCGTTGCTGTTGAACACCAGCGGCGCGATGGCGGAGCGACCCATCACCTCGGCCACCGGCGCGTAGTCGACGTTCGAGAGGCCTTCGCCGCCGTCGGTGCCGAACTCCGCGGCATACCGTCCGGCGTGCTCCTGGGGCAGGAACAGGTTCCACAAGCCCTGCGACCGCGCCTTGGCCTGCAGCTCCTTGATGACCGGCGAGGGCGTCCACGGATCGCCGCCGCTCTCGCGCCTGCCCTGGATCTCGGCGTGCAGGGCCGCCTCGACCGGCTCGATCTCGGTGTCGAGGAAGGCACGCACGCGGTCGCGCAGGTCGGTGGCGCGCGGAGACAGGGAGAAGTCCATGCGCCCGACCCTAGTGAAGCCGCCGAGGGCTCGCCCGTCCCCACTTCTGGCCACCCATGCCGCATCGACCCCTTCCTATCGGACCCGGGTGCGACACCGGTGGCCCGACGTGCCCGGGGGGGAAGAGAGCAGCGTCAGCGGCCGTGGAAGGTCGGCCGGCGCTTGGCTGCCGCGGCCGAGATGCCCTCGTGCAGGTCCTCCGTGGCGAGGGTGACGGCTTGGGCCAGCGCCTCCCACTGCAGGGCGTCCTCGAACGTCGCGTGCCCACCGTCACGCAGCGCCTGCAGCGTCAGGCGGGTGGCGACGGGCGCTGCCGCCGCGATGCGTTCGGCAGCCGCGATCGCCTCGGGCAGCACGGCGTCGACCGGCAGGGCGCGCGACACCAGGCCCAGCTCCGCCGCCTCGGTGCCGCTGATCACGCGACCGGTGAGCAGCAGGTCGCGAGCCACGGCGTGACCTGCGACGTTGGGCAGCGACCAGGTCGTCGCCATGCCGGGGTGCAGCCCCAGGGAGGTGAACGGCACGCCGACCTGGGCGTCAGCGGCGGCATACCGGAGGTCGCAGGCGAGCGCCACGGCGAACCCGGCGCCGATCGCCGCGCCGTTGACGGCCGCGATCGTGGGGACCTCGAGGTCGCGGATCGAGAGCCACGCGCGGTAGAAGGTGAGCATCCGGTCGCGGAGCTCGCTGACCGTCGCGTCAGGGTCCTGGACGATCCAGGAGAGGTCGCCGCCCGCGCTGAAGGCCGGGGCGGCTCCGGTCACCACGACGGCCGCGAGCGCCTCATCAGTGCGCAGCAGCCCCATCAGCCTCACCCAGGAGGCCGTCATGGCCGTGCTCATCGAGTTGCGTCGATCTGGGAGATCGAGTGTCACCACGGCGATCCGGCGTCCCGAGGCGTCCCGGGAATCCACCCGCAGGTCGTCGAACTGGGTCTCCCACCACGGCTGCGTGCTCATGGGGCGAAGACTAGGGGTGGGCCCTGAGCACGACGCACAGGCCCCCCTTGCGCGATTTTGTGCTCAGCATGGTCTAAGTTTGGCCGAAGTCCGACGGCGCACCGTGTGCCGTGAACAAGAGGAGACATGGCGATGGCTGAAGAGACCTACAAGGGCGAGTTCTACTGCGTGAAGTGCAAGGAGAAGCGCGAGGCCGAGGGCCGTGTCGTGGAGACCAACGGTCGCCGCATGGCCAAGGGCGTGTGCCCCGTGTGTGGCACCAACCTCAACCGCATTCTCGGCAAGGCCTGACACCAGGCTTTCCCAACGCGAGGGGCGGCACCGACCACTGGTCGGTGCCGCCCCTCGCGGCGTCCGGACCTGTGGATGGCGGGTCGGGTCGCCAGTGCGCTGTGCGAGATTGGGCCGCGTGACTGGACGCACCCTCTTCAAGGCCCTGTGGCCGGTCCTGCGCCGCAGCGCAGGAAGCGTGCAGTTCGGCACCGACCCCGCCCGCGCGAGGGTGGTGGAGGGCCTGCGTGCCGACGAGGTCGACGCCCTCCAGCTGCTCGACGGCACCCGTGAGCTTCCCGCGGCGCTGCAGACGCCGGCCGGTCGTGACCTGCTCGGCCAGCTCGTCGCCCACCGGCTGGTCGTCGACGCTGCGCCGCCCGCGCCCCAGCCGCCACCCGCGCGGATCCTGCTCGCCCACGACACGCAGGCCGTGCTGCGCACCGCCCCCACCGAGGGCCAGGCGTATGCCGCGCTGGCCGGCCGCCACGCCGCGCACCTCTTGGTCGTCGGCCGGGGTGAGCTGCCGCGGGCCGTCGCGGAGCAGCTGCGCCGCGCCGGTGTCGGCTCGGTGCGGCACGGCGCGCACGTCGCCGACGACTGGGAGCCACCTGCGCTCGTCGTCCTGGTCGGCTGCGGCGCCGTCGACTCGGCGACGGCCATCCCGTGGCGCGCCCGCGGCATACCGGTGCTGCCCGTCGTGCTGCACGGGGTGGAAGCCCTCGTCGGCCCGGTCGTCGTGCCCGACGGACCGTGCCTGCGCTGCCTCGACCTCGCCCGGGCCGACCTCGACCCGGCGTGGCCCGCCCTGCTCGGGCAGCTCCTCCCGGTCGCGGTCGGGGCCGGACCCGAGGTCAGCGGGGAGACCACGCTGGTCGCGCTGACCGCCTCGATGGCCGCGATGGTGGCGTTGGCGGTGCTCGACGGTCACGCGCTCCCCACGGGCCGGTCGTTGGAGGTCTCCCTGCCCTGGCCGGGGGTCCGGCAGCGTCAGTGGACCGCACATCCGCGGTGCGGGTGCGGTGCTCGATCCGACGGGTTCTGCCGACCCACTGACGGCGAGGTTGCCCCGCAGGTGAGAATGGCCGGGTGAACGAACTCCCTCGCCGTGCCGTCAGTCGCACGGCCCGACTGGCGAGCCTGCCCCTCGGCTTCGCCGGCCGCACCGCGGTGGGGTTCGGCAAGCGCGTGGGCGGCAAACCTGCCGAGGCGGTCGCAGCCGAGCTGCAGGCCCGCACGGCCGAGCAGCTGTTCAAGGTCCTGGGCGAGCTCAAGGGCGGGGCGATGAAGTTCGGCCAGGCCATGTCGGTCATGGAGGCCGCGCTCCCGGAGGAGATGGCCGGTCCCTACCGCGCCACCCTGACCAAGCTGCAGGAGGCGGCTCCTCCCCTCCCTGCCGCGACGGTGCACAAGGTGCTGGCCGAGGAGCTGGGACCCCGGTGGCGGACCGCGAAGTTCCAGTCGTTCGACGACAAGCCCGCGGCGGCGGCCTCGATCGGACAGGTCCACAAGGCGGTCTGGCGTGACGGTCGCGAGGTCGCCGTCAAGATCCAGTACCCGGGCGCCGGTCAGGCCCTGCTGTCCGACCTCAACCAGCTCGCCCGGGTGGCCCGGCTGGCCGGCGGGTGGATCCCCGGCATGGACATCAAGCCGATCACCGACGAGCTCAAGTCGCGGATGAGCGAGGAGCTCGACTACAACCTCGAGGCCGCCAACCAGCGCACCTTCGCCAAGGCGTTCCGCGGTGACCCGCACTTCGCCGTGCCGGACGTGCTGGTCAACAGCGAGCACGTCATCGTCTCGGAGTGGATGGACGGCATCCCGCTGTCGCAGATCGTCGCGTCGGGCACGCCAGAGCAGCGCAACGCCGCCTCGGAGCGCTACATGGCGTTCCTGCTCGTCGGCCCGGCCCGCGCCGGGCTGCTGCACGCCGACCCCCACCCGGGCAACTTCCGGTTGCTGCCCGACGGGCGCCTCGGCGTCATCGACTACGGCGCAGTCAACCGCCTGCCGTCCGGCCTGCCGCCCGCGATGGGCACGCTGGTCAGCGCGGCGCTGCGCGGCGAGGCCACCGAGCTCGAGAGGGGCCTGCGGTCCGAGGGGTTCATCAAGCCGTCGATGTCGCTCGATGCCGAGGCGCTGCTGGACTATCTCGGCCCGTTCATCGAGCCCCTGTCACACGCCGAGTTCACCTTCAGCCGGCCGTGGCTGCGGGGCGTGGCTGCCCACGTCAACGACATCCGCCGGCCCGAGTTCCTCGTCGGCATGAAGCTCAACCTGCCGCCGTCCTACCTGCTCATCCACCGGGTCTGGCTCGGCGGGATCGGCGTGCTGTGCCAGCTGGGTGGGACCGTCTCGGCCCGGCAGATCGTGGTCGACCACATGCCCGGCATGCAGCTCCAGCACCTCCCGCCGCCCGTCGACTGACGCGGATCACCAGCCTGACGCGGGTCACCACCAGGCGGAGTCGAGCTTGCCCTCGATGCTGCGCAGGTGCTCCCGGCTGCAGCGGTCGCAGGTCCAGACCTCGCGGCCGTTCTCGGTGCCGCGCGTCCAGGTGATCGCGGCCAGGGCAGGATCGCCCGACACGGTGCCGCAGGTCGAGCACACGGGAGGAGTCTCGGCGGGTCTGCCCTGGTCAGCCACGGCTACTTCTTCGTCAAAGCGGCGTCCTTGGCCTTCGCCGCAGCCTTGGCGGCCTGCTTGAACTCCCGCACCTTGGCCAGTGACGAGGCGTCGACGACGTCGGCGACCGACCGGTAGGAGCCGTCCTCGGCATACGGCCCGATCGCCTCCTGCCACCCGGGCGGGCGCACCTCGAGCTGCTTCCCGACCAGGGCGGCGAAGATGCGGGCCTTCTGGTCGCCGAACCCGGGCAGCGCCTTGAGCCGCTCGATCAGGTCGCGGGTGTCCGTCGCCTCGGTCCAGATGGTCTCGGCCCGGCCGTCGTACTGGTCGCGGACGACGGCGGCGAGCTGCTGCACCCGGCCCGCCATCGACCGGCCGTAGCGGTGGATCGCCGGCGGCGTGGCGCAGAGGTCGGCGAACGACTCCGCCTCGGCGGCGGCGATGGCGTCGGGCGCCAGCGTCCCGAACCGGTCGAGGATCTTCCACGGCCCGCGGAACGCGTGCTCCATCGGGTACTGCTGGTCGAGCAGCATCCCCACGAGCAGCGCGAACGGGTCGTTGCTCAGCACCTCGTCGGCGGCCTCGTCCTGGGCGATGCGGATCTGCGTAGCCATGCAGGCAGCCTAACGAGGCTGAGCAGAGCCGCTAGCCCTGGAAAGTCGGCCAACTGGCCCCCTTTCCGGGCCGCGTCGCGCAGATCGCCTGGAAAGTGGGCCAGTTGGCCCCAAATCTCGAGGACGGCTCCTCACAACAGGTAGACGAACCCCGGGCCCTCGTCGCGGTAGGGGATGCCGAGCGCATCCAGCGCCGGCTTCCACGAGCCGGTCACGCTCGGGTCGGCGCCCTCGAACCCGTGGTCAGCCGTGAGCAGGAAGGTCACCTCGTCGAGCACCCCCAGCCCCTCGAGGTGGTCGAGGAACACGACGAGCCGGGCATCGCTCTGGCGCAGCGAGTCCCGCGCGATCTGCGACCGCGGCCCGCCGGCGTGGTGTCCGGCGTCGGTCACGACGTGCGCCCACCAGGTCAGCGTGGGCGCGTCCTCGGCGGACTCCCACAGCTGCAGGACCTGCTGCAGACCCATGTCATCCACCTGCACCCCCCAGCGGAAGTACGCGTCCGCCAGGTGCTCGGGCCGCTCGACGAACGGGGACTCCTCCGGGACCGGCAGCAGGTCGCCCATGCCGGTGGCGGCCGCGTCGAACCCGCCGGCTGCCCTCAGCAGCGCCATGGTGCCGTAGTCCGCGCCCCGGTCGATGGCCTCGTCCACGCTCGCGGTCCGGGGTGAGTCCCCTTGCGGCACATGGTCGTTCACCATCTCGAACACTGTGCGGACGCCGGGTCGGAGCCACTCCGCGCTGCGGTGCCAGGTCTCGGCATCGTTGGGGACGACCCGTTCCTGCAGTCTGCGGTCGTAGTAGACGTTGCCGAGCACGCCGTGCCGCCCCGGGCCGACGCCGGTCAGGATGGAGGTGTGGTTGGTGAGCGTCACGCTCGGGAACTCGGCCACCGCACCCCCGCGCAGCGCCAGCCCGTGCTCGATGAGGCGGGCGACCCCGGGCAGCTCGCCGGTCTCGGCCAGGTGGAGCAGGTCACCGCAGTGCGCCCCGTCCCAGAGCAGACCGACGACTCGCCGACGCTGCCCTTCAGCAGCTGGTTCGAGGTATGCCGTGAGGGCACGGCCGTCGAGCTCGGCGCCGTCCGCGTCGCGCAGGTCGGCCGACGGCACACCCGACAACACCGCGAGCGTCGGGGCCACGTCCACGAGCCGGGCGTGGTCGTCGACGAAGCCGAGCGTCGCCACCCCGGGACCCGACATCACCAGGGGGGCGCGCGACTGGATGACGTCGAGCGAACCGTGCTCGCCCGCGTGACCGCCCTCCGCGACGAACCAGTGCCGTGGGGTGTGCACGACGGCGACGTCGGGACTGCGGTCGACGTCGCCGAACAGCGAGCGGATCCGCTGCGCGGCATACGGGTAGGCGTTGTCGGTGGACACCCGCGGGCCGGCGGCGGCGAGCTCGACCTCGTAGGGCAGGAAGGCCATCGGGTCCTCGCTCGCCACGGGGTCGATCCCCGACAGGACCTCGTGGCCGCCGTTGGCGTGCAGCCGCACGGTGCCCAGGTGGTTCGCGGCGTGGGCCACCCCGTCCTCGACCCACACCGCCAGGTCGACGACGGCGGACAGGTCGGGAGCGGTCAGGGCCTTGACCACGGCTTCGCGGGACATGTGCGGACGCTACCGAGTCGAGGGCTCCGGGCACTCCCGAAGACATGAAAGAACCCGCCGGGACGACCTCCAGAGCGGAAGGTCCCGGCGGGTTCGGGCACGGGGGTCACCGGGCCAGCATGCGAGGCATGGCGAGCAGCAACTCGTGCTGCGCCTGTGCCTCGAGCCGGCGCTGGTACTCCCGTTGACGGCGCCGTCGATGGGCGCGCGCCAGGTCGGCGTACAAGGCCTGGAACATGGTGAAACTCCTGGTGTGTGAAAAGTGTTCGATGGTGTTGACGGTCGGCGTCATCAGGCGGCGACCGGGTTCTTCCGCGGCCGGCCCCTGGGCCGCTTGCGTGCGACGACGACCCCCTGGACGAAGAGCTCGCCGCCCCACACGCCCCACGGCTCGGACCGCTCGAGCGCGCCTGCGAGGCAGGCGGCCAGGGCCGGGCACATGTGGCACAGCGACTTCGCGAACTCGACGTCGGCCGGGCTCTCGGCGAACCACATCTCGGCGTCGTTCTCCTGACACGGGATGCCGGCGCCTGCGATCGCGGCCTGCTCGTTCAGGTCGTGGAGTGCGCTCAGATGCATCGGGTGTCACCTCCCTCTCGTCGAACCGCCACGGTGGTGGCGGATATCCCTGTTTCCGTCTGGCCGGTGGCTCCCCGGTCGGGGGCCGGCCCGTTCTCTTCGGTGTCGGACTTCATCTCTGGTGGTGCTTCTTCCTGCTCGGTGTGGTGCGGAAGAAATCTGTTCGGACAATCAACGGCGTTGGACAAACAGAAAGGCCGCGGATCCCGGATATCGGGTTCCGCGGCCTCGGAGAGGGCCTGCTGGCTGGTGGCCTAGACAGGTGGTTCTCCGAAGGGACGGAACGCGAGATCCTTGGTGGCGCCGAAGCCGCCGACGTAGAACGTCGGAACCGGGGCATCGGTGATCACACGGGTGGCGATGGGCGCGGGCACAGTGGTCCCCTGGACCCATCCACGGCTGCCTGCGAGGAGGACACGGCCGACCTCGGGGCACACGGAACGGACGCGGGACATGTGAGTCGCGTCGATCGTCATCGTGAAGTTCTCCATTGGGACCTACCCTCCTTCGTGTGCTCGTGGACCCCAGCGCATCGCGCGCGACACCCTGGGCTGGTGTGTTGATCCAGAGTACGGGACGCCCCTGCGGGGCAGCAACGCATTTATCGAGATTTCCTGCAAAGAATTGGTGAACGAACGCCTATTCGTCGGAATCCGTTGCGGTAGAACGAGTTTCGAGCACAGATTCGACGTCCGCGCCGCCGATGAGGGCCAGCACTTGCGCGCCGTAGAGCCCGAGCTTGCGGGCCCCGACCCCGGAGATCTGGGCCAGCTCGCCCTCCGAGCCGGGCTCGCGCTCGGCGATCACCGTGAGCGTGGCGTCGGTGAAGACGACGTAGGCCGGCACGCTCGTCTCCCGCGCGACGGCCAGCCGCCACGCACGCAACCGCTCGAAGGTGGCCTCGGAGTAGGTCGGCGGACAGGTGTCGCAGCGCCCGGTCTTGCGCTGCGCCGCGGTCGTGAGCTCGGTGCCACACGAACGGCAGTGCGCCGGCAGCGCTGGCTTGAGGGCCTTGCCCCGCCCGCCCTTGGCGGCCCCGACCTTCGCCGAGCCCTTGGGCTGCGAGCGCGCGCCGTCGCCGAGGATGCTTGCCGCGCCGTCCAGGAACCGCGACGGCCGACGGCTGGCTCGCGCCCCGGGGGTGCGGGCGCCCGACCACGAGAGCCGCAGCTCGCGCCGGGCCCGGGTGACGCCGACGTACATCAGCCGGCGCTCCTCCTCGATGGCCTCGGGGGTCTCGGCCATCATGATCGGCAGGTAGCCGTCGGAGATCCCGGCGAGGAACACGACGTCCCACTCCAGTCCCTTCGCGGCGTGCAGCGAGGCGAGCGTGACCCCCTGGACCGCGGGGGCGTGCTGGGCCGAAGCCCGCTCGTCGAGCTCGCGGATGAAGTCGGGCAGCCGGGCCTCCGGGCTGGTCACGACGAGGTCGTCGGACAGCGCGGCGAGGGCATTGAGCGACTCCCACCGCTCGCGACCGGCGCCTCCCGAGCTCGGCGCCTCCCGGGTCCACCCGGCGCCGAGGAGCACGTCGCGCACCAGCTCGGGCAGCGGCTTGGACGCGTCGTCGGACCGGGCCGCACCCCGCAGCAGCAGGATCGCGTCACGCACCTCGCGCCGGGAGAAGAACCGCTCCCCGCCCCGCACGAGGTAGGAAACCCCCTGGTCGGCCAGCGCCGACTCGAAGGCCTCGGACTGGCCGTTGGTGCGGAACAGGATGGCCATCTCGGCCGGCGAGACGCCGTCGGACACCCGCTTGGCGACCTCCGCGGCGATGGCGGCGGCCTCGGCGGGGTCGTCCGGGTGGGCGGTCAGGACCGGGGTCGGCCCGTCCTGCCCCTGGGCCTGGAGCACCACCGCGTTGCTGCGCATCGCCCCAGACGGCCCCCGCACGACGAGGTTGGCGAGCCCCACCACCTGCGGCGTCGAGCGGTAGTTGCGCACCAGCCTGACCACCTCGGCCTTGGGGTGGCGGGTCTGGAACTCGAGCAGGTGGCGGGGGCTGGCCCCGGTGAACGAGTAGATCGTCTGGGCGGGGTCACCGACGACGCAGAGGTCGTCGCGCTCCCCCACCCACAGGTCGAGCAGCCGTTGCTGGAGCGCGTTGACGTCCTGGTACTCGTCGACGACGAAGTGGCGGTACTGCGAACGCACCGCCCGGGCGATGTCGTCGCGCTCGGCCAGGATCCCGACGGTCAGCAGCAGCACGTCCTCGAAGTCGATCACGCCGCGCTGGGTCTTGACCTGCTCGTAGGCCTCGAGGACCCGCGCCATCGCGGTGGCGTCCAAGCCGGGCGGCTCGCGGTGCGCGGCCCGCGCCCCCGCGGCATACGTCTCGGGGGTGAGCATCGACACCTTGGCCCACTCCACCTCGGCGGCGAGGTCACGGATGGCGGTGCGGTCACGCGCGAGGTCGAGTCGCAGGGAGGCGGCGGCCTGGGCGACCGCCGCGGCCTTCTGGCTCATCACCTCAGGCGCAGCGCCCCCGATCGCCTGCGGCCAGAAGTAGTGCAGCTGCCGCAGGGCTGCCGCGTGGAAGGTGCGGGCCTGCACCCCGGCGACGCCGAGCGTGCGCAACCGGGTGCGCATCTCGCCGGCCGCGCGTGCGGTGAACGTGACCGCGAGGACGCGTTGGCCCTGGTAGGCGCCGGAGTGGACGCCGTAGGCGATCCGGTGCGTGATCGCCCGGGTCTTGCCGGTGCCGGCGCCGGCGAGCACGACCATGGGTCCCAAGGGGTGCGCCGCGACCTCGCGCTGCTCGGGGTCGAGCGCGTCGAGGATGTCGTCGGCGGAGGAGGGCACGGGTATGCCGTGGGGCTGGGTGGGCATCGCCGCGATCCTGTCATGGGCGACCGACGGCGGTGGCCACCGGACTCGTCACTCGACCGGTCATGGCTGCCCTCACTGCACGAGGCCGTAGACCCGGGTCACCCTCAGCCGCAGGATGCGGCGGCCGTCCTGCACCATGGCCCGCCGGTAGTCGTCCCAGTCCGGGTGGTCCTCGCCACGGATGGTCCGGTAGAGCTCGACCAGCTCGTCGACCACCTCGTCGTCCTCGGCCACGGCCACCGGTGAGAACCCAGCGTCACCCTCGAGCACGGCATACGACCAGCCCTCCGGCGAGGTGACCATGAGCGACCCCCTCGGGTCGCGCAGGAGGTTGGCCACCTTCGCCCGGCCGTCGACCACGGACACCCGCACCGTGGGAGCCGCCGGGTCGCTGCGGTCGAGGGCGAAGTTGACCATCGAGAGCTGCGGCCGGCCGTCGCGCTTGAGCGCCGCGAGCGCCCCGAGGTTGCGGCCGGCAGCCAGGGCGAGCAGGGCGGGGTCGAACGCGGCCGGCTGTGGCGCCTGTGGTGTCTGCACCGCCTGTGCTGCCTGTGCCGCCTGTGCTGCCTGTGCTTTCTGTGCCGCGTGTGCTGCCTGTGGTGCGGCTGGATCGGGGGCCATGGGACATCATGGTCATAGAGGTCACACCACGGCGAGGAAGAAGCGCCGCACGGCCGTGGTTGTATGGCTTGACAGTCTCCGACCCCCTGAAAGAGATCATGAGCGCCAGCGCCCTGAAGCACCCCGCCCCCGGTTCCGTGACCATGTTCAGCACCTCCTGGTGCGGTTACTGCAATCGTCTCAAGGCCCAGATGGGCCGCGAAGGCATCGCGTTCACCGAGGTGAACATCGAGGACGTGCCGGAGGCCGTGAAGTTCGTGATGGACGCCAACGACGGCAACCAGACCGTCCCCACGCTGCTCTTCCCGGACGGCTCGTCGGCGACCAACCCCTCGATCCACGAGGTCAAGCAGCGCCTCGCCTCCTGATCAGGAGCACCCAGACACCCACGAGACCCCGGCCACCGGCCGGGGTCTCGGGCTGTCTGCCTCCCGGCCCGGAGCTCAGTCGGGAGCGACCTGGGCCAGGTCGTGGCCGAGCCAGCGCTCGATGAGCCGGCGGGCGATGGACAGGCGCGTGGACGGGCTGACCTCCCCCGCGGCGAGGATCTCGCGGTACTCGTCGCGGGTGAACCACCGCGCCTCGGCGATCTCCGACTCCTGCAGCCGGAGGTCCTCGCCGGTCGCCTTGGCAGTGAAGCCGACCATGAGCGAGTTCGGGAAGGGCCACGGCTGGTCGCCGAGGTACTCCACGTCGTGGACCTGCAGGCCGACCTCCTCGTGGACCTCCCGGGCGACCGCGGCCGCCAAGCTCTCCCCCGGTTCGAGGAAGCCCGCGAGCACCGAGAAGCGACCGGTGCCCCAACCCGCCCCTCGGGCGAGCAGCAACCGGTCTCGATCGTCGATGACCGACATGATCACGGCCACGTCGGTCCGCGGGTAGTGCTCGCTGCCGTCCCGGCCGCACCGGCGCAGCCACCCCGCCTGGATCGGCTCGGTGGGGGCACCACAGCGCGGGCAGTGGCCGTGGGTCGCGTGCCAGTTGGCGAGCGCCAGAGCCGTCGCGAAGACCGTGGCGTCGCGGTCGGACAGGTCGGCGCCGACCTGGCGCAGCCCCCGCAGCCGCTCCCAGATGCCCCCGTCCGGCGCCTCCATCTCGGGTGCCGGTCGCGCGACAGCGAGGTATGCCGTGCCGTCGCCGTCCTGGCCCAGGAACAGGACGAGCGCATCAGCATCGGAAGGGATCGGGGCGCGCAGGTCCAGGGCGGGGGCCCCGCCCGCGGCGTCATCCCCCGGCCGGTCTCGCTGGTCGCCTGCGCCCAGGCGGACCGGGACCTTGTCGCCGTGCACCTCCAGGACCCGGGTCGAGGAGTCGGCGAGCAGTCGGTCGAGCAGGTCCGGCTGCGCCCGCAGCTCGGCGTGACGGTCGAGACCCGGTCGGGCGAGCGCGAGATTCGGGAGAGTTTCGGTCAGGAGGCCCACGCCTCCACCCTAGGCGCGCCCGCACGGCATACGGTGACCGTGTGGACCGCAGCCCCCTCTTCCTCGCAGCGCTCGCGAGCGCTGCCGTGCCGGGCCTCGACCCGGCCAGCGTCGAGGCGCTCCCCGGGACAGCCGACCACCCCGACCAGGCCAACGGCTACGACGTCGCGTTCGTGCAGGACACCCAGCACCGGCGCTGGGTGGTGCGGGTGCCGCGCAGCCAGGCGGCCGCAGCCCAGATGGAGTCGACCTTCGGCCTGCTCGCGCTGCTGGCGCGGCGGCTTCCGTTCAGCGTGCCGACCCCGAAGGGCTTTGCCGCCCTCAAGGAGGGCGGCCGGGCCGCGATCTACCCCTACCTGCCCGGCCAGAACGTCGACTTCGCCCAGCTGCCGCCCGGGCCCGGCCTGGCCGCCGAGCTCGGACGGGCGATCGCCGCGCTGCACAACGCCGACCACGGCCTGTTCGACGAGGCCGGGCTACCTGCCTACGACGCCGACACCTACCGCACCCGGCGGCTCAGCGAGCTCGACCGCGCGGCTGCCACCGGGCACGTGCCGACCGGGCTCCTCGCGCGCTGGGAGAAGCTGCTGGAGGACGTGACGCTCTGGCGGTTCGCCCCTACCCCGACGCACGGCGACCTGACCGGCGACCAGGTGCTCGTGGTCTTCGACGACGACGGCGACGCGGCGAGCGGCCGGGTGAAGGCGTTCACCGGGTGGGAGGACGCCAAGGTCGCCGACCCCGCGGACGACTTCTTCGCGTTGGTCAGCCAGACCTCGTCGCAGGCCCTCGAGACGCTGATGGAGGCCTACGCGCACGCCCGGGCCGAGCGGCCCGACGCCCACCTGCTCACCCGTGCCCGGCTCTCGGCCGAGATGCGGACGCTCTCGCAGCTGATGTCCGCCGTGTCGGGCGGCGACCGACTGCAGGTCGAGCGCCTCGCCTCGGCCCTGCGGCGCCTCGACGAGCGCGTGCACGCCGAGGAGGAGGCGGCGAACGACTACCGCCGAGCCGGCAGCGGTCCCGCCAAGAGCAACCCGGTGCTCGTGCCCCCGGTCATCGAGGACGCGGAGGACGACGACGAGGACGACGTCGAGGTGATGTTCGCCCCTACGGCCGACTCCGACGACGACACCGACACCGCGGGTGACAGCGCCGACCCCGACGGTGACAGCGACGCCGACGCCGACGCCGACGGTGGCAGCGACGGTCACAGCGACCTGGCGTCACCGATCCCGGTCCGCCACGTCGAGTTCGAGGGTGAGGACGAGGACGAGGCGGAGGGTGAGTTCGAGGACGAGCTCGCGACCGACGGTGAGGGCGGCGCCACCGCGCTCGAGGGTGAGCTCGAGGACGAGCTCGAGGAGGAGCTCGAGACCGCGGGTGCGCTCGAGGGCGAGCCCGAGACCGCGACCGACTCCGTCCACGACGTGACGGCCGAGATCGACGTGAGCTCGCTGCGCCGTCCCGAGGTCATCGAGGGCGACGACCCTGGTCCGGAGTTCGAGCCCGGCTACCGCCCGAGCCCCTAGCTGCCCACCACGTCAGCAGGCTGACCCCGACCTAGGCGTCGGGGACGGTCTCCAGCAGGGCGGCCAGAGCCACGTCGTCGGGCAGCTCTGGCCAGACCGTCTCGCCGGTGCCCGCGTAGTAGAACGCCGCGTCGACCTCGTCGAGGTCGAGGCCACGCAGTCGGGCGAAGCCGACGCGGTAGGCCGCCAGCTGGAGGGCCCGCGACCGCGCAGACACCCCGCTGGGCTTGGACCCCGTCTTCCAGTCGACGATCGTGAAACCGCCTCCGGGGCGCGGGAAGACCGCGTCGATCCGTCCTCGGACCGCGATCCCGTCGATGACGGTCTCGACCGCGATCTCGATCTCGGCCGGGGTGCGGTGGGCCCACTCGCTGGCGAGGAAGCGCTCCTTCATGACGGGCAGGGCCGCATCGTCGCCCGGGTCGTCGTCCGCGCTCCCGGGCAGGTCGAGGATGTCGACCATCGCCGCCTGCGCATAGTGCTGCTCGACCCACGCGTGGAACGCCGTGCCGCGGCGAGCCGCGAGCGCAGGTGGTTCGGGCATCGGCCGACGCAGCGACGAGGCGAACCGGGCCGGGTCCTGGGCGAGGCTGACGACCGCCGAGGCCGACAGGTGGCGCGGCATGAGGACCGTCACGTCACTGCGGTGCGCGAGCCTGCGGCGCTCCTCGAGGAGCAGGTCGAGCTCCTCCAGCACGGTCAGGGCGTCGCCCGGCAGCGGGAACATGCCCTGCTCCCCCAACGCTGGCGGAGCACCCGAGCCGTCGACCTGTCCGGCGACCGCAGCGCGCACCGCCTCTGCCCCCGCAGCCAGCGCAGCCCGACGGTGGGCCAAGGGGTCTGCCGGCCACTGCACGCTGACCGCGGTCGCGGCGGTCGGGTTCACGGCCTCGGCGGGCTGTGCGGGGTCGGGAAGGTCGACCCAGGCGAGGCGCGTCACCGGCAGCGCCGGCTCGGCCTCGACGACCTCGAGCAGGAAGCGGGACGTCACCTTCGGTGTCTTGCCGTCGGTCCAGACCGGGGCGGTCAGCAGCATGTCTGACCTCGCCCGCGTGAACGCGACGTAGGCGAGGCGTCGCTCCTCGTCGACCCCGTGCTCGCCGCCGGCCCGCAGGAACCGCTCGACCCGCGTCTCCATGTCCTTCCAGTCTCCGGCCCCCTCCCAGTCGAGCAGCGGCAGCCCGTCACGGTCTCCCCGCAGGGCGTAGGGGATGCCACCGTCGGAGAGGCCACCGATCCAGCCGCGCTGCTTGGGGTCGGACATCGTCCACGCCGTGCCGTCGGAACGACTCGCGGCGGAGGCCAGCGCCGGGAACGAGCCCTCGACGAGCCCGGGGACGGCTACCGCGTCCCACTCGAGCCCCTTGGCCGCGTGGATCGTCAGGATCTGCACGGCGTCGGACGACGCCTCGATGTAGCCCTTGTCGAGCCCTCGCTCCTCCTTGAGGGCTGCGGCCAGCCAGGCCAGGAAGCCGCCGAGGTTGGGTCGGTCAGCACTGACCGTGAACGTCGCGGCGACGTCGGCGAACGCGTCGAGGTGCGCTCGGGCCGCGGCAGGGGTGTAGCCCTCACGGGCGAGCACCTCGATGTCGAGCCCGAGGGCGCGCTCGGCTTCGCCCACCAGGTCGGCCAGGGGCAGCGCCGACAACGAGCGCAGTCGGCGGATCGCCTGCTGCAGTCCGCGGAGGCGGCCGAGTCCCACGTCGCTCACCCGCTTGCCGTCCCAGCTGGTCCAGCCCGGCCGAGGCGGGTCGTCGACGGCCTCGACGATGCTCACCCGGTCGGAGCTGTCCGGTGACTGGTCGCGCACCGGCCGCGGGGCGGGGGTCGCGTCGCCCCCGCCGCTCCCGGCCGCGGAAGGGCCCGGCCCCGAAGCGGCCGTCGCCGTACCGATGACCGCCCCTTCGGCATCGTCGTCGTCCTCCGGGGCCGACCGGTCGTCGATGCCGAGACGCAGGTCCTGCTGGTGACGGGCCCACGCCATCAGCCCGTCGAGGTCGGCCGCCCCCAACCGGCAGAGCGGTCCGGTGAGCAACCGCATGAGCTGGTCGCCGCGGCTGGGGTCGTGCACGACGTGGAGCAGCGCGGTGATGTCCTCGACCTCGGGCGTGAGCAGCAACCCACCGAGCCCGACCACCTCGTAGGGGACGCCCTTGGTCTCGAGCGCGTCGATGAGGGGCGCGAACTGGGAGCGCTTGCGGCACAGCACGGCAGCCGACTTCGCGCCTGCCGCTCGTCGCTGCGCCAGCCAGTCGGCGACCAGCGCCGCCTCCTCACCGGCGGTCTCGACCCGCGCCGCCACGACCCGGCCCGCTCCGGCGCCGGGCCGGGCGGCGAGCTCGTCGACCGGCACGGTCGAGCGCTCGCGCAGGGGCTCGGCCACGGCGTTGGCGACGTGGAGCACCGCCTCGTCGTTGCGCCAGCTCGTGGCGAGTGGGAGCACGGGCGCCAGTCCCTCGGGGCCACCGAACGCACGACGGAACTCGCCGAGGGTGGTGGCGCTGGCGCCACGCCAGCCGTAGATCGACTGGTGCGGGTCGCCGACCGCGGTGACCGGAGCCGGCTCCCCCGGCGCGACGAACAACGACTGGAGCAGCTGGAGCTGCGCGGCTGAGGTGTCCTGGAACTCATCGAGCAGGACGGCCCCGAACCGCTCTCGCTCGATCTTCCCGATGTCCTCGAACCCGATCGCCAGCTTGGCGGCCAGCGCCATCTGGTCGGCGAAGTCCATCGCGTCGCGGGTGCGCTTGAGGGTGAGGTAGCGCTCCACCATCGGCAGCACCCCGGCGCGGGCCAGGAGCTGCTCCCGCATCTTCTTCACCTCGCCGGGCAGGTCCTTGCCGCGGGCGCCGACGTGTGGCGGAAGAGCGGCCAGCGAGCCGAGCGCCCGCTCGAGGTAGGCCGCGACGTCGTCGACCTCGACGAGGTGCTCGGCCATCTCACCGGCCAGGTCGACGACGGCTGCGGTGACCGTCGACTCGGCGAAGCGGACCTCGTCCATCGGGCCGTCGTAGCCGGCCACGACCTCCGACGCGTACTGCCACGCAGCCGCCTCGGAGAGCAGCCGCGACTCGGACTCGTAGCCCAGCCGCAGGGCGTGCTCGCGGACCAGCCGTCCGGCATACGAGTGGTAGGTGGACACGGTCGGGGTGCCACCGAGGACCTCGGCACCGGTCACCGCGTCGTCGGTGCGCGGGTGCCAGACGTCGCGCTGCTGGAGCAGCCGGAGCCTCGCGCCGATGCGTTCGGACAGCTCGGTGGCGGCCTTGCGGGTGAAGGTCAGGCCGAGGACCTGGTCGGGCTCGACGAACCCGTTGGCGACGAGCCAGACCACCCGGCCGGTCATCGTCTCGGTCTTGCCCGACCCGGCACCCGCGACGACGAGCACCGGGGACATCGGCGCCTCGATCACCCGCACCTGCTGGTCGGTGGGCGGCGGCTGACCGAGCGCTGCGGCGATCTCCTTGGCAGACAACAGGGGACGCGCCATCACAGCACCCGCCCCTCGGGCTGGGCGGGGCACGACGCCCGCACCTGGCAGAGCTTGCACCAGTCGCCCACGGTCGCCTGGAACGTGGAGCCCGACATCCCCTCGGCCGTGCTGGTGACCAGCTCGGCGGCCCACTGCGGCTCGGGGTCGGCACTCAGCGGACCCTGGGCCTGCAGGGTCGTCTTCACGAGGGCCGCCTTGCCGACCTGGAGTAGCGCGGCTCCGGCTGAGCGGTCTCCCAGCTCTCCGAAGGCGCCGCGCTCGACGCCCAGCTGGTAGGCCCCCAGCTGCGGATGACGGTCGAGCTCCTCGGTGCGGGGCTTGCTGCTGCCGGTCTTGTAGTCGACCACCCGGAGCGCCGTGCCGTCGGGCGTGCCCTCGATGCGGTCGACCTTGCCGCTGAGCACCGCCCGACCGAGGACGACCTTCATGTCCACCTCGGCCCCGAGCCGGACCCAGCCCCCCGCACGGGCCTCGTCGAAGTACGTCGCCAGCCGTCGGACCATGCCGTGGGCCTCGTGGCGCTTGCGGTCGGAGACCCAGCCGGCCGGCATACCGAGGCGCCCCCACCGGGCGTCCACCTCGGCGACGAGGGTGTCGGCATCGACGTCGCCGAGCTCGGCGGCGATGTCGTGCACCAGCGTGCCGATGTCGGCCGCGCCGACCGACGGGCCGTCGCCCCCGACCGAGCCGAGCATCCAGCGCAGGCCGCAGTTGCCGAAGGACTCCACCTTGCTCGGCGACACCCGCACCTCCTGGTTGGGCTCCCGCAGCGGTCGGTCGTCGGACAGCTCGCGCAGCACCCACCACTGGGCCGGGTCGGCCCCGGGGACTCCCTCGCGGGTCAGCCGGGCCAGCGCTGCCACCGCCGTGCGGCGCACCACGGCGTCGTCGGAGACCAGCTGTCGGCGGAGCTCACCCACGAGGGTCGGCAGGGTCATCGTGCGCGCAACCTCGGCGAAGGGCCGATCTCCTTGGGTGGCAATGGTTTCGGGGTCGACGACATCGAGGTAGACCGACGGCTGCTCGTCGTCGGAGCGCACTGCCGTCACGACGACGCGGTCGCTCGCCCTGGTGAGCGCCACGAGGAACGACCTGGTCTCGTCGTAGCGCACCGCGGCCTGCGCGGCCCGGAAGGTGCCCGCCCGCCCCGACACGACGTCGACCAGGTGCTCCGATCCGAGGAGGGAGCCACGCAGGCGCAGGTCGGGCCAGACGCCCTCCTGCACCCCCGCGACGACCACCAGGTGCCACTGCCGGCCGGCGGCGGCCTGGGGGGTCGTGACCGTCACCGACTCACCGACGGGTGAGCGCGCGACGAGGGTGTCGCCCGGGATGTCCTGGCTGCCGATGTGGGTGAGGAACTCCTCGGGACCGGCCTGCGGGAGGCGGTCGACGAACTTGGCCGCGGCGTCGAACAGCCCGACGACGGCGTCGAGGTCACGGTCGGCCCGCCCAGCGCCGGCGCCCCCGGCGAGCGCGGTGGCCTGCCACTCGCCGCCCAGCCCCGTCGCGGCCCACATCGCCCACAGCACCGACTCGGCGCTGACCCCGGCCTCCCAGCGCCAGGCGGGTCCGGTCGGGGTGTCGTCGACCACGCCGCGCGCAGCCTTGACACCGGCGGCGATGGTCGCGGCGACGCGGCGGGCGGGATGCCCCTCGGCCCCCACCTCGACCAGCGCACCCGGCGCGAGGAGCGCCTCGGCGAGCAGCTCGTCACTCGTGCGACCACCACCACCCTCGAGCTCGAGCCGCCGCAGGGCGCGACGCAGCCGGCGCAGCCCGACCGCGTCGGCGCCGCCGATCGGCGACAACAGGGTGTCGACCGCGACCTGCGCGGACAGCGGCTCGTCGAGGCCGCGGGCCCGGTCGAGCACCACCTCGAGCAGGGCCAGCAGCGGGCGCACCGCCACCTCGTCACGGACCGGCAGGTCGGTGGAGGTGCCGGCCACGGGGACCCCTGCAGCCATCAGCACCCGCCGCAGCGTGGAGGTGCGCCCCTGGCCACGCACGATGACCGCCATCTCGGACCACGGGATCCCGAACCTCAGGTGGGACTCGCGCAGCTCGGCGGCCACGTGGCTGGCCTCCTGGCTCACCGCCCGCAGCAGCCGCACCTCGACGCGGCCCCCGGCGCGCCCCGCGGCCGCACCCCGCTGGACGCCGCCGGCGAGCGCGCCGATCTTGGGGGCCACCCGCGCCGCAGCGTCGACGACCGCCTGCGGCAACCGGTATGCCGTGGGCAGGACCAGGGTGCGCGGCTCACCGCCCGCGGGGCCTGCGGACCGGTGGCCGTCCGCGGCGGAGCCGAGCTGCGCCCACCCGTCGCTCAGGTGGCGGGGGTCGGCGCCGCGGAAGGTCTGCACGGCGCTGTCAGGGTCGCCCAGCAGGACGAGGTCGAGCCCGGGCGTGGCGATCGTCCGCAGCAGCCGCGCCGCGGCCGAGGTGAGCTCCTGCGCATCGTCGACCACGACCAGGCGCAGCCCGTCGACGAGTCGTGCACGGGCTGGCGAGTCCTCCTCGAGCAGGTCGGCCGCGGCACCCAGGATCCAGGCCGGGTCGTAGGCGCCGGGTGCGGACAGGGCCGTGACCTCGTCGTACTCGGCCAGCACCTCGGCCGCCGCCACCCACTCGGGTCGGTCGTGCTCCCGGCCGAGCCGGGCGAGGTCGTGCGGCTCCAGGTCGTGCTCGACCGCGCGCATGAGCAGGTCGCGCAGCTCGCCGCGGAACCCCCTGGTGGCCAGGGCGAGGTGCACCCGCTCGGGCCAGGCGGGGCCCGTGCCCTCGGCAGCGTGTCCGGCCAGCAGCTCGCGCAGGATGACGTCCTGCTCCGGCCCGCTGAGGAGCCGGGGGGTGGGGTCACCGCGCAGCGCCGCGGCCTGGCGCAGGATGCCGAACCCGAGGGCCTGGTGCGTGCGGGCGAGCGGCTCCGTCGAGGTGCCGCCGAGCCGGGCCGTGACCCGCTCGCGCAGGCTGCCGGCCGCGACGCGCGAGGAGGTGAGGATGAGGCACTGGTCGGGCGTCGCCTCGCCCGACTCGACCCGGGAGACGACGGCCTCGATGGCCGTGGTGGTCTTGCCGGTGCCGGGGCCGCCGAGCACGCGCAGCACTGCGCCGCGGTGGGCGAGGGCTGCCAGCTGGACGTCGTCGAGCGGCGGCGCCTCGGCCACCACGCTCGGGGCGCGGCGGAGGTTCAGCACGGGCTCATCCCACCATCCGCGACCGACAGCGCGTGGGACGCCCCGCGTCCTCGGTCACCGCGTCTGCCACGGCGCTGGGCGTGCCGCACGAGTCAGGGCTGCGGCGGGGGGACAGGTGCCGTCGCCTCCAGCCAGCGCGCCCGGGTGAGGTCCACCCGCCGTCCATCGACCTGCCCGCGCACCAGGGGGGTGCCTTCCTCGCGGTAGTGCGCGAGCGCCTCGTCCTCGAGCCCTTGCGGGAAGTAGCCACCGGAGCGGATCACCCGCCACCACGGCACGTCCGAGCCGTAGCGCGCCATGACGTTGCCGACGCCTCGGGCCCCGCCACGCCCGAGCAGGTCCGCGATGTCTCCGTAGGTCATCACCCTGCCCTCGGGGATCGTGTCGACGACCTCGAGGACGTCGTCGGCGAACTCGCTGGGGGCCCCAGTCACACGCCCGGCCTGCGTCACCATCGCCGTCCCACCTCGCTGGTCGAGCCCACCCGACGCATCAGTAGACCGGCAGGCTCGGGTCGACGTCGTGCACCCAGGCCAGCACCCCGCCCGAGAGGTTCGCGACGTCGGTGCGGCCGGCCGCGACCAGCAGGCCGGCCGCCTCTGCCGACCGGACCCCCGACTTGCACAGCAGCACCACCGGGGTGTCCGCCGGCAGCTCGGCCACGGCGGTCCCGTCGCGGAACCGGTCGAGGTGCAGGGCCCGCGACCCCGGGATGGACACGACGGCACGCTCCCCCGGCTCACGGACGTCGACCAGCTCGAACGCCCGGTCGCCGCTCTCCCGCTCGGACAGCATCTGCGCGAGCTCCGTCGCCGAGACGTCGGCGAAGCCGGGCACGGCACCCTCCTGCTCCTCGTGCGCGTCGGAGGCACCCGGCATACCGCAGAACTGCTCGTAGTCGACCAGCGAGGTGACGGTCGGGGACTCACCGCACACGGGGCAGTCGGGGTCGGCCCGCACGGTCAGCGAGTCCCAGGTCTGGCGCAGCGCGTCGTGCACGAGCAGGTGCCCGACAAGCGGATCACCTTGTCCCACAATGAGTTTCAGCGCCTCCGCCACTTGGACGGATCCGATCGCCGCGCACAGGACACCCAGCACGCCGCCGGTCGCGCACGACGGCACGGCGTCGGGTGGGGGCGGGTCGGGGAAGACGCAGCGGTAGCACGGCCCGTGGCCGGCGAACCACACCGAGACCTGGCCGTCGAACCGGTAGATCGACCCCCAGACGTGGGGCAGCCCCAGGAAGACGCACGCGTCGTTGACGAGGTAACGCGTCGGGAAGTTGTCGGCGCCGTCGAGGACGACGTCGTAGTCGGCCAGGATCTCGAGGGCGTTCTCGGAGGTGAGTCGCAGGTCGTGGCGGACCACGGTGACCAGCGGGTTGATGGCTGCGACGGTCTCGGCGGCCGACTCCGTCTTGGACCGCCCCACGTCGGCGACACCGTGCACGACCTGGCGCTGGAGGTTCGATGCGTCGACCACGTCGTCGTCGACCACCCCGATCGTCCCGACGCCGGCTGCCGCGAGGTACATCAACGCCGGCGACCCGAGACCGCCTGCCCCGACCACGAGGACGCGCGCGTTGGCCAGCCGTCGCTGGCCCTCGACGCCGATCTCGGGCAGCAGGATGTGGCGGGCGTACCGGGCCATCTGCTCGGTGCTGAGCTCGGGTCCGGGCGCGACCAGCGGTGGGATCGCCATGTGATGCAGGTTACCCACCCGTACGATGTGTCCGACACCGCAGTCAGGCTGCACCACCGCCCAACGCCGCACCATCGAACAGAAGGCCACCATGTCGATCCGAGCAGTCCCAGGCACCGACAACGCCCGCGGCCAGCGTCTCCCGCGGTCGGCCCGCCGCGCGCAGCTCCTCGAGGCCGCCCAGGCCGCCTTCGTCGAATCCGGCTACCACGCCGCCGCGATGGACGACATCGCCGACCGCGCAGGGGTCTCCAAGCCGGTGCTCTACCAGCACTTCCCCGGCAAGCTCGAGCTCTACCTGGCGCTGCTCGACAAGCACAGCGAGGCGCTCGAGCAGCTGGTGCGCGAGGCGCTCGCGTCGACCCACGACAACAGGGAGCGGGTCTACGCGACGATCGCCGCGTACTTCGACTTCGTCTCGCGCGACGGCGCCGCGTTCCGGCTCATCTTCGAGTCCGACCTCACCAACGAGTCCGCCGTGCGCAACCGCCTCGACGCGGTGGGCCTGGTGTGTGCCGAGGCGGTCGCCGAGGTCATCGCCGAGGACACCGGCCTGACCGACGAGGACGCCTCCCTGCTGGGCATGGCGCTCACCGGGCTGGCGCAGGTCAGCGCGCGCCACTGGCTCGCCCAGGGGTCCGACGTCCCCAAGGACGAAGCGGCGCTCCTCATGGGCGCGCTCGCCTGGCGAGGGCTCGGGTCGTTCCCCAAGGTGGGCGGGGAAGGTTCCTGACACACCGCTCGTTAGCCTTGTCGACAGACCCGCACGCGCTCGTATGCCGCGTGCCCACCGTGGACCGTGACCTCCCCTTCCGGGGGCGCCGCGGCCACACCCAGAACACCTGGGTCAGCCCAGAAGAGAGGAACCACCGTGGAGGTCCGCATCGGTGTCCAGAACGTCGCACGTGAGGTCGTCTTCGAGTCCAGCGAGGGGGCGGCAGAGGTCGCGGCAGCGGTGAGCGCGTCGCTCGAGAAGGGCACCGTCCTCACGCTGACCGACGACAAGGGTCGCCAGCTCCTGGTCCCCGCGGCGGTCCTCGGCTACGTGCAGATCGGTGAGTCCGAGAAGCGCGGCGTCGGCTTCGGCGTCTGACGCCCGCACTTTCCGCATGACAGGCGTCTGACCTGCACAAACACGACGCGATCGTGTCCACTCCGTGACCCGACACGCCGCGGCCATGAGTGCGGTTTGCCGTGACCCGTGGTGGGGTAATGGTGCAACGCGAACGGTCAGCCGCTCGCTTACACGAAAGTGAGGCAGCACATGGAGATCATTGGCGTCATCATCGCGGGTGCCATCATCGGCGCTCTCGCCAAGCTGGTCATGCCAGGTCGGCAGGCCGGCGGAATCATCATCACGATCATTCTCGGCATCATCGGCGTCATCATCGGTTACTACCTCGCGGCAGCGCTGGGCGTCGAAGCCACCAACGGCATCGACTGGGTCCGATGGATCATCAGCATCATCGTCGCGGTCGTGCTCATTGCGGTCTACGGCGCGGTCACCGGTCGACGGAACACCGCCGTCTGACGACCACCGCCTCACACCGAAGGGCCCCGTCCACCAAGGACGGGGCCCTTCGTGCATCCCCACTCCCTGCCCCCACCCCGGAGCCAACCCATGCAAAGAGCGTCGGGGTCAGGCGGCGAGGCCGAGGCGACCCATCCGGCGGGTGTGCTCGTCGGTCAGCCGCGCGAACATCCGGCCCAGCTCGGCCAGGTCGGCGCTCGGGCGGTCCGGTCCACCGACGCCACCCACCAGCAGCGAGGCCAGGGCGTCGCGCTCGACGGCCACCTGCTGGGCCTGCGAGAGCGCCTCACCCACGAGCCGGCGACCCCAGAGGGCGAGCCGTCCGGCGATCTTGGGGTCGGCCTTGATGGCCTCGCGCACCACCTTGACGACGAACTCGGCCTGCCCGACGTCCTCCATCGCGGAGTGCACCAGGGCTTGGGTCGAGGGGTCGACGTAGGCCGCGATCTCCCGGTAGAAGTCGGTCGCGATGCCGTCGCCGACGTAGGCCTTGACCAGGCCCTCCAACCAGCTGCTCGGCTTGGTCCGCTCGTGGAAGGCGTCGATCGGGGCGAGGAAGGGGGCCATCGCCCGCTCGGGATCGATCCCCATCTCGTCGAGTCGCGCCACGAGGATCTCGTAGTGCCGGAACTCGGCGACCGCCAGCCCGGCGACGGCGGCCTTGAGCGGCTGGCTGGGCGAGAGCTCGCTGTCCCCGGCCAACCGGGTGAACGCCGTGAGCTCGCCGTAGGCCAGCACCCCGAGCAGGTCTGCGACCGCGTCGCGGTACTGCGGGTCGGCCAGCCAGTCGTCCTTGGTCATGTCGGTCACCCTAACGGCGCGCGCCGTGAGGGTGACCGAGCAGGCCGTCGATGCGGGGATGTCACGCCCACCGGGCTAGACTGCTGAGGTCAAAGGTGCCCGGTCGGCACGAATCAGCCGCGGACAGGCTCCGCGACCCCGCTCTCAAGCATTGACGAAGACCTCCGATCGGCCCGCTTGCGCGAGCGCGCCCCCTCTGGGCGTGCCCCCGATCGAGAGAACTTCATGACTGAGACCACCACGGGTGCTGTTGCGCCCGCAGACCCGACGTTCGCGGACTTCGACGTCCACCCCGACATCGTCGCCTCGCTGAGCGATGCCGGCATCGTCTCGCCGTTCCCCATCCAGGCGATGACCCTCCCGGTCGCCCTCGGTGGCCACGACATCATCGGCCAGGCCAAGACCGGCACCGGCAAGACGCTGGGCTTCGGCGTCCCGATGCTCAACCGCACGATCGCCCGCGGCGACGACGCCTGGGACACCTTCCCCCATGCGGGCAAGCCGCAGGCCCTCGCCGTCGCGCCGACCCGTGAGCTCGCCGTCCAGGTCGCCAGCGACCTCGAGCGGGCCGGCAAGCGCCGTGGCATCCGCGTGCTCACCGTCTACGGTGGCCGCGCCTACGAGCCCCAGATCGAGGCGCTGCGCAACGGCGTCGAGATCGTCGTCGGCACCCCGGGTCGACTCATCGACCTCGCCAAGCAGGGGCACCTCGACCTGTCGCACTGCAAGTCCGTCGTGCTCGACGAGGCCGACGAGATGCTCGACCTCGGCTTCCTGCCCGACGTCGAGAAGCTGCTCGCGATGACCTCGCCGGCCCGCCAGACGATGCTCTTCTCGGCCACCATGCCGGGCGCGGTCGTGGCCCTGGCCCGCCGCTACATGAGCCAGCCGACGCACATCCGCGCGATGGGCGACGACCAGGAGAACGCCCACACCGTCAAGGCCGTGGAGCAGTTCGTCTACCGCGCCCACGCGATGGACAAGGTCGAGATGCTGGCCCGCATGCTCCAGGCCGAGGGGCGTGGCCTGACCATCATCTTCAGCCGCACCAAGCGCACCGCCGCCAAGGTCGCCGACGACCTGATCGACCGTGGTTTCGCCGCTGCCCCGATCCACGGGGACCTTGGCCAGGGCGCCCGCGAGCAGGCCCTGCGCGCGTTCCGCAACGGCAAGGTCGACATCCTCGTCGCCACCGACGTCGCCGCCCGCGGCATCGACGTCGACAACGTCACGCACGTCATCAACTACCAGTGCCCCGAGGACGAGAAGACCTACCTGCACCGCATCGGTCGCACCGCCCGCGCCGGCAACACCGGCATCGCGGTCACCTTCGTCGACTGGGACGACCTGCCGCGCTGGGGCATGATCAACAAGACCCTCGACCTCGGCATCCCCGAGCCCGAGGAGACCTACTCCTCGTCCGAGCACTTCTACGAGCAGCTCGACATCCCGCGCACCGCCAAGGGCCGTCTGCCCAAGGCCGCGCAGAAGCTCGCCGGCCTCGGCGCCGAGGTGCTCGAGGACCTCGGGGAGACCGGCAAGTCAAGCGGTCGTCGCCCGGCTGGCGGTGGACGCAGTGGACGCGACAGCGCCGGCGCCGGTCGCGACGGCGCCGGTCGCGACAGTGGCCCGCGTGGTGGCCGTGAGGGTGGTCGCGGTGGCGAGCGTCGCAGCGACGGCGCCGCGTCGGCCCCGAGCGAGGGCGGTGACGCCGCCAAGCCGCGTCGCAACCGCAACCGTCGCCGCACCCGCGGCGGAGCGGCCGGGGAGACCAGCACCCAGGCCTGACCCGCCGCCACTCACGACGAACAGGTATGCCGCGCGGCTGGGACGCGCGGCATACCTGTTTCGTCTCGAGGTGCCTGAGTCAGTGCCAGAAAGCCCGGGATTCCGGTCGTTTCCGCACGGACCGGTGGCCGGCCCTGTCCCGGAGGGTCAGGCGCCGATCGTGGCGGTGTCGATGACGAAGCGGTAGCGCACGTCGGAGCCGACGACCCGGTCGTAGGCCTCGTTGACCTGGTCGGCGCTGATCGTCTCGATCTCCGCGGCGATGCCGTGCTCGGCCGCGAAGTCGAGCATCTCCTGCGTCTGCGGGATGCCGCCGATGTTCGAGCCTGCGAGCACCTTGCTCCCGCCGATCAGCGAGAAGGCCTGGAACGAGCTGGGGTCACTGGGCGCACCCACGTTGACCATCGCCCCGTTGGGCTTGAGCAGCGAGAGGTAGTCGTCGAACGGCAGGTTGGCGCTCACCGTGTTGAGGATGAGGTCGAACTGGCCGCGCAGGTCCTTGAACGTCGAGGGGTCCTTCGTCGCCCGGTGGTCGACCGCGCCGAACCGCGTGCTGTCGGCCTGCTTGGCGGTCGACTGGCTGAGGACGGTGACCTCGGCACCGAGGGCGGCGGCAAACTTCACGCCGAGGTGTCCGAGCCCACCCAGGCCCACGACGGCGACCTTGGTGCCGGGACCGGCTCCCCAGCGCTTGAGCGGGTTGTAGGTGGTGATGCCGGCGCAGAGCAGCGGCGCAGCGACGTCGAGCTCGAGCGCGTCGGGGATGCGGACAGCGAACCGCTCGCTGACGACGACCTGCTGGCTGTAGCCACCCATGGTCTCCTCGCCGTCGTAGCCCTTGCCGTTGTACGTCATGACGGCACCCTTGGCGCAGAACTGCTCCTGGCCGTCCTTGCAGAACTCGCACTCGCCGCACGAGTCGACCATGCAGCCGACGCCGACGCGGTCGCCGACCTGGTAGCGGGTCACCCCGTCACCGACGGAGGAGACGACTCCCGCGATCTCGTGGCCCGGGACCATGGGGAAGATGGCGCTGCCCCATTCCTCGCGGACCTGGTGGATGTCGCTGTGGCAGATGCCGGCGTAGGCGATGTCGATGGTGATGTCGTCGTCACGCAGGTCGCGGCGCTCGATGGTGGTCGCTGTGAGCGGGGCGCCTGCGGAGGCGGTGGACAGGGCAGCAGTGCGGGACATGAGTCTCCTCGGGGGTTGGGGTTTCAGTCACCGTCGAGGGACAAGTCCCAGCCGGGTGCCGATATTCCTCCCTGAGCGTCCGGCCTCCGTGGCTCAGGCGGCCTCGGCGCTCGTCAGAGCTTCTTGGCGAGCGCAGCCGCCACGTCACGGTAGGCCTTCGCGCCCTTCGACGTGCGTGAGGTCGCGAGGATCGAGCGCCCCACCGCGGGCGCCTCCGCGAACCGCACCGTCTTCGGGATCGGCGGATCCAGCACGGGGAGGTCGTACCGCTCACCCACGTCGGCGAGGACCTCCCGGGCGTGGTTGCTGCGACCGTCGAAGAGGGTGGGCAGGATCCCCCACACCTCGAGGTCCTTGTTGAGGATCTTCTGGACGTCGCCCACCGTGTCGAGCAGCTGGCCGACACCACGGTGGCTGAGCATCTCGCACGGCATCGGGATGATCAGCGCCTGGCTGGCCGTGAGGGCGTTCAGGGTGAGCACGCCCAGGCTCGGGGAGCAGTCGAGCAGGATCACGTCGTACTCGTCACGCACCTCCTCGAGCGCCGTGCGCAGGACGTACTCCCGACCGGGCCGCGGCAGCAGCTGGGCCTCCGCCCCGGCGAGGTCGATCACGCTCGGCACCAGGTCGACCCCGTCGTCGCAGGCCACCCGCACGTCGGCGATCGAGGCCCGGCCGAGCAGCACCTCGTTGATCGAGCTGTCCACCTCGTCGGGGTCGACACCGAGGCTGAAGGTCAAGCAGGCCTGGGCGTCGAGATCCACGAGGAGCACGCGCTTGCCCTGCTCGGCGAACGCCGCGCCCAGCGAAGCGACCGACGTCGTCTTCGCGACGCCGCCCTTCTGGTTGGCCACGGAGACGATCGTGGCCGGCTTCCTGCGTGTGCTCGCCACCAGTGGCCGCCCTTCTTCTGTGAGTGCCCCGAGGGATGCGTATGCCGGTGGGCCAAGTCTGTCAGGTGGGTGCGCCGTCCCCGTCGCCCCCCGCCTGACCGAAACCTGGCGTTGTCCCTGAATCCGGCCCCCGCGTCTGTATGGTTGAGGCTTCAAGAGCTTCGGTGCTCGGGGCTGCACCGCGCCGACACATCGGCCGCAGCGCCCGCGCAGGGGGTGGCAGCAATGACATCTGGGGACGCCGTGGACGGCGCCACCCGCGATAGGCCGCGCCCAGGCGATCCGGATGCCTTCTCCGACGCCTTGCGCACGGCCATCGCCAGCAGCGGCCGGAGCCTGGAGGCCCTGCGCCGCAGGCTGGCGGAGCGCGGGACCCCCGTCAGCATCGCCACCCTCAGCTACTGGCAGTCGGGTCGCAGCAAGCCCCAGCGCGGCTCGTCCCTGCGCGCGGTGCTGCACCTCGAAGAGCTCCTCCAGCTGCCCCCCGGACACCTCCTGGACCGGATCGGCCCCCGCCGTCGCCCGTTCCTGCCCCAGCAGGAGCTCGCCTTCGGTGGCCTGCCCATCGACCACCCGGACGCCGAGCTGGCCCTGGCCGACCTGGGCTTCGGAGCCAACCCGGCCCTGGTCGACGTGACCATCCACGACACCCTCGACGTCGACGACCAGGGCGTCGAGCGCGTGCGGACGATCCGCAACGTGGTGCGGGCGGTGCGACCCGGCGCCCAGCGCCTGCCCGCGCTGCTCACCATCGACGGGCCGAGCGGCGAGCGCGCCGAGTTCGTGGCCGTGAGCGGCTGCACCCTCGGCCGACAGGTGTCGCGCCCCGAGGTGGGGGTCTTCGCCGCCGAGCTGGTGCTCGACCGACCGCTGCGACTCGGGGAGTCCGCCGCGGCCGAGCACCGGGTCCTGATCCCCCGCGACCTCGGCGCCAGGCACTGCATCGAGTACTACCTCGTGCGCGAGGTGACCGAGCTGATGATCTGGGTGCGGTTCTCCCCCGCCCGGCTGCCCGCACGGGTCGTGACGTACAGCAGCCTCGGGGGCCGGACCGTGTCCAACCCGGTCCACCTGAACGGGTCGACGAGCGTGCAGCACGTCCTGCACCAGGTGGGACCAGGGGTGGTCGGGGTCCGCTGGGACTGGTGAGCCGGAACGCTCAGTCGGACCTCGTCGGGCCCGCCGCCCCCGCGGGCGCCGGCTGCTCGAGGGCAGCCCAGTCGGACTTCTCCGGACCGAACGCCTGGCCCGCCGGGCAGTGGGCCCGGAAGTCACACCACTGGCAGATCGGGCCGACCTTGGCCGGGAACCGGCTCGAGTCGACGCCGAGCTCGGCATAGTCCTCCTCGGCCCGCCGGGCCTCGCGGGCGATCGACTCGGCCTCGTCGATCTTGCGCTTGAGTGACTCGCCCGTGTGCTCGTGGCTGGCGACGGACCCGCTCGGGACGTGGTGGAGCTCGACGCGGACGCACTTGCGGCGGAACATCTTCCACACCGCTGCGGCGTAGAGGGCGAGCGGGAGCGACGTGCGCGCGTCGTCGGCGGTCGGCTCCCAACGGCTCATCTTGTAGTCAACGACGGCCAGCTCGCCGGCGCGGTCGTCGAGCCGGTCGATGCGGCCCTGGAGGGTGAAGACCTCGGTCTTCAGCGACACGGTCCGCTCGATGCCCAGCGGCTGGTGGGCGGGGTCGACGTCGTCCAGGTAGGCGACGACCTGGCCCTGGGCCCGCTCACGCCACGCGATCGACTGGTCCGCGTCACGGAACCCCACGTCGATCCACGACGTGCGCACCAGCTCGGCCCCAGCCGCCGGCGACCGCTGCTCCACCGGGAGGTCCCACCAGTCCCGCAGGGCGTTGTGCACGGCCACCCCGACCAAGGTGTGGGCCCGCTGCGGCCGCGTCGGCGGAGCCGGTCGGTCGAGGTACTGCATGCGGTAGCGACGCGGGCAGTCGACCCACGCCAGCAGCTTGCTCGGGCTGGCCCGGAACAGGCGACGCGGCATACCCACGAACTCCTGCTGGACGCCACGCCCGTCGAGCCCCTGGTCGCCTGCCTCCCCCGTGCCCATGCCGACCACGCTAGGCGGTGCCGCCGACAAAGGCACGGATGCTGTCGGCGACCATCTGGACCGCGATCGCGGAGAGCAGGAGGCCGGCGATCCGCGTCACCAGCACCGTCCCGCTGTCCTTGAGGACGCGGTGGACCTGGCTGGCGAAGCGGAAGAACAACCAGACGACGAACATCGTGGCGACCAGGCCGGCCGCGACGGCGACGTAGTCGCCCACGGCGTCGGCCCTCTTGACCTGCAGCATCGTCGCGACGATGGCTCCCGGACCGGCCAGCAGTGGAGTGCCGAGCGGCACGAGGGCGACGTTGACCCCGGCGTCGGCGTGCTGCTCCTGCTCCGACCCGGTCAGCAGCTGGAGCGCGACGAGGAGCAGCAGCAGGCCACCGGCGCCCTGGAGGGCCGGGAGCGAGATGTGGAGGTAGGTGAGGATCTGCTGCCCGAACACGGCGAAGAGCACGATCACGCCCAGCGCCACGAGGGACGCGCGCCGCGCCGCCGCAACCTTCTGCTTCTGGGTGAGCGAGGAGGTCAGCGCGAGGAAGATCGGGAGCGCACCGGGCGGGTCCATGATCACCAGCAGGGTCACGAAGACCGAGCCGAAGGTCTGCAGGTTGATGATGTCGTTCACGCTCGTGCCGCCCTGACCACGTCGATGCCGCTGGTTGCCTGTTCCTCGATCTGCGCGAGCACCTCCGGGGTGGTGGTGTTCTCACCGAGCCGGTTCTCCTTGCCCGCGCCGTGGTAGTCGCTCGACCCGGTGACGAACAGCCCCAGCCGCGCCGCGAGCTCCACCGCGTGGGTGCGCTCGGCGGGAGTGTGGTCGCGGTGGTGGGCCTCGAGCCCGGCCAGGCCGGCGTCGGCCATCCGCTCGATGACCGAGTCATCGACGGTCCAGCCCCGACCGTTCGCGAAGGGGTGCGCCATGACCGGCACCCCGCCGGCCGCGCGCACGAGCTCGACCGCGCGCACGGGGTCAGGGGCGTAGTGGGAGACGTAGTAGCGGCTGCCGTTGCGGAGGACGTCGGCGAACGCCTCGCCGCGGCTCTGCACGTAGCCGCTCGCGACGAGCGCGTCGGCGATGTGGGGCCGGCCCATCGTGGTGCCGACCCCCGCCTGGGCCCGCACCTCCTCGATCGTCACGGGTATGCCGTCCGCGGCCATCAGCTCGACCATCCGGTCGATCCGGGTCACCCTGGAGTCGCGGGCCCGGTCCAGCTCGTGCAGCAGCCCGCCGGCCTCGGGGTCGACCAGGTAGGCGAGCAGGTGGACGCTGATCCCGCGCTGCGAGCACGACACCTCGACCCCGCGCACCAGGTCCACGCCGAGCTCCCCGGCGGCGTGCACGGCCGCGGGCCACCCGGCATACGTGTCGTGGTCGGTGAGGGCCACCACGTCGAGCCCGGCCCGCGCGGCCTGGGCCACGACGAGGTCGGAGGGTTCGGTGCCGTCGCTCGCGGTGGAGTGGGTGTGGAGGTCGATCGGCACCTGCCAAGGGTAGGGCCACGGACGCCCTGGCCCGGCCTGCGGGTCGGACCACCGTGTCATCATCGGCAGGTGACCCCCCGTTCGCGACTGCCGATCCGCGATGCCGAGGGCGCAGACCGCTTCGAGGTCTTCCTCGTCTGCTCGGTGCTGTCGATCGCACTGACGCGGATGCTGTTGGCCGCCACCGGCTTCCCGCAGCTGGGCAGCGGCACGCTGCACCTCGCACACCTCCTCTGGGGCGGTCTGGGGATGCTCGGCGCCCAGCTCATGTTCATGCTGTTCCTCAGCCGCACGGCCCGGAACGTGGCGACGGTGTTCGCCGGCATCGGCTTCGGCCTGTTCATCGACGAGGTGGGCAAGTTCGTGACCGGCGACAACAACTACTTCTACGAGCCCGTGGCGGCGATCATCTACGGCACGTTCGTCGGGATGTACCTCGTCGTGACGTTCGTCGTGCAACGACACCCGATGACTGATCGGAAGCGGGTCGTCAACGCCGTCGAGCTGCTCAAGGAGTCGGCGGCGCACGACATGGACCACGCGGAGCGGCAGCGCGCGATCGACCTGCTGCGCGAGGTGGGCGACTCCGAGCCCTTGGCCCGGCCACTGCGCCACACCCTCGAGGGTCTGTCGGTCACTGCGGTCTCCAGCTCGTTCATCGCCCGCGCCTACGCACGAGCGCGGCGGACGATCATCGGTCTGCCACGGCTCGAGCTGGTCAAGCGCACCGCGGTGGCGGTGCTGCTCGCCTTCGTCGTGGCGTCGGTCGGACGACCGGTCGTCCTCCTGACCCGCACCCCCACGACGGGCGACGTGATCTACGCGCTCTTCAGCGTCGCCTCGGCGGCTCTCGCCGTGGTGGCCACCGTCCGGTGGGTGCGCGGAGACCGGGGCCGCGCCCTGCGGATGTTCGAGATCGCGCTGCTCGGAGAGCTGTTCGTGGTGCAGTTCTTCCGGCTGCTCGACCAGGAGTTCGCCGGCTACCTGCTCGTCTTCATCAACCTCGCCCTCCTCGGGCTGTGCCGTGGGTTGCTGTTCGAGCACCGCAACCCACGGCGGACCGACGCGGACCCGGTCATCCCCGTCGGGACCGACCGCGCCGCCTCCTGACCGGGTCAGGTGGCGACGGGGCGCAGCTCGACGGTCTCTCCGGGGCCGGCGAACTTCTCCGCGACCTCCTCGGCCCGGTCCTGGCTCGCGACGTCGATGAGGAAGAAGCCGGCGAACTGCTCGACGGTCTCGGCGTAGGGACCGTCCGTGATCTTGCGGCGTCCGGCGTGCCAGCGGACGAGCCGCGCGTCGGCGGGGTCGCCCAGGGCCTGGCCGCCGATCAGCTCGCCGCTGTCGGACATCTCCTGCATCACCGACTCGAAGTCGGCCTCCAGGGTCGCGCGCTCCTCCGCGGACAAGGCCTGGTGCTCGGCGACGAAGTCGCTGGTGGGGTGACCCCAGGGCTGCGGCTTGGAGTGGATGAGGATGACGTACTTCATGGTCGGGCTCCCTGTTCGGGGGTGGGTGGCCGTGCGGCCCTGTCACTACCCTGACGGCCCGCGACCAGGGCTCTCGATCTTTTCGTCCACGGTATTTGCCCGAAGTCCTTCCGAGAGCCTGGCCGCGCCCTCGGTGACGGTCGGCTGTGAGGGAACGCACGCGGCATACCGGTGTCCTCGAGGTGCCACCCTCGGCAGGATGGGGGCCATGCAATTCGGACGCAGCTACGAGGAGTTCGAGGTCGGTGCGATCTACAAGCACTGGCCCGGCAAGACGGTGACCGAGTACGACGACCACCTGTTCTGCCTGCTCACCATGAACCACCACCCGCTCCACCTCGACGCCAACTACGCGGAGAACACCACGCAGTTCGGGAAGAACGTGGTGGTCGGCAACTACATCTACTCCCTCCTGCTCGGGATGAGCGTGCCCGACGTCTCCGGGAAGGCGATCGCCAACCTCGAGGTCGAGTCACTGCGCCACGTCGCCCCGACCTTCCACGGCGACACCATCTACGGCCAGACCGAGGTGCTCGACAAGTGGGAGTCGACGTCCAAGGACGACCGCGGAGTCGTGCACGTCGAGACCAAGGGCTACAACCAGGACGGCACCCTCGTCTGCATCTTCCGCCGCAAGGTGATGGTGCCCAAGGACTCCTACCTCGAGGCGCGCGGCGGCGAGCAGCCCGGCCGGCCCGAGCTGGTGGAGCCCGCCCCCAAGCCCCCCACGAGCTAGGCGGTATGCCGCGTGGTCGACACGGTGCCGCACTAGGGTCACGTCATGGCCGATTTCGTTGGTGCTGTTGACCAGGGAACGACGAGCACGCGTTTCATGGTGTTCGACCACGACGGCGACGAGGTGGGCCGACACCAGCTCGAGCACGAGCAGGTGATGCCGCAGGCCGGCTGGGTCGAGCACAACCCGCTCGAGATCTGGGAACGCACCCAGACCGTGATCGGCTCCGCGCTCTCGCACCTCGACCTCCAGCCGTCCGACCTGTCCGCGCTGGGCATCACCAACCAGCGCGAGACCACGGTCGTCTGGAACCAGCGCACCGGTCGACCGCTGCACAACGCGATCGTCTGGCAGGACACCCGCACCGACCGCATCGCCCGGGCCCTCGACCGGTCCGGCCAGGGTGACGTCATCCGCGAGCGAGCCGGCATCCCGCCGGCGGCGTACTTCTCCGCGGGCAAGGTCCAGTGGATCCTCGACCACGTCGAGGGCGCCCGCGCCGCCGCCGAGAGTGGTGACGCCCTCTTCGGCACCATCGACACCTGGCTGCTGTGGAACCTCACCGGCGGCACCGACGGCGGGGTGCACGTCACCGACGTCACGAACGCCAGCCGCACCATGCTGATGGACCTGCAGACCCTCGACTGGGACGACGAGCTGCTGGGGTTCTTCGACATCCCCCGCCAGATGCTCCCCACGATCCGACCGAGCTCCGACCCCGAGTTCTACGGCCTGACCCGTCCGGGGGGCCCGCTCGGCGGTGAGGTGCCCCTCGCCGGCGACCTGGGCGACCAGCAGGCCGCGACCGTGGGACAGGTGTGCTTCGCGCCCGGCGAGGGCAAGAACACCTACGGCACGGGCAACTTCATGATCCTCAACACCGGCGAGGAGATCGTGCGCAGCGAGTCCGGGCTGCTGACCACGCTCTGCTACCAGCTCGGCGACGCCAAGCCGGTCTACGCGCTCGAGGGCTCGATCGCGGTGACCGGTTCGGCCGTGCAGTGGCTGCGCGACCAGCTCGGGATCATCTCCGGGGCCGCGGACATCGAACGCCTCGCCAAACAGGTCGACGACACCGGCGGCCTCTACTTCGTCCCCGCCTTCTCCGGGCTGTTCGCCCCCTACTGGCGTCCCGACGCCCGCGGCGCCATCGTCGGCATGAGCCGGTTCAACACCAACGCCCACCTGGCGCGGGCCACGCTCGAAGCCATCTGCTACCAGACCCGCGACGTCTCCGACGCGATGACCAAGGACAGCGGGGTCGAGCTCGAGGTGCTCAAGGTCGACGGTGGCGTCACGGCGAACGACCTCTGCATGCAGCTCCAGTCCGACATCCTCGGCGTGCCGGTGTCCCGTCCCGTGGTCGCCGAGACGACCGCGCTCGGCGCGGCCTACGCTGCTGGTCTGGCCACCGGTTTCTGGTCAGGCACCGACGAGCTCCGCGCGAACTGGCAGGAGTCGAAGCGGTGGTCACCGACCTGGTCGGACCGGCAGCGCACCGACGGGTATGCCGGGTGGCGCAAGGCCGTGGAACGCACCCTTGACTGGGTGGACGTCGACGAGGGGTAGGACATGGGTCTGGCAGGCACCACCACCGCGCTCTCACCGCAGGGCCGCGAGCGCGCGATCGAGGCCCTCGGCAGCGGCGAGGAGCTCGACCTGCTGGTCATCGGCGGCGGCGTCGTCGGCAGCGGCACCGCCCTCGACGCCGTCACCCGGGGCCTGTCGACCGGGCTGATCGAGCAGCGCGACTTCGCCAGCGGCACCTCCTCCCGCAGCAGCAAGCTCATCCACGGCGGCCTGCGCTACCTCGAGATGCTCGACTTCGCCCTCGTCCGGGAGGCGCTGCACGAGCGCGGCCTGCTCCTCACCCGCCTCGCCCCCCACCTGGTCCGTCCCGTCCCGTTCCTCTACCCGCTGACCCACCTCGGCTGGGAGCGCGCCTACGTCGGATCGGGCATCGCGCTCTACGACGCGATGGCCGTGAGCTCGGGCCACGGCGCGGGCCTCCCCCGCCACCGACACCTCACGCGCCGCCAGGCCCTGCGGCTCATGCCCAGCCTCAAGAGCAGCGCGCTCACCGGCGCCGTCCAGTACTACGACGCACAGGTCGACGACGCCCGTCACACCATGGAGCTCGCCCGCACGGCCGCCAGCTACGGCGCGCACGTCGCGAATCGCGTTGCTGCCATTGGATTCCTACGGCAGGGCGAACGCGTCACCGGGGTGCGCGCTGTCGACAAGCTCACCGACCGCGAGTTCGTCATCAACGCCAAGCAGATCGTCAACGCCACGGGCGTGTGGACCGACGACACCCAGGCGATGGTCGGCGAGCGCGGTCAGTTCCACGTGCGGGCGTCCAAGGGCATCCACCTGGTCGTGCCCCGCGACCGGATCCACTCCTCGACCGGGCTCATCCTGCGCACCGAGAAGTCCGTCCTCTTCGTCATCCCGTGGGGCCGGCACTGGATCCTCGGCACGACCGACACCGACTGGGCGCTCGACAAGGCGCACCCTGCTGCCACCCGCGCCGACATCGACTACCTCCTCGACCACGTCAACCGGGTGCTGGCCACCCCGCTGACCCACGAGGACGTCGAGGGCGTCTACGCCGGCCTGCGGCCCCTCCTCGCCGGCGAGTCCGAGTCGACCAGCAAGCTGTCGCGCGAGCACGTGGTGGCCCACAGCGCCCCCGGGCTGGTCGTCGTGGCGGGCGGCAAGTACACGACCTACCGCGTGATGGCCAAGGACGCCGTCGACGAGGCGGCCCAAGCCATCCCGGGGCGGATCGCCGACTCGACGACCGACACCATCCCGCTGCTCGGCGGGGTCGGCTACCAGGCGGCGTGGAACCAGCGCCAGACGCTCGCCCGCTCGTCCGGCCTGCACGTGGCCCGCATCGAGCACCTCCTGCGCCGCTACGGCGCCCTCACCCAGGAGGTCCTCGACCTCGTCGCGGAGCGACCCGAGCTCGGCCAGCCGCTCGACGGCGCGGAGGACCACCTGCGGGCCGAGGTCGTCTACGCCGCCTCGCACGAAGGAGCCCTGCACCTCACCGACGTGCTCACCCGGCGCACCCGGATCTCGATCGAGGCCTGGGACCGAGGGGTCTCGGCCGCCCCCGCCGCTGCTGCGCTCGTCGCGCCGGTGCTCGGCTGGGACGAGGCCCGCACCAAGGAGGAGATCGAGATCTACCTCGGTCGCGTCGAGGCCGAGCGCATCAGCCAGACGATGCCCGATGACGCCAGCGCCGACGAGGCCCGTCGGAGCGGGCCTGACGGCACCCTGTGAGCTCCTCCGCAACGACACCAAAACATTGGACGAACTTTGAACATTGCAGGTCAGAGGGTTAGCGTGGGACCGCCTGGCGGCTGAGCCCCTCGCGGCTCTCGCCCGACCACCGCGTCCGACCGAGGCTGTGTCCGACCAAGGCTGTGTCCGACGACGGAAGGAGAGCCCCCGATGGCTTCGCCGAGCATCCTCTGGCTGCGCCGCGACCTGCGCCGTGCCGACCTTCCGGCGCTCGGGGCCGCGCACTCCGCCGGCTCGGGTGAGGTCGCCGTCGTCTTCGTCCTCGACCCCACCCTGTGGACGGGCGCCGGCGACGTCAGGCGCGCCTGGCTGGCCGAGAGCCTCAAGGCCGCCGACGCGGCATACCAAGGGCGGCTCTGTGTGCGGGAGGGCGACCCGGTGGAGGTCGTCCCGGCCCTGGCCGCCGAGCTCGGCGCGCGATCGGTCCACGTCTCCCGCGAGACCACGCCCGCAGGGCGACGCCGCGACCGCGCCGTGGCCGCTGCGCTCGGCGAGGCCGGTGTCGACTGGGTCGAGACCGGCAGCCCGTATGCCGTGGGGCCGGGTTCGGTGCTCAACGGCTCGGGCACGGAGTACAAGGTCTTCACGCCGTTCTCGAAGGCCTGGCGCGAGCACGGCTGGCCCGCCCCGGCCACCGAGCCGGACGGCTTGCGCCTGGCGCAGGTGCGGTCCGACCTGGCGGCCCTCAGCACCCTCAAGGAGGCCCGCGAGGTGGCCGGCCTCCCCACCCTCCCCGACGCGGGCGAGGCGGCGGCCTTGGAGCGGTGGGCCGACTTCCGCGACGGGGCGCTGGCCGACTACGGCAGCAACCGCGACCGGGCCGACCTCGACGGGGTGTCGCGCCTCTCGCCGTACCTCAAGATCGGGGCCGTGCACCCCCGCACCCTCCTGGCCGACCTGGCGGACGGCCGCCGGGAGCTCGGCCAGGGAGCCGACCGGTTCGAGACCGAGCTGGCCTGGCGCGAGTTCTACGCCGACGTCCTGTGGCACCACCCGCGATCCGCGTGGCACGACCTGCGGCCCGCCCTGTCGGGGATGGACTACGACGACGCCGGGGAGGCAGTCGAGGCCTGGCGCGAGGGACGCACCGGCTACCCCGTCGTGGATGCGGCGATGCGCCAGCTGCTGCGTGAGGGCTGGATGCACAACCGGATGCGGATGGTCACCGCCAGCTTCCTCACCAAGGACCTGCACGTGTGGTGGCCGATCGGGGCGAGGCACTTCCTCGACCACCTCATCGACGGCGACGTCGCCTCCAACAACCACGGCTGGCAGTGGGTGGCCGGCACCGGGACCGACGCCTCGCCGTACTTCCGCGTCTTCAACCCGATCACCCAAGGGCTGCGCTTTGACCCGCACGGCGACTACGTCCGTCGTTACGTGCCGGAGCTCGCCCACCTCGACGGGCCGGCGGCCCACGAGCCGTGGAAGCACGCCGAGGGCTACGCCCACGACTACCCCGAGCGGATCGTCAACCACGCCGACGAGCGCCGCGAGGCGTTGCGGCGCTACGAGTCGGTCCGCGGATGACCGAGCGCACTCCGGGCGCCCACCGGGCGTCTGCCGCGAGCCGGGGGCTGCACCCGGTGCACGAGGTCCGCGACTTCATCCGCGCCGCCCTCGTCACGCCGGTCGCCCGCGACCACACCGAGAGCGACGCGGCCTTCCGCCGTCGCCGGGTCGTCGCCCTGGTCACCCTCGTCGTCGGCGCGGTCGTACTCGGGTTCGCCCTGCGCATCCAGCCGGGCGACCCGATGTTCTACATCGCGACCCTCGGCCTCGCGGCCGTCTGGGCCATCGGGGCCTTCGCCTCGGGGCCGCTCCACCTCGGCCATGCCCACACCCGCGCCGGCGGGGAGGATGCCCGGCCGATCGTCCAGTCGCTGGCGCTCGGAGCGCTGCTGCTCGCCGTGTTCCTGGCGGGCGCTGTGGTGGTGGCCCAGGTGCCGGTCCTGCGCGACCCCGTCGAGCACCTCCTCGACCACGCGCGCCTCGGCTCGCTCGCGCTGGTGGCGGCGCTCACCGCGGTCAACGGCATCGCCGAGGAGCTGTACTTCCGTGGCGCTCTGTACTCCGCGGTGGGCCGCCGGCATGCGGTGGCGATCACCACGGTCGTCTACGCGCTGACCACGGTCGGGGCCGGCATACCGCTGCTCGTCCTGGCCGCCGGCCTGCTCGGGCTGCTGACCGCCCTGCAGCGCCGCGTCACCGGCGGCATCCTCGGCCCGGTCGTCACGCACCTCACGTGGTCGCTCGGGATGCTCTTCCTCCTGCCCGCCGTCCTGTCCACCGGAAGCTGACCCATGACCGACGCCGCACCCCTCGCGACACCACGGACGACACCTCGCACGGCGCTCGTCACCGGCGCCACGGGCTACATCGGTGGCGAGCTCGTGCCCGCCCTGCTCGACGCCGGGTGGCGGGTGCGCGTGCTCACCCGCACCCGCTCGAGGCTCGAGAGCCACTCCTGGCAGGAGCACGTCGAGGTGGTCGAGGGCGACGCCACCTCACCCGACGACCTCGGCCGCGCACTCGACGGCGCGGAGGTCGCCTACTACCTCCTGCACTCGATGGACGGGCACGGCAGCTTCGTCGACCGGGACCGCACGATGGCGCAGGGCTTCGCCGCGGCGGCCGCCGACGCGGGCACCGCCCGAGTGGTCTACCTCAGCGGCCTGCACCCGTCGGGCGAGCTCTCCGAGCACCTCGCGTCGCGGGTCGAGGTGGGCGAGATCTTCCTGGCCGGCCCCGTGCCCGCCACCGTCCTGCAGGCCGGAGTGGTGCTCGGGCACGGCTCCGCGTCGTTCGACATGCTGCGCCACCTCACCGAGCGGCTGCCCGCGATGGTGGCCCCCAAGTGGGTCGACAACCGCATCCAGCCGATCGCCGTGGACGACGTCGTGCACTACCTCGTGGGCGCGGCCGACCTCCCCGAGGACAGCAACCGCACCTACGACATCGGCGGTCCCGAGGTGCTGACCTACGCCGACATGATGCAGCGCTACGCGCAGGTGGCGGGTCTCGGGCGCCGCCTCATCGTGTCCGTCCCCGTGCTGTCGCCGCGCCTGGCCGGGCTGTGGGTCGGCCTGGTCACACCGATCTCCGCCGGCATCGCGCGCCCGCTGGTCGGCAGCCTGGTCCACGAGGCGGTCTGCCACGAGGACGACGTGCAGACCGCGATCGGGCCCCCACCGGGCGGTCTCGCGGGCTTCGACACCGCTGTCCGGGCGGCGCTGCGGAGCGTCGACCCCCTCCTGTGGCGGCGGACGGTCGAGCGCACCGCCGGCACCGTCGCCGCGGCAGCGCTCGTGGGCTCCCTCCTCACCGCTCCGAAGTCGCGCTGGTACGCCTCGCTCGACAAGCCGTCCTGGCAGCCCGCCCCCGCCGCCTTCCCGGTCGTCTGGACCGGCCTCTACGCCGAGGTCGCCCTGCTGACCGCGGCTGCCTCCGCCGTGCTGGCGGAGCGCGGCCACCCCGACCGGGCCCGCGACCTCGAGCGGGCGCTGGCGGTCAACATGGTCCTCAACGCCGGGTGGACCGGGCTGTTCTTCCGCGCCCACCGCCCGTGGGTCGCCGCCGCCGAGTGCGCCGCCCTCACCGCGAGCAGCGTCGACCTCGCCCGACGTGTGGCTCCGGCCGGACGGGGTAAGGCCACCGGACTGCTCGCGTATGCCGGGTGGTGCGCCTTCGCGACCGCCCTCACCACAGCCATTGCCCGACGCAACCCGCGTCACTGAGCACAGGAGCACGTGAATGCCCACCGTCCAGCGCACCGTCACCACCACCGCTCCACCGACCCGCGTCCTGCCCTACCTGCTGGACTTCGCGAACGCCGTGGAGTGGGACTCCGGCACGGTCGCCTGCGAGCTCCTCTCGGGTGACGGCTCCCCCGGCACCGTCTGGCACAACGTGTCGAAGTTCGCGGGCCGGACCGTCGACCTCGACTACACCCTCGAGAGCGTCTCCGACCACGGGTTCGTCATCGTCGGTCGCAACGAGACCACGACCAGCCGCGACACCATCACCGTCTCGCCCGACGGCGCCGGTTCCTCGGTCGACTACCAGGCGGAGTTCGCCTTCACCGGGCTCGGCCGGTGGCTCTGGCCGGTGGCGATGCCGTTGCTCAGCAAGCTCGGCAACGACACCGCCCGCACCCTCAAGTCGGCCCTCGACCGGCTGTAGACCGTGCCCAGGTTGCGGAAGGTCTCGCCCCAGTCGAAGGGCTGGCGGCGTCGGAGGGCCGGCAAGGGCTTCGTCTACCTCGACGAGAACGGCGCCCGGCTGGGCGCCGCCGACGTCGAGCGGATCCGGTCTCTGGCGATCCCGCCTGCCTGGGCGGACGTCTGGATCTGCCCGCTGCCCCAGGGCCACATCCAGGCCGTGGGCACCGACGTCGCAGGTCGGCGGCAGTACCTCTACCACCCGGTCTGGAGGCTCAAGCAGGACCAGACGAAGTTCGACCGCGTGCTGGCCGCCGCCGCCAAGCTGCCCGCAGCGCGACGACGGATCCTCTCGGACCTCGCGCTCGAGGGCATGCCCCGCGGACGGGCTGCGGCCACCGCCGTCCGCCTGCTCGACCTCGGGTACTTCCGCATCGGCAACGACGCCTACACCCAGGACAACGGGTCGTTCGGTCTCACGACCCTCGAGCGCCAGCACGTCCGCCGCCGCGGCGACGTCATCGTCTTCACGTTCGTCGGCAAGTCGGGGATCGAGCACACCATCGAGATCGACGACGCGGCCGCCATCGAGGCCCTGGACCGGATGCGGCGGCGCAAGTCGGCGAGCAAGCGCCTGCTGGCCTACCAAGAGGCCCGACGCTGGGCCGACCTCGACTCCACCGCCGTCAACGCCTACCTGGGCGACCTGCTCGGCGGCGAGCTGACCGCCAAGGACTTCCGCACCTGGCACGCGACCGTGCTGGCCGCGGTCGCCCTCGCCGCGAGCGACGAGCCGGGCGACACGAAGGCATCCCGCAAGCGCGCGGTCAAGGCAGCCGTCGACGAGGTGGCCGGCTACCTCGGCAACACCCCCACCATCGCCAAGAACTCCTACATCGACCCACGGGTGCTCGACCGCTACGAGACGGGCGCCACCATCGACGTCGAACCGTCGCGCTACCGCACGCCCGAGCGTCGCCAGGCCGCGATCGAGAAGGCTGTGCTCGCGCTCCTCGCCGACGACTGACCGCCACCCGGTGGCCCGGCCGCCTCGACCATGCCGGCCCACCGGTCGAGGCACTCCGCAGCGCCACCGTGCAGCGCGGCATACGCACCTCCCAGGCCCAGCGCAGCGACCAGCAGGACACCTCCGGCGATGATCACGGGTGCCTGGCCTTGCCCCTGTGTCGCGCCATGGAGCGATGCTGGCAAAGGACGTCTCGACCCAGACCCACCATTCGGGTGACGCCGTCTGGTGCCATGGCACGATGGGCGGGTGAGCGAAGAGCAGAAGAAGCCGGAGAACCGTGCCCGCCCGACGACCGATGAGTTCCGTGCGTTCGTCGCCGAGGACTGGGCCCCCCGCCCGCCCGGCSCCAGCGAGCTGAGCGAGGCAGCCCGGTATGCCGCGGCGCGTCGTGAGGCGGTCAGCGCCGCGTTCCAGGGCGACCGGCTGGTGATCCCCGCCGGTGGCCTCAAGGTGCGCAGCAACGACACCGACTACGTGTTCCGGCCGCACACCGCGTTCGCCCACCTCACCGGGCTCGGCGGCGACCGTGAGCCGGACGCCGTGCTCGTCCTCGAGCCCCGCGACGACGGCACGCACGAGGCGATCCTGTACTTCCGTCCGCTGGCCGGCCGGGACACCGACGAGTTCTTCGCCGACGCCCGCTACGGCGAGTTCTGGGTGGGGGCCCGCCCGACCATCGAGGACGTCGAGATCGAGCTCGGCGTCACCGGACGCCACATCGACGAGTTCTCCGATGCCGTCGTCAAGGACGCCGGCGAGGTGACCGTGCGGCTCGTCCGCGACGCCGACCGTGACCTCACTCGCGAGCTCGACACCGCCCGCACGTCGGACGCCACCGCCGCCGGCACCGAGCAGGACGACCTCACCGAGGCCGACGACGAGCTGGCGCACTTCCTGTCGCACCTGCGCCTCACCAAGGACGAGTGGGAGGTCGAGGAGATGCGCAAGGCCGTCGAGGCGACCCACCACGGGTTCGACGCCGTCATCGCCGACCTCCCGTCGGCCGTCGCCAAGGGCCGCGGCGAGCGCTGGGTGGAAGGCGTCTTCGGCCTCACCGCACGCCACGAGGGCAACGGCGTCGGCTACGACTCCATCGCCGCCGCCGGCGACCACGCCACCACGCTGCACTGGATCAAGAACACCGGTGAGCTGCGCGAGGGCGACCTCATCCTGCTCGACGCCGGGGTCGAGGTGGACTCGCTGTTCACCGCCGACATCACCCGCACGCTCCCGGCCAACGGCACCTTCACCGATGCCCAGCGCGAGGTCTACGACGCCGTCTACGCCGCGCAGGAGGCGGGTCTCGCAGCGGTCAAGCCGGGCAACAAGTTCTCCGACGTGCACGCCGCCGCGATCAAGGTCATCGCCGAGCACCTGCACGCCTGGGGCCTTCTGCCCGAAGGGGTTTCGGTCGAGGACACCCTCGACAAGGAGCACGGCCAGTACCACCGCCGCTGGATGGTGCACGGCACGAGCCACCACCTCGGACTCGACGTGCACGACTGCGCACTCGCCACCCGCGAGGAGTACATGGATGCCGAGCTGCTACCGGGCATGGTGCTGACCGTCGAGCCCGGGCTCTACTTCAAGGCCGACGACCTCAAGGCACCCGAGCGGTTCCGTGGCATCGGCGTGCGCATCGAGGACGACGTGGTGGTGACCGCGGACGGCCACGAGAACCTGTCGGCCGCCATGCCCCGCTCGTCGACCGCCGTGGAGGCCTGGATCCGCGACGTCCAGGCGCGCTGACCCCGGCGCTAACCCATGCAAAAGGCGAGTTAGCGCCGGGCAGTCACTCCTGCCCCGTCGCTAGCCCATGCAAAAGGCGAGTTAGCGCCGGGCCGTCACTCCGGACCCGGGCCAGCTCGCCGGCGCCTGGGGTCAGCGCCGCTCGACGACGTCCAGGGTGAGGGCTTTCTCGACACCGGCCGCCTGGCCGCCCCACCCGAGGATCATGCCGATCAGCTCAGCCGGCTTGGGGAACGTGTCGGGCAGCGCGGCGTTGTAGGCCTGGTGTGCCTCGAGCGAGGCCACCGCCTGGTCGAGGTGGTCCGCCACGTCGACGTAGTGCGTGGCCGTCGGTGAGCCGCTGAAGCAGAGTCGCTTGACGTTCCACGGCTCGAACCCCTCGTCGACCAGCTCGGGGAAGATCCAGCGGTTCCCCGCGTCGGCCACGGCGTCGACGCAGGCGAGGCCGACCGCCCGGTGGTCGGCCTGGTTGAGCATCCCCTGGACGAACCGGTCGCCGTAGTGCCCGGTGATGACGACGTCGGGCTTGCGGCGTCGGATCTCGCGGGAGATGTCGCGGCGCAGGCCCAGGCCGTACTCGACGTTGCCGTCGCGGTGGCTGCCGAAGTCCACCTCGGTCACGCCCACGATGGCCGCCCCGTCGCGTTCCTCCTGCTCGCGGACGCCGGCCGCCTCGTCGGGGTGCATGGTGTCGATGCCTGCCTCACCCTTGGTCAGCAGGAAGTACGTCACGGTCTTGCCGGCCGCGGTCCACTTGGCCACGGCCGCGGCGGTGCCGTACTCGATGTCGTCCGGGTGCGCCACGACGCACAGGACGGAGGTGAAGTCGTCGCCGAAGTCGGCGAGGGCGGGCTTGTCCCCTGCGGTCTCAGTCATGCGCACGAGGGTATGCCGCGTGGGCGCGACCGCGCCTCCCCACCGCGCCATCCGGCGTTGTTCGGAAGATCCGCCGGGCCAGGACCCGGCTCATCTTCCGAACAACGGGGCTTCAGACCGACGGCGGGGGTGTCTGCTGCGCCTGCTCGCTGGCGGCGCGCTGGCGCTCGGCCTCCCGGGCGGCGTCGACCTGGGCCTGCGCCGCTGCCATCGGGTCCATTCTGGTCAGGAGCTCACGACCCTGGGCCGCGAACTTGTGCTCCACGAGCACCTCGTACTGGGTGGCCACGACCTGCATCACCGACGTGAAGTCCCGGTTCCCACCGGTCAGGGCGTAGCCGATCAGCGCCCAGACGAGGCCGAAGACGGCACCGAACGCCACCGTGAGCAGCACCCCGATGAACCCGGCGCCGTTGCTGCCGGTGTCGAGCAGCGAGAAGATCAGGCCCACGAAGAGGCCGAGCCACGCGCCGGAGACAAGACCTCCGACTGCGACCCGTCGTCTGGTGAGCCGACCGGTGACGCGCTCGAGCTGCTTGAGGTCGGTGCCGACGATCAGGACGTTCTGCACCGGGAACTCGTGGTCGGACAGGTAGTCGACGGCCTTCTGCGCCTTGTCGTAGGTGTCGTACCGCCCGAGCGACATCGGGTACTCCAGCGTCAGGACCGCGCGGGACCTGGCCATGGCATTCGGCTGCGTGCTCATGGCACCAGTGTGTCAAAGCCTGCTGGGAGGCCGCTGGACGGCACCCGATCGGGACCTGTGGTGTGCCGCGTGGCCGGCCACGCGGCATACCCTCAGCTCTTGAGTGCGACTACTTCTTGACAGCGAAGTCCTCGAGGAGGCGGCGGCCGATGATCATCTTCTGGATCTCGGCGGTGCCCTCGCCGATGAGGAGCATCGGGGCCTCGCGGTAGAGGCGCTCGATCTCGTACTCCTTGGAGTAGCCGTAGCCACCGTGGATGCGGAACGACTGCTCGACCACGTCGGCACAGTTCTCGGCGGCGAGGTACTTGGCCATGCCGGCCTCGAGGTCGTTGCGCGCGCCGGCGTCCTTGAGCCGCGCGGCCTTGACCATCATCTGGTGGCTGGCCTCGACCTTGGTCGCCATGTCGGCCAGGCGGAACAGGATGCCCTGGTGCTCGGCGATCTTCTTGCCGAACGTCTCGCGCTGCTGGGAGTAGGCGATCCCGAGCTCGAAGGCCCGCATCGAGACCCCACAGGCCCGGGCGGCGACGTTCACGCGGCCGACCTCGACGCCGTCCATCATCTGGTAGAAGCCCTTGCCCGGCTCACCACCGAGGATCTGGGCGCTGGTGGTCTGGTGTCCCTCGAGCACCATCTCCGTGGTGTCGACGCCCTTGTAGCCCATCTTCTCGATCTTGCCGGGGATGGTGACGCCCTGGGCGGTCTCGCCGAAGCCTGCGGTCTTGTCGATGAGGAACGTCGTCATGTTCTTGTAGACGGACTCAGCCCCGAGGTCCGTCTTCACCAGCACCGCAACGAGATTCGCGCTTCCACCGTTGGTGAGCCACATCTTCTGTCCGGTGATCGACCAGGTGTCGACGCCATCGACCGGCTCGCCCTTGACGGCCTTGGTCCGGATCGCCGAGACGTCCGAGCCCAGACCCGGCTCGCTCATCGAGAAGGCGCCACGGATCTCGCCGGTCGCCATCTTCGGCAGGTACCTCTGCTTCTGCTCCTCGGTGCCGTGCTGCAGCAGCATGTAGGCGACGATGAAGTGGGTGTTGACGATGCCGCTCACCGACATCCAGCCGCGCGCGATCTCCTCGACCACCAGCGCATAGGTGAGCAGCGACTCCCCCAGCCCGCCGTACTCCTCGGGGATCATCAGCCCGAAGATCCCCATCTCCTTCATGCCCTCGACGATGTCGGTGGGGTACTCGTCCTTGTGCTCGAGCTCCTGCGCCACCGGGATGATCTGCTCGTTGACGAACTCGCGCACGAGCTTGACCAGCTCCGTCTGCTCCTCGGTCAGGCCATCGGTCTGCTGGAGTCGGGACATGCGGTTCGCCACCTTGCGGTTCGGAGGGATGCGATTCGGGATCAGGCCCTCCCGCGAGTATGCCGAGTGGCCCAGTCCCAGCACAGGTTCGGGCCGTGTGAGCCTCCCCACCCGCCCCCTCCGGAGCCGGCTACCAGGCCTGGCGCAGCCGGCCGATCGCTGTGTTGAGGTCCACTCCCCGGCGCTGGGCCGCTCGAGCCAGCAGGACCGCGGCGGCTCGCAGCTCGTCGTCGACGTCGTCCCGGGCCGGCCGAGGTTGGACGACGGTCCCGTTGCGTCCCAAGGTCGCGACGTGACCCTCGCTCTCGAGCTGGCGGTAGGCCTTGGCGACGGTGTTGGTCGCCACGCCGAGGTCGCCAGCCAGCTGCCGCACCGTGGGAAGCCGCGTGCCCGGAACCAGCGAGCCGTCGAGGATCCCATCCGTCACCGCGTCGACGATCTGCTCGTAGACCGGGACGGTCGACTCCGGGTCGAGCCGAAACAGCATCAGACCACACCTTCCAGCGCGTGCCGTCGGGCCCACTGGTGGTTGATGTCGGACGCTGCGACCCAGGCCAGGCCGCAGACCACCGTTGCGGCTGCCACCCCGATACCAGCTGCTGGCGCGATGACCCAGCGCTCCGACCCACGAGCGTCCGTGAGCAGCGGTATCAGGGGAAGGCCCGCTCCCGTCGCGGCCAGCGACCACATCCCTGCACAGATGTCGCGAAGGCTCATGGCCCGAAGCACCTCGGCCCAGACGAGCCCACCAGCAGTGGTGGCGTCCGCAGGCGCCGCCAGGGTGCGGCGGGCCAGCGGGACGGCGAGCAGTCCGACCCCAAGGCCCATCACGCCGCCTCCCACGATCCCCAGCCACAGTGTGGGCGAGGCCGCCTCGACTCCTGCCAAAGCGACGCCGTAGACGATGGCGGCGAGGGGCACGGCCGGCGCCAGGCGGAGCAGCACCGCTTCCCCGGGAAGCAGGTAGTCGCGCAGCTCCCGACGATGCAACGTGACCAACCGTGCTGCCCCAGGTCGCAGCCTGAGGGATCGAAGATGCCCCACGATCGTCCCGATGGTTCGACAGGCGCACAGGGTGAGGATTCCGAAGTAGCTGGCGCCGGCTGCGATCGTCTCTGCCGAGAACGCCGCGAATGCGGCCAGGACGACCGCCAGCCCGACCGAGGCGCCGATCCAGGTGCTCAGGTAGCGCCTGTTGAGGCGAGTCCACAGTGCCGGCCAGTCCTCACCGGGCTCGGCGGGGTAGGCCGCCTTCGCGACCTTCACCGCCTCGCGCTGGACTGCACCGCGCCGCACGGACGGCAAGAACGCGCCGCCTCCGATGAGCGCCATCACGCCCACGATGGCCGCTGTCCAGATCATCAGACCCCCTTTGTTGCTCCCTTGTAGTACTACAAACTAGCGCTCCGCGAAGCCCTTGTCTGCAGCCCTGGATAAATCAGTGGCGGAACACGGGGCTGGCCTGTCACGCTCTCCGGGTATGCCGCGTGGCACCGGGCCGCGCGGACGACTCCCTCTCGCAGGGACGACTGCATCAACCGAAGGAGGCACGAGATGTCCATCACTGTCCTGGGCACGTCCGCTGCCCTTTCCCTTCGTTCGATGGAGTCCACCCATGCAGTTCCAGGAGCACCTCTCCTTCTCGTTTGACAGCCTTCCCGACGCACCCCCCGAGGGCGAGCGTTGGTCCAGCTGGGACGGTGCAACGCACGGTCCGAAACCCCGACCCGACTGGGTCATCACCGCGCTCGGCGCCGTCGAGTCCGACCTCGGCGTCCTCAAGACCGGCAAGGAGGCTGACGTCCACATCGTCCGGCGCTGGCTGCCGGACGGCACGACCACGCCTGCCGTCGACTCGTTCCTCGCCGCCAAGCGCTACCGCACCGGCGAGCACCGGATGTTCCACCGGGACGCCGGCTACCACGAGGGCCGACGGGTCCGACGCAGCCGCGAGATGCGGGCCATGGCTCGGCGCACCGAGTTCGGCAAGGAGCTGCTCTCCGGGCAGTGGGCCGTGGCCGAGTTCGAGGCGTTGGCCGCCCTGTGGGAGATGGGTCTGCCCGTCCCCTACCCCGTACAGCTGAGCGACCGCGAGATGCTGATGGAGTTCATCGGCGAGCCCGGCGAGGCGGCGCCACGCCTCGCGCAGACCCGCCCGTCGGCCGACCTGCTGCCCGAGCTGTTCGAGCAGCTGCGCACCTCGATGATCACGTTGGCCAAGCGCGGCTGGACGCACGGCGACCTGTCCCCCTACAACGTGCTGCTGCACCGCGAGCGGCTGGTCATCATCGACTGGCCGCAGATCGTGGACATCATCGGCAACCCGCGTGGCTTCGAGTTCCTGGAGCGCGACGTCACCAACATGTGCCGCTGGTTCGTCAGCAAGGGGCTCGAGGTCGACGAGGGCGAGCTGCTCGGTGACCTCGTCGCCGAGGCGACCTCGCGCTGGTAGCGGGCCACGCGGCATACCGAGGTCCGGGCGTGACTCGTCCTAGGGTGAGGCCATGTCCACGATCACCCGCCGCACCCTGCTCGCCGGCGCGGCGGGTGCCGGCGGGCTGGCCCTGGCCGGCGGGCTGGCCCTGGCCGGCTGTCGTGGCCCGGACGCCCCGGACGTCGCCGTGCGGTCCGGCTCGCTGCGCAGTGGGCACTGGCCGGGCCGCGACATCCACTGGCAGCTCGCGCAGCAGACGCAGGACGTCACCACGCCCGCGCCGCTCGTGGTCGTCCTGCACGGCAAGGGCGGCGACGCGACGCACGCCTTCCGGATCATGAAGCTGCAGGAGCACGTGCGCTCGGCCGGGGTCACCCTGGCGTCGGTCGACGGCGGCGACTACTACTGGCACGCCCGCCGGGGCGGTGTCGACACCGGCGCCATGGTCGTCGAGGACTTCCTGCCGCTCATGCGACGGGAGACCGGCTACGAGGGGAAGGTCGCCTTCCTCGGCTGGTCGATGGGTGGCTACGGGTCCCTCCTGCTGGCCAGCGAGCTCGGACCGGACCAGGTCTTCGCGGTGGTCGCGGAGAGTGCCGCCCTGTGGACCGACCCGGGGCTGAGCGCGGCAGGGGCCTTCGACGACCGCGAGGACTTCGAGGCCCACGACGTGTTCGAGCGCACCGACGTGCTCTCGAAGATCCCGGTCCGGATGGACTGCGGACGCTCCGACCCGTTCGTGGCCGGCAACCGGGCCTTCGGCAAGGTCCTTCCGTCGGCGGAGCTCACCTTCGACAAGGGCGGGCACACGGCGGAGTACTGGACGAGCCACGGCGGTCCACAGCTCGAGTGGGTGCGCGAGCAGTACGACCGTCAGTAGACGGTGACGCGACCGCCGATCGGCATGATCTCGTTGGCCCAGATCATGTCCATGGCGGGGTTGCTGACCCGCGCACAGCCGTGCGAGGCCGGGTAGCCCGGGACGTTGCCGGCGCCGTGCACCGCGATGCCCCCGTTGAAGTAGCGCGGGCGCCAGAGGTCACCCAGCGGGCCCTTGTCGAGATGGTTGACCGAGCGGAAGGTGCTGAAGGTGCCCGCCGGGGTGAGTGCGGTGCGGGTGTTGCCCTCGCTGGTGTACTGCTCGCCGCTGCCGGTGCTCGTGTTGAGGACCATCGTGACGCTGCCACCGCGCACGACGAGCAGGAGCTGGCGGGCCTTGTCGATCTCGATGCCACTGCCACCGATCCGCGACTGTGGGCGGACGCCGTTCTGCAGGGCGCGTCGCGTGGCTGGGCCGAAGACTCCGTCACGGCCGAGTCCGGCCGTCTTCTGCAGGGCCATCACCGCCTGGGAGGTCAGGCCGCCGTAGACGCCGTCGGCCGAGCCGTTCCAGTAGCCGAGGGCGGACAGCCGCTGCTGCACCTGCCTGACGTAGGGACCCTGGTCGCCCGAGTGCAGGGTGTCGCCCTCGGTCGGGACCGGCTTGGGGGTCGGCTTGGGCGGGGTGGGCTTGGTCGTCGGCTTCGGCGTGGCCGTCGCGGTCGTGTGCACCGGGGTGGTCGGGCCCGCCGTGACGGTGTCCGTCGGCTCCGGCGTCGTGGGGTCGGTCGTCGCGGGGTCGGTGGCCGAGGTCGTGCCCACGGCTGCCGAGGGAGTCGCCGAGGTGTTCTTGCCGAAGGTGATGCCTCCGCACCCGCCGAGCGCGAGCGCGCCGACCAGCACCGAGGCAGCCAGCGCCGCACGTGGTCCAGTCCGCCTGCGGTCCATCGAGTCCCCTTCCCTGGCCGGCGGACGCGGTCCGCAGGCGACGCCTTGTCAGTCATGGTGACGCACTGGTCCGCGTTTCGGTTGTCCCCCACGCCGAATCGTGACCATCGCGAGCTGTCCGGCCCGGGGCGGCGCTCCCTGTGCGCGCGCCCCCGGGCCGGTCGCCACGTCCCCCGACATGGCGCGGACGCCCTCCCCGAGGGCGACCGCAAACACCAAGACGCAGCGGAGGGCCGAAAGGTTGCCCCCGTTGCCCTGTTGATTTCTCAACAGCCGCACTTCTGGCCACTGGTGCGGCACGGACCGCCCCGCGAAGGCCAACCTGCGGCACCGGTGGCCAGGAGTGCGAGTCCAGCCGAGGCCGGGTCAGCCCTCGCCGAGTGCCGTGATCGCCTCGTGGGTCGCCAGCACCCGCTGCGCCGTCTCGACGTGCAGGCTCTCGACGAGCCGCCCGTTGAGCGTCACAACACCGGCCCCCGCACCGGCCTCCCAAGCCGCGAGCACGGCCCTGGCGTCCTCCACGGCGGCCTCGCTCGGCGCGAACGCCGCGTTGCACGGGTCGACCTGTCCGGGGTGGATGAGGGTCTTGCCGTCGAAGCCCAGCTGACGCCCCTGGGTGCACTCGGCCTCGAAGCCCTCGAGGTCTTTCACGTCGTTGTAGACGCCGTCGAGGATCACCGTCCCCGTGGCCCGAGCCGCCAGGAGGCACAGCGACAGCCCGGTGAGCAGCGGCGCCCGACCGGGCACGTGCTCGGCGTGCAGCTCCTTGGCGAGGTCGTTGGTGCCCATCACGAGCACGGTGAGCCGGTCGGACGCGCCCGCGATCTCCTCGCAGTGGAGCATCGCCTGCGGGGTCTCGACCATGGCCCAGAGGGCGGTGTGCCCAGGAGCACCGGCCGCCTCCATCGCAGCGACCAGGGCGCGCACCTCGTCGCCCGACCCGACCTTCGGCACGACGACCGCATCGGGCCCGGCCGCACAGGCTGCGCGCAGGTCGGCATCGTGCCACTGCGTCCCGATCCCGTTCACCCGGATCGCCAGCTCGCGGCGGCCGTACTCGCCCGACCGGGCCGCGGCGCAGGCGTTGTCGCGCGCCGCGTCCTTCGCGTCGGGGGCCACCGCGTCCTCGAGGTCGAGGATCAGGGCGTCGACGGCGAGGGTCTTGGCCTTCTCCAGCGCCCGCTCATTGGACGCGGGCAGGTAGAGCACCGAACGCCGCGGTCGGTATGCCGTGGTGTCCACCACGTCAGGCACCGTCACGGTCGCGCACCGTCGCCATCACCGGAACGCGGCTCCGCGGCATACAGCTGCGCGAGCTGGGGGTCGGTGGCGGCGAGCCGCTCCGCGAGCTCGAGCATCACCTGGCACTGCTTGAGGGACGCGTCGTCCTCCATCTTGCCGTCGAGCATCACGGCACCCGTGCCGTCGCCCATCGCCTCGACGACGCGGCGCGCGTGGGCGACGTCCTCGGCGGACGGGCTGAAGACCCGCTTGGCGATCTCGATCTGCACCGGGTGCAGCGACCAGGTGCCGACACAGCCGAGCAGGAAAGCGTTGCGGAACTGGTCCTCGCAGGCCACGACGTCCTTGATGTCACCGAACGGCCCGTAGTAGGGGAAGATCCCGTGCATCGCGCAGGCGTCGACCATCCGCGCGATCGTGTAGTGCCACAGATCCTGTTGGTAGGTCTGGCGACTCGCGTTGACGGCGTCCTCGACGCCAGCCGGGGGGTCCTGCCGCACGAGGTAGCCCGGGTGCCCACCGCCGACCCGCGTGGTCTTCATCCGTCGGTCTGCCGCGAGGTCGGCCGGGCCGAGCGAGAGACCCTGCATGCGCGGGCTGGCGCCGGCGATGGCCTCGACGTTGGCGACACCACGAGCGGTCTCGAGGATCGCGTGCACGAGGATCGGGCGCTGGAGGCCGGCGCGCGCCTCGAGCTGCGCGAGCAGCCGGTCGACGTAGTGGATGTCCTCGGGCCCCTGCACCTTCGGGACCATGATGACGTCGAGCTTGTCGCCGACCTCCGTGACGAGGGTGGTGAGGTCGTCGAGCACCCAGGGGCTGTCGAGCGAGTTGACCCGGGTCCACAGCTGGGTGGAGTCGCCGAAGTCAGTGGCGCGGGCGATCTCGACGAGCCCAGCCCGCGCGGCCTCCTTGCGGTCGGCCTTGACCGCGTCCTCGAGGTTGCCGAGCAGCACGTCGACGGTGCCGACCATGGCCGGGACCTTGGCGGCCATCTTCTCGTTGCTCGGGTCGAAGAAGTGGATCACGCGCGAGGGGCGCGAGGGCACCTGCGTGAGCGGGGTGGGAGCACCCACCGCCAGTGGGGCGAAGAAGTCCTTGGGGCTGCGCACGCGGCGACGCTAGCAGCGACAGTCTCACCGCGGTTATGACACAGTTCACGTGTGACCGAGCCCGCGCGCGAGCCTGCCGACGGCGGCGCCGCGCCGACGCCGCTCGACGTCACCGCGACCACCCCCCTCACCGTCACGCCGGTCAACGTCACCGCCCTGTTCGCCGAGGCGGCGACCAAGTCCGGTCTGATGTGGGTCCAGCCCCCCGGCGACCGCGCGTGGCCGTTCTGGCACGCGTGGGCCGACGAGACCGTGTATGCCGTGTCCGGCCCGGGCGAGCAGACCTTGCCGTGGTTGCCCGAGGAGGTGCTGCTCATCCTCCGGAGCAAGGACACCGGCGGACGGTTGCTCACCGTCCAGGCCACCGTCCACGAGATCGGCCCCGCCGACGAGGGCTGGGACGCCGCGACCGAGGCCCTGCGGGCCGGGCGGCTGAACGCCTCCGAGGACGCGGTCGAGCGGTGGGCCCGCGAGTGCACCGTGCGGGCGCTGCGGCCGTTCGGGACTCCCGTGGAGGGTCCGGGGTCCTACCCCACGACCTCCGGCGCCGCACCGCCGCCGCCCAGCGAGGCCACGACCGCGACCTGGCGCCCGTGGCACTGGCGCGGACGACCACGACGACGGCGCGGGAACCGCCTCCCCGACGACGGCTGACCAGCCGGATAACCTTGCGGCGTGAGCACTCCGTCGCGCGTCTTCGTCGGCCGCCTGACCAGCCTGAGCGTGTTCGACCCGCTCGGTGACCAGGTCGGTCGCGTCCGCGACGTCGTCGTCACGTTCGGCGCCTCCCGCCGCCGTCCCCGCATCATCGGCCTCGTGGTCGAGGTGCCCGGTCGTCGCCGGGTCTTCGTGCCGATGACGCGCGTGACGTCCGTCGACGGCGGGCAGGTCATCACCACCGGGCTGGTCAACATGCGCCGGTTCGAGCAGCGCACCAACGAGGTGCTCGTCATGGCCGAGATCCTCGAGCGACCGGTGACCGTGCACGACCCCGAGGGCGACTACGAGGCGACCGTGGAGGACGTCGCCATCGAGCGCGAGCGCAGCCGCGACTGGGCGATGTCGAAGGTGTTCGTGCGGCAGGGCGCGGCTCGCAGCACGCTCGGGCCGTTCCGACGTCGCCGCGGCGCCACGGTGCTGGTGCCCGTCGAGGACGTGACCGGCATCCACCAGTCCACCGCCGGGCAGTCCGCGGCGATGCTGCTCGAGACCTACGACGACCTGAAGTCCGCCGACCTCGCCGGGGTCATCCACGACCTGTCCCCCAAGCGCCGGGCCGAGGTGGCCGAGGCGATGGACGACGACAAGCTCGCCGACGTGCTCGAGGAGCTGCCCGAGGACGACCAGGTCGAGATCCTCGAGACCCTGCCCGTCGGCCGCGCCGCAGACGTCCTCGAGGCGATGGAGCCCGACGACGCCACCGACCTGCTGCACAACCTCACCGCCGAGAAGCAGGAGGAGCTCCTCCAGCTGATGGAGCCCGACGAGGCCGCCGACCTGCGCCGGTTGCTGACCTACGACGAGGAGTCGGCCGGCGGCATGATGACCACCGAGCCGGTCATCCTCGGTCCGGAGGCCTCGATCGCCGAGGCGCTGGCCGTCGTCCGCCGGGCCGAGATCTCCCCCGCCCTCGCGTCCACCGTCTACGTCTGCCGCGCTCCGCACGAGACCCCCACCGGCAAGTTCCTCGGCATCGTCCACATCCAGCGGCTGCTGCGCGAGCCTCCCCACGGCGCCATCGGGGGCATCCTCGACAAGGAGATCGAGCCGCTCACGGCGGACGCCCCGCTGGGCCAGGTGACGCGGATCCTCGCCACCTACAACCTCGTCGGCGTCCCCGTGGTCGACGCCGACGGCCGGCTCATCGGTGCGGTCACCGTCGACGACGTCCTCGACCACATCCTCCCGGACGACTGGCGCGAGGACCGGCACGAGGTGACCCATGGCTGAGCGCGACCGCCGGGTGGCGTCCAGCCGGCTCGACCAGCCCCGCGAGACCCGCAGGGCCCTGTTGCCGCGCCCCACCATGAGCCAGGAGACGTTCGGGCGCTGGAGCGAGCAGTTCGCCCGCTTCATGGGCACCGCCGCGTTCCTCATCGCCATGACGGTGTTCGTCGTCTTCTGGGTGATCTGGAACCTCGTGTCGCCCAAGGAGTGGCGGTTCGACAACTACCCGTTCATCTTCCTCACGCTCATGCTGAGCCTGCAGGCCTCGTATGCCGCGCCGCTCATCCTGCTCGCCCAGAACCGGCAGGCCGACCGCGACCGGGTCGCGCTCGAACAGGACCGCGCGCGCGACGAGCGCAACCTCGCCGACACCGAGTACCTCACCCGCGAGGTCGCGTCACTGCGGCACGCGATGGGCGACGCCGCCACCCGCGACTTCGTCCGCTCCGAGCTGCGTGGGCTGCTCGACGAGCTCGAGGAACGCGGCCTGGAGGTGCGCCGACGTGAGGCAGACGACAGCCTGTCGGGCGCGACCGGTTCTTCGAGGGACCAGGGCGCGACCTAACATGGGGGCATGTGCCCCAGCCCCAGCGACACCTCGAGCGACGCCCAGAGCGACGCCCTCAACGACGGCGGGTCTGCGGCTGCCCCGGTGACCGACGACGCCCTCCACCAAGCGCTGACGACCGTCATCGACCCCGAGATCCGCAAGCCCGTGACCGAGCTCGGCATGGTCGAGAGCGTCACGGTCGACGCCAGTGGTCGGGTCGCCGTGACCATCCTGCTCACCGTCTCGGGCTGCCCGATGAAGGACACGCTCACCAAGGACACCACCGCGGCCCTGTCGAAGGTGCCCGGCGTCACCGGCGTCGACGTCACGCTGGGTGTGATGAGCGACGAGCAGCGCGTGGCGCTGCGCCAGCAGCTGCGCGGCGGCACCGCCGAGCGCGAGATCCCCTTCGCGAAGCCCGGCTCCCTCACCCGCGTGTATGCCGTGGCCTCCGGCAAGGGCGGGGTCGGCAAGTCGTCGGTCACCGTCAACCTCGCCGCGTCGCTCGCCCAGAGCGGGCTGCGCGTGGGCGTGGTCGACGCGGACGTCTACGGCTTCTCGGTGCCGCGGATGCTCGGCGTCGAGCACCGGCCGACGCAGGTCGACGACATGATCCTGCCGCCGATCGCCCACGAGGTGAAGGTCATCTCCATCGGGATGTTCGTGCCCGGCAACCAGCCCGTCGTGTGGCGTGGACCCATGCTGCACCGCGCCCTCCAGCAGTTCCTCGGCGACGTCTTCTGGGGCGACCTCGACGTCCTCCTCCTCGACCTCCCGCCGGGCACGGGCGACATCGCCATCTCGGTCGCCCAGCTGATCCCGAACGCCGAGATCCTCGTGGTGACCACTCCCCAACAGGCTGCGGCCGAGGTCGCCGAGCGCGCGGGATCCATTGCGCTGCAGACGCACCAGCGGATCGTCGGGGTCATCGAGAACATGTCCTGGCTCGAGCTGCCGGACGGTTCGCGGCAGGAGATCTTCGGGTCGGGTGGCGGTCAGGCCGTGGCCGACTCGCTCACCCGCGCGGTCGGCGCCGACGTGCCGCTGCTCGGCCAGATCCCCCTCGACGTCAACCTCCGTGAGGGCGCCGACCAGGGCATGCCGGTCGTGCTGCGCAATCCCGAGTCGCCTGCCGCGGTGTCGCTGCGCGCGATCGCGCGCGGTCTCGCGACCCGGTCCCGCGGTCTCGCCGGTCGTTCGCTCGGCCTGTCCCCCGTCGGCCGCTGAGCCCGTCGGCATCTCATGCAAAAGGCGAGTTAGCGCCGGCCTCGCGCGGCGCTAACTCGCCTTTTGCATGGATTAGCGCCGCCGTGCCAGCGGGAGGACCTACGTCGCGTCGTCGTCGTAGGGCGTCGGCTTGGTCGCGTCGTAACCTCCGGTGCTGGCGGCAAAGGTCGGAGGAGTCCCGTCGGCCTCTGCGGGGTTCGGGTCGAGCAGCGCCTCTCGCACGATGCGACGCGGGTCGTACTGCCGCGGGTCGTACTGACGCCAGTCGATGTCATCGAACTCCGGCCCCATCTGCTCGCGCAGCTGGCCCTTGGCACCCTCGGCCATCGCCCGCGCCTGGCGCACCAGGCGACCCAGCTTCGCGGCATACTCCGGCAGTCGTTCGGGACCGAGGATCACCACCGCCAGCACGATGATCGCGATGAACTCCCAGCCGTTGATGCCTGCCATGGTGCGCTCTCCTACTTGCCCGAGCCGGACAGGGTGAGGGTGACGCTGATCGTCTCGCTGCCACGGCGCACCTTCATCGACACGTCGTCACCCACGCTCTTGGCCCGGATCGCCACGACGAGGTCGTCGGGGTCGGTGACCCGGCGGCCGTCGAACTCGACGATCACGTCGCCGGGCTTGATCCCGGCCTTGCCCGCAGGACCCTGGGGGTCCACCGGCGGACCGCTGGTGTCGCTCTCCTTGGACAGGATCCGCACCCCGTCACCCGTGAACTCGCGGTCCAGCACCACACCGATGACCGGGTGCTGGGCCGAGCCGGTCTTGATGAGCTGTTCGGCGGTCTTGACCACCTGGTCGCTCGGGATCGAGAAGCCGACGCCGATGTTGCCCGACTGGGTGTCCGTGGCTCCCGGGACGCGCGCGATGGCGGAGTTCACGCCGATCACCTGACCTGCCATGTTGAGCAGCGGCCCGCCACTGTTGCCCGGGTTGATCGCGGCGTCGGTCTGGATCGCGTTGATGAACGACTGCTGGTTGCCGTCACCGCCGGGGCTGACCGGTCGGTTGAGCGCGCTGACGATGCCGCTGGTCACGCTGGACTCGAGCCCGAGGGGCGCACCCACCGCGATCACCTGGTCGCCGACGACGACGTCCTTGGACGACCCCATCACGAGCGGGACGAGGTCGGTGCGGTCGGTCTTGAGGACGGCCAGGTCGTAGGAGCCGTCCCGCCCGGCGATGGTGGCGTCGATCTCGGTGCCGTTGGACAGCTCCACCTTGATCGTGCCTCCGCTGGCGGCGCTCGCGACGACGTGGTTGTTGGTGATGATGTGGCCGTCGCGGTCGAGCACGAAGCCGGACCCGGTGCCGCCGCCGTCGGCCCCGTCGACCTTGATGGTCACGACGCTCGGGAGCGCGTTGGCCGCGATGTTGGCGATCGACCCCGGGGGCCGAGCGGTCGAGCCCGCACCAGCCGACGGGATCGACGAGGGCGTGCGGTCGAGCCTGCCGAAGTCGACGCGTCCGGTCGCCCCCAGCCAGCCACCGAACACGCCACCGAGGCCCGCGGCAACGAGCGCGGCGATGGCGGCCACGGCGACGAGGGCACCCCAGCCGGGTCCCTTCTGCTGCGGGGCCGTCGCCTCGGGCGGACGCTGGCCGACCCACGGGGTCGGCTGGCCGGCATACCCGGCGTCTGCGGTGGGGCTGGTGATCGGGTCCCAGCCCGCGCTCGTGGTCTGCGGGTTGTTGTTGGCCTGGGCGGCCGGGTATGCCGGGTGGCCGGCTGACTCGGTGGGGAATCCGGTGGGGGCGGCGGAAGTGGCCCCGGCGGGGACGTCAGTGCCCTGGGTCTGGACGTCGTCGAACGGCCACCCGGTCGGCTCCGCGGCCCAGACCGGTCCGGCCCCGGGGGTGTCCGGCGCACCGGGGGCACCGGTGGCCGCACCAGCAGCTGCACCCTGGGTGGGCGGACCCTGGAGCTCCTGGGTGTGCGTCAGGTCGACGGGCTGGGTGTAGTCGCCGCTGCCACGTCCGGGCGGGGCCCAGGGGTCCCAGGCGGGTTCGGCGGTGGGAGCGGCGGCTGCGGGGATCGGCGCGGACGTCGCGTCGGCCGTCGGTCCGGGACGGACCTCGGACGAGTCGGAGGAGAGGTCGGAGGAGAGGTCGGAGGAGGGGTCGGCGGGCGTCGGCCGGTCGTGGCCTTCCGGGTCTCGCTCGTCGCTCATGGAGTCGATTGTGCCGAACGACCACGCACCGTGCCCACAGAGGGTGTGGCAGAGGGGCCGGACGGCGAGCCGCCGAGCCCGGGCACCGTGAAGGCAGCCGTCGCGAAACCCGGGCTGACCGGCTTGGCGCGCTGTACGACGGGTGGTGCGGTGGGGTTCGTCGAGGTCAGGCCACCGCTCACCACGAGGCTCAGCGCCGCAGCAGCGCTGGCCCCGGCGGCCAGACCCGCGTAGACGGTCGCCCGCCCGGCCGAGCGGTGCAGCGCGGGAGTGCCGCGGTCGACGACGCGGACCGGCGCCACCGGGATGGGTGGGAGCAGTGGGGCCCGGGTCGCGCTCGTGCCGTCGGGCCCGGACGGCGGCATGTGCGTGGCCAGCGCCAGCAGCATCCCGCGCAGGTCACCCGGGACCGGGGAGCCGGCCGAGGAGCGCAGCGCCGAGAGCACGCGCCGTTCCTCGTCCACGGCGGCGCGGCAGCACTGGCAGGCCACGACGTGGCGGTCCCACCGCAGCAGGGTCGCGTCGTCCATCGCCCGGTCGGCGTAGGAGGTCAGCTGGTCGCCGAGGCACCGGCCGCGCGCGCTGAACGACGCACTCGCGACACCGGTCCACCCTGGGCGGGTCACCGTGATCCCGGCACCGCCCGGCCGAGCACCGGGATCCGGCGCTTGGTCACTGGCGCACGGTCGGCGTCCACGGCGGGACGGGCGAGCTTGGGGTCACGGTGCGCGAGGGCCTCACGGAGCTGGGCGCGGCCACGGTGGATGCGCGAGCGCACGGTGCCGAGCTTGACGCCCAACGTCGCGGCGATCTCCTCGTAGGACAGGCCCTCGATGTCGCAGAGCACGACGGCCGCCCGGAAGTCAGGTGACAGGGCATCGAGCGCGCGTTGGACGTCGTCGTCGAAGTGGGTGGCGTCGAAGGCGGCCTCGGGACCGGCCTCACGGGTGGGCAGCCGGGCGGCGGACTCGTCGGACAGCGCATCGAACCGGATGCGCTGCTTGCGACGCATCTTGTCGAGGAAGACGTTGGTCGTGATGCGGTGCAGCCAGCCCTCGAACGTGCCGGGCTGGTAGCTGTGCAGCGAGCGGAAGACGCGGATGAACACGTCGTGCGTGAGGTCCTCGGCGTCGTGCGGGTTGCCGGTGAGGCGGTAGGCCAGGCGGTAGACGCGGGCTGAGTGCTGCTCGACGATCTCTTCCCAGGTCGGCGGGACCCACGCGGGTCCTTCCTGGGCGTCCCCCTGGACGTCCTGCCGGGGCGTACCGATCGTGTCGGTCGCGGTCACGTCCCTCACCTCCGTCGAGCGCCGGGCGGCGCACACCTGTCATTCGGTCCAGACGACCGAGTGGCTTGCATCGTTCCCCAACAACCTGAGCGTTCCCTGTATGCCGCGGTGCCCGGTTCGCGGCGTTCGCGGCAGTAGGGTTTGGCGCATGAGCGCACAGAAGCCGGCCAGCTGGGCCTACGCCGAGGAGTTCGTCACCGAGAACGAGGTGATCGAGTCGGCGCGGCGCCGGGGCGAGGAGCTGGGGGCCACTCCGGTCGGCAACGGCGCCGGGGTGCTGCTGCGACTCCTCGCGGCTGCGGTCAAGGCCAAGTCGGTCGTCGAGGTGGGCACCGGCGCGGGCACCTCGGGTCTGTGGATGCTCCAGGGCATGCCGGAGGACGGCATCCTCACGACGATCGACGTCGAGGCCGAGCACCAGGGTGTCGCGAAGAAGGCCTATGCCGAGGCCGGCATCGCCCACCAGCGCACCCGGGTCATCACCGGTCGGGCGCTCGACGTGCTCCCCCGGATGACCGACGGCGCCTACGACATGGTGGTCATCGACGGCGACAAGGTGGAGTACCCCGAGTACGTCAGCCACGGCATCCGCCTGCTGCGTTCCGGTGGCGTGCTCGTGCTCGACAACATGCTCTGGCACGACAAGGTGGCCGACCCGGCCGCGCGCGACGAGCAGACGTCGGTGCTGCGTGACCTGGGCAAGGCGCTGCGCGACGACGAACGCCTCATCCCCGCGCTGCTGCCGGTGGGCGACGGCGTGCTGGCGGCCGTCAAGCGCTGACGCGTGGCTATCTCATGCAAAAGGCGAGTTAGCGCCGTTGTCGGGCGGCGCTAACTCGCCTTTTGCATGAGATAGCGTCGCCGGCTGCGGGGACAGGTCAGGCGGAGCCGGGACCGGGGCCGCGACGGAACCGGCCCGGACCCTCGGCGATCGCGACGACCTCGAAGGGCTCGATCAGGGTCGGCGCCGAGCCGATGATGCCGCTGCCGGCCGACTCGGCGGCGGTGGCGGAGAACTCGCGCTGGAAGTCGTCGCGGTAGACCTTCTCGTCGAAGACGTAGGTGCCCTCGAACCACTGCCCCTCGACCATCCGCCAGGTCTTGAAGGCGAGGCCGTCGAGGAACATGAACTTGGCCATCGACGTCCCGACGACGTAGTCGCGCAGCTCCTGGGCCACCCCTTCGGGTGCGGACTCCAGGGACCAGCGCACGCTCAGGCCGTATCCGGCGTTCATGACATCTCCTCCAGCCAGGTGAGCAGCAGGCGGGCACCGAAGCCCGTCCCGCCCTTGGTGAGGAGTCCGCGGTCGACGTCGGAGCGACCCACCCCGGCGATGTCGAGGTGTGCCCAGCGTCGCGCGCCCACGAACTCACGCAGGAACAATGCTGCCGAGATCGAGCCACCACCGCCTCCGGTGCCCGCGATGTGGTTGATGTCGGCCACGTCGCTGTCGAGGCCGGCCCGGTAGTCCTCCACCAGCGGCATCGGCCAGAGCAGCTCCCCGGTCGCCTCCCCCGCGGTCACGAGCGCACGGGCGAGGGCGTCGTCCGTGGCGTAGACCGGGGCCATCGACCGACCGAGCGCGACGCGGGCGGCACCGGTGAGCGTGGCGATGTCGAGGAGCACTGTCGGGTCGAGGTGCAGGTCGGCGTAGGCGAGGGCGTCGGCCATGACGATGCGTCCCTCCGCGTCGGTGTTGCCGATCTCGACGGTCCGCCCGCCGTACTGGGTGACGACGTCACCGGGCCGGTATGCCGCGCCGCCGACGCCGTTCTCGGCGAGCGCCAGCAGGCCGGTCACCTTCACCGGCACCGCGAGCTCACGACAGGCGGCCAGCACCGCGAGGACGATGGCCGCACCACTCATGTCGGTCTTCATCGCGAGCATGCCGTCGGCTGGCTTGATGTCGAGGCCGCCGGTGTCGAAGGTGATGCCCTTGCCGACGAGCACGACGCGCGGCGTGCGGGCCGTGGCGCCTTCGGGTGCGTAGTCGAGCTGCACGAGACGCGGCGGGGTGGCGGAGGCGGCGCCGACCGCCAACAGCCCGCCGAAGCCCTCGGCCTTCAGCTCACGCTCGGTCCAGACGCGCACGTCGAGCCCACTGCGGCCCGCCAGCGTCCTGGCCTGGGCGGCGACCCACGCGGGGTTCTTGGTGTTGGAGGGGACGACAGCGAGGTTGCGGGCGAGCATGGTGGCGCGGGCTCGCACCACCGAGTGCCGCACGGACGGCTCGTCGTAGGACCCGACGAGGGCGACCTCTGCCGCAGGAGCGGAGGCCGGCGCGGCGTCGTCGCGGACCCACCGCGGGCTGGCGTAGCCGCCGAGGGCCAGTCCCTCGGCCAGCGCCGCCTGGACGGCTCGGGACGTGCCGCCGCCGACCGTCGTCACCAGCGCAGCATGGCCCTTGCCCGCCCGGCCGAGCGCCGCACCGGCGGCGCGCAGGTCGGCTGCGGCGCCTCCGGCGACCCCCACGAGCAGCACCTTTCGCGCCGGGCGCTCGCCCGGCGGGAGCGGGATCGTCGTGACCGACCCGGCCTCGGGCTTGGGCTCGTAGGTGGCCGACACCGCTGCGGCGTCGAGGCCCACCAGCGTCAGCGCCTTGGCCGTGGCCCCGGTCAGCGGCAGTCCCCCGGTGGGCACCGGGAGGGCCAGCAGGAGGTCGGCGGGGTCGAGGTCGGCCAGGACGTCGGCCAAGGGCTCTGCCGAGATGGTCCAGACGCTGGCTGCCGGGTCGAGCAGTTCGGGTGCACGCACGGACTCGACCCTACCCACCCGCGGTGCGGCCGCGGCATACCCCTGCACGCGCGAGGACCCCCGCCGGCTGGTGCCGATGGGGGTCCTCGAAACGTGCGGTGGGGACTACTTCAGGCCCTCGCAGTTGGTGATCGCGTCGCCGAGGGCGCGGACCTCGTCAGGAGTCATCTCGACGACGAGGCGGCCGCCACCCTCGAGCGGCATGCGCAGGACGATGCCGCGACCTTCCTTGGTCACCTCGAGCGGGCCGTCGCCGGTCCTCGGCTTCATTGCCGCCATGAGTGTCCTTCCGTTTGGCGTGGTCTGCTGTTGGCCACGCGGATCCACGCCAGTGCCTGTGATCAGTCCCGCGCGCGCCAGATTTGCTCCATTATCCCGTGAACCACCTCACAGGCGAAATCCGGGTCCGACGACGGTCCGGCAGGATGGCGGCATGACCGACACGACCAGCGACGCGACCACCCAGCCGAGCTCCCTCGTCCTCGTCGAGCGCGACGGCGCGGTGGCCACGGTCCGCCTCAACCGACCCGACGCGATGAACTCCCTGGACATCGCCACGAAGGACGCGCTGGTCAGCGCCCTGACGGACGTCGCCCAGGACCCCAGCGTGCGCTGTGTCGTCCTGACCGGCAGCGGCCGCGCCTTCTGCGTCGGCCAGGACCTGCGCGAGCACATCACCCTGCTCCAGAACGACGACCCCTCGCTCTGGGACACCGTGGCCCGGCACTACAACCCCGTCGTCGAGCTGCTCGCGACGATGAACAAACCGGTCGTCGCAGCAGTCAACGGGGTGGCTGCGGGAGCCGGTGCCGGGTTCGCGCTGGCGGCCGACTTCCGCGTGATGGTCGACAGCGCGGGCCTCAACCTGGCGTTCGCCGGCATCGCGCTGTCGTGCGACTCCGGCACGTCCTGGTCGCTGCAGCGGATCGTCGGGCCCGCGAAGGCCAAGGAGCTGCTGCTCCTCCCCCGCACGGTGCCAGCCGAGGAGTGCCTGTCGCTAGGCCTGGTCACGCGCGTCGTCACCGCGGACGAGTTCGACGTCGCCGTGACTGAGCTGGCCACCAAGCTGGCCGCAGGGCCGACGCTCGCCTACGGGTCGATCCGGCGCGCCGTCGCGTTCAGCTCCGGTCACGGCCTGAGCGAGTCGCTGGCCACCGAGGGCGACTACATGACGCTGACCGGCGCGACCTCCGACCACCGGGCCGCCGTCGCCGCGTTCCTCGCCAAGGAGAAGCCGGTCTTCACCGGCGCGTGACCGTTGCTCCACCCAGCACAGGTTCCTTGTTGGCGGACACCCTGCAACCTGTCCCTCTGCCAGCAAAGTCTGCTAGCAAAGGTTGCTCGAGATCACGGCGGGGCTGAGGCCCAGGGGGTGTAGGTCAGCAGCGTGCAGGTGAACCAGAACAGCCCCACCAGGAGCACCAGCGCGACCACGCCCACCCGGCGGCGCCAGTGCGCCACCACCTTGGCGCCCGTGGACGTCCGCATCGCCACCGAGGCGACCACGGCAGCGAGCGGGAAGTCGAGCAGGAGGAAGCGCCACATGCTCGTGATCGGGCGCACCACCGCGAGCAGGTACAACGGGTAGGCCAGCGCCCAGACCCGCAGCTCGACAGCCAACCATCGGCCGTGCCGACCGAGGATCAGCGCGATGTAGGTCGCGACGAGCCCCACGAGGATGACCACCCCGACGAGGCCGTGGGCCTCCCACGCCCAGGAGAGCCAGAGCACGAACGGGCCGGACTCGGGCTTCTGGCCCCACGCGGCCTGCACGTCGAAGAACGCCCTGGGCAGGCCGCTGGTGATGCCGACGACCACCGGCCACGCGATGGACGACACGGCGGTCGCGACGAGCATGAGCGCCGCGGTCACCCGCTGGCCGCGCAGCGGTGTCACCCCGGCCACGCGGTCGTCGCGCCACCGCAGCACGAGGTGGGCGATCGCCGCGCAGGCGATGCCGGGGGCAGCCGCTCGGGTGAAGCCGAGTGCGAGCACGAGGACGACGACCCAGGCGTAGCGCCGCTGCATGAGCAGGAGCAGCGACCCCGCGATGAGCACTCCGGCCAGCGCCTCGGTGTACGGCATCACGAGGATGCCCGTCGCCGGGTAGAGGCACCAGAGCGCCCCGGTCACGAGGGCGAGGCGCTCCCGGGCCGGTTGGGGCGAGGCGTGCAGCGCGAAGTTGAAGCAGCGCCAGACCAGCAGCGTGCAGACGGCACCCAGCACGAGGTTGAGGCCCACCCCGGCCACCTCGAACGAGAGGCCGGTGAGCATCAGCCCGCGAACCAGGAAGGGGAAGGCCGGGTAGAACGCCCACGCGCTGTACGTCAACAGGCCCGTGTCGGGGTCGGCCGGCAGCGGGACCGGGTAGCCCTGGGTCGCGACCCGGCGGTACCAGATGCTGTCCCAGTTGCCGAGCATGTCGCCCACCGTCGGGTCGAGGTGGCCCACCCCGGCGGGGGTCTGGAACCACGTCGCGGCGACCCAGATGGCGACCAGCGCGATGACCCGGGTCACGGCATACACGAGGAGCAGGAAGACGACGGGACGCCGCAACGCCCACTTCCCCACTGCGCTGCGCCCCTGGGAGGTCACGACGGCGCGCAGCCCGGTCACGGTCACGGCGGGTAGTCCGAGGGCGGGACGTAGACGAGCAGCTTCCAGATCCACATGGCCTGCCCGGCGATGCCGATGGCGACGAGGATGCTGACCTTCGTCCAGAGGTACCGGACCCGCCGCTGGACCCCCGCCCCGCCGAGGACCCCCGCCCCGCCGAGGACCACCGCGATCAGCGGGAACAGCGGGATGGCGTAGCGGAAGATGCTCGTGAACGGGTCGAGCACGACGGCGAGGTAGGCCGGGTAGGCCAGGCACCACGCACGCAGCTCGGTGCCCAGCCGGGTCGCCCAGGGGCCGCAGGTGAGCACGACGATGGTCGTCGCCAGGGCAGCCAGCGCGACCGGGCCGTAGACGGCGCCACCCTCGAAGTCCCGGAAGGTCCACTGGGACATCCCCAGCCAGGGTTTGAACGGGGTGATGACGTTGCCCACCCGCCAGGCCGCCATCGTGTCGGTGTAGGCACTTCGCACCCCGGTCACCTGCCAGGCGATCAGCGGCCACGCCACGGCACCGACGGCAGAGGCAACCAGGGCGAAGGCGCCGGCGGCGTACTCACCGGGCTCGACCGGGTCGACGGCGCGACGACGCCACCGCAGCAGCAGCATCAGTGCGACGACGATCGCCACCGGCACGGCGATCGGCCGGGTGACACCCAGCACGAGGGCCAGGGCGCCGGTCATGACCCAGTTGCGTCGGATCAGCGCCCAGAGCAGGCCGCAGAGCACCAGCATGGCGATCGCCTCGGTGTAGGCGATCTGCAACGAGACGGCCGCGGGGAAGGCCCCCCACACCGCGACCGTCGCGAGCGCGACCCGGGGGCCGACCCGCTCGGCCAGGAGCCGGCCCATGATGAGCGCCGCCCCCAGGCCGCACAGCAGCGAGAGCGTCGACGCCACGACCGGGAAGCCCAGGTGCGTCACGGACATGAGCAGCCGCGCGAGGATCGGGAACAGCGGGTAGAAGGCCCAGGCGTTCTGGGACACCCGACCGCTTCCGGGGTCGACGGGCAGGACGTGGGGGTAGCCGTGCTCGGCGACGTGGCGGTACCAGCTGCCGTCCCACAGCACCGTCATGTCGATCGGCTCGACGGTCGGCCCGGTCCAGTCGGGCATGACGACCTGGTCGCGGCTGGCCAGCACGAGCAGCACCGCCGACACGGCCCGCAGCGCGAGGTAGACCAACGCCACCCTCACGCCGAGGGTGCGCATCATCGGGCTCCGCCCGCCCGGTGGCAGCCGGCCAGGTGGTCGTCCACTAGGCCGCAAGCCTGCATCGCGGCATACATCGTCGTGGGGCCGACGAAGACGAAGCCGGCCTTCTTCAGGGCCTTGGCCAGCGCGACGGACTCCGGCGAGGTCGCCCGGAAGTCGGCCGTCGTCTGCGGCGGGACGTGGTGCTCGGGCACGTGCGACCAGACCAGCTCGTCGAGCCCTCCCGCCGCACGCAAGGCGAGCACCGCCGCGGCGTTCGTGATCGCGGCGTCGACCTTGAGCCGGTTGCGGACGATGCCGGTGTCGGCCATGAGCCGGGCCCGGTCGGCGTCGTCGAACTGGGCCACCACCTCGGGGTCGAACCCGGCGAAGGCGGTGCGGAACCCTTCGCGCTTGCGCAGGATCGTGATCCACGCCAGGCCGGACTGGAACGCCTCGAGGGTGAGCCGCTCGTAGAGGGCTCGCTCGCCGTGGACGGGCACTCCCCACTCGGTGTCGTGGTAGTCGAGGTAGTCGGGAGTCGAGCCCGCCCAGGCGCAGCGCGTGACCCCGTCGTCGCCGACGATGAGTCCGCTCACCGCCCGGCCTCCCGGCCCGCGGCCCGCGCTCGCTGCTCGGCGCGCGCGAGCATGGCGTCGACGGCCCGACCGTAGAGCCGCTCGCTGGCCCGGGTCAGCAGCGGCGCGAACAGCCGCTTGAACGGCAGCGGCCTCACCACCACGCCCTCATGCCAGTCCAGACGAGTGCCGGCACCCTCGGGTTCGACCCGGACCTCGGCCCAGCCGCCGAGCAGTCGCCCGGTCTTGACGATGCGGAAGGATCCGCGCCCGTCGTCGCCCGGAGGCGCCCACGCCGACACCAGCATCGAGTCGGAGAACCCGACCGGCCCGAGACCGCTGACCCCCGCGAAGCCCCAGCCCAGCCGGGGACCGCCCGCGTCGACCCGCATGCGGGTCAACGGCATCCAGTCACCGTATGCCGCGAAGTCGGTCACGACGTCCCACACCGTCGCGGGTGGCGCGGCGCACAGGCGGGTGAGGTGGAAGTCAGCCATGGGGTCAGCGGTGCTGGTCCCCGGCCTCGAGCTCCGCGATCCTGGTCTGGAGCTGGTCGAGCACGGCGTCGACCTGGTCCATGCGGTAGCCACGCAGCGCGGTGTCGAACCGCACCGCCGCGATCTCCCCGGGACCGAACTCCTCGGACAGCACCGGGTCGGCCTGGGTCGTGGTGGCCTCGGACAAGGGGTCGTAGCCGACCCGCCCCACGATGAGGGCGGCGAACCCCCCGACGAGGAGCACGCCGACGGCGATGAAGAAGACCCAGATCACGGGCCGATCGTCGCACGAGTTGCTGACGACGACCTAGTCAGCCCGCCGTACCGAGGTCACGGACGTCGTCGTCGGACTGGCCGATCGCGGTGCGCGTCAGCATCTCGACGAACTCGGGGACGTCCTCGGGGGCGAGGCGCAGGGTGGCCCGGCACACGGTGTCCTGCCAGATCGACAGGACCACCCGGCCGGACTCGGGGTGACCGGAGATGCGCAGCGTGCGACCAGCGACGTCCCGACCGACGATGACGTCACCATGGCGCGGCAGCGGCGAGATGGTCACCGACCCATCATCCAATGAGCCGACCAGTCCCGTCCATCCCCCGCTTTCCGGGTCGAGCGCCTCGGACGGCGCCATGGCCCCGTCCCAGACACCCGAGCTGGTCGCTACTCGGGGCGCTTGGGTGCGACCTGGTCGTCGGCCTCGGTCACGAGGCGGACCGCCTCGTCCACGTCGTCCGTGAGGTGCAGCAGGTCGACGTCCTTCAGGCTGACCGTGCCGGCCTCGAGGACGGTGCTGCGCAGCCAGTCGAAGAGGCCACCCCAGTACTCGGTGCCCATCAGCACGATCGGGAACGACGTGACCTTCTGGGTCTGCACGAGCGTCACCGCCTCGAACAGCTCGTCCAGCGTGCCGAACCCACCGGGCAGGACGATGAACCCCTGTGCGTATTTCACGAACATCGTCTTGCGCGCGAAGAAGTAGCGGAAGTTCACGCCGAGGTTCACGTGCTCGTTCAGGCCCTGCTCGAACGGCAGCTCGATACCGAGGCCGACCGACGCACCGCCGGCGTCACGGGCACCCTTGTTGGCCGCCTCCATGGCGCCGGGACCGCCACCGGTGATCACGGCATACCCCTGCTCCACGAGGCGACGCCCCACCTGGGTGGCCAGCTCGTAGAAGGGCGTGCCGGGCTTGGTGCGCGCCGACCCGAAGACGCTCACGGCGGGCCCGAGCTCGGCCAGCGCGCCGAAGCCCTCCACGAACTCGCTCTGGATCCGCATGACGCGCCAGGGGTCGGTGTGCAGCCAGTCGCTCGGGCCGCGGCTGTCGAGGAGTCGCTGGTCGGTGGTCGTCCCGGGCACCCGCGAACCACGCAGCGTCACCGGACCCGTGTGGTAGTCGAATCCCGAGTAGTCGTCGTCGCGCTCGGTGGCGCCGGAGGTCTGCGTCTCGTCGGTCACGGAGCCAACCTACGCGAGCGGCACGGGCCCGCCTGCCAGGACCGCGGTCGCTAGGGTCGACGGCGTGGACACCACCTTGCAGCACGCCACCGTCCGACGACTGCGCGACCTCGCCATCGACCGCCAGCGCACCGGTCGGGTGCCGGGTGTGGCGGCTGCCGTCGTCCGCCGTGGGGAGCTCCTCTGGTCTGACGGGGTCGGCACCGTCGACGTGGCCGCGCCCCGCGTGCCGGGCCCCGACGACCAGTTCCTCGTCGCCTCGAACACCAAGACCTTCACCGCCGTGCTGGTGATGGCCTTGCGTGACGAAGGTCGGCTCGACCTCGACGACACCGTGGACCAGCACCTGCCGGAGGTGCAGCACCGGGCGACCGTGCGGCAGGCCCTCTCCCACGCGACCGGCCTGGCCCGCGAACCCCTCGGCGACGTCTGGGAGACCCTCGACCAGCCCGACGCCGCAACCCTGGTGAGCGACTTCAACTCGATCGAGCGGGTCGGGCGGCCGCACGACCACTGGCACTACTCCAACGTCGTGTATGCCGTGCTGGGCCAGCTCGTGGAGCGCCTCGACGGCCGTTCGTGGGAGGAGTCGCTGCGGGCGCGGATCCTCGAGCCCCTGGGCATGACCCGCACCACGGTCGGCTTCGACGACGGCCCCCGGGCGACCGGCTACCACGTGCAGCCGTTCCACGACGTGCCCCGCGTCGAGCCGGTGGTCGACCTGCGGGCCATGGGCCCGTGCGGCGCCCTGGCGAGCACCGTCACGGACCTCGCGAAGTGGTCGGGCTTCGTGGCCGACCCGGACGCCGCCATCCTGTCGCCCGACACCCTCGAGGAGATGTGCCAACCGCAGCTGATGGTCGACCCCGACGGCTGGGGCGGTGCCATGGGCCTGGGCTTCTTCCTGATGCGCTCGCCCGGCAAGCGGACATGGGTCGGGCACACCGGCGGCATGCCGGGCCAGGTGACCGGCGTGTTCACCCACCGGGAGAGCGGCACCGGAGGGATCGTGCTCATGAACAGCTCCTCCTCCCCCGACCCTGCGGCGTTCGCGATCGCCCTGGGTGAGCACGTCCTCGAGCACGACCCGGCCGAGGCCGAGCCGTGGCGACCGGGCACCTCCGTGCCCGAGGACCTCGAGCCGCTGCTGGGCCGATGGTTCTCCGAGGGGTCCGGCTACACCTTCTCCGTCCGCGAAGGACGACTCGAGGCGCGGGCCGACAGCGCACCCGCGGACCGCCCCCCGTCCGTCTTCGAGCGCCTCGACGACACGACGTTCCGCACCGTCTCGGGTCGAGAGCGTGGTGAGACGCTGCGGGTCACCCACGACGCCGAGGGTGCCGTGGTGAAGCTGAACTGGGCGACCTACCTCGTCAGTCGCGCGCCCCTGGGGTTCGGCGAGTCACCCGAGGGGTGACGGGGGGCCGGAACGGGCTCTGGCGGCATACGCCTCGTGCCCAGATGCCTCCCGCTCGGGTGACGCGCGATCAGGCCAGCCAGCGCAGCAGCGCGGCCTCGGCCGACTCGAGCTGGCCCACGGGCACCCGCTCGTGGTCGTGGTGGGCGAGGTTGGGGTCGCCCGGTCCGAAGTTCACGGCGGCGATCCCCATCTCGGAGAAGCGGGCCACGTCGGTCCACCCCTCCTTGGCGATGACCGGCACCGCGAGGGCCTCGACGAAGGCCTTCGCGGCCGGGAGGTCGAGGCCGGGGCGGGCCCCGGGGGCGTTGTCGAGGCAGACCACGTCGTAGCCGTCGAACAGGTCCTGCACGTGGTGCAGGGCCTCGTCGGCCGACTTGTCGGGGGCATAGCGGTAGTTGACCGTGATGACGCACTCGTCGGGGATGACGTTGCCGGCGATGCCTCCGCGGATGCCGGCGGCGTTCATGGCCTCGTGGTAGTCGAGCCCGTCGACGGTCACGGTCGAGGTCTCGTAGGCGGTCAACCGGGTGAGCACCGCGGTCGCGTCGTGGATGGCGTTGCGGCCGTTCCACGGACGAGCCGAGTGGGCGGCGACCCCCTTGACCGTGACGTCGACGCGCAGGGTGCCCTTGCACCCACCCTCGACCTGGCTCGCGGTGGGCTCCAGGAGCACCGCGAAGTCGGCGTCGTCGATGAGCTCGGGGCGCTGCTGCTGCACGTGGAGCAGGCCATTGAACCGGCTGTCGATCTCCTCGCCCTCGTAGAACACGAAGGTGAGGTCGCGGCTCGGCTCGGCCACCAGGGCCGCCTTGAGCTGGACCGCCACGCCACCCTTCATGTCGACGGTGCCCCGGCCCACGAGGTCGTCACCGTCCCGCCGGGTGGGGAGGTTGGCGGGCTCCTTGGTGAGCGGGACCGTGTCGATGTGTCCTGCGAGGACGACCCGCTCGTCGCGACCGAGCTCGGTGCGGGCGACCAGGGTGTTGCCGATCCGCGTCAGGGCCAGGTGGCTGAGGGGGGCCAGCGACGCCTCGATGGCGTCACAGACCGCCGCCTCGTCGCGGCTCACGGACTCGATGTCGCAGAGCGCTGCCGTGAGCGTGACGATGTCCGCGGAGAGGTCGAGTGGCACGGTGTCGACAGGTGAGTTCGCCATGCCCGAACCCTATCCACCGCCAGTTGTTCGGAGGATCCGCCGGGTCCTGGCACGGCAGATCTTCCGAACACCCGCGGGTCCGGGCGACACCCCTTCGTCTCGTAGGCTGGCCCCATGAGCAGCGCACGCACGGCCTGGGGCCACGGACTCGCGACGATCCACGACAGTGGCGCCGTCCTCGACACCTGGTACCCGCAGCCCGTCCTCGGCGACCGGCCGTCGGAGGCACCGACTCCGGCCGAGCTCGAGGCGCTGGTCGGCAAGGACGACGTGCGCAAGGTCCGCCGCGAGGTGGTCACCACCGAGATCGACCTCGACGCCGCCCCCGTCGACCCGGCTGACGCCTACCTGCGCCTCCACCTGCTCTCCCACACCCTCGTCGCCCCCAACACCATCAACCTCGACGGCCTGTTCGGCGTGCTGGTCAACGTCGTCTGGACGACCCAGGGGCCGTGCGCCGTCGACGGGTTCGAGCTGACCCGGGCCGGGCTGCAGGCCCGTGGCCCCGTGCAGGTCCTGGGCGTCGACAAGTTCCCGCGGATGACCGACTACATCGTGCCCGCCGGGGTGCGGATCGGTGACGCCGACCGGGTCCGCCTGGGCGCCCACCTCGCCCCGGGGACGACCGTCATGCACGAGGGCTTCGTCAACTTCAACGCCGGCACCCTCGGCCACTCCATGGTCGAGGGCCGGATCAGCCAGGGCGTCGTGGTCGGCAACGGCTCCGACATCGGTGGAGGCGCGTCCACCATGGGCACCCTGTCGGGCGGCGGCACGGCTCGCGTGAGCATCGGCGAGCGCTGCCTGCTCGGGGCCGAGTCGGGCCTGGGCATCGCCCTCGGCGACGACTGCGTGCTCGAGGCCGGCCTCTACCTCACGGCCGGCACGAAGGTGACGCTCACGGACGGTCGGGTGGTCAAGGCCCGCGAGCTCTCTGGCCAGTCCAACCTGCTCTTCATCCGCAACTCGGTCACCGGCACGGTGGAGGCCCGCGCGCGTGACGGCCACGGCATCGTCCTGAACTCGGCCCTGCATGCCAACGACTAGGCGCGGCGGCGTCGTCCTCTCGGAGCAACGGCCCCCTTCGCGGACCCGCACGCTGGCCACCCGCTTCGTGCTCCTGCTGTTCGCCGCTGGACTCGTGGTCGCCGGCGTGGTCGGCGGCCGAGGGCTGGTCAGCAACTTCGGCGGCCCGCGCTGCCAGGCGTCCGCAGGTGGGGCGAAGGTCGACTTCGACCCCAGCCAGACGGCATACGCGGCCACGATCGAGGCGGTGGCCGAGAAGCGGGGGCTGCCTGCGCGCGCCGCCACCATCGCGATCGCGACGGCGATCCAGGAGTCCAAGCTGCGCAACCTGAAGTACGGCGACCGCGACTCAGTCGGGCTGTTCCAGCAGCGGCCGAGCCAGGGCTGGGGCACGGTCGACCAGATCCTCGACCCGGTCTACGCCACCAACAAGTTCTACGACGCGCTGGTGAAGGTCGACGGCTACGAGAACATGCGGATCACCGAGATCGCGCAGGAGGTGCAGAAGAGCGCCTACCCCGAGGCGTACGCCGACCACGAGACCGAGGGCCGGCTGCTCGCCTCGACCCTCAGCGGCCACTCACCTGAGGGCATGGGCTGCCGCCTCGACGACGCCACGTCCGGCGACCCCGCGGCGCTGAAGTCCGCGCTGTCGAAGGAGCTCGGCGTCAAGGCCAGCGTCAGCGGTCGCACCCTGACCGTGGCTGCCGGTTCCGAGCGCGCCGCCTGGAGTGCCGGTGCGTATGCCGTGGCGAAGGCCTCGGTGCACGGCGCCACGTCGGTGCAGGTCGGCTCCCGCGAGTGGACCCGCACGCGGAACTCCTCCGGCTGGGAGTGGCACGACGCGAAGAAGGGCGGCCTGGCCAACACCGTGACCGTCACCTTCGCCCCCTGACCACCCGTCGGCACTGGGCGCGACGTGAAGGTGCGGGAGGGTCAGCGGGTGGTCATGGCGACGTAGTCGCGCTCGGTGGCACCGGTGTAGATCTGGCGCGGGCGGCCGATCTTGGTCTGCGGGTCCTCGATCATCTCGCGCCACTGGGCGATCCAGCCGGGCAGCCGGCCGAGCGCGAAGAGCACGGTGAACATCCGCTCGGGGAAGCCCATCGACTTGTAGATCAGGCCGGTGTAGAAGTCGACGTTCGGGTAGAGCTTGCGCTCCACGAAGTAGTCGTCCTCGAGGGCCCGCTGCTCGAGCTGGAGCGCGATGTCGAGCAGGGGGTCGGAGACGCCGTCCTTGGTGAGGATCTTGTCGGCCGTCTTCTTGATGATGGCGGCGCGCGGGTCGTAGTTCTTGTAGACCCGGTGGCCGAAGCCCATCAGCTTGACCCCGTCCTCCTTGTTCTTGACCTTCTTGACGAAGGTGTCGACGTCGCCGCCATCCTGGTGGATCGTGTTGAGCATCTCCAGGACCGCCTGGTTGGCGCCTCCGTGCAGCGGCCCGAACAGGGCGTTGATGCCGGCCGAGATCGACGCGAACAGGTTGGCGTTGGACGAACCGACCAAGCGCACCGTCGAGGTCGAGCAGTTCTGCTCGTGGTCGGCGTGCAGGATGAGGAGCAGGTCGAGCGCCTTGACCATGTCCTCGTCCATGTCGTAGGGCTCGGCGGGGAAGCCGAACGTCATGCGCAGGAAGTTCTCCGGCACGGACAGGGAGTTGTCGGGGTAGAGGAACGGCTGGCCGACCGACTTCTTGTAGGCGTAGGCCGCGATGGTCGGCAGCTTGGCCAGCAGGCGGACCGTGGAGATCTCCACCTGCTCCTTGTCGAACGGGTCGAGGCTGTCCTGGTAGAAGGTCGAGAGCGCGGACACCGCGGACGACAGCACCGGCATCGGGTGGGCGTCGCGGGGGAAGCCGCCGAAGAAGGCCTTGAGGTCCTCGTGCAGCAGCGTGTGGCGCCGGATCTTCTGGTCGAAGTCGTCGAGCTGGGCCTGGGTGGGGAGCTCGCCGTAGATGAGGAGGTAGGAGACCTCGAGGAAGCTCGACTTCTCGGCCAGCTGCTCGATCGGGTAGCCGCGGTAGCGCAGGATCCCCTCGTCGCCGTCGATGTAGGTGATGGCGCTGCTGCACGACGCGGTGTTGACGAACCCGCTGTCGAGCGTGACGTTGCCAGTCACCTTCATCAGCTTGGAGATCTCGTAGCCGTCGTTGCCCTCGGAAGCCTTGACCAGGGGGAGGTCGAGGGTCTTGTCCCCGGCCGTCAGGGTGGCGCCAGCAGTTGCGTCAGTCATGCGAAATCCATCCTCCACGTGATGCGGGCGCCCAGATCCGTGTGCCACCGGGCGCTTCCCGCGCACTGCGACGCTACCCCACCATCGCGGGCCTCAGGGAATCGACCCGACTAGCGCGCGAGACGCTCGGCCGCTGCGGCGATGCGCTCGTCGGTGGCGGTGAGGGCGATGCGCACGTGCTCACGTCCGGCCTCGCCGTAGAAGCTGCCGGGCGCCACGAGTATGCCGCGCGCGGCCATCGCGTCGACGGTCGCCCAGGCGTCCTCACCCCGCGTCGCCCAGAGGTAGAGGCCCGCGTCGGAGTGGTCGACCCGCATCCCGAAGCCCTCGACGGCAGCGCGCAACGTGGCTCGCCGCGCGGCATACCTGGCCTTCTGGTCGGCCACGTGGACGTCGTCGCCGAGCGCGACCGTGAGGGCCTGCTGCACCGGCCACGGCACGATCATCCCGGCGTGCTTGCGCACCTCGAGCAGGCGTCGCACGAGCGCCACGTCGCCGGCGACGAACGCGGCTCGGTAGCCGGCGAGGTTGGACTGCTTGCTCAGCGAGTAGACGGCGAGCAGCCCGTCGTGGCTGCCGCCGCAGACCCGCGGGTCGAGGATGCTCGGCGTCGTCGGAGCGGCGTCGTCGCCGCCATCCGGTCGCCAGTCGAGCTCGGCGTAGCACTCGTCGCTGGCCACCACGACGCCGTGCTGGCGCGCCCAGGCGACCACCTTGGCGAGGTGGTCGATGCCGAGGACGCGGCCGGTCGGGTTGCTCGGACTGTTGAGCCACAAGAGCTTTGGCGTCGTGGCGGCGGTCAGCGGGCCCAACGCGGCGAGGCCGTCGACCACCTGCGGCCGAGCCCCCGCCAGGCGCGCGCCCACGTCGTAGGTCGGGTAGGCCACCCCGGGGAAGCCCACGATGTCGCCCTCCCCCAGACCCAGCAGGGTCGGCAGCCACGCGACGAGCTCCTTCGAGCCCACCGTCGGCATGACCCCGTCGGGGTCGAGGTCCGGCACCCCGCGCCGGCGGGCGAACCACGTCGCCACCGCCTCGCGGAGCTGGGACGTGCCGTAGGTCTGTGGGTAGCCCGGCGCGTCAGCGGCGGCCCGCAGCGCCTCCTGCACGACCTCGGGGGTCGGGTCGACGGGCGTACCGACCGACAGGTCGACGATCCCGCCGCCGGGCTCGCCAGCAGAGAAGGAACTCGCCCGCTCCTTGTACGGAGCGAGCGAGTCCCAGGGAAAGTCAGGCAGAGCCCGCAGGCTCGTCACGTGGCGTCGCTCACTCGTCGTGGACCTGCGGCGGCAGGTCGGCGATCAGCGGGTGGTCCTTGGGGATCAGGCCCAGCTTGGCCGCACCGCCCGGGCTCCCGAGGTCGTCGAAGAACTCGACGTTCGCCTTGTAGTAGTCGGCCCACTGCTCGGGGGTGTCGTCCTCGTAGTAGATCGCCTCGACGGGGCAGACCGGCTCGCACGCACCGCAGTCGACACACTCGTCCGGGTGGATGTAGAGGGACCGCTCACCTTCGTAGATGCAGTCGACCGGACATTCCTCGATGCAGGCCTTGTCCTTGAGGTCCACACAAGGCTGGGCGATCACGTACGTCATGCCGCACATACTATGCGGCTCATGTCGGCAGACGTCAGCAACCTCCCCCTCGGGTCCCGAGTCGTGGTCAGGTGGCGGCTGGAGACACCGGACCCGACCACCGGCGCGACGCTCACCGACGCAGTCGGCACGCTCGTCGCCCGCGACGCGCAGAGCGTCCAGGTCGAGACGTCCCGCGGCGTCGTGACGATCGAGGTCGCGCGGGTGACGGCCGCCAAGGAGGTGCCGCCGAAGCCGTCCAGGCGAGGCGCGGCCCACCTCGCCCTGACGATCGAGGACCTGCAGCGGGTGATGACGCCCGCGTGGGGAGCGGTCGAGCGCGCGACCGTCGGCGACTGGGCGCTGCGCGCCTCCGCCGGCTACACCCAGCGCGGCAACTCCGTGGTGCCCGTCGGCGACCCCGGCAAGCCCCTCGCCGACGCCGTCGCGGACGTCGAGGACTGGTATGCCGCGCGCGGACTCCCAGCCAAGTTCGCCCTCGCCGGGCCCGAGGGCTTCGACCCCGCCGACGACCCGTTGGGTGCGCTCCTCCTGGGTCGGGGCTACCTGGTGGGCAGCCGCACCCTCAACCTCACGGCCGCGCGGGAGACCATCGCCGCAGCCGATCCCGGCGGCCCGGCCGTGACTCTCGGCAGCGAGCTCACGCCCCAGTGGCTGGAGGCCTACCGGCTCACCCGCGCGACCGTGCCGGGCGCCACCGAGGCGGTCCTCCGGGACAGCCCCCGCGTGGTCTTCGCGAGCATCACGCCCGGCGGAGGCCTGTCGCAGCAGCTCGGCCTGCGCGCTGCGGATGCCGCCGGGACCAGACCGATCGCGTTGGCACGCATGGGAATCGGTGCCGGATGGGCGGGGCTTGGCGCGGTCTGGACCGACCCGGCATACCGAGGTCGCGGACTGGCCGCCCACCTCACCGCTGCCCTCGCGGCACACCTGCGCCACGAGGACATCGGGCTGATCCACCTCCAGGTGGAGCACGACAACGACACCGCGGTCCGTCTCTACCGGCGGCTCGGCTTCGACGTCCACTCGTCGTACGCCTACCTCACCCAGGGCTGACCAGCCCGACGCCTCGCGTCGCCGGACCCGCACACCGAAACCGGCTGGCGCGCAGTCGTCCGGAACGGCCAGAGTGACGCCATGACGTCACGCATCTCGCACACCAGCATCGACTCGCGCAACGCCCACGACCAGTCGGTCTGGTGGGGCCAGGTCCTGGGCTTCTCCGAGGACCCCCGCGACCCCAACCTCCCGGGTCACGAGGAGTGCATGATCTTCTCGCCGGACGGCCGCCAGCGGGTGCTCTTCATCGAGGTGCCGGAGGGCAAGACGGTCAAGAACCGCGTGCACTTCGACCTCTGGCCGACCGACCGCACCATGAACGAGGAGGTCGAGCGGCTGTTCGGGGCCGGCGCGACGCTCGTGCACGACCTGCGCGACCACCACGGACCCGGCACGGGCTGGGTCACGCTGGCCGACCCGGAGGGCAACGAGTTCTGCGTGCTGCGCAGCGAGTCCGAACGACCGGACCCCTACGCCCACCTCGTGAGGTAGACCGAATAGGTCGGGTCGCCCGGCTCGCTCCGGTCGATCAGCTGTGGGACAAGACCATCAGGCGGCCCTGACCGAGGTGCCGGAGACGAGGGCGCCGGCGGTCCTGGTGACGCCCTGGGCGGAAGGCCGACACCAAATCGACCCCTCGGAACGCTCAGCTTGCGGCCGGATGCGTGCAGGTGACCTTGTCTTCGGGGATGTAGTGCGTGGTGAAGTTGGATGAGCGGATCGTCTTGCCGGCCTTCTTGAAGACCCGGGTGACCGTGACGTCGAAGCCGGTGCTCGGTGACTGGGTCACGCACCCGGGCTTGTCGTCCACGATGGTCTTCGGCTGCACGACGTTGCGCCGCGGGCTCTTGACGCTCTCGATGTCCCACACCTTGGTGCCGTGGAACGTCACCGTCACGGACCCGTTGGAGACGAAGGCCTGGATGAGGATCCCGTAGCCCGTGTCGTTGGTCCACTTCTGGTCGACGTCGGGCCAGGAGATCGTCGCCTCGCGGCCCTCGGGGTAGCGCGAGATGTAGAAGCTGTGCGCGAGGTACTCGTCGATCCGTACGCCCGAGAAGAACGCCGCGTTGAACGTCGTCGTCGACAGCTGCGAGATGCCGCCGCCGTAGTCCGTCGTGAGGCGGCCGTTGTTGATCACGGGCGCGGGGTTGTAACCCTTGGCCGCCGTGCGCTGGCCGAGCACCTTGTTGAGGCTGAACTGCTCGCCCGGGCCGACGTAGGTGCCGTTGAGGGTGCGCGCCGCGATGGTGATGTTCTCGGTGCGTGGCGGGTTGTACGGGAAGTAGGTGGTGAAGGTCGAGACCACCTCGCGCGGCTTGATCTTCTCGGCCTCTGCGGTGGTCAGCTTGGGCTGCACCACCGCACTGGTGACGGTCGCGGTGCGGGTCGACGAGGTCAGCGCAGGGACGAACGTCGACACGACCGACTTCTCGTCGAGGGTCGTGCCGGCAGCCGACGGCACCACGACCGGCTTGGTCCCCTGGAAGGTGATCTTGGCGTCACGCGGTTTCGCCTCGAGACCCACAGTGGAAGCCGACTTCCGCACTGCCGCAACGAGTTTGACGTTGTCGATCGCCGGAGCGAGGTGGCCGGCCGAGTCCGGCTTCATCGCCAGGGCAGGCGCGAACACCGCGGGCGGGACGGCGAAGGTCTTCGCTCCCACCTTGACCGTGACCGGTGCGGACACCGCGGGCGCGGCGAACTCGGCCACCGCCCGATCCACCTCCTGCGCGCTGACAGCGGGAGCAACCTTGTCGAGCTGTGGAGTGATCGAGGTGGTGCTGGGCCAGCGGGCAGCGACCTCGTCGGCGGTCTTCTCCACCGAGAGGGTCGCCCCCTCCACCGGCTCGACGACCTTGACCTTGCCGGCCGGGAAGGTCACCGATCCTTGGACGACCTTCGTGTCGAGGGTGGCCTCGGCGCCCTGGAGCGCGGCGCGCAGCTTGTCGCGGTCGACGCTCGTCTCGAGCTTCTCCGCGGACCCGCCGGACAGGTTGTTCCAGACATCGGCGGGGTTGAGGCTGAAGCCCGAGAGGCCGTCGACGGTGCCCGCGTAATCGATCGCGAGACCGGCGGCCTTGGGGTCCAGCTGGAAGGTCTTGTCGCCCGCCTGCAGCGTGACCTTGGCGCCCTCCCGCGTGGCCAGCGCACGGCGCAGCGTGTCCTCCGCGGACTTCGGCGCCATGCCACCCACGGGCACCCCGGCGACGGTGGAGTTGGAGGGGATGTGCCGCCCGAGGAACCACGCCATCCCGAGGTAGCCGGCCAGCAGCACCGCGACGGCGATGCCGAAGCGCAGCCCGGCCGAACCGCTGTCCTTCACAGGCAGACTCCCCTCACTTCAGCGCCTGGTATCGGCTTCGGTAGTACACCAGCGCATCTGCGGGGTGCTCGGTGCTCGCCAGCGAGACTACTTCGCCGACCACGATGCTGTGGTCACCGGCGGGGTGAACCGCCGTGGTCCGCACCTCGAGGGTGGCCAGGGCGTCGTCGAGGAGGGCCACCCCAGTCGCGCTGCCGCGGTGGTGCGCGATGCGGTCCAGCTGCCCGTGCAACGGCCGTCCCTGCGTGGAGAGCCACTGGGCGACCGCTCGCTGGTCGGCGCCGAGCACGCTGACGCCCCAGACCCCCGACTCGACGATCGCGTCGTGGAAGCGTGCGTCGACCTCGACGCAGACCAGCACCAGCAACGGGTCCATCGAGACCGAGGTCAGCGCGTTGGCCGTCATGGCGTGGTCGTGACCAGCGCTGAAGGTGGTCAGCACGGTGACACCGGTGGCGAACCGTCCCATGGCCAGGCGGAACTGGTCGCCGTCCACCGGCGCTGCCGGTGCCACGGCACCGTCGTCGGCCGACATCGGGAGGGGAGCGTCGGCGGGGCTCACCGGTCACCGCCCAAGAGGTCGGTATGCCGCCCGCTCGCCTGCGCGTCGGACGGCGCGAGCAGGCCCGTGGTCGGGTCGAGGCGGGAGAAGCCCTCGCGGCCCGGGATCCGGGCGGCGATGTCGTTGGACAGTGCATAGACGTCACCGGACTCCGCCACGGTCACCTGCGTGACGTGTTCGCGCAGGGCCGCGGCCTGCACCGGCACCAGCTCCGGGCTGACCACCTCGTGCGTCACCAGCTCGTCGGCGACGACCGACGGTGGGTAGTCACCGTCCGGGTCGGGGAGTTTCCACCCGGTGCCGGTCGGAGGGTGGTCCCCCAGCCACTCGCGGTCCTGGCGCGCCCACGACTGCGGCACCAGCACGGCATACAGGGCCGGTCGCTCCTCGGGAGGCAGGGAGGCGACGGCCGCGCAGGTGACGCGGTGGGTCTGGACGTGGTCGGGGTGGCCGTACCCACCGTGCTCGTCGTAGGTCACCACGGCGCCCGGGCGCAGGCGCCTCAGCTCGTCGGCGACGAGCGCCGCCGCCTCGTCGACGTCGGCGTTCGAGAACGCGTCGGGGTTCGCCGCGCTGGGCGTGCCGGCCATGCCGGAGTCGCGGTAGCGCGACAGCGCACCCGCGGCGGGGTCCGCGCCCAGCACCTCGTGGGTGACGCCGAGGGCAGCCATCGCGGCCCGCAGCTCCTCGAGGCGATGGGCGCCCAGGACGTCGTCGTGGGCGGCGTCGAGGTGCTCCAGCTCGGGCGGGATGACCTCGCCCTCCTCCCCGAGAGTGCAGGTCAGCACGTGCACCCGGTGGCCGTCCCGCACGTAGCGGGCCATGGTGAGGCCCGCAGTCAGTGTCTCGTCGTCCGGGTGGGCATGGACGAACAACAGGCTCTCGGGCTGGGGGCTCACGTCGCTATTCCACACCCACGGCCGCGAGGTCGACGAACCCGCCCAGTGCCTCGTTGGCCGACAGGCCGGTCACCGAGCTGCCCGCCACGAACAGGGCCTTGCGCTGGGCCAGCGCCACGAACACGCCACGCTCGGCCAGCGACGCGTCGAGCCGGTTCCACGCGTCGGCGCGGGCGGTCGCGTCGGACAGCGTGCCGATGCGGGTGATCTCGGCATTGACCGCGGAGTCGACGAAGCCACCGAAGTCACGGCCGTTGCCACTGTCGGACAGGTTGAGGCGGCTGTCGAACAACGGGGGGATGACGGTCGAGGCCGACGGCCAGGCGGGCGCCCAGTTGGCCCAGAAGACGTCGGTCTGGGCGGAGCGGGTCGGCTTGGACACCTCGGCGAAGTAGTCCTGCTCAATCGGCTGGAGGGAAACCGTGAAGCCGGCCGACTCCCAACCGTTCACGAGCGCGGCCATGGCCTTGTCGGCGGTGGGCGTCGAGCGGTAGGACACCCGGATCTTCACCGGCAGCGTCAGCCCGGCCTCCTGCAGGGCTGCCTTCGCCGCGCCGGCGTCCCCCGTTGGACCAGCGCCCACGGGATCGGAGTCGGTGTGCCCGGGCAGAGCCGGGCCGATGAGGGAGTATGCCTCGGTGGCCGCGCTCGCCCCGCCGAGGGCGTTGACGTAGCCCTCCCGGTTGGTCGCGAGGGCCAGTGCCTGGCGGACCTTGGGGTTGCGCATGACGCCGGTGCTGACGTTGGGCGCGAGGTAGTCGACGAACTGGGCCGACGGGTTCACCGATCGGGCCTTGAGGGGCGCGTCGGTCAGGACGTGCTGCTGCATGGCCGGCGGCGCGGAGTCGAGCGTGACCGCACGACGGTGGACGCCGGCGTCGTTGATGACCTGCTGCACCGCGGTCTGCGACTCTGTGCCCTCGACGTAGTCGATCGAGGTGGGCTTCGCCTGCCGGATCGGGTCAGAAGCCTTGTCCCAGCGAGGATTTCGCTCGAAGGTGCCGCCCGCACTGGGGTTCCAGGCATCCTTGAGCTGGTAGGGGCCGTTGGAGAACACGGCATACGTGCCGTCTGCGGCCTTGTCCTGCGACTGCTTGACCGGGGCGAACACCGGCAGCGCGACGACCTGGTTGAAGTCGGCCATCGGCGTGCTGAGCCTGAACGTGACCGTCGTGCCCTCGCAGGACACTGCCTTGTCGAACGCCGCCTGGCCCTTGGCATCCTTGGCGAACGGCCCCTCGTAGACCGACGACCCGTCGGCCTTGCGCGGGATGTCCAGGTAGGCCAGCGGGAAGTTGAGCCCCTCTGACGCGAACGGGTCGGCGAAGGACCGGGAGATGCCGTAACGCACGTCGTCGCAGGTGACCGGCGACCCGTCCTGCCAGCTCACGCCGTCACGCAGCGTGAAGGACCACCGCTTCAGGGTGGTGTCCACGGCGCCGCCCGTGGTGGCCAGGTCGCCCTCGACCGCGCGCTGCCGGGCGGCATCGGCGCCGGCGGGGAAGGCCGTGAGCGTGCGGATGAACACCCGGCCCGCGAACGCGATGTCCTGCGGGGTCGAGATCCGTTGCGGGTCCCAGGTGGCGACCGGCCCCAGGGACAGGACGGTCAGCTGACCAGCCGGGCCGGCGTCACTGGACCCGTCAGTGGCCGTGCCGGTGCAGGCCGACACCGTGAGCGCAGCAGTCGCTGCGCCCACGGCCAGGACCGTGGTCCTCCGTGGTCGGAGGGCCTGCATCGAGGGCCGCACGCCTCAGGCGTTGCGCGCCCGGGCGGCGCTACGGGCGCGGATGGTCTGGTCGAGCTCGACCTTGCGAATGCGGACCGCCTCGGGGGTGACCTCGACGCACTCGTCCTCGCGGCAGAACTCGAGCGACTGCTCGAGGCTCAGCTTGCGTGGCGGCACGATCTTCTCGAAGTTGTCCGAGGAGGAGGCGCGCACGTTGGTGAGCTTCTTCTCCTTGGTGATGTTGACGTCCATGTCGTCGGCGCGCGAGTTCTCGCCGACGATCATGCCCTCGTAGACCTCCGTGGTCGGGTCGACGAACAGCGTCCCGCGCTCCTGGAGGTTCACCATGGCGTAGGCCGTCACGACACCGGTGCGGTCGGACACGAGCGAGCCGCTGGTGCGGGTCGTGATCGGGCCGAACCACGGCTCGTAGTCCTCGAACACGTGGTGGGCGATGCCCGTGCCGCGCGTCTCGGTGAGGAAGAGCGTGCGGAATCCGATGAGACCGCGCGACGGCACGAGGAACTCCATCCGGACCCAGCCGGTGCCGTGGTTGGTCATCTGCTCCATGCGGCCCTTGCGGGTGGCCAGGATCTGGGTGATCGGGCCGAGGAACTCCTCGGGGGTGTCGATCGTGAGGCGCTCGACCGGCTCGTGCGTCTTGCCGTCGACCTCGCGGGTGACCACCTGCGGCTTGCCGACGGTCAGCTCGTAGCCCTCGCGCCGCATCTGCTCGACGAGGATCGCCAGGGCGAGCTCACCTCGACCCTGCACCTCCCAGGCGTCGGGGCGCTCGGTGGGGAGCACGCGCAGCGAGACGTTGCCGATGAGCTCCTTGTCGAGGCGGTCCTTGACCATGCGCGCGGTGACCTTGGACCCACGGACGCGACCCACCATCGGGCTGGTGTTGGTGCCGATCGTCATGGAGATGGCCGGCTCGTCGACCGTGATGACGGGCAGCGGGATGGGGTTCTCGGCGTCCGCGAGGGTCTCCCCGATCATGATCTCCGGGATACCGGCGATGGCGATGATGTCGCCGGGGCCAGCCGACTCGGCGGGCTTGCGCTCCAGCGCCTCGGTCATCAGCAGCTCGGTGATCTTGACCCGCTCGACGGTGCCGTCGACCTTGCACCACGCGACGTGCTGGCCCTTGCGGATCGTGCCGTTGTGCACGCGCAGGAGGGCGAGGCGGCCGAGGAAGTTGGAGGCGTCGAGGTTCGTGACGTGGGCCTGGAGCGGCGCCTCGTCGTCGTAGACCGGCGCGGGGATCGTGGAGAGGATCGTCTCGAAGAGTGCCTCGAGGTCCTCGGCGTCCGGCAGGCCGCCGTTCTCGGGGCGGTTCATCGACGCGCGGCCGTTCTTGGCCGAGGCGTAGACGATCGGGAACTCGATCTGGTGCTCGTCGGCGTCGAGGTCCATGAACAGCTCGTAGACCTCGTCGACGACCTCCGCGATACGGCTGTCGGGACGGTCGACCTTGTTGATGCAGAGGACCACGGGCATCTTCGCGGCGAGCGCTTTGCGGAGCACGAACCTGGTCTGCGGCAGCGGGCCTTCAGACGCGTCCACCAGCAGCACGACGCCGTCCACCATGGACAGACCGCGCTCGACCTCGCCACCGAAGTCGGCGTGGCCGGGGGTGTCGATGATGTTGATCGTCGCCCCGTCGGGCAGACCCGCCTCGGCGGCCGCCTTGCCGGCGTAGTGGATGGCGGTGTTCTTCGCGAGGATGGTGATCCCCTTCTCGCGCTCCAGGTCGCCGGAGTCCATCGCCCGCTCGTCGACGTGCTGGTGCTCGCCGAACGCACCGGCCTGCCAGAGCATCTTGTCGACCAGCGTGGTCTTTCCGTGGTCGACGTGGGCAACGATGGCGACATTGCGGATGTCACCGCGGGTCTTCATAGGCATGAGCACCATTGTCTCAGGCTTTCGAGCACGCCTTGACCACGCGCGCCTGCCCGCGTGAGCACACCCACACGCCGGTATGCCGCGTGGCTGGCCGTGCAGGCAGCCCACCCGGCCGTCCACTCACCACCGAGTGAGCGCATTCGGTGCCACCTGGGGTCGATTGAGCCTGATGGCGCTCACTCAGTGCAGGAGGGGGGCTATCGCGTCGACGATGGGGAGGTCCGCCGGAAGCCAGGGCACGGCATACAGCTCGTCGGCAGCCAGCCAGCGCAGCTCGTCGTGGTCCTCGATCGGGGCCGGCTCACCGGCGGTGACCGTCGCGAACCAGACGGTCATCGCCCATGACTCACCGAGCGGCCACCGACCACCCTCGAGCGGTCCGGGCACCCGCTCCCCCAGCGTCACCGCCACGCCGAGCTCCTCGCGCAGCTCGCGGTGCAGCGCCTCCTCGGGCAGCTCCCCGGGGTCGATCTTGCCGCCCGGGAACTCCCAGCCACCCGCCAGCGCGGGCGGTTCGGTGCGCCGGGCGGCCAGCAGTCGCGTGGGGCGGGCCAGGTCGTCGACGACCGCGGCGCCCACGACCTCGCGGACCGGTCCTGCTGCCATTTCGGACATGTGTCTCACTTTTGTTAATTTCCGCGGCGCACGGGTCCAGCGACCGCAGTTCTCGCTAGGGTCTGCCGACAACCGCAGAAGGATTGCGCACGCTTTCTTCCTGCGGAGGAGCACCACCCAGCACCACCCTTGGCGCCCGACCGGGTCGACCAAAGATCGCACATCAAGCGAGGTATACATGAAGCTCACGCGGAAGGCGGCCCCGGTCGTCGCCTTGGCGACGACGCTGGCCCTCACGCTGGCAGCCTGTGCCCAGTCCGACCGAACCTCCGACGGCAATGCGTCGAGCGGCGGTGGAGACGTCAAGGACACCATCACCTTCGGCGCCGCCGGCGCCCCGGAGCTCTTCGACCCCTTCTACGCCACTGACGGTGAGACCTTCCGGGTCACCCGCCAGATGATGGAAGGCCTGGTCGGCATCAAGCCGGGCACCGCCGACATCGAGCCCGAGCTGGCCACCAAGTGGGAGGCCTCTGCCGACGGCAAGGAGTGGACCTTCTCCCTGCGCGAAGGCGTCAAGTTCTGGGACGGCGAGGCGTTCAACGCCGAGGCCGTCTGCTACAACATGGAGCGCATGTTCGACCAGAACACGGTCGCCCAGGGCGGCCCGGCTGGTTACTGGGCAGACGTGATGGGGGCGTTCAAGTCCGACGCCGCCAACGCGCTCTACCAGAGCTGCTCGGCCAAGGACGACATGACGGCGGTCATCAAGATCAGCCGTGCGACGTCCAAGTTCCCGACGGCGCTGTCGCTGGACTCGTTCTCCATGCAGTCGCCCAAGGCGCTCAAGGCCGGTGACGCCAACAACGTCACCAAGCAGGGCGAGGGCTTCGGCTACCCGGCCTACTCCAAGAACCCGGTCGGCACCGGTCCCTACAAGCTCGACAAGTTCGACGAGGCCAACAAGACGGTCACGCTCGTGCGCAACGACGCCTACTGGGGCGAGAAGGCCAAGACGGCCAAGCTCGTGTTCAAGATCATCCCCGACGAGAGCACCCGTCGCCAGGAGCTCGAGGCCGGCAGCATCGACGGCTACGACCTCCCGAACCCGGCCGACTGGAAGGGTCTGAAGGACTCGGGCAACAACGTCCTCGTGCGCCCCGCCTTCAACATCCTCTACATGGGCCTCAACCCGGCCAAGAACCCGAAGCTGAAGGACCTGAAGGTCCGTCAGGCTCTCTACTACGCCCTGAACCGTGACCAGCTGGTCAAGACCCAGCTGCCCGAGGGCGCAACGGTGGCGACGCAGTTCATGCCCGAGACCGTGGCCGGCTACAACAAGGAGCTGCAGCCCTATGGCTACGACAAGGCCAAGGCCCAGGCTCTCCTCAAGGAGGCCGGCGCCGAGGGCATGACCCTGACGTTCGCCTACCCGTCCGAGGTGTCGCGTCCGTACATGCCGGACCCGCAGAAGATCTACGAGGCGCTGCGCAGCGACCTCGAGGCGGTCGGCATCAAGGTCAAGGTCGTCACCAAGCCGTGGAACGGTGGTTACCTCGACACGGTCGACAACGGTGGCTACGACGCGTGGCTGCTCGGCTGGACCGGTGACTACAACTCGCCCGACAACTTCATCGGGACCTTCTTCGGCAGCCTCAAGACGAACGACTTCCACACCAGTGCGACGTCGTACGGCGCGAAGCTGTCGGCCGACCTCCAGGCTGCGGACGCGATCGTGGACGAGGGCCAGCGCGCCACCGCCTACGAGAAGCTGAACCAGGAGATCATGGAGCAGGACCTCCCGGGTCTGGCGATCAGCCACTCCCCGCCGGCCCTGGTCGTCAGCAGCAAGCTGAAGGGCCTCGTGGCCAGCCCGCTGACCGCGGAGACGTTCTCGACGGTCACGGTGAACAAGTAGATCTGAGGTTCGCCTCGGACAGCTCTTCCTAGGACTGTGGCCGTCCCAGCAGAATCGCTGGGACGGCCACAGTCATGTAATAGCGTCGTTCTGTTGTGGACGGTCGTCGGACGTGATCGACTCCGGTCATCCCGACCGCCAGTGAAGGAGATTGAGCCACCGTGCTGAGATTCATCCTGCGAAGGCTGCTGCAGATGGTGGGGGTGGTCTTCGTCCTGTCCCTGCTGGTCTTCCTCTGGCTGCGCAGCCTCCCGGGCGGGACGGTGTCCGCCATCCTCGGCGAGAAGGCGACCCCCGAGCGCCGCGCCGCCCTCGAGAAGGCCCTCGGCCTCGACGAGCCGATCTACGTGCAGTACTGGGAGTTCGCCAAGCGTGCTGCCAAGGGCCAGTTCGGCTCCAGCACCGGGGTCCAGCCAGGTGTCGACGCCATGCAGGTCTTCATCCAGCGCTTCCCCGCCACCTTGGAGCTGAGCTTCTTCGCCCTGTTGTTCGCGATCGCGCTGGGCATCCCGCTGGGCTACATGGCCGCCCGCCGCCGGGCCTCGTCGTTCGACAACCTCTCGGTCGTCGGGTCCCTCATCGGCGTCGCCGTCCCCGTCTTCTTCCTCGCCTTCCTGCTCAAGTACTTCTTCGCCATCCAGCTGCACTGGCTGCCCGTCTCCGGTCGCCAGGACCCGAGCCTGAACGCCACGCGCATCACCGGCTTCTTCGTCCTCGACGGCGTGCTGACTCGCGAGTGGGATGCGGCGTGGGACGCCCTCAAGCACCTGCTGCTCCCGAGCCTGGCCCTGGCCACCATCCCCTTCGCGGTGATCTTCCGCATCACCCGTGCCTCGGTGCTCGACGTCATGGACGAGGACTACGTGCGCACCGCCGAGTCCAAGGGCCTGACCAAGAAGGTCATCCGCGGTCGGCACATCCTCCGCAACGCCCTGCTCCCCGTCGTCACGACGATCGGGCTGCAGACCGGCGGCCTGCTCGTGGGCGCCGTCCTCACCGAGCGCGTGTTCTCATGGGGCGGCATCGGTGAGGCGGTCGCGGTGGCCTTCACCAAGCGCGACTACGCCGTCCTCCAGGTGTGCATCCTCATGGCGGCCATCACGTTCGTCGTGATCAACCTTCTCGTCGACATCGCGTATGCCGTGATCGACCCCCGAGTGCGGACGAGGTGACCCCAGTGCCGAACCCCCTGGATCCCACGAACAAGAAGAACCGGATCGACGACCTGGCCGCCAGCGCCGGCGGCACGGCGACCGTCACCGTCGACGACGCAGGACACATCGAGGAGAGCACCGGCGTCTCGCTCATCGCGAGCGCGTGGCGCCGACTGCGCCGCAACCCGGTGTTCCTGCTCGGCGCCGGCATCACCCTCGCCTTCATCCTGCTGGCTATCTTCGCCCCCCTCATCGCCCCGCACGACCCCACCAAGGGCCTGCTGCTCGACAAGGTCCGGCCGCAGAGCAACCCCGTGCCCGGAGCCGAGCCCGGGTTCCCGCTGGGCGCCGACACGTCCGGCCGCGACGTGCTGTCGCGCCTCATCGTCGGCAGCCGCCAGACCCTCATCGTCGGTGTCTTCGCCACGCTGTTCGGCCTGATGGGCGGCCTGTCCCTGGGCGTCCTCGCCGGCGCCTTCGGGGGGTGGGTCGACTCGCTGGTGATGCGCATCGTCGACGTCATGCTGTCGATCCCGTCGCTGCTGCTCGCCGTCTCCATCGCCGCGCTCGCGTCGCAGCCGAGCCAGTGGACCGTCATCATCGCCATCGCGACCGTGCAGGTGCCGATCTTCGCCCGGCTGTTGCGCGGCTCCATGCTGGCCCAGCGCGCCAGCGACCACGTCCTTGCGGCGAGAGCCCTGGGGGTGAAGAAGTCGGCCATCGTGTTCCGGCACATGCTGCCGAACTCCCTGGGCCCGGTCATCGTGCAGGCGACCCTGGTCATCGCCGGCGCCATCATCGACGCCGCCGCGCTGTCCTTCCTCGGCCTGGGCAACCCCGACGACCGCCAGCCGGAGTGGGGCCAGATGCTGGGCAAGGCGCAGAACAACATCTTCGACAACCCGGCCCTGGCCGTCTGGCCGGCGCTGTGCATCATCGTCGTCGCGCTCGGATTCACCCTCATGGGTGAGTCACTGCGCGAAGCCCTCGACCCCAAGAGCAGGAGGTAGGGCGACCATGACCGAGCTCCACTGGCCAAGCTCCTCGCCCTGCCCACGCAGAGCGTGGGACCCGCGGGCCTCCTTGCTCCTCCGTCGCTCGTTTCCTCAGGGAGTCGTCGCATGACCGAGACCATCGAGAACGTCCAGACCCGAGGCAACCGCGAGGAACCCCTCCTGTCGGTGCGCGACCTGCGCGTCACCTTCACCCGACAGGGCGAGAAGCCCTTCGTCGCCGTCGACGGCGTCAGCTTCGACGTCCGTCCGGGAGAGACCGTCGGCCTGGTCGGCGAGTCGGGCTGCGGGAAGTCGGTCACGTCCCTGGCCATCATGGGACTGCTCCCCCAGCGCGGCGTCAAGGTCGAGGGCGAGGTCCTCTACGGCGGGGCGAACCTGCTGACCCAGTCCCGCGAACAGATGCGTGACCGGCGAGGTCGCGACCTGGGCATGATCTTCCAGGACCCGCTGTCGTCGCTGAACCCCGTGGTGCCGATCGGCCTCCAGGTCACCGAGGTCCTCGAGCGACACAAGGGGCTGTCGCGCAAGGCGGCCACGCCCCTGGCGCGCGAGATGCTCGAGAAGGTCGGCATCCCCGACCCGGTCCGGCGTCTCAAGGACTACCCCCACCAGCTGTCGGGTGGCATGCGACAGCGCGCGCTCATCGCGATGGCGCTGGCGTGCGAGCCGCGCCTGCTCATCGCGGACGAGCCCACGACTGCCCTCGACGTGACGATCCAGGCGCAGATCCTGGCGCTGCTCAAGGACCTGGTCGAGGAGAACGGCACCGCCCTGGTGATGATCACCCACGACCTCGGCGTCGTCGCCGGCCTCGTGGACCGGGTCAACGTGCTGTATGCCGGGCGGATCGTCGAGCGCGGCGACCGCCACCCGCTGTTCGCGACTCCGCGACACCCCTACACCCACGGCCTGCTCGCCTCGATCCCCCGGCTGGACGGGTCGCGCGGCGAGAAGCTCACCCCGATCCCGGGGTCGGTGTCGGACAATCTGCCCTGGGCCAACGCGTGCGCTTTCGCGCCGCGCTGCTCGCAGCCGATCGACGTGTGCGTCCAGCGCACGCCTGAGTTCGTCGAGGACGGGTCGCGAGCGCTCCGTTGTCACAACCCCGTGGAGGTGACCCGATGACCATCAGCGACGAGATCCTGGTCGACGTCAAGGGAGTGAAGGTCCACTTCCCGATCCGCAAGGGCGTCATCTTCGACAAGACCGTGGGACACGTCTACGCGGTCGACGGGGTGGACCTCCAGATTCGCAAGGGCGAGACCTACGGCCTGGTCGGCGAGTCCGGCTGCGGCAAGAGCACGCTCGGCCGCGCCATCCTCAACCTCGAGCCGCCCACCGCCGGCTCGGTGGACTTCGAGGGGGTCGACATCGCCTCGCTCAAGGGCGAGGAGCTGCGCCACAAGCGGCAGGACATCCAGATGGTGTTCCAGGACCCGATGGGCAGCCTGGACCCGCGCCAGACCGTGGAGTCCCTCCTGCTCGAGGGTATGAAGGCGCACGGCCTCGCCAAGGACTCCAAGCAGGCGAGCCAGCGGCTGCGTGACCTGCTCAAGGCCGTGGGGCTGCCCGTCGCGGCGCTCAAGAAGTACCCGCACGAGTTCTCCGGCGGCCAGCGCCAGCGGATCGGCATCGCCCGGGCCCTGTCGGTGAACCCCAAGCTGATCGTCGCCGACGAGCCCGTCTCGGCGCTCGACGTGTCGGTGCAGGCCCAGGTCATCAACCTGCTCGAGGAGCTCCAGGACGAGTTCGGCCTCACCTACCTGGTGGTGGCCCACGACCTGGCCGTCGTGCGGCACATCAGCGACCGGATCGGCGTGATGTACCTCGGAGCCCTCGTCGAGGAGTCCGACGCGGAGGACCTCTACACCAAGCCGCTGCACCCCTACACGCGGGCGCTGATGTCCGCGGTGCCCGTGCCGGACCCCCTCATCGAGGACCGTCGCGAGCGCATCCTGCTCACCGGCGACCTGCCCTCCCCGGCGAACCCGCCGAAGGGCTGTCGCTTCCACACCCGCTGCCCGTGGCGGCAGGAGACCAGGTGCGACACCGAGCGCCCCGAGCTGCGGGTCATCGACATCGACGGCGTGCCGGCGAGCCACCGCGTGGCCTGTCACTTCGCCGAGCAGATCGCTGCCGGAGAGCTGAAGACCCACGAGGTCAAGGCCCAGCTCACGTCCCAGAGCGACCACGGTGTCGACACCGACTTCATGGGCCCGGCCTCCGTCACCGAGGCTCTCTGAGCCCCACCACGACGACTGGTATGCCGCGTGCGCACCGAGCGCACGCGGCATACCTGTCTCTGGGGGCGAGTGAGGTGAGGCTGGGCTTCGATGACAGGCGTGGACTTCCTTGCCAGAGTTGGGGTCATGAGCCGACTGCTGACCGACGAGGAGATCGGGCGCCAGCTGGGCGACCTGCCCGGGTGGACCCGCGAGGGTGACGAGATCAGGGCGAGCTACGAGGCGCCGGACTTCCCGACGGCGATCCGGCTGGTCGACGAGGTCGCTGTCGAGGCCGAGGACATGGACCACCACCCCGACATCGACATCCGTTGGCGCACAGTCACGTTCGTGCTCTCCACCCATTCCGAGGGCGGGCTGACGCAGCTCGACATCGAGCTCGCCCACCGGGTGGCCCAGTCGGCCGCCCGTCTGGGGGCGACCGCCGGTGGCTGAGGCAGTGACGCAGGTGGAGCCCCACGACGGCGAACAGCACGATCAGGGCATCGGCGCCCGGCTCAACTGGCTGCGCGCCGGCGTGCTCGGCGCCAACGACGGCATCGTCTCCACGGCGGGCATCGTCATCGGGGTCGCGGCGGCGACCGTCGAGCGCTCGACGATCGCGACCGCCGGCATCGCCGGCCTCGCCGCCGGGGCGATGAGCATGGCGGCCGGCGAGTACGTGTCGGTCAGCACCCAACGTGACACCGAGAAGGCGTTGCTGGCCAAGGAGAAGCGTGAGCTCCGCGAGATGCCGGAGGAGGAGCTCGAGGAGCTGACGCAGATCTACCAGGACAAGGGGCTGACCCCCGACCTCGCGGCCGAGGTCGCCCGCCAGCTGACCGAGCACGACGCACTGGGCGCCCACGCCGAGGCCGAGCTGGGCATCGACCCCAACGAGCTCACCAACCCGTGGCACGCCGCCTGGGCCTCGATGTCGGCCTTCACCCTCGGCGCCCTCCTGCCGCTGCTGGCCATCCTGCTGCCCCCTGCCGGGGCCAGGATCTGGGTCACCGCCGTGGCGGTCGTCGTGGCGCTGGCGTTCACCGGTTGGGGCAGTGCCCGTCTGGGCCGGGCGCCCGTGCGGCCGGCCGTGCTGCGCAACATCGCGGGCGGTCTGGTCGCGATGCTGGTGACCTATGCGATCGGCGCTCTCGTCGGCACCCAGGTCTGAGGCGTTCCTGGTTCCCACCCGGCTGAGGGAACTCGGCCGGCAGACGTCGCCGCGGTGGTGAGCACGCGGCATACGCGCAGAAGATCCCCCCGATGACTCTGGACAGGTGACCCCCGAGGGGTTTGAATGCGCTGGTCGCCCACGGGGGTGACCAGACTGTAGGGAGTCCGCATGAAGCTTCGTCGCGCGCTGGCCGTCTTCGGCATCAGCACCGCCATGGTCGGGGGCACCACCCTCGCCGCATCAGCCATCACCGGGGGTGACCTCGACGGCAACGGCCACCCCAACGTGGGCATGATCGCCTTCTACGACGGCACCGGCCGGTTCCGCTGCAGCGCCACCCTGGTGTCGCCGACCGTCCTGGTCACCGCAGCGCACTGCACCGACGGCACGGTCGGCAAGACGGCCGTGACGTTCAAGTCGGTCGTGGCCGAGGCCCCACCGTCGCCGCTCCCGGCGGCTGCCAACCCCGCTGCGGGCTACACGTCCGCAGAGCTGACGGCGGCTGGCTTCCTCAGCGGCACCTCCCACACCCACCCGGGCTACTCGGACTTCACCGATCTGAGGAACTGGAACGACGTCGGCGTCATCGTCCTCGACGCCCCCGTGGCCGGGATCGCGCCCGCGACGATCGCCCCGACCAACTACCTCGACAAGTACACGCCCAACGTGCTGAACAAGACGCTGTTCACGGCCGTCGGCTACGGCACCGAGGTCCGTCAGGCGGAGTCCGGCCCGCAGAAGCCGACGCCGATGTCCTACCCGATCGTCCGTCGCGTCACCGACGAGGTGGGCCAGAAGCTCACGCCGCAGATCCTGCAGGTCAACGGCAACGAGAACGACCCGCGCGGCGGCGGCGGCACCTGCTTCGGCGACTCCGGTGGCCCGTCGTTCAACGGTGGTTACCAGGTGACCGTGACCAGCTACGGCTACACGTCCAACTGCCGCTACCTCGGCGGTCTCCAGCGGATCGACATCCCCGTCGTCCAGAACTGGCTGGCCGGGTTCGGCGTGGGCCACGCCTGACCCGATCTGACCTCGACGTGGCGGCACCCTCTCGTGGGTGTCGCCACGTTCGTCGTCGTGGAGAGGCCTTCCGGGCAGCCCGACTAGACGTCGTTCTTGCCGACGGCGACGACGCCGACCGCCGAGTCGGCCACGGCGGCCATCCTGACGTGGGCCGGCGCGTGGGTGGCGGCCAGCGCGCTGCCCGTCCCGGTGACGGGGATGGAGAGAGCGGCGAGGACGAGCGCTGCGGCAGCGACGCGGTGGCCACGTCGCCGGAACGGCGCGTGGAGTGCGGCGAGCGGAGCAGGACGGGGGGCGAGGGCTGCGGTGGTCATGGCTCCACCGTGCCGGGCCGCCCTCTACCCGGGGTGTGCGGTGACTGTGGAGTCCCTGTGCGTGCCATCCCTCGCGATCGGGGCGGGCCGAGCCGGGCACCGGTCTCTGGTGTCAGCCGCGTCCCTCGGCGGTCCGATCCGAGGCTGAAGCCGCCCCGCGGAGCTCCTCGAAGGTCGGTCCGGACCGGGAGATCGCGTCGAGCAGGCCGGTCAGCGGCAGCGGCAGCGCGTCCAGGTCGAGGGCCCCGGCCAGGGCTCCGGCCATCAGCTCCTTGCGCCCCGAGGCCGCACCCGCGAACCGGTGGACCCGGTCGTGGAAGGAGCCCGTCACCCAGGCCGGCTGCTGGGTCAGCATCGCGAACCGCTGGGTGAGACCGAGCTCCTCCAACACCCTCCGGGTGCCCTCCTCGCCCAGATGGCGCACCAGCTCGTCCTCGAGGTCGCGGTCGCAGACCTGGAAGCCCCACCAGGGCAGGTCCTCCGGTCCGTCCACGGCACACCCGACCCGGCGCAGGGCGCGGACGAAGAAGGGCGCCTCCGGGGCGTCGCACATCCCCAGCACCCGCGGGCTGTCGACGGCTGCCGCCGCGTCGAGCAGGTGGCGGCGGATGTTGGTCGCGCCGTGCATGTCGACCAGCTCGACCCCTCGCGCCTCGAGCGAGAGACCTGCGCGCTCGGCGACCACGCGCACGGCCGCGACGTCGGAGGCTCCCTCCAGCAGCACCCAGACGAGCGCGCCCGTGGGGACCTGCGTGGACACGGACCCGGTCATACCCGTCAATCTGCCAGATCGACCCAGTCGGGCGCCGGAGGATTTCCGGGCCGCCGTGGTCTCGCGACCTCAGGGTGGTCGGGACGACGTCAGCGTGGCAACGCCTGCCCGGGGCAGGTGGTGAGCACCCGGACCATGGCGTCACGCTCGGCCGTGGTGACCGCCAGCGCGTAGCGGTGCTTGACCGCGATCTGCCGCGCGACGTAGCCGCACCGGACGGCCTTGCGCGGCGGCAGCCAGGTGGCGGCGTCGCCATCGCCCTTGCGCTGGTTGGTGGGTCCGTCGACCGCGAGGAGGTTGAGCGGGTCGTTGGCGAAGGCCGTGCGGGTCTGCGTCGACCACCGCTGGGCGCCCTTCTGCCACGCGTCCGACAGGGCGACGACGTGGTCGACCTGGACGGCGTTCGAGGTGCCCCTGCCCCGGACGAAGGCGATCCGCGTGCCGGTGTAGGGGTCGTCCAAGGTGCCGGTCAGCACCAGGCAGCCGTGGGTGCCCTCCTTGAGGGTGGTGCCGGTGAGGTCGCGACGCAGGATGTCGTTGCGGGTGTCGCAGCCGTTGCGGTCCACGTCGGCCCAGGCCTGCCCGAACAGGTCGCGGTCGTAGCCGGTCCTCGGCGCCCGACCCTTGACCCTCAGGGTGGCCAGGGTGATCACGGCGGCGCCCGGCCGCACCGTGGCGGTCTGACTGGGCCCGGCTTTCGACGCGGTATGCCGCGTGCTCGGCGCCGCGACGGAGCCCGAGGGACCGGTCGTGGACGGGAGGGCAGCCGTGGTGACCGGCGCCGTCGTGGGGTGCGCCGTGGCGGCGGGGGGCGGCGTGGTGGTGGTGCTCTTCGGCCCGGTGGTCGACGTTGCGGGCGCGACGGAACCGGCACTGGCAGGAGCGCAGGCCGCAAGTGCGAGGGCCGCGAGCATCGACCCGGCCAGGGCTGGCCAGTTGGAGTCGAGTCGACGGATCATGAGGAGGGACAAGCACTTTCACTCGGTGGCGGCCACGCTAGGCCGACGGCACCCTCGCCTGCGCCGAAACCGGACAACCTTGCCCGAACGGACGAGCAGATACTCGTCCGAGCCGCCCTGGACGACGGCGCGGGGCCCCGTGACGGGGCCCCGCGCTGAGGCGACCAGTCCTCGACGTCGGGTCGGTTCAGAGAGTCGTGGTCACCACCGTGAGGGTGAGCAGCCGGCTCTGGCCGCCCCACAGCGCGTACAGCCCGCCGGTGCCGGTGCCGGTCTGCGTCACCGAGGTGATCGCACCCAGCCCACTGTTGCCGGGGCACCCGTCGCCGACGGCCGGGACAGCCTGGCCGGTCGAGGTGACCGCACCGAAGCCGGTGAGGTACCACCCGGTCATCGGGCCCTGCTTGCCGCTGCTGTTGGTGCGGGCGTCGCTCCCCACGGTCGCCTTGACCGACGAGCGCTTCGTGTTGGTGATGACGTGGTGACCGCCGGGGTTGTCGAACTCGCAGACGACCTCGTAGGTGGCCGTGCTGTCGTAGGCGAACGTCACACCCCCGACGTTGTCCTGCATGGCCTTGTTGTTCCAGCCGTAGGCGCTCTGGACCTCGCCCTTGCCGACCCAGCCCACGCCGCCGGCGTCCATCGTGTACGCGGATGCCGCCCCGGCAGCTGCGAGCAGCAGCCCGACCCCCAGCGCGGCCGCAGCCACAGTCTTCCTGAACATGAGCAGTCCCCTCGTTCGCGGGCGACCCCTGCGGTCCCCCTTGGGGCGAAGGATGGGGTAGCCAGCCGATGCGGGTATGGCTTTGGTCAAGGAACGGTCAAGGCAAGGGCAAGGCCAAGCCGTTCAGGCGAGGACATCCGCGACCAACAGGACAATTGTCCCAAGCGTTCACCAGGTGAGGTCCTCCCGCCAGATCACTGACTCATCCGAACGGGCGACGGCGTGGGCGAACCGCCACTCCACTCGCTGCCTTCTCCAGATACTGACCGCGTGGTGCGCGAGGACTTCGCGGAACTCCTCTCGAGGGCACAGGCCGGTGACGAGGAGGCCTTCTCACGCCTGTGGTTGGACCTCAACCCTCGACTCGTGCGCTACCTGTCGCTGGAGCCCGGGCGCAATGCCGAGGACCTGGCAGCCGAGACCTGGGTGTCGGTCGTCAAGGGCCTTCGCCGGTTCCGCGGCAACGAGATCGAGTGGCGTGCCTGGGTCTTCACCACGGCCAGGCGGCGGGCCCTGGATGACGCACGGCGCCGGTCCCGGCGACCGCGGGAGGTGCTCGGCGACCCCCAGGACCAGGCCTGGGCCGTCCCCGACCCCAGCCTCGGGGTGGTGGAGGACCTGAGCCCCGGATCGGTGCTCGCACTGCTCTCGACCCTGCCACCGGTGCAGGCCGAAGTGCTGGCGCTCCGAGTGATCGCGGGGCTGCCGGTGGAGACCGTGGCCGCCATGCTGGGCAAGAGCCCGGGAGCAGTCCGTGTGTCTGCCCACCGCGGTCTGCGGGCGCTCGCCGCCACCTTGCGGAGCCAGGGCGTAACGCAATAGCCGGTCACGGCGCTTCATCCAGTGCCATGACAGATTTCACCCACCCCACCGGCCGCGGCGACGAGCCCGAGATCTCGGACGCCGACCTGGACTCGGTGCTCAAGGGCCACCGTCCCCTCGAGAGCGCCCCCGAGGTCCAGCGGGTTGCCGACGCCATGAACGCACTCACCTCGCCGCCCGAACGCAGCGAGCTGGCCGGATACGCGCAGGCCATGGCGGCTTATGGCGTGGCCTTCGCCCGGCCCCGATCCCGAAGGGTCGCGATGACTTCCTCAGCAACTGGCCTCAGGACCCTGGCATCTGCGGCCGGTGCCGCGGTCGCACTGGGCGGCGTGGCGACGATCGTCTTCGCGTCAGGTGTCATGGGCCCAGCTCATCCGACGCTGGTCACACCGGTGGCCACGAGCGCGACCGCTGGCGCCACCACGAGGCCGAAGGCCGACAAGACCGGGACACCCGTCGGCCCCGACGCGTCCGGCCCGGCAGCGTTCGGACTCTGCAACGCGTGGACCCACCACCAGGCCACGGACAAGGACAAGCCCGGCAACTCGGTCGCCTTCCGCAACCTGGCCGAGGCGGCAGGAGGCGAGGCGAAGATCGCCGCCTACTGCGCCAAGGTCCCCCACCCCGGCTCGCCGAACGCCACGACGACGCCCAAGGACAATTCGACGTCGAAGGCGCCCAAGCCGGGCAAGACAACACCGCCGGGCAAGGCCAAGAACAGCGGCACGGGGACCACTCGCACCCCTGGCGCCGGCACGACCACGACCACCCCGCCCGCAGCGACGCTGACCACACCCGGACCGGCCACCACCCTCCCCACGAGGGCCTCCTGATGGGGCTCGCCGCCCCGAGGAAGGGCGCCCTCCGGGGTCGCCTCGGGATCGAACGGTCGGATCGGGGCGCGGTCGCGGTCACCGTGGCGGTGATGATGGTGGTCCTGGTCGGGATCGGGGCCTTCACCCTCGACTTCGGCTTGTCCTACGCCAGTACCCGACAGCTGCAGACCGCATCGGACGCCGCGGCTCTGGCGGCCGCCAACGTCTTCGCTGACAAGACCGGCAGCTGTGCGACCATCCTCGCCACGCCCGCCTGGACCGCTGAGGCGGCGAACGCCGCGTCCAGCATCCGCGAGGACAACCGGCCGGGCGGCACGGAGGCGAGCTACAGCGCCACCTGCACCCCCAAGGGGTCCATCCGGGTCAGGTACGAGTCGGCCGGCTCCACGCCCACCCTGCTGGGCGGCGTCTTCGGTCACCACGGCCCGTACTCCACTGCGCGACCCGCGACCGCCATCGTCTCCGCTCCCTCCGAGGTGATCGGGGTGCGGCCCTATGCGGTCTGCGGGAGCCAGCTGCCCACGGTGCTGCCGTCCACCGTCTTCCAGATGACGCTCCCATCGACCGGGAACTCCATGTGCCCCGGCGCCAGCAGCAGCGGCAACTGGTGGTCGATCGACTGCCCAGAGGCAGGCAGCAACAGCACCACCTACCTGGGCACGGCGACCGAGTTCGGTTGCACCGACCCGATCTCGATCGTGCCCAACCAGTCCCCTCGCACCGGTTCGGCGCTGCGCACCTACCTGGAGGGCAGCTGCCCGGCCAAGTCCAGCTCCTGCCTGGGCGCCAACAGCGGAAACCTGGGCGGCACACCCATCCTGCAGGCCTGGAACTCCCTGGTGAGCTCGCACAAGCACATCCTGCTGCCCGTGTTCTGCGGGGTGCCCCCCTGTGACCAGTCGGCAGTGGTGAACGCCGGCGGCAACAACGCCATCTACCCCGTCCAGGCCCTGCTCGGAGTCGTCGTGTGCGGCTACCACTTCGGCGGACAGGACAGCTCCGCGTTGAGCATGACCGGTGAGTGCGCCGGTCCGACCAACAACCCCTCGTCGCTGACGCCGGCGACCGGAGGAAACCAGGACAACTACCTCCTGCTCAAGGCCGTCAAGCTGAAGGTCGCCGGCTCCAGCGACGAGAGCGACTGCGCCCTCGGCAGCGCCTGCGACCTGCAGGTCCGGCAGGTCCACCTCATCGAGTAGGTCAGACGTTGAAGCGGAACTCCACGACGTCGCCGTCGGACATCACGTAGTCCTTGCCCTCCATCCGGACCTTGCCGGCAGCCTTGGCCGCGGCCATCGAGCCCATGGCGTCGAGGTCTTCGTACGACACGATCTCGGCCTTGATGAACCCACGCTGGAAGTCGGTGTGGATGACCCCGGCGGCCTGCGGTGCGGTCCAGCCCCGGCCGATGGTCCACGCGCGCGACTCCTTGGGGCCGGCCGTGAGGTAGGTCTGCAGCCCGAGGGTGTGGAAGCCGGTGCGGGCCAGCTGGTCGAGCCCGGACTCCTCGGCGCCGAACGACTCGAGCAGCTCCATCGCCTCCTCGGGCTCCATCTCCATGAGGTCCATCTCGAGCTTGGCGTTGAGGAACACCGAGTCGGCCGGGGCCACCAGAGCGCGCAGGGAGTCCTGCAGCGCGGCGTCGGACAGCTGGTCCTCGTCGAGGTTGAACACGTAGATGAACGGCTTGGTCGTCAGCAGGCCCAGCCCCCGCGCCTCGGCGAGGTCGACCCCGGCAGCCGCGCCCGCGGCATACAGGGTGTGGCCCTCCTCGAGCACCTTCTGAGCCGCCACGGCGTTGTCCAGGGTGGCCTTCTTCTCCTTCTGGATCCGCGACTCCTTCTCGAGCCGCGGCACGGCCTTCTCGAGGGTCTGCAGGTCGGCGAGGATCAGCTCGGTGTGGATCGTCTCGATGTCGGACTCGGGCGAGACCTTGCCGTCGACATGGACGACGTCGCCATCCTCGAACGCGCGCACCACCTGGCAGATCGCGTCGGCCTCACGGATGTTGGCGAGGAACTTGTTGCCCAGGCCCTCACCCTCCGACGCCCCGCGCACGATGCCGGCGATGTCGACGAACGACACGGTCGCGGGCAGGATGCGCTCGGAGCTGAAGATCTCGGCCAGCCGCTTCAGGCGCGCGTCCGGCAGCGGGACCACCCCGACGTTCGGCTCGATCGTCGCGAACGGGTAGTTCGCGGCGAGCACGTTGTTCTTGGTCAGGGCGTTGAACATCGTGGACTTGCCCACGTTGGGCAGGCCGACGATTCCGATAGTGAGAGCCACAAGGCCGAGAGTCTACCGGCGGTCGCGAGCGCCCACGGACGCGCCGGTCGTCGAGTCAGTGGAGGTCGTGCGTCGCCTCGATGACGTGGTCGAGGAGGCACAGAGGTCGATGCGGGTGTCAACCACCGGGACGCCGGTGAGCCGCCAGTCCTGGGTGACGTGCGCGGAGGAACCGCTCCCTTCGGTCACGGTCAATACCTCGTGGGGTCAGGTTCGTGCCGACGGTGGTGCGGACGCCCGGGCCAGCTGCCGCGACAGGGCCACGAGCCGTCCCTCGCTGTCCCAGACCTCGGCGTCCTCCTCGAGGAAGCCACCGGCCAGCGTGCGGTTGGTGAGGTTGACCCGCAGCCACCCCGGGGCGGGACGGGCGCGCACGTGCGCCGTGAGCTCGAGGGTGGGCGTCCACCCCGGCAGACCCAGCTCGAACGCGACCGGCGGCAGCGCGTCGACGGCCAGGAGCAGCAGGAGCGGGTCGGGCTCGCGGCCGTCGGCCATCCGCAGCCACCCCCGGATGACGCCGTTGCCCGACGGCTTGCCCATCGCCCAGCCGGTGGTGGCCGGTTCGAGGCGCATGTCGAGCCGCTGCAGCAGGGACGCGTGCTTGAGGAAGTCCGGAGGTGCCTGGGCCGCCGAGACACAGCGGTCCGGCGGCGGCAGGTCCGGCGGCTGCGCCGACGTCGTGAGGTCGCTGTCGACCGAGGCGAGGTCGCCGTAGGTCGCGAGGAAGCGCACCCGCTCCACCTCGCCGCCCTGCCCGTCGTCCTGCAGCAGGGAGGCCTGCCCCGTCGACACCGCCCTGCCCCGGCGGACGACGGAGGTGCGCACAGTGGCCGGCCCGGGGACCCCCGGCGTCAGGTAGTAGGCGCTGATCGCCAACGGGTCGGGGTGGGCGGGACGGTCGCCGTCCGCGGTGCCGAACTCCGCGGCGAGCGCCCGACCGGCGATCGCCAGCAGCACTCCGCCGTTGACTCCCCCACCGATCCGCCACCCCTCGCCGAGGGCCGAGTCATAGACGCCCGCCTCGCCGTCTCGTGCCGAAACCGCTGACCCCGTGTCGAACTCGCTGGCCCCGTTGACCACTCGCTGCTCCCATCCGTGCGCTGCGCGGCATACCTGACGTCACTGGAGGGTATGCCGCGCAGCGGCCGATCAGGGCGTGGCCGTGGCCTCCGCCACGTCCTCGGCGGTAGGCGTCGAGGTCTGCGTCGGCTGGGTCGAGGACCCAGTCGGGTCGGTGTTGCTCATTGGATCCGACGCGCTGCTCGAGCTCGACGACGACGCGGAGGCGCTCGACGTCGAGCCGGTCGACGACGCGCCGCCCGTCGCGGATCCGTCGGCGTCCGTCGTGGGCGACGTCGTGCCGGCCGGCCCCGTGGTCGTCGACCCGGTGGGCGTGCTGCCCGTCGTCGGTTCCACCCAGGCGGGGTCCTTCTGCACGATGGCCAGGATCTGGCGCTCGAACTCGGTCAGCCGCTCCTGGAGCTCGCTGAGGGGGACACCCTGGACGGAGTCCCCGAAGGCCGAGATCTCCTTCCACAGCGCCGCGAGCTCGGCAGAGCTCTCCGCGCTGAGGGGGCCGGACAACGTCACCACGAGCTGCGTCGCGAGCGCCTGGGTGACGCACTGGACGCAGCCGTAGTTGACGGCCGCGGCGACGTTCTCGGGGACCACGACGTTGGCCTTGCCCAGGATGAGGACGACCTGGAAGGCCACCGCCACGGTCTGGCACCCCGTGCAGGACGCCAGGGCATAGGCCTCGTTGGTGTTCGCGACCGTGTCACCGTCCGCCCAGACCAGGGCGAAGGCCACGTCATAGAGCGCGGACCCGTCCTTGGTGTTGACGGCCATCGCCTGGTTGCCCCCCTCACCCGGCGGAAGCGGACGGTTGAACGGGAAGACCCAGGTGGGCAGCTCCTTGCCCGCGGCGGCCGTCTGGCCCCTTCGGGGCACCATGACGACCGCCAGCTGCGGCGACTCCGCGGTCGGCAGCGCGGCGTCGCGGGGCCACACCGCTCGGCCGGCACCCTGCCGACCCTCCTGCAGCGTGCTCGGGGTGGCAGAGCGCAGCGCGCTGGAGACCCCGTCGGCCAGCGTCCCGCGCTCGTACGCCTGGATCGGCCGGTAGGTGCCCGGCTGCGGCCACCAGGACCAGGCCAGCCCGGCCACCACCGCGAGCGCGAGCACGCCGGCCAGCGCCCGGCGCACCGGGCGGTCCTCGGTGGCCCGCCAGGTGCCCGTGACGACCTGCTTGGCGACGCGGCTGACGATGAACACGACGCCCAGCACCGGCAGGGCGATGGCCACGATCGACAGCACCCGCACCAGGACAGCGAGCACGTCACCGTCGGCGAGCTGCAGCTCGAGCCGCGCCCACTGCCGGCCGACGGAGGCCCACGCCGTCCCCGCCACGCGGGGAAAGCTCAGGATCATCATCCCGAGGGAGAACAGCAGGACGGGCACCACGACGACGACCCAGACGGTGACCACGGCCCTGGCCCACGGCTTGAGCACCTTGACGTCCGGGTCGTTCCAGTGCCGGGGAAGCAGACCCACGAGGGTCGGCTTGATCCGGTGGTAGAGGTCGGGCACACCGGTGACGTCGGCCAGGACGTGGTAGCCGTCGAACCGCACGAGCGGGGCCAGCTGACGGACCATCTGGAGCACCTGGGTCGCGATGATCAGCAGGATCGCGTCCCAGCCCGTGCCCCACCAGACGCCGAACATCGCCACCGCGACGATGGCGTTGAAGTAGAGACCACCGAGGTCGGTGCGCACCCGTCCGGCCCGACCGAGCCGGTAGCTGTCGGTGACGTCGGTGTAGAACGCCGGCCAGACGAGGTAGAGGCCGGTGCCCATCGCCCCTGGCGTCGACCCTCCGTAGCGAGCCGCCGCCGCGTGCCCGAACTCGTGGAAACCCGCCGAGACGACCGTCAACGCGAACACGGTGAGCAGCAGCGCCGGCTGGTCGAACGCCTGGTGGGTGGCCGACCCCAGTCCCTTGTGGAGCAGCACCCAGCCGCACACGGCGAAGAACGCAGCCACCAGGACCACCACCACGACGGGCGCGAAGAGCCAGGCGAAGGGTGCGGTGATCCGCCTGGTGGCCTCCGGATCGGACACGACGTACCTGAACCTCAGTGCCAGCAACGGGTTCGAGCGCCGGACCTCGGGTTCCGAACCGTCCGCCTTCGTGAGGACGCCAAGGGTGCGCAGCTTGTCGCACAGCGTCTCCACGTCGGCCTCGGCCACCTGGCGTCCCAGGGCGGCACCCATGGCCTCGGCCACCTCGGCATGGGTGCGCTGCCCGTCCACCTGCTCCAGCACGGCGTAGAGCAGGGGGGTCAGCTGGATCGCCTGGCCGTCGCCCCGGCGCACGAGCGCAGGCGCCACGCGGTAACCCGACCCGGGCACCTCTCCGAGGAGCTGCACCCCGTCGGCCCGCACGGGTGCCGCACCCCCACCGGTCGGTGGGGGTGCGGTCGCCTCGTCGTGGGCGAATCTGGGCGCGTCGGGGGCGCCCGGCCCCTCGAAGGGAGTCACGTCAGCGACAGCTCGCGCCGACTACTGGGAGATGTCGGACGACTGGTCGGTCGTCGCGTTGGCGTCGGCGTCGATGTCCTGGACGATGATCGCGTCCTGCTGGGCCAGGGCCACGGCGTCGGAGTCGATCGACCCGATGTTCGCAGCGACCGCGGCGTCGATGGGTGCCGCCACGTTGGCGTTGGCCGCCACCGCACCGGCGATCGGCGCGGCGAGGTCGAGGTCGGCCGCGAGGTCGACATCGACGTTGAGCAGGTTGCCGTCCACCGCACCGTTGCTGGTGACCGCGTCGGTCGCGCCGCCGGTCGGAGTCGTCGAGGCGTCGGCGGGCGCATCCGTGGCGACGGGCGCCTCGGCGGCCTGGTCGATGGTGGAGTCCTGGCCGGCGTCGGCCACGGCCTCGCCAGTGATGCCCTGGTCGATCACGACGCCCTGGTCTGCCATGGCCTGTGCCTCGGAGCCGACGGACAGGATGTTCGCACCGACCGCAGCGTCGATCGGCGCCGCCACGTTGGCGTTCGCCGCCACCGCGAGGTCGATGGGCGCAGCGGCGTCCAGGCCGATGTCGAGGTCCGCGTTCAGGTCGAGGAGGCTGATGACCTCCTTGTCGGGCAGGGCGGTGCCGCCCTCGGCGGCCAGCTCGTCCGCGGTCAGCGGCGGCATGCTCTGGTCAGTCATGGTGCACTCCGTGTCTACGGTTTCCCCCGGCCCAATGACACCGCGATGGTACCCGTCGCCTGCCCGCGATGCACATCGGCCAGCCCTCTGACCTGCGACGATGCCACACAGGGGGCTGGAATGGCCCGGCTCACCACGGAGCCGGCGTCGATGTCGGGCCGCCACGCGGCATACCTCGGCGACCTCACCTCACAGCGCCGGGAGCCCGTCCTCGAGGTATGCCGTGGGGCCGGCATGGGCGGCGAGGAAGGCGAGCAGGCGCTGGTTGTAGGGCGCCACGCGCTGCTCCCACTCCTCCTCGCGGGCGAAGTGCAGCGAGCGGATCTCCCTGCGCTCGAGGGTGGTCCGCGTGATGAGGTCGTCGTCGGCAACCCCGAGGTCGAAGACGAAGACGGTCGCGTCGCTCCACCCGCGCCACGGCGGCAGCCAGTTGACCGCGAGCAGGGCGCGGACCTCGACGTCGATCGCGAGCTCCTCCCTGACCTCGCGGACCACGCACTCGGCCGGTGACTCCGAGGGGTCGACGACACCGCCGGGCAGGTCCCACTCGGCCTTGTACGTGAGCTCGCACAGCAGCACCCGACCAGCAGGGTCGCGCAACACGCCCTGGGCGATGGCGCGCTTGGTGGGCAGCGAGGAGTTGAGGAGTGCGATGAAGCCGTCGCGGCTGTCGGGCTCGGCGTCCTCGCGCAGCCGGGCGAGCACCATCGTGTCGGCGCGCTCGTCGCGGCCAACCAGGGCGCCGCGGGCGACACCCTCCTTGCGCATCCCGGCGCGCAGCGCCGCCCGGACCCCGGACCGGTCGGCGTCGGGCACCCGTGCCTCGATGCGGTCCACGTCGAGCGTCGCGAACGTCCAGGCGACGACCAGCCGCAGCGCCCGCTCGACGATGCCCACCTCGCGGTACTCGGCGACGACCGCCCAGATCAGGTCGGCGTCACCGGACCCGTCGTCGATCACCTCGACGCGCCCCACCTGTTCGCCCTCCCACACGACCCCGAAGGCAGAGGTGCCGTCGTCCTCGACCGGAAGACCTCGCAGGACGAGGTCGTCACCGTCCGTCAGCTCTGGGGTGGGCACGCGGCCAGCCTAGACACGGCTGTCGGCGCCAGGTGGGATGGTCCTGTCCATGGAACTCGTGGGCATCCTCATCCTCGGTCTGGTCGTCGGAGGCGCCGCCGGCTGGTGGAGCGCGCGCGGTTCCGCCTCCGCCGCCCTGGCGTCGGCGCGCACCGAGGCCGACCTCCTGCGCGAGCGCGTGGTCGACCTCGAGGCAGCGGTCTCCGACGACGCCCAGACCGCAGCGGCCCTGGTGCCCCTGCGCGACGCCCTGGTGCGGGTCGAGCAGCAGGTCGGCACGCTCGAGCGTGACCGCACCAGCCAGTTCGCGGCGCTCGAGACGACCATGGCCGCGGTCCACGAGTCCACCACCGCCCTGGGCCGCCAGACGCAGTCGTTGGCCGGCTCGCTCAACTCCTCGACCGTGCGAGGAGCCTGGGGTGAGGTCCAGCTGCGACGCGTGCTCGAGCACGCCGGCATGCTCGCGCGGTGCGACTTCGACGAGCAGGTGTGCCGGGTGAGCCGGCACCAGCGGCAGGTGCGCCCTGACGTCGTGGTTCGACTGCCCGGAGACAAGTTCCTCGTCATCGACTCCAAGGCCCCGATGGGCGCCTTCCTCGGCGCGCAGGCCGAGGACCTTCCAGCTGGCCAGCGCAAGGAGCTGCTTCGATCGCACGCGTCCTCGCTCAAGTCGCACGTGACGTCCTTGGCGGCCAAGGACTACTGGACCGCCTTCGAGAACTCACCCGAGATGGTGGTCTGCTTCGTCCCGAGCGACGCCATGCTCGCCGCGGCCCTGTCGGCCGACCCGGCCCTGCACGAGGACGCCATGTCCCGCCGCGTCGTGCTCGTCGGCCCGGGCGCACTGCTCGCGCTGCTGCGGACCGTCGCGTTCACCTGGCAGCAGGATGCGCTGACGGCGCACGCCCGCGAGGTCATGACCCTCGGGCGCGACCTCTACGACCGGCTGGGCACGCTGGGCAGCCACACGATGCGCATGGGCACCGCCCTGCAGCGCTCGGTCGAGGCGTACAACCAGATGGTCGGGGCCCTCGAGTCACGGGTGCTGGTCTCAGCGCGGCGGATGCACGAGGCGGGGATCGTCGAGCGGCCGCTGCCCAGCCCGCTGCCGCTCGAGACCGGCCCGCGGGTGCTGACGGCGATGGAGCTCATCGAGGCGGCCACGGCCGACGCGGAGCGCCCTCAGCTGGACTTCGACGACGCCGAGATCCCGCCGAGGTGGACCGGCAGGGAGTCGACCGCGTAGACGATCGACTGGTCGCGGAACTGCAGGCTCTCCGGAGCCGCGGCGAGCGCCAGCTCCGGGAAGCGGCGGGCCAGTCGGGGGTAGGCGATCCGCAGCTCGAGCCGGGCCAGCTCGGCCCCGACGCAGCGGTGGAACCCGTAGCCGAACGCCACGTGCGGCGACGGTGGCCGGGCCGGGTCGAACGTGCCGAGGTCGGGACCGATCCGGTGGTCGCGGTCCGCCCGGCTGAGGGCCGCGATGACGACGTCGCCCTTGTGGACGGTCTTGCCGAACAGGTCGAGGTCCTCCTTCGCGAACCGCGGGAAGGCGATCTGCACGACGCTGAGGTAGCGCAGCATCTCCTCCACGACTCGATCGATGGAGCTGTCGTCGTCGCGGACGAGGTCGAAGTGCTTGCGGTCGCGCAGGAGCACGAGCGCTCCCAGCGCCAGCATGCTGGCGGTCGTCTCGTAGCCGCCGGTGAAGACGCCGTCGGCGAGACCCGCGACCTCCTCGTCGCTGACCTCGTCGCCGACCGCCGCGAGGATCCGGCCCAGGAGGCCGTCGCCCGGGTCGATCCGCTGCTTGCGGGTGGCCTCGAGCAGGAAGAGCTGGCTCTGCGAGATGGCACCGAAGGCGCCCGTGCCCCCGGCCGTGACGTCGAAGCGCGCGTGGCTCAGCGTGCGGAACCGTTCACGGTCCTCCACTGGGAGCCCCAGCAGCTCGCAGATGACCAGGAACGGGATGGGGAAGGCGAAGTGCTCGACGAGGTCGACCACCGGGCCGTGCGCCTCCATCCGGTCGAGCTGGTCATCGACGATGGCCTCGATCCTCGGGGCCAGCCGGTTGATCCGACGCATGGTGAACTCGGGCGTGAGCAAGGCTCGCAGCCGGGTGTGCTCAGGCGGGTCGGTGAACCCCAGTCCCGCGACGCTGGCTCCAGCCGCGCCGACGTAGGGCCGGATGTCGTTGCTGAACCTGCGCTGGTCGGCGAGGACGGCCTTGGCCTCCTCGTGGCCCGAAACCAGCCAGATGTTCATGCCGAACATGTGCGCGAGCCGGTGCACCGGCTCCGGGGCGGTGGTGCCGATCCGGTGCACGGGGTCGAGGCCGGAGCGCCGCAGCGGACGGAGCAGGCGCCGCGGGACGGCGTCGAGGCTCGACAGGTCGACCGGGCCGCCGCCCGTGACACGCACGATGAGCCGCTGCGTCAGGCGCGCCCGCGCAGAGGTCAAGCCGATCATGGGTCTGACGGTACCCGCGTGGCGTCGTCCCGACGGGCAGGCTCGGGAGATCCGGGTGCGCGTCGTGACCGACGCCTCCCACGCCACCCCCGACTTCTGGCCACCCAACCCTCGCCAAACCCCCAGATCACCCGGCCCGTGAGCCACCAGTGGCCACCAGTCGGTCCCCCCTGCGACTTCTGGCCACCCAACCGTCACCGAACCCCGAGCACCCCACCGTCAGTGCAGCGAGCCGGCCTCTTCGAACGCACCGTCGTGGCGCATCTTGTCGCTCAGCCCGCGAGCCTTGAGGTCGCGCCGGATCTCGTTGGGCAGCGAGAAGAGCAGGCTCTCCTCGGCGGCCACGACGGGCTTCACGTCGGCATAGCCACGCTCGCCGAGGTAGGTGAGCACGTCACGGACCAACAGCTCGGGCACCGAGGCGCCGGAGGTCACGCCCACCGTCGAGACGCCCTCGAGCCAGGCCTCGTCGATCTCGTCGGCGTAGTCGACGAGGTGGCCGGCGCGGGAGCCGTGCTCGATCGCGACCTCGACCAGCCGCACCGAGTTGGACGAGTTGCGCGAGCCCACGACGATCATCAGGTCGCACTCCGGCGCCATCTGCTTCACGGCGAGCTGGCGGTTCTGGGTGGCGTAGCAGATGTCGTCGCTGGGCGGGTCCTGCAGTGACGGGAACCGCTCACGCAGCCGCCGCACGGTCTCCATCGTCTCGTCCACGGACAGCGTGGTCTGCGAGAGCCAGACCACCTTCTCCGGGTCGCGGACGGTCACGTTGGCGACGTCGTCGGGGCCGTCGACCAGCGTGATGTGCTCGGGGGCCTCGCCCGAGGTGCCGACGACCTCTTCGTGCCCCTCGTGGCCGATCAACAGGATGTCGAAGTCGTCACTGGCGAAGCGGACCGCCTCGCGGTGCACCTTGGTGACCAGCGGGCAGGTCGCGTCGATCGTCGTGAGGTTGAGGGCCTTGGCCTCCTCGTGCACGACCGGGGCGACCCCGTGGGCGGAGAAGATGACGGTCGCACCCTCGGGCACCTCGTCGGTCTCCTCCACGAAGATCGCGCCACGCTTCTCCAGCGTCGTGACGACGTGCTTGTTGTGCACGATCTCCTTGCGCACGTATACCGGCGGCCCATAGAGCTCGAGGGCCTTCTCGACGGTCACGACGGCCCGGTCGACGCCCGCGCAGTACCCGCGCGGGGCGGCCAGCAGCACGCGCTTGGTGGCCTGGTCTGTCGTCTGGGTCATGACCCCATCGTAGGTGGCCGTCGTCGGCCACCCCAATCCGCAGGCGAGGTATGCCGCGTGGTCACCACGCGGCATACCTCGCCCACGGGGGTGGCGGAGAGGCGTGGCCGCGCTCCGGTGACGGGCCCACCTCCTAGAGTGGGCGCGTGAGCGGCCCAGACCAGCGACCGGCGCTGCCCGAGAAGGCCGCCGACACCTCGGCGGAGTCCCCGTGGCCCGTGCGGCTGCTGAGCATGCGCATCGCCGAGTACGTCGAGAAGATGTCGGTGCTCTGGGTCGAGGGCCAGGTCGTCCAGCTGACCCGCCGCCCCGGCCAGCGCACCGCCTACCTCACGCTGCGTGACCCCGACGTCGACATGTCCCTCTCGGTCGCGATCCAGGTCAACGCCCTCGACGCCATGGCGACGCCCCTCACCCAGGGCGCGCGGGTCGTTCTCCAGGCCAAGCCGGTCTTCTGGACGCAGCGCGGTTCGCTGATGCTCGACGCCCGCCAGATCCGCCCCGTGGGCGTGGGCGAGCTCCTCGCCCGGGTCGAGCACCTCAAACGCACCCTCGCGTCCGAGGGCCTGTTCGACGCCGAGCGCAAGAAGCCGTTGCCGTTCCTGCCCCGCACCGTCGGGCTGGTCTGTGGACGCGCCGGCGCCGCCGAGAAGGACGTCGTCGAGAACGCCCGCCGGCGCTGGCCCACGGTCCGCTTCGAGATCCGTGAGGTCGCCGTGCAGGGCGGCAACGCCGTGCAGGAGGTGATGGCCGCGCTCCAGGAGCTGGACGCCCAGCCCGAGGTCGACGTCATCGTCATCGCCCGCGGGGGCGGCTCGGTCGAGGACCTCCTGCCGTTCAGCAACGAGGCCCTGGTCCGTGCGGTCGCGGCCGCTCGGACCCCTGTCGTCTCGGCGATCGGCCATGACGTCGACACTCCCCTGCTCGACCACGTCGCCGACTGGCGGGCTTCGACGCCCACCGACGCGGGCAAGCGGGTGGTGCCTGACGCCCAGGCCGAGCGACACGGCGTCCGGCACTCGCGCGACCGGGGGCGGCGTGCGCTGCACGCGCGGATCGCCAGCGAGCGCCGCCACCTCATCGCCCTGCGGTCGCGGCCGGTGATGGCTCGCCCGACGGCGATGATCGACGCCCGTCGCCAGGAGCTCGACGCCCTGACCGACCGCGCCCACCGCCGGGTCCTCGCGTCCGTGCACCGGGCGGCCGACCAGGTCGCCCACCTGCGTGCGCAGGTCAGCACCCTCTCGCCGTTGTCCACCCTCGAGCGTGGGTATGCCGTGGTGCAGCACCGCGACGGGCGGGTGGTCATGGACCAGGCCGACGTCACGGTCGACGAGGTGCTCCGGGTGCGCGTGGCGCGCGGTGACTTCGCCGCGACGGTCGTCGGCCTCCCCGGCGCCTCCGGTTAGGCTCCTGCACCATGGCCAAGGGAGCAGACAAGCCGACGCCCGCCGTCGAGACCGCCAGCACCGTGGAGCCCGACGGCGCGTTCGACGACGTCGCGGAGCTGTCCTACGAGCAGGCCCGCGACGAGCTGATCGGCGTGGTCGCCCAGCTCGAGGGTGGCCAGCTCGGGCTCGAGGAGAGCATGCGCCTGTGGCAGCGCGGTGAGGCGCTGGCCGCGCACTGCAGCACGTGGCTCGACGGAGCCGAGGCCGCCCTCACCCAGGACGACGGCGAGGACTGAGGCCGGTCCGACCGACCCACCCCGGGGTCAGGGCTGCCAGCCCGTCGGCCGGCCCACGCGCTGGTCAGCTGGTCGGGACGGGGCGGAGCGTCTCGGCGAAGGCCATCAGCTCGTCGAAGGTGCCCGTGCCCGTCACGATCGTCGTGAGCTCTGCGGCGGATTCGGCGCGGTGGACGAGGCTGTTCTGCACCTTGCCGCTGCGCACGTACGTGCCCCACGTCGTGCCGGCCGCCTGCACCTCACCGGTCTTGGCGGCGCGGTTGGTCTGCGCGGACACCCACTCGTCGGTGGCGTCCTTGGTCTGCTCGATCGCGACGTAGTTGCCCGTGGGCGACTGGTAGCCGGCGTGCCAGGTCATCAGGCCACCGGTGGAGCGCACGTAGCGCACGCTGGTGGCCTTCCACCCGTCCGGCAGCGACTCGGGGCGGTCGATCGGCCACCCGCTCGTCCTGGCCACCTCGACCGAGGTCCCGGCGACGTCGACGGGGGGCTGCGAGACGCTGTTGACTCGGGGCACGATGGCGATGAGGGCGGCCACGATCACGCCGATCACCAACAGCGACCGGACCATGTTGGCCGTGGAGCCGTTGGCGTAGGAACTGCGGGGGGCGGGCGTGCTCACACCCCCATCGTCCACGACCGGGCCACCCCGGCGCCAACTGCCCCCACCACCGATAGGCTGCGGGCGCTCACCCGCCGTCGCGTGAAGGATCGATGCATGTCCGAGCAGCACCTCCCCTCGTCCCTGCGCGTCGGCGTCGAGGCGCCCGACCGCAACCTCGCCCTGGAGCTGGTGCGGGTGACCGAGGCGGCCGCGATGGCCGGCGGTCGCTGGGTCGGCCGCGGCGACAAGAACGGCGCCGACGGGGCCGCGGTCGAGGCCATGCGCGCGCTGATCAGCACTGTCTCCATGAAGGGCGTCGTCGTCATCGGCGAGGGCGGGAAGGACGACGCGCCGATGCTCTACAACGGCGAGGAGGTCGGCGACGGCATCGGGCCCGAGTGCGACGTCGCAGTGGACCCGATCGACGGCACGACGCTGACCGCCAAGGGTCAGTCCAACGCCGTGTCGGTGCTCGCGGTGTCCGACCGCGGCAGCATGTACGACCCGTCCGCGGTGTTCTACATGGACAAGCTCGTGACCGGCCCGGAGGCGGCCGACGTCGTCGACATCCGGCTGCCCGTCGCCGAGAACATCAAGCGGATCGCCAAGGCCAAGAAGGAGACCGTCGAGGACGTCACGGTCGTCATGCTCGACCGCCCGCGTCACCAGAAGCTCGCCGAGGAGGTGCGCGACGCCGGAGCGCGGCTGCGCTTCATCTCCGACGGTGACGTCGCGGGTGCGATCATGGCGGCCCGCGACGACACGGGCATCGACCTGCTGCTGGGGATCGGCGGCACCCCCGAGGGGATCATCACCGCCTGCGCCATCAAGTGCCTCGGCGGGGTCATCCAGGGTCGGCTGTGGCCGCAGGACGACGACGAGCGCCAGCGCGCGGTCGACGCCGGGCACGACCTCGACCGCGTGCTGTCGACCAACGACCTCGTCACCGGCGAGAACTGCTTCTTCGTGGCTACCGGCATCACCGACGGCGAGCTGCTCAAGGGAGTCCGCTACCGCGCGGGCGGCGCCACCACGCACTCCCTCGTGATGCGCTCCAAGTCGGGCACGATCCGGCTGATCGAGAGCCACCACCAGCTGGCCAAGCTGCGCGCCTACTCCTCCGTGGACTTCGACCACGCCGGCTGAGCGCACCCGACCACCCCGACCACCCAAAGCACCTCGACCACCCCGAGCACCACCAGCCCCGAGCACCACCAGACCCGACCCAGCCACATCCCGAAGGAAGGCAGCTCCGTGAACGTCAGGAACCTCGTCATCGGAGAGGCGCTCGTCGACATCGTCCTCGACAGCGCGGGGACCACGGCTGAGCACGTCGGGGGCAGCCCCGCCAACGTCGCGATCGGGCTCGCCATGCTCGGCCACGACGTCGACTTCGCATGCCGGGTCGGGCGCGACGAGCGGGGTGAGCGGATCGCGGCCCATCTGCGCTCGCACGGGGTGACGGTGCTGCCCGAGAGCTTCGGCGACCTGCCGACCTCGACCGCGCTGGCCACGCTCGACGAGCACGCCACCGCCACCTACACGTTCGACCTGCACTGGGACCTGCCGACCATCCCGATCCCGGCAGGGACCGGCCACGTCCACACGGGGTCGCTGGGCACCATCCTGCAGCCCGGGGCACAGAGCGTCACCGACGCCCTGGTCGCGGGCCGCGAGCACGGCACGGTGTCCTACGACCCCAACATCCGCCCCGGCATCATGGGCGAGCTGGAGCCGGTGCGGGCACGGGTCGAGGAGCTCGTGCGGCTCAGCGACGTGGTCAAGGCCTCGGGTGACGACCTGGCCTACCTCTACCCCGACGAGAGCGCGGAGGCGGTGATGTCGCGGTGGCTGGGCGAGGGCCCCAGCGTCGTGGTCGTCACCCTCGGCGCCGACGGCGTCGCCTACCGCGTCGCCACCGATCCGGGCGAGGGCCGGGCGCCGACAGCCGCCCTCACCGTCGTCGACACGGTGGGCGCCGGCGACTCCTTCATGGCCGGGCTGCTTTCCGGCCTGCTCGCCTGGGGGCTGCTCGGGGACCCGGGTGCGCGCGAGCGCCTGCGCACCGCGACACTGGAAGACGTCGGACCGGCCGTCGCGCGTGGCATCGCCACGAGTGGCATCACGGTCGGGAAGGCCGGGGCCTACGCCCCCGCACTGGACGAGCTGTAGCACCACCGCGAGACACCGCCGGGCCGACCAGGACCAGCGCAGCCGCGAGACCCGAGGACAGGAGCACGACGACCCGATGGCCGAGTTCGAGTACGAAGACCTGCTGCCGATCGGTCCGGACCAGACCGAGTACCGGCTGCTGACCACCGAGGGCGTCTCCACCGTCGAGGGTCCCGGGGGCCGCACCTTCCTCCAGGTCGAGCCCGAGGCGCTGCGCACGCTCACCGAGACGGCCATGCACGACATCGCGCACTACCTGCGTCCGGCGCACCTGGCCCAGCTCCGCCGGATCATCGACGACCCCGAGGCCAGCAACAACGACAAGTTCGTGGCGCTCGACCTGCTGAAGAACGCCAACATCGCGGCGGGTGGGGTGCTGCCGATGTGCCAGGACACCGGCACCGCGATCGTCATGGGCAAGCGCGGACAGCAGGTCCTGACGTCGGGCTCCGACGAGCGTGCCCTCGCCGAGGGCGTCTACGACGCCTACACCCGCCTCAACCTGCGCTACTCCCAGATGGCCCCCCTCACGACGTGGGAGGAGCAGAACACCGGCTCCAACCTGCCGGCCCAGATCGAGCTCTACGCCGACACCGCCGAGGGGCACGAGACGGCATACAAGTTCCTGTTCATGGCCAAGGGCGGCGGCAGCGCCAACAAGTCGTTCCTCTACCAGGAGACCAAGGCGGTCCTGAACCCCGAGCGGATGCTGGCCTTCCTCGACGAGAAGCTGCGCAGCCTCGGCACGTCCGCCTGCCCGCCCTACCACCTGGCCATCGTCATCGGTGGCACCAGCGCCGAGTTCGCCCTGAAGACGGCGAAGTACGCGTCGGCCAAGTACCTCGACGAGCTGCCCCGCGAGGGCTCCATCACCGCGCACGGCTTCCGCGACACCGAGCTCGAGGAGCAGGTCCTCGAGCTGACCCGCAACTTCGGGATCGGGGCGCAGTTCGGCGGCAAGTACTTCTGCCATGACGTGCGGGTGGTCCGCCTCCCCCGGCACGGCGCCTCGCTCCCGATCGCCATCGCGGTCTCCTGCTCGGCCGACCGGCAGGCCCTCGGCAAGATCACCCCCGATGGCGTCTTCATCGAGGTGCTCGAGAAGGACCCCGCGCGGTTCCTGCCGGAGACCACCGACGCGCACCTCGAGGACGACGGTGACGACGTCGTGCGCATCGACCTCAACCGGCCGATGGACGAGATCCGCGCTGAGCTCACCAAGTACCCCGTGAAGACCAGGCTGTCGCTCTCCGGACCGCTGGTGGTCGCCCGCGACATCGCGCACGCCAAGATCAAGGAACGCCTCGACGCCGGCGACGGCATGCCGCAGTACCTCAAGGACCACGCCGTCTACTACGCCGGCCCGGCCAAGACACCCGAGGGCTACGCGAGCGGGTCGTTCGGCCCGACCACGGCCGGACGGATGGACTCCTACGTCGACCAGTTCCAGGCGGCCGGGGGCTCGATGGTGATGCTGGCCAAGGGCAACCGCTCCACGCAGGTCACCCAGGCCTGTGCCGCCCACGGCGGGTTCTACCTCGGGTCGATCGGCGGTCCCGCGGCCCGACTCGCCCGGGACTGCATCAAGTCGGTCGAGGTGCTCGAGTACCCCGAGCTCGGCATGGAGGCGGTGTGGAAGATCGAGGTCGAGGACTTCCCCGCGTTCATCGTCGTCGACGACAAGGGCAACGACTTCTTCGCCTCCACGATCAAGCCAATGGCCATGTCCATCCCGAAGCGACCAGGACTACTGTGAGCGAGAACCCAGCCGTGAACGAAAGTCCAACCACCGCAGGCGATTTCGACGACCTGCTCGAGGCCAACCGCACCTACGCGGCGACCGACTTCGCGACGGGCGGCTTCGACGGCATCGCCCACGCCGGCGTCGCCATCGTCACGTGCATGGACTCCCGGATCGACCCGCTGAGGCTGCTCGGGCTGGCGCCCGGAGACGCCAAGATCTTCCGCAACCCCGGTGGTCGCGTCACCGCGAACGCCCTCGAGGCCCTCGTCCTCGGCGTGCACCTGCTCGGGGTCGAGCGCATCCTCATCGTCCCCCACACCCGCTGCGCCATGGCGAGCAACACCGAGGCCGAACTGCGCGAGCGGGTCGGCGCCTCGGCCGGCCAGGACGCGTCGTGGCAGGGTTTCCACGTCATCGAGGACCAGCGCGGGGCCCTGATGGCCGACGTGCGCGCGGTGCGTTCACACCCCCTGATCGGCGACCAGGTCGCCGTCGGCGGCTTCCTGTACGACGTCGACACCGGGCTGCTCGAGCAGCTGGTCTGAGCGACCGCCGCACCGCACGACGACGCGGGGTATGCCGGGTGGTGACCACCCGGCATACCCCGCGTCTGGCTGGTCTCGCCGTCAGGCGAGGGCGACGGTGACGTCGATGTTGCCGCGGGTGGCCTTGGAGTAGGGGCAGCGCTCGTGGGCGGCGTCGACCAGCTGCTGGGCGGTGCCGCGGTCGAGGCCCGGTACCTCCGCGACCAGCGCGACCGCGAGACCGACACCCGTGTCGGTCTTCCCGAGGGTCACGGTGGCGGTGACGGTGGAGTCGGAGGTGTCCAGGCCCATGGCGGTGGCCACCGAGTTGAGCGCGTTGCCGAAGCACGCGGCGTAGCCGGCGGCGAAGAGCGTCTCGGGGTTGGCCTTGGGGTTCGCCTTGCTGCCGGGCTTGCCCAGCTTGAGGTGGACGACGCCATCCGCGCTCGTGACGTGGCCGGCGCGGCCGCCCTGGGCGGTGGCGGCGATCGAGTAGAGCGGTTCGGTCAGGGACTCGTGGGGCATCGGTGGGGCTCGCATTCGGTGTGACGACGGATGAGGACATCCTCGGGGCGGATGCCGCAGAGGACAACGGGGGCGGCGCATCCGTGATTCCGGACCGGGCGCTGCACCAGCCGTCCTAGGCTGTGACGATGCCGACACCGGTGCGCCACCTCGTCATCGGTGGCGGGATCATCGGGCTGGCCGTCGCCGCTCGGCTGTGCAGCGAGCATCCCGGCGCAGCGGTCACCGTGGCCGAGAAGGAGTCGACCTGGGCCACCCACCAGACCGGTCGCAACAGCGGGGTCATCCACTCGGGCCTCTACTACCCGCCGGGCTCGCTCAAGGCCGCCTTCTGCCGGGCCGGGGCAGCCTCCCTCACCGCGTTCGCCAGGCAGGAGGGCGTCCCCCACGAGATCTGCGGCAAGCTCGTCGTGGCGACCAGGACCGACGAGCTGCCCGGACTCGAACGGTTGCACCAGCGTGGTCTGGCGCACGGACTCGCGGTCACCCGGCTCACTCGTGACGAGGCGCGAGAGCACGAACCGCACGTCGAGGCGGTGGCCGCGCTGCACGTCCCCGAGACCGGCATCATCGACTACCCGGCCGTGTGTGCAGCGCTCGTGCGCCGCCTCGAGCGAGCCGGCGCGACCCTGCTGCTGGACACGGAGGTCCTGGGGCTCGGCGGCGCTCGCGGCGCGAGCGGCACGAGCGGCACGAGCGGCGCTCGCGGCGCGAGCGCGCGGGCGTCCGGGGGCCTCGTGGTGCGGACCAGCCGTGGCGACCTCGAGGCCGACCTCGTCGTCTCGTGCGCAGGTCTGCAGGCCGACCTGGTGGCGCGCCGGCTCGGCCACCGACCCTCCGCGCGGATCGTCCCCTTCCGGGGCGAGTACTTCGAGCTGCGTCCCGAGGCGACGCACCTCGTCCGGCACCTGGTCTACCCCGTGCCGGACCCCGACTTCCCGTTCCTCGGCGTCCACCTCACCCGCGGCACCGACGGGCACGTCCACGCCGGGCCCAACGCGGTGCTCGCCCTGGCCCGCGAGGGCTACGACTGGCGCACGGTGCGCTGGTCCGACCTGCGGGAAACCGTGACCCACCCGGGCTTCTGGCGCCTCGCCGCTCGCCACCACCGGGCCGGCGTGGCCGAGGTGGCGCGCTCCCTCTCGCGGCACCGGTTCGGCGAGAGCCTGCGCCGACTGGTGCCGGACCTGCGGGACGACGACCTCGTGCCGGCGGCGGCCGGGGTGCGCGCGCAGGCCCTGCGGGCCGACGGTTCGTTGGTCGACGACTTCCTGATCGAGCGCGACGGGCCGGTGGTGCACGTCCTCAACGCGCCGTCCCCGGCGGCCACGAGCGCCTTCGAGATCGCTCGCCACATCGTGCACCTGCTCGACGAAACCGCCTGAGCCGCAACAACTTTATCGGGTCTAGGGGGAACGTTGACCTTCACCCCAGTTGCGAAGTCGGGCGAAGGTCAACCTTCTTGCTAGACCCGATAAAGCTGGGGTATGCCGGGTGGTGGCCACCCGGCATACCTCGCCTCGGCGTGGGGCGGGTCAGAGGGAGAGGCGCGCCTTGACGACGTCGACCAGGCGGTCGGCGACGGCCTGGGCCTGCTCCTGCTCGCCCGCCTCGACCATGACGCGCACGACCGGCTCGGTGCCGGACTTGCGCAACAGCACCCGGCCGCTCCCGGCGAGGGCCTCCTCCTCGGCCTTGACGGCCGCCTGGAGCTCGTCGTCCGACTCGACCCGGGCCTTGTCGACACCCTTGACGTTGATGAGCACCTGCGGCAGCCGGCGCATCACGGTGGCCAGCTCCGACAGGGGCTTCCCGGTCTCGGCCACGCGGGCGGCGAGCATCAGGCCGGTCAGCACGCCGTCGCCGGTCGTGCCGTGGTCGAGGAAGATCACGTGCCCGCTCTGCTCGCCGCCGAGCGAGTAGGAGGAGGCGCGCATGTCCTCGAGCACATAGCGGTCGCCGACCGCGGTCTGTCGCACGGCGACGCCCTCGCGCTCCATCGCCTGCAACAGGCCGAGGTTGCTCATGACCGTGGCCACGAGGGTGTCCTGGGCCAACGCGCCGCGGGACTTCAGCGACACCGCGAGGATCGCCATGATCTGGTCGCCGTCGACCTCGGTGCCGGTGTGGTCGATCGCGAGGCAGCGGTCGGCGTCACCGTCGTGGGCGATGCCGAGGTCGGCGCCACGGGCCACGACGGCGGCCTTGAGGTGGTCGAGGTGCGTCGAGCCGTAGCCGTCGTTGATGTTGAGGCCGTCGGGCTCGGTGCCGATCTCGAAGACCTCCGCCCCGGCCAGCCGGAACACCTCGGGCGAGACCAGGCTGGCCGCACCGTGGGCACCGTCGATCACGACCTTGATGCCGTTGAGGCGATTGGGCAGGACCGTGAGGAGGTGGGAGATGTAGCGCGTGTGGCCGTCGGGCATGGTCACGACCCGGCCCACGTCGGGGCCGGTCGGGCGCTCCCAGTCCTGGTCGAGGCGCGCGGCGATCTCGTCCTCGATCTGGTCGTCGAGCTTGTGCCCTCCAGCGGCGAAGAACTTGATTCCGTTGTCCGGCATGGCGTTGTGCGACGCCGACAGCATCACGCCGAAGTCGGCGTGGGTGTCATCGGTGAGGAAGGCGATCGCGGGCGTCGGCAGGACGTTGGCGTGGTAGACGTCGACCCCCGCCGAGGCCAGCCCCGCGATCACGGCGGCGGAGAGGAACTCCCCCGACGCCCGGGGGTCGCGCCCGACGACTGCCTTCGGGCGCCGCCCGGCTCGTCGTGCGTCATCCCCGAGGACGTGGGCGGCAGCCACGCTGAGGCGCAGGGCCAGCTCGGCCGTGATGTCGACGTTCGCGAGCCCGCGAACGCCGTCGGTACCGAAGAGTCGAGCCGTGGTGGTGGCCATGAAGAGGAAGCCTTTCGATCAGGTGCGCGAACGGCCGCCGCGTGGGCAGAGCCGGACGCACGGGCATCTGGCGTGAACCTACCCCCAAAGACGCCGGAGGCGGCACCCACGTTGGGCGCCGCCTCCGGACGGGTACTGCAGGGGCAGATCAGCGCTTGCTGTACTGCGGAGCCTTGCGGGCCTTCTTGAGACCAGCCTTCTTGCGCTCCGGGACGCGGGCGTCACGGGTGAGGAAGCCGGCCTTCTTGAGTGCGGGACGGTTCAGCTCCTCGTCGATCCCGTTGAGCGAGCGGGCCACGCCGAGGCGGACCGCACCGGCCTGGCCGGAGGGGCCACCACCGTGGACGCGCACGAGCACGTCGTAGGCACCGTCGAGCTCGAGCAGCGTGAACGGCTCGTTGACGATCTGCTGGTGGACCTTGTTCGGGAAGTACTGCTCGAGCGTGCGCCCGTTGATCTTCCACTCGCCGTTGCCGGGGACGATGCGCACGCGGGCAATGGCCTGCTTGCGTCGACCGGTCGCGGCACCGGGCACCGTGGCGCTCGCGCGCCGGGTGGGCTCGTCGGAGGAGACGGGGCCCTCGGACTCGGAGGTGTACTCGGTCAGCTCGACCTCGTCACCCTCGACAGGGGTCTCAGTGTTGATGTCAGTCACAAGAAATCCTTACTGGGAGACCTGGGTGATCTCGAACGGGACGGGCTTCTGGGCGCTGTGCGGGTGCTCGGAGCCGGCGTAGACCTTGAGGTGGGTCAGCTGCTCACGACCGAGCGTGGTGTGCGGGAGCATGCCGCGAACGGCCTTCTCCACGGCCTTGGCGGGGCTCTTGGCGAGCAGCTCGGTGTAGGAGGTGCTCTTGAGGCCGCCCGGGAAGCCGGAGTGGCGGTAGGCCTTCTTCTGCTCGAGCTTGGCGCCGGTGAGGGCGACCTTCTCGGCGTTGATGATGATGACGAAGTCGCCACCGTCGACGTGCGGGGCGAACGTGGTCTTGTGCTTGCCGCGCAGGAGGATCGCGGTCTGGCTCGCCAGGCGACCCAGGACAACGTCCGTGGCGTCGATGACGTGCCAGGTGCGAGTGACCTCGGCCGGCTTCGGGGTGAAGGTGCGCAAAGTTCTGAACCTTTACATCGGAATTACATGAGGAAATGCGATGGTTCGGTATGCCGCGTGCGCCCGAGGCGCACGACCCGCCGGGCGGATCGGTGGTGTCGCCTTACGAGGGCGCACGGCACAACAGTGCTCAAGTTTACGGGTTACCCGCTGTGCACCCAAATCGCCCCTGCGGCCGCCTCAAACAGGGCCTGACCTGCGGTGATACCCGTGCACCTTTCCTGTGCACAATACTTGTGCAAACGAAGTGTGCAAAGGTATTGTGCACGCATGGCTCCTTCCCCCACCCAGATCGGTGACCTGACCGGGTTGCGCCTCGACGCCGCCGCCCTCAAGGTGCTGGCCCACCCGCTGCGCTCGCGGCTGCTCAGCGCGCTGCGCGTCGACGGTCCCGCGACCGCCACCGCCCTCGCCGCGCGGCTCTCGACCAACTCCGGGGCCACCTCCTACCACCTGCGCAAGCTCGAGTCGGTGGGGCTGGTCTCGGACACCGGTGAGGGCGAGGGCAAGCGACGGCTCTGGCAGGCGGCCACCGACTTCCACACCTGGGAGGCCAGCGACTTCGCCGGCGACGAGGACTCCGAGACCGCGCTCAACTGGCTGGTCCGCGACTACGCCCGCCACTTCGCCGAGCAGTTCGAGCGGTGGCTCGATGTGCAGGACACCTGGCCCCTCGAGTGGCGCGACGCAGCGGGGATGAGCGACAACTTCATCGTCGCGACGCCCGAGCAGGTCGAGGCCCTCAAGGCCGAGCTCGACGAGCTCCTCCTGAAGTACCGCCGCGTCGGGCAGGGCAACCCGAAGGCACGGCGGATGGCGGCCTACAGCGCCATCTACCCCCTGGACCTCGCCCGGGTCCCCACCGGCAAGGACCAGTCATGACCAGCCTCTCCCCCACCGCGGCCAAACGGGTCTTCCTCATCCTCAGCACGACCCGCTGGCTCCCCGTCGGCTTCGTCGTCGGCCTCTTCACCCTCGTGGCCCGCGAGCGCGGCCTGACGATCCAGCAGATCACCCTCTACATGACCGCGCAGGGGATCATGGTCTTCCTGCTCGAGCTGCCGACCAGCGGGTTCGCCGACGCGCTGGGCCGGCGTCCACTGCTGCTGCTCGCCGGCGTGGTGAACATCGGCGCGGGAGTGGCCTTCCTCCTCGCCCAGTCGTTCTGGCAGTTCGCCCTGTCCGCTGGTCTGATGGGGGTCTACCGGGCGCTCGACTCCGGCCCCCTCGAGGCCTGGTACGTCGACACCGTGCACGAGCGCGAGCCCGGCGCCGACGTGCACCGCGCCATGTCGGCGCAGGGCGTCCTGGTCGGGATCGGCATGGGTGGTGGCGCCCTGGTGTCCGGTGGCCTCGTCGCGTGGCACCCGTTCCGGGACTCGAGCGCGCTGCTCCTGCCGATCCAGGTCTTCGTGGCGCTGTGTGTCGTGCACCTGATCGCGACCATCGTGCTGCTGCGGGAGACCCCACGCAGCGACCACAGGATGCGGGCTCGGCTGGCCGACTCCGTGCGCGAGACCCCCGTGGTGGTCCGCGACGGGATCCGCCTGGTGACCCGCAACCGTGTGCTGGCCGGGCTGGTGGCGGTCGAGCTGTTCTGGGTCATCGGCATGATGGCCTACGAGACCCTGATGCCCCTGCGGCTGTCCGACCTCCTCGGCTCGGAGGCCAAGGCCGGCGCGTGGATGGGCCCCGCCGCGGCCGGTGGCTGGGCGCTGTTCGCGGTCGGGTCGTGGCTCGGTGGCCGCGCGGCCGACCGATTCGGGCTGGTGCAGGCCGCCGTGCTCGGACGGGTGCTCAACGGCCTGGGCGTCGTGGCGATGGGTCTCGTCCTGGGACCGGCCGCCCTGATCGCGGCCTACCTCGTGACCTACTCCCTGCACGGCGCTGCCAGCCCTGCCTACATGGGGCTGATGCACCGCGAGGCGAGCGCGAAGAACCGCGCGACGATCCTGTCGCTGGGGTCGCTGGTCATGCAGGCCGGTGGCGCGGTGGCCGGCCCCCTCCTGGGGCTGCTGGCCGCGCACACGTCGATCGCGACCGCGGTGGTCGTCGCCGGAGCCATCAGCACCGTGGGGTTCGTGTGCTTCATCCCGGCCTGGCGCCGTGGCCGTCTCCAGCCGGTCGAGGAGCTCGAGGTCGAGGACGCAGCCACCGCCTAGGGCCCAGCCTCCGGCCCGTCAGCGGACGACCACGGTCACCTGCCGGCTCCCGCTCCTCGCTCGCCGTGAGCAGCACGAGCGAGGAGCAGGTCGCGACCACGGTCGTCCCCTCACGACCTCATCCCGCGGTCGCGAGGGCCGGTTCGGGCGCCAGAACACTGGTCGACCGACGCAGCTCGCGGGACCCGCGGACCAGCATCGGGGCGAACGACGCGAGCGCCATCACGACGGCGGCCACGAGGATGACCCTGCCGGTGCCGTAGGTGTGCGCGAGCGGCCCGGCGAGGGCGTTGCCGGCCGGGATCGCGACGAACGACGTGAGGATGTCCCACGACGACACCCGTGCGAGCACCGAGTGCGGCACGCCGTCCTGGAGCGCGGTGTCCCAGCAGACCGAGAAGTACATCAACCCACCGAAGGCGACCACAGCCGCGCCGATGACCACGCCCAGGTGACCCGGCCACGCGAACGCTGCTGCGAACAGCGACATCAGCGCCACGCAGGGCCAGCCGACGAAGAGCGGGCGGCTCGGCGGCATACGCAGCGCCAGCAGGCCACCGACCAGGCCACCAGCGCCGGACGCCGCGGAGATCCACCCGAGGGCCGTGGGCCCGCCCAGGTCGCGCACGGCGATGACGTCGACCAGCACGGTCACCGCACCAAAAGCTGCGTGGTATGCCGTGGCGGCCAGCAGGCCGGCCAGCAACCAGCTGCGACTGGTCACCTCGCGCCACCCCTCGCGCAGCTCCGCGAGCAAGCCCACCCGCGGGGCGCGGGGCGCGTCCACGCGGATGGCGGCCACCGTGCCCGCCGACGCGAGGAAGGAGGCGGCGTTGACCACGAAGGCCCACGGGGCGCCCGCCCAGGCGACGAACACACCGGCCGCGGCGGGGCCGAGGATGAAGGCGGAGTTCTGGAGGATGTTCAGGGTGGCGTTCGCCGCGTGACGGCGGTCCACCGTGACCAGCAACGGTCGCAGTGACACGAAGGCCGGGCCGAAGAAGGCCGCGGCCCCACCAGTCACGGCAGCCAGCCCGCAGAGCAGCGGCACGCTGTCCTGGCCAGTGGCGAAGTAGCCCGCCGTGGCGAGGGTGCTCAGCGCCCGCACGACGTCGCTGGCGACCATGATGCGTCCGGGCGACACCCGGTCGGCCCAGACCCCGCCGACCAGCGTGCCCGCCAGCCGAGCCGCCATGGTGGCCGCGAGGACGAGACCGAGCTCGCTGGCGCTGCCGCCCCCCGCGAGGACGGCGACGGCCAGGGCGATGGGCGCGAAGGCGTCGCCGAACCACGACAGGCCCTGGCCGACGGCCAGGAGGCGAAATCCCGTAGGAGCTGGGGTGGAGGTCATGCGAAGGATATTAGTACACCGTCTAACTATCTGTCATCTAACTTTCAGACGGTATCCAGACCTGTCACACTGGCTCCATGGCGAAGCAGCAGGAGCAGGACTGGGTGGACCAGCACGTCGAGCGCTGGCGACGGACCTTCCGGGGTTTCGACCCCGAGGTCGAGGGAGCCGTCGTCCGCATCGGGGCGATCAACCGCCACGTGAAGCGCGCCAACGCCGCAGCCTTCGGCGAGCTCGGCCTGGGCCCGGCCGAGTACGACACCCTCCACACGCTGTTGGTCCAGCCTGAGCCCAACGAGACCACGCCCGCCCAGCTCGCGGAGGCGTGCCACGTCACGCGCGCGGCCATGACCTCGCGCCTCGACCGGCTGGTGGAGCTGGCCTACGTCACCCGCGAGAGCGACCCGCTCGACCGTCGGCGCATCATCGTCCGCCCCACCCAGGCCGGTCGGGCCGTCTGGAAGCAGGCGCTCGAGCTGGCCGTGGTCCGCGAGAAGCAGACCCTCGCCGTCCTGAGCGAGCCCGAGAAGGTCCAGCTCAACACCCTCCTACGCCGGATCGTCCTGGGTCTCGAGACCTGACCCCCGGTCGTCGGATCGGGCCGCTCAGGTCCTCACTCGCTGGTCACCGTGGTGAGGTGTGTCACCGAGTCGAAGCTGAAGGTCGTCGTCGCACCCGTCGCGGGCACGGTGAGAGCGATGTTCGCCGGCCCACCGCCGTCGCCGAAGCTCTCGGTCATCGACAGTCCGTAGGCCACCTTGAACTCGTAGCTGCCAGCCGGGATCTTGGTCGTCGACCACGTGAAGACACCATCACCGTCCTTGTCCTGCAACCACGGACGCATGCAGGCGGGCTGCCAGTCGCCGGGGCACCCCAACTCGGACTGGAAGGTGCCGGGCGCCGTGACGATCAGCCCCTCCTCATCCGAGGTCGCCCAGTGGGTCGTCGGGTCGTAGTAGAAGGTCACGGTGCCGTCATCGGTGTCGTAGGAGATGTTCGCCCCGTCGCGAATCCCCTTCGCGCCGTAGTTCTCGGACCAGGTGCCGTTGAGGGCAGCCTTGTAGGAGTAGGAGCCCGCGGGGAGGGTGAACGCCTTCTTCCAGATGCCGTCATTGGCGTCGAGCCCCAGCCAGGCCTGCGTGCACGCGGGCATCCAGTCCTCGGAACAACCCATCTCGGAGTTGTGGGTGCCGGCGACCGCGACACTGGTCGGCTGGGTGGCGGGCGGGTCACCGTTGTCGATCACCGGCCGTGGCGGGTTGGCGACGACGGCCCAGGTGGAGTCGGCAGCCACGCGCCCCGACGCGTCCTTCGTGACGGCGCGGTACTCGAGGTAGGTGTCGACCGGGAAGCCGGACACGTCGTGGAACACCCGGAACGGCGCGTTGTCGTCGGTGCCCAAGGTCGTCCAGGCCGAGGTCCCGACCGGACGGTAGAGGAAGGTCGTCTGGGCGAAGGTGCTGGCCTGGACGTTCGCGGTGACCTCGGCGCGGCCGTAGATGCCGTGCCCACCGTCTGCGCCGACGACCTCGGTCTGGACGGTCGGGCCTGCGCCAGAGGTCGCGATGGCCTTGTTGGCCCGCCACACGCTCACGGTGAGGGGCGGGACCGTGACCGTGACCGACCCGTCGGCCTTCGGCTTGGCCGAGGTGTCGGTGCCGAAGACCGGGGTGAACACGACGCCGGTGCCCTTGCTCCACGTCGGGAACGTGGCCGTCGCCGCCTTGGTGTCGTTGTTGGCCGCGACGACGTACTCGACCTTCTGCCCAGCATCGATGCGGGACACCGCGAAGATGCCGGCGCCCTCGGCGGCATACCGGTTGATCTGGGCACCGTCGGCGAGCGCGGGGTGCTTGGCACGGACCTGCGAGAGCGCGGCGATGTGCTGGTAGATCGGGTTGGTGGTGCCGTAGCGGTCCATCGAGCCGTCGGGTCCGCCGAGCACGGTCTCGTCGTTGTACAGGTCGACCTTGCTCGCGAACATGTCCTCGCGCGCCGCCTGGTCACCGCCGGTGCTCACGAAGCCCTGCTCGTCTCCGTAGTACGTGACCGGGTTGCCCCGCGTCGTGAACATCAGCGAGTCCGCGAACTGCACCCGCTTGAGGTGCTCGGCCTCGGTGGTCGCGGCCTCCTTGAGGAACATCGCCACTCGGCCCATGTCGTGGTTCCCGAGGAACGTCGGCAGCTGGTAGGCGTTGCTGTCGGCATCGGTGTACCAGTCGTCCTTGGCGAAGAACTCGGCGAGGGTCCTGGCGGACCTGCCCTTGGCGAAGTCGACGCCCTGCTGCTGGAAGCCGAAGTCGAGCGTGGCCTGGAGCTTGCCCGCAGTCGTGTACTCCGACATCACTGCCGGGTTGCCGTCGAAAACCTCACCGAAGGCGAAGAAGTCCTCCTTGCCGGCTTGCTTGGCGGCGCCGAGGATGTCGGGGATGAACTTCTGCCAGAACTCGAGGTTCACGTGCTTGACGGTGTCGATGCGGAACCCGTCGATGCCGAAGTCGACCCACTGCTTGTAGATGTCACCCATGCCCTTGACGACCTCGGGTCGCTCGGTGAACAGGTCGTCCAGGCCGGAGAAGTCGCCATAGGTCGAGGACTCTCCGGCGAACGTCGAGTCGCCACGGTTGTGGTACATCTTCACGTCGTTGAGCCACGACGGGACCTTCGCGGTCGCTCCACCTGGGTGGAAGTAGGGGACGTACGGGAAGGACGTCGCGGGATCCATGGCCGGGAACGTCTTGTCGATGAAGGCGCGGTCGTCGAAGGTCGTGCCGTTCGCGTCCTCGTAGGGGAACCTGCTCTTGGAGCGGTAGGTGTACTTGGCGCCCTCGTAGTCGATGACGTCCGCCGTGTGGTTGGTGATGATGTCGAAGAAGACCTTCATGCCCTTGGCGTGGGCTGCGGCGATCAGCGCCTTCATGTCCTCGTTGGTGCCGAGGTGGGGGTCGATCTGGGTGAAGTCGGTGACCCAGTAGCCGTGGTAGCCAGCGCTCTCCTGCCCGGGCCCACCCTGCACCGGGCGGTTCTTGAAGCTCGGCGTGAGCCAGATGGCCGTGGTGCCGAGGCCCTTGATGTAGTCCAGCTTGCTCTGGACCCCCTTGAGGTCGCCACCGTGGTAGAAGCCCTTGCTGGTCGGGTCGAGACCGGTCGTGAGGCGTCCGCCGGTCAGTCCTCCGGCGTCGTTGGCCGTCGATCCGTTGGCGAACCTGTCGGCCATGACGAAGTAGAAGCGCTCACGGGTCAGCGACTCGCGCAAGGAGCTCTTCGCGTATGCCGCGTCGGCGGCCGTGGTGCCCCCGGCCAGGTCCGCCGGGGCGAACGAGACCCGGTGGCTCGTGTCGTCGTAGCTGAAGGCCACCCGCATGGGGCTGAGCAGGGTGAGCGACAGGTTCGCTCCGTCGGGCTTGCCGTCGACGCCGTAGTTGATCGCCCACGAGTCGTTGATGGCGACCTTGAACGCCCACGTCCCGGCGGGCACGGTGAAGGTGCTCGCATACGTGTCCGTGCTGCCCACCCGCGCGAGCTTGGAGGCGTCGCAGGGGGGCTGCCAGTCCTCCGAGCAGCCCAGCTCGAGCTGGAGGTCGCCGACCAGCGTCACCGTCTCGGTGGCCGCCACCGCGGGCAACCCGGTCGCCACGCCCGTTCCGGTGGCTAGAGCCACACCCAGCAGGACGGCATACAGACGGCGTGGACCTCGCATGACTGCTCCTCCGAGAACACCTGCGCGACCCCTTCGGCGCGCGGCGTGCCCTCAGCACGGTAGTTCCGAAACCCGTCTCACGCATCCCCACGGGCCGTCCCGCGCAGGCTCCGGCTCAGCGGGCGCGGGCCACCCGTCCCTCGTCCCAGACCGGCTCGTCGGACTCGTAGACCCGGCCGTCGGAGCCGAACACCAGGAACCGGTCGAACCCCCGGGCGAACCACCGGTCGTGCGTCACGGCGATGACGGTGCCCTCGAACGCCTCGAGGCCCTCCTCCAGCGCCTCGGCCGAGTGCAGGTCGAGGTTGTCGGTGGGCTCGTCGAGCAGCAGGCAGGTCGCGCCCGACAGCTCGAGCAGCAGGATCTGGAACCGCGCCTGCTGGCCACCGGAGAGCGAGTCGAAGGTCTGCTCGCTGGCTCGCGCCAGGCCGTAGCGGTCCAGCACCCGGGCCGCCTCCTCACGCGGCCGTCCGGTCCGGTGCTCGTCACCCCGGTGCAGGATCTCGAGGAGGGTCCGGCCGACGAGGGCGGGCTGCTCGTGCGTCTGGGCGAACCAGCCCGGCCGCACCCTCGACCCGAGCCGCAGCCGACCGGTGTGCGTCACCGACACCGGCTGGATGTCGCCGACCGGCCGGTGCTCGGCGTCGGGGTCGCTCCCACCAGCAGCCACGAGGCGCAGGAAGTGCGACTTCCCCGAGCCGTTGCTGCCGAGGACGGCGACCCGCTCCCCGAACCAGATCTCGAGGTCGAACGGCTTCATCAGGCCGGTCAGCTCGAGCCGCTCGGCGATCACTGCTCGCTTGGCGGTGCGCCCACCCTTGAGCCGCATGTTCACGTTCTGGCGCAGGGGCGTCTCCTGCGGCGGCCCCACCTCCTCGAACTTGCGCAGTCGCGTCTGGGCGGCGTGGTACCGCGGCGCCATGCCGTCGTTGTACTTCGCCTTGACCTTGAGCATCTGCACGAGGTCCTTGATCTTCTGGTGCTCCTCGTCCCAGCGCCGACGCAGCTCCTCGAGGCGGGAGTTCCGGTCCTCGCGGGCCTGGTGGTAGGTCTCGAAGCGCCCCGGGTGGACCCACAGGGTCGAGCCGGCACCGCCGGGCTCGAGGGTGGCGACCCGGGTCGCGACACGGTTGAGCAGCTCCCGGTCGTGGCTGACGAAGAGCACCGTCTTCGGGGAGGCGATGAGCTGGTCCTCGAGCCACCGCTTGGCCGGCACGTCGAGGTAGTTGTCCGGCTCGTCGAGCAGCAGCACCTCCTCCGGCCCGCGCAGCAGCGCCTCGAGGACGACCCGCTTCTGCTCGCCACCGGAGAGGGTGCTGACCTTGCGCCACTGGGCCTTGTCGAACGACATACCGAGGGCTGCGACGGTGCAGACGTCCCACAGCGTCTCGTAGTCGTAGCCGCCCACGTCTCCCCACGCCACGAGGGCGCGGGCGTAGGCCATCTGGTCGGCCTCGCTGTCGTGCTCCATCATCAGCAGCTCGGTGCGGTCGATCTCGGCCGCCGCCTCGCGCACCGGCTCCGGCGCGACCGAGAGCAGCAGGTCGCGCACCGTCGAGTCGTCGCGCACCGAACCCACGAACTGGCGCATCACCCCGAGGCCGCCCGAGCGGGTCACCGCCCCGTCGTGCGCCGCGAGGTCTCCGGCGATGATCCGGCCCAGCGTCGTCTTGCCCGTGCCGTTGGGTCCGATCAGGGCCACCTTCGCCCCCTCGCCCACGCGGAGGGAGACCTCGCTCAGCAGGGGTCGGCCGTCCGGCAGCACGAAGTTCACGGTGTTGATGTCGAGGTGTCCCACGGGGTCAAGGGTGCTGCACGCGACCCCCGCGCGTCATCTCAGTTGTCTGGACAGCCGAGCCAGGACGAAGGGACTAGACAAAGGTAAAGGCTTGTCAAAGTTGGCAAGGAGCACTGGTCTCGACCCCTGACCATGGACAAGTCACCCCGAAAGGACATCCCGTGCGCCGCTCCGCCTCTCCCCTTCGCCTCATGGCTATGGTCGCCCTCGTGGCGATCGTCGGTGCCGTGGGCGTGACGGTGGCAGGCCAGGCCATGGCTGCCCCGGAGGTGGACCGCACCGGCCGGCAAGCCAGCGCGCGCGCCATGTGGGTCTGGGACACCTCCGACCCGCAGGCGGTCGTCAGCCTCGCGACGGCGCGCGGCATCGGCCAGCTGTATGCCGCCGTGCCCCCGAACGTGGACAGCTCTCCGAAGCTCGCCGAGCTCCAGCAGCTCGTCGCCCTGGCCGACGCGGCGGGGCTGCGGGTCGACGCCCTCGGCGGCGACCCGGGCTGGGTCGACAACCCCGCGTGGGTGGTCACCAACTGGCTCCAGCCGGCGCTCGCCACCGGGCTGTTCACCGGGGTGCACGTCGACATCGAGCCCTACACGACCCCCGCGTGGACGAAGAACCGCAAGGCCGTCATCAAGAAGTACCTCACCACCCTCGACACGCTCAGCACCGCCGCGGCGGCAACCCCGATCGAGGCGGACATCCCGTTCTGGTTCGACGAGGTCGCCGCCAACGGCTCGACGCTGGACCGCGAGATCATGCGTCGCGCCGATGCGGTCACGGTGATGGCCTACCGCAACACTGCCGCCGGACCCGACGGCACGATCGCCCTCGCGTCGGCCGAGGTGGCGGCGGGCGCGCTGCTCGGACGCCCGGTGCGGGTCGGCCAGGAGACGAACTTCCTCGGCACCGACCCGACGGAGGTCAAGCAGACCTTCCACGGCCTGACGCTCGCCCAGATGGACAGCCAGCTCGCCCTGGTGCGCGACGCCTTCTCGGGCTCCCCGGCCTTCGCGGGTCTGGCGATCCACGACTCCCTCGGCTACGCCGCCATCACCGGCTGACCGACCCCTCGGGGTCTTGGGGCTCTCATGGCGCCAGGAGCAGGCGGCACCAGAGGTCCTGCAGCAGCTCGGCATACCGCTTCGCCGACCAGCCCCGCGAGCGGAGCAGCAGCCAGTACTCGGGTGAGTTGGTCGACCAGAGGAGGTCGGCCACCTCGCGGTCGGTGAGGTCTGCCCGCAGGTCGCCCGAGGCCCGCAGCTCGGCCGCCAGCAGCAGCATGTTGGCCGCCCGGCGGTCCATCACCATCGACCAGGCCGACGCCGACGCGGGATCGGACTCCCCTGCCCTGCGCAGCGCCTCGAGCAGCGGGGCGGTGCGCGGCACCACCGTCCGCACCGCCGCGGCATACACCTCGAGCTTTTCCCGGCCGGTGCGGGCAGCCTGCACGGCCCGCACGTAGTCGCGCTCCTGTGCGGGCACCGGCTCGTCGGCCGAAGCCAGCACCATGTCGACCACCGCGACCGCCAGCTCGGGCTTGCGCCCCACGCTGGTGTAGACCGTGTCGACGGAGACGCCGGCCGCCGCCGCGACCATCGCGACGGTCGTCGCCTCGTAGCCGTGCTCGGTCAACAGGTCGCGCGCCGCGCGCAGGACGGCGAGCCGGGTCTGCCGCGCCTGCTCGGCGCGCACGGTCGACCGGTAGGGGCGGGTCTTGACTGGCTTGGACATCGGGCCTACCTTAGCAATATTCGTCCGAAGATGGTTCGGGTGAATATGGGGTCGGAGCAGAGGAGCGCCAGATGAGCGACGTCGGGACGACCGCCACCACCGCCAGCACCGACGACGACGGTGCCCTCGGGGTCGTCCACCGGCCCGCGGGCACGGGCCGGGGGACGTGGGCGATGGGCTCGTTGTTCGAGCACCTGCTCAGCGCCGACGAGTCGGGCGGACGCCTCGGCGTGGCCCTGGTGACCCAGCCACCCGGCACCGCGACCCCCTTGCACCGGCACACCCGTGAGGCAGAGGCGTTCTACCTCCTCGACGGCACGATGACCTACCGCGCCGGCGAGGAGGTCTTCCACCTCGGCGCGGGCGACTTCATCTGGCTGCCGGCGATGCTGCCCCACGCCTTCCGGGTGACCGGCGACGAGCCGGTCCGGTTCCTGGGCCTCTCCGACCCCGGGCACCTGTTCGACCTCTACGACGAGGTGGGGCTCCCTGCGCTCCAGCACCGGCTGCCCGGATCCGACGGTCGCCCGATGCCCGAGGAGATCGCCCGGTGGAACGTCGTCGGGCCGAGGTTCGGGCTCCAGGTGGTCGGACCGCCGCTGCCCGAGGATGCCTAGGCCGGCAGCGCCCCCGGATCAGTCGAGGGTTCGCCGGACGCGCGACTCCTTGGCGCGGGCGGCCAGCCCTTCGTCGTCGGGATAGACGACCTCCTCGAGCGAGAGGCCCTGCGGAGGCATCACGACGACGGCGGCGTCTCGCACCGCAGCACGCATCACCTCGGCGGGCCAGTCGACCCCCCTTCGTCCCTCGCCGACGGGCACGACCGCACCGACCAGCGAGCGCACCATCGAGTGGCAGAACGCGTCAGCGACCACGGTCGCCTCGAGGGTGCCGTCGTCGGCGCGTCGCCAGGAGTAGTCGAGCAGCGTGCGCACTGTCGTCGCACCCTCGCGCCTCTTGCAGAAGGCTCCGAAGTCGTTCAGCCCCAACAGTTTCTGCGCAGCCGCGTGCATGGCGTCGACGTCGAGGGAGCGCTTGGTGAGCACGGTCTCGCGGCGACGCAACGGGTCGGCCCGCTCCGGTCGATCGGCCAGTCGGTAGAGGTACCGGCGCTGCAGCGCCGCGAAGCGTGCCTCGAAGCCCTCGGGGGCGACGGTCACGGCCCGCATGCTGAGGTCCGCAGGGAGTATGCCGCGCAGCCGGCTCAGCGCCGCGTCGGCGGGAGAGCGCGCGGAACGACCGGGCAGCGCCGCCCAGGCCACCGGGTCAGGGTCGAAATGGGCCACCTGCCCCCGCGCGTGGACACCGGCGTCGGTGCGGCCGGCCACGGTCAGCCGCACCGGTGCCTCGGCCCGCAGGATGGTGGTCAGTGCGGCCGAGAGCGTGCCCTCCACCGTCCGTAGGCCCGGCTGGGCGGCCCAGCCGGAGAAGTCGGTCCCGTCGTAGCCGAGGTCGAGGCGGATCCGCAGGGGCACAGTCGGCTGCTCCCCCTGCTCCTGGTCCATGTGGCAAGCCTAGCCACGCGCACGGCTCCGACGATGCGGGCCGGCGGTCTGCCAGAGTGAGCGGGTGAGGATCGCCACCACCGCGGCGCCGACCGCTGCCGGGCTGGCCCGGCACCGCGCGGCGGTCGCCGCCGCCTTCGCCGTCCAGGGCCTGCTGTTCATCTCCCTGACCACCCGGCTGCCCAGGTTCCAGGATCGATGGGACCTGTCCGAGCTGTTCGTCTCCGGGCTCCTGCTCATGGTCGTGCTCCTTGCCGGCGCGGGGTCGGCCCTCGCCGAGCTGGCTGCGACCCGCCGGGGCAGTGCCACGACGCTGCGGGTCGGATTCGTCCTGCAGGCCCTCGGCCTGGCCGCTGTCGCGGGGGCGCCGCAGCGGGGCGTCTTCGTGGGTGGGCTGGCCGTCTACGGCCTGGGGCTGGGCGTCGTGGATGCGGCCTCGAACATGCAGGCGGTGGCGGTGGAGCACCGCTACGGCCGCACCATCCTGCCGTCCTTCCACGGCGCCTGGACGGCCGGCGGGATCGTCGCGACCGTCGTCACGATCGCGGTGACGCAGGCGGGCCTGCTCGCCGGGTTGCTGCCGCTGTGCGTCGTCGCCCTCATCCTGCTGGCCGCCCCCCTCCTGCCCGCGAGCGCCGACCCGCCGGTGGCGGCGACTGCGCCCGGCCTGGACGTCCCGTGGCGCAAGATCCTCCTGCTCGGCGCCGCGATGGTGCTCTTCTACATGGTCGACACCGCCGCGACGACCTGGGGGCCGGTCTTCCTCAAGTCGGTCCACGACGCACCCGACTGGCTGCTCCCCCTGGCCACGCTCCCCTACCTCGTGGCCAGCCTGGCCACCCGGCTCGCCGGTGACGCCGCGGTCGCCAGGGTGGGTGCCGTGCCCCTGCTGCGCATCGGTGCGGTCGTGGCCAGCGTCGCCCTGGCCGTCATCGTGTTCTCCCCGTCCTGGTGGGTCGCCGTCCTCGGGTTCACCGTCCTGGGCGGCTCGGTCGCCGTGATCGCGCCGCTGTCCTTCTCTGCGGCAGCGGTGGTTGCGGGCGGCGGGCTCGACCCCGAGGCCCGGCGGGCCAGGGTCGATGCGGTGATCGCCCGGTTCAACCAGTTCAACTACGTCGGTGGGCTGCTCGGAGCAGTCCTGACCGGAGTGGTCGGGTCGCAGTCCCTGCGGCCGGGGTTCGCCGTACCCATGGTGCTCATCCTGGCGATCCTCCCCCTGGCCGGCGCGTTCCGCACGGAGCCGGCAACCCGGCATACCTGATCGGGTCGACGCCGCCCACCTCCCCGCACTTCTGGCCACCCATGCCCCACCAGACCCCCAGAACCACCCTCCCGTGAGGCACCAGTGGCCACACGTCGCGCGCCACCCCTCCGCACCTCAGTCGCTGCCAGACGAGAAACGGGCCGCCCACCCCGAGGGGTGGACGGCCCGTCCCTGCGATCAGGCTGCCTGGGTCAGGCGCCGGCCTTCGTGAAGCCAGCGGCCTCCGCGTCGGCGGCGGACTTGAACCAGAACTCGGCGACCGTCTGGTCGAACCACTGGCCGTCGGCCTCGTGGAACTTGCCCGAGTCGGCGTTGCCCTTGACGGTGTACTCCGCGTCGGGGGACGAGCCGTCCTCGTTCGCGGCGATGGCACCGGCCGGGATCTCCGTGGCAGCAGCCTCGGTGGTCTCGGTCGCCTCGGTGGTCTCCTCGGCCTCGGCCTTGGCCACGTCTTCGGAAGCCTTGGCCTCGTCCTCGGCGGCCTTGGTCTCGACCGCGGCCTCCTTGGCCTCGGCCTGCTTGGCGGAACGCTTGGTGGCGGCCTCCGCCTCCTTGACCGTCGCCTTCTTGGCCAGCGGCTCGCGGACGAGCTCGATCACGGCCATGGGGGCGTTGTCACCCTTGCGGGCACCGATCTTGGTGATGCGGGTGTAGCCGCCGGGACGCTCGGCCATGTCGGGCGCGATCTCGGTGAAGAGACGGTGCACGACGCCCTTGTCGGAGATGACCGACAGGACCCGACGACGGGCGTGGAGGTCACCGCGCTTGGCGAACGTCACGAGACGCTCGGCCAGCGGGCGCAGGCGCTTGGCCTTGGCCTCGGTGGTGGTGATCGAGTCGTGCTCGAACAGCGACTGGGCCAGGTTGGCCAGGATCAGGCGTTCGTGAGCCGGACCGCCGCCGAGACGGGGACCCTTGGTGGGGGTAGGCATGGTTCAGGTTCTCCTTGGTGTGTGACCGTTCGGCACCGCGGGCGGTGCCGAACAGTCAGCGGCGGTTGGTCAGAGCTGCTCGTCTTCGGCCAGCGCGCGGCCGTCGTCAACGAAGTCGTCGTCGTAGTCGCCGTAGTTGTCGGCGATGGCGGACGGGTCGAACCCGGGCGGGCTGTCCTTGAGGGCCAGGCCCATGCCGACGAGCTTGGCCTTGACCTCGTCGATCGACTTCGCACCGAAGTTGCGGATGTCGAGCAGGTCGGCCTCGCTGCGCCCGACGAGCTCACCCACGGTGTGGATGCCCTCGCGCTTCAGGCAGTTGTAGGACCGGACGGTGAGGTCGAGGTCCTCGATCGGCAGCGCCAGGTCGGCGGCCAGGGCGGCGTCGGTCGGCGACGGGCCCATGTCGATGCCCTCGGCCTCGACGTTGAGCTCGCGGGCCAGGCCGAACAGCTCGACCAGGGTCTTGCCGGCGGAGGCCATGGCGTCACGGGGGGCCATCGAGTTCTTGGTCTCGACGTCGACGATCAGCTTGTCGAAGTCGGTGCGCTGCTCGACACGGGTCGCCTCGACCTTGTAGGTCACGGCGAGCACCGGCGAGTAGATGGAGTCGACCGGGATGCGGCCGATCTCCTGGTCACCGGACTTGTTCTGGTTGGCCGAGACGTAGCCGCGACCGCGCTCGACGGTCAGCTCCATCTCGATCTTGCCCTTGCCGTTGAGCGTGGCGATGTGCAGGTCGGGGTTGTGCACCTCGACACCGGCCGGCGGCGCGATGTCCGCGGCCGTGACGGCGCCCGCACCCTGCTTGCGCAGGTACATGACGACCGGCTCGTCGTGCTCCGAGGAGACGACCAGGCCCTTGATGTTGAGGATGATCTCGGTGACGTCCTCCTTGACCCCGGGGATCGTGGAGAACTCGTGCAGCACGCCGTCGATGCGGATGCTGGTCACGGCTGCGCCGGGGATGCTCGAGAGGAGCGTGCGGCGCATGGAGTTGCCGAGCGTGTAGCCGAAGCCGGGCTCGAGGGGCTCGATGACGAAGCGGCTGCGGTTGTCTGCAACCACGTCTTCGCTGAGGGAGGGGCGCTGTGCAATGAGCACGGGTATTTCCTTTCTCGTCGGCGACCGCTATATGACGCCGATGATGTGCCGGTCCGACCGGCTGCCGTGGTTGTCTCTGTCTGCGACCACGGCCGAAGGCGAGGTATGCCGCGTGGTCACCCACGCGGCATACCCCATGCCGTCAGTTCTTCGAGTAGAGCTCGACGATCAGCTGCTCCGTGAGGATCGTGTCGATCTGCGCACGCTCCGGGAGCTGGTGGATCATGATCTGCAGCGTGCCCGGGACGACCTGGAGCCAGGCCGGGGTGGGGCGCTCGCCGAAGGTCTGGCGAGCCAGCTCGATCGGGAAGGTGTTCACGGACTGCTTGCGAACGGTGATGATGTCGTACTGCTCGACGCGGTAGGACGGGACGTCCACGCGCACGCCGTTGACCTCGAAGTGGCCGTGCGTGACGAGCTGGCGAGCCGCACGACGGGTGCGGGCCAGGCCGGCGCGGTAGACCACGTTGTCCAGGCGGGACTCGAGGATCTGCAGCAGGGTCTCACCGGTCTTGCCAGAGCGGCGCGAGGCCTCCTGGTAGTAGCCGCGGAACTGCTTCTCCATGACGCCGTAGGTGAAGCGAGCCTTCTGCTTCTCCTGCAGCTGGGTGAGGTACTCCTTCTCCTGCATCCGGCGACGGCCGTGCTGGCCGGGCGGGAAGGGACGGAGCTCGAAGTTCTTGTCGCCGCCGACGAGGTCGACCTTGAGGCGACGCGACTTCTTGGTGATGGGGCCGGTGTAACGAGCCATGAGTTTTCTCTATCTCCCTGTTCTTTACCGACGGCTCAGACGCGACGGCGCTTGGGCGGACGGACACCGTTGTGCGGCGAGGGGGTGACGTCGCTGATGGCGCCGACCTCCAGGCCGGTCGCGGTCAGGGAACGGATGGCGGTCTCACGACCGGAGCCGGGGCCCTTGACGAAGACGTCGACCTTGCGCATGCCGTGCTCCATCGCGCGACGGGCGGCAGCCTCGGCGGCCATCTGCGCGGCGAACGGGGTGGACTTGCGCGAACCCTTGAAGCCCACCTGGCCGGCAGAGGCCCAGGCGATGACGGCACCAGCGGGGTCCGTGATCGAGATGATCGTGTTGTTGAAGGTGCTCTTGATGTGAGCGTGCCCGTGGGCGATGTTCTTCTTTTCCTTGCGGCGCACCTTCTTGGCGCCGGCAGTGCGAGCCTTGGGAGGCATTACTTACCAACCTTCTTCTTGCCGGCGACGGTGCGCTTGGGGCCCTTGCGGGTGCGCGCGTTGGTCTTGGTGCGCTGACCGCGCACGGGCAGGCCACGGCGGTGGCGCAGGCCCTCGTAGGAGCCGATCTCGACCTTGCGGCGGATGTCGGCGGCGATCTCGCGACGGAGGTCACCCTCGATCTTGACGTTCGCCTCGAGGTGGTCGCGGAGGGCGACGAGCTCGGTGTCGGACAGGTCGCGGACGCGCGTGTTCGGGTTGACACCCGTCGCGGCCAGGGCCTGCTGGGAGCGGGTACGACCCACTCCGAAGATGTAGGTGAGAGCGATCTCGACGCGCTTCTCGCGCGGGAGATCCACACCAACAAGACGTGCCATCTTGTGTGTTTCCTTTGTTTCACCGGAGGTCTGGAGCAGTACCGTTCCGGGCTGCTTCCCGAAGCTTTCCTCGGGGCACCGGTCCTCGGCCTCCGGGCCGGGGGTGACGTCCTGGGCTGCGTCGACGACGCTGCTCTCAGGGGCCGGGTACTGCGGTCGATTCACTTGTCTGCGCTTCTCGAAGAGATGCGAGTCGTGCTGGGCGAGTCCCGCTTCCGGGGCTCAGGTGGAGCTGGTCAGCCCTGGCGCTGCTTGTGGCGCAGGTTCTCGCAGATCACCATGACCCGGCCGTGACGGCGGATCACCTTGCACTTGTCGCAGATCTTCTTGACGCTCGGCTGAACCTTCATAGCCTCTGCTTCAGTCGATCTGGCACTGTCGCTCCGGGCGGACCGACAGGTCTTACGGGTGGTGCTGGTCGTGCGTCTAGCGGTAGCGGAAGACGATCCGGCCACGGGTCAGGTCGTACGGGCTGAGCTCAACCACCACGCGGTCCTCAGGGAGGATCCGGATGTAGTGCTGTCGCATCTTGCCCGAGATGTGAGCGAGAACCTTGTGACCGTTCGTGAGCTCGACCCTGAACATCGCGTTCGGGAGAGCCTCGACGATCGTGCCCTCGATCTCGATGACACCGTCCTTCTTGGCCATATCCTCCACAATCTGTCGTCGTGGCGCCCCCGGCTGGGGCGCACACACGAATACGGCACGCGAGGTCGCGCACCGACAGATCAGTCTACGCCAGGACTGCGTGAGCACGAAATCGTGCTCACGCAGTCCACAGATGGCCGCGATTTTCGTTGCGCACGTGTGGCGACCCGTTCGTCACCGAGGCCCCACCAGGCGGTTCGGTGACCACCGCACACTGAGAGGCGATTGCTTGAGCTGACCCTTCCCGACGATGGCCTGGGTTCGCGGCTCACACTCAGTAGTGACTTGGCTCTGATGCCTCAGCGACGCGCCCCACTGCACCCCTTACCAATTCGCGGCCAGTACTGAAGTAGCGCGAGTGCGTGCGACGGAGGTCCTCCAGTGACTTGGCACCCAGCACGACGACTTCAACGTCGCGGCTACCGTGGTAAAGGCGCTCCGCCTCAAATCTCCCGCTCAACGCTTTGTCCGCCCGGTCGAACTCTCGAATATCGAGCAACTGACCTTGGAGGCGTTCGAACACGATCAAGAAGTGATTCACGAGGCCTCCATCTGGTCCAGAAGTTCACCGAGGGTATCGAGTTGGCCCACCACGCGAGATCGGAGGCCGTGTATTTCCGCTGCCAGCTCAGAATAACTCAGGCGCAAGCTCTCATTCTCGAGAATGCCCTCACGATGGGGTGCTGATAGCCATCGCAGCACGCCCTCGTTTGTCTCGAGTCGATCCAGGGACTCGCTGAGATTCATCAGGCTGCGTACGAAGTCGGACCTGTTGACCCGTCCACCAGCAAACAAGGGACGCATCGGCTCGTTGACTGGAGTGCCGTATCGCAACCCTCTCCCCCAAGCATCCCCAACCCGCTCGACGAGCTGGGCCCACGAGTCTTGGAGTTCTGTTCGCACTTGGAGTTCCACGGGTAGTCCATTGTGATGCGCGATGACGTGCACCGCGCGGTATCCATGGGTGGGGTTGGCTCGTCGGTCCACCGTTCTCGGCGCCGCCTCCCCCTCGCCTCCGAGAAGCATGCGCACCTTGACTACCACCGCGTCTTGCGCTGGCCTACCGCCGGACACAACCACCCGAGCTCCAGCGATGTCCTGGATACTCTTCATCGACGTTCCTCGTTGAAGTTTCTCGATCAGAGTGCCGGTGGACTTGACACGTGTCGTCGGCTGAAGGCCGGCGTCCGAAAGGATTACCTGGGCGCTGTCGAGTGAGTCCTGGTATGCCGACAGAACATCCTCAAGCCGTTGCCAGTCCTCGGGAGCCATGGTCCCAGACATCAGCTTCTTGCCCAGCTTGTCCATGGCACTTCGACTGATGGGAAGGGCCATTTGGCGACCATACCGGGCGCCCCCGACCGTTCAAGGCGCACCGCTGCTTTCAGCTCAGGCGAGAGGGGCGTATGCCGCGCCGGCGGCTTCCAGCCGCTCCTTGCCGCCGTCGAGGGCAGTCAGCACCCAGAGCCCGGCGTCGGTGACGGCCACGGTGTTCTCCCAGTGGGCCGCCCTGGACTTGTCGTTGGTCACGACGGTCCAGTCGTCCTCGAGCACGGTCGTGTCGGCGCTGCCGAGGGTCACCATCGGCTCGATCGCGACCGTCACGCCGGAGCGCACCGTGGGACCCCGGTCGCGGACGCGGTAGTTCGGCACCTGCGGGTCCATGTGCATCTCGGTGCCGATGCCGTGGCCGACGTAGTCCTCGATGATCCCGTAGTCGTGTCCGTCGCGCTCGCCCGAGGCGACGATGCTGTCCTCGACCCCGGCACCCACGGCATACAGCGACTCCCCCACGGCGAGCGCGGCGATGCCGGCCCACATGGAGTCCTCGGTGGCGTCGATGAGCGCGAGGTCCTCGGGACGCCCGGCGTCGCGGCCCCCCACGATGACCGAGATGGCGGCGTCGCCGTGCCAGCCGTCGACGATCGCGCCGCAGTCGATCGAGATGAGGTCGCCCTCGGCCAGCACCCGCGAGCCGGGGATGCCGTGCACGACCTCGTCGTTGACCGACGTGCACAGCGACCCGGTGAACCCGTGGTAGCCGAGGAACGACGGGGTCGCCCCGCAGCCGCGGATGTGCTCCTCGGCCAGCTCGTCGAGCTGCTTGGTGGTCATTCCCGGACGGACCGTCTGGGCCATCAGCTGGAGGGTCTGACCGACCACCAGGCCAGCCTTGCGCATGCGCAGGATCTGGTCAGGGGTCTTGGTCTCGATGCGGGACCTGCCGAACATCAGGATCGAGCAACCCCTTCGAGGGCTTCGGAGATGCGGGTGAAGACGTCGTCGACCGACCCCATGCCGTCGACCTGCACGAGCAGGCCGCGGGCGGAGTAGACCTCGGTCAGGGGGGCCGTCTCGCGGCGGTAGATCGCCTGGCGCTCGCGGATGACCTCTTCGGTGTCGTCCTCGCGTCCCTCGATCTCGGCCCGCTTGAGCAGCCGCTGGACCACCGCTTCGTTGTCGACCGTCAGCTCGAGGACCGCACTGAGTGCGTGGCCGTGCTCGGCCAGGATCGCGTCGAGGGTCTCGACCTGGGCGGCCGTGCGCGGGAAGCCGTCGAGCAGGAAGCCCTGCTCGGCGTCGTCCTCGAACAGCCGGTCGCGCACGATCGCGTTGGTGATCTCGTCGGTGACGTAGCCACCGGACGCGAGCACCTCCTTGACCTGCAGGCCGAGCGGGGTCTCGTTCTTGATGTTGGCCCGGAAGATGTCGCCGGTGGAGATCGCGGGGATGCCGAACTTCTCGGCGATCTTGGCCGCCTGCGTGCCCTTACCGGCACCGGGCGGCCCGAGGATGATCAGACGCATTACCGAAGGAACCCTTCGTAGTGCCGCTGCTGCAGCTGCGACTCGATCTGCTTCACCGTCTCGAGGCCGACACCGACGATGATCAGGATGGAGGTGCCACCGAACGGGAAGTTCTGGTTGGCGCCGACGAGTACCAGTGCGATGAGCGGGATCAGCGAGACGAGGCCGAGGTAGATGGCCCCTGGAACCGTGATGCGGGTGAGCACGTAGTCGAGGTACTCGGCCGTGGGTCGCCCGGCGCGGATACCTGGGATGAAGCCGCCGTAGCGCTTCATGTTGTCGGCCACCTCCACCGGGTTGAACGTGATCGACACGTAGAAGAACGTGAAGAACAGGATCAGCGCGATGTAGATGATCATGTAGATCGGGTGGTCACCACGGACCAGGTGAGCGTCGACCCAGTTCACCCAGCCCGCAGAGCTTCCATCCGCCTTGCGGTTGAACTGTGCCAGCAAAGAGGGCAGCGCGAGCAGGGACGAGGCGAAGATCACGGGGATGACGCCGGCCATGTTGACCTTGAGCGGGATGTAGGTCGAGGTGCCGCCGTACATCTGGCGGCCGACCTGGCGCTTGGCGTACTGCACCGGGATGCGGCGCTGGCTCTGCTCGACGAAGACGACGAGCGCGATGATGAGGAAGCCGAGCAGGATGACGCCGATGAAGACGTCCCACCGGCCGTCCTGCTGCTGGATCGCCCAGAGCGAGCTCGGGAACGAGCTGGCGATCGAGGTGAAGATCAGCAGGGACATACCGTTGCCGATGCCCTTGTCGGTGACGAGCTCACCGAGCCACATGACGACACCGGTGCCGGCGGTCATGGTGAGCACCATGATGACCAGGGTCGGGATCGACTCGTCAGGCAGGATGCTCGTGCACTTCGGCCCGAAGAGCGCCGACGGGTTCTGCGCGAACGTGATGAGGGTGGAGGACTGCAGGACCGCCAGGCCGATGGTCAGGTAACGGGTGTACTGCGTCATCTTCGTCTGGCCCTGTTGGCCCTCCTTCTTGAGGGCCTCGAACCGCGGGATGACCACGGTGAGGAGCTGCACGATGATGCTCGCCGTGATGTACGGCATGATCCCGAGCGCGAAGATCGACAGCTGCAGGAGCGCGCCACCACTGAAGAGGTTGGCCAGGCCCAGCACACCTGTCGTCGAGTCGGCGCCCTTGATGCACGCCTGGACGGCGGTGTAGCTCACGCCGGGGACGGGCACGTGCGAGCCGAGCCGGAAGACGACGACGATCGCGAGGGTGAACAGCAGCTTCCTGCGCAGGTCCGGCGTCTTGAACGCACGGGTGAAGGCGGTGAGCACAGGTCCTCCTGGTGACGCGGGCCGGTGGGGCCACGCGGTAATGATGGTCAGGCAATCCTAGGAAGGTTACCCCGAGCGCCAGCGAGGGGTATCACACGGCACGACCTCGAGGCTTGGCCCGGGACGCGCTCACACGTGCTGGAGACCACAAACGGGGTATGCCGCGCGCTCACCTGAGCGGTGAGCCCGCGGCATACCCTGTTGTTCTGGCTTGGTCAGGCGGAGGTGACCGAGCCGCCAGCGGCCTCGATCTTCTCCTTGGCGGTCGCCGAGAACTTGTCAGCGGTCACGTTGACCTTGACGGTGATCTCGCCGGTGCCGAGCACCTTGACCGGGGAGTTGTCGCGAACCGCACCCTTGGCCACGAGGTCGGCGATGGTCACATCGCCACCCTCGGGGAACAGGGCGGACAGCTTGTCCAGGTTGACGACCTGGAACTCCACACGGAACGGGTTCTTGAAGCCACGCAGCTTCGGCAGACGCATGTGCAGCGGCATGGCGCCACCCTCGAAGCGCTCCGGAACCTGGTAGCGGGCCTTGGTGCCCTTGGTGCCACGACCGGCGGTCTTGCCCTTGGAGCCCTCGCCGCGACCCACGCGGGTCTTGGCGGTCTTGGCACCCGGGGCGGGACGCAGGTGGTGCACCTTGAGGGCAGTGCCCTCAGGGGCGGCAGCGGCCTTGGCGGCCTTCTTCTCTGCCATGGTCAGTCAACCTCCTCGACGGCGACCAGGTGGGTCACCGTCTTGACCATCCCGCGGATCTCGGGACGGTCCTCCTTGACGACGACGTCGCCAATGCGCTTCAGACCGAGGCTGCGCAGCGTGTCACGCTGGTTCTGCTTGCCACCGATCTCGGAACGGGTCTGGGTCACCTTGAGACGCATCAGGCACCTGCCTTCGCAGCTTCGCGACCGGCAGCCTGGGCACGCAGCATGGCGGCCGGGGCCACCCGGTCGACCGGGAGTCCGCGGCGGGCAGCCACTTCCTCCGGACGCTCGAGACCCCGGAGGGCCGCGACCGTCGCGTGGACGACGTTGATGGCGTTGTCGGAGCCGAGCGACTTGCTCAGCACGTCGTGGATGCCGGCGCACTCGAGCACCGCGCGCACCGGACCACCGGCGATGACACCGGTACCGGGAGCGGCGGGACGGAGCATGACGACACCGGCAGCGGCCTCACCCTGCACGGGGTGCGGGATGGTGCCCTGGATGCGCGGGACCTTGAAGAACTCCTTCTTGGCCTCCTCGACACCCTTGGCGATCGCCGCGGGGACTTCCTTGGCCTTGCCGTAGCCGACGCCGACGGTTCCGTCGCCGTCGCCCACGACCACGAGGGCGGTGAAGCTGAAGCGACGACCACCCTTGACGACCTTGGACACGCGGTTGATGGTCACGACGCGCTCGACGTAGGCGCTCTTCTCGGCCTGGTCGCGGCCGCCTTCACGACGGTTGTCGCGGCCACCGCGGCGGTCGCCGCGCTCGCCACGAGCTGCGTCGCCGCCAGCAGCGGCACCAGTGCCTCGACGCTGGGGTCCGGGCATCAGATGTTCCTCATCTCAATAACGGTTTCGGTCACGGTGCTCACAGGGCCAGTCCGCCCTCGCGGGCGCCCTCGGCGATGGCCGCGACGCGGCCGTGGTACTTGTTGCCACCACGGTCGAACACGACGGCCTCGACGCCGGCGCTCTTGGCACGCTCGGCGAGCAGCTCGCCCACCTTGCGGGCCTTGGCGGTCTTGTCACCCTCGAACGAACGCAGGTCCGCCTCCATGGTGGAGGCCGACGCCACGGTCTTGCCGATGGTGTCGTCGACGATCTGCACGAAGACGTGGCGCGAGGAGCGCGACACGACCAGGCGCGGACGCACGGTCGTACCGGTCACCTTCTTGCGCAGGCGCAGGTGGCGACGGCCGCGTGCAGCGGACTTGCCCTTGGAGCGCTTGACGATCATTGCCATGGCTTACTTACCGGCCTTTCCGACCTTGCGACGGATCTGCTCGCCCGCATAGCGAACGCCCTTGCCCTTGTACGGGTCGGGCTTGCGCAGCTTGCGGATGTTCGCAGCAACCTCGCCAACGAGCTGCTTGTCGATGCCCTGGACCGCGAAGCGGGTCGGGTTCTCGACGGCGAAGGAGATGCCCTCGGGGGCCTTGACGGTGATCGAGTGGCTGTAGCCGAGCGCGAACTCGAGGTCGCCACCCTTGTTGGCCACGCGGTAACCCGTGCCGTGGATCTCCAGCTTCTTCTCATAGCCCTCGGTCACACCGAGCACCATGTTGTTGATGAGCGAGCGGGTCAGGCCGTGCAGGGCACGGGACTGGCGCTCGTCGTTGGGGCGCTTGACCTCGAGGTCAGCGTCGCCCTTCTCGACCGTGATCGGCTCGGCCACGACGTGGCTGAGCTCGCCCTTGGGGCCCTTCACCGTGACGGACTGGCCGTCGATGGTGACCTCGACACCGCTCGGGATGGCAACTGGGAGTCGTCCGATACGCGACATGTCGAATCCCCTTACCAGACGTAGGCGAGGACTTCCCCGCCCACGCCCTTGGCTTTGGCCTGGCGGTCCGTGAGGAGACCAGACGAGGTGGAAAGGATGGCCACACCGAGACCGCCGAGAACCTTGGGCAGGTTCGTCGACTTGGCGTAGACACGCAGACCGGGCTTGGAGACACGGCGCACGCCAGCGATGGAACGCTCGCGGTTGGGGCCGTACTTCAGCTCGATGGTCAGCGTCTTGCCGACCTCGGCGTCCTCGACCTTCCAGGAGGCGATGTAGCCCTCGGCCTGGAGGATCTCGGCGATGTGGGACTTCAGCTTGGAAAACGGCATGGAGACTGCGTCGTGGTGCGCCGAGTTGGCGTTCCGGACGCGGGTCAGCATGTCCGCAATCGGGTCAGTCATGGTCATGGGCTTCTCCGGCCCTCTCTCACCGTGGTTTCACTGCGTCTGCAGCGACCTGCGATGTAAGGATGAAATCGGTGGGTATTACCAGGAGCTCTTGGTGACGCCGGGCAGCTCGCCGCGGTGTGCCATCTCGCGAAGGCAGATGCGGCAGAGCCCGAACTTGCGGTAGACCGAGTGCGGTCGGCCGCAGCGCTGGCAACGGGTGTAGCCACGCACCTTGAACTTCGGCTTCTTGTTGGCCTTGTTGACCAGGGCGGTCTTCGCCATGTCAGTTCTCCTTGAAGGGGAAGCCGAGCGCCTTGAGCAGTGCGCGGCCCTCGTCGTCGTTGGTGGCGGTCGTCACGACGGTGATGTCCATGCCACGCACGCGGTCGATCCGGTCCTGGTCGATCTCGTGGAACATGGACTGCTCCGTGAGGCCGAAGGTGTAGTTGCCCTTGCCGTCGAACTGCTTGGGCGACAGGCCGCGGAAGTCACGGATACGGGGCAGGCCCACCGACACGAGGCGGTCGAGGAACTCCCACATCCGGTCGCCGCGCAGCGTGGTGTGCGCACCGATCGGCATACCCTCGCGGAGCTTGAACTGCGCGATGGACTTGCGGGCCTTGGTGACCAGGGGCTTCTGGCCGGTGATGGCCGAGAGGTCCTTGATCGCGCCCTCGATGAGCTTGGCGTCCTTGGCGGCGTCACCGACACCCATGTTGACGACGACCTTGACCACGCCGGGCACCTGCATGACGTTCTCGTAGCCGAACTGCGTGAACAGCTGGCCCTTGATCTCGTCCGCGTAGCGCTGCTTGAGGCGCGGGGTCACCGCTGCGGAAACCTGGGTCTGGGTGATGGTTTCAGTTTCGGTCATGTCTCTCACAGGTCCTTGCCCGAGCGCACCGCGACACGGGTGCGGACGGTCTTGGTGCGGCCGTTGCGCTCGACGGTCTCGACGCGGGTCTTGATCCGGGTGCCGACCTTCTTGTCGTCCGGGTCGACGACCGCGACGTTGCTGACGTGGATCGCAGCTTCCTGGACGACCAGGCCACCGGTGCGGCTGCCGCGAGCGGTCTGGCCGGCCTTGGTGTGGCGGGTCACGCGGTTGACACCCTCGACGAGCACGCGCTCGGTCTCGGGGTAGACGGCGATGACCTTGCCGATGCTGTTGCGGTCCTTGCCGGTGAGCACCTTGACGGTGTCACCCTTCTTGATCTTCATCTTCTTCTTGTCAGCCATGGGTCAGAGCACCTCCGGCGCCAACGAGATGATCTTCATGAACTTCTTCTCACGCAGCTCGCGGCCCACGGGGCCGAAGATGCGCGTGCCACGGGGGTCCCCGTCGGCCTTGAGGATGACGGCGGCGTTCTCGTCGAACTTGATGTACGACCCGTCACCGCGACGGCGCTCCTTGGTGGTGCGCACGATGACAGCCTTGACGACGTCGCCCTTCTTGACGTTGCCGCCAGGGATGGCGTCCTTGACTGCGGCGACGATGACGTCACCGATGCCGGCGTAACGACGACCCGAGCCACCGAGGACACGGATGCAGAGGATTTCCTTTGCACCAGTGTTGTCGGCGACACGCAGTCGCGACTCCTGCTGGATCACTTCTCACTCCTACTCGTCGTGCTGGTTCTCACCCTTGCGGGCGAGCCTGGCCGAACTTGACTGTCTGATGACAGATGGGCTTGCCGAGGCGGCAGGTGGCTTACTTGGCCTTCTCGAGGATCTCCACCACGCGCCAGCGCTTGGTGGCCGAGAGGGGACGGGTCTCCATGATCGAGACGCGGTCGCCGATACCGGCAGCGTTGTCCTCGTCGTGGGCCTTGACCTTGCTCGAGCGCCGCAGGACCTTGCCGTAGAGCGCGTGCTTCACGCGGTCCTCGACCTCGACCACGACGGTCTTGTCCATCTTGTCGCTCACCACGTAACCCTGACGGGTCTTGCGGTAGTTGCGGTCCTGCGCCGTCACGGCGTCATCCACGGCCTTGTCCTTCGTGTTCTTGGTCATGCCGACTCCTCCTTGGCCGATGCACTCGGGCTCTGCCCGATACCCAGCTCACGCTCACGCAGCTCGGTGTAGATGCGGGCGATGTCCTTGCGGACGGCGCGCAGACGGCCGTGGTTGTCCAGCTGGCCGGTGGCCGACTGGAAGCGGAGGTTGAAGAGCTCCTCCTTGGCCTTGCGGAGCTCGTCGACCAGACGGTCGTCGTCGAGACCACGCAGGTTCTCCGACACCAGGTCCTTGGATCCGACTGCCATCAGATGTCACCACCCTCACGCCGAACGAAGCGGCACTTCATGGGGAGCTTGTGCATCGCCAGACGCATGGCCTCACGGGCGACCTCTTCGGACACACCGGACACCTCGAACATCACGCGACCAGGCTTGATGTTGGCGATCCACCACTCGGGGGAGCCCTTACCGGAACCCATGCGGGTCTCGGCAGGCTTCTTGGTCAGCGGGCGGTCGGGGTAGATGTTGATCCACACCTTTCCACCACGCTTCATGTAACGCGTCATCGCAATACGAGCGGACTCGATCTGACGGTTGGTGACGTAGGCGGGCTCGAGGGCCTGGATGCCGAAGTCACCGAACGCGATCTTGGTGCCGCCCTTCGCAGCGCCCGAGCGACCCGGGTGGTGCTGCTTGCGGTGCTTGACTCGACGAGGAATCAACATGTCAGGACTGCTCTCCCTCAGTGCTGGCTGCGGTCGCCTCAGTGGCGGGAGCCTCAGCAGCGGTCTCGGTGGCGGCGGCCTCCGGACGCTCGCGACGAGCGCGGGCGGGGCGATCGGCGCCGTCACGACGGGGGCCACGGCTCGGGCGCGGCGCAGCAGCCTGCTGCTGGGCCAGCTCACGAGCGGTGACGTCACCCTTGTAGATCCACACCTTGACGCCGATGCGCCCGAAGGTGGTGCGGGCCTCGTAGAAGCCGTAGTCGATCTGCGCACGCAGGGTGTGCAGCGGGACGCGACCCTCGCGGTAGAACTCGGTGCGAGACATCTCGGCGCCGCCGAGGCGACCGGAGACCTGGACACGGATGCCCTTGGCGCCGGCGCGGGTGGCGGACTGCATGCCCTTGCGCATCGCGCGACGGAACGACACGCGAGCAGACAGCTGCTCGGCGATGCCCTGCGCGACGAGCTGGCTGTCGACCTCGGGGTTCTTGACCTCGAGGATGTTCAGCTGGACCTGCTTGCCGGTGAGCTTCTCGAGCTCGCCACGGATGCGGTCGGCCTCGGCGCCGCGGCGACCGATCACGATGCCGGGACGCGCGGTGTGGATGTCCACACGGACGCGGTCACGGGTGCGCTCGATCTCGACGCGGGAGATGCCGGCCCGCTCCATGCCCTCGGACATGAGCTTGCGGATGGCGACGTCTTCCTTGACGTAGTCGCGGTACCGCTGACCCTCCTTGGTGGAGTCAGCGAACCAGCGGCTCTTGTGCTCGGTGGTGATACCGAGGCGGAAGCCGTGCGGGTTGACCTTCTGACCCATTAGCGGGTGCCTCCCTTGGTGGTCTTCGGCGTGACGACCACGGTGATGTGGCTGGTCCGCTTGTTGATGCGTGCCGCGCGGCCCTGGGCCCGCGGGCGGAAACGCTTCATGGTCGGACCCTCGTCGACGAAGGCGGAGCTGATGACCAGGTCGCGCTCGTCGAAGGCCTCGGAGGCCTTGTCAGCCTTGACCCGGGCGTTGGCGATGGCGCTCTCGAGCACCTTCTGGACCGGGTCGGACGCAGACTGCGGGGCGAACCGCAGCACGGCAATCGCCTCGACGGCCTGCTTCCCGCGGATCAGGTCCACGATGCGGCGCGCCTTCTGGGGCGTGACGCGGATGTTGCGTCCGCTCGCCTTGGCTTCCATCACGTTGTCCTTGTTGTCGGTGGAGGCAGCCATCAGCGACGCCGCCCCTTCTTGTCGTCCTTCACGTGACCCTTGAACGTGCGGGTCGGCGCGAACTCACCGAGCTTGTGGCCGACCATCGACTCGGTGACGAACACCGGGACGTGCTTGCGGCCGTCGTGCACGGCGAGGGTGTGACCCAGCATGTCCGGGCTCACGACCGAACGACGTGACCAGGTCTTGATGACGTTCTTGGTGCCCGCTTCGTTCTGGACGTCGACCTTCTTCTGAAGGTGGCCGTCGATGAAGGGGCCCTTCTTCAAGCTACGAGGCATGGTTTCTCAGGCTCCTTCTCAGCGCTTCTTGCCAGTACGGCGGCGGCGAACGATCATCTTGTCGCTCGGCTTGCCGGGGCGACGGGTGCGGCCCTCGGCCTGACCCCACGGGCTGACGGGGTGACGTCCACCGGACGTCTTGCCCTCGCCACCACCGTGCGGGTGGTCGACCGGGTTCATGGCGACACCACGGACGGTCGGGCGCTTGCCCTTCCACCGCATGCGGCCGGCCTTGCCCCAGTTGATGTTGGACTGCTCGGCGTTGCCCACCTCGCCGACCGTGGCGCGGCAGCGCAGGTCGACGTTGCGGATCTCACCGGACGGCATACGCAGCTGGGCGTAGGGGCCGTCCTTGGCGACGAGCTGCACGCGCACACCAGCCGAACGGGCGATCTTCGCGCCGCCACCGGGCTTGAGCTCGACGGCGTGGATGACCGTACCGGTCGGGATGTTGCGCAGCGGCAGGCTGTTGCCCGGCTTGATGTCAGCCGAGGGGCCGTTCTCGATGTTGGCGCCCTGCTCCAGGCCCTTGGGGGCCAGGATGTAGCGCTTCTCACCGTCGGCGTAGTGCAGCAGCGCGATGCGCGCCGTGCGGTTGGGGTCGTACTCGATGTGAGCGACCTTGGCCGGCACACCGTCCTTGTCATGGCGACGGAAGTCGATGACGCGGTAGGCGCGCTTGTGTCCACCACCGATGTGACGGGTGGTGATGCGGCCGTTGCTGTTGCGGCCACCGGACTTCGTGAGGGGGCGCACCAGCGACTTCTCAGGCGTGGAGCGCGTGACCTCGACGAAGTCGGCGACGCTGGAGCCTCGGCGGCCAGGCGTGGTCGGCTTGTACTTGCGGATACCCATTGTTCGTAATCCCTTACGTCTCTTCAGCGATTCCGTCAGGCGCCGGCACCGAAGATGTCGATCGAGCCCTCGCGGAGGGTGACGATCGCACGCTTGGTGTCCTTGCGCTTGCCGATGCCGAACCGGGTGCGGCGGGTCTTGCCGACACGGTTGAGGGTGTGGACGGAGTCAACCTTGACGTTGAAGACGCGCTCGACGGCGATCTTGATCTCCGTCTTGTTCGCCCGCGGGTCGACGATGAAGGTGTACTTGCCCTGGTCGAGCAGCGAGTACGACTTCTCGGAAACGACCGGTGCGATCAGGATGTCGCGCGGGTCCTTGCCTGCAGCGAGGGTGCTCACTTGGTCTCCTCCTCGGCCACGTCAGTGGTCTCCTGGGCGGCAGCGCCACCAGCGGGGACGAAGCCGGCGGCCGCGGCTGCATCCGCAGTGCGGAACCAGACCTCGGCGTCGGTCGCGTCGTACCAGCGGGAGCCGGGGACGTGGTACTTCATCGAGTCCTTGTTGCCCTTGACCTCGAAGCCCTCCGGCGCGGAGCCGTCCTCGAGGGCGGCGGCCGAGTCGGGACCGAAGTCCGTCTCGGGCGCGTCCACGAGCGTGGCGGGCTGGTCGGCCTTGGCAGCCTTCTCAGCCTTGGCCGGCTTCTCAGCCTTCTCAGCCTTGGCGGGCTTGTCAGCCTTCTCAGCCTTCGCGGGCTTCTCAGCCTTGACGGGCTTGTCAGCCTTGGCCGGCTTCTCAGCCTTCGCGGCCTTGGCAGGCGTCTCGTCGACGATCGTGACCTCGACGCCACCCACCGGCTGTGCCTTGGTGACGAAAGCCTCCAGGGCGGCCTTGGTGAAGACGACGTCGTCCGAGCACAGCACGTCGTACGTGTTGAGCTGGTCGGCGGCGAGCACGTGCACGCCCTCGAGGTTGCGCACCGACTTCAGCGACACGAGGTCACTGCGGTCGAGCACCACGAGCAGGTTGGGACGGTCGGTCAGACCGGCGAGCAGGGCGAGCGCGTCCTTGGTGGACGGGGCGGAGCCCGTCACCAGCGACTCGACGACGTGCACGCGGTCGTGGCGGGCCCGGTCGGAGAGGGCGCCACGCAGGGCAGCGGCCTTCATCTTCTTGGGGGTCCGCTGGGCGTAGTCACGCGGCTGCGGGCCGTGGACGACGCCACCACCGGCGAACTGCGGGGCGCGGGTCGAGCCCTGACGGGCGCGGCCGGTGCCCTTCTGGCGGTAAGGCTTGCGGCCACCACCGCGGACTTCGCCGCGGGTCTTGGTGGAGTGCGTGCCCTGACGCGCAGCAGCCAGCTGGGCCACGACGACCTGGTGGATCAGCGGGACGTTGACCTGGACGTCGAAGATCTCGGCGGGCAGGTCGGCAACGACAGTCTTGGTAGCCATCTGGGTCAGGCTCCCTTCGCGGCCGTGCGGACGAGGACCGTGCCGTTGCGGGGGCCGGGAACGGCACCCTTCACCAGCAGCAGGCCCCGCTCAACGTCCACGGCGTGGATCGTGAGGTTCTGGGTGGTCTGGCGCTCGCCGCCCATCCGGCCGGCCATGCGCATGCCCTTGAAGACGCGACCCGGGGTGGCGCAGCCACCGATCGAGCCCGGCTTGCGGTGGTTCTTGTGGGAACCGTGGGAAGAGCTGACGCCGTGGAAGCCGTGACGCTTCATGACGCCGGCAAAGCCCTTGCCCTTGGTGGTGCCGGTGACGTCGATGTCCTGGCCGGCCTCGAAGGTCTCGACCGTGACTTCCTGGCCGAGCGTGTACTCGGCGGCGTCAGCGGTACGGAGCTCCACGAGGTGGCGACGCGGGGTCACGCCGGCCTTCTCGAAGTGCCCGGTCAGGGGCTTGGTCACCTTGCGGGGGTCGATGGCGCCGAACGCGATCTGGACGGCGTCGTAGCCGTCCGTCGCGGCGTCGCGCACCTGCGTGACGACGCAGGGGCCCGCCTCGATGACGGTGACGGGGATGAGCCGGTTCTCGGCATCCCACACCTGGGTCATGCCGAGCTTCTTGCCCAGCACACCCTTCACGGTCTTGGTAGCAGTGGTGGTCATATCGCCAGCCTCAGAGCTTGATCTCGATGTTGACGTCAGCCGGCAGGTCGAGACGCATCAGCGAGTCGACGGCCTTCGGCGTCGGGTCGATGATGTCGATCAAGCGCTTGTGGGTGCGCATCTCGAAGTGCTCGCGGCTGTCCTTGTACTTGTGGGGCGAACGGATGACCACGAAGACGTTCTTCTCCGTGGGCAGCGGCACAGGGCCGACCACCGTCGCGCCAGCACGGGTCACCGTGTCGACAATCTTGCGCGCCGAGTTGTCGATGACCTCGTGGTCATACGACTTCAAGCGGATGCGGATCTTCTGTCCCGCCATCTCCGTTACGTCTCTCTCTCGCCGAACATCTAGCTTGGCCGGCTCTTGGCCATCTCCGACCCCCGCGGTCGGGTGTGTCGCACCCGCTTCGCGGCCGGACGACACGCGTTTTCACGCAGTCGTGCGGTTCGGATTGACCGGCAGAGCCGGGGCTTGCGCTTCCCTGGAGTGTCGCCCCGTGCTGATCGCACGGTTCGAGGTGTGTCACCGGGGGTGGCGGCGTCGACATGGGTCAACGGCGCGCGTCAAGCAACCGGTCCAGTGTGCCAGAGCGGGCGGCGACCTACCAAATCGAGCCGGTGGCACCCGGCATACCCGCACCAGTGGCGCGTCGCGCACCGCCGACCCCGCCCACCCTGCCAGCACCGGTATGCCGCCGGCCCACCTCTCGCGGCGCGTCAGGTCGGCCTCTCGTTCGCAGCCACGGCGCCCGGCTGACTGGCAGGATCGAGCCATGTCGGACCGATCAGCCGTCCCGCCCCCCGAGGGGCCCGGCCGCACCCGCCAAGGTCTGGTCTACCGCGCCGGCGTCCTCGGGCACCGGCCCACCGTGCCCACCGACTTCGGGGAGCTCGAGCGGCGCGCGCAGGCGGCGATGTCGCCGCGGGCCTGGGCCTACGTCGCGGGCGCCGCCGGCGAGGGCGCGACGGCACGCGCCAACCGGTCGGCGTTCGACCGCCACCGGATCGTCCCCCGCATGCTGCCCGGCCGGGCCACCCGTGACCTGTCCACCGAGCTGCTGGGGCGTCGGCTGCCCGCTCCCGTGCTGCTCGCACCGGTGGGAGCGGCCGGGCTGGTCCACCGCGACAGCGACACCGAGATCGGCGCGGCCGCAGCCGACCTGGGCCTGCCCTACATCGTGTCGAACCAAGGGTGTTCCCCCATGGAGGACGTCGCCACGGCCATGGGTTCGGGTCCGCGGTGGTTCCAGCTCTACTGGTCGAAGGACGAGCTGCTGGTCGACAGCCTCCTGGCCAGGGCCGAGGCCAGCGGCGCCGAGGCGATCGTCGTCACGCTGGACACCACGATGCTGGGCTGGCGACCGCAGGACCTCAACCTGGGGTCGCTGCCGTTCTCGCAGGGGATCGGGATAGCCCAGTACACCTCGGACCCCCGTTTCCAGCAGGTCGTCGCCGAGCGGGTGGCGGCCAAGCAGGAGCAGCAGGGCTCCACCGAGGACGTCAAGGTCACCCTCGGCGCGCTGCGGTCACTGCTGTCCATCAGTCGTGAGCACCCCGGCGACCTGCGGTCCAACCTGCGCTCCCCCACCCCCCGCGCGGCCGTGGAGACGTTCCTCGACATCTACTCCAACCCCGGGCTCACCTGGGAGCAGCTCGCGACCCTGCGCGACCGCACGTCCCTGCCCTTCCTCGTCAAGGGGGTGCTCCACCCGGACGACGCGAGGCGCGCGGTCGAGGTCGGAGCCAGCGGCATCGTGGTGAGCAACCACGGCGGCCGCCAGGTCGACGGCGCCATCGCCTCGCTCGACGCCCTGCCCGCCGTACGGGCCGCGGTCGGGCCTGAGCTCCCCCTCGTGCTGGACAGCGGGGTCCGCACGGGGAGCGACGTGGTGAAGGCGATCGCCCTCGGTGCCGACGCCGTGGCGATCGGGCGCCCCTACATCTACGGACTGGCCCTGGCCGGGCGCGTCGGGGTGCGGGACGTCCTGGCCAACATCGTGGCCGAGCTCGATCTGACGATGGGCCTGTCCGGGGTGGGGTCGGTGTCCGAGATCGGACCGGAGCTGCTGGTGGCGGCTCCCTGATGGCGCGGCCGAGCCTGACGACGGCCCGGCTCGAGCTCCGACCGCTCACCGACGACGACGGCGCCCTGCTCGTCGAGCTGGACGGCGACCCGGCCGTGATGGAGTTCCTCACCGGTCGGGAGACCCCTCCCGACGAGGTCATCGAGGTGTGGATGCCGCAACGCACCGACCCGGCCCACGACCGGCTGGGACTGGGCTACTGGTCGGCCTTCGAGCACGACGAGTTCGTCGGGTGGTTCTGCCTGACGCCGACGGGTGGCGACGCCGCCGAGCTCGGCTACCGGCTGCGCCAGCGCGCCTGGGGACGCGGGCTGGCCAGCGAGGGCGCAGCCCGCGTGCTCGAGCACGGCTTCGACACCGTGCGCCTCCGGCGCATCTGGGCCGAGACGATGGCCGTGAACACGCGGTCCCGAGCCGTCCTCCAGCGGCTCGGGCTACGACCCGTGCGCACCGACGTGCGGCAGTGGGACGAACCGTTGCCGGGGTCCGAGCTCGGCGAGGTGGTCTACGAGCTGACCGCCACCGAGTTCGACCGGATGCGGACCGGCCGGGTCAGGGGAACGGGACAGCCTTGAGGTCGTCGATCGACGTGGTGATGGGCGCATTGGTCGCCGTGCCCGAGAGGTAGAGGTAGAAGCCCACGCCACCAGCCGCCTGGAACCCTGCCGTGGAGTCCGTCGCGGTCTTCTGCCACGTCGTGGGCTCGGTGGTCCCGGACTTCCAGACCCGTGCACGGACGGTGGTCGGAGAGGTGCCGGTGACCTGGACCCGGGCCAGCAGTTTCTCTCCGGCCGCCATCGTGATCCCCGGGAGCTGCGTCTCTGCCGCGAGGACGGTCTCTGCGTTGGCCGAGGTGGCCCGCTGCAGCGACAGCCACACTCCGCCGTTGGAGGTGTAGTGCACCTTGGCGCGGTAGTCGCCGACGCCGGCCACCCGCCGACCGTTCAGCGAGACGTACTCGCCGCTGCCGGTGGGCACCTTGTCGAGCGCGATGGTGGCGATGAGGTCGGTCGAGGAGGAGGAGACGCCCGCGAGGGCGAGCCACGGGCCGGACCCTGCGGCGAGCCTCACCTGGCCCACCCCGGAGCCCACGGACAGGTTCGTGGCGGACCCGTTGAAGGTCCAGGCCCCGCCGGTGTCGGCGCTCCCCCAGCCCGAGGCAAGGGTGCGGCTGTACGCATCGGCGGCGAGGACGGTCACCGGGGGCGGGGCGGTCACCGTGACGGAGCTCGTGGTCAGGCCGGTCGCACCGTCGTTGTCGGTGACGGTGAGGGTGACCGGGTAGGTGCCGGCCGCGGCATACGTGCGGCTCGACGTCGCCCCGGTCCCGGTGCTGCCGTCCCCGAACTGCCAGGCGTAGGACGCGATGGTCCCGTCTGGGTCGCTGGAACCCGTGCCGTTGAAGGTGCAGGCCAGGTCGGTGCAGCTGTTCGTGAAGCTCGCCGTCGGGGGCTGGTTGGGCGCCGGGGCGACCGTGACCGACCTCGTGGTGGTGTTGGTGGCGCCGTCGTCGTCGGTCACGGTGAGGGTGATCGTGTAGGTGCCGGCCGCGGCATACGTCCGGCTGGACGTGACGCCCGTGCCGGTGCCGCCGTCACCGAACTGCCACGCATAGGAGCTGATCGTGCCGTCTGCATCGGTGCTGGCAGAGGCGTTCACCGTGCAGGCGAGCTGGGTGCAGCTCGGGGTGAAGTCGGCCGTCGGCGGCTGGTTGGGCGGCGCGGCCCCGCGCGTGATCGTGAAGGCGTCGGTGAAGGTGCCACCCGAGGCGCGGCGGAACGTCGCCGTCAGCACGTCCGCCGTGGCGGAGAAGTCCAGCACGCCGAACGTGGAGTTGATGTTCGCCCCGGCGTAGGCGGCGAAGTAGCCGGCCTCGGGGTCGGTGGTGTTGACGTCGCGCTGGTTGATCCCACCGGTGCCGACCGTGGCGAAGACGGTGCCCACGCCGGCGGCCAGGTCGTTGTCGGAGTCGACGACGCACGAGGCGTTGAAGGTGCCCGGGACGAGCTGGGTGCAGCCGGTGCGGGTGGTGAGCTGCTTGGTGCGCTGATAGAGGTGCTCGTGTCCGCCCAGCACGACGTCGACCTTCTTGGCCAACAGCAGATTGGCCAGGTCGGAGCCCATCTCACAGGCATACATCCCCAGGCTCAGGCACGGCGTGTGGTTGGCGACGACGACCCACGGGATGCCGGCGGTCCGGGCGGAGTCGATCGCCGCCGACGTCCAGTTGTACTGCGGGGTGCCGACGGCATAGCTCAGCGTGCCCGTGGTGAAGGGGATGCCGGCGGCCACGGCGATGTAGCGCACCAGGGGCGCCGACGCGGGCACGTCGACGTAGTACTGGCGCCCGTAGGTCCCCCGCAGGCCGGGCAGCTGGTTGGGCAGGCAGGCCGAGAAGTCGTTGATGTTGCCGTTCTGCCCGTTGCTCTCGTGGTTGCCCGAGATCAGCTCGAACGGATAACCCTCTCCCACGCCGGCCTTGACCGCGGTGCACCACGCGTCCTCGGCGCCCGTGGCGCCGTAGGACATGTCACCGAGCGCGGCGTGGAAGTCGTTGTCGAGCGAGCCGACGAGGTCGAAGACACTCGTCGCGGCGGACGACGCCGAGAAGTCACCGGCGGCGCTGAACCGCACGGTCGGGTCACCGGGTGCCGACGCCACCGGTCCTGCGAGCACGGTGAGGAGCACCACCGTTCCCAGGGCCACGCGGCGGAACCGTCCGGTCATGGCCCGAAAATAGCCCCGCCCGCGCACGCCCGCCTCCCCCACGAGCCGTACCCGGGAACCGGACAGACACGGCATACCCGGTCAAAGTCGGGTATGCCCCGGGCGACCACAGGACAGGGCGAAGGGCCCCGCAGCCGAAGCTGCGGGGCCCTCCAGGTGGTGCTGGTGCGTCAGATCGCAGGAACTACTTCGTGATCTTGGTGACGCGGCCGGCGCCGACGGTACGGCCGCCCTCGCGGATGGCGAAGCGCAGGCCCTCCTCCATGGCGATCGGCTGGATGAGCTCGACGTTCATCTCCGTGTTGTCACCGGGCATGACCATCTCGGTGCCCTCGGGGAGGTGCACGACGCCGGTCACGTCGGTGGTACGGAAGTAGAACTGCGGGCGGTAGTTGTCGTAGAACGGCGTGTGCCGGCCACCCTCGTCCTTCGAGAGGATGTAGACGTTCGCCTCGAAGTCCGTGTGCGGGGTGATCGAGCCCGGCTTGCAGATGACCTGCCCGCGCTCGACGTCCTCGCGCTTGGTGCCACGCAGCAGCAGGCCGACGTTCTCGCCCGCACGACCCTCGTCGAGGAGCTTGCGGAACATCTCGATGCCGGTGACGGTGGTCTTGGTGGGCGGACCCTCGTGGATGCCGACGATCTCGATCTCCTCGTTGACGTTGAGGATGCCGCGCTCGATACGACCGGTGACGACGGTGCCACGACCGGTGATCGTGAAGACGTCCTCGACGGGCATGAGGAACGGCTTGTCGACCTCGCGCTCCGGCTCGGGGATGGCGCTGTCAACCGCGTCCATCAGCTCCAGGACCGACTTGCCCCACTCGGCGTCGCCCTCGAGCGCCTTCAGCGCCGAGACCTTGACGACCGGCAGGTCGTCGCCCGGGAACTCGTAGTCGGACAGCAGCTCACGGACCTCCATCTCGACGAGCTCGAGGATCTCCTCGTCGTCGACCATGTCGGCCTTGTTGAGCGCCACGACGATGTAGGGAACGCCGACCTGGCGGGCCAGGAGGACGTGCTCCTTCGTCTGGGGCATCGGACCGTCGGTGGCCGCGACAACGAGGATCGCACCGTCCATCTGCGCCGCACCCGTGATCATGTTCTTCACGTAGTCAGCGTGTCCGGGGCAGTCGACGTGGGCGTAGTGACGGCTCTCCGTCTGGTACTCGATGTGCGCGATCGAGATCGTGATACCGCGCTGCTTCTCTTCGGGTGCCTTGTCGATGTCGTCGAACGCGAACTGCGGGTTCAGGTCCGGGTACTTGTCGTGCAGGACCTTGGAAATCGCAGCCGTCAGCGTCGTCTTACCGTGGTCGATGTGACCAATGGTGCCGATGTTGACGTGCGGCTTAGTCCGCTCGAACTTTGCCTTCGCCACTTGATGTCCTCCTCAGGACTCTTCTTTGGTTGAACGCCGTGTTCCCAGGCGGGACGTGGCGCGGATTGGGGGTTGTGGAGCTCTGCAGTCCGTGGTGCGACCGGTAATGCTACCGGTCACTCACCACGGGTCTTCTTGATGATCTCCTCGGCAACAGCCTTGGGGACCTCGGCGTAGGAGTCAAACTCCATCGAGTAGTTCGCCCGACCCTGGGTCTTGGACCGCAGGTCTCCGACGTAGCCGAACATCTCCGACAGGGGGACCAGACCGCGAACGACCTTGGCACCACTGATGTCCTCCATGGCCTGGATCTGGCCACGGCGGGAGTTGATGTCACCGATGACGTCGCCCATGTAGTCCTCGGGCGTGCGCACCTCGACGGCCATCATCGGCTCGAGGAGCACGGGGTCGGCCTTGCGGACGGCCTCCTTGAGCGCCATCGAGCCGGCGATCTTGAACGCCATCTCGGAGGAGTCGACGTCGTGGTAGGCGCCATCGAGCAGCGTCGCCTTGATGCCGACCAGCGGGTAGCCGGCGAGCACGCCGTACTGCATGGCGTCCTGGATCCCGGCGTCGACCGACGGGATGTACTCGCGCGGGACGCGGCCACCGGTGACCTTGTTCTCGAACTCGTACAGCTCGCCGGACTCGGTGGTGTCGAGGGGCTCGATGCTGATCTGGATCTTGGCGAACTGGCCGGAGCCACCCGTCTGCTTCTTGTGGGTGTAGTCGAACTTCTCCACCGTGCGACGGATCGTCTCGCGGTAGGCCACCTGCGGCTTGCCGACGTTGGCCTCGACCTTGAACTCGCGCTTCATGCGGTCCACGAGGATGTCGAGGTGGAGCTCGCCCATGCCGGCGATGATCGTCTGGCCGGTCTCCTCGTCGTGGTGGACCTGGAAGGTCGGGTCCTCGGCGGAGAGCTTCTGGATGGCCGTGGAGAGCTTCTCCTGGTCGCCCTTGGTCTTGGGCTCGATGGCCACCTGGATGACCGGGTCCGGGAACGTCATCGACTCGAGCACGATCTGGTCGTTCGGGTCGCTCAGGGTGTCACCGGTCGTGGTGTCCTTCAGGCCGATCGCCGCGTAGATGTGACCCGCGAGGGCCTCGTCCACGGGGTTCTCCTTGTTGGCGTGCATCTGGAAGAGCTTGCCGATGCGCTCCTTGCGGCCCTTGGTCGTGTTGACGACCGCGGAGCCGGAGGAGATCTGGCCGGAGTAGACCCGGATGAAGGTCAGCGTGCCGAAGAACGGGTGCGTGGCGACCTTGAAGGCCAGCGCCGAGAACGGCTCGCTCGTGTCGGGCTTGCGCGTCATCTCGACCTCCTCGTGGTTCGGCTTGTGGCCGACCATCGGGGGGACGTCGAGCGGCGACGGCAGGTAGTCGACGACCGCGTCGAGCATCGGCTGCACACCGCGGTTCTTGAACGCCGAGCCACACAGGATCGGGTAGAGCTCGGAGCTGACCGTGAGCTTGCGGATCGCGCCCTTGATCTCCTCGGGCGTCAGCTCCTCGCCACCGAGGTACTTCTCCATGAGGACGTCGTCGGACTCGGCGACGCGCTCGACGAGGGCGTGGYGGTACTCCTCCACCTTCTCGAGCATGTCGGCCGGGATCTCCTGGATCTCGTACTTGGCACCCATGGTGACGTCACCCTTGGCGTCACCGGGCCACACGAGGGCACGACGGTAGATGAGGTCGACGACGCCGACGAACTCGCTCTCGGAGCCGATCGGCAGCTGGAGCACGAGGGGCTCCGCGCCGAGGCGGTCCTTGATGGTGTCGACGGTGAAGTAGAAGTCCGCGCCGAGCTTGTCCATCTTGTTGACGAACGCGATGCGGGGGACGTCGTACTTGTCGGCCTGACGCCACACGGTCTCGGACTGGGGCTCGACGCCCTCCTTGCCGTCGAACACGGCGACGGCACCGTCGAGGACGCGCAGCGAGCGCTCCACCTCGACCGTGAAGTCCACGTGACCGGGGGTGTCGATGATGTTGATCTGGGTGCCCTCCCAGAAGGAGGTGACGGCGGCAGACGTGATCGTGATGCCGCGCTCCTTCTCCTGCTCCATCCAGTCGGTGGTCGACGCACCGTCGTGGGTCTCACCGATCTTGTGGTTGACACCGGTGTAGAAGAGGATGCGCTCAGTCGTCGTCGTCTTGCCGGCGTCGATGTGCGCCATGATCCCGATGTTGCGGACCTTGGTCAGGTCCGTCAGGACGTCGAGTGCCAATGTGATCGTCTCATCTCGCTCGTTAGAAAAAGTTCGTGGTGGTGCGTGGGGGGCGGGGCCTCGACCACGCACCTCCGGTATGCCGCGTGCACGCGGTGGCACGCGGCATACCGGTCGCTGTTACCAGCGGTAGTGCGCGAAGGCCTTGTTGGACTCGGCCATCTTGTGGGTGTCCTCGCGACGCTTCACCGCGGCGCCGAGGCCGTTGGATGCGTCGAGGATCTCGTTCATGAGCCGCTCGGTCATGGTCTTCTCACGACGCTGCCGCGAGTAGCCGACCATCCAGCGCAGGGCGAGGGTGGTCGCGCGGTTGGGCTTGACCTCGATCGGCACCTGGTAGGTGGCGCCACCGACCCGACGCGACTTGACCTCGAGCGTCGGACGGATGTTGTCCAGCGCGCGCTTGAGGGTCACGACGGGGTCGGAGCCGGTCTTCTCCTTGACGCCCTCGAGGGCGCCGTAGACGATCGTCTCGGCGATGGACTTCTTGCCATCGAGGAGGATCTTGTTGACCAGCTGGGTCACCAACGGGGAGTTGTGGACCGGGTCGACGACGAGGGGGCGCTTGGGCGCGGGTCCCTTGCGAGGCATTACTTCTTCTCCATCTTCGCGCCGTAACGGGAGCGGGCCTGCTTGCGGTTCTTGACACCCTGGGTGTCGAGCGAGCCGCGGACGATCTTGTAACGGACACCCGGGAGGTCCTTCACACGACCGCCACGCACGAGCACGATCGAGTGCTCCTGCAGGTTGTGGCCGACGCCCGGGATGTAGGCCGTGACCTCGATGCCGCTGGTGAGGCGCACACGGGCGACCTTGCGCAGGGCAGAGTTCGGCTTCTTGGGGGTGGTGGTGTACACACGCGTGCACACGCCACGGCGCTGGGGCGAACCCTTGAGGGCAGGAGTCTTGGTCTTGGTGACCTTGTCCTGACGCCCCTTGCGCACAAGCTGGTTGATCGTAGGCAACCTGTTCTCCGTACGTAGTTGATGTTCTGTGCCGCCGGGCCGCGGCTGCGGTCCTGCTGGCACTCCTTGGTGTGGTGCCTTGCCCGACCCCCGCACTCGGGTGTGTCGGGCTCGGCGCTCTCCCCTGCACCCTCCACGCGCGAACCATGGCGGTTCGGTTGCGGAGTGCCCGGCGAGAGGGGTGCTGGTCCAGCGGCCGACGGTCGTTCACGGTGGTCGGCTCCGACTCCAGCGCATGACTGAGGCAGACCTCAGACACAGTGTTCAAAGATACCGCCTGCGTGGTACCCGACCAAATCGGTTACCCCGCGCCCCCCGGTCCCGGATTGGTAGCGTGGGGCGTCAGCCACCCACCACCTCGAGGAGCCCCATGGTCGCGCTGCGTGACCGCCTGCACCCGGTGTTCCGGCAGGTCGTGAAGTTCGGCATGGTCGGCGGCCTCGGTTTCGTCGTCGACGTCGGCGGGTTCAACCTGTTGCGCTTCGCCGGCGGCCACGGTCCCCTGTACGACTACCCGCTCAGTGCCAAGGTCGTCTCGGGCGCCGCCGCCACCGTGGTCGCCTGGCTCGGGAACCGCTACTGGACGTTCCGGCACTCCCGCCGTGCCGCGGCCCACCACGAGTTCCTGCTCTTCGCGGTGATGGCCACCGTGGGCACGCTCATCGCGATGGGCTGTCTGTGGGTGTCCCACTACGCCCTCGACCTCACCTCGCCCCTGGCGGACAACATCGCCGCCAACGGCGTGGGGCTGGTCCTGGCCACGGCGTTCCGGTTCTGGGCCTACCGCCGGCACGTGTTCAGCGACCACGCGGACGGCACCGCCCTCAACGAGGTCGTGGAGGAGCTGGACTCCCCCCGGCTCAGCGAGCGCGCCTGATCGACCCCTTGCGGACCCACATGCGCAGCACGAGCACGATCATCTCCAGGCCGAGCCGGATGGTCTTGTCGAGGTCACCCGTGACCGAGGAGACGCCCACCCGGCTGTGGTAGTTGACCGGGACCTGCACCATCCGGGCCCGCATGATGACCGACAACAGCAGCATCTCGAGCCCGTACGCGGAGCCGTCGAGCCTTGACCGCCGAAGGATCTCGTCGGCCTGCGCGCGGGTCATCACCCGGAAGGTGCACCCCACGTCACTGAGGTAGGCGGTGTTGTAGAGCACCTCGATCAGCTTGGCGACCGCCCAGTTGCCCCACCGCAGGAAGGGTCCCATGTTGGCCCCGTGCCAGATGAAGTTGCTGACCGTCCTCGACCCGACGACGACGTCGCACTCGGACATGAAGGCGAGCAGCTTGGTGAGGTCCTCCGGCTTGAACGTGCCGTCGGGCTCGCAGATGCAGACCAGGTCGGTCTCCGCCTCGCGCATCCCGCGCTTGATCGCCGCGCCGTAGCCCTGGGTGGTCTCGACCACCTCACGAGCCCCCGTGCGCGCCACCTCCTCGGAGGTACCGGCCGCCGCGTTGTTGTTGACGACGATCACCTCGTCGACGACGTCAAGCGCCTCGAAGTCGGCGATGCACTGGGCGATGCTCTCTTTCTCGTTGTAGGTGGGCAGGACGACGGCAAGGCTCTTGCCATTCCACATCTTCAGGCTCCTTGGGGGATGGCAGTCGGGGCGGGCTCGGCGACGACCAGCATCTGACCGGCGAGGGGTTTGACGGGCGAACGCAGGTACCAGGGCACCAGGAAGGTCAGGCCGGAGCCGCGCGACTTGAGGGTGAGCGGCAGGAACCGGGCCCTGGCCTCGACGATGCGCCAGCCCTCGGCGACCAGGTAGTCCTGCAAGGACTGGTCGGTGAAGATCGCGACGTGGGTGAAGTCGTCGAAGTAGCGGCCCGGGTTGAGCCGGAAGTTGGGCTGCATGAGGATCAGCCGTCCGCCGGTCCGCAGCACGCGCCGGGCCTCGGCCAGCAGCTGCTGCGACTGGGGGCGCTGGAGGTGTTCGAGCAGGTTGGACGCGAAGACGACGTCGAAGGTCGCGTCGTCGAAGCGGGCCAGGTCGGTGCAGTCCCCCACCACGGCCTCGACGTGGGGGGCCGCGGCCCGCTCCACCGTGCCGTCGAGGTCCATCGCGACGACGCGGCCGGCCTTGACCTGGTTGGAGAAGTCGCACCAGCCCGCTCCGAGCTCCAGCACGGCCGCATCGGGTCGCACCCACCTCGCGAGGTAGGCACACAGGTGTCTCCACACCTTGATCCTGTTGGGGTCCTGGGACAGCCGCGTCTCGAAGTACCCGGCCGTGTAGACCCCGTCAACCGCGGTGTCGACGGGCGCGTCACCCGTCTCTGCGGTCGGACCACCGCTGCTGGGGGACTCCTGGCGTGCCGCTGCTGCGTCTTCCACGGTCGGCAACCTATCAGCCATGAAGCGGGTCGAAATGCCCACGTATACTCGCGCCAGCCCCGCCTCGGGGCGGCCCCCTGACCTCGAGTGACGGAGACCCTCCCGGCATGTCTGCACCGCACCTGACCCGACGAGGTGCGCGACCCGCCCCACGAGAGGTGCTCCTCGGGGCGCTCGCGCTCGCACCCCTGCTCGCCGTGGCGGGATTCCTCGCATATGCCGTCGAGCGCGGCCTGTCGCCGCGTCATGCCGTGACCGCCGCCGCCGCGGTGGGCCTCGTGCAGGTGCTGCCGGGCGCCCTGTGCTGGCGCGCCGTCCGACCCCGTCAGGGGTGGCTGGTCGAGGACCTGGTCATGGGCTTCGCGATCGGGTGCTGCCTCGCCATCGGCGCCCAGGTCGTGGCGGGGCTGTCGCGGGTCACGTGGCTCTCGGCCGGCATACCGCTCGCCGTCGGCGTGGTCCTCGTCCTCGTCCCTGCCACGAGACGGCGCATCGTGGAGGCCCGCTGGACGGCCCTGCCCCCGTGGTTCGGCCCGGTCGTCGCCCTCGCATCCGTGCCGGTGTTCCCCCAGCTGATGGCCTACTTCCACCGGCACGAGCTGCACTGGCCGGCCGGGGCCTGGCAACCGCACATCGACGTCTACCTCCACCAGGCGCTCGCTGCGGAGCTGCTCAACCGAGGCCCCGCGGCCTGGCCCACGGTCCAGGGCGAGGACCTCGGGTACCACTGGTTCGCGCACGCCTGGATCGCCCAGACCGCGCGGGTCAGCGGCTTGGGGCTGGACGAGGTGCTCCTGCGGTTCATGCCGGCCGTGATGCCCTCGATCGTGGTGGCCTGCGCCGCGGTGGCAGCCCTGCGGCTGACCGGTCGCCCCGTGGTCGGCGCGCTCGCGGGCGTGCTGACGATGCTCGGCGGCACCCTCAACGTCTTCGGCCGCTTCGCGCCCGGATACCCCGTCGAACCCCTGTCCCCCACCCTGGCGATGGGCGCCCCGACCCTGTGTGCGCTCATCGTCGTGCTCGCCGTGCGGTGGCGGGGCGAGTCGCTCCGGGGAGCGTTCGTGCTGGTGCCCCTGCTCGCGGTCGCCGCCGCCGGCACCAAGGGCTCCACCTCTCCGCTCGTGGTCGCCGGGCTCGGCCTGGCCCTCGTGGCCATGCTCGTCTGGGACCGCAGCCGCGCGCGGCAGGTGGCCCTCGACCTGGCCGTCGTCACCGCCGCCCTGGTGTTCACCATCATCGTCGTCTTCCACGGCTCGTCGGCCGGCCTCAGCTTCGGCATCGACGACGCAGCCCAGCAGACGGCTACCGGCACGTGGCTGGGGCCGCTCGACACCCCTGCCCTGCGCTGGATGGCCATCGTCACCTCCGTCCTCGGCGTCCTCGCCCGCGGAGCCGCCGGCTTCGCCCTGCCGTTCTCGGCCCGTTGGCGCAAGGACCCGCTCACCTGGCTGTTGCTGGGTGCGTGCCTCGCAGGCGCGGGCGCGCTGGCTGTCTTCTCGCACCCGGGCAAGAGCCAGTGGTACTTCGCCCTCACCGCGATCCCGTTGCTCAGCATCACCTCGGCCATCGGTCTGTACGAGCTGGCCCGGTCACTCGGAGCACGGCGCCTCATCCCGCTGGGCGCGGTCGCAGCCGTCGGCGGGGTGCTCCTGGCCCTCCTGCCGGAGTGGGTCGAGGGCCGTCTCGTGACGGGCGGCTACGAGCAGGCCTGGTCGATGGTCGGCATCGCGGCCGGTGTGCTGGTCGCCACGGCCCTCGCCGCCGCGGCGATGGGGCGCGGACGGTCGGCGCACCCGGCGCGCGGCGCCGTCGCCGTCAGGGCCGCCACCGCCGTCGGTCTCTGTGCCGTCGTCGGGGGGCTGACCGTCTTCGCCAGCTCGTCCTTCGAGCCGGTCAAGACGGTGTGGCAGCCCGTCTCGACCAAGACGTCCTGGTCGGTGACCCAGAAGCAGATCAACGCCGCCCGCTACATCCGCGACCACTCGGCCATCGACGACGTCGTGATGACGAACCGGCACTGCACCTACCCTCGATCCCCCTTCGACGGCTGCGACAGCCGCCGTTGGGTGGTCGCCGCCTTCAGCGAGCGGCAGATGCTCGTCGAGGGCTGGACCGCGACCCCGAAGGCCACCGAGCTCGCACCGCACGGCAGGGACTCGATCACGGTGAACTACTGGAAGCCCGACATCCTGCGGCTCAACGACGACTTCATCGCCGCCCCCACGGAGGATGCGGCGCGTCGGCTCTGGGGTCTCGGGGTGCGCTGGATCTACGTCGAGCACACCCGGCCCTACGCCAAGACCCTCGAGCCCTACGCCACCCGCCGCTACGGCAACTCCGACGCCGAGGCATACCAGCTGCTGCCGCCCCGCTGACGCCACAGGGCGTCACTGACGGGACGGGGTAGTGCCGCGAAGCGAAGTGACCACTCGGCCGCCACCTGGCTCGGGGCGCAGGTCGGCACCGGCGACGGCACGCCAAAGGGCGGGTATGCCGCGTGGTGACCACGCGGCATACCCGCCCTCAGCGGTGGTGCTTGCTGACTAGTCGAGACCCAGCTCGGCGTCGTCGAGGCGGATGGCCTCGCCGGAGCCGGGACCGAACACCGGGTAGTCGTACTCGTAGCTGGGCATCGAGTACATCGCGGCCTTGGCCTCTTCGGTGGCCTCGACCTTGACGTTCCGGTAGCGCGGGAGACCCGTGCCGGCCGGGATGAGCTTTCCGAGGATGACGTTCTCCTTCAGACCCAGCAGCGGGTCCGACTTGGCGTTCATCGCGGCCTCGGTGAGCACGCGGGTCGTCTCCTGGAAGGAGGCGGCCGAGAGCCAGGAGTCCGTGGCCAGCGACGCCTTGGTGATACCCATGAGCTCGGGGCGACCCGAGGCCGGGCGGCCACCCTCGGCGACGACGCGACGGTTCTCGGTCTCGAACCGACCACGCTCGGCCAGCTCACCGGGGAGCAGGTCGGCGTCGGCGGACTCGATGATCGTGATCCGGCGCAGCATCTGGCGGACGATGACCTCGATGTGCTTGTCGTGGATCGACACACCCTGCTGGCGGTAGACGTGCTGCACCTCGTCGACGAGGTGCATCTGCACCGCACGCGGGCCGAGGATGCGAAGGACCTGCTTGGGGTCGATCGAACCCTGGGTCATCCGGTGGCCGACCTCGACGTGGTCGCCGTCGGCGATCAGCAGACGCGCACGCTTGCTCACCGGGTAGGCGTGCTCCTCGGAGCCGTCGTCCGGGGTGAGCATGATGCGACGGGTCTTGTCGGTGTCCTCGATGGCCACCCGACCGGACGCCTCGGCGATCGGGGCGACACCCTTGGGGGTGCGCGCCTCGAACAGCTCGACGACACGGGGCAGACCCTGCGTGATGTCGTCACCAGCCACACCACCGGTGTGGAAGGTACGCATCGTCAGCTGGGTGCCGGGCTCACCGATCGACTGGGCCGCGATGATGCCGACGGCCTCGCCGATGTCGACCAGCTTGCCGGTCGCGAGCGACCGGCCGTAGCAGGCGGCACAGGTGCCGACGTGCGACTCGCAGGTGAGGACCGAGCGGACCTTGACCTCCTCGACGCCAGCGGCGACGAGGGCGTCGATGACCACGTCACCGAGGTCGATGCCGGCCTCGGCGAGGACGGAGCCGTCCTTCTCGACGTCGGCGGCGAGCGTGCGGGCGTAGACCGAGGTCTCCACGTCGTCGTGCTCGACCAGGGCGCCGGCCGCGTTCTTCTGTGCGATCGGCATGGTCAGGCCACGCTCGGTGCCACAGTCGTCCTCGCGGATGATGACGTCCTGCGAGACGTCCACCAGACGACGGGTCAGGTAACCCGAGTCGGCGGTACGCAGCGCGGTGTCGGCAAGACCCTTACGCGAACCGTGCGTCGAGATGAAGAACTCGAGCACGGACAGGCCCTCGCGGAAGTTCGCGCGGATCGGTCGCGGGATGATGTCGCCCTTCGGGTTGGACACCAGACCACGCATACCGGCGATCTGCCGCAGCTGCATCCAGTTACCACGCGCACCCGAGGACACCATCTTGTAGATGGTGTTGGTCTTCGGGAGGTTGGCCTCCATCTCCTTGGCGACCTCGTTGGTGGCCTGGGTCCAGATCTCGATGAGCTCCTGGCGACGCTCGTCGTCGGTGATCAGACCGCGCTCGTACTGGACCTGGACCTTGGTGGCCTTGGTCTCGTAGCCCTCGAGGATCTCGAGCTTGCGCGGCGGGGTCACGACGTCGGAGATGGCGACCGTGGTGCCCGAGCGGGTCGCCCAGTGGAAGCCGTACTCCTTGAGCGCGTCGAGGGACGCAGCCACCTGGACCTTGCTGTAGCGCTCGGCCAGGTCGTTGACGATGGTCGAGAGGCGCTTCTTGTCGACGACCGCGTCCACGAACGGGTAGTCGACCGGCAGGGTCTGGTTGAACAGCGCCCGGCCGAGGCTGGTCTCGACGATGAGCGAGGCAACCTGGCCCAGCTCGTTCGCCTCGACACCCTCGCCCAGCTCCGTGCCGGGGATCGGCACGACGTCGAGCAGGCGGATCTTGACCTTGCTGCCGAGCTCCAGCTCGCCGGCGTCGAACGCCATGCGGGCCTCGGAGACCGACGAGAACGCGCGGCCGGAGCCCTTGCCGTTCTCCACCTCGGAGGTGAGGTGGTAGAGCCCGATGATCATGTCCTGGGTGGGCATGGTCACCGGACGACCGTCGGCCGGCTTGAGGATGTTGTTGCTCGAGAGCATGAGGATGCGGGCCTCGGCCTGCGCCTCGGTGCTCAGCGGCACGTGCACCGCCATCTGGTCACCGTCGAAGTCGGCGTTGAAGGCCGAGCAGACGAGCGGGTGGATCTGGATGGCCTTGCCCTCGACCAGCTGGGGCTCGAAGGCCTGGATGCCGAGTCGGTGCAGGGTGGGTGCGCGGTTGAGCAGCACGGGGTGCTCGGTGATGACCTCTTCGAGGACGTCCCACACGACCGGGCGGGCCCGCTCCACCATGCGCTTGGCCGACTTGATGTTCTGCGCGTGGTCGAGGTCGACCAGGCGCTTCATCACGAACGGCTTGAAGAGCTCGAGCGCCATCTGCTTGGGCAGACCGCACTGGTGCAGCTTGAGCTGCGGGCCGACGACGATGACCGAACGGCCGGAGTAGTCGACGCGCTTGCCGAGCAGGTTCTGGCGGAACCGGCCCTGCTTGCCCTTGAGCATGTCGGACAGTGACTTGAGCGGACGGTTGCCGGGGCCCGTGACCGGGCGGCCGCGACGGCCGTTGTCGAAGAGGCTGTCGACAGCCTCCTGGAGCATCCGCTTCTCGTTGTTGACGATGATCTCCGGCGCACCGAGGTCGAGCAGTCGCTTGAGTCGGTTGTTGCGGTTGATCACGCGACGGTAGAGGTCGTTGAGGTCGGAGGTCGCGAAGCGGCCACCGTCGAGCTGCACCATCGGGCGCAGGTCCGGCGGGATGACCGGGACGGCGTCGAGGACCATGCCGGAGGGCTTGTTGGTCGTCGCCTGGAAGGCTGTCACGACCTTGAGCCGCTTCAGCGCACGGGTCTTCTTCTGGCCCTTGCCGGTGGCAATGATCTCGCGCAGCAGCTCGGCCTCGGCCACCAGGTCGAAGTCCTCGAGGCGCTTCTGGATCGCCGCGGCGCCCATGCCACCCTCGAAGTACAGACCGAAGCGGTCACGCATCTCGCGGTAGAGGATCTCGTCGCCCTCGAGGTCCTGGACCTTGAGGTTCTTGAACCGGTCCCAGACCTGCTCGATGCGCTCGATCTGCATGTCGGCGCGCTTGCGGATCTGGTTCATCTCGCGCTCGGCGGACTCGCGGACCTTGCGACGGGCGTCAGCCTTGGCACCCTCGGCCTCGAGCTCGGCGATGTCGGACTCGAGCCGCTTGGCACGGGTGTCGACCTCGGAGTCGCGCTTGTTCTCGTACTCCTTCTTCTCCACCTCGATCTGCGCCTCGAGCGAGGGCAGGTCCTTGTGACGCTGCTCCTCGTCGACGGACGTGATCATGTAGGCCGCGAAGTAGATGACCTTCTCGAGGTCCTTCGGGGCGAGGTCGAGCAGGTAGCCCAGGCGCGACGGGACGCCCTTGAAGTACCAGATGTGGGTGACGGGGGCGGCGAGCTCGATGTGGCCCATCCGCTCACGACGCACCTTGGCGCGAGTGACCTCGACGCCACAGCGCTCACAGATGATGCCCTTGAAGCGGACCCGCTTGTACTTGCCGCAGTTGCACTCCCAGTCCCGGGTGGGGCCGAAGATGCGCTCGCAGAACAGGCCCTCCTTCTCGGGCTTGAGCGTGCGGTAGTTGATCGTCTCGGGCTTCTTCACCTCGCCGTGGCTCCACTGGCGGATGTCGTCCGCCGTGGCCAGGCCGATGCGCAGTTCGTCAAAGAAGTTGACGTCGAGCACGTGGTTCCTTCTTCCGTGTCTCTAGCTAGAACTTAAGGGGTTGGTCGTGAGGGGAGGTATGCCGCGTGGTCACCGTGGCGGTGAGCACGCGGCATACCGTCAGACCTCTTCGACCGAACTGGGCTCGCGCCGGGACAGGTCGATGCCGAGCTCCTCCGCCGCGCGGAAGACGTCCTCGTCGGACTCCTTCAGCTCGATGGAAGTGCCCTCGCTGTTGAGCACCTCGACGTTCAGGCACAGCGACTGCATCTCCTTGATGAGCACCTTGAAGGACTCGGGGATGCCGGGCTCCGGGATGTTGTCACCCTTGACGATGGCCTCGTAGACCTTCACGCGGCCCTGGACGTCGTCGGACTTGATCGTGAGCAGCTCCTGCAGCGCGTAGGCGGCGCCGTAGGCCTCCAGTGCCCACACCTCCATCTCACCGAAGCGCTGGCCACCGAACTGAGCCTTACCACCCAGCGGCTGCTGCGTGATCATGCTGTAGGGGCCGGTGCTGCGGGCGTGGATCTTGTCGTCCACGAGGTGGTGCAGCTTGAGGATGTACATGTAGCCCACGGACACCGGCTCGGGGAACGGCTCGCCGGAGCGGCCGTCGAAGAGCCGGGACTTGCCGGAGCCGTCGATGAGCCGGACGTCGTCGCGGGTCTTGGTCGTCGAGTCGAGCAGACCCACGATCTCGTCCTCGCGCACACCGTCGAACACCGGCGAGGCGACTCGCGTGCCGGCCGGGGCCGAACGCGCATCCTCGGGGATGAGCTTTGCCCAGTCCGGGTTGCCCGCGATCTCCCAACCGCGGGAGGCGGCCCAGCCGAGGTGCAGCTCGAGGATCTGTCCGACGTTCATCCGACCGGGGACACCGAGCGGGTTGAGCACGACGTCGACGGGGGTCCCGTCCTCGAGGAACGGCATGTCCTCGACCRGCAGGATCTTGGAGATGACGCCCTTGTTGCCGTGTCGGCCGGCGAGCTTGTCACCATCGGTGATCTTGCGCTTGTTGGCGACGTAGACGCGGACCAGCTGGTTGACGCCCGGGGGCAGGTCGTCGCCTTCGTCCTTGTCGAACACCTTGACGCCGATGACCGTGCCGGTCTCGCCGTGGGGCACCTTGAGCGACGTGTCGCGGACCTCGCGGGCCTTCTCACCGAAGATGGCGCGCAGCAGGCGCTCCTCCGGGGTCAGCTCGGTCTCACCCTTGGGCGTGACCTTGCCGACGAGCAGGTCGCCGTCGCGGACCTCGGCACCGATGCGGATGATGCCGCGCTCGTCGAGGTCGGCGAGGACCTCCTCGGAGACGTTCGGGATGTCCCGGGTGATCTCCTCCGGCCCCAGCTTGGTGTCGCGGGCGTCGACCTCGTGCTCCTCGATGTGGATCGAGGAGAGGACGTCGTCCTGCACCAGGCGCTGGCTGAGGATGATCGCGTCCTCGTAGTTGTGGCCCTCCCACGGCATGAACGCCACGAGCAGGTTGCGGCCCAGGGCCATCTCGCCACCGTCGGTCGCGGGACCGTCGGCGATGACGCCGCCGGCCTCGACCCGGTCGCCCTCGTTGACGACGACGACCTGGTTGTAGGACGTGCCCTGGTTGGAGCGCGCGAACTTGGCGATCCGGTAGGTGCGGGTCGAGCCGTCGTCACCGGCGACGGTGACGAGGTCGGCGGACACCTCGGTGACCACGCCAGCGGTCTCCGCACGGACGACGTCGCCCGAGTCGAGCGCGGCGCGGTACTCCATGCCGGTGCCGACCAGCGGAGCCTCGGACTTGACCAGCGGCACCGCCTGGCGCTGCATGTTCGAGCCCATCAGGGCGCGGTTGGCGTCGTCGTGCTCGAGGAACGGGATCAGCGCGGTCGCGGCCGACACCATCTGTCGGGGCGAGACGTCCATGTAGTCGACGTCGGCACCGGGGATGTAGTCGATCTCGCCGCCCTTGGTGCGGACGAGCACGCGGTCCTCGGTGAACAGGCCGTCGTTGTTGATGACGGCGTTGGCCTGCGCGATGACGTGCCGGTCCTCCTCGTCGGCGGACAGGTAGTCGACCTTGTCGGTGACCTTGCCCTTGACGACCTTGCGGTACGGCGTCTCGATGAAGCCGAAGGCGTTGATCCGACCGTAGGAGGCGAGCGAGCCGATCAGGCCGATGTTCGGGCCCTCAGGGGTCTCGATCGGGCACATGCGGCCGTAGTGCGACGGGTGGACGTCACGGACCTCCATGCCGGCGCGGTCACGGGACAGACCACCCGGGCCGAGGGCCGACAGACGCCGCTTGTGCGTCAGGCCCGCGAGCGGGTTGTTCTGGTCCATGAACTGCGACAGCTGGGAGGTGCCGAAGAACTCCTTGATCGAGGCCACCACGGGGCGGATGTTGATCAGGGTCTGCGGCGTGATCGCCTCGACGTCCTGCGTGGTCATGCGCTCGCGGACGACGCGCTCCATGCGGGACAGGCCGGTGCGGACCTGGTTCTGGATCAGCTCACCCACGTTGCGCAGGCGACGGTTGCCGAAGTGGTCGATGTCGTCGACCTCGACCGGCACCTCGTCGCCGTTCTTGCCGGCGAGGGTGGACTCACCGGCGTGCAGCGCGACGATGTACTTGATCGTGGCGACGATGTCGTCCACGGACAGCACGGAGGCGCTGAGCTCGGCGGCGACGCCCAGCTTGCGGTCGATCTTGTAGCGACCGACCTTGGCCAGGTCGTAGCGCTTGGGGTTGAAGTAGAGGTTGTCCAGGAGGGTCTGGGCGGCCTCACGGGTCGGCGGTTCGCCCGGGCGCAGCTTGCGGTAGATGTCGAGCAGCGCGTCGTCCTGGCCGGCCGTGTGGTCCTTCTCCAGGGTGAGTCGCATCGACTCGAAGTCGCCGAACTCCTCGAGGATGTCGGCCTCGGACATGCCGAGGGCCTTGAGGAGCACCGTGACCGACTGCTTGCGCTTCCGGTCGACGCGGACGCCCACCATGTCGCGCTTGTCGATCTCGAACTCCAGCCAGGCACCGCGGCTCGGGATGACCTTGGCGGTGTAGATGTCCTTGTCGGACGTCTTGTCGGGCGTGCGCTCGAAGTAGACGCCCGGGCTGCGGACCAGCTGCGACACGACGACACGCTCGGTGCCGTTGATCACGAAGGTGCCGCGCTCGGTCATGAGCGGGAAGTCGCCCATGAAGACCGTCTGGCTCTTGATCTCGCCAGTCGTGGTGTTCATGAACTCCGCGGTGACGAACAGGGGCGCCGAGTAGGTCTGGTCGCGCTCCTTGCAGTCTTCGATGGAGTACTTGACCTCCTCGAAGCGGTGGTCGCGGAACGACAGCGACATGGAGCCGCTGAAGTCCTCGATGGGAGAGATTTCCTCGAAGATCTCCTCGAGGCCGGAGCGATCCGGCACATCCCCACGGCCAGCGGCCTTGGCCTCTGCGACACGGGCCTGCCAGCGCTCGTTACCGAGCAGCCAGTCGAAGCTTTCCGTTTGCAGCGCCAGGAGGTCGGGGACCTCGAGGGGTTCGCGGATCTTCGCGAACGACAGACGGCCGGAAGCCGTCCGTGCGGTGGACACAGTCTGAGTCGCGTTGCGCGAGGCAGCCAAGGAGGGGTCCTTCCACGGGCCTTGTCTTAAAACTGATGGTTCGAAACCGGTGCAGCGCCAGCCGCCAGCCGGACCACGCAGGAGACTGGGCCACGAATCCGTGCCGCAGGGCACGACGAAGGGCTGAGGTCTGAGGTGAGGTCAGGAAAGAGGGCAGCGCAAAGGGTTACCATACACGAAAGAGGGCAGCCTCGTCCAACCGTGTCCAGCGGGCTCGCGCCACGAACTGTCGACGGGGGTCAGGCCCGGGCCACAAGCCGCGGGCTGATCCGACGCAGATGAGGATGACGCGCCAAACCCCCCACGTCAAGACAATCTCGGCGCGCGTCGCCGAACGGACTGCGGCGACGCACCCGGGAGGGGTACATCGCCGCAGGTCAGGAGGGCTGTCCGGGGGTGTCCTAGAAGGCCGCGACCTTGCTGATGAGCCAGCGGTCGCCGACCTTCGACATCGTCGCGATGACGCGGTTCTGGTCGACGACGGGCTGCTTCTGGTCGGTCCCGACGCGCGCCTGGTTGACGAACGCGAGCACCGTGACGGTGGTGTCGGAGGAGCTCATCACGCCGATGTCGGAGACCCTGGCCTGCACGACGGTCTGGTTCTTGACCGCGAGCGGCGTGATGTCCTTGGCCATCGCGGCGCTGAACTCGCCCTTGAAGGACCCGGTCAGCAGGCCCTCGATCTGGGCCGCCTGGGCGTCGATGGTCTTGTAGTTGTAGCTGAGCATCTGCTCGATCGACGTGCGGGCCTGGCTGGCCGCCGCCCGGTCGGTCCGCGCCTGGGCCGCCGGGTCGCGCAGGCTGACGCCAGCGACCGTGCCGAGCAGCGCGAGCACCGCGACGAGCGCGACGACCGGCGCCAGCCAGCGTCGACGACCGGCGGTGCCCTGCGTGCCGACCGGTGCCGTGGCGGCGGTCCGCTTCGGAGCCGGCTTCGTGGGCGCCGGCTTCGTGGCCGTCGAGGTATGCCGCGTCAGCGGCTTCGGCTCGACGGGCCCCTGTGCCTGCGGGGCGCGGGCGCGCGAGCGCTCACCGGCCACGCGGGGACGTTGCCGCACTGTGGTCTCAACCGACGAACTCAAGGTTCTCCACCTTCCACTCGTCGCCAACCATCCGCAGGTCGAGCCGCATCCGGTAGGTCTTGGTCTCGCCGTTGGGGACGGCGGTGTTCTTGGTCGGCGCGACCACCCCGACGAGGGCGACGGCCGAGTCCTGGTCACCGGAGACCAGGGCGGCCTCGGTGCGCGCGACGCTCGACTGGGTCTTGTTCGCGACCAGCACCTTGCTCAGGTCGGCGGCCGAGGTCGAGTAGCTCTTGAGGAACTCCCCCGTCGCACCCGCCTTGACCCGCGCCACGTCGGCGTCGACCTGGGTGTAGTCGACGGTGACGAAGTTGATGGCCAGCTGCTTGGCGGCAGCCACGGCAGCGGCGTTGGCCGCCTCGGTCTGCCGCGCGGCATACCAGTCGCGACCGCGGGTCGCCCCGAGCGCGATGCTCGCCACGAGCGCCACGGCCACCACGATCCAGAGCATCCGTGGGGTGAGGCGCAGCGCCTTGACGCGGTCGCCAGGCGTCAGGAGCGCCGGCATCGGGTCGGCAGGGGTGGTGATGGTGCTCATCGAGCAGCCTCCTTCATGATCCACAACCACGAGGACTCGCTGCTCTCACCTCCGGACGGAGGAAGAGGCACCGACACTTGTGGTGTTGCCATGCCCAACGACGCAGCCATCCCCGGGGATACGGGTTGGTCGCCGAAAGCGAAGGGAACGGTCGAGTTCGTGCTCGACGACGGCCCGGGAGCGTTCTGGGCGCCGCGCACGCTGGTGCCGGACCCGCGGGCTGCGGTGCACCGGGCGGCGGTGTTCGCCTTGGCGTCGCTCGTCACGCTCGGGCTGCGCCGCTTCGTGCCCTGGTAGCCCTGGGTGCAGACCGGCGGGTCGTGCGCGAGCGCCAGCCCGAAGTGCGCGGAGCCGTCGCCCGGCACCACCGTGTAGCCACCGGCCACGACGTCGGGGTACGTGACCAGCAGCTGCTGGATCCCGTCGACCCGCGAGGTCGTCACCTGGCCGATGGTGATGAGGTTGGCGAGCAGGGCCGCGAGGTTGCCGCGGTTGTCCCTGACCAGGGTGTCGAGCTCCTTGGAGGCCACCGCGCCCCGGTCGAGGATGAGCCGCAGGTCGCCGTCGGAGGACTTGAGGGTCTCGGACAGGTCGGCGAAGTTGCTCGCGAACACCTTGACGTCGCCGGCGGTGTCGCGCTGGGTGTCCAGCACGATCCGGCCGTCGTCGATCAGCTTGATCGTCTCGGGGAGCGCCTCGGTGGCCGACTTGGTGAGGGCGTCGCCGCTGTCCAGCAGGCGCTGGAGGTCCTCGCCTCCGTCGGCGAAGCCCTTGCCCAGCTCGTCGACGACGGTCGACAGGTCCTGCTTGTCCACCGAGTTCACCGTCTGGTCCAGGTCCAGGAGGAGCGTGTCCACCCGCAACGGGTAGGCCGTGTCCTTGCGCGGGATCGCATCGCCGTCGGCGAGGTCGGGGCCGTTGTCGCTGCGCGGCTGGAAGTCGAGGTACTGCTCCCCCACCGCCGACCGGTTCTCGACGACGACCTTGGTGTCCTTGGGGATCTTCACCCCGCGCTCGAGCTTCGCGTCGACGATGACGCCGTCCTTCGACAGCCGCAGGTCGTCGACCCGTCCGACGGTGACGCCGCGGTAGGAGACCTCCGACCCGACGAAGATGCCGCCGGACTGCTCGAAGTCGGCCGTCACGTGGATCTGTCCACCGGCCACGCGGTCGTAGAGCCCGACGTAGCGCGCGGACAGCAGGGAGACCGTGAACAGGGTGATGAGCAGGAAGGCGACCAGCTGCACCCGTACGGTCCGGCGGATCATGCGGCACCGCCGTAGTAGAGCGAGCGCCACGACTCGTCGGACGACCCGGACTCCTGGGCCGGTGCGCCCAGCGGGCAGCCGACGATCGGCGGGCAGCTGGTGCTGCTGCTGGTCGAGCTGCCGGTGGGCAGGGGGGGCAGTCCGGGCAGCGGCGGGACCGGCGGCAGGGGAAGGCTGGGGGTCCCGGTCGGCAGGCTGGGGCCACCGGGCGGCGTGGTCGGGACCCCGAGGTTGCCGGCGAGGTTCTTCAGGTTCAGGTCCATGTCGACCGACATGTTGGTGAAGTCGCCCTTCATGGCACCCGTCGTCGCGTCGGAGAACGGGTAGGTCAGCAGCAGCTGGAGCGACTTGGGCAGGTCGTCGCCGGCCTTGGTCAGCTGGGCCAGGATCGGGGCGAGCGCCTTGAGGTTCGCCGCCGTGTCGGCCTTGCTCTGCTGGATGACCTGGGTGCCGACCGCTCCGAGCCGGCTGAGCGCCTGGAGCATCTGGACCAGCTGGGTGCGCTGATCGGCCAGGACCTTCAGGCCCTTCGGCAGGGCCTCGAGGGCCGCGGCGATGTCGTCCTTCTGGGCGGCCAGCTTGCCGGCGAGCTTGTCGATGTTGTCGATCGCGCGGACGATCTCGGCCTTCTGGTCGTCGAGCCCGCCGACGAAGGTGTCGAGCTGCTTGATGACGTCCTTGATCTCGGCCTGGTTGCCGCGCATGGCGTTGTTGAGCTCGGACTCGATCACCTTGAGCTGGGCCACCCCGCCACCGTTGAGCAGCAGTGAGAGCGCGCTCAGGACCTCCTCGACCTCGGGGTTGCGACCGGTCCGCGCGAGGGGGATGTTGTCGCCGTCACCGAGGTGGCCCTCGGGCGCCGTCGAGGGCGGAGCCGAGAGCTGGACGTACTTCTCGCCGAGCAGCGAGGTCTGCTTGAGCTCGGCGACCGCGTTGTCCGGCAGGTCGATGTTCTTGGGCAGCCGCAACGTCACCCGCGCCGTCCAGCCGTTCAGCTCGATCTTCTCGACCGAGCCGACCGTCACCTGGTCGACCTTGACCGACGACTGGGGCACGAGGTCGAGCACGTCGGCGAACTCCGCCGTCACGCGGAAGATGTCGCCGCGGTTCGCGGCCCCTCCGGGAAGGGGGAGGTCGAACGCGCCCTGGCACCCCGACACCCCGAGCAGGGTAGAGACGACGACGGCGCCGGACAGGAGGCGGCGGCCCCGCGGCATACCGGTGGCTCGTGGTGCGTGGCTGTTCATCGGGCTGTTCATCGGGCTGTTCATCGGGATCCCTCCAGCAGGCCGCCGAGGGTGGGGTCGGCGCCGCGCATCTGCACCATGCCGGCCGCGGAATCGGTGGGCGTCACGGCGGTTGCGGTCTGCGACTGCGGCAGCGCCGACAGCAGGTCGAGCGGCAGCTTCACGCCGAGCTTGTCGGCCTGGTCGAGGAGGTCCTCGATCGGCTTGAGCGCGCCGCTGACGGTCTTGCACAGGGACGCCGGCTGGCCGCCCTCGGTGATGAAGCTGCAGATCAGGTTCTGGAGCTTGAGGTTCTCGTTGACGTTGGCCCGGGTGTCGAGGGTGCCCGTGTCGGGGTTGTAGGCGTTCTGCAGGTTGCTGATCGCGACCGGGGCGTTGGTCAGCGTCTCGGCGACGGCGTCCCGCTGCTCGGCGATCGTCCCGGTGACCGACGCGAGCTGCTTGAGGTTGGTGGTGAGGCCGGCGCGGTTGTCGTGGACGAACGAGCTGACCTCGCTGAGCGCGACCGCGAGGTTCTTCAGGGCGGCCGCGAGGTCGTCACGCTCGCCGTCGAGCTGCTCGGAGACGTTGGCGAGGTCGCTGTTGAGGCGGCGCACCTGGCTGTCGTTGGTGGCGAGCATCGTGGTGAAGGCCTGGAGGTTCTTCACCGTGCCGAACAGGTCGTTGCGGCCACCGGAGAGGGTCTCCAGGGCCCTGGACAGGTCACGGTTGGTGTCATGCAGCTTCTGGCCCTGGCCGTCGAGGTTCTTGGCGCCCGTGTCGAGCAGGTCGGCGAAGGCCCCGTCCTTGTTGGCCCCCGTCGGGCCGAGCGCGACCAGCAGGTCGTCGAGGCTCGAGGAGATGCGGTCCAGCTCCACCGGCACCGCCGTGTGGTCCAGGCCGATCGTGGCGTTGTCCTTCAGCACCGGGCCGGACGTGTATGCCGGGAGCAGCTGGATGTAGCGGTCGCTCACCAGCGAGGGGGCCACGACGGCCGCCTTGGCGTCCGCGGGCACCTTGTACTTGCGGTCGAACTCGAACTTCACCTCGACCTTGTCGCCCTGTGGCGTCACCTCGGTGACCTTGCCGACCGCGACGCCGAGGATGCGGACGTCGGAGCCCGGGAAGAGCCCGACGGCGCGGGTGAACTCACCGGTGACGTGGACGTTGTCCTGTCGCGGCCAGAAGGCGTAGGCGCCGGCGACGAGGGCGACCACCACGAGGGCGCCGACGACCTTGGGGACCAGCCCGAGCCGCGGAAGTCGCGGCAGGTTCGGCAGGCGCAGGGCGGGCAGGCGCTTCATCAGTTGCCTCCCGGGGAAACGGGGGTCGTGAGGTTCGCGATGTAGGTGTCGAACCAGCGGCCGTTGCCCAGGACGTTGGAGAACAGCCGGGTGAACGGCCCCATCGCGGCGATGGTGTCGCTGAGGTCCTGGTCGTGCTTCTGGAGCACGGCGAGGACCTTCGTCAGCTGGTCGAGCGCCGGCTTGAGCTCGGTGCGGTTGTCGCGCACCAGGCCGGTGATCTGCTGGGCCATCGCCGAGGTGTTGGTGAACAACGTGTGGATGGCATCGCGACGGGCGTTGAGCTCGACCATCAGCAGGTCGGCGTTCTTGATGATCGACTCGACCGCCTTGTTGCGCTGCGCGATCGTGCCGCTGACGGTGTTGGCCGAGGCCAGCAGGTGGCGCAGCTCGTCGTCCCGCGAGGCGATCGTGTTCGAGAGCCGGCTCAGTCCGTCGAGCGCCGCCTTGACGTCCGGCGGGCTGTCCTTGAACTCGGTCGCGAGGGTGGTCAGCGACTTCGCGAGCTGGTCGGTGTCGATCTCCTCCGAGGTCGTGGCGAGGTCGGCGAACGCGTTGACGATGTCGTAGGAGGAGACGGTCCGATCGAGCGGGATCTCGCTGTCCTCCTTCAGCTGGCCGCCACCGGCCGGCTCGAGCGCGAGGTACTTCGCGCCGAGGAGGGTCTTCATCCGCACGCTGGCGCCGGTGCGGGTGCCGAAAGCCACCGGCTCGGTGACCCTGAAGTCGACGAGGACGTGGTTGCCGGCCAGGTCGACCTTCTCGACCTTGCCGACCTTGACTCCGGCGATCCGGACGTCGTCGCCCTTGATGAGGCCACCGGCTTCACTGAAGGCCGCGCGGTAGTGGTCCCCGCCGCCGACGAACGGGATGCTCTGGATGTTGAACGCGAGGAAGAGCACCAGGCCGATGGCCAGCAGGCCGGCGGCACCGATCGGGACGGGGTTGCGCTCACGGAAGGGGATGCTCATGACGAGCACCTCGCTCCGGACAGGCCCGCGGGCTTGTCGACCGGGATCTTGACGGCCGGCGCACCCTTGACCGGCGACGGCACGACGATGGTGCCGCTGAAGTCGCACAGGTAGAAGTTGAACCACGAGCCGTAGGTGGCCGTCCGGGTGATCGTGTTGATCTTGCCCGGCGAGGTCGACAGGAACTTCTCGAAGGTCGCGGTGTTCGATGGCTTGTTGAGGTTGGCGCTGAGGTCGTGCAGGTGCGCGATGTCGGCCTTGATCGAGGGCCGGGTGACCTTGAGCAGGTCAGCGGTCTCGGCGGTCAGCGAGTTGATGTTCGTCAAGGAGGCACCGATCGTGGTGCGGTCGGCGGCCAGGCCCGAGATGAACCGCTGGAGCTGGTCGATCAGCTCCTTGAGGGCGGCGTCGTGGGCGTCCACGGTGCCGAGGACGGTGTTGAGGTTGGAGATCGTGCGGCCGATGACCTCGTCACGGTCGGCCAGGGTCGAGGTCAGGGAGGCGGTCTTGGACAGCAGCGAGTTGATGTTGCCGCCCTCCCCCTGCAGGACGCTGATGATGTTGGTCGACAGCTCGTTCACGTCCTTGGGCGAGAGCGCCGCGAAGAGGGGCTTGAACCCGTTGAACAGCACCGTCAGGTCGAGGGCGGACTGCGTGTGGTCGAGCCCGAGGGTGGCGCCGTCCTTGAGCGGGCTCGCGCCACCGACGTCCTGGGTGAGCGCGATGTAGCGCTCGCCCACGAGGTTGCGGTACTTGATCGTGGCCGTGGTGCCCTGGGTGAGGACGCTGGTCTTCAGCACGTTGAACTCGACCGTCGCGTGCACGCGGTCGGAGGCCACCGCGATCGACTTCACCTCACCGACGCGGACGCCTGCGATGCGCACCTCCTGCCCGTTCGCCAGACCGGTGACGTCCTCGAAGACGGCGCGGTAGGTCGCCTTGTCGCCGAACTGGGTGTTGGCGATGGTGGCCGCGAGAGTGCCGGTGGCGAAGAGGGTCGCCACCACGAAGATGATGAACTTCACGAGGCTGGAGCGGGTGTTCATCGTTGGTTCACCACCGTTCCACGCAGCATCGGGCCGGCGAGGAGCGTCGTGATGGCCGAACGCTTCCCGTCCGCGGAGAGCAGGGCCGCCACGACGTCCTGCTCACCCTCGGTGCCGGCCAGGCCGGAGTCGGCGCCCACGATGCTCTGGCCCGAGGTACCGGAGAACATCGAGGGCAGGGCGCTGCCGGCAGCCGAGCTCGGGTGGTTGGTGCCGTCGTCGAAGTGGTTGCCCCTCCACGGGTTCTCCTGCGTGCCGAAGCGACCAGGCAGTCCCTGACAGCTCGGGCCGCGGCGCTCGCCCCAGCGCGGCTCCTCGCCGGGAACGTACCCGGGGCGCTGCTGGGTGACCTCGAGGGTGATGTGGAAGGTCTTGTCGCGCCAGGCCTCGTCGATCCGGGGGATCCAGTTGGTCATGGCGGTCGCGATGCACGGGTACTGCGGCGAGTACTTCGCCAGCACCTCGACCGTGGGGCGCTGCACGGCCCCGACCCGGATGATCCGCTGGCCGTTGGCATCGAGGAAGTCGGCGGTGGTGTTGGCGAACCCGGCCGTCCCGGCCAGGAAGCCCGACAGCGCGTCCTTCTTCTCGACGATCGTCGTCGAGGTGGTGATCAGCGCCTTCGCGGCGCGCACGAGGTCCGGTGCCGCCACGGCATACGTGCTCGCCAGGTCGGCGAGGCCACTGATGTCGGCCTTGATGACGGGCAGCTTCGGGTTGATCTCCTTGAAGTAGGAGTCCACGAGGACGAGGTTCTGGCCGAGCTGGGTGCCCCGACCCTCCAGGGCAGTGGCCAGCGCGTTGAGCGTGGCGGACAGCTTCTCCGGCTGGACGGTGCGCAGCAACGGCAGGAGGTCCTCGAACACCCGCTCCAGCTCGATCGCCACCGAGGTCCGGTCCTGCCCGATCGTGTCGCCCTTGGCGATGTGGCGACCACTGGCCTCGGTGGGGGCCACGAGGTCGACGAACCGCTCACCGAACAGCGTCTTGGGCAGCAGCCGGGCCGACACGTTGGCAGGGATCAGGTCGACCATCTCCGGCTTCAGCGCGAGCTGCAGGCGGGCGCCCTTGCCGGTGGTCTCGATCGAGCGGACCTCGCCGACGATCAGGCCGCGGATCTTGACGTCGGAGGCGGTCTGCAGCTGCGACCCGATCCGGTCGGTCAGCAGGTTGACCATGACGACGGAGGTGAACCGCTTCTGGAACGACGCGACCGACAGCCCGACGAGCAGGCCGACGACGAGGATGAACCCCACGCCGTAGGCACGGTTGCCCAGGCGTGAGAGTGCTCCAGTGGATGAGTCAGCCATGGTTCAACCCGCGATCCGTACGGTCGTCGTGGCGCCCCACACTGCGAGCGAGAAGAAGAAGTCGACGATGTTGATGGCCACGATCGAGGTCCGCACGGCCTTGCCCACGGCGACGCCCACGCCGGCCGGTCCACCCGACGCGTTGTAGCCGTAGTAGCAGTGGATCAGGATGATCACGACGGCGAACACCATCACCTTGAGGAAGGAGAACAGCACGTCGATCGGCGGCAGGAACAGGTGGAAGTAGTGGTCGTAGGTGCCGGCCGACTGCCCGAAGTAGTGCACGACGATGAAGCGCGTCGCGCCGTAGGACGACAGCAGCCCGAGCACGTAGAGCGGCACGACGGCGACGAAGCCCGCGATCATGCGGGTGGTCACGAGGAACGGCAGCGACGGGACGCCCATCACCTCGAGGGCGTCGACCTCCTCGGAGATCCGCATCGCGCCGAGCTGGGCGGTGAACCCGCAGCCCACGGTGGCCGCGAGGGCCAGCCCGGCGACCAGGGGCGCGATCTCACGGGTGTTGAGGTAGGCCGAGACGAAGCCGGTGAACGCCCCGGTGCCGAGCTGGTTGAGCGAGGAGTAGCCCTGCAGCCCGACCTGGCTGCCGGTGAAGAAGGCGAGGAAGGCGATGACGCCGACGGTGCCGCCGATCACGGAGAGGGCGCCGGAGCCGAGGGAGACCTCGGCGAGGAGGCGCATCACCTCCTTCTTGTAGCGGCGGAGGGTGCGCGGGCTCCAGGCGAGCGAGCGGATGTAGAACCGCATCTGCTCGCCGAGGCTGTCGAGCGCCTCCACGGGGCGACCGGCCAGGTCGAGGACCTTGCTCATCGTCGATGCACCTCCTTCAGATCTTCTGGGGGACGACTTGGAAGTAGACGGCGCTCGCCACGAAGTTCACGACGAACAGGAACATGAAGGTGATGACCACGCTCTGGTTGACGGCGTCGCCGACCCCCTTGGGACCACCGCCGGCCGTCAGGCCCTTGTAGGACGCGACCACCGCGGCGATGAAGCCGAAGATGACCGCCTTGATCTCGCTGGTCCAGAGGTCGGCGAGCTGGGCGAGCGCGGTGAACGACGCGATGTACGCGCCCGGCGTGCCGCCCTGGATGATCACGTTGAAGAAGTAGCCGCCTGCCACGCCGACGACCGACACGAGCCCGTTGAGCAGCAGCGCGACGAGCATGGCCGCGAGCACACGGGGCACGACGAGGCGCTGGATGGGGCTGATGCCGAGCACCTCCATCGCGTCGATCTCCTCGCGGATCTTGCGCGAGCCGAGGTCGGCACAGATGGCGGAGCCACCGGCTCCGGCGATCAGCAGCGCGGTGACGATCGGCGAGGCCTCACGGATGACGGCCAGGACCGACGCGGCACCCGTGAAGGACTGCGCGCCGAGCTGACGGGTCAGGGTGCCGAGCTGGAGGGCGATGACGGCCCCGAACGGGATCGAGACGAGCGCGGTCGGGACGATCGTGACCGAGGCGATGAACCAGCACTGCTGGATGAACTCCTTGGTCTGGAACGGCCGCTTCGGCAGGGCCCGGATGACGTCGAGCACCAGCGCGAAGAGCGACCCGCTCTGGCGCAGCGCACCGATGGCTGGGTTGCTCATGCGACCGTCGCCCCCGCAGGTTCGGTCGGCTCGGAGTAGCGCACCCCGGGAACGCCGGCGTTGTGCGACTGGAACGAGCCGGGCGGCGGGGTGACGCCGTTGTCGCGGCACCACTGGCCCGCGGGACGCTCGCCGCGGCGAGGCGCACCGTCGCTGGTGCCCAGCTGCAGCGGGATCGGCGGCAGCGGCGGCAGCTCCTGGCCGGACCGCGCCTCGGCGGCGAGCTCGTCGGCGTCCTTCTCCTCGGACATGCCGATGGGGCCGATGGTCTGGGCGTTGAGGAACTGGCGCACGACCGGCTCCTCCGAGCTCAGCAGCATCTCGCGCGGCCCGAACATGGCGAGGTGCTTGTGGTAGAGCAGGCCGATGTTGTCCGGCACGGTGCGCGTCGAGTTGATGTCGTGCGTGACGATGAGGAAGGTCGCGTCGATCTGGGCGTTCAGGTCGATGAAGAGCTGGTTGATGTAGGACGTGCGCACCGGGTCGAGGCCGGAGTCGGGCTCGTCGATCAGCAGGATCTCGGGGTCGAGCACCAGGGCGCGGGCGAGGCCGGCGCGCTTGCGCATCCCACCGGAGATCTCGCCGGGCAGCTTGGACTCGGCACCGGTGAGGCCGACCAGGTCCATCTTCTCCAGCACGATGTTCCGGACCTCGGACTCGGACTTCCGGGTGTGCTCGCGCAGGGGGAACGCGACGTTGTCGTACAGGTTCATCGAGCCGAAGAGCGCGCCGTCCTGGAACAGCACCCCGAACAGCTTGCGTACCTCGTAGAGGTCGTTCTCGCGCAGCCGGGTCAGGTCGCGTCCCTCGATCATGATCGAGCCGGCATCCGGCTTGAGCAGCCCGACCAGCGTCTTGAGGAACACCGACTTGCCCGTGCCCGACGGGCCAAGCATCACGGAGATCTCGCCTGCGGGGAGGGTGAGGGAGACGTCGTTCCAGATGACCTGCGACCCAAATCGCTTGGTCAGGCCCTCGACCTTGATCTCAACGCCCACAGCTCACCTCATCGTGAAGTCCACGCCCGTCACTGCTGACAGGCCCCGGTTCGCTTGGCTCAACGAGGGAGGTGGCACGAAGTTACGGTCCGGTATGCCGCGGGCTACCCTCCGAGCGACCCCCGGGATGCCAGCCGCGCGGCATACCCCGCTCTTGGCATCCCACCCGTGCCGCGCCCGGACGTTGTCCACAGGGCCACGGCGGGACAGGGGGGCACTGCGCCAGAGTGAGCCCATGGGAGGGACCCGTCGACGCCGCCTGACCCGGGAAGATCGGGCGATCGCGGCTGCCGAGTTCGCTGGGCACCAAGGCGGGGTGGTGAGCCGGGCCCAGCTCCGCTCCCGGTCCGTGACTCGGGCTGACGTGCGGTCGGAGGTCGGTGCCGGGCGCTGGCACGACGCAGGACGGCACACGGTGGTGGTCGGTGCCGGTCCGTTGACTGCCGAGGCGCAGAGGTGGCGGGCCGTCTGGGAGTCAGGGGCTGGGGCTGCCCTCGACGGGGTGGCGGCACTCATCGCGGCCGGTCTCACCGGTTTCGTCAGCGAACGCATCGACGTGAGCCTGCCCCACGCCAACCGTCACCACCGCGTCGACGGGGTGTGGGTGACGCGGCGCCGCACGATGCCGCGGACGGTGTCGGCAGGGGTCCCCCGCGTCCACCCCGCCACGGCCGTGCTGCACGCCGCCGACTGGGCAACCAGCGATCGGCAGGCAGCACTGCTCCTGTGTCTGGTGGTCCAGCAGCGGTTGGTGCGACCGGCCGACCTCATGGGCGCGTGGAGTCAGGTGGCTCGCTGTCGACGACGGGCCCTCGTGGGAGCCGTCGTCGCAGACCTCTGCGATGGGGTGCACTCGCTGGGTGAGCTCGACTTCGCGAGACTGTGCCGAGGTCGCGGCCTGCCGAACCCCACCCGTCAAGTGGTGCGAACGACGCCCCAGGGCCGGGTCTACCTCGATGTCGCGTGGGAGGACATCAGCCTGGTCGTCGAGATCGACGGTGGCCATCACGCCGCTGCTCTGAACCCGATCGATGACGCGCTCCGCCAGAACGACTTGGTCCTGTCCGGTGAACGGGTCCTTCGCATCCCCGTCATCGGGTTGCGGGTGTCCTCCGACCGCTTCATGGATCAGGTCGCACGGGCTCACGTCGAACTCGCACGGAAGGCAGCCTGAACTGGGCCCGGGATGCCAGCCGCGCGGCATACCCCGCTCTTGGCATCCCATCGATCGCACCGGTGACGCCGGGAACGCGGAAGCGGGCCCGACCGTGTGGTCGGACCCGCTTCGCAGCAGTGCTGGTGCTCCCCGAGGGGAGCTCAGATCACTTGAGGGTGACGGTGGCCCCGGCGCCCTCGAGGGCCTCCTTGGCCTTGTCGGCCGCAGCCTTGTCAACCTTCTCGAGGACGGGCTTGGGGGCGCCGTCGACGAGGTCCTTGGCCTCCTTGAGGCCGAGGGAGGTCAGCGCGCGGACCTCCTTGATGACCTGGATCTTCTTGTCACCAGCGGACTCGAGGACGACGTCGAACTCGTCCTGCTCCTCGACCTCGGCGGCGCCGCCGCCAGCCGGGGCGCCGGCCGCGGCAACGGCCACGGGGGCAGCAGCGGTGACGTTGAAGGTGTCCTCGAACTGCTTCACGAACTCAGAGAGCTCGATGAGGGTCATTTCCTTGAAAGCCTCAAGGAGCTCGTCGGTGGAGAGCTTCGCCATGATGGGCGTCCTTTCTATTTCTTCGTATGCCGTGAGTGGCGGTTTGGTGTGCGAGCTGTGGTCCCGGAGGACTCAGCTCTCGTCGCCACCCTCGGCGACGTCTGCGGTTGCCTCGGCCACGGGGGCCTCGACGGGGGTCTCCTCGGTAACGTCAACTGCCGGAGCTGCCCCGGTGTTGTCGTCCGCAACCTCGGCCTCGGCGGCGGGAGCGGCGGCAGCAGCCACCGGGCCCTCGGCCTCGACCTTGGCACGCAGTGCGTCGACGACCCGAGCGGTCTGCGACAGCGGTGCGGCGAAGAGGTAGACAGCCTGGCTGAGCGACGCCTGAAGGGCACCGGCCAGCTTGGCCAGGAGAACCTCGCGGGACTCGAGGTCCGCGAGCTTCGTGATCTCCGCGGGAGTCAGGGCCTTGCCGTCGAGGACGCCGCCCTTGATCACGAGGAGGGGGTTCGCCTTGGCGAAGTCACGCAGGCCCTTTGCGGCCTCGACCGGGTCACCATCGACGAACGCGATGGCGGACGGTCCGACGAGCTGGCCGTCGAACGCCGTGACTCCGGCGTCCTTGGCAGCAAGCTCGGTGAGCGTGTTCTTCACGACGGCGAAGGTGGCGTTTCCGCGCAGCGAGTTGCGGAGATCGGTGATCTGCTTCACCGACAGCCCGCGGTACTCGGTCAGCACGGCCGCGCCGGAGTTGCGGAACTTGTCCGACAGCTCGGCGATGGCGGCAGCCTTGTCAGCCTTGGCCATGGGGCCTCCCTTCCGTGTGTTCGACCGGCCGGAGGTGAAGGCCCCACATGGAAGAAGCCCCGTGCACAGGGCACGGGGCTCGCACGCGGACAGGCTCTGGGAGCCGGTACTGCGGGTGATTCGTGGCCTGCGCTGGACGTCCACCAGGGTGGAACCTTCGGTCACGTGCTGCCTATTGCGGTGGCGCGTGACAACCGAGCGGTCTTTGGTCAGGGTCCAGCGTACGGGTCGGTGGCCTCCCCTCCAAATCGGGCGGAGCGGCCACCGGACACGGCTCGGTCGATCAGGGGCTGGGCAGCTCGAAGGCGCCGACCTGGTCAGCGGGCGGCGCGCTGATGGACACCGGCTTGCCCCAGCCGCCGAAGGTGATCGTCAGGCTCTGACCCTGGACGTCGACGGTCATCAGGGTCGGGCGGTTCTGCGCGTCGAGGGTGTAGCGCGCCTTGACCGGCTCCGCGGCCGGCCCTCCGGAGCCCGCCGCTCCCCCGAGCAGCGCCTTGGGGTCGATCGTCACGTCGTAGGTGCTGGAGTCGGCGGTGGAGCTCACCACCGTCGCCTTCGAGCCCTCGAGGGCCTTGGCGAGCTGGCGCGGGTCACCCATGTCTCCGGCCATCCCCGCGAACATCTGGCTCACCGGGTCGTCGGCCTTGGGGTCGATCTTGACCCACGGCTTCTTCGACCCCGGGAGGCCCTTCATGTAGATGACCCCGCCGGTGGAGACGATCTGCATCGTCTGCCCCTCGATCGGCATGGTCATCTGCTGCTCCATGGCCCCGCCCTTCATCGAGAAGGAGCCGCTGGCCTTGCCCTCGGTGCCGAGGTCCAGCGAGAGGGTGCCCGACCCGGCCTTGACCATCGCGTCGGTCATCTTGGCGGCGAGCTCGCCGCCGTCGACGGTGGCGCCCGGCGCGAGGCCAGCGGCCGCGGAGCTGGACGAGCTCGAGGACCCGGACGTGGTCGTGGTGCCGGACTCACCACCGCCGTCGCCACAGGCACTGAGCCCGAGCGCGGCGGTCAGTGCCAGCGCGGCGAGCGACTTGGTCTTGGTCACGAGCTCTCCCCCATCGGTGGTGGGCGGCCAGAACGGTGCCGCCTCTCTCGATCGTAACCGCGGTCCCTGGGGAGACGTCGAGAGCCCGCCTCCCCAGGGGGTGGCGGGCTCTCGCGTGGTGCGCTGCGGTGCGGGACTCAGGCGGTGGCCTCGTCCTCGACCAGCAGGTTGCGGGTGCGGGTGTAGTCCAGCGGGATGCCGGGGCCCATCGACGTCGACAGGGTGGCCTTCTCGATGTAGCGGCCCTTGGAGGAGGACGGCTTCAGGCGAAGGATCTCGTCGAGTGCGGTGGCGTAGTTCTCGACGAGCGACTTCTCGTCGAAGGACGCCTTGCCGATGATGAAGTGGAGGTTCGCGTGCTTGTCGACGCGGAACTCGATCTTGCCGCCCTTGATGTCGGTCACGGCCTTGGCCGTGTCCATGGTGACCGTGCCGGTCTTCGGGTTGGGCATGAGACCACGCGGCCCCAGGACCTTGCCGAGCCGACCGACCTTGCCCATCATGTCCGGCGTCGCGACGACGGCGTCGAAGTCGAGCCAGCCGCCGGCCACCTTCTCGAGCAGCTCGTCGGAACCGACGTGGTCGGCGCCGGCCTCACGGGCGGCCTCGGCCTTGTCGCCGTTGGCGAACACCAGAACGCGGGACACCTTGCCCGTGCCGTGCGGGAGGTTGACGGTGCCACGGACCATCTGGTCGGCCTTGCGGGGGTCGACGCCGAGTCGCATGGCGACCTCGACGGTCTCGTCGTACTTGGCCTTCGCCGACGCCTTCGCGAGGCGGACGGCCTCGAGGGGGGCGTAGCTCTTGGTCACGTCGATCTTGTCCGCGGCCTCGCGGTAAGCCTTGCTGCGCTTCATGTCTGCTCCTGTGCTGGGTGTTTCGGTGGAGTTGTGGTCGATACGGACCAGCGCGGTCCTGCCACGTGCCCCGGTATGCCGCGTGGGCGGCATACCGGGCGGTTCCAGCAACCTTTGTTAGCAAAAGTTGCTGGTCGGTGGACAGGTTGCAGCCTGTCCACCATCACCTAACCCTTGCTAGCAAAGGTTAGGGAAATCGTCAGAGGGTGGTGTCGATGCCCATCGAGCGGGCGGTGCCGGCGATGATCTTCATCGCCTGGTCGATGTCGTTGGCGTTCAGGTCTTCCATCTTCTGCTCGGCGATGGCGCGGACCTGGTCGGCCGACAGCTTGGCGACCTTGGTCTTGTGCGGCTCACCGGAGCCCTTGGGCACCCCGGCGGCCTTCTTGATCAGCTCGGCGGCCGGCGGCGTCTTGGTGATGAAGGTGAAGGACCGGTCTTCGTAGACCGTGATCTCCACGGGGATGACGTTGCCGCGCTGGGACTCCGTCGCAGCGTTGTACGCCTTGACGAACTCCATGATGTTGACGCCGTGCTGACCGAGGGCGGGGCCCACGGGCGGGGCGGGCGTGGCCGCACCGGCCTGGATCTGCAGCTTGATGAAGCCGGAGATCTTCTTGCTCTTGGGAGGCATTGCTGTGTTCCTTTGGTTGAGGTGGGCCTACGCCGTGGGCGATGACCCGGTTGCATGCTCCCGGGATGCCGGGAACAGGTGCTGCCGCGCGCTCAGATCTTGGCGACCTGGTTGAACGACAGCTCGACCGGGGTCTCCCGGCCGAAGATGGAGACGAGCACCTTGAGCTTCTGGGTGTCGGGGTTGATCTCGGAGATCGTGGCGGGAAGGGTCTCGAAGGGCCCTTCCATGACGGTGACGGACTCGCCCACCTCGAAGTCGACGACCGCGACCTCTTTGGGCTTGCCCGAGGTGCCGCCCGCGGCACCGGCCGTGGCCGGGCTCTCGAGGTCGGCGGGGGCCAGCATCGTGAAGACCTCGTCGAGGCTCAGCGGCACCGGCTGGTGGGCGTTGCCGACGAAGCCGGTGACCCCCGGCGTGTGGCGCACGGCGCCCCACGACTCGTCGGTGAGGTCCATGCGGACGAGCACGTATCCGGGCATCCGGACGCGGCGCACGAGCTTCTTCTGGCCGTTCTTGATCTCGGTGACCTCTTCCATCGGCACCTCGGCCTCGAAGATGAAGTCCTCCATGTTGAGCGAGGTCGTGCGGTTCTCGAGGTTGGCCTTCACGCGGTTCTCGTAGCCGGCGTAGGAGTGCACGACGTACCAGTCGCCGTACTTCGCGGCCAGGGCGTCCTTGAACTCCTGGACCGGGTCGCCCGGAGCGGCGTCGATGTCGTCGGCCGCGTCGGCGTCCTCGTCGTCGGAGTCGACCACGGCGGTCTCGTCGTCCGAGAAGGTCAGCGTCGACACCTGCGGCTGGTGGACCTGCTCGTCGTCGAGGTCGTCGCTGTCGTCACGCTCGACCTCGTCGACGATGGCCTCCTCCGCGGCGGCCTCGTCGGCGTCTGCGTCGGTGTCATCTGCGTCGGTGTCCGCCGCGGCGTCATCGGTGTCGGTGTCGGCCTGGGTGTCGCTGGTCTCGAGCTCGGCGGCAGCACCGTCGACCGTGACCTCTTCGGTCCCGGGCTCGGCGTTGTCGGTGGTCCTCTGGTCGGACACGCTGATGACCTACTTCCTTCTGGTATTCGCCGGGTGACCCCGGGATGACTGCGGCAGGGCGGCGGTCAGCCGCCGAAGACCCACAGGACGAGCTTGGTGAAGCCGAAGTCCACGGTCGAGACGAGCGCCATCACGAAGGTCACGAACACGATCACGACGATCGTGTAGTTGACCAGCTCGGAGCGAGTCGGCCGCACGACCTTGCGCAGCTCGTCGAGGATCTGGCTGACGAAGAGGGACATCGAGCGGAACAACCGCGAGATGGGGTTGCCGCCCTTGTCACTCTTGCGGCCGGTGCGACCAGAGCCGCGGGTGTCCGCGCTCACGTCCGTCACGATGCCTCTGCTTTCACTCATCTGTGCCGCGACCGGGTCCGGTCACAGGTCCTGCATGCGCAGGGCAGGAGGGACTCGAACCCCCAACCGCCGGTTTTGGAGACCGGAGCTCTACCAATTGAGCCACTGCCCTACGGAACTCACCGCGGGGGCGGAGGGTTCCGGGAGGCTGAGCCGACCTGCGCCCGGGCACGCCGAAAGCATGGTCAAGTCAACCGAGGAAGAAGCATACGTGAGGCGATGGGCCGAACGCGAACTCGCCGTTGGGGTCGGCTAGACGAGTCCTAGCTCCGAGGCTCGACGCACCACCTCGCGCCGCGTCCCGAGGCCGAGCTTGGTGAGGACGGCGGACACGTGGTGGTCGGCCGTGCGCGGCGACATGTACAGCTTCTGGGCCAGCTCGGCGTTGGTCAGGCCCAGGAAGAGCTTCAGGGGATTTCCTTCTTCTGGTGGTGGTGCGACGACCGTTGTCGCCGCCCTCCAAGAGTCCGGTCGAGCGGGGGGCCCGGGCATCGGTAGGCACTGCCCATCTGTCTGCCCCCGCACCTGCCCACGGAGCTGCCCACGGAGCTGCTCACGCACCCGCCCACGCGGACCGCTCCCGCTTGGTGACCGGGCTGCGGACGGTGACTTCGCGGCATACCGGGGCTCTGGGAGCATGGAGCCCGTGACCGAGCAGACCGCCACCGCCACCACCCCCCTCGCCGAACGCTCCGCGCAGGAGCTCGACGCCTTCGCCCAGGAGCAGCAGGAGGCGTATGCCGCGCTGAAGGCGCGCGGGCTGTCGCTCGACCTCACGCGGGGCAAGCCCGCTGCGGCCCAGCTCGACCTGTCCGATGACCTGCTTTCACTGCCGAAGGGCGTCAAGGACGCGGCCGGCGTCGACACCCGCAACTACGGGGGTCTCGAGGGCATCAAGGAGCTGCGCGAGATGTTCGCCGAGCTGCTCTGGGTCGAGCCCGACCAGGTCGTGGCGGGCGGCAACTCCAGCCTCGTGATGATGCGCGAGGTGCTGGTCGACCTCTGGCTGCACGGCGGGGTCGACAGCGAGCGCCCGTGGGGCCAGGAGGCGAAGGTCACCTTCATCTGCCCGGTGCCCGGCTATGACCGCCACTTCACCCTGCTCGACTGGTTCGGCATCGAGATGGTGACCGTGCCGATGCACGACGACGGCCCCGACATGGACGAGGTCGAGCGGCTGGCCGCGAGCGACCCGAGCATCAAGGGCATGTGGCTCGTGCCGACCTACGCCAACCCGACCGGGTCGGTGGTGACGCAGGAGATCGCCGCGCGGCTGGCCTCGATGCCGACCGCTGCGCCCGACTTCAAGATCTTCTGGGACAACGCCTACGCGTTCCACCACCTCACCGAGGACGAGGCCAAGAGCGCCGACATCCTCACCCTCGCCGCGGCGTCGGGACACCCGCACCGGCCGATCCTGTTCGCATCGACGTCGAAGATCACCCTCGCCGGCGCCGGCGTCGCGTTCCTGGCCGGGTCCCTCGAGACGGTCACGTGGTACACCGGCCACCTCGGCAAGGGCGCCATCGGTCCCGACAAGGTCAACCAGCTGCGCCACTCGCAGTTCTTCGGCTCCCCGCAGGGCGTGCGTGACCACATGGTCAAGCACCGCGAGATCATCGCGCCGAAGTTCGCCGAGGTCGAGCGGGTCCTCAGCGAGCGGCTCGGCGGCCTCGGGGTCGCCACCTGGACGAAGCCGACCGGCGGCTACTTCGTGAGCCTCGACGTCCTCGACGGCACGGCGTCCCGCGTGGTCCAGCTGGCCAAGGAGGCCGGCATCGCCCTCACCCCCGCGGGCGCCTCCTTCCCCCACGGCGACGACCCGCGCGACCGCAACATCCGGCTCGCGCCCACCTTCCCGCCGCTCGACCAGGTCAACGAGGCGATGGAGGCCGTGGCCACGTGCGTGCTGCTGGCGGCGGCCGAAACGCTTCGGGCTGGCTGACCCCAGCGGGTATGCCGGGTGCTCACCTTGCGCGCGCATCGCGGGTCACGCAGGGTGGAGCCATGAGCGAGCAACCCGGCACGGAGAGTTTCGAGGACGACCTCGGCAGCATCAGCATCGACGACGCGACCGACTCGGGCAGCGGGCAGGACGACCTGCTCGACGCCAGCGAGGGTGACAACGAGCCCTGGTCGCCGCCGGACCTCCAGCCCCGCAACACCGAGTGGGGCACCACCGCCTGGGAGCAGGGCCAGGAGGAGACGATCGAGCAGCGCATCCGGCAGGAGGAGCCCGACCCCGACTCTGCGTACGGAGCGCCGGACGACGAGGGCGGGCTGGACTCCGGTGACGCGGACGGCGACGGCTTCGAGTCGGCCGCATCCGACGACGACGAGCCGGACTCCTCGACCGAGATCGTCGACGACGGTGAGGTCGGCGGTGCCGAGGCAGGGGCGGGCAGCCCCGAGTCGGCGGCGATGCACGTCGTCGAGGACTGACGCAGCGGGCCGGCGCCGAGCGCTGGCGCGCGGCGGCGCCGACCGGCGCTGATCTGCGTGAACGGCCGCCCGCGGCACGGCGCGCTTCGTAGACTGGCCCCACCGCGCACGGACCCGCGCGGGCACCAGGGGGCGCTCGTGTACCTCGCCGACCGGCACCGCCCGGCTCCGACCGGTGCGCCAGCCACCCACGGGGCCAGGGGGGCCCGGTCACCGGTCGCGCGGACGGTCATCCTGCTCGGGCTGGTCAGCCTCGCCACCGACATCTCGTCCGAGTCGGCGGCGGCCGTGCTGCCGCTCTACCTCACTGCCGGCCTCGGCCTGTCGCCACTCGCGTACGGGCTGGTCGACGGGCTGTACTCGGCGGCCTCCGTGGTCGTGCGCTACCTCGGCGGCTGGCTGGCCGACCGGCTGGACCGGCCCAAGCGGGTGGCCCTGACCGGCTACACCGTGTCGGCCCTCGCCCGCACCGTGCTGCTGTGGACGCCGGGGGCCGCGGTGGTCGCAGGGGTCCTCGGTGTCGACCGCCTCGGCAAGGGGCTGCGCACCGCCCCTCGCGACGTCCTCATCGCGGCCTCCAGCGATCCCGGGTCGCTCGGCCGCTCGTTCGGCGTGCACCGTGCGCTGGACACCACGGGGGCCATGCTCGGGCCGCTGCTGGCCTTCCTCGCCCTGTGGGCGGTGCCCGAGGACTACCGGCTGGTCTTCGCGATCTCCTTGGCGGCTGCGGCGATCGGGGTCGCCCTCCTCGCCCTGCTCGTCCCCGACCTGCGACCGGCCCGGGCGGACCAGGCGGCCAGGGCGGCCAGGACGGACCGGGCGGAGGCCGAAGCCAGCGCCGCCGATCCCGCGACGACGCCCGTCGACGTGGCCCACCCCACCGTGCGGATGCTGGCCGAGCCCGGGTTCGCCCGACTCGTGGGTGCCGCCGGCCTGCTCGGGCTGTTGACCCTCAGCGACGCCTTCATCTACCTGGTGCTGCAGGACCGCAACGACCTCGCCGCGCTGTGGTTCCCGCTGCTGTTCGTCGGCACCAACCTCGCCTACCTCGCGCTCGCCATCCCGTTCGGCCGGGTCGCGGACCGCGTCGGACGGGCGCGCGTGATGGTCCTGGGCCACCTCTTCCTCGTCGGCGCCTACGTCTGCGCCTCGGGGCCGGTCGGCTCCCTGGTGGTCGGCGCGGGGTGCCTGCTCCTGCTCGGCGCCTTCTACGCCTCCACCGACGGCGTCCTGGCCGCGGCCGCAGCCTCGGTGGTCCGAGCGGAGGTGCGCGGCAGCGCGATCGCCACGGCCCAGTCGGCCGTGGCCCTCACCCGGCTCGCGGCGGCGGTGGTCTTCGGCTGGACGTGGACCCTCGTGGGTCCGGGGCGCGCGGCCCTGCTGATGGCGGCCCTGCTGGCTCTCGTCATCCCGGTGGCGTGGCTGCTCCTGCGATCCGCTCCCGTGCACAGAGCCCCTCGATGAGCCAGCGCTCCCGGGTCGTGGCCTTCGCCGTGGTCGTGGTCCTGTGCGTCGCGGCGGTGGTGACGTATGCCGTGCTGAGCCGCAGGGCGCCGGCGTCCCCGCGCACGTCCACGAGCGTCCCCAGCGCTTCGCTCGCGCAGGTCGAGGCAGTCCCGCACCTCGTCTACCGCTCGACTGCCCTGGGGCCCGACTTCGGCAAGGTGGCGATGTCCACGCTGGCAGACCCCGACGGTCCTCGCGCCGTCACCGCCGACGCCTGCGAGCGCGTCGACCAGCGCGCAGGGACGACACTCTGCCTGCGGTCGCGCGCGGGCGTGGCGCTGGGCAGCTCGGTCACGGCCTGGGACCGCACCGGTCACGTCACCTACCGACGCAGCCTGCCCGGCATACCCAGTCGCGCCCGGCTCTCCCCCGACGGCAGGCTGGCTGCGACGACGGCCTTCGTGACCGGCGACTCCTACCTCAGCGCCGGCTTCGCCACCCGCACGTACGTGCACGACCTGGCCGCGGGCACCGCGGTCCACCTGGAGGACTTCGCACTCACCCACGAAGGTCGGCGGATCACGCCGGTCGACCGCAACTACTGGGGGGTGACCTTCCTCGACGACGACACCTTCTACCTCACCGTCGCGTTCGACGGACGGCCGTGGCTGGCCAGGGGCAGCGTGTCGAAGCGGTCGGTCACCACGGTGCGCTCCGGCGCCGAGTGCCCGGCGCTGTCACCGGACGGGCGACGGGTGGCCTACAAGAAGCTGCAGGCGTCGTCGCGGGGGTGGCGGATCGCCGTGCTCGACCTGGCCACGGGGAGTGAGCGGCTGCTGGCAGAGTCCCGCAGCGTCGACGACCAGGTGCAGTGGCTCGACGACTCCACCGTCCTCTACGGGCTCCCCCTGACCGGCGAACGCGGTGGTGAGACCGACCTCTGGGCAGTCCCCGCCGACGGGACGGGCGCACCCCGGCTCCTCGTGCCGCAGGCCTGGTCCGCCTCGGTCGTCCGCTGAACCGCGGGTCCCGAACCGGTCCGACGGGAGCGGATGCAAGACTGCCTCGCATGCCGCGCCCGGTGACCGACCTGCCCAAGGCGCACCTGCACCTGCACTTCACCGGCTCGATGCGCGTGGAGACCGTGCGAGAGCTCGCCGAGAAGCACCACCTGCACCTCCCCGACGCCCTCACCACCGGGTACCCGCCGCAGCTGAGCGCGCGCGACGAGCGCGGGTGGTTCCGCTTCCAGCGGCTGTATGACGCGGCCCGCGCCTGTGTGCGCGACGAGTCCGACCTGCGGCGCATCGTCCGCGAGGCGGCGCTGGACGACGGGAGCGAAGGGTCCCGGTGGCTGGAGATCCAGGTGGACCCGACCTCGTACGCGCCATTCGTCGGTGGCATCACCCCGGCCCTCGAGATCGTCCTCGACGAGGCCGCCGCGGCGTCGCGGGAAGGGTCGACCCAGGTCGCCGTGGTCGTGGCGGCGAGCCGGATCCGGCACCCCCTCGACGCCCGCACCCTCGCCCGGCTGGCGGCGCACCATGCCGGCGAAGGGGCGGGGTCGGTCGTGGGGTTCGGCCTCAGCAACGACGAGCGCCGCGGTCAGACCGCCGACTTCGCGCCCGCCTTCGCGATCGCCAGACGGGCCGGTCTGGCGCTGGTGCCCCACGCCGGCGAGCTGCTCGGCCCCACGGCGGTCGAGTCCACGCTCGAGGCGATCCGTCCCGACCGCATCGGCCATGGCGTGCGCAGCGTGGAGGACCCCCGCGTCCTCGAGCTCGTCGCCGAGTCGGGAGTCGCCCTCGAGGTGTGCCCCCGGAGCAACGTCGCGCTCGGGGTCTACGGCAGCAACGCCGAGGTGCCGCTGCGCGCGATCGTCGAGCACGGCATACCGGTGGCACTGGGCGCCGACGACCCGCTGCTGTTCGGGTCACGGCTGGCCGACCAGTACCAGCTGGCCCGCGACGCCCTCGGCTTCACCGACGAGGAGCTGGCCACCCTGGCGCGCGGATCGGTGACCGCATCACGGGCACCCGCCGACCTGAAGGACGCCGCCCTGGCCGGTGTCGACGCCTGGCTGGCAGCCCCGCCCGACCTGACCTGACGCCGGAGCGGACCCATGCAAAAGGCGAGTTAGCGCCGGTGGCAGGGACGAAAGGCGGCGCTACCTCGCCTTTTGCATGAGGTAGCGACGGCGGTGGTCGGAGTTCGTGACCGACTCTGAGCCTCAGAGCTCGTGTCCCACGAAGACCGGCTCGTTGACCAGGGTGACGCCGAACGCGTCGTGCACCCCGGCCTGCAGGTGGCGGGCCAGCTCCGCGACGTCGACCGCCGTGGCGTCACCGCGGTTGGTGATCGCCAGGGTGTGCTTCGTCGAAAGGGCCGCGCCACTGCCGGGGAGGGCGAAGCCCTTCTCGAACCCCGCCTTGTCGATCAGCCACGCGGCACTCGTCTTGACGTTGCCGTCGGCGTCGGTGAACCGCGGCGGTGTCGACCCCTCGGCCCCCAGTCGAGCGGCCGCCCGCGACTCCAGCGCCGCGAACCGTGGGACGGACAGGATCGGGTTGGTGAAGAACGAGCCGCACGACCACGTGTCGTGGTCGGCCTCGTCGAGCACCATGCCGCGGTTGCGCCGCTGTCGCAGGACCGCCTCGCGGGCGTCGGCCAGCGGCACCCGCTCGCCCACCTCGACGCCTAGCTGACGGGCCAGGTCGGCGTAGCCCACCGGCTGGCTCAGCTCGCTGGGGATGAGCTGGAAGAGCACGTCCAGCACCACGTGGCGCGAGGACGCCTTGAAGACCGAGTGGCGGTAGGTGAAGGCGCAATCGAGCGAGCTGATCGTGCGCACCTGCTGCTGGGCGCGATCCCAGACCCGGACGGACGCGATGGTCTGCGCCACCTCCTGGCCGTAGGCCCCGACGTTCTGCACCGGGGTCGCACCGGTCGAGCCGGGGATGCCCGACAGGGCCTCCACCCCGGACCAGCCCTCCACGACGGCCTGCGCCACGAGCTCGTCCCAGACGACGCCGGCAGCCACCCGGACCATCACGCCACCGCACAGGTCGGCCGACTCGACGGTGACCCCGTCGGTGGCCATCCGCACCACGCTGCCCGCGAACCCGGCATCGGCGATGACCAGGTTGGAGCCGCCCCCGAGGACCAGCAGCGGCTCGTCGGCGTCGTCGACCTCGCGCACGGCGTCGACCACGTCGTCGATCGTCTCGGCCGTGACCAGCCGCGCGGCGGGTCCGCCGACGCGCATCGTCGTGAGGGACGCCAGGGAGACGTCGTGCTCGTCGTGCATCGGCGGCCCGGTCAGTCGAGCTGGACGACGGCGATGCAGCGCCCGAGCACCTTGGCGCCCTCGCTGGTGGCGGTCAGCTCGACGGTGGCCCGACGGGTGTCCACGTCGACGCTCTTGACCACTCCGGAGACCTCGACCTCGCCGCCGCTGCGCGGGACGACCACGGGCTTGGTGAAGCGGGTGCCGAACTCGACCACCCGGCCCCCGTCACCGGCCCACTCCTCGACGACCGAACCGGCCGCGCCCAGGGTCCACATGCCGTGGGCGATGACGTCGGGCAGGCCGACTGACTGCGCGAAGTCCTCGTCCTGGTGGATCGGGTTCTGGTCACCCGAGGCGTTCGCGTAGGCGACCAGGGTCTCGCGGGCCACGGCCAGCGTGACCGGTCCGATGGTGTCGCCCACGGTGGTCTGGGCCAGGGTGCGTGCAGCCACGCTCACTCCCCTCCTCGGATGACGATGGTCGAGGTCGAGGTGCACAGCGCCTCGCCCTGCTCGGTGGTGAGCTCGGTGCGGGTGGTCACCATCGCGTGGCCGCCCGCCTCCCGCACCGTGTCGACCGTGAGGGTGCCCAGCACGGAGTCGCCGGCGGTGATCGGCCGGTGGTGGACGAACCGCTGCTCGCCGTGGACCACCCGGCTGTAGTCGATGCCGGCCTCAGGGTCCTGGACGAACACGGCGTCGCACTGCTGCGCGATCGTCACGGCGAACGTCGGCGGCGCGATCACGTCGCGGTAGCCGGCCGCCTGCGCTGCCTCGCTCGAGGTGTGCACGGGGTCCTGCGAACCCACCGCGGAGGCGAACGCCGCGAGCATCGCCGCGTCCACGGCATACGGGCCACTGGGCGGGTAGCTGCGCCCTGCGAAATCTGCGTTGACGGCCATGCTCCCCACCCTATGGGGCACTGGTCCGAGCATGACAAAAGGCGGCGTGACAAGCCGCCACATGACAAAACCGCCCTGGACCGAGGTCCGGGGCGGCTGTCGAAACGCGTCAGGTCAGCGGGTCTCGCGGTGGACCGTGTGCTTGCCGTCGCGGGGGCAGAACTTCTTCATCTCCAGGCGGTCGGGGTTGTTCCGACGGTTCTTCTTGGTGATGTAGTTGCGCTCCTTGCAATCCACGCACGCCAAGGTGATCTTGGGGCGGACGTCTGCGCTCTTGCTAGCCACGGGGCAACCTGCTCTCGGAACTGACTGGTGGTCTGCTGTCTTGTCTCAACACTGTCTTGGATCAACAGCTGTGATGGTGGGCGCACCGACGAAGGCGCGACGACGCATCAGAATACGCGAGTCCAGGGTGAATCCTGAAATCGCGGCTGTAGCGGGAGCGGGGCTCGATCCCGCGACCTCACGATTATGAGTCGTGCGCTCTAACCAGCTGAGCTACCCCGCCATGGGGCGTGCGCCTCACGGCGCCCTTCCCAGAGCCCCCTGTCGGAATCGAACCGACGACCTTTTCCTTACCATGGAAACGCTCTACCGACTGAGCTAAGGGGGCGGGCACGAACCTCGCGGGCCGGACCCGCGCGGAAGTGCGACGGTGAGACTACACGCTCAGATGCCTCCACCGAAAATCGAGGGTATGCCGCGCGGCCGGGCCCGCGAGGGCCCGCACCTTTATCGGGTTTAGGGACTTCGTTGCGCTCCACCCGAGAACCCTTCTCGGGTGGAGCGCAACCTTCCTGCTAGACCGATAAAGGTGGGGTGGGAGGCCCTAGCGGAAGGCCTGCTGACCCGTCATCGCCTGCCCGATCACGAGGGTGTGCATCTCGACGGTGCCCTCGTAGGTGAGCACCGACTCGAGGTTGTTCATGTGTCGGATGATCGGGTACTCGAGGCTGATTCCGTTGGCCCCCAAGATGGTTCGGGACATCCGGCAGATGTCGATCGCCTCGCGGATGTTGTTGAGCTTGCCCAGGCTGACCTGCTCCGGCCGCAGCGTGCCGGCGTCCTTGCGGCGGCCCAGGTGCAGCGCCAGGAGCTGGCCCTTGACGAGCTCCAGCGCCATGTCGGCGAGCTTCTGCTGGGTCAGCTGGAAGCTCGCGAGCGGGCGGCCGAACTGCTCGCGCTCGATGGAGTAGCGACGGGCGGTGTCGAGGCTCGACCGGGCCGCCCCCAGAGCGCCCCACACGATGCCGTAGCGGGCCTCGGACAGACACGACAGGGGCCCCTTGAGACCGCGGACCTCGGGGAACACCGCGTCGCCCGGCAACCGCACGCCGTCGAGCACCAGCTCACTGGTGACGGAGGCCCGCAACGACAGCTTGTGCTTGATCTCAGGGGCCGAGAAACCGGGGCTGTCGGTGGGGACCACGAAGCCACGGATCCCGCCGTGCTCCTCCCCCGCATTCGCCCAGACGACGGCGACGTCGGCGATCGAGCCGTTGGTGATCCACATCTTCGCGCCGTCGAGCACCCAGTCGTCACCGTCGCGGCGGGCCCTCGTGCGCATCGACGCAGGGTCGGAGCCGTGGTCGGGCTCGGTCAGGCCGAAGCAGCCGATCGCCTCACCGGTCGCCATCGAGGGCAACCAGCGTTCGCGGTGTTCCTCGGTGCCCCAGCGGTGGATCGCGAACATCGCCAGCGACCCCTGCACCGACACCAGGCTCCGCACGCCGGAGTCGGTGGCCTCGAGCTCGAGGCAGGCCAGCCCGTAGTCGACGGCGCTCATCCCGGCACAGCCGTAGCCCTCGAGGTGCATCCCGAGCAGCCCGAGGGCGCCCAGCTCCTTGGTCAGGCCTCGGACGTCGTCGATCTCACCGCGCTCGAACCAGTCGGCGACGAACGGCTCCACGCGCTTGTCGAGGAAGGCTCGGACGGTGCCGCGGATCGCCTTCTCCTCGTCGGAGAGCAGGTCGTCGATTCCTGCGAGGTCCATCGGGTCGAGCGGCGACGGCGGGGTCATCCCCGCAGTCTTGCAGGGCGTGGTCGTGCCGGCGGGCTAGTGCCGGTGGTCGACCAGCTCGGAGATCCGGGCGATCGCGTAGGCGTAGCCGCTGGGGCCGCAGCCTGTGATGACACCGTTGGACACGGCGGACAGGTAGGAGTGGTGACGGAACTCCTCGCGCTGGTGCACGTTGCTGAGGTGCACCTCGAACACGGGGAAGCTCACCGCCGCGAGCGCGTCGCGCAGCGCGATCGAGGTGTGCGTGTAGGCGCCGGCGTTGATGACCAGGCCCACGGCTGACGTGCGGACCTCGTGGATGGCGTCGATGAGGGCGCCCTCGTGGTTGCTCTGGCGGAAGTCGATCTCCAGCCCCGCGAGGCCGGCCGCCTTGCGGCACAGGGCCTCGATCTCGGCGAGGGTGTCGGACCCGTAGATCTCCGGCTCGCGCTCGCCGAGCAGGTTGAGGTTCGGTCCGTTGAGGACGACGACGGTCTGCGGGCTCATCGTGGCGTGCTCCTGTGCTGGCAGGGTGCCGCGTGGCCTTGCGGCGTGGGGGTGACGCTTCGGGGTGGCGCTGGAGTGGAGCTGGTGGCTGGGGTCACCCTTCCACGCACCCGACCACTTTCAGGGTAGGTCACCGCAGGTCCACATGTCCGGATGACCCCGTCCTCACCCGTTTGGGCGGGTCGGCGGCCATTGGCTGTGGCCCGCCGACGCGCGGCGGCCCGCGCCGTCCGGAGGCGGCGCGGGCAGTCGCGGTGGGTATGCCGTGGGCGAGCTAACCGCTCATCGCCCGCCAGATGACGATGACGGCGACCACGACCACGAGGCCGACGACGAGCTGCTTGCCGTAGGACCTGAGCAGGATCGGGAGCACGGTGGAACCCAGGTCGAGCGCGTCGTCCTGGTCCTTCGCCGGGACCGACCGCGGGGACGGGGCCACCGGAGCCAGCGTGACCGGGGCCGGGACCTCGGCCGCCGGGGTCGGCACCTCGGCCGCCGGGGTCGGCACCTCGGCCGTCGAGGCCGTGGCCTCGGCCGGCTCGGCGGCGACGGCTGCGGGCTCGGCTCCGCCCGGGTTGGCGTCGCCGATCTTGCCCTCGATGCAGACGATGAACTGCCCGAGCAGCTTGTCGGACACGTCCTGCATGACGCCCCGCCCGAACTGCGCCGGCTTGCCGGTCACGGCCAGGTCGGTCTGCACGTCGGCGCGGGTCGACCCGTCGCCCGCGTCGGTGAGCTGGATCGTCACGGTGGCGCCCGCCGTGCCGTTGCCCCGCTTGTCCTTGCCCTTGGCCTCGATCACCGCCCGGTGGGCGGCGTCGTCACGCTCGACGAAGGCGCCCGTGCCGGAGTACATCAGCGCGATGGGGCCGAGCTTGACCTTCACCGTGCCCGCGAAACCCTCGTCCGTCACCTCGGTGACGGTGGCACCGGGGAAGCATCCCCCGACCAGGGGCAGGTCCATGAAGGTCGCCCAGGTCTGGTCGACCGTGGCGGGCACGGTGAAGGTGTGGCTCAGCTCCACGGGCTCACGCTCCTGCCGCGGCCAGCACGGCCCGTCGGGCCAGGACCGTGGCGAGGTGCTTGCGGTAGTCGCTGTCGCCGTTGAGGTCAGACGGCGGGTTGGTCCCGTCCGCGGCCGCGGCGCAGGCGTCGCGCACCGCCTCGTCGGTGGCGGCGCGGCCCACGAGCGCCTGCTCCACGGCGGTGGCCCGCAGTGGGGTGGAGCCCATGTTGGTCAGCCCGACCCTGGCCTCGGCGATCGTGCCGCCGTCGACCCGGACCGTCGCCGCGACGGCGACGATCGACCACTGGTGGGAGACCCGCACGAACTTCTCGTAGCGGTGGCCCCAGCCGGTGTGCTTCGGGATGCGGATGGCGGTGAGCAGCTCGCCCTCCCCCACCGCCGTCTCGAACAGGTCCTGGAAGAAGTCGGTCGCCGCGACCGTGCGCTCGCCACCACTTCCGGTGATGACGAACTCGGTGTCGAGGGCGAGGGCCGGCGCACCCACGTCGCCGGCCGGGTCGGCGTGCACCAGCGCGCCACCGACCGTCCCACGGTGCCTGATCTGCGGATCGGCCACCTCGGTGATCGCGTCGGTGAGCAGCCCCGCGTGCTGGCGGACGAGGTCGCTGGCCAGCACATCGGCATACGTGGTCATCGCACCGATGACGATGTGGTCGCCGTCCTCGGACACGCCCTTGAGCTCCTCGATCCGGCCGAGGTCGATGACCTTCGCCGGCGCGTTGAGCCGCATCCTCAGGATGGGCAGCAGGCTCTGGCCGCCGGCCAGCACCTTGGCGTCGTCGCCCGCCTCGGCCAGCGCCGCGAGGGCGTCGGCGACCGAGGTGGGGGCGACGTAGTCGAACGATGCGGGGATCACTGGCCTGCTCCGTCCGTCGAGGCGTTCGGCTGTTCCGGGTGGTGGTCGGGCGCGTCCTGGTTGGGCGCCCCGGCGTCGAAGTGCGGCTGGGCCTCACCGGTGGTGGCGTCGGCCTGGTTCGCGCCCGCGGACTGGATGGCCTTCCAGACGCGTTCGGGGGTGCACGGCATCTGGATGTCGTTGACGCCCAACGGCCGCAGGGCGTCCACCACTGCGTTGACGACGGCCGGCGTGGAGGCGATCGCACCCGCCTCGCCGACTCCCTTGGTCCCCAGCGTGTTGCTCGTCGACGGGGACGTGGTGTTCTCCGTCACGAGGCTGATCGTGTCGGCGGCGGTCGGCAGCGTGTAGTCGACGAACGAGCCGGTCACCAAGGTGCCCTGGTCGTCGAAGACGGCCTCCTCCCACAGGGCCTGCGCGATGCCCTGGACGACGCCGCCGTGCACCTGACCCTCGACGATGAGCGGGTTGATGATCTGGCCGACGTCGTCGACGCAGACGTACTTTCGCATCGTCAGCTGGCCGGTCTCGGTGTCGACCTCCATGGCACACAGGTGCGTCCCGTGGGGGAAGGAGAAGTTGTCGGGGTCGAAGGTCGCCTCGGCGTCGATGCCCGGCTCGAACCCGTCCGGGAGGTTGTGCGAGGTGAACTGCGCCGTGGCGATCTCGGTGATGCCGATCCCGTTGTCGGTGCCCCGCACGCTGAACCGGCCCTGCGCGAACTCCACGTCGTCGATGCTCGCCTCCAGGAGGTGCGCAGCGACCACCTTGGCCTTCTCGACCACCTTGTCGGCAGCCCGCACGACGGCTTCGCCGCCGACGACCAGCGAGCGCGAGCCGTAGGTGTCGAGGCCACGGGGCGAGATCTGCGTGTCGCCGTGGAGCACCTCGATGTCCTCGAACGGGACACCCAGCCGGTCGGCCGCGATCTGGCTCCAGGCCGTCTCATGGCCCTGGCCGTGGGGTGAGGTGCCGGTGATCACCTCGACCTTGCCGGTGGGCAGCATCCGGATCGAGGCGTGCTCCCACCCGCCGGCGCCGTAGTTGAGGCTGCCCAGGACGCGCGAGGGAGCCAGGCCGCACATCTCCGTGAACGTGGAGACCCCGATGCCCAGCTGGACGGGGTCCTTGCTGGCGCGGCGCTCCTGCTGCTCCCGCCGCAGCCCCTCGTAGTCGAACAGCTCCTTGGCGCGCGCCGTGGCGGCCTCGTAGTTCCCCGAGTCGTAGGTCATGCCCGCGACCGAGGTGAACGGGAACTCCTCGTGCTTGATCCAGTTCTTCTCGCGGATCTCCAGCGGGTCGACCCCCACCTCGACCGCGAGCTCGTCCATCAGCCGCTCGACGGCGTAGGTCGCCTCCGGTCGACCGGCGCCACGGTAGGCGTCCACCCACGTGGTGTTGGTCAGGACGGTCTGGACCGTGAACCGGTACGCGCGGAACTTGTAGATGGCGTTGAACATCCAGGCCCCGAGGACGGGCACGCCTCCGCCGACGAGGCCGACGTAGGCGCCCAGGTTGGCGATGAGGTCGACCTTGAGGGCGGTGACGGTGCCGTCCTTCGTCGCGGCCAGGGTCAGCGTCTGGTACTGGTCTCGCCCGTGGTGCCCGGAGACGAGCGACTCCGAGCGGGTCTCGGTGTACTTCACCGGCTTGCCGATGTGCCGCGCGGCGGCCAAGGTCGCGAACTCCTCAGCGGTGGTCTGCAGCTTGCCGCCGAAGCCACCACCCACGTCGGGGGCGATGACCCTGACCTTGGACTCGGGCAGGCCGGTCGTCGCGGCGATGAGGAACCGCAGGATGTGGGGGACCTGGGTGGACGTCCACACCGTGATCTGCTCACCCGTGGGGTCGACGACCGTCGAGCGCGGCTCCATGAAGGCCGGGATGAGGCGTTGCTGGCGGTACTCGCGCTCGATGACGATGCCGTCCACCCGAGCCTTGGCGATCTCCTCGTCGACATCGCCACCGCTGCCCTGCTCACCGGAGTCGAGCCGCCACAGGGCCGACGTGTTGGTGCCCAGGTCGGGGTGAGCCAGGACGGCGTCCGTGACGGCCTCCTTGGCATCCAGCACGGCGGGCAGCTGGTCGTAGTCGACGTCCACGAGCTCGGCGGCGTCGCGCGCCTGCGCCGCGGTCCGAGCCACCACGAGGGCGACGATCTCCCCGGCGCAGGCGACGTGGTCGACGGCGACGGGCAGGTGGGCGGGTGCCTTCTGGTCGGTGGTGATCGGCCAGGCGTTGGCGACTGCCCCTTGGGTGTCCTTGATGTCGGCACCCGTCAGGACGGCGACCACGCCTGGCGCCTGCTTCGCCGCCGCGGTGTCGATGCCGGTGATCCGGGCATGGGCGAACGGGCTGCGGACCATGGCCAGGTGCTGCATCCCCGTGAGCTGGAGGTTGTCGGTCCACTTGGTCCGGCCGGTGATGAGGCGCTGGTCCTCCTTGCGCTTGCGCGGCGCGCCGACCTCGGTCCTCGGGCGGTCCTCGACGGCGGTCATGACCCGGCTCCTTCCGAGGCGCCCGCGCCCGCACCGGCCGCCTGCTGCACGGCCTTGACGATGTTGTGGTAGCCGGTGCAGCGACAGAGGTTGCCCTCGAGCCCGACCCGGATCTCGTCCTCGCTGGGGCTGGGGTTCTCGTTGAGGACGTCGATGGCCTGCATGATCATGCCCGGCGTGCAGTAGCCGCACTGGAGGGCGTGGCAGTCGTGGAAGGCCTGCTGCATCGGGTGCAGCTCGCCACCCTGGGCCAGGCCCTCGATCGTGGTCACGTCGTGGCCGTCGGCCTGGACCGCGAGCACGTTGCAGGACTTCACGCTGCGACCGTCGAGGTGCACCGTGCACGCACCACAGTTGCTCGTGTCGCACCCGACGACCGTGCCTGTCTTGCCCAGCTGCTCCCTCAGGTAGTGGACCAGGAGCGTTCTCGGCTCCACCTCGTCGGAGTAGTCGACGCCGTCGACCGTGACGCTGATGCGGGTCATTCGATCACCTCTCTGTGACACAGTGCTGGCTGACTACGGTGCTGGCTGGACAGGCTGGCTGGACAGGCTGGCTGGACAGGCTGGCTGGACAGACTGGCTGGGCAGACCCGGCCCCCTTCGGATACTTCTCCGTCCTCGGTGTGAGGACAACTGTCAATCCGGGTGGTTTCCGGTGGCCTCCTCGGGTCCGGACGTCGCGGCCACGAGGCCTGGCGCATGGTGGTGGATCGGGCCGTCGCGGTGACCGAGGCGCTCGCCACGGCCCCCCCACTGGAGGGCGATGATCTCCGCGGCGATGCTCACGGCGGTCTCCTCCGGTGTGCGGGCGCCGAGGTCCAGCCCGACCGGGCTCGACAGCCGCGCCAGCTCGGCCTCGGTGAGGCCCGCCTCGCGCAGCCGCGCCATCCGGTCGTCGTGGGTGCGGCGCGAGCCCATCGCGCCGACATAGGCCACCTCGGGCAGCCGCAGCGCCACCTCCAGGACCGGCACGTCGAACTTGGGGTCGTGGGTCAGCACACAGATGACCGTGCGCGAGTCGATCCGACCGGCGTCGCGCTCGGCCTCGAGGTAGCGGTGTGGCCACGTGACGACGACCTCGTCGGCCGAGGGGAAGCGGGAGCTGGTCGCGAAGACGGGTCGTGCGTCGCACACCGTCACGTGGAAGCCGAGGAAATGCGCCTGGTGGGCGACCGCAGCGGCGAAGTCGATGGCACCGAAGACGAGCATGCGCGGCTTGGGGGCGAACGACGAGACGAAGACCCGCATGCCCTCGCCGCGGCGCTCACCGTCCGGGCCGTAGGTCAAGGTCTCGGTGCGCCCCGAGGCGAGCATGCCGCGCGCATCGTCGGTGACGGCGTCGTCAGCCCGGGGCGAGCCGAGCGAGCCGGTCGACGCACCGGCGCTGCTGTCCTGCTCGGGTCGCACCACCAGCCGACGACCCAGCCAGCCCGGGTCGGGGTGCTCGATGACGGTGGCCACGGCGACCGGTCGCCCGGCCTCGATGTCCTCGGCCACCTCCACGAGCTCGGGGAAGGTCTGCTGGCTCACCGGCTCGACGAAGACGTCGAGGATGCCCCCACAGGTGAGGCCCACGGCATACGCGTCGTCGTCACTGACGCCGTAGCGCTGCAGGACCGGCACACCGTCGGACACGACGGACTGGGCGAGCTCGTAGACGGCTCCCTCGACGCAACCGCCGCTGACCGAGCCGACCGCCTCTCCCCCGGGACCGACGAGCATCGCCGCGCCGGCCGGCCTGGGCGCCGAGCGCCACGTGCCCACGACGGTGCCAACGCCCACCGTGGCGCCGGCCCGCCACCAGCGGAGCAGCTCGGGGAGCACCTCACGCACGGCCGACCACCTCCACCAGCTCCTCGAAGGCGGCCATCGAGTGACCCGCCACGAAGTCGTCAACGTGCGGCAGGGCCGCCACGATCCCCTGCTGCACCGGCTGGTAGCCGGGCTTGCCACGGTGCGGGTTGACCCAGACGACCCGGTGCGCCAGCGCCTGCAGGCGACGCATCTGCTCACCGAGCGCCTCGGGCTCGTCGCGCTCCCACCCGTCACTGAAGAGCACCACCACGGCACCACGGGCCATCCCCCGCCGACCCCACCTGTCGAGGAAGGCGCGCACCCCCTCGGCGAGCCGGGTGCCGCCCGACCAGTCGGGGACGCTCGCACCGCAGGCGACCAGAGCGCGTTCGGGGTCCCGCTGCCGCAGGGGCCGGGTCACGTGGGTCAGCCGGGTGCCGAGGGTGAAGACCTCGACCGGCAGGCCGGTGGCCGCGTAGGTGTGGGCCAGGCGCAGGAGGGCGTCGGCGTAGGCGCTCATCGACCCGGAGACGTCGACCAGCAGGACGACCCGGCGGGCGCGGGTGCCCTTGCGGCGCCAGGCGATCGGGCCGGGCTCACCCATCCTGCGCAGCTGCTCCCGCAGGGTCTTCCGGGCGTCGACCGCTCCGCGGCGGGAGGGGGTCTGGCGGTGCGCCGGCCGGCGTGGGGCCCGTGGGCGCAGAGCCGCGAACATCGCCGCGAGCCGGGCCCGCTCGGCGCTGCTGAGCGACGCGACGTCGCGGTGCCGGAGCACCTCGGCCGCACTCGCCTGGGCGCGGACCACGTCCTCGGGGGACTCCCCCTCGCCGGACGACCCCTGCCCGAGGTCGAGCGGGGCCTGGGCGACCGTGTGGGTCGAGTCGCGGCGCCGGCGGGTGCCGGCGCGCTCGAGACCGAACCACGCGGCATACACCTGGTCGTAGCGCTCGAGATCGGCCGGCGACGCGCAGAGCGTGGCCCGGCCGGCCCAGTAGGCCGCGGACTGGTCCTGGGCGCCGACGGCCTCCACGGCCTCGAGGTAGGTGCGCTCGCGGTCGGCCGTGACATTGACGCCGGCGGCCCGCAGGGCCCGCGCGAACCCGAGGAGGATCTCGTCCGCCGCGTGCGCCGGCACTGCCTTCGTCGTCTCGGGGGTCATCGGGTCAGGATCCGGTCGAGGGCGGCCCTGACGCGCTCCGCGTCCTCGCGGTACTTCACGGCGACGCCCAGGCTCGCGGCCGCCGTGTCGAGGTCGAGGTCGGTGGCGCCGAGCTCGTCGAGCGCGCGGGCCCAGTCGAGCGTCTCGGCTACACCGGGTGGCTTGATGAGGTCGTGCTCGTTGCGCAGGCGTTGCACCGTCGAGACGACTTGGGCAGCAAGGGATTCGGAGACGTGCGGCGCCCTGGACCGGACGATCTGGAGCTCGCGTTCGAGGCTGGGGTGGTCGATCCAGTGGTAGAGGCACCGGCGCTTGAGCGCGTCGTGGAGCTCGCGGGTGCGGTTGGAGGTCAGCACCACGATCGGAGGCGTCGCCGCCGTGACCGTGCCCAGCTCGGGGATGGTCACCTGCCAGGTCGAGAGCACCTCGAGCAGGAACGCCTCGAACTCGTCGTCGGCGCGGTCGATCTCGTCGACGAGCAGGACGACCGGCGACTCGCGCAGCGCCCGCAGCACCGGACGGGCGAGCAGGAAGCGCTGGTCGAACAGCTGGTCCTCCACGTCCGCGAGGTCCCGGCCGTCGGACGCCACCGCCTCCACGGCGCGCAGGTGCAGGATCTGCCGAGGGAAGTCCCAGTCGTAGAGGGCCTGGGTCGCGTCGATGCCCTCGTAGCACTGGAGCCGGATGAGGGGCAGGTCGAGGGCCGCGGCGATGGCTTCGGCGAGCGCGGTCTTGCCGGTGCCGGGCTCCCCTTCGAGCAACAGGGGCCGCTCCAGCCGGAGCGCGAGCCAGGCAACCGTGGCGAGGGCGTCGTCGGCGAGGTAACCCGTGTCGGCAAGCCCCTGCGTCAGTGCCCCCGCGGACGAGAACGTCTCGCGTGGCTCCATGTCCACAGCATCACTCATCGGGACGACTAATTGAAGGGGCAAGATCTCGGTGCGGCGTCGAACGGTTGTCCGTTGCGCTCAGAGGCCCGCGGGGGTGTCGACGTCGCGTCCCGTGGCAAGGTCACCGCACTCGACCACAACATGGTCGTGGGTGGCGAGGTAGTCGCGAGCGCCCCTGTCCCCGGCGGCGACCTCGATGACGCCTTGCCAGTGGTCGCGTCCCATGACGACTGGGTGCCCCGGCACGCCTTGGTATGCCGCGCGCGCCAGCACCGCGGGTCCGGCACCCGCCGCCGTCACCCGCTCCACGACGGCCGCGTCGACGTCGGGCAGGTCGACGAGCAGGATGCACGCGACCTCTGCGTCGGTGGACTGGAGCGCGCCAACACCGGCGCGCAGCGAGGCGCTCTGTCCCTGCGCCCAGTCCGGGGCCTCGACGACGAGGTCGGCTCCCGCCGCCCTCGCCAGCTCCTTGGCCCGCGACGACTCGGCGCCGACCACGACGATGACGGGCGAGCAGCCGCCGTCACGCAGCACCCGCACACCGCGCTCGACGAACGACCCACCGGCAGGGTCGTCGACCAGCGCCTTCGGGGTGCCCATGCGTCGGCCTCCCCCGGCGGCGAGGAGCAGCCCGGCTGGTTTCACCGGGACACCCTCCCACGCGCTGCCCGAGGCTGGGGATGAGGCGGGTCGGGGGACCGTCGGGTCAGGCGGGCGGCTCGGCCCGGTGCGCGTCCTCCACGTAGCGGTGGCCGTTGGACAGCGCCACGGACACGGCATCGAGCCAGCGCGGTGGCTGCTCGCCGATCCCTCTCGCGGCCAGCGCCGCCGTCAGGTCGGCGCGCAGGTCAGCGGGGTCGCGCCCCTCCGCGTCACGCCCGAGGCCGTCGATGACGTCCTGGATGACGGACTGGACGACCCGGTGGCGGTCGACATCGTCGTCGTCCATCTCCGCCAGGTTGCGGTCCTGCTCGCTCATGGTTCCTCCTCCGGTCGGGGTCTCGGTCGCCCTTGTCCTACCCGCACCGCCGTCAGCCATGCACCGCCGTCAGCCTGGCGCCGTCGTCAGCCTGGCGCCGCAGTCAGCTCCGGCGGGCCAGGCCGGCTTCGATGGCCGCGATGATCCTCGGCCGCAGCTCGTGCGGGTCGATCACGGCGTCGACCGAGCCGACGCTGACGGCCCGGTGGATGCTGTGCACGCTGTCGAACTCGGACGCGACCTCACCGAGCTTCTCGCTGCGCACTGCGGTGCGCAGGTCGGCCAGCTCGGTCGCGATCAGCGCCCGCTCGGCACCAGTGGCCTCGCCCAGGCGGGACTCGGCCTCCGTGACCCTCGGGTCGGCAGCGGTGCGCGCGTCGACGTCGCGGGAGAACACGACCGCGGCGGCCGGGGCGCCACCGATCACCGAGGCGAACGACCCCTCGACGGCGAGCACCGTCATCTCGGGGTTGAGGGCCTTGGAGAACACCACGAACGCGCCACCGTGGTAGCGGCTGACGACACAGAAGACGATCGGGCCGTTGAAGTTGACGATGGCCCGGCCGATCTCGGCGCCGTACTCGAGCTGCAGGCTGCGCATCGACTCCGGGGACCCGTCGAAGCCGGACAGGTTGGCCAGCACCACGAGGGGCCGGTTGCCACTGGCGGCGTTGATCGCGCGGGCGGCCTTCTTCGACGACCGCGGGAAGAGGGTGCCGGCCGTGTAGGTGTCCGGGCCGTCGGTGGGCGGGAACCCGCGCCGCGCGACGGTCTTCGACTCGATCCCGAGCAGGCAGACCGGGATGCCGCCGAGATGGGCGTCCTGGACCACCGCGGTCTCGGCGTCGGCCATGCCGGCCCAGCGCTCGAGGGTGGGGTGGTCCTGGTCGGCGACCGCCGCCATGAGGATGCGGATGTCGAACGCCTTCTTGCGGTCGGGGTTCGTGGCGGGCGAGAAGATGTCGCCGACTGTCGTGAACCCCGAGTCAGGGATGACGTGCGGGTATGCCGTGACGTCGCGGTCTGCGGCGTCCGTGGTCGTCGCGCGGCGCGGGCCGGGCTCACCCGGGTGGACGTAGGTGTGGTCGTAGTGCGCCATCAGCACGTCACGCGCGCCGGCGAGGTCGGGTGCCCAGTACTGCGCCTGCCCGTTCGGGCCCATCACGCGGTCGTAGCCCCCGATCCCGAAGTTGTCCTCGGCGGAGACGCCACCGGAGAAGTCCAGCGACTGCTTGCCGGTCAGCACCATCGCGCTGTCCGGTGTCATGACGAGGATTCCCTTGGTGTGCATGAGCATCGTGGCCTCGGCGTTCCAGTAGGGCTGGGCGCCGACGTTGATCCCTGCCACCACGATGTTGATCTCACCGCCGGACTGGGTGAACTCGATGATCCGCTTGAGGGCCTTCGCGACCCAGTCCATGTTCTCGGTGCCCGAGTCCATCGAGATCCGCGCACCGGCGGACAGCGCGAACCACTCGACCGGCACGTGCATCTTCTCGGCCAGGTCGAGGGCGGCGATGATCCGCGTGCACTCGGCCTCGGACACGGCACCGAGGGCCTTGAGCGGGTCGCCGCACAGAAGCACCCGCGTCATGCCCTCGGGGTAGCGCTCGGTGGGCGTCGTGATGAGCCCGGCGATGATCCCGGCCTTGTTGAGGCCGTAGGGACGGTCGACGGGAGCCAGTGTGCCCGTGTCGTCAAGGTCGTACTCGGTCGCGGTGCCACCCGGCCCGGCGATCATGGCCTGCAGCTCGTAGGGGTAGACGACGCCCCGACGCCGGGCCCGGACGACCTTCTGTGCGTAGTCGTCGAGCGGCTTCAGCCGGGTGGTCGGGGGCTCCTCCACCGACGTGACGACGCCGGAGCCGGGCTGGAAGTGGAACCGGGCGGCCAGGGGCGCGATGGCCCCGTCCGGCCCGGCGATCCGGCCCTGCACGAGCACCTCCTCGATGCCCGCGCCCGCGGTGAGCGGTGCGATCTTGGCCTGGAGGGCCGTCAGCTGGTCGAGGTCGGCCTCGATCGGGGGCCAGATGTGCACCCACACGTGGTTCATGTCGAGCCGGGCGCCCGCTGCTCCGCGCGCCGCGCGGGCCCGGCGGATGGCCTCGAGGCAGTTGGCGATGGCCCGCTCCGCGTGCGGCAGGGCGGTGACCCGGCCGCGCTCGTCGCGGACGACGACGAGCTGGCGCACCTGGGCGAGCGCCACGAGGCGCTGGTCCGCCTCGTTGCCGGGTGCGGTGCAGAGGTAGAGCAGCACGTCCTCGGGGGCGTCGAGACGGGTGACCTCGAAGTCGCGCAGCCGCCAGAGGTTGAGCCGCCGCCCGACCATGGGGTGCACACCTCGCACCAGCCGGTCCTCGACCATGCCGCCGGCCCCGTCCGGGCGGAAGGTGAAGTAGGCCACCGGCCGACCGCCGCCCGGGCAGACGGCGATCGCGACGCGACGGAGTCGGTGCGCAAACGGCATGGCGGCGAGCAGCTCGCCGAGCCGCGCCGAGGCGTCTTCGGGCGACGAGGGCTCGTCGGGCCAGGACAGGTAGAGGTCGACGACCCCTTCCGAGCCCTCTGTCGCCTCCTCGAGCTGACCCGAGACCGCCTGCTCGAGCTCACCGCCGGGGACGAGCTCGTCGACCCGGCCGACACTGGTCACGAGGTGCGTCGCGCGCCCGTCGAGCGTGTAGTCGGCCACCGCGAAGGGACGGGCACCGACCGCGAGCTCCCGCAGGCCGGTGAGGTCGTGCTCGCGGTAGTGCCGCTTGATGAGGACGGCGAGCATCGGCTCGCGCTGCGGCACACCGCCCTCGAGGCGTTCGGCGAGGAACTGCACGATCTGCTCGGGGATCGCGGCCAGCGCGTCGATGCGGCGGGCGCGGTCCTCGCCACCCGGCATACCCTCCAGGGCGGTGAGCTCGTCACTCACGCCACCGAGGACGCTCGCGCGGTCGGCGTCGACCAACGGCTGGTCGAACCAGCGGAACCGCACGCTCCGGGCGAGGTCGCCGACGACGGGGAAGCGCAGCTGGGTGGCGACCACGAGGCGGTCGAGGACCTCGCGGGCGGCGGCGTCCAGCGGCGGCTCGGGGCACGGCTCGACCATCCAGCGCTGCAGCAGGGAGGTGGCCAGCGCGACGTCGGGGGCCGAGCGCTGCTGCGACAGGAAGACCCGGAACACCGCCTGCTCGAGCTCCGGGGTGCGGTCGAGGCTGTCGAGGTCGTAGTGGCGCAGGACGTTGGCGAGCTTGCTGCGGAACTGCTCGGGCAGCGCGCCACGGTCGGGGTCGAGGCTCTGGAGGTAGGTGTGGAAGTGCTCGCGGGGGCTGTGCACCCGGTGCTCGACGTGGGCTTCCTCCCCCGCCGGACGGTTGCGGCTCAGCTCGGCGAAGTCGGCGAACACCTCGAGGACATCCACCTCGGCGCGGATCTGCGAGACGCCCTGGGCAGTCAGCTCGTCGCGGGCGGACAGGTAGCTCGTGAGGGTGCTGCCCTCGTCGCGCTGGTCGAGGTCGTAGCCGAGCAGCATCGCCGCGAGCGCGTCGCGAGCGTGGTCGGCCGTGGCGGCCGCTCCGTCACCCGACCGGGCGCCCTCGGGGAGGTCGAGGTCGATCGGCTCGTCGTCGACCCCCTCCGCCGCGGCTTCGTCGGCGTCGCCCACAGGCTCGAGCCGCACCAACGGGGTGCCGGTCTCGACCTGGCTGCCCGCGGAGACCAGCAGCTCCTTGACCCGACCGGCGAAGGGAGCCGGCAGGACGGTCTCCATCTTCATCGACTCGAGCACGAGGACCGGCGCGCCCGCGGCGACCTCCGCGCCGACCGCGACAGGGGTCGCGACGACGAGAGCCGGTGCGGGAGAACGCAGCACACCACCCTCGTCGCGGCTCACGCGGTGGGTCACCCCGTCGACCTCGACGAGCTGGATCGGCCCGTGGGTGGCCGTGATGAGTCGGTGCGTGCGGCCGGCGATGGTGATCCGGCTCGTGTACTCGTCGAGGCGGTCGAGGTCTGCGTCGACGGTCTGTTCGGTCGCCCCTGCGGCGATCAGCACGCGGAACCGGTGCGGCCCGATCCGCCACACCGTGACCTTGTATGCCGTGCCGCGGAGCTTGAGGTCGATGGCGCGACCGGTGCGGTGCTGCACCTGGGGTCGGCCGCCTCGGGAGGTCTCGAGCAGGCGGGTGCGCTCGAGCGCCTCCTCGTCCTCGTAGCCCTCGATGCCTGCCGCGACGAGCGCCACACCCGAGTGGCGGTGGGACACCAGTCGACCCTCGGCGCGGACGCGGTCGATCCAGCCGGTGTCGGCGCTGCCGTCGATGACCTCGGGCTGGTCGAGCAGGTCGAGGATGAAGCTCTTGTTGGTGGCCCCACCCTCGATCACCACGGTCGTCTCGCCCATCGCGCGGCGCAGGCGGGCCAGCGCCTCGTCGCGGTCGCGCCCGACGGCGATGATCTTGGCGATCATCGAGTCGAAGTCGGCGGGGATCGAGTCGCCCTCGCCCACGCCGGTGTCGACCCGGATCCCGGGACCAGACGGCAGGTTGAGGAGGCTGATGCGTCCGGGCGACGGCGCGAAGTCGCGGTCGGGGTCCTCGGCGTTGAGCCGTGCCTCGACGGCGTGCCCCTCCTCGGTGGGCCGCTCCCCCTCGAGGCGACCGCCGCCGGCCACGTGGATCTGCAGCTTGACCAGGTCGGTGTCGGTGGTGACCTCGGTGATGGGGTGCTCGACCTGGAGGCGGGTGTTGACCTCCAGGAACGCGAAGAACTTCTCGCCCGGGTGGTAGAGGAACTCGACGGTGCCGGCACCGGCATACCCGACCGCGACGGCGAGCCGCTCGGCACTGGCCTTGACCTCGGCCACCTGCTCCGGCGCGAGGACGGGTGAGGCGGACTCCTCGATGACCTTCTGGTTGCGCCGCTGGATGGAGCAGTCGCGCACGCCGATGGCCCACGCCGTGCCCTGTCCGTCAGCGATGACCTGCACCTCGACGTGCCGGGCACCGGTCACCAGCCGCTCGAGGAAGACGACACCGGAGCCGAAGGCACGCTGCGCCTCGTCACGGGTGCGCTCGTAGGCGTCGGTGAGGTCGGCGTCGCTGGCGACCATGCGGATGCCGCGGCCACCGCCGCCGGCGGTCGCCTTCAGCATCAGCGGGTAGCCGATGCGCGCCGCCGCGGTCTTGGCGTCCTCGAGGGTGTCGACGCCGCCACCGCTCCACGGCGCCACGGGGACCCCGACCTCCTCGGCGATGATCTTGGACCCGATCTTGTCGCCCAGCTTGCGCATGGCCTCGGGGCTGGGGCCGATGAAGGTGACCCCGATCCGGGCGCAGACCTCGGCGAAGTTCGGGTCCTCGGCGACGAACCCCCAACCGACCCAGGCGGCGTCCGCACCCGTCTCGCGCAGGGCCTTCTCGAGCACGGCGTAGTCGAGGTAGGGACGGTTCGCCGCCGGACCCAGGTTGTACGCGTGGTCGGCCTCGCGGACGAACATGGCCCGCTTCTCGCCCTCGGTGTGCAGCGCGACGGTCTCGATGCGGTGCCCGTCCGCCCCCGCCTGCGCGTTGAGGTCGCGCACCGCATGGATGAGCCGCATGGCGGCCTCGCCGCGATTGACGATGGCGATGCGCGAGAACATCCGGTGGGCCTCCCAGCGACGACGGACAGCGGAACGCTGCCGAGCCTGCCACCGATCACGGGTGACTCGCGAGTAATGCCACCCCCGACTGGCGCCGCAGGCGCTCGTCCGCGACGCGGCATACCGTGGATGGCACCTGCGTGCTTGCCAACATCCGACGGCACCTGCGACACTATTACAGACCGTTCGGTCAGTTAATCACCTCACCGCGGAGGGTTGCATGACGGACACCACCACGGCCCCGCCCGGGACCGACGAGGGCGACCTGCTGGCCGGGTTCGAGGCCACCATCGCCCGCAACGACCGCATCGAACCCCGCGACTGGATGCCCGACGGCTACCGCAAGACGCTGGTGCGCCAGGTCGCCCAGCACGCGCACTCCGAGATCATCGGCATGCAGCCGGAGGGCAACTGGATCGGGCGGGCCCCGTCGCTGCGCCGCAAGGCGATCCTGCTGGCCAAGGTGCAGGACGAAGCCGGCCACGGGCTCTACCTCTACTCCGCGTGCGAGACCCTCGGGGTCAGCCGCGGCCAGCTCACCGAGATGCTCATCGAGGGCCGCCAGAAGTACTCCTCGATCTTCAACTACCCGACCCTCTCCTACACCGACGTCGGCACCATCGGCTGGCTCGTCGACGGAGCGGCGATCTGCAACCAGGTGCCGTTGTGCCGCACCTCGTTCGGGCCCTACGGCCGCGCGATGATCCGCATCTGCAAGGAGGAGTCCTTCCACCAGCGGCAGGGCTACGAGCTGCTGATGACGATGATGCGGGGCACCGACGAGCAGCGCGCGATGGTGCAGGAGTCGGTCAACCGGTTCTGGTGGCCGGCGCTGATGATGTTCGGCCCGCCCGACGACGAGTCCCCGAACTCGGCCCAGTCGATGGCGTGGGGCATCAAGCGCAACACCAACGACGACCTGCGCCAGCGGTTCGTCGACATGTCCGTGCCCCAGGCCGAGGCACTCGGCGTCACGTTCCCCGACCCCGACCTGCGGTGGAACGAGGAGCGCCAGGCGCACGACTTCGGCCAGCCCGACTGGGACGAGTTCATGCAGGTCGTCAAGGGCAACGGTCCGTGCAACACCCAGCGCATCGCGCACCGCCGTGCCGCGCACGAGGACGGCGCGTGGGTGCGCGAGGCCGCGACCGCGTATGCCGCGCAGCAGCTGTCGTTGGAGGCCTCGCCCTCCGACGTCGACGGGAAGGGCACCGCATGAGCGACCAGACATCACCCGATGAGCGGGTGCGCGCCGAGTGGCCGCTCTACGAGGTGTTCGTCCGCGGCAAGCGCGGGCTCAACCACGTGCACGTCGGTTCGCTGCACGCCGCGGATGACGACATGGCGCTGCGCCATGCCCGCGACGTCTACACCCGCCGCAACGAGGGCGTCAGCATCTGGGTGGTGCAGTCCAAGGACATCGCGGCGTCGAGCCCGGACGAGAAGGACCCGATGTTCGCCCCGAGCGGGGACAAGGTCTACCGGCACCCCACGTTCTACGAGATCCCCGACAACGTCCCCCACATGTGAGCTGCTGACCATGCCTGAATCACCGCAGCCCGACGGGCTCGACGCGATCCAGTCGGTCGCCGACGACGTCGCCCACCAGCCGTCGCACCCTGCCCCCGACCCCAACGACGCCCACGGCTCCGTCTATGACGGGCTTCTGGGTGGCGACCCCTCGCACTGGGCCTTCGGCACGGACTTCGAGGACCCGCTGGCCGGCGTCGACACGACGATCCCCGACGGGGTCGACGCGAGCGACCTCGGCACCTACTGCCTGATGCTGGCCGACGACGCCCTGGTGGCGTCGCAACGGCTCTCGGAGTGGACCAGCCGCGCGCCCGACCTCGAGGACGACATCGCGCTGTCCAACATCGCGCTCGACCTCCTCGGCCAGGCCCGGCTGCTGCTCGCCCGAGCCGCGGCGGCCGACCCGTCGCTGGTCCCGGCGCTGCCCGAGGGCTCCCCGGTGCCGCCCGAGGACGCCCTCGCGTTCTTCCGCGGTGACGGCGACTTCCGCAACGTGCGGCTCGTCGAGCTCGACAACGGCGACTTCGCGGTGACCATCGTCAAGCTGCTGCTCTTCTCCAGCGCACGGATCGCGGTCTTCGAGAAGCTCGTCGACAGCCGCGACCACGTGCTCTCCGCCGTGGCCGCCAAGGGCGTCAAGGAGCTGACCTACCACCGCGACTACGCAGGGCGCTGGTTCCTCACCCTGGCTCGTGGCACCGACGAGTCGCGGCGTCGCATCGAGGCCGCCCTGGCGAAGGTCTGGCCGCTCCAGGCCGAGCAGTTCGCGACCCACGAGGTCGAGGCCCGCGTCGCCCGGGCCGGGGTCGGGGTCGACCCCGCGACGGTCGCCGACGCGGTCGCGGTCGTCCTCGCCCAGGTCTTCGCCCTCAGTGGTGTGGAGCAGCCGACGGTCGCACCGATGGCCGCAGTCCAGGGTCGCCAGGGTCGCGACGGCATGCACACCGAGGCGCTCAGCCGGATCCTCGGCGAGCTGCAGGTCGTGGCCCGCGCGCACCCGATGGGTCAGTGGTGACCATGGCCCCGGCGACCCAGACCTCCCGCCGGTGCGAGGTGGACCCGCCGGGTTCGCCCGGCGTGGCCACCTCGCACGGGGAGCTGCGCGAGCGGGCGTGTGCCGTGGCTCGGCGCGTCACCGACCCGGAGATGCCGATGCTCACGCTCGAGGACCTCGGCGTCCTGCGCGAGGTGGCAGTCGGACCGTCGGGGTCCGTCACCGTGACGATCACGCCGACCTACTCCGGCTGCCCCGCCATGGCAACGATGCGCGACGACCTCGTGCGCACCCTCGGCGAGGTAGGCCTGCAGGCCACCGTCCGGGTCAGCCTCAGCCCGGCCTGGTCGAGCGACTGGATCACTGACGCGGGTCGGGCCGCACTGCGCGCGCACGGGCTGTCCGCGCCCGGACCGGCACCACGCCGCGCCGGTCCGGTACCCCTCGCCCTCCATCCGCGGCGTCGCGAGATCGACTGTCCCCGTTGTGGTTCGAGTGATGTCGAGCTCACGTCCGAGTTCGGGGCGACGTCGTGCAAGGCCCTCTACCGCTGCACGAGCTGCCTCGAGCCGTTCGAGCACGTCAAGGAGATCTGAGTGTCAACCGGCTCGCTGCTGCTCCCGAAGACGACCCGGACCGCCCCGGTCTTCCACACGCTCACCGTGCACTCGGTCGAGCAGCTGACTGACGACGCCGTCGCGGTGAGCTTCGACGTCCCGGCCGAGCTCGCCGCGGCATACGACTTCGCTGCGGGACAGTCACTGACGCTCCGGCGGCGCATCGACGGCCAGGAGCACCGCCGCACGTACTCGATCTGCGCCGCGGTCGGTGAGCGACCGCGCATCGGCGTCCGCGAGATCCCGGACGGTCTCTTCTCGCACTGGCTGGTCCACGACGTCACGCCGGGCACGGAGATCGAGGTGCAGACGCCGTCAGGCAGCTTCCGCGCCGATCCCGCGACCGGTGGTCGGCACCTGTGCGTCGCGGCCGGCTCGGGCATCACGCCGATGCTGTCCATCGCCACCACGATGCTCAGCAACCCCGACGCCGAGGTGACGCTGATCTACGGCAACCGCACCACGGGGTCGGTGATGTTCGCCGAGGAGCTGGCCGACCTCAAGAACCGCCACGGGTCGCGCCTGCAGCTGATCCACGTGCTGTCGCGGGAGCCCCGCGACGTAGAGCTCTTCTCCGGACGGATCGACGCCGAGCGACTGCGTCGGCTGCTCGACCTGCTCGTGCCCGTGCAGGACGTCGACGACGTGTGGCTGTGCGGGCCGTTCGCCATGATCGGCGCAGCCCGTGAGGTGCTGGCGGAGGTCGGGGTGGCCGAGGAGCGCATCCACTTCGAGCTCTTCTACGTCGACGAGCCGCCGCCGGAGCTGCACCGCGCCGACGCTGTGGTCGAGGGCGAGACCAGCGACGTCACCGTCGTGCTCGACGGGTCGAGCTCCACCGCCCCCATGCCGCGCGGCCAGTCGATCCTCGACGCAGCGCAGGCGACGCGCACCGACCTGCCGTTCGCCTGCAAGGGCGGGGTCTGCGGCACCTGCCGAGCCCTCGTCCGCGACGGCGAGGTCGACATGCGCCGCAACTACGCGCTCGAGAAGGGTGAGGTCGAGCAGGGCTTCGTCCTCACCTGTCAGTCCTACCCCGTCAGCGACACCGTCACAGTCGACTTCGACGCCTGACCTTCCCCGAGATCGAGGAGACGAACGTGACCGAGGCCTTCATCGTCGACGGTGTCCGCACCCCCATCGGCCGGTATGCCGGTGGGCTGGCTTCGGTGCGCCCCGACGACCTCGCCGCGCTCGTCGTGCGCGAGGTGGTGGCCCGGTCCGGCATCGACCCCGAGCTGGTCGACGAGGTGGTCCTCGGCGCGGCCAACCAGGCCGGCGAGGACAACCGCAACGTCGCCCGGATGGCCCTGCTGCTGGCCGGGCTCCCCCAGTCGGTGCCCGGCTTCACCGTGAACCGGCTCTGCGCCTCAGGCCTGACCGCCATCGCCACCGCTCGCCAGATGATCGCGGCCGGCGACGCCGATGTCGTGATCGCCGGTGGGGTCGAGTCCATGACGCGCGCCCCGTGGGTGACCGAGAAGCCGACCAAGGCGTTCGCCCGACCGGGGGCGACCTTCGACACCTCGATCGGGTGGCGGTTCGCGAACCCACGGTTCGACGCCGACACCACACTGACCATGCCGCAGACCGCGGAACGCGTTGCGCAGCACTGGCACCTGACGCGCGACGAGCTCGACGCCTTCGCCCTGCGCTCGCACGAACGCGCCCTCGACGCGATCAAGAACGGCCGGTTCGAGGCGGAGACGGTCGCCGTGCCGCTGCGGGACGGCGAGTTCGCGGTCGACGAGGGGCCGCGCGCGGACACCAGCCTCGAACGCCTGGCCGCGCTGCGACCCCTGCACGGACCCGACGGGGTCATCACGGCCGGCAACTCCAGCGCCCTCAACGACGGCGCGGCCGCCGTCGTCGTCGCGAGCGAACGGTTCATCGAGGCGCACGGCCTCACCCCGCGGGCCCGGGTCGTCGCGGCCGCCAGCGCCGGCGTGGCCCCGGAGGTCATGGGGATCGGCCCCGTCCCTGCGACGCGCAAGGCCCTGGCCCGGGTCGGGTGGAGCGTCGACGACCTCGACGCCGTGGAGCTCAACGAGGCCTTCGCGTCCCAGTCGATCGCCTGCATCCGCGACCTGGGGCTCGACCCCGACCTCGTCAACGCCGACGGCGGCGCGATCGCCCTCGGCCACCCCCTCGGGTGCTCCGGCACCCGCATCGTCGTGACCCTCCTCGGACGGCTCGAGCGGGCTGGTGCGCACCGCGGTCTCGCGACGATGTGCGTCGGGGTCGGCCAGGGCAGCGCCCTGCTCCTCGAACGCCCTTGACCCGCAACCGTTTCCAGCCATTCACGCTCTTCCGGATTTCCAGAACGGAGCATCCATGACCGACTCCACTGCCCTGCCCGAGCGCGTCCTCGTCTACGGAGGAGGGCGGATGGGCGCCGGCATCGCGCACGCCTTTGTCGCGGCCGGGTCTTCGGTCCGGGTCATCGAGACCGACACATCGTCCGCGCGAGCCGCAGTCGAGCGGGTGGGAAGCAGCCTGCGCAAGGCAGTCGACAAGGGAGCGCTGACCGAGGACCTCGAGGTCGTCCTGCAACGCGTCACGGTGAGCACTGGACCGTACCCTGACTACGGGGACGTCGAGCTGGCCATCGAGGCCGTCCCGGAGGACCTCGAGCTCAAGCAGTCGGTGTTCCAGCGGCTCGAGCAGGCGCTGCCACACGCCGTGCTGGCCACCAACACCAGCTCGCTGTCGATCGACGCCATCGCCTCCGGGCTGAGCGCCCCCGAACGGTTCATCGGTCTGCACTTCTTCAACCCGGTGCCCACCAGCGACCTCGTCGAGATCGTGCTGGGCACGCAGACGTCCGCGGGCCTCGCCGAGGACGCCCGTGGCTGGGTCTCCGCCCTGGGCAAGACCGCCATCGTCGTCAAGGACTCCCCAGGGTTCGCGAGCAGTCGCTTGGGCGTGGCCATCGCCCTGGAGGCGATGCGCATGGTGCAGGAGGGCGTCGCGTCCGCGGCGGACATCGACACCGCGATGACCCTCGGCTACCGCCACCCGGTGGGACCACTGCGCACCACCGACATCGTGGGCCTCGACGTCCGCCTCGCCATCGCGGAGCACCTCGCGCGCGAGCTGGGTCCGCGGTTCGAACCGCCGCAGCTGTTGCGCGACAAGGTGGCCGCCGGCGAGCTGGGTCGCAAGACCGGACGGGGTTTCTACGACTGGTGAGGCCGGTCCAGCGCCAACCCGTCGAAGACGATGGTCGTGATCGCCTCGGAGAGCTGCTCGCCGTCGACCCCACCACCGGCGCGGTGCCACTCGACGAGTGAGTTGACCATGCCGAAGAGCAACCGGCTCACCAGGGCCGGGGGCACGTCGGTGCGCAGCGACCCCTCGTCGATGGCCTCCTTGACGAGCGCGGCGAGCCGCGCGTCGATGTCGCGACGTCGCCGCAGGGCGGCTCGCTCCACCTCGCTGTTGCCGCGCACCCGCAGGAGCAGCGTGACCGCCGGCTGGTGCTCGACCAGCACCTCGACGCTGCGGTGCACCGCCTGCCGCAGCCGTTCGTATGCCGTGTGGCCGGCAGCGTCGTGGCTCGCCTCCTCGATGACGCGGGTGAGCCCGTCGAGGGCCTCGTCGAGGGCCAGCGAGAGCAGGTGGGTCTTGCTCGGCACGTGGTGGTAGATCGCCGACTTGCTGAACCCGAGCTCCCGGGCCAGGTCACCCATGCTCGTGCCGTCGTACCCCTGCTCGTTGAAGAGCTCGATGGCCCTGCGCAGCACGGTCTCCTGGTCGTACCCCGGACGCCCGCGCCGCGGTGAACCCGAGGTCGCAGGTGCTGGTTCGCTCACGTCGGCCAGACTCTCACAGCGATCCCCGGTGGGGCGCTGTCCAGGGGGCGCCGCGCGGGCTGGTCGGCCATGGACGAGACTCGAGCCATGACGATCTTCTCGGCAGCCAAGCGCTCAACCGCCGTGGTGCCGCACCCCCGCGACTCGGTCTGGGATGTCCTGAGTGACGCGACGCTGGTCGGCAAGCTGACCCCGATGGTGCGGTCGATCGAGGACCACGGCAGCACCTGGCTCTGGAAGCTCGCACCGATCGAGGTGCTCGGCAAGAGCATCGGGCTCTCGTTCACCGAGCGCATGGAGTTCACGCCCAAGGAGCGGATCGTCTACACCCACGCGCCGAAGGGTGACGAGCGCGCCGGGGTCGAGGGCATCTACCAGCTGGCCGACAGCGGCGCCGGGACCCGCCTGACGATCGAGCTCGGGGTCGACGTCGACCTGCCGTTCCCGCGGCTCGCCAAGCCCGCGGTCCAGGCCTCGATGCAGGCTGTCATCGCGGCCATGGGAGTCGGGTTCGCGCGCAACCTCGAACGCGAGCTGGCTCGTCGCGAGCGCAGCCAGCAGAGGTCAGGGAGCCACTGATCCGGTCCAGGCTGCGTCGGAGCTGAGCGGGCCGATGACGTCGCGCTCGGAGTCCGGGACCGACGCGTCCGGGACGGCGAGCGCCCGGTCGAGCGCCTCGGCGACCGGCGTGAGGGCATGGCCCGGCGGCATCAGCTGGACCACGAAGTCCTGTCGGCCGCACACCATGTCGTGGTGCAGGCTCTCGACCAGCGACTGCACGGTGGAGGCCGGTGCGCGGGTGAGCGCGGGGGCGAGACGCGACACCAGGGCGGTCGGCAGGCCCGGCACGCTCACCTGCACCCTGCGCAGCCCGGCGCGGTCCGCGTAGAGCCGCAGCAACGCGGCATAGGGCATCCGCTCCCCGCTGCCGAGGTCGAAGTGCCGGCTCACGGCTGGGGCGGTCAGGGCGCCGACCAGCGCGGTGACCACGTCCGTGATGGCGACCGGCTCGACCCGGCTGTCCATCCAGCGGGGCAGCACCTGGACGGGCAGCCGCTCGCTCAGCTGGCGCATGATCTCGAACGAGGTCGACCCGCTGCCCACCACCATCGCCGCGCGCAGGGCCAGGGTCGGGATGCCGGAGTCGGTGAGCACCTGTTCGACCTCGAGCCGCGACCTCAGGTGGGCAGACAGGTCGTCGTCCGGGACGTCAGGGACCAGACCGCCGAGGTAGACGATGCGGCCCAGGCCGGCCCGGACCGCGGCGTGGGCGGCGTTGTAGGCGCCCTCGCGGTCGCTGGTCGCGAAGTCGTCACCACCGAGTCCGTGGACGAGGTAGTAGAGCGCCTCGGCGCCGGTCACGGCCAACCGCGCCGTGGGGCGGTCGAGGACGTCGACCTCGACCACGTCGACCTGCTCGGCCCACCAGAACCGCCCGGCCGACGCCGCTCTGGTGAAGGTGGCCGTCACGTCGTGGCCGGCCGCGAGCAGGGCCGGCACCAGGCGACTTCCGACGTAGCCACCCGCGCCCATGACGACGACTCGCACCAACGACTCCCGGGGTTCGGCCGTGGCCGCTGGCAGCACCCACGAATGGGTCGAACCTACCTCGCGGGTTCGGCGGCCTCCTCGTGGGCCGGGGGCGCCGGGACCTGCGCCGCGGCGGCGGGCGACCACACGACGGACCGCAGGGCGAGCATGCGCGCCTGCGTGACCTTGCCCCGCACGGCAGCCACCTCCTCCGGACCGGCCGGCCCGACCCTCTCGGTGTGCCGCCAGCCCGGGCCGCTGACCGTCACGCTGAGCGTCACCCCGAGAGCCACGGTGTCGGGTGCGCCAGCGCCGGGCAGGGCACGCCGCCAGCCGCGACCCCGAGGCGCGGTCTCCTCCCTGATGGCCCAGGTGACGGCATTCACCGGGGCACTGCCGGCCGGGGTCAGCACGGTGCGATGGCTCGCCGAGATCTCACCGATCGCGAGGACGAGCCGTTCCGTCCCCTGACCTCGAGGTGTGTCCATGGTCGTGCCTTCTTCCGGGGCGGGGCCGGGTCGTCGCCCAGCCGTGGTCGGGGCGCCAACCCGGCGCCTGCCGTCAAGGAGTCCGCGGGCCCGTTCCCATGACGCGCGACCGGGTGGCGCGCCACCCGGTCGCCGGCTCGTCGGTCGCGTCCGACGCGGTCGAGCCGGTCCGCGCCCACCTAGTGCCGTCGACGGCGGCGTGCGAGTCCGGAGAGGACAGCGCCCGACCCGAGCAGCAGGGAGCCGACCGCCACCAGCTCGAGGACATCGATGCCGGTGAACGCGAGCGACGAGTCGTCCGGGGTGACCAGCGCTCCCGCGGCACCGCCCCCACCGGTGGTCACGACGTCGTGGTCGGTGCTGGCGGGCGACGTGATCGTGCCGGACGCCGTGGCCGTTGTGCTCGACGCCGTCGTCGCGGTGGTCGAGGTCGCGGTGGTCGAGCCCGTCGTCGTCGTGGTCGCGGTGGTCGAGCCCGTCGTCGTCGTGGTCGCGGTGGTCGAGCTCGTCGTCGTCGTGGTCGCCGATCCGGTGCCATCGCCTCCGGCGTCGCTGCGGCGGACCTCGTCGTGGACCGGAGTGTCCTGACCGTTCACGCTGACCACGGCCCCGTTGGTGTAGGTCGTGGCCGTGGGGTCCACCACGGTGGCCAGCACCCGGAGCTCGGTGTACTCCCCGGCAGGGACCTGGGACCAGGTGACGGAAACCCCTTGCGGGGTGCAGGAGATCTTCGGCACGTAGGTGCCGTCGTCGCGGGGGTCGGTCACGTCTCCTGCGGCGTCGAGGACGGTGCCGATGGTCACGGCGACGGTGGCGCAGTCGAGAGCCAGACCGGGGCCGGGCGTGTCCGCGATGGTGACGTCACTGCTGTCGGAGGTGGTGGCCGGGGCCCGGACCGCCGACCGGGTCGTGGTCTGGGCAGCGTCGCTCCACCACATGTACTTGCTCGGCACGGTGCGGTCCTCGGTGCAGGGCCCGGCACACGGTCCCACGGTGGGGAGGTCGACCCTGACGACCTCGTCGCCCACCTGGAAGTCCAGGTCGACGGTCTCGTCGGTCGTCTCCGCGACGTACTGGGTCGAGAAGTGACAGCTGCCGTGGACGTCGACGTGGGTGAGCACGTAGTCGGTCAGCGTGAACACGACGTGGCCGCTGGCGTCGGCATGGGCCGAGGCCACGGGGAGCCCGTCCCGCCCGGCGAGGACGAAGTCCGTCGCGCCGAACCACCGCAGCTCCGATGGCAGGTCGAGGCTGAAGGTGTCACCGGGCGCCGAGCCGTCGGGCACGGCCCAGGTGCAGGCGAAGTCCACCGTGTCCCACTGCGCCGTGCCGGTCGCCGTGGTCGTGATGGAGGTGATGGCCCCGTCGATGGTGGCGGCCCGTGCCGTCCGGGCACTCAGCAGGGTCGCACAGGCCAGGACCACAGCGCACGCGGCCAGTGCCGCGAGCCACCTGGTGGCCTGCAGACGTCGTACGAGAGTGGCCCCTCGGGCCTGGTGTCCAGCGTGAAAGTTCGTCATGTCCCACCCCAAAAGCATCGGTCGTCGAATGGCACGCTCGCGCGGCCCCTTTTGATGCGAGACGCGTATCTCCCCGTTGCGTGACGCGGTCGGTCGCGCAATGACACCTGGCGGGGGCCGGCGCCGTTGGCGCGTCACTGTTCGGCGCCGTCGCCGTCTCTGGTTCGGGGACGAGACGAGGGGCCTGTGGGGGCCCTGGCTACAGATCACGGACATCGTCGAGCCCCGCACGCGGCAGGTCTGCGTCACCAAAGGCGTCGCCGTTCGTCCTCCAGTTGAAGCCGCGTCCTCCAGTTGGAGCCGCGTCCTCCAGCTGAAGGCGTGACCGGGGGGCCGGCGCTGGCCGACCTGACCCGTGCGCCCCTCGTCCAGTCGACCACCGTCCAGTCGACCACCGACCGAAGAGGGGGACCTCCGAATGACCTCGACCGGCAGCGACTTTCCCGAACCCAGTGACTGCCCCGAGCCGGATCGGGCCGGCGCGATCGGCCGGTGGCCGTTCGGCCTGGAGGCCGAGGAGGTCGAACGACCTCACGTCGTCGTGACACTCGACACCCGCACCGGTGGAGCGACCTTCTCCGGCCCCTACCGCACGGCCATCGGTGCCCTGTGCGCGGCGGATGTCGAGTACCAGGTGGACCGGGACCAGGGCGGAAGGGGCGAGCGCACCTTCCACGTGGCCACGCTGCACACCCCGGTCGGCTGCGACGACGCCGACCTGCCCTGCGACGAAGGCGACCGGCCCTTCGACGAGGCCGACACGGGCGTCGCCGGGGCTCGTCCCGACGCGCGGCCCCTGGCGCAGGTCCTCTCGGTGCTGGCGACAGTGGCGGAGCGCACCATCCGGCGCCGCCCACGGCTCACGGTCGGCACCGTCGCCGTCACCGCGGCAGCCGCTGCGTCCGGGGTGAGTGACGGCTGGCCGCGGCGTGGGCGCGCGGCGCGCTACCGCCACCTCCTCGGACGCGAGGCCCGGTGAGCGCAGACCCGCTGGCCACCGACCTCGACCTCGTCGAGCAGGCGCGCGATGGGTCGCAGGAAGCCATCGTCGAGCTGTGGGTGCGTCACTACCCGGCCGCCCTCGCGGCAGCGCGCCGGACGTCCCGGCAACCCCGCGACGCGGAGGAGCTCGCCTCCGACGCCTTCTCCAACATGTTGGGCGCCTTCGCCTCCGGTGGGGGCCCCACCGGTTCGGTCCGCGCCTACCTGCTCACCTCCGTGCGCAACCTCGCGGCCACCCGCTCGCGCCGCGCATCCTCCTCCGAGGTCCTCACCGACGACGTCGCCAGCTTCGAGGACGGCTCGCGCGGCCCCGCCGACCCGATGTCCCGGCAGACCGAGATCTCGATGATGCGCCAGGCCTTCGCGGCTCTGCCACGTCGCTGGCAGGTGATCCTCTGGCGCACGGCGGTCGACCGTGACCGCAACATCGAGATCGGTCAGGACCTCGGGATCTCCCCGAACGCCGTCGCTGCCCTCGCCAAGCGGGCCAGGCGAGGGCTGCGGCAGGCCTATCTCCAGACCCACCTGAGCACCAACGGCCTGGAGCCCGGCTGCGAGCCCTTCGTGCGCCGGCTGCCCATGCTCGCCGTCGATGGGTCCGTCGCCGCCGACGACCTGGCCCACCACCTGACGACCTGCGTCACCTGCCCCGGACGACTCGCCGAGCTGCAGCGCGTGGAGCAGCAGCTCGGATCGATGCTGGGGCCAGCGGTGCTGCTGACCGCGCCGGGGTTCCTGACCCATGCGTTGGCGGGTGCGGCCGGCGCCACCGCCGCCGGAGGGGTCGGCGCGGGCGCGGGAGGGGTCGGCGCATCCGCCGCGGGTGCGGGAGGGGTCGGCGCGTCCGCCGCGAGCGGGTCGGGGGCGAGCGCCACCACCTCGTCCCTGGTCGCCAAGCTGAGTGCCGGCAAGGTCGTCGCCACCGCCATGGGCGCCGCTGCGGCGGTGTCGGCTGCCTTGCTGATCCCGCCCGACGACCCGCCACCCAAACCACCCTCGGCTCAGGGGATCTCGACCACGACGCCACCGGCTCCGCCACAGGAGCCCCCGAGCCCGTCCCCGACCGAGACGGCGACACCGACCACGCCCCGCGAGACCGCGGGGACGCGGACCTCCACCCCTCCGCCACCCGCGAAGACCTCCGCGAGCGCGCCGCGACCGTCCGCCTCGTCACCTCGCACCCCCGCACCGTCGTCCACTCCGACGACACCGAGGGCAACGCCGTCGACGACGGTTGCCACGAGGCCACTGCGGGTCTGGATGGGGATCTCGGGCCCCGCCGACGCGACGACGATCGAGGTGGACGCCCACGCGCAGGGCACCACCGGTGCCGTGCGGCTCCTCCTGAGGGTGCCGTCCGGCGTCGTCCTCCGCAGCGCGTCCGGCGACTGGAGCTCGTGCGACCAGGACGGCGACCTGATCTCGTGCACGGCCACGTCGACGTCAGGGCGCTGGGTGGGCACCATCGTCACGGAGTGGGGCGACGACGCGTCCGGCACGGTCACCGCCGAGGTCGACGCGACCTACCGCAACGGAGGTTGGGTCAACGCCTCGGCCTCGGCCACCTGGCCGCCCTAGCGGCAATGCTGTTTGTTCTCGGGCTGCTTCAGCTGATGATCCAGCGCGCCGAACGGGAGATAGCAACCCACGCCTCGTCCGGGTGGGCCAGCCTGTCGACCGGTCTGGCTGCGGGTTTCACGACGATGACCGCGAACGCTGCAGGAACGGTGATGACGCTCTACCTGGTGGCGAGAGGGGTCGACAAGCGACGCTTGTTGGGCACCAACGCCGTGCTCTTCCTCGGGATCACCTGTGCAAGGTGCCGCTCAGCGCCGGTCTTGGCCTGCTTTCCGGGCAACCCTGGTGCGGTCCTCGTGCTTGCTCCGGCGGTTCTGCTCGGCACCTGGGTCGGGCTTCGGACCGCCCGGCGCCTGAGTCAAGCCCACGTTGACCGGGCCGTGCTCGTGGCAACCCTTGTTTCAGCAACCGTGTTGATGGTGGCGTAGCCCCGACTGACGACAAGGCGCGGTCAGCACGATGCGCCCCCTCGTCAGCTCTGCGAGTCACAGTCCAGCGTTTCGAGGGTGTCCTGGATCCAGTCGGCCGTATAGGCGCCGACGTGGGGGAGGTGGTCCAAACCGATGTGCTCCGTCGCGCCTTCATCCGGGGTGAATACACGGAGTGTGCGTGACGCCGCACTGGTGGCCTGGTCGTAGGAGCGATACGCCAGCTCGACGGGGATCTGTCGATCGTTCTCCCCGTGGGTGATCAACAGGTGGCAGCGGATCCGTTCGACCACGCCCTCGAGGGTGACTCCTTCTGCGTAGTCGATGAACGTCGGGATGTCCGAGTGTCCCCAGACCCACAGCACGTGCTCCCAGTAGTGGGGCACGGGGTTCTCCCCTTCGCGCTCCAGCCGGCGCTTCTGTACGCCACCCCAGTTGTGGTTGGCCCCCCAGGCCACGGCGAAGGCCAGGCGGTCCTCGAAGGCTGCGGCCCTCGGAACGTAGTACCCACCCAAGGACCAGCCGACGAGTCCGATTCGGTCCGAGCGCACGTCGGCGCGGGCATCAAGGTAGTCGACGCACGCAGCAGCCCACCCCTCGGTTTCGATGCGCGCCGTGAGGCCTTGGAGGCGCAGCGCTTCCCCTGATCCAGGACAGTCCACCTGGAGTACCGAAATACCTCGGGCAGCCATCTCGGAGGGCCACCCAGAGCAGTACATGTGTTCCTTGGTCGAGTCCAGCCCGTTCCACATGATCACCGTGGGCACCGGTGAACCGTCGGTGCTGGCCTTGGTGAAGTATGCCGGCAGTGTGGTCCCCTCGAACGGCACCTCCACGCGTGTGGTGGCGGGGTCGACCAGCTCGAAGGAGCGCTCCATCACCTCGAGGAGGTGCTTGTAGGTGGGGATGCGATCTGGGGACGAGTTCGACAGCATTCGCTCGGCCTGGCACAGGTATGCCGCCGAGCGGAAGTATTTCTGGCCGGCCGTACGCTCGTGCCCGGCTGCCTCGGCCGCCTTCGCCTGTGACTCGAGCTGGTCGGCCACATCACGCCATGACGCCATGAACTGCTGGGTCCCGACGTCCGCACCCTTATCGGCCAGGTCGCGGATGGGACGGCACGCGCGGTCCACCTCGTCGATCATCCCGCCAGAGTTGAGCGTGGCGACGACGCCGAGGTTCCAGATGTAGTTTCCAGGGAAGTACTCGAACACGGGTGTCCTCGGCTAGGTCGGTCGATGTCTTACGCCGACTCTGCCGGTGCCACGCGGCTGCGCAAACCCTGCATTGCTGATGCCGCGCATCCACGAAGCGACTGGCCCGCAACCCTTCGGTGTTTGGTGCTCACGCGATGGCTCGAACCGGAACCAATTGTTGCTGATGGCCGGCATCGGCGACTGGTGGTTCCCGAGGGGGCGGACCTCGGCTTGGCTGAGGACATGACCGAGATCCTGACCTCCTCCCAGTCAGCCATCAGCAACTCCAACGTGGCCGGCACGGGCATTTCGCTTGGCATCACGCTGTATTCATTGACCTCAGAGTGGGCCGCAGGTCAGTACACGTTTGAGTCTCTCCTCGAGGAGGTCTCACGCAAGGGGCTCGGCCCCGGCGTTGAGTTCAACGCCGCGCAGATGCTGCGCACGTACCCAGATGTCGACGAGGAGTTCGTCACGCTCTGGCACTCCACGATGGAACGCCTTGAGCTCGAACCCAGCGCCATGGGCACCAACCTCGACATGGGACGACGCCCAGACCGCGATATGACGCCGGACGAGGAGTACGACTTCCTGGCCATCCAGCTCAAGAGCGCGCATCGCCTCGGTTTCAACCGCGTGGTGATCCGAAACGCAGGTCGAGAGCTCCTGCGGCGACTGCTCCCCCTCGCTGAGAAGTACGACCAGCGACTGGGGTATGAGCTCCACGCCCCCGCAGGCCCCAACGACCCCAAGATCCTGGCCATCCGAGAGACCTACGAGGAGCTCGGTTCGGACAGGCTCGGCTTCACTGCCGACTTCAGCTCGACCATGCACAGCTTGTCCCCCACCCTGTTCAGGACCCTGCGCACGATGGGTCTCCAGGACGAGCACCTTCAGGCCATGCAGGAGTTCTGGCGGGCGCCGCTTCCGATGCACGAGCGAAACGAGGCCTTCGAGGAGTACCTGCGGTCGCAGGGCGTCGACCCCAAGAGCCTAGGTCCGTTCTCTCGGCTCGCATTCAACATGCACGGCTTGGTGGCACCGGAAGAGTGGCAGGACATCATGCCGATCATCTTCCACGTGCACACCAAGTTCTTCGACATCGACGAACACGGCAATGAGCCCGCGATGGATCTCCCGCGAATCATCAAGCAGTTCGTCGACGGCGGCTTCAAGGGCTACCTCTCGAGCGAATGGGAGGGCCACGCGTTCGCCGACCTCGGCGAGTCGGACCCCATCGACCTGGTCACGAAGCAGCACCACCTGATCCGGCGGTCGATCGAACAGGCCGTCGCCGACCGCAACACCAACGAAACCCCGAGGTGAACCGTGGCCACTCACAACACTCTCTTCCAGCCCAAGGACGTCAGCCTGCGCCCAGGCGGCCTCGCGATCTCGGTACAGCTTCCGTGGTACCGCAGCCTGTGGCTGTCCGCCGTCAAGGACGTCGCCGTTCGAGTCGACGGGCAGGAAGTTCCCCGAGAGGACCTTCAGTTCGTCCTTCGCGACAAGGCCTACCGGGTCGAGGAACTCCCCGATCAGTGGGACACCCTGTGGTTCTTGCAGGACCGCGTCGATGTGGTGATTCCCTGGGAGCCGACAACTGGGCCCTTCTCCCTCGAGCTCACTCTGGAGCTGCGACTCCTCTACATGCAGATTGCGCCCGGTCGCTACGTCCCCAACCGGGTCGTGGTCGAGAAGACGATCGATCCGGCAGCTCTCACGTCGGCGGCCTGAGGAACCCAGTGCCACCTCGTGCGGGCGACTGGGTTCTCTCTGCCAGCTCCTTCAACTGGACCCGGGACATTCTTCGTGCCTCCCAGTCCCCGTTGGACATTGTCGCGGGGGTCGTGGCCCCACACGTCTGCCCGGTCCTGGAGATCGAGGCCGGCCAGTGCTTCCGGTCATTCCCGTCGATGGAGCCGGACGAGGTGCACCGGATGCGGGACTCCGTGGAAGCCGCCGGCGCCCGGATCAGCATCGTGGGGGTCGGTCTCGACGACTGGGTGACGCCGACGCATCGACGCAGCGAGCGCGAACGGGCCGCGTTCCTGACGCCTCAGCTCCGGGCGGCGAAGCAGCTCGGAGCCGTCGGCGTCCGGCTCCCGTTTGGTCAGCCTGACCGCTCGCTCCTCAGCGAGCTGCTCCCCCTCCTGCACGAGCTGGATCTGGTGCTGTACCAGGAGATCCAAGGAACGCAGGGTCCCGGCACGGCCGGCTACGACGAGGCCATGGAGGCCCTCGAGGGGTTGGGCGATCCGCGGCTCAGCATCGTCCTCGATTCCAGCATGGTGACACCGCAGCTACCGGTCAGCTATCTGGAGGCCCTGAGTCAGGCAGGCGTACCTGTCGGGTTGCTCGACCGAGTCACCGCCGACTGGGGGAACCCCGCAACCATGGCCGCGATCCGGAACTGCCTCGACGCGGGACAGGTGCCACCCACCGCGATGGCGCTCTACATGACCATGGTCTTCCGCTTCGGCACCTGGACAGTCGCGGAGCTCGAACCCTTCCTGCCCCACGTCGGCGCTGTCCAGCTGAAGTTCTGGGACCTGGACGACGCCGACGGCAGGGTGACGCGTCCCATTGCCGAGCTCGGCGTCGCCCTGGACCGGCACGGTTTCTCCGGCACGTTGTGCAGTGAGTGGGGTGGGCACGACTGGTGGGACGGACCCGGAGGCGCAACCGAGATGACCCTGAAACACCTGGACMTCGKCGCCGAKGTCCTGGACCTACCCACGCCAGCACCAGGACATCGTCCGCACCAGGAGCGGGTCTGAGATGGGTTGGGAGCTTCGCGAAGACGCACTCGGCGTCGACCCCAGCGGGTTCGCGCTGCGAGTCGGCCTTCCCTGGATGAGGTCTCTTCCGGTGTCCTGTGTGCTGCAGCTCGCCGTGACGATCGCCGCGCAGCCCCTGAGGGTTGAGGACTTGCAGGTTCGCATCGGAGGGCAGGACCAAGACCTGGTCGACCTGACACGCTCGGACCAGTGGTGGTTCCTCCAGGACCGACTCGTGATCACCGGGCCGGTGGAGGTACAGCGCGGGCACGAGTACGACGTCGAGGTCTCGATGGAGCTCCTGCTGCCGTACCTGAGCGCGGGCCCGGGGAAGGCTGCGGTGCTCCCATTCCATCTGCGCAGACGACTCCGGGTGGGCGACGGCACACACCCGGGCACATTCCGCGACGTTTCCTGAAGGGCGTTCTAGGCTGTCTGTGCGACGCTGCCCACGAGGACGCCAAGGCGTTCGACGTCGATACGAACCTCATCGGCGGGCTCAAGCGGAGGCGGGTCCTGGCGGCCGCGGCGGCCCCACAGCTCCGCGAGGCAACCACCACCACCCGTGGTCCCGGAGGCCAAGAGGTCGCCGGGTACGACCAGCGAGTCGCGTGAGGCGTAGGCGACCATCTGGGCGAAGGTCCAGTTCATGTTCGACAGCCGGTCGTGCCCTACCGGTATGCCGTTAACCGTGACGCTGCAGTCGAGGTCCAGGAACCCGTCCACCGTGTGCAGGTCGTCGACCTCATCGGCGGTGACGACCCACGGCCCGATGGAGGTTGCGAAGTCCTTGCCCTTGGCCGGCCCGAGTCCGACCTTCATCTCCCGGGACTGGATGTCGCGCGCAGACCAGTCGTTCATGATCGTGTATCCGAAGATCGACTCATGCGCCTGCTTCTCGTCCAGATCGGTCCCTCCTCGGCCAAGGACGCACGCCACCTCCAGCTCGAAGTCCAAGGCCTTGCACTCCTTCGGCCTGGGGATGGCTGCACCGGGCCCATACAGAGCGTGCGGGTTCGTGAAGTAGAACGTCGGCGCGTCGTACCACGCGTCCGGGACCCCCGATGCGCCGTCGACGCTCTTGCGAACGCCCTCCACGTGGGCCTCGAAGGTGACGAAGTCCCGGATGCTCGGTGGGCGATAGGGGAGCTGCAGGGTCACCGCGTCGAGGCGCACGCCAGCCCCGCGCCGCGCCTCGGCACCGATCGCCAACGCGGGCTCCAGCCCTCCGGCAATGAGGGCGGTCATGGACGCGCCGTCAGGGAGGGGGAACACCATGTCTTCGTCGACGACCGCCCCCACGGTCGCCCCGTGCGGCAGCCGGACACTGGCCAGTTTCATGCGTCAGACCGGCGGGGGGACGAAGACGCCACGGTCGGGATCGTTGAACGACTCTCGGGCGATCAGCTCGCTCATCGGGTCAGCGGTGCCCCACTGGTCCTGGTTCTTCGGGTCTGAGATGTCGTAGACGCTGGGGTGCCACTCATCCGTCTCCAGTCTCTCGAGCTCAGTGGTGTATTCCATGGTGTTGCCACTGGGATCCAGGAAGTAGGAGAACGTGTTGTTCCCGGCGAGGTGGCGACCCGGACCCCAGACCTTCTTGATGCCTGCTCGCATGACACGGCCTGTGCCACGCATGTACTCGTCCAGGCCTCGCATCTCGAAGGAGACATGGTGGACGGAGGTGTGCGGACCGCGAGCGATCGCCAGCGAGTGGTGCCAGTCGTTGCACCGCATGAAGTGCATCATCTCCCCCATGCGGGGACTCGACAGGCTGTCACTGTGCTTGAAGCCGAGATGCGTTTCGTACCAGGACTTGGTGGCTTCGATGTCATTGCTGTTGACGACGAAGTGGGAGAGGCGGACGGGAATGGCCTCGCCTTCCTCGATCGCCCGGTGCTGCCGCGTCTCGACGTCGGTCGAGATCTCGACCGTACGGCCGTCCCCGTCGAAGAAGCGAAACCCGTACCCCGAGCCAGCGGTCTGCAGTTCGCCCGGCTCACCCACCAGCTGGACGCCCCCGGACCCGAGCTTCGCGGCGAGCGCGTCAACGGCCTCACGGGACTCGGCCCCGAACGCCATCAGATCCAGGCGCTTGTCCGTTGAACGGCGAAGCCGCACGACGTACTGCTCGGGCGAGCCTTCGGCAGCCAGGTACGAGAGGTCCCCATCGCTGCCGACCTCGCTGAGGCCCCACGTGTCGCGGTAGAAGGCGCGCTGGGTGTCGTAGTCCGGCACCGCCAGGTCGACGTGGCGGAGGTGGGTGATGCCGAACTCGTTGACGTTTCCGCTCATGGCTGGGGATCCTTCTCGATCGTTGCGGGACGGGGGGTGGCGCTCGCGGGCCGGCGTGGCTTGGACGCCGGCGAAAGGCCGGCGAGATCGGCTGCTCGGGCAGCCTGACGCGGGACTCGGAGGTCTCGGGGGACCCGACGCCGTACGCCTTGGACAGGAGGAACCGACCCGTATCGGCGAACGACACGGTTCTGGATGCTGCCTATGCCTTCAATGGTCATCTCGACGACGTCGCCGATCCTCAATGCGGGCGGTTCGATGTGGCCCGCCCTGGCCCAGGCCTCGGCCAAGGATCCAGAGAAGCAGGTGCCGGACGTCAGCACCTCTCCCGTCTTGACCCAGGACGCTCGAGAAGCGTGGGAGACCAGTTGTTCGAATGTCCAGCTCATGTGCCCGGACACGTCCGCCCCCACCCGCTTTCCGTTGACGCTGACCGACATGGCGAGGTCCAGGAAACCCTCATCGTCTACGTGACGCTCGAGCTCGTCCGCCGTGACCACCCAGGGGCCCACAGTGGTCGCGAAGTCCTTTCCCTTGCTGGGGCCAAAGTTCACCTGCATCTCGGATCTCTGTACGTCCCGAGCCGACCAGTCGTTGACCACGCAGTAGCCCCCGATTGCGCTTCGCGCTCTGTCGGGCGTTTCGTTACGGACGTCGCGGCACACGATGGCGCCGAGCGACAAGCCGAAGTCCAGGAGCTCGGTCCCGGGCGGATATGGGACATCGTCGTATGGCCCAACCACTGAGTGGGGTGCCATGAACTGGAAGACCGGTGCGGCATACCACTCTTCGGGGACCCCAGGTGTTCCCAGGGCGAGCTGCATGCCCTCGACGTGTGACTCGAAGGTCAGGAAGCCTCGCATGGCGGTCGGGTAGACCGGCGGCAGCAGCACGACCTCATCAGGGCGCAACCCGTCAGCCTGGGCGGCCTCATCGGCAGCCGACTCGCGCTCCTCCAGGTCGGCAGCCAACAGGGGAACGAGCTCCACCCCTTCGGGGAACGGATGAAGCCACCACTGTCGACCGTCGCCGACGACGAGCCCGACGCGACGAGTCGTCTCGGCGTCCTCGACATATCTAAACGCAGCAAGTTTCACGGCTTCGGCTCTTCATGTCGTGCCTCGGTTCCACCACGGTGCGGACGGGTTCGGAAGCAGTTTGTCGTTGGGGTTGTGCGCGTTTCATCGTCAAGCAGGGCTGCTGAGCAAGTGGGCGACCTGCGCCATCAGGCCGGGCACATCACCGCGCTCATGGTTCAAGAGCCACTGGGACAGTTGCAGAGACGCCTCCACGATCGTTCTCGCGCGAGGCAGTCGACGCTCGACGAACTGGTTCCAGAGCTCATCCGTGACGGCCTCAGAAGCCAGCAGTAGCTCGGCCAGTACGGCCGCGTCCTCGAGCGCCTGGGCGGCGCCTTGCGCGAGCGTGGGAGGGCACGTGTGCACCGCATCCCCGATGAGGACGACGCGCCCCCGGTTCCAGGGAGCGTCCAGGACATGGGTCTCGAATGCCGTGTAGTTGACCCGAGACGGATCAGTCATTCCGGCGCGGATGTCGTCCCACGGGCCGTGGTACGCCTCGGACAGCCCGCGCATCACCTCAAGGGACTCCTCAGCGGTCAAACCCGAGCGGTCCTGCCAGTCCTCCACCAGGTAGGCGTACAGCGTCCCTTCACCCGTGGGGCAGTAGCCGGCGATGTAGCACGGGCCTCCGTAGACGAGGTCGGTCCGGGTCACTGAGGGGGGTCGCGGAGCAAAGACCCGCCAGATACCCATCCCCGTGCCTCGGGGCTCCAGCTCGATCCCGAGTGCCTTGCGAGTGGCCGACCGGACGCCATCGGCCCCCACGACGACGTCGTACCTTTCGGCTGACCCGTCCGAGAACGTGACGTTCACGCCAGCTCCGTCGTCCACCAGCTCGGTGAAGGTCGCGCCGAAGCGAACGTTGACCCCCACGTCGGTTGCCCTGTCTACCAAGATCTTCGCGAGCTCGGGCCGGTACATGCCGACGGTTGCCGGAAGGTCGGGTCCCCCGGTGCGAACATCCTCTAGCTCCGCGACCAGGGTGCCGTTCGGATCCGGTGCCCGGAGGCCCAGGGTGTCGAACGCGTAGCCGTGCTTGCCGACCTCGTCCCACACGCCGAGTTCGCGCAGCACGCGAAGGGCGTTGCCTTGGAGGGTGATGCCGGACCCGAGAGCGCTGACGTCTGGCTTGACGTCCACCAGGTCGACCGACACGCCCCCCTCCGCAAGGAGGATGGAGACTGCCGTTCCGGCAGCGCCTGCTCCGATGACCAGCACGTTGGAAACGGCAGGCATGTTCTTCTCCTTCGTAAGGGTGTGGGCTCGCAAACCAGCCTCGGGCCGATCAGAACTTGGAGGAAGAGGATGGTTGCGATGCGGGTCATTCGTCCCACTGATCGAGGGTCACTCGCTGGGCGCGTCGATCAGCTCTTGATGCCGCCGCTGAAGCCCTGGATGAACTTCTTCTGGGCGAACACGTAGAAGATCAGGATCGGAACCATGGAGATCAGCACGACGGCGAAGATGAGGTTCCACTGGGAGACCAGTGAGCCGACGAAGTTGTACATGACAACCGGCAGGGTCTGTGCGTCGGACCCGTTGAGGAAGATCAACGGCGTGAAGAAGTCGTTCCACACGATCAGACCAGCCAGGATCGCAACGGTCCCGGTGGCAGGTCCCATCAGGGGGAAGACCACCTTGGTGAAGACCTGGAAGGAAGATGCGCCGTCGAGCATCGCGGATTCCTCATAGTCCCTGGGTAGCTCACGGAAGAACCCGGCATACAGGAAGACCGCAAGCGGGAGCAGAACCCCCCAGTAGATGAGGATCATCCCGATCCGTGAACCAACAAGGCCGACCTGTTGCGCGCCGACGTACAGCGGCAACACCCCGAGCTGGGTCGGCAGGACGATGGCCACCAGGAAGAGGTAGAAGGCTCGCCTGCTCCAGCGGCTCGTACTCCGGATGAGGACGTAGGCAGTGATCGACCCCAGGCCCACCAGGCCGGCGATGCTTCCCGCGGTGATGATCAGGCTGCTGAGAAGTCCCTTGAGAATCTGGCCAGATGCGGTGCTGGAGGGCGACAGCAGAGTTCGGAAGTTCTCCAGCGTCGGAGACTTGGGGGGTGCGATCGCAGCCGAGGTGAGGATCTCCTCGCCGGGCTTCAAGGACGTCGTGACCAGGATCCAGAACGGCATCAGCAACGCCAGGGCAGCCAGCACGACCACGATCTCAAGGAGCAGCGTGCGTTTGGTGTACCGGAACATGTCTGCTGCTCACGCCCTCTCACGAGTGGCGAACTGCTGCAGGACCGAGAACACGAGGATCAGCAGACTGAGCAGGAGCGCAAGTGCAGCCCCGAAGCCGAACTTCCCGAAGGCAAACGTCTGCTTGTAGACCTGGGTTGCCAAGGTCTCCGTCGCCCCGGCAGGCCCGCCGCCGGTGAGGGCCATGACCTGGTCGAAGACACGCAGGCCCTGGATCAGGGTGAGGGTCGTCGCGATGCCGACAGCCGGCCGGATCGTGGGCAGCACGACGTGCCGTAGACGCTGCCAACGGGTGGCACCATCGAGCGCTGCCGCCTCCTCTATCTCGATCGGCACCGTTGCCAGACCGGCCAGGTACACGACCATGACGAACCCGATGTTCTGCCAGATCATCACGGTCAGGATCGCGCCCTTGGCAAGGAGTGGCTCCGCGAGCCATTGGTGCTGCAACGAGGTGAGGCCGATGGACCCGAGCAGCTGGTTGAGAGGGCCGTCGAACGCAAAGATGAACCCCCACACGTACGAGACCGAGATGGGCGCCAGGACGACCGGCATGAAGAGCAGGGTTCGGAGGAGGTAGCGGGTCTTGAGGTTGCGGTTGAGGGCCAGCGCAAAGGCCAGACCGAGCACATTTGAGATGACGAGGAACCCGAAGGCGAAGATCAGCGTGTTGGCCAGCGACGAAAGGAGCTCGGTCCGCTGGAAGATCTCGCGGAAGTTGTCGAGACCGATGAAGTTGAACGACCCGACGCCCGACCAGTCGGTGAAAGCGAAGAACGCCCCGCTGAGGGTGGTGAGGTAGATCGTCGCGATCAGCAGACCCACCCCGGGGGCGGCCCACCACCAGCGGCCGAACGTCAGGCCCTGGTTGCCTTGCCTCTGACGGGTTTGCCTGCGGGACGGCTTGGGCGCCGTCCGTGCAGGGGTGCTGGTGGACATCGTCATGCTCTCGGAACTCCTCGACGGAAGGTCAGCTCGGCGCGGCATCTGCCGGCGCCGCCGTACGGGAATGAAGGTGCGACTCGATTCACTGTGACCCAGCCACTGTGTTCCGGAAAGGCCAGACCTGCGATCTAGCACATCACCACGGCTGATACGAGGACCGGCATCCGCTGCACTGATGCCGTTGATCGGCCGTCCGGCCTTCCCTCCGGTGCCCGGGGGCGGCACAGTCGGGGCGTTCGCAGCCGGTGAAACAAGGAGGAGCTCGATGCCCACCACGATCAAGCGGGGCGTCAGCCTGTACAGCTACCAGGAGGAGTTCTTCCTGAGGCAGATGTCGCTCCAGGACTGCGTGGCTCACGTCGCCGCGGTCGGCGGAACGGGCGTCGAGATCATCCCGGAACAGTCGATCGTCGGTTACCCGCGGCTCAGCCCGGAGTTCCTGGAGCAGTGGCATGGCTGGCTGGAACGCTACCGAGTCGAGACGAGCGCGACCGACCTGTTCCTCGACACCAAGCGCGTCGCCGGCCAGTGGCTCTCACACGAGGAGCAGGTCGCTTCGGTGCGCCAGGACGTCGACATCGCCGTCGCCCTCGGAGCCCCAGTCATCCGCGCGATCATCAACACCCCGCCGGAGGTGATGCGCGACGCGGCCTCGTACGCCGCGGACCATGGGGTCCGGCTCCTGCTCGAGGTTCACGCGCCGTTCCACTATGAGCACCCGTGGATCCTGGAGCACCTCGAGGTGATGCATGCTGAAGGAGGTCAGGCCCTCGGCCTGATGCCGGACATGGGGACGTTCGTCGAGCGGTTCCCCCGAGTCGTCTCTGAGCGCGCGCTCCGCGACGGAGCGCGACCAGACCTCGTCCAGTACATCGTCGACCTCTACGACAACCACGGCGACACCCACGCGTTGATGGACATCGTTCACTACCGGGGCGGCGGTCCGGTGGAGATGGGTCTGGCCCGGCAGGCCACCCACTTCATCTTCCGCGACCCGCGAGAGCTGCTTCCCCACATGCCGCTCATCGGTCACATCCAGGCGAAGTTCTACGAGATGACCGACGACGCCACCGAGTACAGCATCCCCTACGACCGGATCATCCCGGTGCTTGTCGAGGGCGCCTACGACGGCTACCTGTCCAGCGAGTACGAAGGCAACCGCCACATCCAGGATGCCTTTGAGGTCGACAGCCGCGAGCAGGTTCGACGGCAGCACGCGATGTTTGCGCAGCTGCTCGGCGAGAACGACTGACACCAGGAGGTAGGCACCATGTTCGACAAGTACATCATCTGCGAGGACAGCCTTCGCCCCACCAAGACACCCCAGCCGGGTGCCCAGGTCGAGGTTCGCCTCCCCTACTACCGCGGGCTGGGCCTGTCGATGGTTGAGGCGGTGGACGTGAGCGTGGACGGAGAAGCAGTCGACCCCCAGGTCACCACCTTGACTGTCCACGGCCAGACCTACCCGTTCGCCGACCTGGGGGCGGTCCTGGACGACCGCTGGGAGATGGGCGAGCGCGCCACCGTTGCCTTCCCGCTCGACCGGCCTCTCGCGTCCGGAGTTCACGACATCGACGTGGCAATCCGCCTGCGCATCTCGTACATGCCTGTCCCCGGCGGGGGACGTGACCGCAAGCGCCTCACCCTGCAGGACTGAGCCGGCGGGGCGCGTACCGCGCCGGACATGCTCGTCGCCGGTGTTCGGTGCGCACGGCCAGATGCTGCCTGTACCGTGCGACTTGTGAACGTCGACTGCGGCCAAGCAAACTTGGAGTGTTGACCCTTGCCACGCAACGTCGATCTCAACCTGCTCCCGGCCCTGCAGGCCATCCTGGAAGAACAAAGCGTCACCCGGGGAGCGGCCCGGCTGGGTCTCAGCCAGCCGGCCATGAGCGCCAGTCTGGGAAAGCTGCGTCGTCACTTCCGTGACGAACTGCTGACCCGCAACGGCAACGTCTACGAGCTGACCCCTCTGGCTCAGCAGCTGATCGAGCCGACCCACACGGCGATTCGTGCCGTGGGTCGCCTCTTCGCGAACGAAGGCGAGTTCGACCCGGCCACGGCCGATCGCGAGTTCACCGTCGTCATGTCCGACTATGCGACGGAGGCCTTGGCGCCGACCGTCTCCCGCTTGCTGCGTGCGGCCTCGCCTGCTTCCCGGTTGCACATCAACTCGATCACTCCTCAGATCGTCGACACGGCGCCTGACTCCATGCGCACCCGTGACCTGATCGTCATGCCACACGGTTTCCTCACGGGCCTTTCGCATCGTGATCTCTATGAGGATGACTGGGTCTGCATCGTCTCCGCCGACGACGAGTCCGCCTCGAGGCAGTTGACGATGGACGACCTGGCCAACCGCCCCTGGGCGGTCACGTTTCACCAGCGCACCGCCTTCACGACCTCGGTCCAACAGCTCAGGATGCAGGGCGTCGAGCCGAACGTGGAGGTGGTGACGGAGAACTACCTGACTCTCGGCAGTCTCGTGGCCGGCACCAACCGGATCGCCGTGGTGCAGGAACGACTCGGTCGGATCCTGGAGCGCAAGGGCGAGGTACGGGTCCTGCCGCCACCTTTCGCCGCGGACCCGCTCGTGGAGACCATGTGGTGGCACCCGACCTACGACAACGACGCGGCGCACAAGTGGTTCCGCGATCTCTTCATCACTGCCGGCATCGAAATCACCTGAACAGCAACGAGCCGGTGGGACAGGTCACTGTCCCACCGGCTCGGTTGGTTGCTGCCAGCGGTTCGCCTCAGCCCCAGGCCTTGTCGAGGTCCTTCAGGACGTCGTCCACGGACTTCTGTCCCGTGAGCAGGCCGGTCACTCCGGACCCGAGCGCGTCGTAGACCTCGCCGTTGGGCCAGTCGAGCTGCGGGTAGTTGGCGATGTGCTTGGCGTCGAGGATGCTCTTGATCCCGTCGTACTGGGGCAGGACGGCCGACGTGTCGATGTCGCCCACCGGAAGGTCACCAGCAGCCTCTGCGGCTGTCTTGGCCTGGGCGGGCTGCGTCATCCACGCGAGGAAGTCCTTGACCAGCTTGGGGCTCTTCGTCTTGGCGTTTCCGGCGACAGCATCCGGCGTGCCGGCCATCAGGTAGGTGTCGACCCCCGCGCCGGGCATCGGGAGGACCACCAGCTTCACGGCTCCGTGGGTAGAGTCCATGATGTCCTTCGCGGCACCACCGGGGGCAGCAAAGCCAAACACTTTCCCCTGACCCATGCCGTTGGTCAGCGCGTCGAACCCGGCACCAGCAGCACCGTCCTGGAAGCACTTCTGGTCGTACAGCTTCTTGACGGTCTCGAGGGCAGTGCGCCAGCCGTCGCTGGTGGCGAATTTGACCTGGCCGGCCTTTCGCTTGTTGTTCCACTCAGGGTCGACGCCGTAGACCGTCGACGCCGCAACTGCCGTGGTGAAGATGCCGGTGTTGGGCGACATGGCGCCGGCGACGGCGAGCAGCGCCTTGCCCTTGTCACGTGCCTTGCCGCACTGTGCGATCAGGTCGTCCATCGTCGAGGTCCCGGTCAGCACGACGCCGGCCTCCTTGGCGGCCACGTCGTTGTAGATGAGCCCGGCCGGCGCCAGGTAGACCGGGACCGCATACGTCTTGCCATCGAAGACGAAGAGGCTCTTGGCGTTCTCCGGGATGAACTTCGAGTCGATGTTGGCCGAGATGTCCAGGAGCTTGTTGGCCTTCTTCAGCGGCTCGACGGAGGCGGTCTGACCACTGCCGGCGTTGATGAAGAAGACGTCCGGTCCGCTTCCGGCCGTGAGCTGCGTGGTGAGCGTCTGGTTGTACGACGCGAGGTTGATCGGGTTCGTCTTGATCGTGACGCCCTTGTGCGAAGCGACGTACTGCTCCGCGAGGGTCTGGTAGACGCTCTTGGCGTTGGGGTTGGCGATCTGGTACGAGAAGGTGATCGACTGTGGTTCAGCTGCATTGGCGGACGAGCCGTTCGAGGAGCTGCAGCCAGCCACGAAGGCCCCGAGGAGGACCGGGAGCGCGGCGGCGATGACGCGTCGTGAGTTCGGAGGTGTCATGAGGGTCTTCCTGGCTAGCTGTCAGCCGCTTCGATGCGGCCAGACATGTGGGTGGTTGTGGCCACTGTCACAGAACAGGGGCGGCGCTGGGAACTCCGGACTTGCGATCATCCACATCACTGACACTGATGTCGCTATCGATTTCAAAGCGAAGCGAATCGCGTTGTCCTACAAAGGTTTTCAAATCAACACGACATCCGGCGACGCACCTACGAGCCACCCATCATGCGACGACACATGGCGTGGTGCCGGGCGACCATGTCGAAGGCGTCCTGGTCCTCCAGGTCGAGGTACGCGTGCCCCTCCCACTCACTCGACATCGTGATCTCACGGTCAGCTTCGGCGAAGACGTCGAGGATTGCCTGGTAGTCGATCGACGGCGATGTGAGGTCGTCATCCACGTCGTAGAACTTGCCATGGACGTGCCTGACCTGAGGCAGTACCTCCCGCCAGTCCTGAAGGTTCTCTCGCCCGAACATCGTGAAGACGAGCCTCGCCTGCCCCACGGGCAGTTCGGGCTCCCCAAGCCCCTTTGCCTCCTCGGCAAAGGCGCCGTACCGCTGGAATGGCGGCCCCGGGGACTCCCACGCGCGGACCAGGGCGTCGACACCTTCGTCTGACAGACCTGCTCCACGAAGCTTGTCGAGCATGCCTGGCGGGATGGCGCGCATGCACGAGCTGAAGTCGGGCACGAATCCAAGATGCTCCGAGCCGATCCGGTCGTACGCCTCACGCGTGGCCAAGACCTTCGGGGTGTTCGGTCCCTCGGGCGCGTGCACCTCCATGCCCAGATGGACATTCGCCTTGGCAGCGATGGGTTCGAGCCGTTCGAGGACCTGTGGGGTGAGACCTACCTGCGTCCGGACGACGGGGGACCCGAGCTCTCCGGCGAGCTCGATCTGCGGCCGCATGTACTCGACACTCTCGTCGGTGTCCATCCAGGCCGAGCCACGACGCGCCACATCGGCATTCGACGCCAAGGAGGTGGGCCTCAGCTGGTTGCGATCGAGGGCGTCCCTGAGCGCCTTCAGGTCAGCCTTGTCGACCTTGCCGGGAAAGCCACGCAGGCTCTGGAAACCGATCAGCTCCAAGCCTGGACCCAGTCCGCGCCTGCCCACCTCGTCGACCAGCTCCGGCAGGGTGAAGCGCCCCGCCAGCCACTCGTTGGTCATCGAGTAGAGGGTGACTCCGAGAACGATGCTCATTGGACCACGACCTTTCGCCCGACACGGGTTCGCTGCACGAGCGCAGTCTGCGGGCCGATGACGATGTACGGGATACGGGTGGCGAGGGTTATCTCGACGTCGAGCGTCTCGCCGGCGACGCCAGACCGGTTGCCGACCAGGACCTGCAAGGCGTCCTGGACGAACCACTGCTCGTCCACGAGCTCTGCGAGCTCGTCGAGGGTGAGGTCCCGACCGTCATGGCGGATCCTCAGATCCGCCCGGTCGACGTCGTCATCCCCGAGCCGCAGGGTGATGTCCTCGAGACAGGACAACGGGAGGGATCGGTACCACGGGAGATGGACATCGACCTGAACGCCGTCAGGGGTGGCCCGGACGGCATCGGGTCGGAGCACACTGGCTTCGAGCGTCATGCGTACCTCCTTGATGGGGCTGGCGTCGTCACGCGTCTGCAGCGATGGACTTGATGTGCCTGACCGATTCCTCGGAGGGCACGGTCGGGAAGTACTCGAGCCCGATGGGTCCGCCATATCCGGAGCTACGGAGCACGGCCAGCTGCGCCGCCCAGTCGAGACTGCCGCTTCCCGGTTCGCCACGGCCCGGGGAGTCCGCGATCTGCACGTAGTCGATGAGGCCTGCGGCGTTGGCCAGCTCGGTCGCCGGGTCTTCTCCCTCGGTGATCGAGTGGTACATGTCGTAGAGGATCCCGAAGGAGTCGGAACCCACACCGCGAGCGACGATGACGGCGTCCGCCGTTCGGTCCGTGAGCGCGCCCGGGTGGTCGACGCGCGTGTTCACCGGCTCGAGGATCAGCTTCACGCCTGAGTCCTTGGTCCGTTCGACGGCCTGGGAGAAGACCTCGACGAGGCGGGCCAGGTTCTGCACCCGCTTCTGGCCCGGGAACCCCACCCCCGACCCGAGGACGATCCGGGGGCACCCGAGCGCGCGGGCGTGCTCGACTCCCCTGTCCAGCCCTTCGAAGAACGCGTCAAGCGTCTCCCAGGGCAACGCGAAGTTCGTGCGCGGCTCGGCGAGCACCGAGGTGAGGCTGAGGCCGGTCTCGGTCAGCGCCTTGCCGAGCGCATCGACGTCGACGGTGGACGTGCCCCACATCTCCACGGCGTCGAAGCCGGCTGCCGCCGCGGCGCGCACCCGGTCAGGGTGCTCACCCGCTTCGGTGAAGAGCAGTTCGATGTTAGGAGACAGCTGGTACATGGTTGAGCCTTTCGTTGGACGCGCGGACGCGCGACGTGTCAGTGGCGGCACGGCTGGGTATGCCGTCGGGTCGCTCAGGCATCGGCGGCTCGCTTCCCCTCGACCATCGGCCGCAGCTCACGCTGCACGAGGTACCCGGCCAGCAGGGTGCTGGCGGCAGGGTGCGGGCTCTGGTCACTCTCGACCACGACCCAGCCCGAGTACCCGGTGTGGATCAGGGCTCGCGTGACTGCCGCGAAGTCGACCAGACCACCGTCGGCCCCGGGCTCGGCGAACCATCGCGGAACCTCGCGTTCGCCACCTCGCACCCGGACCGTCCAGTGCGCGTGGGGCGCCAGGTACTCCTCGTCCTCGTCGACAGCCAGGGCGTCCTTGAACTGCACGTGGACGACACGCCCCTGGTGCTTCTCGATGACCGCGATGGGATCCAGGCCCGCGACGGTGAGCTCGCCGGTGTCGACGACGAGCCCGACGAGCTCGGCGTCGGTGAGCTCCAGCAGCCTGTCGAGCGCATCTCCCCGACGGAGGGCGGACAGGAAGTCGACGTGCAGCGCCGTCCGTATGCCGTGCCTCGCCGTGGCGGCGCCGACCGCTTCCCAGCAGTGCGCCAGCCGGGTGAGCGCGGCGTCGTCGAGAGGGTCGGTGTCGCCGGCGCCCGGGACGGGCCGCACCAGCAGGATCGATCCGCCGAGCTCGGCCAACGCCTCTGCGAACCACTCCGCTCGTTCGACGATGACGGGAACGTCCGCGTCGACGAGGGGTGACAAAGGGCCGGTCAGGTGCTCCATAGAGCGTTCCTGCGGATCCCAGTACCAGCTGGAGACGGCGTCGATGGCACAGTCGTCCAGGAAGTCCCGGAGACCAGCCACGGACCCGAAGTTGGCAGTGAGCTGCTGGGGGTTGCCCAGCGGTTCCCAGCGCCCGGTGCCGGCGGTGAGCTCGACCCCTTCGAAGCCGGCGATGGAGATGGTCTTGAGAGCGCGCTCGTGCTCCTCGCGGCGGACGAAGTCGTCGAACTGCGGCTTCCACTGGTTGATGGCGTAGGCCCACCTGATCCCACTCATGAGTAGATCCGTTCCAGGACATTGCGTGCGTACCAGCGGGAGACGGCGGTGCTCTCGGAGTAGTCGCCGCCTTGCTTGTTGGCCTTGTCGTGCTCGACCGAGATCCAGCCCTCGTACTCGTTGTCCCTGACTGCAGTCATCATCGACTCGAAGTCCACCAGGCCCTGCGGCGTGCCCATCTCGTAGAACCACTTCGACGTCGTCGGCGCCATGATCTCGGAGTCCGGCCGGTGTCGATGGTCGTCGCCCACCGCAACGTGGTGGGTGTCCTTGAAGTGGAAGCCGCTGACCCGGTGTGCGTGCCTGTTGTAGAGGGCGACCGGGTCGACGCCGGCAATGCAGTGCTGGGCGGTGTCGACGAAGAGGGAGACGTGTTGCGGGTCCGTGTACGAGTAGAAGGTGTCGATGTCCGACTCGCTCTGGATCCCGCAGAAGAACTCGTGGTGGCAGGTGAGGCGCACACCGTGGCTGGCGGTGATCTCGCCGACCTTGTTCCACAGCTCCGCAGTGGTCTTCAGCTTGTCCTCGGTGATCGGCTCCATGTCGTAGTACAGCGTTGCGGGCATGACGATGATGTTGTCGAGCTGGATCTCCGACCAGCGCCCCATCGTGACGCGGAAGTCCTCGAGGATGTGCTCGTGTGTCTCCGCCAGGTGGGGAGCGTAGTTGCGGGTGTCGTAGTCAGCCGCGTGGAAGGTGTTGACGATGCGCTCGAGGCCGTGGTCCTGGACCATCTCCTGGTACTTCGCGGGACCGCCGTAGTCGCCATACATCTGCCAGATGCGGAAGTCGAACGTGTCGATCGCGTCGAAGCCGGTTGCCTTGACCTGCTTGAGGAACGCAGACATGGTCTTTGCCGAATGCCACTGGTCCACCGGTCCGGACGGACCGTTGCTGCGCCAGTGGTCCATGTAGCTCCACTTGATGCGTCGCCCGCCCGCGCCATCCTGTTGCGTCATCGCGCTGGGACCTGTTCGCCTTCGGCTACCTGTCGCAGGTAGCTGAGCGCATCGGCCGTCGACGCGATGGTCGGGTAGCACTCGACTCCGACCGCGCCGGCATACCCGACCTGGTCGAGCAGCGCGAAGGCAGCCGGCCAGTCGATGGCGCCGCTTCCCGGCTCCCCCCTACCGGGGGCATCCGCGATCTGCACGTGGGCGACCACGTCGATGACCTCAGGAAGCACGACGTTCGGGTCCTCGCCTTCGACGACCGAGTGGTAGAGGTCGTAGAGGACACGGGCATGCGGCGAGTCGACCCCACGGACGACGGCCACGGAGTCGGACGTCATGCTGGTCAGCACGCCCGGGTGGTCCATCCGGGTGTTGACGGCCTCCACGAGGAGCGTGACGTCGGCATCGGCCGCGATCTCTGCAGCGCGGGCGACGGCCTCCGTCATGATCCCGATCTGGACGGGTCGCTTGAGGTAGGGAACGGCAGGGCCCGACCCCACGACGACGTGCGGACAATTGAGCCTGACCGCGTCCGCGACAGTGCGTCGGACGTCGTCGAGGAAGCCCTCGTGGGTGTCCTCGAGGACGAGCCGAGTGGTCCGCGGGTCGACGAGCACCGTCCACAGCTGGACCCCGGTCTCGTCCAGGGCAGCCTCCAGGGCGTCGAGGTCCTTGTCGTGGGTCCAGAAGATCTCGGCCTTGGTGAACCCGGCCCGGGATGCAGCCCGCACCCTGGAGGCAAGGTCTTCTCCGGCCTCGTGGAACATGTACTCCAGGTTGACCGAGAGGGAGTCGAGGCGGTTCACCGGAACGTGTCCTCGAACGTGCCGTACGGGCGTGGCGGCTCCGGGTCGAGCTTCTGGGCGGTGTCGTTCGCGTACGGCTCGTACTTCTGCGTCACGATCGGGCCGTCGACCGCGGGGAGGAAGACCGGCTTGCCGTCGTCCCCGAACCAGGCGAGCTGCGAGTCGTGGCTGTGCTGGTTGTCCTTCGCGAAGCTGATCCAGTCGCGGTTGAACGGCGCTCTCGCCACCTCGTAGCAACGGAAGTGCCAGATCCGCCACTCGCCGTCCTGCTTGATGAAGTCGACGCCGTACTTGCACCACACCCAGTGGGCCCAGACTGGCTTACCGTCGACCTCGCCGCCGGAGAACACGTACGGCGGGGCTTCCTTGGCGATCTCGGGGTCCATCAGCCCGGACTCCAGGCCGGCCATGATCCAGATGCCCTTGGCGGTGGTGCCGTCGGAGGAGACCTCGACCACGGGGGTGGTCGTGTAGTGGAACAAGAGCTTGCCGACCGGCCGTGGACGTCCGCGGTGGTAGGCCGTGACCGACTCGTACGTCGAGTACTCCCCGACATTGTTGTAGCGGGACCGGATCCCTTCGGTCCCCGGTTTGGCCCAGAGCTCGTCGATGATCCGCTCGTCCTCGTACGCATTGTGGAAGTGCATGTAGCGGTTGAACACGTTCTCCACCGCACCGCGGTCAGCAGCGCGCACGGCTTCGAGCTCGGCGCCCCCCACTCGGGCCTCCAGCTCCGTCAGGCGCTGGAGCAGGGTGGTGTCGTCAATGGTGGTCATCGTGCCTCTTCCCTCTGTGCTGGGGTTTGGGTGCTTGCGAGCCGATCGGCCAGGGCGTCGGCTCCGCGCACGGCGAGCGCGACGCTGGTCAGCGTCGGGTTGCAGGAGTTCGCGGTCGGAATCAGGCCGTTGCCCGCCAGGACGAGCCCGGGCACGCCCCAGACCCGCGAATCGGGGTCACAAACGCTGGTGCCGTCGTCGTGCGCCCCCATGCGAACCGTGCCCATGTAGTGCAGGGAGCTTCCTGGTGGCATCACGACGGGCATCCCGTCGATGAAGGTTCCCAAGGCGCCTGCCGCGCGGGCGAGGAACTCCCGCGCGTGGTCGAGTTCCGCCTCTTCGCGTTGAGTGACCTCGTAGGCGATCCTGATACCCGGCAGCTGGAACTCGTCGGGCTCATCGTCGACGAACAGAAGTCGGTCCTCTGCCCGCGGCCATTTCCGGACCCCCCAGCCCATGCCGACATAGCCTCCTGAGTTGCCGGTGAACGGGCTGTCCGGCGGGAGCGGAATGGGGCAGACCGGGCTGTAGATGAGTTGTGCGTGGAAGGGGTGGAGCTCCTGGTCAAAGCGAATCCCCACCACCACTCGAACCGGGTCCACCGGAACAGCAGTTTCACCGACCGGCGGGAGCAGCCCTTCCTTGACGGCCACGACACCGAAGATGAGCGGGTGCTCGGTCAGGTACCGACCGAGGGCCTCGGGCCTGATCCCCGACGCCCACAGCAACTGAGGGGTGCGCAGCGCGTCGGCGGCAACGACGACCTCGTCGGCCCGTTCCTCGGATTCCGCTCCGGTGGCGAGGTCGCGCAGGATGGCGCCCACGACCGCACCGTCCTCAACAACGAGGCGTACGGCAAGGGTCCCTGTCCGGAGTTCGAAGCGATCCCTTTTCGCACCTGGTGTTGCGAGCTCCCCCAGCACCACATCCGTGCCAGACCAGCGCATCGAACCGTCGGCGCGAGGGTCGCCGGCAACGGGCAGCGGTTGGACGAGCAGACCGTCGTCGGCGAACTCGCCCGTGACCAGGTCCAGGAGTGCTGTGGCCTGCGGCGCACCGCTGAAGGCCTCGTGGGTGGTGTGCAGGAGACGCTCCGCCTCGTCGAGCAGGCCGTCCAGCTCCCCTTCGAGGAAGTCGATGCGCTCGGTGCCTACCGGCCGTGGGGTTGCGCACGTCCAGTGGGCCCCTTGACCTCCCACACACGTCGCAGCCGCAGCAGCCGGCATACCTGCGCTGCCTCCAGCCGCGCGACCAACCAGGTGTGTCCCCTGCCGAGCGGTGACCGTGCCCTCCATTCCGCCCGTCGGGATACCGGCCATCCCCGCGCGACCGGATGCAGGCCCTTGCGAAGCAAGCTTGGCTGCCGTCTGCTCCGCCTTGTCCGCAATGTTGCGCACGTTCATGCCGAGGGGCTCGGTCAGGGCCGGACCGGCCTCGACCATCAACACCGAGACCGACTCGTTTCGCTCCAGCAGACGACGGGCGTACACCGCTCCCGTCGGTCCCGATCCGATGACGATGACCTTGCGCTGGCCGCTGCTCATGCGGGAATCTCCCCCGCGCCCGCCAGCCAGTGGCGGAGCTCCTTGCGATCACGGCGGATGGAGCTGACGATGTTGCCGATGACGACTCCGAGCGCGGCAGGTCCCGCGGACGGGCCGGCGTTGACGAGCAGCGAGGTGAGCTGGCGCTCGTCGAACTCTGCGGTCAGGACTGCCTGCCGGATGGTGGAGATCATGGTCACTCCCCCGACGAGAAGGCTGCGTCGAACGAGGCTGAGGGCGCGTCGAAGGCGAGTCGGCGCACAAATTCCAGCGCCTCGGGAGCACCGACGAGGCGATCCATCCCTGCGTCCTCCCACTCGACGGAGATGGGTCCGTCGTAGCCGATGGTGTTGAGCATCCGGAAGCACTGCTCCCACGGCACGTCACCGTGACCCGTGGACACGAAGTCCCAGCCGCGACGGGGGTCTGCCCAAGGGAGGTGGGACCCGAGACGTCCGTTGCGGCCGTTGCCCACCAGGCGCTTGGCGTCCTTGCAGTCGACGTGGTAGATCCGGTCCTTGAAGTCCCACAGGAAGCCCACCGGGTCGAGGTCCTGCCAGACGAAGTGGCTCGGGTCCCAGTTGAGACCGAATGCCTCACGGTGGCCGATGGCCTCGAGGGTGCGGACCGTCGTCCAGTAGTCGTAGGCGATCTCCGAGGGGTGCACCTCGTGCGCAAACCGGACCCCACACTCGTCGAAGACGTCGAGGATCGGGTTCCACCGGTCGGCGAAGTCCTGGTAGCCGGCGTCCACCATCTCGGCCGACGCGGGCGGGAACATCGCGACGTACTTCCAGATCGCCGAACCGGTGAACCCGATGACAGTGGAGACCCCCAGCCGCTGAGCCGCGCGGGCCGTCATCTTCATCTCCTCGGCAGCGCGCTGTCGCACACCCTCGGCGTCACCATCGCCCCAGACCCGGGACGAGAGAATGCCCTGGTGCCGGGCGTCGATCGGGTCGTCGCACACGGCTTGCCCTGTGAGGTGGTTGGAGATCGCAAACACCTTGAGGTTGTACTTGGCCAGGAGGTCGAGCTTGGCCTGGACGTAGTCGTCGTCGTCTGCGGCCCTCCAAGGGTCGAGGTGGTCCCCCCAGCAGGCGATCTCGAGGCCGTCGTAGCCCCATTCGGAGGCTAGGCGCGCGACCTCTTCGAAGGGCAGGTCGGCCCACTGGCCGGTGAAGAGGGTGACGGGGCGAGGCATGGTGGTTCCTTCCGATCTCAGGCGGGGACGGTCTGCCAGGTCCGCGAGGCGGAGCTGGTCTCGACGGCGTCGAGGACACGCTGCACTTGGAGGCCCTCGTCGAACGAGGGTGTGGGGTCACTCCCTGCGGCGATGGCGGACACCAGGTCGACGACCTGGTGGCTGAAGCCGTGCTCATAGCCGAGGCCGTGCCCCGGTGGCCACCAGGCCGCGAGGTAGGGATGGTCCGGCTCGGTGGCGAGGATCCGGCGGAAGCCGGCGGTGTCGGACGGCTCGCCCGCATCGAAGAACTCCAGGACGTTCATGTCCTCGAAGTCGAAGGCGAGACTTCCCTTGGACCCGTTGACCTCGATCCGCAGGGCGTTCTTGCGCCCGTAGGCGAAGCGGGTGGCTTCGAACACGCCCATGGCGCCGTTGGAGAACGTGGCCAGGAAGCTCGCTGCGTCGTCGACGGTCACCGGTCCGCGCTCCGTCGATGCGGTGCCGGACAGTCCGGCGTGCTCGCTCGCGACCGGGCGCTCGGCCACGAAGGTTCGAAGGTTTCCCGAGACCTCGACGACCGTGTCGCCGGTCAGGTACTGCGCCAGGTCGAGCGCGTGAGCGCCGATGTCACCAAGCGCTCCGGAACCGGCCTTCTCCTTGTCCAGTCGCCAGGACAACGGGGCCTCCGGGTCGGCGATCCAGTCCTGCAGGTACTGGGCTCGCACGTGACGAACCTCGCCGATGCGTCCCTGCTCGACGAGCCGCTTGGCCAGGGCGATCGCCGGCACCCGGCGGTAGGTGAAGCCGACCATGGACCGCACTCCGCGCTCGCGAGCCTCGCGCGCCGAGACGGCCATCCGCTCGGCCTCGTCGACGGAGTTGGCCATCGGCTTCTCGCACAGCACGTGCTTGCCGGCCCGCAGCGCGGCGATGGCGATCTCCGCGTGGGTGTCGCCCGGCGTGCAGATGTCGACCAGATCGATGTCGTCGCGGTCAAGGACGCGTCGCCAGTCGGTCTCGGTCGACGACCAGCCCATCCTCTCGGCGGCCGCGCTGAGCCGGCCCTCGTCGCGACCGACGAGCACGGTCATCTCAGGGGCGAGGGGGAGATCGAACACACGGGGGGCCGTTCGCCACGCCTGGGAATGGGCAGCGCCCATGAAGGCGTATCCCACCATGGCCACGCGCAGTGCTGGCCGATCCTGGTTGTCGGTCATTGCAGTTGGCCTTCCTGCTTCGGGTAGGTCGTCGCGATGTCGCGTGCGCCGGCCACGGCCAGGGCAACGGACGTCAGCGTCGGGTTGCATGCGGTGGACGTGGGGATGACACCGTTGCCGGCGACCCTCAGACCCTCGACACCCCAGACTCTCGACAATGAGTCGCACACCGAGGTGCCGTCATCGGCCAAGCCCATCCGCACGGTGCCCTGGTAGTGGAGGGACGCCCCCGCCGGCAGGGTGATCGGTTCGGCGTCGAGAGGGTCGCCAAGGGCCGCCGCCGCTCGCTTGACCGTCTCGCGCGCACGGTCCAGAGCCGCGCGGTCGCCGTCCGTCAGCGTGTAGTGGACCCTGATCGCCGGCATCCCGTACGCGTCGGTCCGGTCGTCGTCGAACTCGAGGCGATCGGTCTCCTGGAGCTCCTTGGCACAGAACCAGCCGAGGCCGACGATACTGCCCGGCTCCACAGCGTCATCGGTGGCCAGGGGCACCGGCGACGCGTCCAGCTGCATGACCTGGCCGTGGAAGGGTTCAGCGTCGGTGAACGGAACCCAGCTCACCCCGCTCTGGCGGGCGATCGAGGGCTTCCCGGGCTCCGCGCCCTGCTCACCCCGACCCGCGCCGACGTCACGCAGCCGTGCCGCGAAGATGACCTGGGACTGGTCGTTCAGGTAGCGACCCAGCGCGCGGGGGCGGATTCCCGACGCCCACAGGAGCTGTGGGGTTCGGACCGCATCAGCGGCCACGACGACCTGACCGGCCGCCACGTAGTGTTCGGCATCGTCCTGGAGGTCGCGGACCACGACACCTGACACGAAACCGTCCTCCAGCCGAAGCACACGAACCTGCGCTTCGGGGAAGAGGCTGTGTCGCGGGTTGGACCGCGTGGCGTCGCCGTAGACAACGTCGGATCCCGACCAGGTCACCCGGCCGTCACCGTGGGTCTGCACCGCCAATGGCATGGGCTGGACCTTGCGACCCGTCGGGCGCGAATCGTCGAAGACGCTGCCAAGCCGTGCTCGCACTTCGTTGGCGAAGGGAGCGCCGTCGAAGGCGTGGGCGGACACTCCGAGGAGGCGCTCTGCTTCATCGAGGAGCTCGTCGAGGTTGTCGATGAACCCGATGACCTCACTGTCGCCGGGCCTCGGGCACGCTGCGGTCCAGTGCGCCCCCATCCCCCCGACATTGCTCGACATCGCCAACGAAGGTATGCCGTGCTCGCCCGGCTGTTGGAAGCCGTCGGGAAGCAGATAGGTGCCGGCTCGACGAAGCCGCCGGTCCTCGGCGTCCGGGTCGACCAGGCCTTCTGAGCGACGCTGCGCGGCCGTCCTTTCCTCGGCGTCGACGATGTTCTTGACATGGAGCCCGGGCGTGTCCGCCAGAAGGGGTCCCACTTCGAAGGTGACGAGATCGAGGTCCGGACGCAGTTCGCTCAGGACGCGCGCGTAGGCCGCACCGGACGGCCCGCTTCCGACGATGGCGATGTCGACGCGTGAGGGGAAGTTCCGCGACATTGAGGACTCCTCGGGGATGTGGTCTCAGGCGCCAGCGTTGCCGCTGGAGGCCTTGCGGAAGTCGCGCCAGCCGGGCAGGTCCCACGGTCGGGCGAGCGCTTCGCGAAGCTGTGCGACGAGGTCGTCCTTGGCCGGGAGCGGGGAGACGCGGCCATCTGATCGCTGGTAGGTCCGGCAGGCGAGGGCCGACGGAGCATCGACGGCGAACAGATCGGTGCCGCCCACCTGGAACGTGGGAGACCCGGGAAAGGATCGGCTGGTTGCCTGTTCGGGAGAGGTGACCTGGACCCGCTCCAGGCGGACGTCGGTGCGACCGATCTCGGCGAGGCACTCGGTCAGGAGGATCTCGGCGGCGCCGTGACTGGGACAGCCGTCGTACCAGAGCAGGTCGACGCGCCACTTGACCGAGCAGCCCGCCGGCGAGGTGGAGGGTCGCTGGACAGGCTCGCTGGCCAGCACGTTCTCGAGGGCATCCCGCACGAACTGGGCATTCTGGGTCGGGTCATCGTGGTCTGCGTCGGGCGCGCCGTGGTAGCGGATGAGCCCATCGCTGTCGACGACGAACACCTCGGGCGTTGCCGTGGCGCCGAAGGAAGCCGTGACCGACTGCTGCACGTCCTTGAGGTAGACGCCGGTGACCTCGCCGGCCTCGATGCGGTGGCGCATACCCTCGATGGAGTCCTTGGGCTGGAGCTGGTCGTCGTTGCTCACGACCTGGACGACCTGAACTCCGCGGGTCCCGTAGTCGGCACCGACCTGCTGGATGCGGTCGTGCCACGCGAGGGCGTAGGGACACCCGTTCGAGGTGAAGACGACAACGGTGGCCACGTTGGCGGAGTACTTCGTGCTGACCGTGGTGCCATCGACGTCCGGGAGGGTGATGTCCGGAGCATCGTCTCCGACCGTCCTGCGGCGAACGTTCGTGGTCGTGTCGGGCACCGTGTCTCCTCTCGACGTCCCACCGCTGTGGCGGGCGCTGCGGAGAGTCTTCATCGTGCGGAACTAAAACAACAGTTCTAGTTCATGATGCCGTGCATCGTCATCAGCGATGCCCGGCAGGTCAGACCGGTGCGAGATATGCGGCGACCATCTCGACGAGCACTGCGAGCAGTTCGTCCCAGGGCTGGTCCATCGCAGCCTCAGGGTCGCTCCCCAGGCCCAGCTGGCGGGCGAGGACGCTGTAGACCACCGTGCAGGACCACGTGACCGCGGCCTGTGGATCCGGGCGAGTGATGCCACCATCGGCCGACAGGAGGGTGCTGGCGAAGGCCGACACCATCTCTTCGTGCGCCCTCTTGCCGCCCGCGGCGATCACTGGGTCCCGGTGGGCGAGCCGCATGAACGGAGCCAGCTCCTCGGCATGCCGGCGCAACAGCTCCGCGAGGGCACGCACGGCGCGCCCCACCAGATCCACCAGGGACTCGTGGGGCGCGACCTCCAGACTCAGTGCCTGACGGGTCTCGATCGCCAGACGATCCATGAGGCGCACATGCGCAACACGGATGAGATCCTCCTTGCTGGCGACCCGCGCGTAGATGGACCCGGTTGAGACCCCTGAGCGCGCTGCCACCTCGGCGACCGTGATGGCACCTGAGCGTCGCTCGACCATCAGGGACATGGCGGCCTCGACCGCGCGGTCGAAGGACTGACGGCTGCGCTCTTGCTTCGGCTGCTTGACCAGCTCGCTGCTCGGGGGCGTCATGCGCAGAGCCTACGAAACGGCCCGGCGCACCGACCCATGGTGAGCCGCCAGTTGCTGACGAGCCTCCGCGGCCGACGTGATCATGCGCGACCCCGCGAGCTCGGCCGCCGATCGCTGGACAGCCTGCTCACCCGCCACGATCGGGAACGCGTCGTCCCAGTAGTTCCAGTGCCATCCTTCGTACTCCGTCGAGACGGCGCCCTTGTACCCGGCGTTGACGAGGAGCGTGATGAGGTCACGGACGGGAACGGACGGCTCCTCACCGTTCTCGTCGATGCCGAAGAACTTGCCGTGGACGTGACGGATCCAGGGCAGGATCTCGTGCCACGAGTCCACCCTGGCCGGTCCGAACAGACCGGTCCCGTTGATCGCAAGGTCGACGCCGAGCTCCGGCCGGCCGTGACGTGCCGCCAGCCCGATGAAGGAACCGAACCGCTCACCGTGCTCGGCGTCGGTGTTCGGCGGACCCTGTCGGTAGTAGTCGCGCCACAGCGAGACCGCGGCCGAGATGAGGTCCTCGCTCGCACCACGTCGCCGGTATGCCTCGATCGCAGACGGCGCGAAGTCGGAGACGGTGGAACCCCAGTCGGCCACGAAGCCAAGCAGGGGCGACCCCAGCTTCTCGTACCGATCGCGAAGGGCCAGGACCAGCTCGTGCTGCCCGTGGTGGTGAGCGTGGACCTCGATCGCCAGCGTCACCCCGTACCGCTCGGCGATGGGGAGCAGCGCCTCCATCGAGTCCGGTGTCAAAGAGATCTGGACGCGCGCCAACGGGAAACCGAGCTTCGCCGCGGACTCGATCTGGCGACGCATGTACTCCACCAGCTCGGCGTCCGTCATCAGGCGGTCGCGCCGGATGCCGACGTCCGTGTTGATGGCCAGGGAGGTCTGGACCAGCCCAGCATCACTCACCACGCCACGGAACCACTCGGCATACTCGTCGGTCACGTCCGGGAAGCCGCGGAAAGCCGAGAAGCCGATGATCTCCAAGCCGGGCCCGTACCCGTCGGCGGACACCCGGCGGATGAGGCCTTCGAGATCGTACTGCCGCGCGTGGAACGCGCGCGTGAAGCTGTAGAGGGTCACGCCCTGGATCGGGGTGCCGAGGCCGTCAGACATGTGCAGCAACCTCCATGGTCTTGCGGCCGTGCTCCTCGATGAGCAGCACGCCGTGGGCGGTCACGATGTAGGGGATGTAGAGGTGGAGGTCGACCTCGACTTCGTGCGTCTGGCCGTCTTCGACTGCGAGGTCCCCCGACAGGACGGCGGAGTCGGTGGTGAACCACCACTCATCGACCGTGTCCGCGAGTTGGTCCAGTCGGAATTCCCTACCATTCATGTTCCACAGCAGGCTGTCCTTGGGTGCGACGTGGCCGTCAATGCGCAGCTCGACGTCAGCGATGCATGACGCGGGCAACGCCCGGTACCAAGGGATGCGAACCTCAACGGAGGCGCGCCGTCCTTCCGCCCTGAGGGTCCCCTCCTCCAGAATCCGGTCGGCGATCATCAACACTCCCTTGCTAGGTCGTCCGTTCCAAGACAGCGTCATTGAAGCGGTGATCTGACGATCGACGAAGGCGTGAATGCCGATGCGAGACATCACCAGAAGCGATGCCCACCTTCAACTATTCGAAGGACGTGAGGCCGGCTTCCGCCCGCCGAGGTCGGATACGATGAAGACGGATGCCGGGGTGGCAATCGCACGGCTGCGACCGCCCGTCGGGCCCGTCATTGGCGGGCTACGCGCACATCGCCGCGTCCTACTCAGGCAGGACTGCCCCCGTGCCCAGTGCCACTCTGTTTGCTCCCGCATACCCATCCACGCGACACCGCCGTCTCCAAGCTGCGCTCCTTGTCGTCACGTTGCTCACGGCCATGGACCAGACGATCGTCGCGACCGCACTGCCCGCCATAGTTCGCGATGTCGGCGGCCGCTCCGCGATGGGTTGGGTCTTTGCCAGCTACACGCTGGCGATGACCATCTCCATGCCCGTCTATGGGCGTCTGGGCGACCTGCGTGGCCGCCGATCGGTCTTCCTCCTGTGCCTTGCCGGATTCGTCATCTCATCCGTCGCCTGCGGGCTCGCAAGCACCATGCTGCAGCTCGTTGCACTCCGCGCGATTCAAGGGCTGGCCGGGGGTGGCGTCCTCGTCCTTTCCCAGGCCGTTGTCGCGGACGCTGTGCCAGCTCGTCACCGCGGCCAGTTCATGGCCCCGGTGGGACTCGTATTCGCGACCGCCAGCGTGGTGGCTCCCCTTGTCGGAGGCGTCCTCACCGACACCGTGGGATGGCGGTGGGTGTTCTGGGTGAACCTGCCCCTTGGGGTCATGGCGCTTGCGATGGCGTTCAAGTCCGTCCCCCGGACCGAGTCCCCAAGCCCCAGTGGAAAGCTGGACGTTCCAGGGGCCATCGTCTACGCGGTCGCCGTGACAGCGCTCGTCTCCCTGACCGGCACGGTCGGACAGGGCGGCCCTTGGGGGAAGCCTGCTGCTGGCGCGGCCCTTCTGGTTGTGACGGTGTTGGCGACCGGCGTCTTCGTGAGGCGGATGCTCCGTCACGTGGACCCGCTCATTCCCGTGGGCGTGTTGAAGGATCGCACGATCACCGTCAGCACATGGTTGGGCTTGACGATCGGGGTCGCCGTCTTTGCGCTCGTCGGCTACCTCCCGACCATCGTCCAGACTGTCCTGGCCGTCCCTGCCACAGCTTCCGGAGCCCTCCTCTTGGCACTCATCGTCGGAATGATGGCCTCGATCTTCGGGACGTCCGCCTTGATCTCTCGGACCGGGAAGTATCGGCGACTGCCCGTCCTTGGGTGCGCGGTCGGTGCGGGCGCGATGACTGCACTGTCGGGTCTGGACGCGTCCTGGAGCGTGCTGCACACCGCTGCGTGGGTGTCCGTGCTTGGCATGGGCACCGGCTGCTACATGCAGCTCGTCACCACGATGGCGCAGGACGCGGCGCCCAGAGAGCACGTGGGATCCGCAACGTCCACCGTCTCACTCGGGCGTGAACTCGGAGTCACCATCGGGGCCGCCTCGATAGGGGGTGCGCTTGCCACTCAGTCCGATGAGGGCGGGCTGTTCCTCGCGCTTGCGGGAGTCCTCGCCCTTGGCGCGGTGGTGTCGCTCTTTCTGCCGCACCGTGAGTTCGTCACCGAGCCCTCACCCTGATCCCGGCATCGCTCGCGCCGATGGTCTCCATCACGAACTAGAACTGTCATTCCGATTTGGGATGGGCGATGCTGGCAACCGCTCGCGACACCCGTTTGCGACGCGACAGTCCCCTTCCGGAAGTGAGTGCACCGTGGATCGTCAGCCTCAGCCTGAAGACAGATTCTCGTTCGGTCTCTGGACCGTCGGCTGGACCGGCGCCGACCCCTTCGGAACGGCCAGCCGCCCCGCGCTGGACCCGTGGGAGTATGCCGAGAAGCTCGCCGAGATCGGCGCCTGGGGCATCACCTTCCACGACAACGACGTCTTTGCCTTCGACGCCGACGACGCAACCAAACAGGACCGCCTTGGCCGATTGAAGGCCGCCACGGATGCCTCCGGGTTGGTCATCGAGATGGTCACCACCAACACCTTCTCGCACCCGGTCTTCAAGGATGGCGGACTGACGTCAAACGACCGGTCGGTCCGGCGGTTCGGGCTGCGCAAGGTTCTCGGCGCCGTTGACATCGCCGCCGAGATGGGTGCCACGACCTTCGTCATGTGGGGCGGCCGCGAGGGCGCCGAGTACGACGGATCCAAGGACCTGTACTCGGCCTTGGACCGTTACAAGGAGGGTCTGGACACCGTTGCGGCATACATCAAGGACAAGGACTACGACCTGCGAATCGCGCTCGAACCCAAGCCGAACGAGCCCCGTGGAGACATCTTCCTGCCTACGGTCGGGCACGCTCTGGCGCTGATCGCGGAACTCGAGCATGGTGACATCGTGGGCGTGAACCCGGAGACGGGTCACGAGCAGATGGCCAACCTCAACTACACGCACCAGCTCGCCCAGGCGCTCTGGAGCGACAAGCTGTTCCACATCGACCTGAACGGTCAGCGCGGCCTGAAGTACGACCAGGATCTCGTCTTCGGGCACGGCGATCTGTTGTCCGCCTTCTTTACCGTTGACCTGCTTGAGAACGGCTTCGTCGGCAGGCCAGACGCCCCGCGCTTTGATGGGCCAAGACACTTCGACTACAAGCCGTCTCGCACCGAGCACCTCACCGGAGTGTGGGAGTCCGCCAAGGCGTGCATGTCCACCTACCTGCACCTGGCCGAGAAGGCGAAGTCATTTCGCGCGGACCCACGGGTCACGGAGGCGCTCGAGTACTCCGGTGTCACGTCACTGGCCACGCCTACCCTCGACCCGAACGAGTCGGTCACCGACTTCCTCGCCGGGGATGACGGCTTCGACGTGGAGGAGGCAGCGGAGCGCGACTACGGCTTCGTCCGGCTCAACCAGCTCGCCATCGAGCACCTGGTTGGCTGACGGGTGACCCTCGTCGCGGGCATTGACTCATCAACCCAGTCGTGCAAAGTCGTGATCCGGGACGCCGAGTCTGGGCAGCTGGAGCGCCGCGGTAGCGCCCAACATCCTCCAGGCACGGAGGTCGACCCTGAGGCCTGGTGGGAGGCCCTCAAGACCGCGATCGAGACTGCCGGCGGCCTGTCGGACGTCGCTGCGATCTCCGTCGCAGGTCAGCAACACGGCATGGTGTGTCTGGACGCGCAGGGTCACGTGATCCGTCCCGCTCTGTTGTGGAACGACACACGCTCTGCGTCGGCCGCCTCGGACCTGATTCGCGAGCTCGGCGAGGGTGAGGAGACCCTCGGTGCCACGAGATGGGCAGAGGCCGTCGGAACAGTCCCGGTCGCTTCGCTCACCGTGACCAAGCTGCGGTGGCTCGCCGACCACGAGCCCGACAACGCCGCCGCAACAGCCGCCGTAGCCCTTCCGCACGACTGGCTGACCTGGCGGCTCACCGGCGCCGAGTCCCTCGACACCCTGGTAACCGACCGCTCCGACGCCTCCGGCACCGGCTATTTCGACGCCGTCTCAGGGACCTACCGGCGGGACCTACTGGCTTTGGCCCTTCGTCGCGACGAGTCGGCGTTAGCCACCATCCGACTTCCGCGCGTCCTGGGACCCCACGACCCAGCGGGCCAAGGATCAGCGGACCTGGGGCTCTCACATCTGGTCGTAGGCCCCGGATGCGGCGACAACGCCGGCGCTGCACTGGGTCTGGGCTTGGGGGCCGGGGACACGCTGGTATCGCTCGGCACCTCGGGCGTCGTCGCCTCGGTCTCAGACACCCCGACAGCCGACCGGACCGGAACCGTTGCGGGGTTCGCGGACGCGACGGGCCGGTTCCTCCCCCTCGCCTGCACCCTCAACGGCGCCCGGGTCCTCGATGCAACCGCGCAGCTGCTCGGCGTCGACCACGAGGCCCTTGCGCAGCTTGCGCTCGGCGCACCTCCGGGGTCAGGAGGACTCGTCCTCGTTCCCTACCTCGAGGGCGAGAGGACACCGAACCTGCCCTTGGCCACCGGTGAACTGCATGGAGTCACTCTGGAGGGTCTGACTGCCGCCAACCTGTCTCTGGCCTCCTTCGAGGGCCTCGCGGGGCTCCTCGGAGCCGCGATGGCCGGGATGCGGGATCAGGGCGTCACCATCAATACCGTGACACTCGTCGGCGGTGGCGCACGGTCAGAGGCATTCCGCGTCGTCGGGTCAAGGACCTGGGGGCTACCGGTGATCGTGCCGGATGTCGGAGAGGACGTCGCCGACGGAGCCGCCCGCCAAGCGGCATGGGTCTTGCTGGGCAGCCCCGAGCCACCGTCATGGCACTTCCGCACGACGACCGAGTACACACCTGAGGCCCAGCCCGACGTGCAAGCCGCCTACGACAGGGCCGCTGGTCGAGTTGCACGAGCGAGCGTGGCGACCGTCGTTCACCTGGCCGGCGATCCCGCGTAAGCCCCCCCACGCCACCGCCACGCCACCGCCACGCCACCGCCACGCCACCGCCACGCCACCGCCACGCCACCGCCACGCCACCGCCACGCCACCGCCACGCCACCGCCACGCCACCGCCACGCCACCGCCACGCCACCGTACGAACGTCACCGCGAGTTTGAAGGAAGAAGGTCTGTTGTGGCGTCCGCCATCGGCACCAATTGGGCTGGCAACTACTCCTACACCGCCGTCGCATTGGCGAGGCCATCAAGTGTCGACGAGTTGCAAGAACTTGTCGCGGGGTCACCACGAATACGAGCGCTCGGCTCTCGTCACTCGTTTACCGACCTCACCGACACCGTCGGGATCCTCGTGGACCTGGCAGGGCTGCCGCACGACATCCGGATCGACGAGGAGTCGTGGTCGGTCTCTGTCTCGGCAGGAACGCGCTACGGCGACCTGGCGACGGCACTGGAGGCCAGCGGACACGCCTTGGCCAACATGGCATCCCTTCCCCACATCTCTGTCGGCGGGGCCGTGGCAACCGGGACGCACGGCTCCGGCGACCGGAACCAGTCTCTCGCCGGGGCCGTACGTGCCCTCGAGATTCTCGGAGCGAACGGCTGCGTGCGGCGCCTCGACCGGGCCGACCCCGACTTCAACGGATCCGTCGTGGCCTTGGGGGCGCTTGGCATTGTCACGCGCCTGGTCCTGGACATCGAGCCCAGCTACCTCGTCCATCAAGCCGTGCGGCTCGGTCTGAGCTGGTCAACCATCGAAGACCGTTTCGAAGACCTCACAGGGGCCGGGTACAGCGTCAGCATCTTCACCTACTTTGGTGACGAGACCGAGAACCAACTGTGGGTCAAGGCCCGGGGCGAACAGTTGACAGCCTCAGAACCCTTTGGCACGACCGCCGCACAAGCTCTCACCCACATGCTCCCTGGAGGCGCAACCGAAGCGCTCACGGACCAAGGGGGCGTCGCAGGTCCGTGGCTGCACCGACTGCCACACTTCCGCCTCGACTTCACCCCAAGCCGAGGTGACGAGCTCCAAAGTGAGTACTTTCTGCCGCGAGAGCATGCGCTTCCCGGGCTCGCCGCCCTGCGCCGCCTCTCCCCCAATTTCCGACACCTCCTGCAGGTGGCCGAGGTGCGCACCGTCGCCTCGGATTCCCTGTGGCTGAGTGGCGCCTACGAACGCGAGACTGTCGCCTTCCACTTCACCTGGGTGAAGGACGAGCCAGCCGTCCGTGCTGCCCTCCGAGAGATCGAAGCCGCCCTGGTACCTCTGGATGCTCGGCCGCACTGGGGGAAGCTCTTCGAGCTCGACCGGTCCCATGTGTCTGCGGCCTTCCCACGGTCTGAGAACTTCAGCAGGCTGATGAACCAAACCGATCCGGACCGGAAGTTCGGCAACCGTTTCATCCACCGCTACCTCCGCTGAATCCCGTTGGAGGAGAAGTCGAGATCGCTATCAGTCGCCCACCTTCGCCAAGCTCACATACTTGCTGCGGGTGGGGCCGAGGTCCACTGACCCGGTAGCACGGCCGACCAGCCCCCGTCGACCACGAGGTTCGCCCCCGTGACGTAGGACGCCTCATCGGAGGCGAGGAACAGCGCACACTGCACTACCTCCCGAGGGCTTCCGACTCGGCCCAGTGGGATGTGCCGGGCGATGTCCCGCATGGGATGGCCGGGCGCGAGCAGGTCCGCTTGCGTGGCTGGAGTGGCGACCATGCCGGGGCTCACGCAGTTCACTCGTATGCCGTGCGGAGCACCTTCGGCGGCGAGCTGCTTGGTCAGAGCCACGATGCCACCCTTGGTGACGGTGTGGGCCACCCGGGTATTCGTCATTGACCCACTGATCCCGGCGGTGGAACCGACGAGCACGATCGCCCCTGAGGGCGAGACCTTGAGGTGTTTCCACGCGGTTCTGATCGGCAGGAACGCCACATCCAGCTCGTGAGCCAGCACGAAGTGCCACTCCTCGATAGTGACCTGCTCGACGGGGCTGAAGCGCGTTGCTCCCGCGTTGGCATACACGACGTCGATACCGCCATATCGCTCCGCGGCTTCGTCCACGCACGCGCGCACGCTCGCCTCGTCGGTGAGGTCCACAGGGTGCGTGCTGGTCATCACTCCTCCAGTGGCGCGGACCAGCTCGACAGTCTCAGCCGCGGCGTCTGCCTGGAGGTCGCAGCCCACCACGATGGCGCCCTCGGCCGCGAAGAGCAGCGCTGCTTCGCGGCCCTGACCACCAGCCGTGCCCGTGATCAGGGCGACCTTGCCCTCCAGTCGCCGTGTCACTTGACCGCGACTGGATTCACCGGTGCGCCAACGGCACCCGTGAACGGGATGGGCGCTGCCGTGAGCCAGAACTCGTAGACCCCGTCCGTGACGCAGTCCTCGCTGAGAGCCTCGAGATCCCACATCTCACCGAGGAAAAGCCCGATGTGTGGGATCGCCACCTGGTGCAGCGGCTGGAACGCGTCGTCGAACTCGTTGGGCCGCACCTCCAGGCCCCAGGTGTCCGTGGCGATGGCCGCGATTTCGGACCGGTGTAGCCAGTCGAGCGTGGTGAAAGACAGACCCGGCGAGTCCCCCCCGGCGTAGTCCTTCCAACCTTCGCGTCTGGCGCGCGTGAGCCGTCCCGTGCGGACCACGACGACGTCTCCACGACCGACGATGGAGCTGGGCCCCTGCGCGACGATCGTGGCCTCGAGGTGCTGCTCGGTGATCGCGAACCCGTCGGGCAGCTCACCGTCGGTCCCGAACTGACGAGCGACGTCGAGGAGCACCCCGCGCCCGGCGACGACGTCCGCCACCGTCTCGATGCCCGTGACGCTGTCGCCGAGGCTTGTCACCACCTGGTCGGCCGGACGCCCGTTCCAGGCCTTGCCGTGGTCGAAGATGTGGCCCAACCCATCCCATTGGGTCGAGCACTGGAGCGGCATCGTCACCACATCGTCCGCACCGCCAAGACCGTGGGGGAAACCCTGTACGCCCGCCACAGCGTCGGAACCAGTGTCGAGCATGACGTGGATCGGGTTGGTCCGCCTGCGCCACCCCTTCTGTGGCCCGTCCATGTCGAAGGACTGCGACAGCGAGAAGCTTCGACCGGTGACGACGAGGGCGGCGGCCGAGCGTCGCTTCTCCTGGCTCAGGAAGTTCATGGTGCCGCGAACGTCGTCGGGCCCCCACCGCCCCCAGTTCGAGACCCGCTTCGCTGCTGCCGCGATCGCGCCTGCAGGGTCGGTCGCGTCAAGCTCGTCAGGCGTCATGGTTGTGTCCATTCGTAGTGCGGTGGTGGCGCGGGCCTAGGTTCCCGCGCGCATGGGCGGGAGGTACTGGGGCCGCAGGATGTCGGAGACTGCCTTTGCCCCGCCGTGGGAGCTGGTGCCACCGTCCACGGGGATCTCGGCTCCGCTCACGTACGAGGCGGCGTCGCCGAGCAGGAACGTCACGACGCTCGCGATCTCGTTGCTGGCCCCCGCTCGGCCCAGTGGCGCGGCGTCGACAGAGGCGGCTCGGAACTCCGCCGGCGCCGACGCCGTCATCGGGGTGTCGATGAATCCGGGGTGGACGATGTTGACGCGGATTCCCAGCGGACCGAGTTCCAGGCACGCCGCATGGGTCAGCCCGCGGAGCGCCCACTTGCTGGCCGTGTACGCGACGGCGTAGTGGCCCTGGAGTGCGGCGAGCGAGCCGATGTTGACGATCGACGCGCCGGGACGCATGAGGGGAACGAGAGTCTTGATCCCGAGCAGCGGGCCAACGACATTGACGTCCTGTACCTCGACGAAGTCATCCCGTGTGGCGTCACCGACTCGCGCACGCCAGGTCGTCCCTGCGCAGTTCACCAGGCCGTGGATCGTCTGACCGGTGTCTGAGAGCTCTGCGGCCAAGGTGTCCCATTGCGACTCGTCGCGAACGTCGAGCGCGCGCACGCCATCCGTTGAGCGCTGGTCGACTGCGATGACGGTCGCGCCGGCGGCTGTTGCGCCCGCCGCCACGGCTGCGCCGATCCCAGAGGCCGCTCCGGTGACGACCACGGTGCGGCCCGAGAGGGAGAGCTGTGCCCATGGCGTCGGCGTCATGACCCGTGTCGGCCCAACGCGCCGAGCTGACCACCCTCGCTGGCGCGCTCACTCACCACCCGAAGTTGGGCTCGAACCCTCTCCAGGATTCGAAGAACTTCAACCGTGTGGGAGACCGGATGGATGGGATGCTCGAGGTCGCCCCGGAGGATGGCCTCGGATGCGGCGCGGAACATCGGGACGTAGCCGGCACCCTCCTGTTCGAAGGTGAGTTCCTCCACTGTCGGTGGGGCCGGAGGCTGTCCCGTCACCACGCGAAGGGAGCGTGGAGCGAAGAGCGGCTCGCCCAGGGTGATGCTTCCTCGCGTTCCGCCGATCCAACCGCCCGGGGGAATGAAGGTGGTGAGCGAGTTCGTCAGCTGTGCAAGCGCACCAGAGGTGTACATCAAGGTGTACGCCTCTTGTTCGTCGACACCGTCGTCGCGGATCTCTCCCACCGCGATCACCTGGTCCGGGGTTCCCAGGACAGCGTGCGCGACGGCGATCGTGTACACGCCCAGGTCGTACAGGGCGCCCCCGCCGAGCTCCGCGACCCAGTACCTGGCCGGGCCATCCGGGGGGACTGGGAATCCGGCACCGGCTTGAATCAGTCGCGGTACCCCGATCTTGCCCGACCGCAAGAGTTCGGTCACGGCTCGAAACGCCGGGGTGAACTTCATCCACATGGCCTCCATGAGAAATGCGCCGTTCTCGCGCGAGAGACGTTGCAGCTCCTCGGCTTCAGCGGAGGTCATCGTCAGGGGCTTTTCACACACCACGTGCGTACCCGTCCGCAAGGCGCGTGCGGCGTAGTCGAAGTGCAGCCCGTGTGGGATGCCGATGTACACCGCATCCACCTGCCCGGATGCGCAGAACTCGTCGAAGTCGGTGGACGCGAACGGGATCGCGTGCTCGGAGGCGAAACTCTCGGCCCGGTCCTTGTCACGCGAGCAGATGCCGACAAGCTCGACGTTGTCGCACAGCTGCAGATCRCCAACCGTTCGCCGCGCTATCCCGCCAGTCCCGACGATGCCCCAACGCACCCTCGCGCTCATCCTGCTCACTTCCTTCGTGTTTGCACTCAGGGCACAGTGGCCCGCGCAAACTTGAGTGACGGTTCATCCGCCTCGCGACAACAACATTGAATCCCTGATCGTCCGGCGAACGAACGCCTGAATGCCAATGCGAGGCATCACCCAGACCGATGCGTAGTCACCCACGACCGCGCCCACCCCTCGACTGCTCAGTTCGCCATGGGTGCGCCATTCCCAGTCACCGCGGCTGCCCTCGGGGGGTCACTTGACAGATTGTCTGAGTAGACTCATTATTGAGTGACCTCATAATGAGGCAGGGTAGGAAGGACAAGCGACATGCGAGCGTTCGTTGTGAAGCAGTACAAGGGACCGTTGGAGGAAGCGGACGTTCCCGAGCCGGTGGTCGGAGAGCAGGACGTGCTCGTCCAGGTCCAGGCTGCCGGGCTCAACCTGCTCGACGAGAAGATCCGGACTGGCGAGTTCAAGCAGATCCTCCGGTACGAGCTGCCGCAGATCCTCGGCAACGACGTCGCGGGAACGGTGATCGGCGTCGGCGCGATGGTGCACGGATTCAAGCTTGGCGACAAGGTCTACGCCCGGCCCGCCAAGGATCGCATCGGAACGTTCGCAGAGCGTATCGCGATTGCCGAAGCCGACCTGGCGCTCAAGCCCGCGTCCGTCAGCCTCGAGGAAGCGGCCTCCCTGCCGCTAGTGGCGTTGACCGCATGGCAGGCGCTCGTCGAACGGGGCAACCTCCAGCCGGGTCAACGGGTTCTCATCCACGGGGGCGCCGGCGGAGTCGGAACGATCGCAATCCAACTCGCCAAGCACCTCGGCGCCATGGTCGCCACCACGTCCAGCAGGAGCGACGCCGACTTCCTGTGCGCACTCGGGGCGGATGTGGTCATCGACTACCGCAGCCAGGACTTCGAACAGCTCCTTGACGGGTACGACCTCGTGCTGGACACCGTCGGTGGAGAGACTCTGCAGAAGTCGCTGCATGTGTTGCGACCAGGGGGCAAAGTGATCGGGATCGCCGGGCCGCCAGACTCGGCGTTCGCCCGCGAGCTCGGCGCGAACCCGCTCCTCCGGCTTGTGATGACCGCCCTCAGCAGCGGCGTACGCCGCCAAGCCCGCCACCTCGGCGTGACGTACGAGTTCCTGTTCATGCGCGCCAGCGGTGACCAGCTCCGCCAGATCACAGACCTGGTGGACGCCGGCGCGGTGCGCCCCGTCGTCGGCCGGGTCTTCGACTTCGACCACACCGTGCAGGCGGTGCAGTCCCTCGGGAAGGGCCGCATCCGCGGCAAGGCCCTCATCAGCCACGCCTGACAAACCCTGCGCGCACCACGAACAACCCCCAACCAGCAACCCCCAACCAGAAACCCGCATCCACAAACCAGAAAGCACGAGAACATCATGAGCACGAACCCGCAAGGACAGGACAACGTCATCACGGCCTACAAGGACGCGCCGACCCAAACCGTCCACGCCGGCGGCGTGACCTACGCCTACCGCGAGCTGGGCCCGAAAGGCGGGACCCCCGTCGTCTTCTTCGTCCACCTCGCTGCGAACCTCGACAACTGGGACCCCCGGATCGTCGACCCCATCGCCGCCGAGCACCATGTGATCACCTTCGACAACCGCGGCGTCGGAGCATCCAGCGGCGCCGTTCCCGACAGCATCGAGGCGATGGCCGACGACGCGGTGACCTTCATCGAGGCTCTCGGCTTCGACCAGGTCGACATCTTCTCCTTCTCCCTCGGGGGCATGGTTGCCCAAGCACTCGTGGTCAAGCACCCCGGGCTGGTCCGCAAACTCGTCCTCACCGGCACCGGTCCTGCTGGCGGCAAGGACATGGACAAGGTTGCCGGCGTCACCTACTACGACATCCTGCGGGCGACCCTGACCCGGTCGGACCCCAAGGAGTTCCTCTTCTTCAACCGCAACGCCACAGGCAAGGCTGCTGCCCTCGCGTTCGTGGAGCGCCTCAAGGAGCGGGCCGCGGACCGCGACGCGCCGGTGTCGGTGAGGGCGCTCCAAACACAGCTCAAGGCGATCAAGAAGTGGGGACGCTCGATCCCCGGCGACCTGTCGAGGATCACCCAGCCGACCCTGATCGCCAACGGCGACAACGACCGGATGGTGCCTTCGGTGCTCTCCGAAGACCTGCACCGCCGCATCAAGGGGTCCGAGCTGGTCATCTACCCCGACTCCGGCCACGGCGGCATCTTCCAGTTCCACGACGCGTTCGCTCCGGCCGCCGTCGACTTCCTCGCCCGCTGATGCCTTCCCTCAAAGGTGGAGTGGTCCTGGTCACGGGGGCCAACGGCGGCATCGGAACCCACTTCGTCCACCAAGCTCTCGCGCGCGGCGCGGCCAAGGTCTACGCCACCGCCCGTACTCCTCGCACGTGGGGCGACGAGCGCATCGTCCCCCTCATCCTCGACATCACCGACGCCGCGTCCATCGAGGCGGCCGTGGCCGCCGCGCCAGACGTGACAGCGCTCATCAACAACGCCGGCGCCAACCCGCCAAGCGCCAGCCTGCTACAGGTGACCGAGGCGGACATCCGGGCAAACATGGAAACCAACTTCTTCGGACCCGTCCTCCTCGCCCGTGCCTTCGCGCCTACGCTCGCCGCACAGACCCAGTCCGTTCTCGTGGACGTGCACTCGGTGGCCAGCTGGTACGCGTTCGGCGGCATCTACAGCGCCGCGAAGGCCGCGCTCTGGTCAGCGACCAACTCACTGCGGCTCGAGCTCGCACCCGAGGGCGTCCACGTGACGGGTGTGCACATGGGCTACGTCGAGACCCGCATGGCCGCGCACGCGGATGGCCCCAAGATGCAACCGGCGGAACTCGTGACCAAGGTCTACGACGGTGTCGAGGCCGGCGACTACGAGGTCATCGCCGATGACCTGACCGTCCACGTCAAGGCGGCTCTCAGCGGTCCGGTCGAGGCCCTCTATCCGGAGCTCCGAGACACCAGGGCTCCCTTCTACGCCGTGGAAGAATGAGCGCCGAGCATCCGAGCCCACACAGCAGGAACCCACACCGCAGAGAAGGGCGGCAGTCATGCCACTCACCTCCCCACCAGTCGGACGGCGCGAGCGGAACAAACAGCAGAAGCTCGACCGCATCACCGCCGCCGCCCGAGAGCTCTTCGCAGAGCGCGGCGTGGACGAGGTCACCGCACAGGAGATCGCCGACAAGGCCGACATCGGTGCGGGCACGTTGTTCCTCTACGCCAAGAACAAGGGCGAGCTCCTCCTCCTCGTGCAGAACTCCTCCTACGCTGACGCCCTCGCCCGGGGCAGGACCGCCGCCGAGAGCATCCCCGACGTCCTCGACGCGGTGATGGCAGTGGTCCGACCCGTCGTGGAATGCAACCGCAAGCAGGTCGACAACGGGCGGACGTACCTGCGCGAGATCGTTTTCGGCGACCCCGAAGAGCCCCACCACCGCGACGCGCTCACCCTGACGGTGCAGACCGAAAAGGCGATCGCCGACGTACTGGCGCGAGACGAGCGCATCCCCTCCCGCGACGTCGCGAAACTCGCCCACATCGTCTCCGCGATCATGTTCGTCAGCATGGCTGCGACGATCAACATCGCAAACCCGGTCGCCGACGTCGTCCAGGAGATAAGAGACCACGTCCGAGTTCTCCTACCCGGGTGACCTAACCGCCGCTCTGCGACAGGGTCGCTTCAGGTCGCGTACTACGGCCCAGGAGCGGGTCCGGTCACCCGCCCCGACTTCGCCGCCGGGAGTGTTGGGTTCAGTCCGCAGCCGCGGTACGCGCCACGTGGCCCATCGGAAGCGGGACGGTGCGAGACTCCACCGCGATTGCATACCCCCACCCGACGGGTCCGTGCAGGTCACCGGCTCAGGAGTCCGACTTCACGGCGTTCGGCACCTACATTCCCAGCGCATTTCCCGCGGGACAGAACCGGCGCAGCGTTTCCGCAGGTCACCGGCCTGACGATGTACCCGCAAATCTTCCTGCCCCAGATACCCCTAGCGGGTATGGACAGAGAGCCCCTGACCTGCGTTTCCGCAGGTCAGGGCCTCTCGTGCACTGGGTGGCAGGTGAAGGATTCGAACCTTCGAAGCTTTCGCGATGGATTTGCAGACCGACGTATGCCGCCCGCTCACCGGCGGCTCCTTGGCGCACCAACGCATTTCGCCGCGATTTCCCCACAGACACTGACGCCAGACGTCGTCTTTCGAGCACACCGGGACCGCCCGACGCCCCGATCGGCGCGTGTAGCACTCCGCCAGTAGTGACGCAGGGCCACGATATTCACGCCGGGAGTCGGGCAGCTCCGACAGCGGTCACGGAGGCGCGGCGCACGAGAGGGCACTCCAGTCGGGCGACCTCACCGGTGCCGTTGGGCTGCCAGGAGGCGGACGAGGTGTCGTGGCCGAGCAACGTTTGGATTGCCAGCTTTCCCATCTCGGCATGAGGCAGCCGCATCGTCGTCAGGGGCGGATCGAGTTCTGAGGCGATGAACTCTTGGTCGTCGAAGCCGATCACTGAGATGTCGTGGGGGATCGAAAGCCCTCGCTGTCGCGCGGCGCGGTAGAAGCCCATCGCGACCTGGTCGTTGAAGCAGAACACCCCGGTCGGGCGCACATCGTCAGGGAGGTCGAGCAGTTCGCCGCCGCGCACGCCGCCGCTGACCCTCGGCAAGACACCAAGGCGCAGACGCGGGTCCGGTCTGATTCCGGCCTCTTCGAGAGCTTGCCGGTAGCCGTCGTAGCGAAGGCCGGACGCAACCAGCCCGGTGTCACCCTCGAGGTAGGCAATTCGCCTGTGTCCGTGCGCAAGAAGCTCCCGTGTCGCGTCGTACGCAGCGGACGTCTCGGAGGGAACGATCGAGCGAAAGGATCCGCTGGTTGCGCGGCAGTTGAGGAAGATCGTCGTCTCGGGAAGTCCCGGGAGGGGTTCGACCTCCTGGTGGAACATGTGTGCGACCACCAGTGAGGACACCTGATGTTGCAGCAAGGAGTCGAGCGCGCGTTCCATGTCGGCGTCGTTGGGTGAGCGACCGATGTTCACGGTGATGAGCAGATAGCCGCTGCGCGCAGCCTCGGTCTGCGCGGCCGCCAACATCGCCACAGCGAACGGGGTGGTGGTCACCTCATCGGACAGAAAACCGATCGCCTGGCTGCTTCGTTGTCGCAGCCCTCGGGCCATCTCGTTGGGCCGGTAGCCGAGCTCGTCGGCCGCCTTCTGCACGCGCTCTCGTGTTCCTTCCGGGACTCGGACACCGTCTCGCTTCCCATTGAGCACCACCGAAACCGTCGTGATCGAGACGCCGGCGCGCACGGCAACGTCCTTCAAGGTGGGGCGAGAGGGCGGCACAGGATTCTCCTCAGCAACGTCGGAAACTGGGCCCAGGTTGGGTATTGACAGTGAAGAAACGTTGTATCACTATTGCGGAAACGTTTCTTCACTCACCGCGACAGTACCTCACCCCAGGGAGAACCACCGTGAATCGAGACATGCGACGCAGGGTTGTGAGTGCTGGCGCGCTCTTGGCAACCACTGCTCTGATGATGACGGGCTGCGCGAAGGCCACCACCAACGCCAGCGGCGGAGACGGGGGCACCCTGACCCTGTGGACCCACGCGGGTGGCGCCCCCAAGGAGATCGCGCTCCTCAAGACGGCCATCGCCGACTACAACTCGAGCCAGCAGAAGTACAAGGTCGAGCTCAAGTCGTTCCCGCAAGAGGCGTACAACGGCGCAGTCACTGCTGCCGCCACGTCGAAGAAGCTCCCCTGCATCCTCGACATCGACGCGCCGAACGTGCCGGCGTGGGCGAAGGCCGGCTTCCTGGCCCCGCTCGACCTGCCGGCGGACCTGGTCGCCAAGAACCTCGACAGCACCAAGGGCATCTACAACGACAAGCTCTACTCGATCGGCTACTTCGAGGCGGCACTGGCGATCTTCGCCCACAAGGACGCCCTGGTTCAGGCTGGCGTGCGCATCCCCACCGTGAAGCAGCCGTGGACCGCCGCTGAGTTCGCCGACGCATTGCCGAAGATCAAGGCGACCGGCAAGTTCAAGACCACGTTCGACCTCGGTACCGGTGACTCGGGAACCGAGTGGTGGACCTACGGCTATTCGCCCTTCCTGCAGAGCTTCGGCGGCGACCTCATCGATCGCTCCAGCTACAAGACCGCGCAGGGCGCGATCAACGGCGACGCTGCCAAGAAGTGGGCCGCGTGGTTCCGCGGTCTGGTGGACCAGGGCTACACCCCTGCCAAGTCCGGGGTCGATGCGTTTGCCGACTTCTCCAACGGCAAGTCGGCGATGGTGTGGACCGGTATCTGGAACTCCACGGGTCTCGACAAGGTCAAGGACGGCGTCGCGCTGCCGCCCCCGGACTTCGGCAAGGGGCCCAAGATCGGCGGCGGTTCCTGGCAGTGGGGCGTGAGCTCCAACTGCGCGAACAAGGCCGCTGCCATGGACTACCTCGCGTACTCGCTCAAGCCGAAGTACCTCTCGAAGATCGTGACCGACTCCGGCAACGTCCCGGCAACGGACGAGGCGGCCCAGCTGTCGCCAGGGTGGCAGGAAGGAGGCCCGAAGCGCTTCTTCCTCGACGAGTCTGCGGCCTTCGCCGAGCTTCGTCCCCCGACGCCGGGCTACCCGTTCCTGACCACGACCTTCGCCAAGGCGGCGCAGGACATCATCGCTGGTGGTAACGCCAACGCCATCCTCGACAAGGCGGCTGCCGACATCGACGCCGACCTGAAGGCGAACGACTACTACGGCAACTGACCTCGATGGGACGGGCGGCAACCACAGCTGCCCGCCCCATCGGCCCCCTCACCCTGGAGTTCTGATGACCACCACAGTCGCCCCGCGCACCACGTCACGTACGAGGACCCGGCCACCATCCAAGGCGCACACGCACTCCTGGGTCGGATTAAGCTTCACTGTCCCGGCCATCGTCATGCTGCTCGTGTTCTTCTTCGTGCCGCTGATCCTGTGCTTCGTGCTCGCCTTCACCAACGCCCGGCTCATCTCCGGTGAGCCCACCAGGATCACGGGGCTGGACAACTTCCAACGACTCTTCTCCGACCCTCTGTTCTGGAAGTCACTGCGCAACACGGCCTACTTCGCGGTGGTCGTCGTGCCGCTGCAGTCCGCCCTGGCACTGCTGCTCGCGATCCTGGTGAACGGTCAAGGACGGGCCAAGAACTTCTTCCGCACCCTGTACTTCGTGCCTGTGGTGACATCGATCGTCGTCGTGTCGATCCTGTGGCGCTTCATGTACGCGAGCGACGGCCTCATCAACAGCATGCTGCAGCTGGTGACATTCAACGCGCTGCAGGGCACCGACTGGCTGAGCAACACCTCGACCGCCATGCCGGCGGTCATCCTGATGTCGATCTGGCAGGCCGTCGGATTCCACATGGTGATCTGGCTTGCCGGCCTACAGACCATCCCGATGGACCTGTACGAAGCGGCCTCGCTCGACGGTGCCGGCCGGTGGGACCAGTTCCGCTTCGTCACCTGGCCGGGCCTCAAGAACACCCGCACGTTCATTCTCGTCACCATCACCATTGCTGCGCTCAGCCTCTTCGCCCAGGTCCAGGTCATGACCAGCGGTGGCCCGCTCGACTCGACCTCGACCGTCGTCTACCAAGCTGTCCGCGCCGGCTACACGCAGCAGGCCACCGGCTACGCATCCGCGATCTCGCTGGTCTTCTTCGCACTGGTGTTGACCGTCTCGCTCATCCAACAGTTCGTCACCCGAGACAAGGACGCCTGATGACCACGCTTACTCACAGGGCCGCCTCCCGCCGAGCCTCGAAGCCGCCCCGCAAGATCACCCGAGGCACGGTCGGCCTGAACCTCGCTCGCCTCGTTCTCGGACTGTTCTTCGCATTCCCGATCGTCTTCATGCTGGTGTCCTCGCTCAAGCCGGACGAGCAGATCTTCGGCGATCTCGGCTCCCTCAAGGCGTTCCTCCCCGTCGGACACCTGTCTCTCGACAACTACCGCACGACCCTGGACACGGTCCCGGCCGTTCGGTTCCTGCTGAACTCGATCGTGGTCTCGGGAGTGACGGTTGCCCTCGGGTTGTTCATCAACAGCCTGGCTGCCTTCGGCTTGTCGCGGCTGCAGTGGAAGGGCCGCAAGATCGTGCTCGCCCTGGTGCTCGCAACCCTGGTCGTGCCGTTCGAGACCTTCGCGCTGCCCCTGCTTTGGTGGGTCAACCACCTGCCCTGGCTCACGCACGACGGCTTCACCCTGCTGTGGACCGAGGGCTGGCTGGATACCTACCGAGTGCAGATCCTGCCATTCGTTGCCAACGCGTTCTCGATCTACCTCTTCTACTCCTACTTCCAGAGCATCCCCAAGGAGCTCGACGAGGCAGCCATCGTTGACGGGGCCGGATGGTTCCGCATCTACCGCAGCATCATCATGCCGCTCTCCGGACCCGCTATCGCCACGGTCTCGATCCTGACGTTCCTCCCCGCCTGGAACTCCTACCTGTGGCCCCTCATGGTGGTGCAGACCGAGGAACTGCGGCCCGTCATGCTCGGTGTCAGCTACTTCTTCCAGCTCAACGTCGAGTGGGGCCCGATGATGGCCTACTCCAGCATGATCACGATCCCCGTCCTCGCGCTCTTCCTGGCCTTCCAGCGAAACTTCATCGGCAGCATTGCCGCGAGCGGCGTGAAGGGATGACCTCGACAGCGCCCCGGGCGACCGAAACCCGGCCGATCGTCCACTTCACCCCACCGGCGGGGTGGATGAACGACCCCCACGGGATCTACTGGCTCGACGGTGTCTACCACCTGTACTTCCAGCATGTGCCGGACGCGGTGGAGTGGCAGACCGGGATTTCCTGGGGGCATGCCACCAGTAAGGATCTCGTCCACTGGCGCCCAGCGGCCCCAGTCCTTGCACCCGGCGAGGGCGACGAGGGCATCTGGTCAGGCAGCGCCGTGATCGATGACGACGGCCGGCCGGTGCTCTTCTACACCTCGGCCGGCGGCGAGGACGTGGACCTCGGAAGGATCCGCTCCGCGCGGCTGTCACAGGCCGGCGATCAGTGGGTCAAGGGTCCGGTCCTGGTTGAGGCTGTGGACACAGCGACGCGCGTGTTTCGGGACCCGACAGTGTTCCGCGACGGCGACCACTGGACCATGGTCGTTGGCAGCGGCCGGTCCGACGGCACCGCGTGTGCCGAGGTGTTCTCGTCCTCGGACCTCGAGAGCTGGACGCCCGTCGGGATCCTGGCTTCGCGAAGCACCCGTTCACAGCACCCCTGGACGGGCGCTGCATGGGAGTGCCCGCAGGTGATCAGCGGCGCCAGTGATGCACCCGACTTGCTCGTGGTGTCGATCTGGGACGACCACACGCCGCACGACGTGGCAGCGGCGACCGGGACCTACGCCGACGGCCGGTTCGCCGCGCGTCACTGGCGTTTGCTCTCGGCCGGTGCTGGGCACTTCGCGGCCTCGGCGTTCACGGACACCGAGGGACGGTCCTGCTTGATCTTCTGGATACGAGGCATCACCGACCCCGGTCGGTGGGCCGGTGCCTTGAGCCTGCCGTACGTCGTCACGACAGACGGCGACGACGTCCGTCTGGAGCCGCACCCTGCGGTCGCGGCGGCGCGCCTCCCCCCTGACGCCGGCCACGTCGGCGCCGGCCGAGCCATCGACGTGGAATGGCGGCCCCGCCAGGAGGACAGGCTGCAACTGGTCACGCCCGAAGGCGAGGTGCAGGCATCGGTCCACGTCGAAGGGTGGACTGTCACGGTCGCCGTTCGCGACGCCGCCTCGGTCACGGTCAGCCACCACAGCGAGTGCCTGCGGATCATTGCCGACGCCCAGGTCCTCGAGGTCGTCGCCGACGGCGGCCTGGTCGGATTGCCCCTTCCGGCCTCCGAGACTGGACTCCAGCCGCACACTGGCGATCCGGGCCGCGTCGCCTGGTGGCACCTCAGTTGACTTCCCCACGAAGCCCGGCATCGCGGTGGCAAGTTTGCCGAAATGCGGTCCATCCGACTCGGCCTGATATAGGCCCCTGACGCATCTGCATGCGTCCCACGATGCGACACCACCTTCTTGACCTACTCGACGGTCACCGTCACTATCGCTAATGACAACGTTGTCATACCGGAGGTTCGTCCATGTCTGTCAGCACTCGTTCCCCTTTGCGCCGGCCGCTCGCCGTCGTCCTGCTGGTCCTCGCGGTCCTTGCCGCACTCGGCGTGGCGCCCGCGGCGGCGGACACACCGCAACACCGCCCCGCCTACCACTTCAGCCCCTCGAAGAACTGGATCAACGACCCCAATGGGCTCGTCTTCTCCAAGGGCGTCTACCACCTCTTCTTCCAGCACAACCCGCTCGGCAACGTCTGGGGCAACATGTCCTGGGGGCACGCGACGAGCACCGACCTCGTCCACTGGAAAGAGCAACCGGTCGCCATCCCGTTCGACGCCAACGAGGGAGTGTTCTCCGGCTCGGTCGTCATCGACAAGACCAACAGTTCCGGCTTCGGCACGGTGACGGACCCCCCACTCGTGGCGATGTACACCAGCGCCTACACGGCCGCCAGTGGCCGCGATGGCATCCAGGCACAGTCATTGGCGTACTCGACCGACGACGGTCAGACGTGGACCAAGTACTCGGGCAACCCGGTCATCGACATCGGATCGCGCGAGTTCCGCGACCCCAAGGTCTTCTGGTACGAGGCCGCCAGGGAGTGGCGGATGGTGTCGGTGATCGCCGACGAGCACAAGGTCCTGATCTGGCGCTCTGCCGACCTCAAGCACTGGACGCGGCTCTCCGAGTTCGGCCCCCGCGACGCCATCGGCGGCGCGTGGGAGTGCCCGGACCTCTTCCCGCTGGCAGTCGACGGCGACCCGGGGAACGTCAAGTGGGTCATGATCGTCAGCCTCAACCCCGGCGGGGTCGCGGGCGGCTCGGGCACCCAGTACTTCGTCGGTGACTTCGACGGTACGACCTTCACGCCGGACGGGCCCGCGAGCTACCAGCCTCCCACCGGGACGCTGCTGCAGGGATTCGAGAACGGGTATGCCGGGTGGACCCCGACCGGGACCGCCTTCGGGTCTGAGCCGGTATCCGGTTCGCTGCCGGGCCAGCAGCCCGTCACCGGTTACGTGGGCGAGCACCTCGTCAACAGCTTCATCGACTTCGACGGCGCCCAGGGCGAGCTGACCTCCCCGGCGTTCACCATCGACCAGAGGTACCTCAACTTCCTCATCGGCGGTGGCCACCACGACGCGGTCGCCGGCGCGACCCAGGGCGACCCTGGCGGTGAGGTCTTCACCGACTTCGAGGACCTCGACCCGGTGACGCACCTGCCCGCCGGGTGGAGTGCTACAGGGGACTTCGTCGGCTACGGCGCGACCAGCTCGGGACTGCCCTACCACCAGGGTGACAAGGTGCTCGACACGTGCGTCGTGCCCGACAAGTGCGACCTCGCCGTGGGCACCTTCGTGTCGCCCGAGTTCACCGTGACCAAGGGTTACGTCAACCTCCTCATCGCAGGCGGCACGCACCCGGTCGGGACGAGTGGCCCGACCGTCGTCGAGCTCGTCTCGGGCGGAGCGGTCGTCGGGTCGGTGACCGGAAACAACTCCGGTGAGATGGACTGGCGCCACATCGACGCCCGGGCAGTGGTGGGCAAGCAGGCCCGGATCGTGATCCGGGACGACCACAGTGGCGGCGACTGGGGACACCTCATGGTGGACGACATCCGGTTGTCCGACTCGGCAGCCGGCCCGCGCGACACCCAGACCACCGTCAACCTCGTCGTCGGCGGCGAGGTCGTGCGGTCCAGCACGGGATCGGACAGCGAGGCCCTCGACTGGGCCTCGTGGGACCTCAATGACCTGCAGGGCAGGACCGCGCAGATCACGGTGGTCGACCACAGCTCCGGTGGGTGGGGCCACATCCTCGCCGACCAGTTCATGCTCGCATCGGCACCGGCCAAGAGCGGGACCGAGCGTGCCAGCTGGGTCGACTTCGGACGCGACAACTACGCCGGCGTCACCTTCAACGGGCTGCCCGACAACCAGCGCACCACCATCAGCTGGATGAACAACTGGCAGTATGCCGGCGACGTGCCCACCGACCCGTGGCGGGGCCAGATGACGATGCCCCGCAGGCTGTCCCTGGTCACGACCGAGGCGGGACCGCGCCTCCGCCAGACCCCGGTCCCCGGAATCGATGCGGTCACCGTGAACAGTGACAAGCAGCAGGCCAAGGAGCGTTCGGTCGCGGCCGGGGTGACGCCGACCGGGCTCGCCGCGACCGTGGCACGGGTCGAGGTCCGCGTCGCCCTGGGCTCGGCGTCCGAGGCCGGCGTCGTGCTGAGGCGCAGCGCCGACGGCGCCGTGGGCACCAGGATCGGGGTCCGTCGCGACGGCACGCTGGTCGTCGACCGGACCCGCAGCGGCAACGTCGCGTTCAACCCCCTCTTCCCGAGCATCGAGGAGGCGCCCGTGACGGTGCGCGACGGTGAGGTGACCTTCACGGCATACCTCGACCGCAGCTCAGTCGAGGTGCTGGCCGAGAGCGGTCAGGTCTCTGTCACCGACCTCATCTACCCGCCGACGGCGGCGACGGGTGTCGCCGCCTACGCGGTGGGCGGGACTGCCAAGACGGTCGACATCAAGGTGACACCCATCCGTCCCTGACCGGGCCGAAGGCGGCCGGTGCAGCTCCAGGAGCTGCACCGGCCAGTTACAGCCGGACATCGTCGGGGGCAAGGCAAAGGGCCCCTAGCCAGCATTCCGCTGGTCAGGGGCCCTCCTGTGCACTGGGTGGCAGGTGAAGGATTCGAACCTTCGAAGCTTTCGCGATGGATTTACAGTCCACTCCCATTGGCCGCTCGGGCAACCTGCCTTGGTGCGCGTGGAAGGATAGCAAGGACAACCACGAATGCCGAAACCGGTATCCACCCCACCGGGTGACTGCCGGCTGACGCCCAGGAAGGACACGCCACCATGGCCGACAGCTCGTTCGACATCGTCAGCAAGATCGACCACCAGGAGGTCGCCAACGCCCTCAACAGCGCAGCGCGCGAGGTGGCCACCCGCTACGACTTCAAGAACGTCGGCGCGTCCATCGAGGCCAGCGGCGAGGACAAGGTCGTCATCAAGGCGAACACGGAGGAGCGTGCCAACGCCGTCCTCGACGTGTTCCAGACCTGGCTGGTCAAGCGCAAGGTCTCGCTCAAGCACCTCGACGTGCCGGAGCGCGGCCCGCAGCTGTCCGGCAAGGAGTACCGCCTCGAGGTCGGGCTGCAGGAAGGCATCTCGCAGGAGAACGCCAAGAAGGTCGGCAAGATCATCCGTGACGAGGGCCCCAAGTCGGTGAAGTCGCAGATCCAGGGTGACGAGCTGCGCGTGACCAGCAAGTCGCGCGACGACCTCCAGGCCGTGCAGGCGCTCCTGAAGAGCAAGGACGACTTCGACTTCGCGATCCAGTTCACCAACTACCGCTGACCCGACCGGAGCCCGGCGGGGCACACAGGGCCCACAAACACGGAAGACACGCCAGACACATAGGTATGCCGCCGTCCCCGGCCGGGGACGGCGGCATACCTCGCTCTCGGGGGCCGGTCAGGGCAGTTGGATGGTGATCTCGCGGTGTTCGCCCACGGCGAGGTGCACGCGGCTGGCGTCGCCCTGGTCGGTGGCCGAGTCGTACCAGTAGACCCGGCCCTCACCCTCGTCGGTGTACTCCGTGAGCTTGAGGGTGAAGTCGCCGGTCGGCAGGGCCGAGGTCCGGAACGTGTTGTCCCCGTAGACGTCGAAGTCACCGATCGGGCTGCCGTCGCTGGCGAACACCTGCCCCACGAGGTAGGTCGTCACTGGGTTGCCGGCTGCGTCCACGACCGACCCGCTGATCCCCGAGGCCGGGGCCATCTGGGCGTCGAACCGGGTCGTCTTCAGCGACTTGACCTTGAACGTCGTGGCGGTCGCCGCGGTCGTCGCGTCGCCGGACCACTCCGGGGCCAGCTCGCCCCAGTAGTCGTTCAGGTAGACGAACGCCTTGTACGTGCCGGCGGGGACGCCGTGGACGGTGTACCTGCCCTGCTCGTCGGTCCGGGCCGTCCAGCGACCCTCACCCGGGCCGGCCCGGCCGGGGAAGCCGCCCCCGACCCTGACCCAGGCATCGGCGACCGGTTGGCCGTCGGGCCCGGTGACCACGCCGGAGACCGTGCCCCCGACCGCCACGTGGACGGCGCGCACCGAGTTCGTCGCGCCGGCCGTCACCGAGATCAGGTCTGCGGTGGCCTGCGAGGTGGCCTTGTAGGCCCAGGTCTCGGTGTACATCCGCGGGTCGGTGTAGACGTCGATCGAGATGGCGAACTGGCCGGCCGGCAGCCCGCGGACCGTCCAGCGGCCGTCCGCCCCGCTGCACTCGGAGACCGAGCCCTGGACGTACCCGCCGGCATGGCCGAGGTAGGCGTTCGGGCAGGCACCCGCGATGGGCGCGCCCGACTTGGCGTCCACGGCCAGTCCGGTGATGACGGCAGCCGTGGCCAGCGACGCGTTGACGGTCGTCGGCGCACTCCGCGCCACCGAGAACTGCGCAGCGGCCCCGATGGTGGACGTGTTGCCACTGAACTCACCGACGTAGCGGCCCTGCGGGTCGGTGAACTCGGCGATGTAGCGACCTGCCTCCGAGACGTCGATGGAGTAGGTGCCGTCTGCCCCGGTGCATCCCTGGCCGACCGACTGCCTGTCGTCGAGGTTGTCGGTGGGGATGAGCACGTCGACGCAGGCACCCTCGATCGGTGCGCCGGTCGCGTCGCTGGTCAGCGTGCCCTGCACCGTTGCGGCAGCGAGGAACTGGTCATCCGCCTGGAGGGTTTCGCCGGCCCCCAGGACGAAGTGGTGGGCCGTCTCTACGTTGACCTGTCCGAAGGCGTACTGCCTGGTGGGCCAGGACTCGAAGCCCACGACGTACTCCCCCGGCGCGACCAGGGCGGTCCAGTGACCGGTCTCGTCGGTGTTGGCGAAGGTGACGACCCGGGGGCTCTCACCGGTCGTCTCGATCGAGACGCTCGCCCACTCGGCCGGCTGGCCGTCGGCGCGGGTGAGCGTGCCCTGGAGGTGCCCACCCAGGGCGAGGGAGACGTCGAGGGTGCCGGGTGCGGTCACCAGCGCGGCGTCCTCGAAGCTCTGGGCGTCCTGGGCCCACTCGCCCACGTGCGCGTCGTCGTAGACCGATGCCTCGACCTTGTAGCCGGCGCCGTCGACCAGTCGCCCGACGCTCCAGGTGCCGTCCTCAGCTGCGCAGGCCGAGTCGACGAACGTCTGGTCCTGCGTGTAGACGCTGACACACCCCTGCAACGGCTCACCCGTGTCGTCCGCCGTGAGCCTGCCGGTGAGGGTCGCGTCGCCGATCTCCCGCGCGTAGTCGAGCGCGAAGTCGAGGTGACCGGGCGCGTTGACGACTCCCGCGTCCTCGAAGGTGGCGCCGCCGCCACTCCACTGTCCCTTGTAGAGCGAGTCGAACGCGGAGGCCTCGACCTTGTAGTCGACCCCCGTCTCGACCCCCTCGGCCGTCCACTGCCCGGCGTCGTCGGTGCAGCCCGAGGCGACGTAGACGTACCCGAGGTCGTAGACGCTCACGCAGCCCTGCACCGGCTCGCCGGTGGCGGCCGCGGTGAGGGTGCCCGTGATGGTCGATGGTTCTGCCTGTGCATTTGCGGCAAGGACCCCGGTGGCCAGCGCAGCCGCCAGCACGATCCCCCCGACCCGCCCGATAGCTGCGCGCATGTGCCGCCTGCCTTCTGCCCGGTGTGATTGATGAACCGGGCGGAACGTAGCAGGGGTGCGAGGGCACTCGGGGCAATCCTGACCCACTCCTTACCCGCCGCCGCAAGACCTGCCGGGAGTTCTGCCGGTTTGCGCCCGCAACGGGCCGCACGGACGGGTATGCCGCCGTCCCCCAGTCGGGGACGGCGGCATACCTGTCTGCGGTGGTCGCCGAGAAGGCGGTGCGTCAGGCGCTGCCGGGCTGAACCGCGTCCGTCCCGGTCTCCATCGCCATCGTCGGCCCACCCAGGTCGGGGAAGCGGATGACCGAACCGTCGGTGTCGGGTGAGTCGTCGTCGACCCAGCTGTCGAGGGCACTGGCCAGACCCAGCGCGAGTCCGGCCATCTCGTGCTCGCCGATGCCCACGCGGGCCGCGACCTCGCGGGCGTTCGCGGGGCGGTGCGCGGAGTCCTTCGAGAGGCAGTCCGTGATGAGGGCGGCCAGGTCCTCGGGGACGCCGTCAGGCAACGGCGGCGGCGCTTCGGTGAGGTGGCTCAGGGCCGTCGCGATCGGGGTGCCCCGGTCGAACGGCTTGCGACCCGAGAGCATCTCGTGCGCGACGACACCCAGCGAGTAGAGGTCGCTCGCGCCGGTCGCCACCTCGCCCATGGCTTGTTCCGGGCTGATGTAGTCGGGGGTGCCCAGCATCTCGCCCGCTCGCGTGTGACCGGCGGCGTCGAGGGCGCGGGCGATCCCGAAGTCGGTGAGCTTCACCAGGCCATCGGGCCGGACGAGGATGTTGGCCGGCTTGATGTCACGGTGGATCACGCGGGCCTCGTGCGCGACCCCCAGGGCCAGGGCGGCCTGCCCGACCAGCGAGCGCACCTCCGCCGGGTCCAGTGGCCCGCGGCGCTTGAGCAGGAGGGACAAGGGCTCGCCCTTGACCAGCTCCATCACGAGGTAGGCCAGGCCGTCGTCCTCGCCGTAGTCGAACACCGTGGCGATGTTCGTGTGCAGCAGGGCGGCCGAGTGCACCGCCTCGTCGCGGAACCGAAGGGCGAAGAGCTCCTCGTGGCCGGTGTCGGGCCGCATCACCTTGATGGCCACCGAGCGCTGCAGCACCTCGTCGGTGCCGGCCCAGACGTCGGCCATCCCTCCCGACGCGATCCGCGCTCCGAGCACGTAGCGCTCGCCGAGGAGCATGCCTTCAGTCAGTCGATTCATCGGGGGATATCCACCCAGACCTCCGTAGACGGAGCTGAACGTCAACTGACATCCCGGGGGCCTCGCCGCTGGCAACGATACCCCCAAAACGGTCGCAGACGAGCCGGAGGACCTCTCCGTCTGTCCTGCTGACCCGGCCGGACTGGCCTTCTGACCTGCACGGACGTGCTCGAACGAGCGCGGGGCCGGGTCGGGTGCGGAGCGCTGGGCCTCAGCCGAAGGTGGCTCGCGAGCGCAGCGCCTCGCGCAGCTGGGACTCCGCGTCGACCATGGACCGGCGCACCCCGGCGGTGAGCCCGCCGCCGCCGAGCGCGGCCTCGCTGCGCTCGACCGTCGCCGCCTCGACCACCCGACCGGGGTAGGCCATGGTCGCGACGCGGGCGATGGCGTCCTCACCCACCCACTGGCTCATGGCCGGCACGTCCGCGAAGTAGCGCTCGGCGTACGGGCGCACGACGTCGAGGTCCTCGGCCAGCCAGAATCCCTGGGCCAGGGCGTTGAGCTCGTAGTTGGAGCGGGACCGGTTGGCGGTGAGCTCCGTCCAGGCCCACGCCTTCGCGTCGGCACCGGGCATCGCGGCCCGCGCCATGAGGGCGTTGAGCCGGCCCTGGAGCGTGTCGTCGTGGGACCGGCGACCCTCCACGAAGTCCTCGTCGACCAGTCCGCGCGCGGCCAGGTTGCGCACCGCGATCCAGCCGAAGTCCGAGTCCTCCTCGAGGCCGGCCGGGCGGTCCTTGGCCGCGGCCCACGCCCGCAGGAGCGTCTCGTCGCCCGAGGAGCGGGCGACCGTCCTGGCCGCGACGAGGGCACGGGTCGAGCCGGGCCGGGCAGCGGCGAGGACCTGCTCGGCCGACGCGGCCACGACCCGCTCGGCCCACTCGTGCTCGGCCGGCGGCAGGAAGGTCGGGATGATCCGGCCCAGCAACGACATCGAGGTGCGACTCAGAATCGAGTCGTTGTCCTCCACCGGCCAGGCCTCACCGAAGGTCCGGACCAGCACCCTCGGGTCCACCGTGCCGAGGCAGGCGCCGTCGATCAGCGCGATCCACACCACGGCCCGCGCCTGCACGTCGGGGACGCTGGCCAACGAGGTCGGGACGGCCGCGACCGACTCGGGGTCGAGGCTCACGGTCGCCCAGGTGAGGTCGGCCGCGTTCGGCACGACGAGGTCGGCGGCCGGGGCGTCCCGCAGCGCCTCGACGACCGTGCGGTCCTGCGTGATCGTCACCGGCACCCGGAACACCTCGTCGCCGCCGGTGAACCCGGCGACGTCCATCGTGTGCGGCCGGTCGGCCGGGTACCTGGTCGGCACGGTGCGCTCCACCGCACCCTCGCCGCGGTCGACGGAGATCACGTCCACCCCGGCGGTCAGCAGCCAGGCCCTGCTCCAGTCGGTCAGCGACTGACCGCTCGCGCTCTCCATGAAGCCCATGAAGTCAGCGAGCGTGCCGTTGCCGTAGGAGTGCCGGCGCAGGTAGTCGCCGACCCCGGCGATGAAGGCGTCGTCACCGATGTGCGCGATCAGCTGGCGCAAGGTGGCGGCTCCCTTGGCGTAGGAGATGCCGTCGAAGTCCTGGAGCGCCGCCTGGGCGTCGGGCGCCGCCGACCCGGCCACGGGGTGCGTCGAAGGGGTGCGCTCCGCGGCATACCCCCACGCCTTGCGGGCCACGGTCGAGTCGACCCACGCGTCGGTGAACTCGGTCGCCGCGACGCAGGTGCGGTGGGCCATGTACTCGGCGAAGGACTCGTTGAGCCACAGGTCGTCCCACCACTGCATCGTGACCAGGTCGCCGAACCACATGTGCGCCATCTCGTGGGCGATCGTGTTGGTGCGGGAGAGCACCTCGTCGCGGGCAGCGGCACCCCGGAAGACCATGGTGTCGCGGAAGGTCACGCAGCCGGGGTTCTCCATCGCGCCGGCGTTGAACTCGGGCACGAACACCTGGTGGTACTCCCCGAACGGGTACCGGATCCCGAAGAGCGAGTGGTAGTAGTCGAAGCACGCGCGGGTCACCTCGAGCATCTGGCCGGCCTCGCGCTCGAGGTGGGTCCGCAGCGACGCGCGCGCATGGATGCCGAGGGGTATGCCGTCGTGCTCGTCGAGCACGGACGCGTAGGGACCGGCGCAGACGGTGACGAAGTAGGTGGCCAGGGGCCGGGTCCGGGCGAGCTCCCAGCGACCGGGCGAGACCCGGGTGGCCGCGCCGTTGCCGAGGACGAGCCAGTCCTCGGGGGCTGCGACGGTCACCGTGTAGGGCGCCTTGAGGTCGGGCTGGTCGAAGCACGCGTAGACCCGTGGGGCCGCGTCGAGGAACAGGTGGCCGTAGACGTAGTGCTCGCCGTCTGCCGGGTCGACCGCGCGGTGCAGACCCTGCCCGTCGCGGCTGTAGGCCATCGTCGCCTCGACCTCGAGGACGTTCTGGGCCTCGAGCCCGACCAGCTCCACCCGGCCGTCCGCGAGGGCGGTGGCGTCGAGCGCTCGACCGTTGAGGACGACGGAGGCCAGCTCGACCGGCAGGACGTCGACGAACGTGGTGGCACCGGGCTCCGTGCACGCGAAGGAGATCCTCGAACGGGAGCCGAAGGTCTCCTCGCCCTGGTTGAGGTCGAGGTCCACCTCCACGCTCGTCACGGTCAGGAGCTCGGAACGACGATGTGCTTCGGACCGGGTGAGGGAAGGCATGGGACCGATTCAACCAGCCGATGCTGGGGGAAGGCCGAAGCCCCCGGCCGAGACGGCCGGGGGCTTCGATCTGAAGTTCAGAGGGTGGGGCAGGTCAGATGACCGTGACCTTCTCCGCCTGGGGACCCTTCGGGCCCTGCGTGATGTCGAACTCGACGCGCTGCGCCTCGTCGAGCGAGCGGTAGCCGCCGGACTCGATCGCGGAGTAGTGCACGAAGACGTCGGCGCCGCCGCCGTCCTGCTCGATGAAGCCGAAGCCCTTCTCAGCGTTGAACCACTTCACTGTTCCCTGTGCCATGGGATAACTCTTTTCCTAATTGGCCGATGTGGCCGCGGATGCGGACCACCAGCTGCGAAATCACCACGACACGGAATACACCGCTTACGGAAAAGGCCCGCACACTGGCGGGCCCACTCACACGAGGAACTGCAACTGCGCCAACTGTAACGTGAATCCGCCAGACTTTCATTCCCGGGCCCCGGTGAGTTGCCCGCAGAGGTCTCACCGGACCCGAAATCGCCTCGGATCAGCGCTGGCGGAAGCCGAAGGCCTGCTGCTCGAGACGGGCGATCCGCTCGGTCATCGGGGGGTGCGTCGAGAAGAACCGCGACACGTCCTGCGGCCGGAACGGGTTGGCGATCATCATGTGGCTGGAGTTCTGGATGGCCGGCGTCGGCTGCAGGGGCGCCTGGGCCACCCCGACCTCGAGCTTGCGCAGAGCCGATGCGAGCGCCAGCGGGTCGCCGGTGAGCTTGGCGCCGTCCTCGTCCGCGTCGTACTCGCGGGTGCGGCTGATCGCCATCTGGATCATCATCGCGGCGAACGGCGCGAGGAGCGCCATCGCCAGCATCGCGATCGGGTTGGGGCGGTCCTCGTCGTTCCCGCCACCGCCGAAGATGCCCGCGAACATGAGCATCTGGGCCACCGACGTGATCACGCCGGCCACTGCCGCGGCCACCGAACCGGTGAGGATGTCGCGGTTGTAGACATGCATCAGCTCGTGGCCGAGGACCCCGCGCAGCTCACGCTCGTCGAGCAGCCCGAGGATGCCCTCGGTGCAGCAGACGGCGGCGTTCTCCGGGTTGCGGCCGGTCGCGAACGCGTTGGGCGCGGCCGTGGGGCTGATGAAGAGCTTGGGCATCGGCTTGCCGGCGGCCGTCGAGAGCTCGCGGACGATGCGGTGCATCGCCGGGGCCTGCGCCTCGCTGACGGGGTAGGCGTGCATCGCCTTGATGGCGAGCTTGTCGGAGTTCCAGTAGCCGTAGGCGGTCATGCCGACGCCGAAGAGGGCGAAGAGCCAGATGAACGCCGAGCTGCCCGTCGAGGCCGAGATGACCCCACCGATGGCGAGCAGGAGGGCGAAGATTCCGCCGAAGAGGGCTGCGGTCTTGAGCCCGTTGAAATGGTTGTGCATGTCTGCCTCAACGCTCCCTTCCGTGCTGGCGTTCCCCGCGAGCCGGCCCTGCCGCGCGGCTCAGCCGAGCAGCCCGAGCAGCAGCTGCGGCATGAGACTGGTGGCCACGAGGGCCGCCCCGCCGAGCACGAGCGCGGCCAGCGCCGATCGGGGGATCCGGCGGATGACGGCGCGGGCCGGCCCCTCGTCGGGGTCCCGGAGCAGCACGGCGAACCACCGCAGGTAGACCGCCACCCCGATCACGGCGTTGAGCACCGCCACCCCCACGAGCAGCCACTGGCCCGCGCCGACGACCGGACGCAGCGCCACGACCTTGGCGACCAGGCCGATGACCCCCGGCGGCAGCCCGGCGAGCGACAGGAGTGCCAGGCCCAGCGCGCCTCCGAGCAGCGGATGGGCACGCAACAGGCCGGTGTATGCCGCGAGCGTGCGGCCCTGGTCGACGACGCCCCGGCGCCGTGGCGTGGCCGTGACCACGTGCACCACCGTGAACGCGACCAGCGTCGCGACGACGTAGGCGAGCAGGTATCCGCCCGAGGCCGCGGCGGAGTCGTCGTCGAGTGCGGAGAGCGGCAGGACCACCCACCCGGCCTGGGCGACGGTGGACCACGCGAGGAGCCGCACCGGGTCGTCCTGCACCAGCGCCAGGACGTTGCCGAGCGTCATCGACACGGCAGCCAGGATGCCGATGCCGACGAGGACCGGGGCGCCTGCCCCGATGAGCGGCTGGACCACCACGAGCAGGGCGGCGAGCGCGGCCACCTTGGAGGTCGCGGCGAGGAAGGCGGCGACCGGTTCGGTGGCGCCGGCATACGCCTGCGGCGTCCAGAGGTGGAACGGGACGAGGCTGAGCTTGAACCCCAGCCCGGCGAGCAGGAGCAGTGCGCCGAGCAGGAGCACGACCCGGCGCTCCGGGTCGGCGAGGGCGTCCTGCACCCCGCCGGGGGCGAAGACCGCCTCGCCGGTGGACAGCAGCCACAGGGCCGCACCCAGCACGACCATCGCGAACGACACGAGCGAGGTGGTCAGGAGGGCGAGGGCGCCCCGGCCGGCCGGCCCGTCGCCGCGGAGGGCGACCAGCGCGATGGCGGGCAGGGTCGCGAGCTCGAGGCAGACCAGCCACGACCCGAGGTCGTGGGCAGCCGCGACCCCCGCGGCCCCCGCCGTCGCGGCGAGCACGAGCGACACGATGACTGCGGGACCGCCGCGCAGGTGGTCGCGAGGGTCGGCCCCGGGCCAGCTCAACAGCAGGACGACCAGTGCCGATGCGAGGGCGCCGAGCTGCAGGGCGCTCGCGAGCGGACCGGCTTCGTAGAGGCACGCCCCGTCGGGGGCCGGGAGGCAGAGCGTGCGCAGCGGGTCGTCGGCCGACCGCAGCGCCCCGGGCACCGCGAGGGCGACACCGGCCGCCAGCGCGAGCAGTCCGACCGCGGCGTGCAGCCGGACCAGCCGCGGGGCGAGGACGTCGACGACGAGGACGAGCACGGCGCCCAGCGCCGGGACCGCGACGGGGCCCAGGGCCAGCCAGTCGAAGCTCACCAGGCTGGTGGCGCCGGGCGCGGTCATGGCGCGGCTCCGATGAGGGTGGTCACCGTGTCGTCGGTGAGCGCGAGCAGGGGCCCGGGGGCGATGCCGAGCAGCAGGACGGCCAGGACGAGCACGGCGATGACGTCCCACTCGCTGTCGCGGCTGTCCTCGATCCGGGGTTCGGTGCGTTCGCCCGCCCAGACCGTCCGCAGGACCCGCAGCGCGTACGCAGCGGCCAGCACTGTGCCGAGCGCGCCGACGACGGCCAGGGCGCGGAAGAGGCCCTCGGGACGGTCAGCGGCTGGTGACCACGCGGCATACACACTGAGGAACTCACCCCAGAAGCCGGCCAGACCGGGCAGCCCCAGTGACGCGGCGAGGCCGACGACGAGGGCGAACCCCAGGCGCGGGGTGACCTCGCGGAGCGCGGCCCGCGCGGTCGCCAGGTCGGCACTCCCCCAGCGCTCCTTGAGCCCACCCACGACGACGAACAGGAGCGCGGAGACCACTCCGTGGGCGACGTTCGCGAACAACGCCGCCTGCAGGCCGGTGCGGGTGCCGCTGGACAGCCCGAGGACGACGAAGCCCATGTGGGCCACGGACGAGTAGGCGATCAGCCGTTTGAGGTCGCGCTCGACGAGGCAGGCCAGGCCTCCCCAGATGATGCCGACCGCGCCGAGCACCGCGAGCACAGGTGCGACCTTCGCGAAGCCCTCTGGCAGGGAGGCCAGCGGCAGCCGGACGAGGCCGTAGGTGCCCATCTTGAGGAGCACGGCAGCCAACAGCACCGAGCCCGCGGTGGGTGCGGTGGTGTGGGCGGGTGGGAGCCAGGTGTGCACCGGGAAGACCGGCACCTTGACGGCCAGCCCGGCGACGAGCAGCGCAGCGATCAGGGTCTGGGTGCCGACGGGTATGCCGCGCCCACCGCCCTGGGCGAGGACGTCGAGGTCGGACGTGCCTGCCTTGGCGACGAGGGCGAGGATACCGACGAGCATGAGGGTCGAGCCGAACGCGGTGTAGAGGACGAACCGCCCCCCGGCATCGGCGCGCGCGGCCGGGTCGTGGGGGTCGCCGAAGCGGGTGATGAGCACCCACATGGGCACGAGCACCAGCTCGAACGCGACGAAGAAGAGCACCGCGTCGCGCGCGTAGAAGGTGGCCAGGGCACCGAACTCGACCAGCAGCAGGCAGGCGTGGAAGGCGGCCGTGGTGCCACCCTGCGGGGGCCGGTCGAGGGTGTGCAGGACCACCCCGACACCGAGGATCGCGGTGAGCAGCAGGAGGGGCGCGCTGATCCCGTCGACGGCCAGCTGCCAGCGCAGGCCCAGCGACGGCACCCAGGCCCGGTCGACGGTGGGGCGGGTGATCACGGCGAAGAGGACGCCGGCGAGGGTCACCACGCTGGCCGCGCTGGCGAGCAGGTTGGCGGTGCGGTGGGAGACGCCGCGGCCCGCGGTGAGCAGCCAGACGGCGACGGCGGCGGGGACCACGAGGCTGGCGAGGATCACCACAGCGCCACCCCTGCGAGCGCAACCGCCACGACTCCGGCCACGACCCAGGCCAGGCCTGACGCGGCCACCTCGCGCCGGTGGGCCCGCTGGCCGCCGGCTCCTCCGAACCGGGTCGCCGCCGCCGCACCGCGGACGTAGGCGTCGACGACCTCCCGGTCGAGGAACACGACGAGGTGGGCCAGGGCGAGCACGGGTCGCGCGACCAGGGCGACGTAAAGGCGGTCGACCCCGAGCCCCGCGTCGAAGGACGGGATCCGCGCGCCGACGACGCGGATCGCGGGATCCTTGCCGGCAGCCACCGACCGCACGGCCAGGCCCGCCCCGACGATGAGCAGGACGCTCAGCAGGGCGACGAGCCAGCCGATGTGGCCACCGGGGTCGAGCAACGGAGTCACCACGACGAGGCCGCCGACCACCGTGAGGACGGCCAGGACCGTGACGGCCGTGCGGACCCCGACGGTCGCGGTGTCGGCGTCGTGGCGCTCGATGTCTGCGGCGCGCAGGTCGTCGAGGACGATCCACGCGCGCATGCAGTAGGCCGCGGTGAGGACGACGGTCAGCAGCCCGGCCAGCAACACGACCCAGGCGCGGGCCTGGCCGTCGCCGATGCCTGCCTCTGCTGCGGAGAGCACGTGCTCCTTGGAGACGAACCCGACCAGCGGCGGGACGCCCGCGAGCGACAGCAGTCCGACGAACATGGCCGGCCGGATGAACAGGTGGCCACGCACCCCGCCGCGCATCGTCGTCGCGGCGGTGCCGCCGACGGTCACGCTGAGCCAGCCGATCGCGAGGAACAGCAACGCCTTGAAGAACGCGTGGGAGTAGAGGTGGAGGACACCCGCGCCGGGCCCTTCGTCGGCCGGAGCCACCGCGAGCGCAGACAGCATGAGGGCGACCTGGCTCAGGGTCGAGTAGGCGAGCAGCCGCTTGAGGTCGCTCTGACCGAAGGCCAGCACGGCGGCATACACCATGGTCACGGCGGTGCTCAGCGCGAGCAGCCAGCGCGCGCCGTCGGCAGCGGCGAGCACGTCGAAGAGCTGGGCGAGCACGAAGGTGCCGGCCGCGACCATCGTCGCGGCGTGGATCAGCGCGGACGCGGGCGTCGGGCCTTCCATGGCGTCAGGGAGCCAGTCGTGGAACGGCACCATGCCCGACTTGCCGAGGATGCCGATGACGAGCAGCACCATGGCCGCGTTCAGGAGGGTGCTGCTGGGGCCGATGCAGAGCCCGGCGTCGTTGCAGCCGGCGCCGGCCCAGGACTGCACCACCCGTCGGTATGCCGTGGAGCCGGCTCCCGCGGCGAGGATCACCACCCCGAGGACGAAGCCGACGTCCGCGAGCCGGGTGACGAGGAAGGCCTTGAGCGCGGCGCGGCGGGCGGTCTCCTTGCGGCTCCAGTGGCCGATCAGGAGGTAGGAGCACCAGCCCATCACCTCCCAGCCGACGAGGGTGAGGACGAGGTCGGCGGACTGGACCACGAGGAGCATGGCGGCGGTGAAGAGCGAGACGGTGGCGGCGAAGATGCCGTAGCGGTCGTCGTCGCGCAGGTACCAGCCGGCGAAGACCTGCACCGCCCAGCCGACGACGGCGACCACCAGGGCGATGGTGGCGGTGGCCGTGGTCGCCTGCAGCTGCAACGGGATGCGCAGCTCCCCAGCCGCGAGGGCGGGAATCGACGAGACCGTGCCCGCGCCTGACGAGCCGTGGACTGCCACGACCTCTGCCACGGCGAAGACCACGGCGAGGACGGACGCGGCGACGGCCAGTACGCGGGCCGCGCGGGCTTCTGACCGACGGGCCACCAGCAACCCGAGGAGGGCTGCGACCGTGGGGACGAGGACGACGAGGCGGGTGGCCGTGCCGCTCACGACCGCCCCCCTTCCACGTCGCTGCTGAGCGGCACTGTGCTGCTGACCGGCACTGTGCTGCTGACCGGCACTGTGCTGCTGACCGGCTCGCTGCTGAGCCGCTCGCTGAGGTCGACGTCGCCGCGCAGCCGGAAGACGGCCAGCACGACGGCCAGCGCGACCACGACCTCGGCGGCGGCGATGGTGATGACGAAGAGCGTGAGGACGTTGCCCGCCGCCCAGCGGTCGCCTCCGGCCGCACCCACCGAGACGAGCAGGAGGTTGCCGGCGTTGAGGACCAGCTCGACGCCGATGAGCACGAGCACGGCGTTGCGCCGGGCGAGCACGCCGTAGGTGCCGAGTCCGGCGAGGACGGCGGCGAGCAGGTAGGGACCGGCGAGGTGGATCATGCGGCGCCGTCCTCGGCGGTCACGGCCTCGGCGGGCCGGGCGGCGACCGGCGGACGGGTCATGCGCGACACCGCCATCGCCGCCACCAGCGCGACGAGCAGGAGGACGGACAGGACCTCGAACGGCCAGACCCAGGTGCCGAACAGCTGCTCGGCGAGCGCGGTGGTGGAGGTGTCCCGACGCTGGACGGCCGGGCCCGCCAGAGGCAGCAGCGCGGCGGCGAGCAACGCCGTCACACCCGCCCCGAGGACGCCGGCGAGGACGCGGTGCAGCCGGCCGGTGCTGATGTCGGGGTTCGCGCCGATCGGGGCGCGCGTGAGCATAAGGGCGAAGAGGACGAGCACGACGATCGCGCCGACGTAGACGAGCAGCTGCACGAGGGCGACGAACTCCGCCCCGAGCACCAGGTAGCAGCCGGCGACCGCGCCGAGGCAGACCACCAGCCACAGCGCTGCGTGCACCACGTGGCGGGTCGTCACGGCGAGCAGCCCACTGGCCGCGGTGACGACGCCGACCGCGGCGAAGGCCACGTCGAGTGCCGTCATTCCCCGGGCTCCGACTTCTCTTCCTCCGCGGCCGTGGCCGGTGCGTCCGTGGCCGGGGTCTCCGCGGCCGGGGTCTCCGCGGCCGGCGTCTCCGCAGCCGGGGTCCCGGCGGCCGGCGTCTCCGACGTCGGGGCGGCGGCCGGCTGTGGCTCCTGGTCGGACGGGGTCGCACGGGTCGGTGCCGGGCGGGTCGGGGTGGTGCGGACCAGCCGACCGGGCCGGGTGGTCGCGCCGATCTCGGCGGGCTCGGCGGAGTGCTCGTCGAGCGCGGAGGGCGGCGGCACGGTGGGCATCCACTGGCCGAGCCGGTCCTTCTCGTGCAGGAGGTCGCGGATGTCGAGCTCGGAGTACTCGAACTCCGGGCTCCAGTGCAGCGCGTCGAACGGGCAGACCTCGATGCAGATGCCGCAGTACATGCAGAGGCTGAAGTCGATCGCGAAGCGGTCGAGGACGTTGCGCTGCCGCTCGCGCCCACCCGGGGTGGTGGCCGGGATCGTCTCCTTGTGGGAGTCGATGTAGATGCACCAGTCGGGGCACTCACGGGCGCAGAGCATGCAGGACGTGCAGTTCTCCTCCAGGAGCGCGATCACCCCACGGCTGCGCGGCGGCAGGTGTGGCTGGGCGTCGGGGTACTCCGCGGTGTGGGTCGGCTTGGCCATGGTCCGCGCCGTGGTGGCCAGCCCCTTGAGGATCCCGGGTATGCCGATCGATCCCGGCTTCTTCGGCTGCTCGCTCATGCGCTCACCACCACCCAGACCCCGGTCAGGGCCAGCTGGGCCAGCGCGAGGGGCACGAGGACGAGCCAGGCCAGTCGTTGCAGCTGGTCCTCGCGCAGCCGCGGCCAGGCCACCCGCAGCCAGATCACGACGACGGCGATGCAGAAGCCCTTGAGCAGGGTCCACAGCCAGCCGAGCTGGTCTCTGGCGAGGCCGTGCCAGCCGCCGAGGTAGAGGACGGCGAAGAGCAGGGACATGACGACGATCCCGGCGTACTCGCTCAGGAGGAAGAACGCGAACCGCAGCCCGGTGTACTCGGTGTAGGCGCCGAACACGATCTCTGAGTCGGCGACCGGCATGTCGAACGGCGGTCGTTGGAGCTCGGCCACCGCGGACACCAGGAACACGATCGCCCCCGGTAGCTGGAGGACCAGCCACCACGGCGACCACGCTGCGACGATGCCGGACAGGGAGAGGGAGCCTGCGGCGAGGCAGACGCTCGCGACCGCGAGCACCATCGGCAGCTCGTAGGAGAGCAGCTGGGCCGCGGCGCGCATGGCGCCCAGCAGCGAGTACTTGTTGGCGCTCGCCCACCCGGCCATCAGGGTGCCGAGGATGCCGACCGCGGTCACCGCGAGGACGAAGACCGCCGATGCCGGCAGGTCGGCCGCGACGACGTCCGGCGAGAGCGGGATGGCGGCCATCGCGACGAGGTAGGGCACGAGCGCGACCGCCGGGGCGAACCGGAAGACCCGCTGGTCGGCTGCCGCCGGGGTGATGTCCTCCTTCTGCACGAACTTGACCCCGTCGGCGACGAGCTGCGCCCACCCGTGGAACCCACCGGCATACATGGGACCCAGGCGTCCTTGCATGTGGGCCATCACCTTGTGCTCGGTCTGGCCCACGAGCAGCGGGAGGACGAGGAAGGCCGCCAGCACGCCGACGGCGCGCAGCGTCACCTCGACGGCGTCGTTCACCGCGGCCCCCACTCGGGGTCTGGCACACCCGGCGCGGAGACGCGGCGCCGACCGGTGGGCTTGGCGTGCTCGGACTCGCCCGGCTCCTTGGCGCCCGGCCACGGCTTGGAGGCGCGCGCCGCGAGGACGAACGACTTGCGCAGCGGCGTGCCCTCGAACCCGTCGGGCAGGAGCAGCGGGCGCAGGCCGAGGCCGGTGCCGTCGTCGAAGCCATCGAAGTCGAGACCGAACATCTCGTGGGTCTCGCGCTCGTGCCAGGCCACGCCTCGGAACACTGCGGTCAGGCTGGCGAGGCTGGCGCCGGCCGGGACGCGTGTGCGAAAGAGCTTGCGGCGCAAGGCAGTCGGCGTGGAGCCGTCCATGAGGTGGCACACGACGTCGAGCCCCGGAGCCTGCTCGTCGTCGAGCTGGTCGACCGCGGTCAGCCAGTCGAAGAAGGTGTAGCCCTCACCCCGAGCAGCGGAGATCGTCTCCACCCAGTCGGCGGGCTCGACCTCGGCGCGGGTCAGCGCGCTGGGGTCGCTCACGGGGTGTCCTTGACCGGCGGCTGCACGAGCGGGCGGTTGACCTCGCCCGCCGACGCGATCCGGTGGCCGGCGTACTTCGCGCGAATCCCCTTGGTGCTCAACGTCTCGGCGGCGATCTTCTCCTGGAGCTTGAGGATGCCCTGGAGGAGTGACTCGGGACGCGGCGGGCATCCCGGCACGTAGACGTCGACGGGGATGATGGTGTCGACGCCCTTGGTGACGGAGTAGGAGTCCCAGTAGGGGCCACCCGAGTTCGAGCAGGCGCCGAAGGAGATCACGTACTTGGGCTCGGGCATCTGGTCGTAGAGCCGCCGCACCGCCGGCGCCATCTTGTCGGTGACCGTGCCGGACACGACCATCAGGTCAGCCTGGCGGGGGCCGGGCGCGAACGGGATGACGCCGAGCCGGATGAAGTCGTGGCGCGCCATAGACGCCGCGATGAACTCGATCGCGCAGCAGGCGAGCCCGAAGTTGAAGACCCACAGCGAGTAGCGGCGGCCCCAGTTGAGGACGACGCGGATCGGGTGGGGAGCCAGGTCCGTGGCGGGCCCGACCCTGGGCATCGGCAGTGGCGTGGGTCGGCTCGTCGGCTGGGTCGTCGGCTGGGTCGTCGGCTGGGTCGTCGTCATCAGAGCCACCTCAGCAGACCGCGGCGTGCGGCGTGCACCAGTCCGACCAGCAGGATGCCCACGAAGACCGCGATCTCGACCAGCGACGCTGCACCCAGGTTGCTCCGGACGACGAGCGCCCAGGGGAACAGGTAGACCGCGTCGACGGCGAAGATGACGTAGAGGAACGCGTAGACGAAGTAGCGGACCTGCGTCTGCGCCCAGTCGCGTCCGACGGGGTCGACGCCGGACTCGTAGGTCGTCAGCTTGGCGCGGGTCGGTGCCCTCGGGGCGAGCAGCGCCCGGGCGCCCATCGCGGCCACGAAGAGCAGCAGGCCGACTGCGACCACCGCGGCGATGACGACGTAGGGCGACACGGTTGGCAGCCTAGTGGGACTGCACCGCGCAGGGGTGTTGCGCCGACGGGGGGACACCTAGCGTGAGGGGCATGGCCCAGCTCCCGCTGTTCCCGCTCGGCACCGTGCTCGTGCCGGGCGCGACGCTGCCGCTGCAGCTCTTCGAGCCGCGCTACCTCGAGCTGCTCAGCGACCTCGTCACCGCGATGGACGTCCCCGAGTTCGGCGTCGTCGCGATCCGGCAGGGCCACGAGGTCGGTCCTGACGCCGTCCGGGACCTGCACGAGGTCGGCTGCGTGGCTCGGGTGCTGCAGGCCGCCCCGGTCGGTGACGGTCGCTACCTGATGGTCTCCACGGGGGTGCGCCGGTTCCGGCTGGACGCGCTGGTGGCCGGCGCCGGCACGGCATACCTGACCGGGGAGGTGACCCTCCTCGAGGAGCGCACCGGCGACGCCGAAGCGGTGGCAGACCTGGCCGACCGCCTGCGCGGCGCCCTGCACGACTACGCCACCACCCTCGGGGCCGAGGAGCCGCAGTGGCCGACCGATGCCGACGAGCTCTCGTATGCCGTGGGCACGGCCGTGGGCCTCGACCTCGGCGACCGACAGCGGCTGCTCGCCGCTGCCGACACCGAGACCCGGCTGCGGCTCGGGGTCACGCTGGTGCGGCGGGAGCGACAGCTGGCCGCCACGCTGGGCGTGGTGCCGCCGACCCCCGAGCACGGGTTCAACCCCAACTGAGCCGCTGGCCCGCCCGACGATCGGGTCGCGCCGGACAATCCGGTGGCGCTGGGCCGGTCGGTGCGACAGGGTCGGCCCATGACGCGCACCGACACCCCCGAGGCCTGGGACGAGCGCACGACGCTCCTCACCATGCTCCAGTACACGCGAGACACGGCAGCCGAGAAGTGCCGCGACCTCGCCGACGAGCACGTGGGTGCGGCGCCCCTGCCGGGGTCGCCGCTGATGAGCCTGGGCGGGGTGCTCAACCACCTGCGCTGGGTCGAGCACTCGTGGATCGAGAACCGGTTCGTCGGGGGTCCCGACCTCGGCCCGTGGACCGACGAAGAGCCCGACCGCGAGTTCAGCCTCGGCGCCACGGCTCCCCTGGCGCAGACCTTGGCGGAGTACGTCGAGCAGGCCGGGCGCACCGACGCCATCATCGCCGGGCTGGACCTCGACGACCGGTCGGCGACTCCGTTCCGGTCCGGTGAGCACCCGACGCTGCGCTGGGTGATCCTCCACCTGATCGAGGAGAACTCACGCCACAACGGGCACCTCGACATCCTGCGCGAGCTCGCCGACGGCAAGACCGGCGACTGAACGTGCCCGGCAGGTCCGAGCCCGGGGGCGGCGCGCCCACGCTCACGATCGGGGTCGTGTCGCCCGGCGCCATGGGCTCGGCCCTCGCTCGCAGGTGGCAGGCGGGCGGGGTGCGCGTGCTGGTGACGCTGGCTGGACGCAGCGAACGCACGCGGAGCCTGGCCGAGGGGCTGGAGCTCGTCGCCGACCTCGACGCAGTGGTGGGCGGCAGCGACGTGGTCGTCAGCGTGGTGCCGCCCGGCGGTGCCGTGGCGACCATGGGCGCCATCCTCGACGCCTGCCGCCGCACCGGGGCGAGACCGCTCGTGGCCGACCTCAATGCGGTCTCGCCCGCGACGGTCCGCGAGCTGGCAGCCCTGGCCCGGGCGCAGGCCCTCGACTTCGTCGACGGGGCCATCAGCGGCGGACCCCCGACCCCCGGGGGCGACACGACGCTCTACCTGTCCGGCGACGCGGCGGCCGCCCTGGCGGACCTCGCGACGGACGGGCTACGAACGCGGGTGGTGGGCGGTGAACCCGGGGCGGCCTCAGCCGTGAAGATGTGCACCGCCTCGGTCTACAAGGGCACCACCGCCCTGTGGGCCCAGGCGCTTCAGACGGCGCAGGCCCACGGCGTGCTGGACGTCGTGCTGGCCGACCTGGCCGAGGAGTTCCCCGGCGCGGCCGCCACAGCCGGTCGCCGCATCGCGGTGGCGGCGAGCAAGAGCGCGCGGTTCGTCGACGAGATGGAGCAGATCGCGCAGACCCAGGGCGCGGCCGGCGCCAGTCCCGAGCTGTTCACCGCCATGGCTGCGGTCTACGCCCGGTTGGCCAGGACCCCGCTCGCGGCCCTGACGCCCGAGCAGGCGCGCGACCTCACCGACCTCGAGGACGTGCTGGGTCGGTTGGTGACCGCCCCTCGCCAGCCCCAGCCCCAGCCCTAGCCACGGCCCTCGAGGCGCTCGAGGCGCTCGAAGGCCGGCGAGTAGCGGAATGCCCCGGTGCGGCCGTCTCCCCAGGCGCCAAGGGTCCGGAGCAGGAAGTACGCCGGACCCCAGTCCTGCGGTGGGGTGATGCCGTGGTCGACGGCCGGCCGGAAGCCGAACCGCGGGTAGTACGTGGCGTGCCCGAGCAGCACGACCCCGCGCAGGCCCACGGCATCCGCGGCCGCGAGCGTGGCGTGCATCAGGGCCGATCCGACCCCCGCACCCTGCCGCTCAGGCAGCACCCCGAGCGGACCCAGTGCCGCAAGGGGTGCAGGGCGGTCGTCGAGGAGCGCCCGGCTCATCGCGACGTGGCCGACCACAACTCCGTCCTCCACCGCGACGAGGCACAGCGGTGTCAGCAGGTCACCGTCGGTCCGGAGCTCGTCGACGAGGTTGGCCTCGAGTGCACCATCGGTGGCGGGCGCGTCCTGCGTGGCCGGCCTGGCGAACGCACGGCGGTGCAGCTCACGGATCTCGTCGGCGTCGGACGGCTGCTCCTGGCGGATGAACATGCTGGCGACCCTAGACAGGAGGCGGTGCGCGTCGCCTGCCCATTTCCCGCGCCACGCGCGTGAGGTATGCCGCGTGGCCGGCTCAGCCACGCGGCATACCTCCTGCGTCTCAGGCGACGCGGAGCGCGACGCCGTGGGCGACGTCAGCCAGCGACGTCAGCGGGCGACGAGGTAGCCGTCGGCGTCGAGGGTCACGGGGATGGGGTCGATGATCTCGAAGCCGTCGAGGCCCTGGGGTTCGAGGTTGCGGAAGCCGACGAGCACCCACGACCCGTCACGCTGCTGCACGAGCGGCGCGGCGAAGAGGTGCGGCTCGCTGGTGAAGGGCCGGGCGGCGTCGATGTCCCACGGACCCAGGGGTCCCGCTCCGGGCACCGACCACGTGCAGTACTCACCGGTGCGGGCGATGCGCTCGGCCGTCATCTCCTGCGGGTGGCAGGTGAAGACGAGGACCCAGCGACCGTCGATCTCCTTGTTCTGCAGCACTTCGAGCTGTCCGAACCCGGCGCCCGGTGCACACAGCGGCGGGCCGAGCGTCCAGGTCTCGAGGTCGGGGCTCGTGGCGTGCGCGACCACGCCGTCGTCGTTGCGTGCCGCGTCGCGGGCGCGGGCGCTCACGAACATGTGCCAGCCGTCGCCGCTCGGGTCGCGGAAGACGAGGGGGTCGCGCCAGGTCTCGCTGGACCCTTCGAGGTCCGGGCCCTCGGTGGGGGCCGGGGTGTTCTGGAGGTTCTTGTACCAGCGCCCGTCCACGCCGACGACCGGCTCCGGGCCGCCGCGCTCCCAGTGCTGCAGGTCGGCGGAGTAGGCCTCGCCCACGCGCTGGTCGTAGACGTGGTGGCCGCGGTTGGAGACGGCGGTGTAGTACATCCGCCACCGCTCGCCGTCGCGGACGACCGACCCCGTCCAGATCGCCAGGTCGTCGAACCGGGCACTGCCACTGCGGTCGGGCCCGAGGCACTCGCCGAGGTAGGTCCAGTCGACGAGGTCAGGCGAGGTGGCGTGGCCCACCGTCGCGGCGGTGTGCCGCTTGCCCGGGTCGCCGAGCGCCCGCGGCGCCTGGAGGAAGAACAGGTGGTAGAGGTCGCCGTCGTCGGCCACCCAGGAGTCCCAGACCCAGAGGTCATCCAGCCTCAGCATGAGCAGAGTCTGGCAGCAGGTAGGGCTGCTCACCTGCCGAACCGCATCGTGGAACGGGTCGCCTTGGCGCCGACGTCGCCCTGCGTCGGGGACACTGCAGGAATGAAGCCTGCACTCGCGGAAGCCCTCGACCTCGAGCCGCACCCGGAGGGTGGCTGGTACCGGCAGACGTGGGTGTCGCCGGCCACCGTCGAGCTCCCCGACGGTCGCACCCGCTCGGCGGCGACGTTGATCTACTTCCTGCTCCCGGCCGGCGAGGCGTCCGCCTGGCACCGGGTTGACTCGGACGAGATCTGGCTGGCCCACACGGGCGTCGTCACCCTCGAGCTCGGGGGCTCGGACTCGCGTCCCGCCGCCTCCGAGGACTGTGCACGCCGCTCGGTCGGGGACACCGGCGAAGCTCAGGTGCTCGTGCCCGCCGGGCACTGGCAGCGCACCGTGGTCACCGACCAGGACGCGTTGGTGAGCTGCCTCGTGTCACCGGGGTTCGACTTCGAGGACTTCGAGCTGGCGACCTAGGAGCCGGGCAGAGCTGGCGACCTAGGAGCCGGGCAGAGCTGGCGACCTAGGCGCCGGGCGTGCCCAGCGTGCCGCCGGCGCGCCAGAAGCGGCCGTCGCGGCGCTCGAGGAAGCCCTCTTCGACGAGGTAGCGGCGCAGGGCGGCGACGTCGTCGTGCCAGACGCGGAGGCTGGTGTTGACCTGGGTCTCGTCGTAGGTCTCCCCGATCTCGAACGACTGGGCCATCTCGTTGAGGACGACGAGGCGCTTGCGGACGCGGGTCGGGATGGCCGAGAGCGTGCCGTCGGGCCGGACGAAGGCACGCAGCACGGCCTCCCGGTCGGCGAGGGCGTCGTCAAGAGCGGGGCGATCCATGTCTCGAACGTAGCTCGTCATTCTGTTTCGTCCCAATGCTTTTCGCGGACTGTGCCTGTGGACGACGCACCTTCGGCTGTCAGTGCCTGACTCTACGATGGACACATGTTCGACGACGTGGAGACCGTGCGGCGAGCCGACCCGGCTGACCTCGTCGGTGCCGTCTTCGCGCTGACCGACGAGGCGATTGCGGACCTGTCAGCCGAGCAGGCCGAGGCCCTGGTCGTCGCGACGCAGCGGGTGGTCAGTGCCGCGACAGCGCGGCAGCGCTCGGCGATGGAGACGGTGGCCCGGCGTTGCGACGAGCGCATCGACTGCGAGGCGGCCGACGCGGCTCAGGCCGGCACCCGGCGCCCTCGGCTTTCCGGCCAGGCCCTCGCTGCGGGGTCGCTCGCCGCCCTCCTGCACGTCTCACCCCGCACCATGTCCACCCGCATCGACCACGCCCGTCGGGTCGTGTGCGCCCTGCCGCAGGTCCAGGCGCTGGCGTGGTCGGGCGACCTCGAGCCCTACCGCGTGGATGCCGTGGTCGCGGAGTCGGCGGCTGCGCCCTGGGCACGGCTGCACGAGTTCGAGGCCCGCGTCCTCGACGGCGGCGTCACCGAGATGAGCTGCGCCGCACTTCGACGGCGCGCCCGTCGGGCGGCCGACCGGTGCGCACCGGACGACGCCGACCTCCTCGCCCAGCTGGCCCGGACTCGCGCTGACGTCTCGGTGCGGCCCGGCGAGTGCACCGGCATGACCCGGCTCGTGGCCGACCTGCCGACACCCGTGGCGATGCGCGTCTGGGGTGCCGTGGACGGGCTCGCCGCCGAGTACGCCCGCTCCCAGCCCGGGCTTCGGATGGGAGCAGCGAGGGCCGATGCGCTGGCCGACCTCATCGCGGCCAACGCGACGATCAGCACGACGATCGAGCTCGTGGCGCCGATTGACACCGGCCACCACACCCGGCCGGCCCTCGGGGTCTCAGCCACGTGCCTCGACGAGCCCTCGGAGTCAGCATCGTCCGAGCCAGGCGGTGGATACGTCGACCTCGGCGGCTGCGAAGAGCTCGACGACGGCGTCCTCCACGACCACGGTGGCGACCTGTGGTTCGTGTCCGCGCACACCGAGGTGCCGCTGCTCGGCTCGCTGCTCCCCGCCGACGTCGTCGCCCTCCTGTCCGACCCCGACGTCACCGTCCGGCTCGCCCGCAGCGACTCGGTCACCGGCGCGACCCGCTGGCAGGACCCGCGCACCTACCGGCCCGGCGCCGCCACCGCGCGAGCCGTCCGCTCCCGGGACGGCACCTGCCGGTTCCCCGGCTGCGGCACCGCCGCCCGACGCTGCCAGCTCGACCACGTGGTCCGACATCCCGACGGGCCGACCACCGTCACCAACCTGCAGACCCTGTGCGCCACCCACCACGGGTTCAAGCACCACGCCGGCTGGCAGGTCACCATGGACGAGCTCGGCATCTGCACCTGGACCGCCCCCGACGGCCGCACCCACACCACCCGACCCCTGGACCGCCACGGCTTCCGAGCCGCCTGACCGAGCCAGTTCCCCGAGACGGGTGGGAGACCGGTGCCCGACGGATCGGTCCGGAGCCGAGCACTCGGGCGGTCACTCCACAGCCATCTCCTCCAGCATCGACCGGCCAGGCCGTGGTGGGAAGGTCGAGGGCTGGCAGGCTGGTCGGGTGATCCTCCCCGAAGTCCGTGACCCGCGCTTGGTCACGGTGCGCCGTGGCGGGACGCTCACGGATGCCGACCACCACCTCCTGGCCCTGTGGGCAGCGGCGTGTGCCGAGCACGTCCTGCCGCTCTTCGAGCGGGACGAGCCATCGGATGGTCGCCCACGAGCGGCGATCGACGCGGCGCGTGGCTGGGCCCGCAGCGCGCTGACGATGATGGGCGCGAGGTCCCGAGGCGGACAGGCGATGGGTGCGGCGCGACCGCTGCGGGGGCCAGCCCGGTTCGCCGCCTATGCCGCCGGCCAGGCGGCGTGCGTCGGACACGTGGCTGAACACGACCTCGGGGCAGCGGCCTACGCGATCAAGGCCGCTCAGGCAGCGAGCCCGCACGATCCCGAAGCCAGACGACGTGAGCGCGACTGGCAGCGCGACCAGCTTCCCGAGGAGATCCGAGTGCTCGTGCTCGAGGACCAGGCGCGCCGCAGCGCCATCTGCTGGTCCACCTTCGACGACTGACGAGCAACCTCAGCGAGGTGTCGCAAGGGCGCGGAGGAGGCCCAGGAGGAGGTCCGCGACGCGGGCGGGTTCGGCGAGGTGGGCGAGGTGGTGGCCGGCCTCGCGACGCACCACCCAGCCGAGCCCTTCGGCGCGGGCGAGCTCCTCGGCATACGTGTCACCGAAGCCGAGGTATGCCGCGGGCCGCGCCTCCCAGCCCGACGGCACCGGAAGCGGCGTCGTGAAGTAGTCGGGGGGAAGGCGGGGGGCCTCGCGGGTCACGCGGTCGAGCCAGTCGTCGTTCGGGAAGAGGGCCGCGACCTCCGCGCGGTCCCACCACGACGGCCAGGGCGGGAGCACACCATCCGTCAGCGGAAGTGTCTCGATGAACTCCGCGAAGGACGCGGGAGCCAGCCTGGTCTCGGCCACGCCGGGAGCGGGCAGCGCAGCGTCCAGGTAGACGACGGGTAGGTCGCGCGCGCTGGCGAGGGTCGGCGCGTAGTACCCGGCGTTGCTGTGCGCGACGAGCAGGGTGGCCTCATGGTGGTCGGTCACCGCTCCGAAGGCGTGGAGCACGCCGCCCGGCATGACCTCACCGGCAGGCACCGACGCGACCACGGTCGGCAGCCCGCGGTCCCTGAGGAGCCCGGCCAGGGGCAGGTAGCTGGCCGGCCCGAGCAGCGGACTGGGCAGGATGACGACGCGCGGGGAGACGGCGCCCCCCGTGGGGCTGGCACCGGACGTGGGGCTGGCACCGGACGTGGGGTTGGCACCGGACGTGGGGGCGCTGCGCGACGTGGGGGTGCTGCGCGACGACATCCTTGGACGCTAGCGCTGGCGGCGAGGAAATCCGCACGAAACACTGCCTTGGTCTACTGGCCCTGCCCGACCGCACCGAACCACCACCGAGAGGCCGGGCACCGTCACGCCAAGGAGGCCGCGATGCACCTGTCCCCTGCTGACACCGAGAAGCTCCTGCTGTCGGTGGCCGGCATGGTCGCCCGCGACCGCCTGTCGCGCGGCGTCCGGCTCAACCACCCCGAGTCGATCGCCCTCCTCTCGACCTGGGTCATCGAGCGCGCCAGGGAAGGCGCCCTCGTGGCCGACTTGATGGAGCAGGGGCGCACCGTGCTCACCCGCGACGACGTCATGGACGGAGTGCCCGAGATGATCGCGGACATCCAGGTCGAGGCGACCTTCCCCGACGGCCGCAAGCTGGTCACCCTCCACCACCCCATCGCCTGAGAGGACGGAACCCGTTGAGCAGCAACACCTCCGGCCCCGGCGCGATCAGGGTCAGGCCCGGCACCGTCACCATCAACGCCGACCGCACCGACGCCGAACGGCTCACCCTCGTCATCGTGAACACCGGCGACCGTCCGGTGCAGATCGGCTCCCACCTGCACCTGCCCGACAGCAACGCAGCCCTCGACTTCGACCGCACGGCCGCCCACGGCTTCCGGCTCGACCTCCCCAGCGGCACGTCGGTGCGGTTCGAGCCAGGGGTCAGCCGGGAGGTCGACGCCGTCGCGTTCCGCGGACGTCGCAGGGTCCCCGGCCTCCAGCTGCCGGCCACGACCGGCCGCCCGACCGAGGGTCAGCTCGATGGCTGACCTCGACCGCGAGCGCTACGCCGCGATCTACGGCCCGACGACCGGTGACCAGGTCCGGCTCGGTGACACCGACCTCTGGATCGAGGTCGAGGACGACCTGACCTTCGGAGGCGAGGAGGCCGTCTTCGGAGGGGGCAAGTCGATCCGCGAGTCGATGGCCCAGGGCACCCGCAGCAGTGCGGACGGGGCCCTCGACACCGTGGTCACGAACGCGGTCGTGCTCGACCACTGGGGCATCGTGCGCGCCGACGTCGGCATCCGTGCCGGCCGGATCGTCGCCCTCGGCCGCAGCGGCAACCCCGACATCGCCGACGGCGTGCACCCCGACCTGGAGATCGGGCCGGGCACCGACGTCATCTCCGGCGAGGGCCGCATCCTCACCGCCGGCGGGGTCGACCTGCACGTGCACTTCCTCTCCACCAGCCAGGTCCACGAGGCCCTGGCGGCGGGGCTGACCACCTTGGGCGGCGGAGGCACCGGTCCGTCCGAGGGGTCCAAGGCGACCACCGTCACCCCCGGCCCCTGGCACCTCCAGTCCGTGCTCCGCGGCCTCGACCACCTCCCGGTCAACCTCCTGCTCATGGGCAAGGGCAACACCGTCAGCGGCGCAGGGTTGCGCGAGCAGGCGCTCGCCGGCGCGGCGGCATACAAGGTCCACGAGGACTGGGGCAGCACCCCGGCGGCGATCGACGCGGCCCTGCGTGCGGCCGACGAGTTCGGCCTGCAGGTGGCGCTGCACAGCGACAGCCTCAACGAGGCGGGGTTCGTCGACTCGACGCTCCGGGCGATCGCGGGGCGCAGCATCCACGCCTTCCACACCGAGGGTGCCGGCGGCGGTCACGCCCCCGACATCATCACCATCGCCGGTCACCCCAACGTGCTCCCCGGCTCGACGAACCCGACCCTCCCCCACACCGTCAACACGGTCGCCGAGCACCTCGACATGCTGATGGTCTGCCACCACCTCAACCCTGCGGTCCCCGAGGACCTGGCCTTCGCCGAGAGCCGGATCCGCGCGACCACCATCGCGGCCGAGGACATCCTCCACGACCTCGGCGCCCTCTCCATGACGAGCAGCGACGCGCAGGCGATGGGTCGCATCGGCGAGGTGGTCACCCGCACCTGGCAGGTCGCCCACGTGATGAAGGACCGGCTCGGCACCCTGGGCGGCGGCCTCCCCGCCGACAACGAGCGGGCCCGCCGCTACGTGGCGAAGTACACGATCAACCCCGCCATCGCGCACGGCATCGACCACGAGATCGGGTCTGTCGAACCGGGCAAGCTCGCCGACCTCGTGCTGTGGGACCCCAAGCTCTTCGGGTGGCGCCCCGACGTCGTGATCAAGGCGGGCGCGATCGTGTATGCCGCGCTCGGAGACCCGAACGCGTCGATCCCCACACCGCAGCCGGTGCTCATGCGCCCGGCGCTCGTGGGCGAGGGCGGGGCGGGCGCCGACCACGCGCTGACGTTCGTGGCGCCCGCGGCCCTCGACGACGGCCTCGCCGACCGGCTCGGCCTGCGCCGCGAGCTGGCCGCAGTCCGGCCGACCCGGGCTGTGACCAAGGCCGACATGGTGAACAACGACGCCCTGCCGACGATCGAGGTCGACCCCGAGTCGTTCGCGATCACCATCGACGGCGAGCGCGTCGAACCGGCCCCGGCCACCGAACTCCCACTCGCCCAACGCTATTCGCTGTTCTGAGCGAGACTGGGACCACCAACCGCCATGCTCCCCCACCCCGAGTTCGCAGCCATGCTGCTGGCCGACGGCCGACTGCCCGTCGGCGGCCACACCCAGTCCTCCGGCCTCGAGCCAGCCCTCCTCGGCGGCCTCGAGCCGCGCGACGTGCCCGCCCTGGTGGCCACCCGGCTGCGGACCGTCGTGCTGGTCGACGCGGCGACGGCGGTGGTCGCCCGACACCGCACCCTCGCCGGACTGCCCCTCGACGACCTCCAGCTGGCCTGGGCCGCCCGGACCCCCAGCGAGGTCGTGCGTGCCGCGTCCATCGCGGTGGGGCGGGGGCAACGCCGACTGGCCCAGCGGCTGTGGCCCGGCAGCGCCGCCGCCTCCGCCCTCGCGCCCCTTCCCGCTCCCGCCCGGCCCGTGGCGGTCGGCGCGATGGCCGCCGCGGCCGGTCTCGACGGTGCGCGCACCGCCCGTCTCGTCGCGTACGACGACGTCCAGTCCCTCTGCGCCGCAGCCCTCAAGCTCTGCCCGCTCGACCCGGTCGAGACCACCGAGTGGCTGCTGCACGCCGGTCCCGCGATCGAGCAGGTCGTGGCCACCGTCGCGCACCTGACCGAGCCGGACGGCATCCCTGCGCCGTCCGCGCCGCTGCTGGAGCAGTGGCAGCACGCCCACCCCACCCACGCACGGAGGCTGTTCAGTGCCTGAAACCGCCATTCCAGACACCACCACGCCTGACGCCACCCGCCCCGACGCCACCCGCGCGTTCCGGCTCGGCGTCGCCGGCCCGGTCGGCACCGGCAAGTCCTCGCTCATCGCCATGGTCTGTCGCGAGCTCGGCGACGAGCTGCGACTCGGGGTGGTGACCAACGACATCTACACCGACGAGGACGCCCGGATGCTGCGCGCCGCCGGCGTCCTCGACCCCGAGCGGATCCGGGCCGTGGAGACGGGCGCCTGCCCGCACACCGCGATCCGCGACGACGTGACCGCCAACCTGCTCGCCGTCGAGGACCTCGAGGCCGACTTCGCACCCCTCGACCTGGTGCTGGTGGAGTCGGGCGGCGACAACCTCACCGCGACCTTCTCGCCCGCCTTGGTCGACGCCCAGGTCTTCGTCCTCGACGTGGCCGGCGGCGGCGACGTGGTGCGCAAGGGCGGCCCCGGCATCTCCCGCGCCGACCTCCTGGTCGTCAACAAGACCGACCTCGCGCCCCACGTCGGCGTCGACGCCGACCTCATGCAGGTGCAGGGTCGGGAGGCCCGCGACGGCCGGCCCGTCATCGGCCTGTCGCGCACCGACCCCGCCTCGGTCGCCGAGCTGCGCGCCTGGGTGCTGACGATGCTCGGCGCCCACCGCAGCGGCCACCACGTGCCCGTCGACCCCGGCCCGATGGCCCCCCACACTCACGCTGAAGACGGCACCCACAGTCATGGCGGCGGTGCGGGTGCCCACGCACACTGAGGTCCGCACGGCCCGGGTCGAGCTCTGGGCCCGGGGCGACAGCAGCCGACTCGTGCTGGCCGCCGGCCTGGTCACCCCCCGAGTGGTCCGACAGGAGGGGTCGGGCGCCGAGGTCGCCCTCCTCGCCACGACCGCCACGCTCCTCGGTGGGGACACCCTCCGGCTGGCGGTCGAGGTGGGTCCCGGGATGCGCCTCGACCTGCGCGACGTCGCGGGCACCGTGGCCTACCACGGTCGGGGACTCGGCTGCGTGGTCGACGCCTCGCTGCGGGTGCACGAGGGCGCGACCCTCACCTGGGCCGGCGAACCGCTCGTCGTCGCCGATGGCTCCGCCGTCACCCGCCACCTGCGCGCGGACGTCAGCGAGGGCGGACGCCTGCTGCTCCGCGACCGGGTCGCCCTCGGCCGCAGCGGCCAGGACGGCGGCCGGCTCGACTGCCACACGACCCTGAGGTATGCCGGTCGGCCGGCCCTCGTGGAGCACCTCGAGGTGCGGGCCGGGCTGGGACCGGGCGCCCTCGGGACGGCGCGGGTCGTCGACACCCTCACCGCGCTCGGGTGGCGGCCGGACGCCGTCGCCGGCCACGCGGCATACCGGCTGCACGAACCGGGCAGCGTCGCCCGCGAGCTGCTCGACGAGGCGCACACCTCCGGCCTGCCAGCGGTGTGGGCCGACTGGCACGCCGAGCTCCCAGCCCACCGGGGGCTCCCACCAATTTGACGGAGCCTCCGCCCGGCCGCTCGGGCGTAGTTTGGCAGGACAACCAACCTGAGAAAGGGGCGCCACCATGGGTCAGTTCATGGATGTCCACACCAACATGCCCGGGGTCACCGCCGAGGCGCTGCTCGAGGCACACCGGGCCGACCTCGCCATCCAGGACGAGGAGTCAGTGGACTTCAAGCAGGCTTGGGCCGACCCGGTGAGCGGTCACGTCTTCTGCCTCTCCGAGGGACCGGACAAGGACGCCATCCAGCGCATCCATGAGCGCGCCGGCCACCCCTACGACGAGATCCACGAGATCACCGTCACGGCCTGACCCGCCACGCACCACTCGCGGGCCGGCCCGCCGCCGCTCGCGCACCGCCCGCTCGACCTGTCAGGGCTCAATCCGCCGCGCCCATTAACGACATGCCCGACTGTCCGAAATGCGGGTTGCCCGCATGCCCCGGCGGCAGCCGTCCTACCATGGAAGAACGCCCGCAGGAGGCGAGCGGCGCGCAGACAGCAGATGAACAGGTGGCGGAACACGCAGTGACGCAGACACAGTCGAGCGGCAAGAGCGTCCAACGCCTCGATCGGGTCGTGATCCGGTTCGCCGGCGACTCGGGCGACGGCATGCAGCTGACCGGAGACCGGTTCACGTCGGAGACCGCCGCACTCGGCAACGACCTCTCGACCCTGCCCAACTTCCCCGCCGAGATCCGGGCGCCCCAGGGCACCCTCCCCGGCGTCTCCAGCTTCCAGCTGCACTTCGCCGACCACGACGTCCTGACCCCGGGTGACGCACCGGACGTGCTGGTCGCGATGAACCCCGCGGCCCTCAAGGCCAACCTGCGCGACCTGCCGCGCGGCGCGACGATCATCGCCAACACCGACGAGTTCTCGAAGCGCAACCTCGCCAAGGTCGGCTACGACGCCAACCCCCTCGACGACGGCAGCCTCGAGTCCTGGCACGTCCACCCCGTCGCGCTCACCTCGATCACCGTCGAGGCCCTCGCTGCCTTCGACACCTTGTCCCGCAAGGACAAGGAGCGCGCCAAGAACATGTTCGCGCTCGGGCTGCTGTCGTGGATGTACCACCGCCCGACCACCGGCACCGAGTCGTTCCTGGAGAAGAAGTTCGGCTCCAAGCCCGACATCCTCGCCGCGAACCTCACGGCACTGAGGGCCGGTCTCCACTACGGCGAGACCACCGAGGACTTCGCCGTCTCCTACGAGATCGCGCCCGCCAAGATGGCCCCGGGCACCTACCGCAACATCACCGGCAACGCCGCGCTCGCCCTCGGGCTGGTCACGGCGTCGCACCGAGCCGGCATCCCGCTCGTGCTCGGCTCCTACCCGATCACCCCCGCGTCCGACATCCTGCACACCCTCTCGGGCCTCAAGCGCTACGGCGTGACGACCCTGCAGGCCGAGGACGAGATCGCCGGCATCGGCGCCGCCCTCGGGGCGTCGTTCGGCGGCGCCATCGGGGTGACCACGACCTCCGGCCCCGGCGTCGCGCTCAAGTCCGAGACGATCGGTCTCGGCGTCTCGCTCGAGCTCCCGCTGGTCATCGTCGACGTGCAGCGCGGCGGCCCTTCGACGGGTCTGCCCACCAAGACCGAGCAGTCCGACCTGCTCCAGGCGATGTTCGGGCGCAACGGCGAGTCCCCGGTGCCGATCGTGGCCCCGCAGTCCCCCGCCGACTGCTTCGACGCCGCGCTGGAGGCGGTGCGGATCGCCACGACCTATCGCACCCCGGTGTTCCTGCTCTCCGACGGCTACCTCGCCAACGGCTCCGAGCCGTGGTCGATCCCGTCGGTGTCCGAGCTGCCCGACCTGACCGTCGAGTTCGCGACCGAGCCCAACGACACCGACGACAAGGGCGAGCCGGTCTTCCACCCGTACCTGCGCGACGAGACCACCTTGGCCCGACCGTGGGCGATCCCCGGCACGCCCGGCCTCGAGCACCGGATCGGCGGCATCGAGAAGGCCAACGTCACCGGCAACATCTCCTACGACCCCGACAACCACGACCTGATGACCCGTCTGCGGGCCGCCAAGGTCGAGCGGATCGCCGACACCATCGGTGACCTCGAGGTCGACGACCCGAGCGGGGAGGCCACCGTGCTGGTCCTCGGCTGGGGGTCGACCTACGGGCCGATCGCCGCCGCGGCGCGCAGCGTCCGCAACACCGGCGCCAAGGTGGCCAGGGCCCACCTGCGCCACCTCAACCCGTTCCCCGCCAACACCGGCGAGGTCCTGCGGCGCTACGACCGGGTGCTCGTCCCCGAGATGAACATGGGCCAGCTCGCGATGCTGCTGCGCGCCAAGTTCCTCGTCGACGTCCACTCCTTCACCCAGGTGCGTGGGCTGCCGTTCACCACGGTCGAGCTCGCCGACGCCATCGTGTCGCTCGCCTCCGGCGACGACGCCCTGGCTCCTGACAGCAAGGCCACCGACGCCGTGGCCGCCAAGGGAGGACGAGCATGACCACCAACCTGGGTATGCCGGGCAGCGCCCCTCCCAGCGGCACCGCGGGGGTCCCGCACCTCGCAGAAGACGCCCCGAAGCAGACCAAGAAGGAGTTCACCTCCGACCAGGAGGTGCGCTGGTGCCCCGGGTGTGGCGACTACGCCATCCTCGCCGCCGTGCAGGGCTTCCTGCCCGAGCTCGGCCTCAAGCGCGAGAACACGGTGTTCGTATCCGGGATCGGCTGCTCGTCGCGGTTCCCCTACTACCTCGACACCTACGGCATGCACTCGATCCACGGGCGCGCGCCGGCCATCGCCACCGGCCTGGCCACCAGCCGCCCCGACCTGTCGGTCTGGGTCGTGACCGGTGACGGCGACGCGCTGTCGATCGGCGGCAACCACCTCATCCACGCCCTGCGCCGCAACGTGAACCTCACGATCCTGTTGTTCAACAACCAGATCTACGGCCTCACCAAGGGGCAGTACTCGCCGACGTCGGAGGTCGGCAAGGTCACCAAGTCGACCCCGATGGGCTCGGTCGACCACCCGTTCAACCCGGTGTCCCTTGCCCTCGGTGCCGAGGCGACCTTCGTGGCCCGGACGACCGACACCGACCGCAAGCACCTCACCGAGATCCTGCGCGCCGCCGCTGAGCACCGCGGCACCTCCCTGGTCGAGATCTACCAGAACTGCCCGATCTTCAACGACGGCGCGTTCGACCTCATCAAGGACCGCACGCAGCAGGAGGCGCGGATCGTCAACCTCGCCGACGGCGAGCCCGTGGCCGTCGGGCCCGAGGACGACCGGCAGGTGCTCGTCCGCAGTGCGGGCGGCACCATGGAGTTCGTCCCGCGGGCCGAGTCCGAGGGTCGTGACGTGGTCGTCCACGACGCCGGCGCTGCGGACCCCACCCAGGCCTTCGCGCTGTCAAGGCTGGACTCGCCCCAGATGACGCACGTGCCGATGGGCATCTTCCGCAGCGTCTCCCGGCCGACCTACGACGACATGGTCCGGGCCCAGGTGGACGCCGCCATCGACACCGCTGGTGGCCGCCCCACCGACGCCGACCTCGACGCGCTGATCCACGGTCGCGACACGTGGACCGTGGCGTGACCCACGACCCGTCCACCGCCTGAGGTGCCGGCGGACGAAGGGCGGCGCGGCGCGGCATACGGGTTCATCGCCTATGCGAACTGGGGGGCCTTCCCGCTCTACTTCGCGGCGCTCAAGCCGGCCGGCGCGTGGGAGATCCTCGCGCACCGCATCCTGTGGACCCTCCTGCTGTGCGCCCTCGTGCTGCTGGTGCGGCGCGACCTCGCCTGGGTGCGGCAGCTGTGGCAGCGCCCGCGACTGGGACTCGGCGTCACCGCCGCCGCGCTGCTCATCGCCGCGAACTGGGTGATCTACGTGGCCGCGGTGCTCGGCGGTCGCACCACCGAGGCGGCCCTCGGTTACTTCCTCAACCCCATCGTCACGGTCGCGCTCGGTGTGGTCGTGCTGCGCGAGCGGCTGCGCCCGCTGCAGTGGGTCGCGGTGGGCATCGGCGCCCTCGCCGGCGTCTACCTGAGCGTGGCCGCGGGGTCGGTGCCCGTCGTGGCGCTGAGCCTGGCCATGTCGTTCGGCCTCTACGGCCTCGTCAAGAAGAAGGTCGGCGCGTCGCTGGAGGCGATGCACTCGCTGACCGCCGAGACCGCCGTGCTCGCGCCGATCGCCGTCGTCATGCTCGCGGTGCTGACCAGCCGGGGCGACACCACCTTCACCACCGAGGGCGAGTGGCACACGACGCTGCTCGTCGCCGCCGGGGTGGCGACCGCGACCCCGCTGCTCCTCTTCGCCGCGGCGGCGCGGCGGGTGCCGCTCGTCACGATCGGCCTGCTGCAGTTCATCACCCCGGTGCTCCAGCTCCTGTGTGGCGTGCTGCTGCTCGACGAGCACCTGTCGCGCAGCCGGTGGGTCGGCTTCGGCATCGTGTGGGTGGCGTTGGTGGTGCTCAGCGTCGACTCGATCAGGAACCTGCCGCGCAGGGGCCGACCGGACCCCGAGCCCGTCCTCCCCTGACCGAGCGCGCGCGTCGTCGCCCCGTGCTCCTGACCCGTCGCTCACGCCATCCGGCGCCTCACCCCTCGAAGATCACTGACAGCCCGCTGGACCACGCCTCCGCCAGCGCATAGACGGGGACGATGTCGAGGGGGACGGGCCGGACGACCTCGCCGCTGCTCACCGCGTCGCCGGTCCAGACGTCGACCCAGCTTCCCTCGGGCAGGTAGGTCGCCCAGCTGTCCGGGCCGGCCTCGGTCACCGGGTTGACCAGCAGGTCGGCGCCGAGCATCCACTGTCGCGGGTGCTGCCAGACCCGGGGGTCTGCCGGGTGGTCGAAGAACAACGGACGCATGAGCGGTCGGTCCGTGTCGACCGTGATGGCTGCCTGCGCTGCCAAGTAGGCCACCAGTCGCTCCCGCAGGTGGGCGAACCGGCGGAACACCGGCACGACTCGGTCGTCGTGCGTCTGCTCGCCCACGTGCCAGGGCGTGCGGTCGCGGAGCGGGAGCTGGTGGTGGTTGAACTCGGAGTGGTACTGCATGATCGGCATGAAGGTGGACGCGCCCGCCGCCCGCAGATAGAGCTCGGCGTCGGGGACTGGTCCGGAGAACCCCGCGAGGTCCCAGCCCCAGTAGACGATCCCGCACGACGCGGCAGTCAGGCCGGCCGTGATCGAGTTTCCGAACGCCTCCCAGGTCGAGTCCTCGTCCCCGGCCCAGAAGACGCCGTGCGCCTGCGACCCCGTGAAGCCGCTGCGGGAGAAGGTCACCGGCGCCTTGCCGTGCTTGCGCAGGAGGTCGCCGAACGCCTTGGCGTAGTGCACCGGATAGAGGTTGTTGCCCTCGTCGCCCCGGCGCCCGTCGGCATACTCCAGGTCGTGGCCCCACGCGTGCTCGCCGCCGTCGGTCTTGAACCCGTCGACCCCGAGCCCCTCCACGAGGTAGTCGCGCTTTGCGGTCCACCAGTCACGGGTGCGCTGGGTTGACAGGTCTGGCATCAGCGCCTGGGGAAACCACCAGCCACGGTTGAGGTATGCCGTCCCGTCGGCCTCCCGGACCGCGTGCCCGCCGTCGACCATCGCCGATCCCTCGGCGAGCACCTGGTCGTGCAGCCCGGCCTCCGACCGAGCCGTCTTGAGCAGGGGGATCTGCCAGAACAAGACCTTGATGTCGCGGTCGTGCAGCGCGTCCACCATGGCCTTGGGATCGGGCCAAGCGCCCTCGGCGGGATAGGTGAAGTCCGTTGCGGCGAAAGGGGTTCCGTCAGCCCGGACGTCGTAGGTCGCGTCGCGGGGGATCATGATTCCCTCCTCGTCGCTCCAGGCCTCGATCACCACGGCGCCGACGGGGATGTCGAGCTCGCGGTGGGTCTCCATCCGGGCCAGCACGAGGTCCTGGGTGTTCCACTCGTTGCCCGAGGCCCAGAGCCGGAAGACCCAGTCCGGGAGCTCCTCGGCCCTGCCAGCTTCGTCCAGGAAGGCGGACAGCACCTCGATCGGCGAACCGTCATAGATGCCCAGGTTGACCTGTGCCACGCGGCCACCACCCACCTCGAGCTCGACCCGGAGCTGGTCAGGCGCGCTGGCGCCGACGTCGTACCAGGACCGACGTGACGTGCGGAGGTGAAAGCCCCACGCCGAACCGTCCGCCCCGACGATGTGGGCAAACGGCATCGGCAGGTAGGTGCGTCCGTGGGTCCCCTGGGACTTGTACTGCTCGAAGACGACGGCGTCGAGGCGACGCCCCAGCTGGTCGAGGTGGTCGAACCTCTCGCCGAACCCCACGACGTGGTCTCCCGGTGCGAGCGACAAGGCGAACCTGGCCCGCTGCAGGCCGGTGGCCGTGACCAACCACTCGACCGAGTCCTCGACCAGCCGGCGGCCACCACCGGAGAGGGTCGCCTCGAGCCCGTCGGGGACGGTGGCGGTCCAGCGGGCCGGTCGGACCTCGAACCAGTCGGTCGTGGCCCCAAGGCCGTCCCCCGTCCCGGTCGGTAAGTCGCCCCTCGTGGTCGGGTCGTCGCCCGTCGTGGCGGTGAAGCGGTAGCTGTACCCCGCTTCGTCGTCGACCGACGGGCTCTGCACGGCCCACCCGCCGTCGCCGCCGAGAGAGGCAGCCTGGGCCTCCGCGAGGTGGCCCTCGCCGCCCGCCAGCGCCGCGGCTGAGGCGGCGTCGGCCCGTCGGGGGGACAACGGCAGCCGGACGACCTCCCCGGTCGTGTCGCGCCACTCGCAGGTGACGCTGACGACGCTCGGGTGCGCGACCACCCCGAGCAGCACGCTCTGGCCAGCCTCGGGCTGGACCGGGATCCGCTGGTCGAGGGAGGTGGCGTAAGGGTGCTCGATCCCGTGGGGCCGGTGGGTGAGCAGGGTCGTGGAGGAGGTCACGTGTCCAGTCCTTCGAGCAGGCCGAGCTCGTCGGCGAGGATGAGGTACATGCCGTGCGACCACAGCAGTGGGGTGGCGACCGGCCCCCAGCGGTCGAGCCACTCCTGGCGCGAGCCGGGGTGTCGCAGGTGGTTCGGCACCTGTTCGGGGAGGTCGCCCTCGTCGGTGGCCTGGTCCACGATCCATCGCAGGTGGCGCCAGGCACCGTCCACGTCACCTGCGGACGCCTTGTTCCAACCCAGCAGGGCACTGAGCAGCAGCCACTGGCCGCCGCCGTAGAAGACGTCGGCCCGGAACCGGTGGACGCCACCGTCGAGGTCCAGGTCAGACCCGACCGAGGCGAGCGTCGCGGCAGCCATGGGGTCGTCGACCCCGACCAGCCCGAAGGGAACGATGCAGGCCGGCAGCGAGCCGTCGACCGCGTCAGAGCCGAGCCACTTCGACAGGCGTCCGTCGACCACGCCCTCGTCGAGGACCAGAGCCCGCGCCCGCGCGGCCGTGGCGCGGGCCGCCCGGTCGCGTTGGGGGTCAAGGACTCCAGAGCCGGCAATGGCCACCAGTCCGCCGTGGATCGCCCCCAGGGTCGAGGTGTGCCGGTGCTCGACGTGCTCCTCCCACCAGTCGTAGCAGGGCAGGTCCCAGAACTCGGTGGTGAAGTCGAGGGCGACCTCGATGCCCGGCAGCCACCGCCCCAGGTCACGGCCATGACGCTCCGCATGGGTGACGACCGACCACAGCCACATCCCGTAGCCATCGGTCTGGAAGTCCCACCAGGGATCCGAGCCGTCCTCGCCGGTGAAGGTGAATCGGGTGGGGAGCATCCGGTTCAGCGGGATCGCTGCACCTGCCGCCTTGAGCGCGAGCAGGTCGTCCACCTGGCCGCGACGCGCAGCGAGCACACGGCATACCCAGTCATGGAAGCCATCAGCGGACCTGACGTCGCCATAGCGCGAGATCCCCTCTGCCGTAAAAGATCCGTCGCGCAACCAGGCATAGCCACGGTACGCAGAGAAGGTAGGCGAGGCTGGGTAGGCACCGTCTGGATCCTGGTGGGAGGTGATGACCTCGTGGCTACGGCGGGCCAGCTCGCGGAGCCGGTCCAGCTCGTCGGGCGTGGCGGGGGTGGAGGCGTCGTTGAGGACAGTCATGGGTCTCTCATGTCGAAGAGCTGCCGGGGCCCGGTGCGGTTCCGGTTGGGGTTCCGGTGAGGTCCCGGTGGGGGTCCGGGCCCCGGCAGCGGCGGAAGTGCCTACTTCAGCAGGGCGTCAACGGCCTTCTGGGCAGCGGCCAGCGCCGCGGACACGTCCTTGCGTCCCGCCGCCGCGGCCGTGAGCTCCTTGTTGACCGCGTCCTGCATCTCCTGCTGCCGCTCGATGACGGGCGGGAGCGCGGTGGCCTCGAGCGAGTCGAAGACCGCCTTGCGGTTGGCCGGCTTGCCTGCGTCGAGGTAGCTCGACAGCTTGGCCTGGTCTGCGACTGGCGGCAGCTCCCAGCTGGTGGCCAGACGCGCGGAGACCATGTCGTCGGAGGACGTCAGGAAGGTCACCCACTTCTGGGCCGCGGCCTGGCTCTTGCTCTTCGCGGAGACGACCGCCCCGTTGGTGAACATCGCGGAGGCCTTGGTGGTGTTGCCCGGCTCGACGGCGATGTCCCAGTCGAACTTGGCGTCCGCCATGCCCGAGAACATCCAGATCCCGCTGTGCCACATCGCGAGCTTGCCGTCCTTGAACAGCTTGGAGTCGAAGTCGGGCGTGCCTGCGCCCTGCGCCTCGGTAGGCATCGTGGTGCCCGACTTGGAGACCAAGAAGGTCGCGGCCTGCTTGCCCGCGTCCGAGTTGAAGGTCGCGGACTTCTTGTCGGCGGAGAGGAACTCGCCACCGGACTGGGCCAGCGCCTTGTAGAACTCGAAGAAGGACACTGGCTGGTAGTCACCCCAGACCTTCTTCGACTTGTTGGTCAGCTTCTTGGCTGCGGCCTGCTCGTCGGCCCAGGTCCACGACGGCGTCGGCTCCGCGACTCCTGCAGCCTTGAACAGGTCCTTGTTGTAGAACAACACGACGTTGGAGAACGACTCGGGCAGTCCGTACTGCTTGCCGTCAGCGCTGAACGCGTCGAGCAGGGACTTCTTGTAGGCCGCTCCGTCGACTCCCTTGAGCTCGGCGAGCGAGCCATTGGAGGAGTAGGTGACGAAGTTCTCGTAGTTGAGCTCGAACGCGTCACCCGCGGTTCCGCCTGCCACCGCCGTCTGCAGCTTGGTGAAGTAGTCGTCGTACGGCGTGGTCTCGATCTGCACGGTGATGTCGGGGTTGGCCTTCTCGAAGGCCGCCTTGATCGCGTCGAGGTCCTTCTCGTGACCGCCGTTGGCCGAGAAGTTCATGTAGCGGATCGTGGTCTTGCCACCGGACGACACGGCGTCGACCGACTTCGTGGCTGACCCCTGGGCGCAGGCGCCCAGCGCCAGCACCAAGCCAGCGGCGATGACAGGCGCCACGGTGCGCCTGGCGATGTTCCTCATGGTGTTCCTTTCGGGCCTGCCGCGTTCCGGGTGGCGCGCGGTCGGGACTGCAGTGTCGGACTGTCTTTCGAACGTGTCTGTCGAACGTGTCTGTCGGACGGTGGGGGCTACTTGATGCCGGTGTGCGCGACTCCGGCGATGATGTGCCGCTGGGCCAGGAGGTAGACCACGGCGATGGGCAGGATCGAGAAGACCGAGCCGGCCATCACGACGTCCCACTGCGTGGTGAACTGGCCCTGGAGGGTGGCCAGGCCGAGCGGCAGCGTCATGAACTCGGGCGAGCGGATGACGACCAATGGCCACAGGAAGCTGTTCCAGCTGCCCATGAAGGCGAACACCGCCACGGTCGCCAGGGCTGGCCGGATCAGCGGCAGGATGATCGTGAGGAAGATCCGCAGGTGGCCGGCCCCGTCGATGGTGGCGGCCTCGTCCAGCTCACGCGGCACCGACTCCACCGCCTGCCGCAGCAGGAACACCCCGAACGCCGAGGCGATCGACGGCGCGAGCAGCGCCATGTAGGTGTCCTGCAGGTTGAGCGTCTTCATCTCGATGAAGAGGGGCACGACCAGCACCTGCATGGGCACCATCAAGGTGGCGAGGTAGAGCGCGAAGACAACTCCCTTGCCCCGGAACTTCAGCCGGGCGAACCCGTAGGCCGCCATCGAGCCGGTCACCAGCTGCAGCAGGGTCGACACCACGGCCACCCACAGCGAGTTGGCGACGATCCGCCACATCGGCAGGGTCTCCAACAGCGTGCGGTATGCCGCGAGGGTCGGGTTCTTGACGAACAGCGTGGGCCCACCCGCCAGGCTTCCCTCCGGTGTGATGGAGGTGACCACGGTCCACAGGAACGGGAACAGCATGACGACCGCTCCGGCCAGCACCGCGGCATACCGGAGCACGGTCCACGTCGACAGCGGTCGGCGCGGACGGGACGACAGCGCCACCGGGGTGACCGGCGCGGGCGGAGCCAACGGGGCACGGGTGTCAGGCATAGTTCACCCACCGACGCTGGCCGCGGATCTGGACCACGGTGATGAGCAGGATGACCGCGAACAGGATCCACGAGAGGGCACTCGCCTCGCCGGCTCGACCGTAACGGAAGGTGAGGTCGTAGACCTGTCCGACGACGACCTGGCTCGACCCGGACGGACCACCGCCGGTCATGACGTAGACCTGGTCGAAGACCTGGAAGCCGTTGATCAACGAGATGACGACGACGAAGAAGGTGGACGGGGACAGCAGGGGCAGGGTGATCCGCCAGAAGCGCTGCCACGAGCCGGCGCCATCGGCCCAGGCGGCCTCGAGGACGTCCTGGGGAATCGCCTGGAGCCCGGCCAGCATGATGACCATGACAAAGCCCAGGTCCTTCCACGCCGAGGAGAGGATGACGGCCGGGAGCGCCCAGTTGGGGTCGGTCCACCAGCCCGGCTGCGGGGCGCCCACGGCACCGAGCAACGTGTTGACCAACCCGTTGGTCGGGTTGAGCAGCCACTTCCAGACCAGTGCCACCACGACCCAGCTCGTGACGACGGGCAGGAAGTAGGCGGCCCGGAAGAAGGAGCGGCCGGCCAGCTTCTGGTTGAGGGCCAGGGCCAGCGCCAGGCCGCCGGCGAACACGATCGGCAGGTAGCCGGCGCAGTAGATGAGCGTGTGGAGGAAGACGCTGCGTGTTCCGGGGTCGGTCAGCAGGTTGCGGTAGTTGTCCAGGCCCACCCACTGCATGGGGGAGATGAGGTTCCACTCGTGCAGGCTGACCCAGATCGACGAGGCCATCGGGGTCGCAGTGAACAGGATGAGCGGGATCGCGCTGGGCGCCAGGAAGAACACCACCCAACCCACGTTGCGCCACCCCGCTCGGCTCGTCACGAGGCACCGCCCACGGCGGCCGACTGCATCCGCTCCCGCACCAGCTCACCCTGCGACCCGGCCGTCTCGGCGTCGAAGGGTGCTGCGAGGACGAGTGATGCGGCGCCGACCGCCCACTGGTCCTCGGTCCAGGACTCCACTGCACAACGGATTCCCCGGCGGGTCGGCATCAGGCAGGCCCGGAACGACTCCTCGAACCCGTCCTCCCAGAACTCCCACTCGGTCATGCCCTCGCCCATGAGGAGGACCAGCTCGGGATCGAGGACGTTCACGACGCCGGCGAGCGTGCTGCCGAGCATCCGGCCTGCCTCGCGGTAGACGGCCAGGCCGCCGGCGTTTCCCCCGCGCGCCGCCCCGACGAGGTCGCTGATGGTGCCGCCGACGTCGATCACGCCGCGGTCGATCGCGGCCGCGACCAGCCCGGACTCGCCGATGTGCGCCTCGAGGCAGCCGGTGTTGCCGCAGCCGCAGAGCGGGCCGTCGGCGGTGACCGGGAAGTGGCCGAGCTCCCCCGCGCCACCGTGGGCCCCTCGGCTGACCGAGCCCTGTTGGACGATGCCGAGCCCGACCCCGAAGCCGATGGTCACGACGAGGTAGGACTCGTGCGACCGACCGATGCCGTAGACGCTCTCCGCCGCGGCAAGGGTGTTGACGTCGTTGTCCACGAGGACGGGCACGCCCAACGCCTCACGCAGGCGAGAACCCACTGGCGCGCGGTCCCATCCCAGCGTGGGCGCGTCGACGATGCCCGACGCCTGGGAGTCGACCGCGCCGGGCAACCCGACGCCGACCCCGAGCAGTCGGCCCTCGTGCTGCGCCACGGCCTCACGCAGGATGTCCGCCAAGGCGTCCAGTGCGGCCGGGCGGCCCGCGTCGAAGGGAACCGCCCTGGACGAACGCACCGTGCCATCGAGGTCGACGGACACGAGCGCGACGTGGTTCGGGGTGACCTTGGCGCCGATCGCACCGCCGGCACTGCGCACCAGTCCCAGGAGTGTGGCCGGACGACCACCCTGGCTCGGGACCGACTCCAGCTCGGTCACCAGCTCGCGGGTGAGGAGCTCCTTGATGGTCTGGGTGACCGTCGCGGGGCTGACCCCCAGCACCCGCGCGATGTCGGCCCGTGACGACGGACCACGGGTCCCGAGCAGCCCGAGCACGGCGGCACGCACGAGGTGGCCACGGGTGGCAACTGGTCCGGTCGGAGACATCGTCGGCTCTACCCTTTGTTTGATACTAAATTTAGGGTGAACCTAAGTCTCGGCGGAACTCCTGTCAACCACTTCCGCCCAACTGGTGCGCGAAGTCGGAGAATCGTGACCGCGATCGCTGCTACTTGTCGGGCACGTGGTGGCCGGTGCCCCCGTCGATGAGCTCCCGCAGGATGTCGGCGTGGCCCGCGTGCCGGACGGTGTCCTCGATCATGTGCACGAGCACCCAGCGCAGGCTGACCGGGCGTCCCGTGTATGCCGTGCCGGTCGCATCCAGCGGCAGCTCGAGGATCGCCGCGTCCGCGGCCGCCCAGGCCCGGCGGTAGAACGCCACGATGTCGGCCGTGGCTTCACCGTCGGCCGCCCGCATGTCGGCCTCCAGGTCCTGGGAGATGTCGGTCAGCGGCTCAGTGGGCCGGCCGAACGTCTCGCAGAACCAGCCGTACTCGGCGTTCGCGAGGTGCTTGACCAGCCCGACCAGGTTGGTGCCGCTGGGCACCATCGGGCGCCGGACCTCCTCGTCGGAGAGCCCGTCCAGCTTCCAGACCATGACGTCGCGGTGGCTCTGCAGTGCGGCGAGCAGGGTCGTCTTCTCGTCGGCCTCGTAGGGAGAGGGCACGGCTGCAGAGGTCTGGGTCGGCGTACTCATCCCGCGAGGCTAGCGACGGCGGGTGTCAGCCGGACCCGAGCCAGGCGAGCGCCGACAGCACCCGGCGGTTGACGTACTGGTCGTCCGGCAACCCCAGCTTTGCGAAGACGTGCTGGGCGTGCACCTCGACGGTGCGCATGCTGATGTCCAGGCGGCGGGCGATCCCCGCGTTCGTCAGGCCCTCCGCGATCAGGCCGAGGACGTCCCGCTCGCGATCCGTGAGTCCGCCCGGGCCCCGCGCCGCCACGGCCGGCAGCAGCTCGGCGACGATCGAGGGGTCGACGACGCACTCCCCCGCCGCGATCCGGTCGAGCGCATCGACCAGGGTGCTCGCCTCGAGCACCCGGTCCTTGAGGAGGTAGCCGACCCCTCCGGAGACACCGTCGAGCAGGGGCAGGACGAAGTCCACCTCGACGTGCTGGGACAGGACGAGCACCCCGGTGGCGGGGTACTGCGCCCGGATCGTGGCAGCGGCCCGGAGCCCCTCGTCGGTGAACGTCGGCGGCAACCGGATGTCCAGCACGGCGACGTCGGGACGGTCCACTGCCACCACGGCCATCAGCCGGTCGAGGTCCCCCACGTCGGCGACGACCTCCACGCCCGCGCGGTCGAGGGTGCGGACGATGCCCTCCCGGGTCAGCAGCTGGTCCTCGACGACTACGACGCGCACGGCAGCACCACGGTCAGCACTCCCCCAGAATGACCCAGTCGTCCACCGAGCGCCTCCACCATGTCGGGGAGCACTCCGGCCACGTCCGGGGGGCCGCCGGCGACGCGCAGCGTCACCGCGGTGGCACCGAGAGGCGTTCGGCCCACCCCGTCGACCGGACCGTCGACTGCCACTCCCTCGACCTGGACCTCGACCTCCACCTCGACCTCCACCTCGACCTCCACCTCGACCTCCACCTCGACGGTGACCCCTGCGGACTCGCCCCGCGAGACGGAGTCGGACACCACGGCATACGCGGCTCGCTCGACCGGTGCCGGAAGCCGTCTGTCGGGCACGGCACCGACCACGAGCGGGACCGTGGCCCGGCGGGCCAGGCTGCGCAGGGCCGGGCCGAGCCCGCTGGTCGCGAGCAGAGGGGGGTACAACCCGTGCGACAGCGCACGCAGGTCCTCGAGGGCCTGCCTGGCCTGACTGAGACAGCTCTCGAGGACCGGTCCGTCGGGATGGCCCGGCGGCACGTCGGCCAGGGCGCCACGCAGGTCGAGGCCGAGGGCGAGGAGCTGTTGCTGGACCCCGTCGTGCAGGTCGCGCTCGATGCGCCGACGCTCCCGGTCGCCCAGCTCGACCACCAGCGAGCGGGACGTCGACACCTGACGCACCCGGGCTGCCAGGGCCGCGGAGAGCCGCTCGTTGTCCAGGGTGAGTCGGGCTGGCACGTCAAGCGCACGTTCGAGGTCGGGGTGGCCTTCGCGCGAGCCCTGCTCCACCGCGGCCGTGACGGCGCCCGCCCAGCGCAACCGGGTGGCCCCCGGTGGCGGCGGGCGACGCGGCACGCCCGCAGGCGTGACCCAGCCGCCATCCTCGGGCACCCAGTAGGATACGTCGAGGTCGGCATCGCCCCAGGCCTCACGCAGCAGGTCCGCAAAGGGGCGGCCTGAGCGGAGGGTCTCGACGAGCCCGCGCAACCGACGCTGAGCGATCGCAGCGCGGTAGTCCTCGACCCCGACCACCACGGTGGCTGCCACCAGGGCGACGGCACCGCCGACGTCGACGCTGACGAGGGCGACGACCAGCCCGGCAGCGACGACGACGGTTTCCGCGGCTGCGCCGTTCCGCGCCGCGTGAGCTCCCAGGGCGAGGAGGCCGAGCACCGGTCCCACCGCCGCCAGCCACTCGGCCAGGCCCGGGTGCGCAGCCAGGACGATCCCGCTGGGGCGGCAGTCGACGCAACCCAGCTGAAGGAAGGGGTCGTACACCAGCGCGCGAACCGGTCCAGCGAGGATCGCCCCGGCCAGCGCGACCCACGCACCGCGGCGGGGCATGAGCACGGCGGTCGCCCCCAACAGGCCGGCCATCGGGCCCACCGCGAGGCCGAGGTCACGCGCCGGCAGGACCGAGGTCGGGTCGTCGGCTGCCGACACCGCCACCAGAGCCACTCCACCGAGGACGAGGACGGCATACCGGCGCCGCTGCCGACCGCCGACGAGGCCGAGGGCGATGGCCACCACGACGGCCACGCCCAGACCCGCGCTCACCCCCACGTCAGTGATCAATGGTGCCGCGCACCCCTCGGTTCGGCGCGTGGCCGCGGTCACTAGGGCGCGGCACGGTGCATCCCACCGGCGAAGAACGACTGGTCGAGCGCGACGTCGTAGAACCGCTCCGCCTGCCAGTCGAAGGACACGACGTCACCCGCGCGGCGGAAGGTGCCGGCCATCAGGCCCCAGCACGCGGTGTTGCCGTCGACCCCGAAGCGCAGCGTCACCCTGTCACCAGCGGTGACGAACACCGCGGTGCAGTCGCCACCCTGGGCCTGGTCGACAGCTGCCTCGCCGTTCTTCACCACGAAGGTCCACACGCCGGCGTTAGTGACGGCATCGGCGTCTGACACTCCGGCCGCACGCATGACGTCGGGGTCGACGTCGACGCGCCACGTGCCGTCAAGCAGTGTCTGTGGTCCTTGCGGCGCAAGGGAATAGACATCGGTTGCGGCGCTGTGCAGGTTGTCGCAGGTCGCCCCGGTTGGCGCTGCCTCCGGCCCCCTCAGGGCAAGGATGCGGTCCACGAGGCTCGCGACCCCGGTGTCCCGACGGGCCGCCGCGACGACCGGTGCCAGCGCGGCACCGAACGCCTCGAGCTCGGCGGTCGTCAGCTGCGCCGAGGCCGCCGAGGGTGAGGCGCACCAGCGCTGCAGGCCCCGCGCCTCCGTGTCGCGCCGGGCCACCCCTGCACGTATGCCGTCGCGCACGATGGCTCCGAGCTGTCGCCGTTGCTCGGCGGACAGGGCTGCGTGCACGCTGCGGCGCATGACGACCACGTCGACCTTGGTGTACAGCGTGAGGTTCGACGCGACCACCGCCGGGAGGGTCAGGGCTCCCGGTTGCTGGAACGACGTCTCGATTCCCGCGATCGCGCGCTTCTCCACCTTCCGGGTCCGGACCTCGCCCACGCTGTGGTCGGTCGTCGCTCCGAGGGCGCCAAAGATCGCCTCCACGCCGGGTCCGACGCGAGTGTTCACGACCTCACCCCGGTAGTCCGTCGGAGCGTCGAACGCCTCGGGGCCGTAGGTGAACGGGTGCCGTGCGCCACCTGGCACCAACGCGAGGCCCACGAGACCCAGGCGGTCGACGTCAGCCATCAGGGCGGCTGCCACCGGGTCGGCGGCGACCCGAGCCGCATGCTCGGGAGCCTGGATGAGCAGGGGCAGCTGGAGTGGTGTCAGCGACACCGCCCCTGCCGCGACGAGACGGTCGGCCCGGATCACGCTGAGGTCCGCCTGACCGGCCCGCAGCGCGCCCAGCGTGCCGCCTTCCTCGTCCTCCGACTCTGTCGCCGAGGGAAGCTTGGTCGCCGGGCCCAGCACCACCGACGAGCCGCGCGAGGCGCGGACCAGCTCCTCGAGCACGTCGGCACCGATCCCGCCGGGCCCGTTGCCGTACATGGTTCTGAGCAGGACCGGGTCGGCGTCGCGTCCGCTGCGCGCCAGCGGACCGGCACAGGCCGACAGCACCAGGACCAGGCACAGACCCAACAGCGCGACGACGCTGGGCTGCCCGCTGGACGCATCCTCGCCGGCTGGCTGCCCACCCCGGAACGCAGGACCCGACGGTCCGGACGTCACCGGAAGCCGCAGCTCGAGCTCTGCACCACCCGAGGTTCTCGAGCGCGCAGTGAGGGTGCCGCCCAGCGCGGTCGCGCGCTCCAGCAGGCCACCCAGTCCGTGACCGGTCGGGTCGACCCCGCCCGGCCCGTCGTCGCGGACCACCAGCCGGAGCTCGTCCCCGCTGAGGCGGGCGATGACCACGACCTCGGCACCCGGGGCGTGCTTGGTCGCGTTCGCCAGCCCCTCGGCACAGGTGAACCACGCCGCGCGGGACACCGAGGGCCGCGGCCGCCACCCCTCAGGCAGGTGGCACTCCAGCAACGCACCGGTGCCGCTGCGCGCGACGAGCGCGGCCAGCGCCTCCCGCAGGCTGCTCGCGCCCACCGGATCCACCCCGTGGGCGATCTGCAGCAGCTCGTCCCGTGCGCCGGCGGCTCGCGCCGACAGGCCGGCCGGAACCCCGGAGACGGCTCCGGCACGCTCACACGCTTCCAAGGCGTTGACCACGCTGTCCATCCGCGCCACCGGTCCCCGAGCGAGACTGGCCAGGAACCGCTCCCGCTCCGCTTCTGCCGCGCGGACCAACCGCTCCCTCGAGGCCGCGAGCTCGTCAGCCCGCTCCCTGAGCTCCGCCTGGAGCAGGGCGCCTCGTCGGGCGAGCCGCAGCACCTCGCGCACCGACTCGGCCACACCGGCATCCCGGCCGAGTCCGGGGGCGAGTACCGCCACCAGCCGACCGTCCTGGTCCACCACCTCCTCCCCGTCGGTGGGAGTCGTCGTCACCGCGCCTCCTGAGTCGACGAAGGCACCGGCCAGTGGAAAGGCCACCTGGACCAGGTTCCACCCCAACGTCCTGGCCAGGGCCTCCTCCAACCCAGGTGGCGCCTCGGCGTCCCGCCCCGGGTGCCACTCCCGCGGCTCCGGGCCGGCGGCCACGGCGAGCGCTCCGAGCCCCAGCACCCCTTCGAGCAAGGAGCTCGCGGTCGTCGCGGCGGCACCACCGACCCCAGCCGTCACGAGGCCCGTCAGCGCCAGGGCGCCGGCGACTCCGACTGCGAGGACCGCTTCCCCGCGAAGGTCGTCCGGGCCCGGACGACGCGGGAGGCCACCGCGGCGCAGGACCAGGACGACGTAGACCACCCCGGTCGCACCGGTCGCGGCATACGCCCACCGGCCGTAGCCGAGAGCTGCCACGCACGCAGGCAGCAACACCAGCGCAGGCCCGTACCGCACCCAGCCCCGAGCCGCGGGTGCCATGGGTGCCGCGGTACCCGCGTGCCCGGCCGGGACCCGCAGACCCGCGAGGGCGGCCAGGACGACGAGGCTGCCGGGGAGGAGGCCGAGGCGCAGGACCGGCGACTCCAGAGGCGTGGGAAGCAGGCCCGCGAGGCCCACGACGACCCACACGACGCCAGCCACCACGAGCAGCAGACCCACCCGCAACCGACCCCGCCACGCGGCCCCGGCCCCAGCCGCGAGCAGGGCCCAGCCGGCGAACTGGTCGCCGAACAAGGGCTGCGGCGCGGCGGCGACTCGGGGGACCAGCCACCCCGCCAGGGCGACCGCCCCGGCCAGGCCGCTCATGACGAGCGGCGCGATCAGCCCAGCAGCGCCGTGATCGCGTCGCATGCCAGGTCCTGCTTGGCGATGAACCCGGCCACCGGTGCCGCCACGACCCGGGGGTCGGAGCCGGCATCGGCATCGCTCGAGATGATGATCAGGGTGCTCCGGGGACTGGTCTCGGCCAGGTCCTCCGCGAGCTTCAGACCGGCCTCGGAGTCGGGCAGGTTGAGGTCGAGCAGCACCACCTCGGGATCCAGCCGGCGCACCTGGTCGAGGGCCTCGGCGCTGCTGGCGGCGGCGCCGACGACGGTGAAGCCCTCACGACTCAGCCACGCGCTCGCCGACGCCCGGAACTGGGCGTGGTCGTCGACGAGGAGGACGCGGTGGCCCGTCATGGGGCAACGCTACGCGCGCGGGGACACCCTCACCTCGGTGTTTCCCCGTAGTCGCAGCTGCCGGTGTGGGGCGGCCTCGGTCGCGAGCCCGTGGTGCGAGCCCGTGGTGCGAGCCCGTGGTGTGAGTGCGGGCAGGCCACCTGCTCACTGGCCCAGGACGTGGTCGAGGTAGGCGTTGGCGAACCGGCGACCCGGGTCGAGCTGGTGGCGCACCTCGAGGAAGTCGTCGAACCGGGGGTACAGGCCGTGCAGCTCCTCGGCGCCCAGCCTGTGCAGCTTGCCCCAGTGCGGCCGCCCGGCATGCTCGGCCACGATCGACTCGAACGCCGCGAAGGCGCCGTAGTCGTCCATCCGGTGGTACTGGTGGATCGCGATGTAGGCGTTCTGCCGGTCGTACGCCGTGGACAGCCAGATGTCGTCGGCCCCGGTGAAGCGGAGCTCCAGTGGGAAGGTGAGCGGCGCGCGGTGTCGCTCCAACCAGCTGCGCACCTCCATCACGACGTCGGCCACGGCCGCCCGCGGCACGGCATACTCGCTCTCGCGGAAGCGGACCTTGCGCTCGGCGACGAAGACGCGCCAGGAGTCGTCGGTGTACTCGCGCGCACCCAGCAGCCGCGCGCTCACGCTGTTGAGCCGCGGCACGATCGCCGGCGCGGCGGTCGCCGCCCGGTTGGTGACCTCGAACAGCCGGTTGGACAGCAGCTCGTCGTCGAGCAGCGCACGCCAGCGGGGCAGCGGCGCACCGCCGTGGTCGGCACCGACGCGGTCGTTGTGCTTCACCAGCACCCGGTCGGTCAACGGGAACCAGTGCATGTCGACGTGGTCGTGCGCCTCGACGTCGTCCTGCACGCGCTCGAGCACCTCGTGCAGGTCGGCGCTGAACTCCCTGGCGTGCAACCGGAACGCCGGCACGCACTGCAGCTCCACCTCGGTGATGACGCCCAGTGCACCGAGCCCCACCCGGGCCGCCTGGAAGACGCGCGGCTCGACGTCGGCGGAGCACTCCAGGAGGGTGCCGTCGGCGAGCGCGAGCACTAGCCCCGAGACCGCGGCGGCGATGCCCTGCAACCGCAGGCCAGTGCCGTGCGTGCCGGTCGAGATCGCCCCGGCCAGCGACTGGCGGTCGATGTCACCGAGGTTGGGCAGCGCGAGGCCGAGGGCGTGGAGCGCTGGGTTCAGCACGTGCAGCGGGGTCCCTGCGAGGACCCGGACCCGGCTGCGTCCACGGTCGACGTGGGTGATGCCGGTCAGCTCGTCGAGACGCAGCTGGAGCCCGTCCGTGGCCGCGATCGACGTGAAGGAGTGCCCCGCCCCGACGACCTTGACCGGTATGCCGCGTGCCCCCGCCCGCAGGATCGCCGCCGAGACCTCGTCGGGCCGACGCGCGCTGGCCACCTCCACGGGGTGGCTGGTCTGGTTGCCGGCCCAGTTGGTCCACGTGGTCATCCGAAGTTCTTCCCCTCACCCCGGTAGGTCGGCACCGTCTCGACCAGGTGGTCTCCGCTCACCAGGTGGAGGGCGTCGAACCGCTCACACATCTCCCCCGCCTTGGCGTAGCGGAACCACACCTTGTCGCCGAGCGCCAGACCACGGACTCCGTTGCCCTGCAACGGAGTCTGCACCTCACCCACCGCCTCGGACTTGACCAGCTTCACCCCGTCACGGCCGAACGGAGCGGGCACCCGCGACCAGCCGGGCGGCCCCGACGCGACGTAGCCCCCACCGAAGGCCGTGACGAACCCCGGGCCGGGGTGTCGCACGACGGGGAGCGCGAAGGCGGCTGCCGGTTGGGGGGTGAAGTCGTCGTAGCCGTCGAAGAGCGTCGGCCCGTAGAGCCCGGACCCGGCCGCGAGCTCCGTCACCGCCGGGTCCGGACCGGTCACGTGCAGCGAGCCGGTCCCCCCGCCGTTGACGAACTCCAGGTCGGCGACCTCGCGCACGGCTGCGACCACCTCGCCCCGGCGTCGACCGAGGGAGTCGGCGGAGCGCTTCTTCACCATCCGCACGGCCGGCGAGGAGTCGGGGAGGCCGGCGATCTGGGCGTCGTAGAACATCAGGCCGACGACCGAGAGCCCGGCCGCCGAGGCGGCGCGCGCCAGGGCGGCCGCGTCGGCGGGCTCGCGCAGGGGTGAGCGCCGGACCCCCAGGTGCACGCGCCCCAGGCGCAGCGAGGCGTCGACGTCGAGGGCCACCCGCAGACCGTGCGGCCGGTCCAGCGCGGCGAGGAGCTCCACGTGCTCGAGCGAGTCGACGGTGAGGGTCACCTGCGCCGCCTCCGTCGGGTCGGCGGCGAGGGCAGCCAGCGCGGCCCGGTCGACGCTGGGGTAGGCCACGTAGACGTCCTCGAAGCCGGTGGCGACCAGCCAGCGGGCCTCTGGCACGGCATACGCCATCACTCCGGCGAAACCGGGCAGGGACAGCGCCCTCGCCAGCAGGGTGCGGCACCGCACGGACTTGGAGGCCACCCTGATCGGTTTGCCCGACGCCCTCCGCACGAGGTCGGCGGCGTTCGCGTCGAAGGCGTCGAGGTCGACGACGGCGAGCGGGGGCTGCAGGGAGGCGGTGGCACGATCCCAGTGGAGGGTCACCCGCCCGACCCTACCGAGGGCTTACTGGCTGTTCACCGAAAGTCAGGCGACGTTCATCTCTTCGCCGTCGTCAGCAGGAGGTGCCCTTCCTAGGTTTGAGCGTGACCGCGTCCCGCAGCGCGCGACCCCAGACCTGGAGGAACTTCGATGTCCACAGCTTCACCCGAGCGCACCACCCTGCCCCTGCTCACCGTCCACCAGGGCGGCCGGAGCGCGATGACGTGCCACTTCAAGTGTGACGACGCCTGCAGCAAGCCCATCCCGAACCAGACCGACCACGGCTACTTCGGTGACCTGGTCGCGGCGGGTGCGTCCCGACGCGCGATCCTCAAGGGCAGCGGACTGGTGGCGGCCGTGGTCGGTCTCGGCACCCTGACCGGGGTGCAGTCCGCAGCCGCCGCGACTGGCTCGGCGCCCTCGGGGGCCTCGGCCGCAGCCCGTGGGACGAAGTCCCCGTTCGGGTTCGCCGCCATCGCTCCACAGCCGGCCGGCACCGACAAGGTCGTCATCCCCGACGGCTTCGAGTGGTCGACCATCGTCGCCTGGGGCGACCCGATCCTGGCCGACGCTCCCGCCTTCGACTTCGAGCACCAGAGCGCGGCGGCCCAAGAGGGTCAGTTCGGCTACAACAACGACTACACGACGCTGGTCCGGGGACGCGACGAGACGCGCGGGACCCTGGTGTGCAACAACGAGTACACCAACGACGAGCTGATGTTCCGCGGCTACACGGGGTCAGCATCGCTGACGCCCGAGCAGATCCGGATCACGATGGCTGCGCACGGGATGTCCGTGGTCGAGCTGCGACGCAAGAACGCCACCGCGCCGTGGCGCTACGTCAAGGGCGCCGCAGCGAACCGCCGGGTCACGGCCACCACGCCGTTCGCCTTCGACGGCCCCGCGGCGGGTCACCGGCTGCTGAAGACCACCGCCGACCCCTCCGGCACGCGCGTGCTCGGCACCTTCGGCAACTGCTCCGGTGGACTCACCCCCTGGGGCACCGTGCTGTCGGGTGAGGAGAACTTCAACGGCTACTTCTCCGCCGCGACCGCACCGGCCGACCAGACCGACGCCTACAAGCGCTACGGACTCACGGGCTCGAAGGGCCGCGGCTGGGAGCGGGTCGACAGCCGCTTCGACGCGACGCGGGAACCCAATGAGGTCAACAGGTTCGGCTGGGTCGTCGAGCTCGACCCCTCGGACCCGTCCTCGACGCCGGTCAAGCACACGGCGCTCGGCCGGCTCAAGCACGAGGGCGCCAACGTCACGGTGGCTCCCGACGGTCGCGTGGTCGCCTACCTCGGCGACGACGAACGGTTCGACTACCTCTACAAGTTCGTCTCGCACGGCCGCTTCCGCCCCGGCAGCTCGGACAAGGCCCGCGCGCACAACCTGACGCTGCTGTCCTCGGGCGACCTCTACGTCGCGAAGTTCACCGGGGACGGGTTCGCGGACGGCATCAGCGACGGCTCCGGCCAGTGGCTGCCCCTCGTCGTCGACAACGAGAGCAAGGTCGCCGGGTTCACCCACGAGGAGGTCCTCATCTGGACGCGCCTCGCCGCCGACAAGGTCGGTCCCACCAAGATGGACCGACCCGAGGACGTCGAGCCCAACCTGGTCAACGGCCGCACCTACGTCGTGTGCACCAACAACACCAGCCGCCAGCCCAGCCAGATCGACGAGGCCAACCCCCGCGCCAACAACAAGCACGGGCACATCATCGAGATCACGCCGACCGCGGGTGACGACACGACGGCCAGCTTCACCTGGAAGATCGTCCTCATCGCCGGAGACCCGACCGACCCGACGACCTACTTCAACGGCTACGACCGCACCGAGGTCTCGCCGATCTCGTGCCCGGACAACATCGCCTTCGACCACGACGGCAACATGTGGATCGCCACGGACGGCAACGCCCTCGGCACCTGCGACGGCATGTACCTCTTCCCACTGTCGGGCCCGCACCAGGGTCACCTGCAGCAGTTCCTGTCAGTGCCCGCGTACTCCGAGTGCTGCGGCCCCCTCGTCACCTGGGACCAGCAGACCGTGCTGGCCGCCGTCCAGCACCCGGGTGAGACCACCGGTGCCTCACCCGCCGCCCCGCAGAGCCAGTTCCCCTACCTCGGGGGCGGCCAGCCCCGCCCGGCAGTCATCCAGATCCACCGCACCTGAGCAGGAGGTATGCCGCGGGCTCAGCCCCGCGGCATACCTCACCTCACGTCGCTCCCCCATGCAAAAGGCGAGTTAGCGCCGCCCGACCCGGCGCCAACTCGCCTTGTGCATGAGAACGCGACGGTGGGGCGGTGGGGCGGTGGGGCGGTCGGGTCTCGTCAGCCGACGCGGGAGACGACGCTGGTCGCCAGGGCCCGCAGCGCGGACTTGGCCTCGCCGTCGGGCAGCGGGTCGAGGACATCCTGCGCCGCGGTCGCGACCGCCGACGTGTGCTCGCGGGCGCGCTCCATGGCCGGGTGCCCGCGCAGGAGGCCGAGGGTCTCGTCGAGCGCAGCCTGGTCGCGCAGGTCGGACTGCAGGAGCTCGCGCAGGCGGGCGTCGGCGGGGTCGGTGGAGGCCAGCGCGTAGAGGACGGGCAGCGTCCGCTTGCCCTCGCGCAGGTCGGTGCCCGGAGTCTTGCCGAGGTCGTCGGCGTCCGACGAGACGTCGATGAGGTCGTCGGCGAGCTGGAAGGCCATGCCGAGCCGCTCGCCGTACTCGCGCATGATCTCGACCGTGGCCGCGTCGCAGCCCGAGAACATCGCGCCGTAGCGGGCCGCCGTGGCGATCAGGACGCCGGTCTTGTCGGCCAGCACCTGGAGGTAGTAGTCGACCGGGTCCTCGCCGCTCGCGCTCGGCCGGTCGTCGCGGATCTGACCGGCGCAGAGGCGCACGAACGTCTCGGCCTGGATCTTCACGGCCTCGGGTCCGAGGTCGGCGATGATCTTCGACGCGGTGCCGAAGAGCATGTCGCCGACGAGGATCGCGGTGGAGTTGCCGTACTTCGCGTTCGCGCTGGGTGCCCCGCGCCGCACGTCGGCCTCGTCCATCACGTCGTCATGGCACAGCGACGCGACGTGGGTCAGCTCAACGCCCGCGGCGGCGGCGACCACGTCGGAGTTGGCGCCACTGCCCAGCTCGGAGGCGAGCAGGGTCAGCAGCGGCCGGAACCGCTTGCCCCCGGCCTCGATGAGGTGGTGGTTGGCCTCGGCGATGAACGGGTCGTCGTGGTCGACCTCGATGCGCAGCACCGCGTCGACCGCAGCCAGCCCCTCCCGCAGGCGGTCGGACAGGTCGTCGGAGACATCGGGCAGGACCAGGACCGGTGGGGTCGTGCTCACGTGGCAGTCCGCGTCGTCGAGACGGAGAGCGTCATCGCGCCCGCGGTCATTTCACCAGCCTGTGTCATCGCACCAGCCTGTGTCATCGCACCAGCCTGTGTCATCGCACCAGGGGGTCATCGCACCAGGAACTGCGACGACCGCTCGGCCAGGTCGAGGACCTGGGCCGGGAGGACACCGAGGACGAGCGTCACGAGGGTGCCGATGGTGATCGCGATCGTGGTGAACGGCGACGCCGTCTCGGCCACGACGACCTCACCGGCCGGCGGCTCGGTGAAGTACATGAGCACGATCAGCCGGACGTAGACGAACGCGGTGATGACGCTGCAGAGCACGCCGATGATGACCAGGGCCACCCCGGACCGGCCGCCGAAGGAGATAGCCGGCGAGAACGCGGCATACTTCGCGGCGAAGCCGGAGGTCAGCGGGATGCCCGCAAAGGCCAGCAGCAGGAAAGCGAAGACGCCCGCAACCACGGGGTGGTTGCGGCCGAGCCCGGCCCACTGGGACAGGTGCGAGGCCTCGGACCCACCCTGGCGCACGAGCGACACGACGGCGAAGCCCGCGATCGTCATGAAGCCGTAGGCGACGAGGTAGAACATCGTGCCCGAGACACCGGTGCGGTCGAAGGACAGCACCGCGACGAGGATGAACCCCGCGTGGGCGATGGAGGAGTAGGCGAGCAGCCGCTTCACGTCGGTCTGGGTCACCGACAGCACCGCACCGACGACCATGGTCAGGGCGGCCACGGCGATGACGCCACCACGCCAGTCCCAGCGGTTGGCCTCGACGCCGACGTAGACGACGCGCAGGATCGCGCCGAAGGCGGCGACCTTGGTGCACGCGGCCATGAAGCCGGTCACCGGGGTGGGCGCACCCTGGTAGACGTCAGGGGTCCAGGAGTGGAACGGCACGGCGCCGACCTTGAACAGCAGGCCGACCAGCACCAGCACGACGCCGGGCAGGAGCAGGCCCTCGAGGGCTCCGTTGGCCGCCTTCACCGCCGTGGCGATGTCGGCGATGTAGAGCGAGCCCGCGTAGCCGTAGAGCAGGGCTGCACCGAAGAGGAAGAACGCCGAGCTGAACGCACCGAGCAGGAAGTACTTGAGCGAGGCCTCCTGCGAGAGCAGGCGGCGACGACGCGCGAGCCCACAGAGCAGGTAGAGCGGCAGCGACAGCACCTCGAGCGCGACGAACATGGTCAGCAGGTCACCCGCGGCCGGGAACAGCAGCATGCCGACGACCGAGAAGAGCGTCAGCGGGAAGACCTCGCTGGTCGCCAGCCCGGCCCGCAGCGCGGCGGCCTCGTGGGGCGAACCGGGGACGGCCGCACCCATCGGGGTGAAGGCGTCCGCACCCTGGCCGCCGAACTTCTCGGCCATGGTCAGCACGCCGAGCGCCGCCATCAGCAGGATCGATCCCTGCAGGAAGAGGGCGGGGCCGTCGATGATGACCGCCTGGGCCAGCGTGCCACCGCGGTGCGCCTCGTCGGCGGAGACCGTCACGAGGACCACGAACGCGGCGACGAGCGACACCAGGGCCAGCGAGACCTGGATGACGTGGCGGTGGCGACGCGGCGCGAAGGCCTCGACCAGCACCCCGACGAGCGCGCCGGTGATCACGATCAGCATCGGGGCGATCGCACCGTAGTCGACGTCGGCCGGCTTGAAGGCCGTGACCAGCGCCGGGGCGGACAGAACCGTCATGGCGGGCATTACTTCGTGCTCCCGTCAGCAGCGGAGGTGGGGGCCGGGTCGGTGACGCCGACGTACTGCAGGGTCGTGGACACCGCCGGGTTGAGCATGTCGAGGGCCGGCTTGGGGTAGAACCCGAGCACGAGGAAGGCCGCGATGAGCGGGGCCACGACGAGCTTCTCGCGCCGGGTGATGTCGCGCACCGGCGTCGTCAGCTCCGGCGTGGGCCCGGTCATCATCCGCTTGTACATCAGCAGGATGTAGAGGGCGGCCAGGACGATGCCGGCAGTGGCGATGACCGCCGCGGCCGGGTAACGCTGGAACGTGCCGACCAGCACCATGATCTCGGAGATGAACGAGCTGAGTCCGGGCAGCGCCAGACCCGACAGGCCCGCCACGAGGAACACCCCGGCGAGCCCTGGCGTCACCCGCTGCCAGCCACCGAAGTCGGGGATCCGTTTGCTGCCCCGACGGGCGACCAGCATCGCGCCGATGAGGAACAGCGCCGCGGTCGAGAACCCGTGGTTGAGCATGTAGAGGGTCGAGCCCGCGCCGCCGGTCGTCGTGAGGGCGAAGATGCCCAGCACGATGAAGCCGAAGTGGCTCACCGACGTGTAGGCGATCAGCCGCATGATGTCGGTCTGGCCGATGGCGAGCAGCGCGCCGTAGAGGATCGAGATGACCGCCAGCACCAGCACCACCGGGGTGGCCCACTTCGAGGCCTCCGGGAAGAGCTGCAGGCAGAACCGGATCATCCCGTAGGTGCCGACCTTGTCGAGGACACCGACGAGCAGCACCGCGGTGGCCGGGCGGGCCTCGGTGGCGGCGTCGGGCAGCCAGGTGTGCACCGGCCACATCGGCGCCTTCACCGCGAACGCGAAGAAGAAGGCGACGAACATGAGCCGCTCGGGCGTCACGCCGAGGTCGAGCCCGGTCAGCTTGGTGACGAGGAACCCGTCGGCCCCGCCGGGGCCGTAGCGGTAGAGCGCGATCACGCCGACCAGCATGACCAGCCCACCCGCGAGCGAGAAGAGCAGGAACTTCACCGCGGCATACTGCCGACGCGGCCCACCGAAGGAGCCGATCAGGAAGTAGACCGGGATGAGCATCGCCTCGAAGAAGACGTAGAACAGGAACACGTCCGTCGCCGCGAACACGCCGACCATGAAGGTGGCGAGCACGAGCATCAGCGCGAAGTAGTACTTCTCGCGCTTGCCACCCTCGGGGACGTCACGCCACGCCGCGAGGATGCAGACCGGCGTGAGCACCAGCGCCATGAGGATCATGACCAGCGCGATGCCGTCGACGCCCAGGGCGTAGGACACCCCGAACTGCGGGATCCACTCGTGCTGCTCGGTGAGCTGGAACTGCTGGTCCGAGGTGTTCTCGAACTGCAGCGCGGCGGCGATGCCGAAGACGAGCGTCACCAGCGAGAAGCCGAGGGCGACGTGCTTGGCGCGGTCGGTCAGGCCGGCGGGCAGCCCGGCCACGACGGCAGCGCCGATGAGCGGGATCACCCCGATCACGGTCAGCCAGGGGAAGTTCGTCATCACTGGATCACCCACATGGCACCGAGGATCGCGACGACGCCGGCGAGCATCGTCAGGGCGTAGGAGCGGGCGAAGCCGTTCTGGAGGCGACGCAGTCGACTCGACGTGCCACCGACGAGGGCGGCGAGTCCGCCGACCCCACCGTCGACACCCCGGGTGTCGGCGAACACCAGTGCTCGGGTCAGGTGGAGACCTGGCCGCATGAAGACTCCCTCGTTGACGTCGTCCTGGTAGAGGTCACGGCGTGCGGCGCGGGTGGCCAGGGAACCCGTGGGCTGCACCTGGGGCACCTCGTCGCGCCAGTAGCGCATCCACGCGAGCAGGACACCGCCGGCGACCAGCAGCAGCGTCAGCGTCATGAGCAGCCACACCGGCAGGACCGGGTGCTCGCCCTCCTCGTGGCCACCGACGACCGGCTCGAGCCAGTGCGTGAAGGTGCCGCCGATGGACAGGACGAGGCCGAGCAGACCGGAGCCGACCGCGAGCACCATCATCGGGATGGTCATGGTGCGGGGTGACTCGTGCGGGTGCACGTCCTCGGTCCAGCGCTTCTTGCCGTGGAAGGTCATGAAGAACAGGCGCGACATGTAGAACGCGGTGATGCCAGCGCCGATCAGCGCGGCGCCACCGAACACCCACGGGCGCCAGCCCTCGCCGATGAACGCGGCCTCGATGATCTTGTCCTTGGACCAGAAGCCGGAGAACGGCGGTACACCGAGGATGGCGAGCCAGCCGAGGCCGAAGGTGATCCAGGTGACCTTCATGGCGCCCGACAGCCCACCGAAGCGACGCATGTCGACCTGGTCGTTCATGCCGTGCATGACCGAGCCGGCGCCGAGGAACATCCCGGCCTTGAAGAAGCCGTGGGTCAGCAGGTGGAAGATCGCGAAGGCGTAGCCGACCGGGCCGAGGCCCGCCGCGAGCATCATGTAGCCGATCTGCGACATCGTCGAGGCGGCCAGCGCCTTCTTGATGTCGTCCTTGGCGCAACCGACGATCGCCCCGAAGACCAGGGTGATCGCGCCGACGATGACGACGCACAGCTGCGCGTTGGGCGCGTGGTCGAAGACGAAGCTGCTCCGCACCACGAGGTAGACGCCGGCCGTGACCATGGTCGCCGCGTGGATGAGCGCGGACACCGGGGTCGGGCCGGCCATCGCGTCGCCGAGCCAGCTCTGCAGCGGGAACTGCGCCGACTTCCCGCACGCGCCGAGCAGGAGCATCAGCCCGATCGCGGTGAGGACGCCCTCGCCCGCGCCGCCCTCGGCGGCCTGCTGCACCCCGGCGAAGGTGACGGTGCCGAACGCCGCGAACATGATCATGATGCCGACCGACAGGCCGAAGTCACCGACCCGGTTGACGACGAACGCCTTGTTGGCGGCGGTGGCGTAGGCCGGGTTGTGGTTCCAGAACCCGATGAGCAGGTAGGAGGCGAGACCCACGCCCTCCCAGCCGACGTAGAGCAGCAGGTAGGAGTCGGCCAGCACCAGCAGCAGCATCGCGGCCACGAACAGGTTGAGGTAGGCGAAGAACCGGCGCTTGTCCGGGTCGTGCTCCATGTACCCGATCGAGTAGACGTGGATGAGCGACCCCACGAAGGTCACCAGCAGCACGAACGTCACCGACAGCTGGTCGACGAGCATGCCGGCGTCGAGGTTGAACGAGCCGGCCGGCACCCAGTTGAACAGGTGGAGGTGCGCGGCGCGGTCCTCGCCATCGCGGCCGAGCATGGCCATCCAGACGACGAAGCCGACGACGAAGGCCGCCCACGACATGGCGGTGGCGAACAGCGGCCCCCACTTGTCGGTGGCGCGTCCGCCGAACAGCAGCACGGCGGCACCGAGCAGCGGCAGGGCTACCAGCAGCCAGGCGTATGCCGTGACGCCGGTGGCCGCGGCAACGCTGTCAGACGCTGTGGTGGCGGTGGCGAGGTGGGCGAGGGAGGTCACCTGGTGGCTCCTTCTACAGCTTCAGCAGGTTGGCGTCGTCGACCGAGGCCGACCGGCGGGCACGGAAGATGGCCATGATGATGGCCAGTCCCACGACGACCTCGGCAGCGGCGACCACCATGACGAACAGGGCGATCACCTGGCCGTCGAGGTTGCCGCGCATCCGGGAGAACGTCACGAACATCAGGTTGGTCGCGTTGAGCATCAGCTCGACACCCATGAACACGATGATGGCGTTGCGGCGCATCAGGACGGCCGCGCCACCGATCGCGAACAGCAGGGTCGCGAGGTAGATGTAGTTGACGAGGTTCATCGCTGCGACCCCTCCTCGATCTCGTGCTCGATGTCGTGCTCCGACTCGATGTGGCGGGCCGGCGCGACGTTCTGCTCACGGGCGGTGAGCACGCGCGAGACGGACAGCTCGCTCGGCGTGCCGTCGGGGAGCAGGGCCGGGGTGTCGACCGCGTTGCTGCGGGCGTAGACACCGGGCGCCGGAAGACCGGCGACGTTGCGGTTCTCGAGGATGCGGCGCTCGGACCAGGCGCGCTGGCTCGGCTTGGTGCCGATCCGCTCGCGGTGGGCCAGCACCATCGCGCCGAGCGCGGCGGTGATGAGCAGGGCCGAGGTGATCTCGAAGGTCCAGACGTACTTGCCGAAGATGAGGTCGGCGACGCCGGACACGTTGCCGGTGCTCTCGTTGACGCTGGCCAGACCCTTCATCGGGCCGAACTGCGCCCGGCCGATCGCGGTGAACAGCAGGGTGGCCAGGCCGAGCGTGAGCAGTGCGCCCGCCCACTTCTGGCCCTTGAGCGTCTCGACCAGGGAGTCGGACGAGTCGACGCCGACCAGCATCAGGACGAAGAGGAACAGCATCATGACCGCGCCGGTGTAGACGAAGATCTGGATGATGCCGAGGAAGTCGGCCTCCTGCGCGATGTAGAAGATCCCGAGGTTGATCATCACCAGGGCCATGCCCAGGGCGGCGTGCACCGCCTTCTTGGCGAAGATCAGGCCGAGCGCACCGAGCACGCTGATCGGCGCGAGGATCCAGAACATGATCTGCTCACCCAAGCCGGTCATCGGCGCACCGCCTCGGTCGTGTCGCGGGTGGCCTGTCGCGTGGTCACGGTGTCCACTCCTTCGACGGGGTCGCCGCTGGGCGCGAGACCGTCCTCGGGCTGGGCGTCGTGCTCCTTCACCCAGGCCTCCTGCTCGGGCGTCGCACGGGCGACCTTGCCCTGGTAGTAGTCGCGCTCCTCGAGGCCCTCGACCATGGGGTGCGGCGCGGGCAGCATCCCGTCCTGGAGCGGGGCGAGCAGCTGCTCCTTGGTGAAGATCAGGTCGGCCCGGTTGTTGTCGGCCAGCTCGTAGAAGTTGGTCATCGTCAGGGCGCGCGTCGGGCAGGCCTCGATGCACAGGCCGCAGAAGATGCAGCGCAGGTAGTTGATCTGGTAGACGCGGCCGTAGCGCTCGCCGGGTGAGAACCGGCCGGTGCCACCGTCGGAGTCGTCGTTCGACGCACCCTCGACGAGGATCGCGTCGGCCGGGCAGGCCCACGCGCACAGCTCGCAGCCGACGCACTTCTCGAGGCCGTCGGCGTGCCGGTTGAGCTGGTGCCGGCCGTGGTAGCGCGGCTGGGTCGGCCGCTTCTCCTCGGGGTACTCCTCGGTCTCCAGCTTGCGGAACATGGTGGCGAAGGTGACGCCGAACCCTCCGACCGGGGCGAACAGGTCGGCGAAGAAACCGGGCTGCTTCTGGTCGTCAGCCACGAGTGGCCTCCTTCTCCGTTGCGGTGTCGGGGCCGCTGATCGCCAGGGACGGCTCCTTGAGCCGCTGGCCGGGCAGTGGTGGCACCGGGTAGCCGCCGGCGAATGGGTCGATCTCCTCCGGCGGCGGCGCGTTGCGGATCGCGGCCTTCTCGTTCTTGCGGGTGTCGCGCATCCAGGTCCAGACCAACACCCCTGCGGCGAGCACGATGATGAAGACGATGCTGAGGATCGGGTACTCGCGGCCGCGGACGGTGAGCTTCGGTCCGTCGATGAAGCCGAGCTGGCTCGCCTTCATGAACGCGGCGATGACGACCCACGTCAGGGTGGCGGGAATGAGGAACTTCCAGCCGAAGCGCATGAACTGGTCGTAGCGGACCCGCGGCAGCGAGCCACGCAGCCAGACGAAGAAGAACATGAACAGCCAGAGCTTGATGACGAACCAGAGCAGGCCCCACCAGCCGTGGTTGAACATGCCGTCGTTGATCGCCGCGATGCCGGGAGGGGCCATCCAGCCGCCGAGGAACATCGTGGTGGCCAGCGCCGAGACGGTGAACATGTTGACGTACTCACCGAGGAAGAACATCGCGAACTTCAGCGACGAGTACTCGGTGTGGAAGCCACCGGTCAGCTCGCCCTCGCCCTCGGCGAGGTCGAAGGGCAGGCGGTTGGTCTCGCCGACCATCGTCACGACGTAGACGAGGAAGCTCGGGACCAGCGGCAGGATGTACCAGAGGTCCTTCTGGGCGCCGACGATCTGCGAGGTCGACATCGACCCGGAGTAGAGGAAGACCGCGACCAGCGACAGACCCATGGCGATCTCGTAGGAGATCACCTGGGCGGTCGAGCGCAGGCCACCGAGCAGCGGGTAGGTCGAGCCGGACGACCAGCCAGCCAGGACGATGCCGTAGACACCGACGCCGGCGACTGCGAGCACGAGCAGGACGGCGACGGGGATGTCGGTCAGCTGCAACGGGGTGCGGTGGCCGAACATCGAGACGGTCGGTCCCATGGGGATGATCGCGAACGACACGAACGCCATGGCACCGGCGATGGCCGGGGCCAGCGCGAAGACCACCTTGTCGGCGTTCTTGGGCGTGAGGTCCTCCTTGAGGGCCAGCTTCACGCCGTCGGCCAGGGTCTGCAGGAGCCCGAACGGGCCGGTGCGGTTGGGGCCGGGACGCTGCTGCATCCGGCCGATGACCCGACGCTCGAACCAGATCACGACGAGCGTGTTGACCAGCAGGAAGACGAAGACCAGCAGCGCCTTGACCAGGTGCAGCCACCACGGGGTGTCGCTGAAGTCCGTGCTCGGGTTGTCGGCGAACGGCGCCTGCGCGCCGAGGCCGGATGCGAGGTGCGGTATGCCGGTGAGGGCCTGCGCGGCATACGTCAGGGTGCTCACTGGGCGCCTCCCTTCGTGACGGTCACGACGTCACCGGAGACCGCCCCCAGCGAGGCGCGGACGGTGGAGCCGTCGGAGTTCGTCGGGAGCCAGACGACGTGGTCGACCATGCCCTCGGTGACCGCGACGCGCGCGGACACGGAGCCGCGGCGGTTGGAGACCGTCACGGTGTCGCCGTCGACGAGGCCGAAGAGCTCAGCGGTGGCGGCGGACACCCGGGCGCGGGCCTTGGCCGCGGTGCCGGCCAGGAACGGCTCGCCGTCCTGCAGCGAGCCCCGGTCGAGGAGGTGGTGCCAGGTGGCCAGCACGAGCTGGCCGTCACCGGCACTCGGGACCTCGGCCACCGGCACGGTGGGAGCGTCGCGGCGCTCGCCGGTCCAGGGCCCGAGGGCGGTCATCTCGCGGCGGATCTCGGCGAGCGTGCGGGTGCCGAGGAAGGAGCCCATCTCGTTGGCCAGCATGTCCAGGACGCGGTAGTCCGACAGGGCGGCGGTGTCGAGGGCCGGCTCGAAGGACCGCGGACGGCCCTCCCAGTCGACGAACGTGCCACCCTTCTCGGCCTGCGGGGCGACCGGCAGCACGACGTCGGCGACAGCCGTCACCGACGAGGGCCGGAAGTCCAGCGACACGACGAAGGTCTTGGCCAGGGCCTCCTCGGCACGCGGGTCGGCGAGGTCGGCGGCGTCCACGCCACCGACGACCAAGGCGTTGACCGAGCCGGTCGTGGCCGCCCTGAGGATGCCGGCACCGTCGCGGCCGGGCACGTCGGGCAGCCCGACGACGTCCCAGGCCTCGGCGACCTGCTGGCGAGCGGCCGCGTCGGCGACCGGACGGCCACCGGGCAGCATCGTGGACAGGGCGCCGGCCTCGAGGGCACCACGCTCTCCGGCACGACGGGGCACCCAGGCGACCCGGGCGCCGGCCGAGGACGCGAGGGCCGCGGCTGCCGACAGGGCGCCCGGCACGCTGGCCAGTCGCTCGCCGACGAGCACGATCGCCCCCGGGGTCTCGAGGGCCTGCGCGGCCTTGGCCGCGGCACCGTCACCGGTGACACCGTCGGCGAGGGCGCGCAGCACCTCGGCCTCGGTGCCGGGGGCGGACGGGATGAGCGTGCCGTTGAGCTTGGTGAGGCCGCGCGTCTCGAAGGGCGCCACGGCATACACGGCGGTCTTGCCGCGACGCGCCGACTTGCGCAGCCGCAGGAAGACGATCGGGCTCTCCTCCTCGGGCTCGAAGCCCACGAGGACGACGGTCGCTGCCTGCTCGAGGTCGGCGTACGTGACCGCTCCCCCGTCCGGGCCCGTCGCGACGACGGAGGCGGCCAGGAAGTCGGCCTCCTCGGCGGAGTGGGGGCGGGCACGGAAGTCGATGTCGTTGGTCGCGAGGACCGCACGGGCGAACTTGCCGTAGGCGTAGGCGTCCTCGACGGACACCCGGCCACCGGTCAGGACGCCGACACCCTTGGCCGCCGCGAGGCCGCGAGCCGCGACCTCGAGGGCCTCGGGCCACGACGCGACCTGGAGCTCGCCGAGCTCGTCGCGCACCATCGGGTACTCGAAGCGGTCACCGGTGGAGGCGTACTGGAAGGCCCAGCGGCCCTTGTCGCAGTTCCACTCCTCGTTGACCAGCGGGTCGTTGACGGCCATCCGGCGCAGCACGGCACCGCGACGGTGGTCGGTGCGGATGGAGCAGCCCGAGGCGCAGTGCTCACACACGCTCTTGGTCGACATCAGGTCGAACGGGCGGCTGCGGAACCGGTAGGCCGCACCGGTGAGCGCGCCCACGGGGCAGATCTGCACGGTGTTGCCCGAGAAGTAGGACTCGAACGGCTGCTGCTCGTAGATGCCGACCTGCTGGAGCGCGCCGCGCTCGACCAGCGCGATGAACGGGTCACCGGCGATCTGGTCGGAGAAGCGGGTGCAGCGGGCGCACAGGACGCAGCGCTCCCGGTCGAGCAGCACCTGCGAGGAGATGTTGATCGGCTTGGGGTAGGTGCGCTTGACGTCCTCGAACCGGGACCGGGCGCGGCCGTTGCTCATCGCCTGGTTCTGGAGGGGGCACTCGCCACCCTTGTCGCAGACCGGGCAGTCGAGCGGGTGGTTGATGAGCAGCAGCTCCATCACACCCTGCTGGGCCTTGTCGGCGACCTTCGAGGTCTCCTGCGTCTTGACCTCCATGCCCTCGGACACCGTGATGGTGCACGAGGCCTGCGGCTTGGGCATCGGCCGCAGCTGCCCGTCCGGGCCGGGCGTGGCGATGTCGACGAGGCACTGCCGGCACGCGCCGACCGGCTCGAGCAGCGGGTGGTCGCAGAACCGCGGGATCTGCACGCCGACCTCTTCGGCGGCACGGATCACGAGCGTGTTCTTGGGGACGGCCACGGCCACGCCGTCGATGGTGACGTTCACCAGGTCGGTCGCGGGCGCGGCGCCCTTCTGGCCTGCGTCATTCTTTGCCTGGGTCACAGTCATGCGGTCACGCGGTCCTTGTGGAAGAGCGTCGACTCCCGGGCGTCGAAAGGGCAGCCGCCGTGGGTCAGGTGGTCCAGGAACTCCTGCCGGAAGTACTGGATGCTGCTGGTGATCGGGCTGGTCGCACCGTCACCGAGCGCGCAGAAGCTGCGGCCGAGGATGTTGTCACAGATGTCGAGCAGCTTCTCGAGGTCCTCCTCGGACCCCTGCCCGTGCTCGAGCCGGCCGAGGATCTGCTTGAGCCACCAGGTGCCCTCGCGGCACGGCGTGCACTTGCCGCAGGACTCGTGCTTGTAGAAGTCGGTCCAGCGGTCGACCGCACGGACCACGCAGGTGGTCTCGTCGAAGATCTGCAGCGCCCGGGTGCCGAGCATCGAGCCGGCGGCAGCCACCGACTCGAAGTCGAGCGGGGTGTCGAGGTGCTGGTCGGTGAACAGCGGTGTGGACGAGCCACCCGGGGTCCAGAACTTGAGCTTCTTGTTGGGGTCGCGCATGCCGCCGGCCATGTCGAGCAGCTCGCGCAGGGTGATGCCGAGCGGTGCTTCGTACTGGCCGGGACGCTTGACGTGACCCGAGAGGCTGAAGATGCCGAAGCCCTGCGACTTCTCGGTGCCCATGCCGGAGAACCAGTCGGCGCCGTGCAGCAGGATCGGCGGGACCGAGGCGATCGACTCGACGTTGTTCACGACGGTGGGGCGGGCGTAGAGCCCGGCCACCGCGGGGAACGGCGGCTTGAGGCGCGGTTGTCCGCGACGGCCCTCGAGGCTGTCGAGCAGCGCGGTCTCCTCGCCACAGATGTAGGCGCCGGCGCCCGCGTGCACGGTGATGTCGAGGTCGAAGCCCGAGCCGTGGATGTCCTTGCCGAGGTGGCCCGCGGCATACGCCTCCTCGACCGCCCGCAGCAGGCGGCGGTAGACGTGCACGACCTCACCACGCAGGTAGATGAAGGCGTGGTTGCAGCCGATCGCGAAGGACGTGATGACACAGCCCTCGATGAGGAACTGCGGCGCCGCCATCATCAGCGGGATGTCCTTGCAGGTGCCCGGCTCGGACTCGTCGGCGTTGACGACGAGGTAGCGGGGGCCGCCGTCCGGAGGGGGCAGGAAGCCCCACTTCATGCCGGTCGGGAAGCCGGCGCCACCACGACCGCGCAGACCGGAGTCCTTGGTCATCTGCACCAGGTCGGCCGGCTTCATCGCCAGCGCCTTCTTCAGCGCCTGGTAGCCCTCGTTGCGCTCGTAGGTCTCGAGCGTCCACGACTGGGGGTCGTCCCAGAACTTCGTGAGGATCGGGGTCAGCGTGGTGCTCATGAGTCAGCCTTCCCGTCTGCCTTGCTGTCGCCGTCGAAGAGCGTGGCCGGCTTGTCGTCGACCTTCTCGTCAGGCGCGTTGGCCGCGCTGTCGGTGGAGGTATGCCGCCCTGCCGCCGTCTCGTCGGACGTCGCCGTGGGCTGCTGGTCGTCGTTCGCCGTCTCGCCGGCCGTGCCGTCAGGGGCGGTCCAGCCGCGCTCGTGGGCGAGCCGCAGGCCCTCCAGCGAGGCCGGTCCGGCGCCGACACCCTCGTCCGCGAGGCCGTCGTGGAAACCGGCCAGCACGCGCGAGACCTGCTTGAAGGTGCACACCTTGGCGGGACCGCGGCTGGGACGGACGTCCTTGCCGGCCCGCAGGTCGTCGACGAGCTGCTTGGTCGACTCGGGCGTCTGGTTGTCGAAGAACTCCCAGTTGGCCATCACCACGGGGGCGAAGTCGCAGGCGGCGTTGCACTCGACCCGCTCGAGGGTCACCTTGCCGTCGGGCGTCGTCTCGTCGTGACCGATGCCGAGGTGCTCGGAGACCTCGTCCCAGATCTGGTCACCGCCCATGATCGCGCACAGGGTGTTGGTGCAGATGCCGACCGTGTACTCGCCGTTGGGGTGGCGCTTGTACTGCGTGTAGAACGTCGCGACGCCCGAGACCTCTGCCGTCGTCAGGTCGAGCACGTCGGCGCAGAAGTCGATGCCGCGACCCGTGACGTAGCCGTCGACCGACTGCACGAGGTGCAGCAGCGGCAGCAGCGCGGAGCGCTTCTGCGGGTACTTCGCGACGACCTGGGCAGCGTCCTCGTGCAACGCGGCCAGGACGTCCGCGGCATACGGCTCCTTGGACTCTGGGGCGACGGTCAGGTGTCCCGCCGCCGTCTGGATCCCGTAGTGCTCGGCCATCAGCGGTCCACGCCTCCCATGACGGGGTCGATCGAGGCGACGGCGACGATGACGTCGGCGATCTGGCTGCCTTCGCACATCACGGCCGTGGCCTGCAGGTTGTTGAACGACGGGTCACGGAAGTGCGCGCGGTAGGGGCGCGTGCCGCCGTCGGACACCGCGTGGCAGCCGAGCTCGCCCTTGGGGCTCTCGACCGCGGAATACGCCTGACCCGGAGGCACCCGGAAGCCCTCGGTGACCAGCTTGAAGTGGTGGATCAGGGACTCCATCGAGGTGCCCATGATCTCGCGGATGTGGTCGAGGCTGTTGCCCATGCCGTCGCCGCCGATGGCGAGCTGAGCAGGCCAGGCGATCTTCTTGTCCTCGACCATGACCGGGCCGGGGTTGGCCTGCAGCCGGTCGATGCACTGCTCCGCGATCTTGAGCGACTCGTACATCTCGTCGATGCGGATCCGCAGGCGGGCATAGGCGTCGGACTCGGTGCGGGTGATGACCTCGAAGTCGTAGGTCTCGTAGCCGCAGTAGGGGTCGAGCTTGCGCAGGTCGTGCGGCAGGCCGGTCGAGCGGAGCACGGGGCCGGTGATGCCCAGCGCCATGCAGCCCGACAGGTCGAGGTAGCCGACGTCGACGGTGCGGCCCTTGAGGATGGGGTTCTCGTTGAGGAGGAGCTCGAGCTCGCCAAGTCCCTTGCGCACCAACGGGATCGTGTCGCGGACCTTGTCGATGGCACCGGGCGGCAGGTCTTGCGCGACACCACCGGGGCGGATGAACGCGTTGTTCATGCGCAGGCCGGTGACCATCTCGAAGATCGACAGGATGCGCTCGCGCTCACGGAAGCCGACCGTCATGACGGTGGTGGCGCCCATCTCCATGCCACCGGTCGCGAGGGCGACGAGGTGGGAGGTGATGCGGTTGAGCTCCATCATCAGCACGCGGATCGTGCTCGCGCGCTCGGGGATCTGGTCGGTGATGCCGAGGAGCTTCTCGACCGAGAGGCAGAAGACGGCCTCGTTGAAGAACGGCGTGAGGTAGTCCATCCGGGTGCAGAACGTCACGCCCTGCGTCCAGGTGCGGAACTCCATGTTCTTCTCGATGCCGGTGTGGAGGTAGCCGATGCCCGCGCGGGTCTCGGTCACGGTCTCGCCGTCGAGCTCGAGGATGAGGCGGAGCACGCCGTGCGTCGACGGGTGCTGCGGTCCCATGTTGACGACGATCCGCTCCTCGTGGAGGGCGGCCGCCTCGTCGACGAGCTGGTCCCAGTCGCCGCCGGTGGCGTTGAAGACGTGGGCGCCCTCCGCGGCCGCCGTGTCGGCGCCCGAGGTGGCGTAGATGTCCGTGTGGGTCGAGTTGGTCGTCATCAGCTGTAAGACCTCCGCTGGTCCGGCGGCGGGATGGTGGCGCCCTTGTACTCGACGGGGATGCCGCCGAGGGGGTAGTCCTTCCGCTGCGGGTGGCCCGGCCAGTCGTCGGGCATGAGGATGCGGGTGAGCGACGGGTGGCCGTCGAACTCGATGCCGAACATGTCCCACGTCTCGCGTTCGTGCCAGTCGTTCGCCGGGTAGATCTCGACGATCGACGGGATGTGCGGGTCGGCATCGGGTGCGGTGACCTCGACGCGGACCCGGCGACCGCCGTGGGTGATCGACAGGAAGTGGTAGACGGCGTGCAGCTCGCGGTCGGCCTCGTGCGGGTAGTGCACGCCGGAGACACCGGTGCACATCTCGAAGCGCAGCGCGGGGTCGTCGCGCAGGGCGCGGGCGACGGCCGGGAGGTGCTCGCGTCGCACGAACAACGTCATCTCGCCGCGGTCGACCACGACTCGCTCGACGGCCTCGGTATAGGAGGCGGAGCCACCCAGGAGGCCGCGCTCGAGCTGGTCGGCGATCTCGTCGAAGTAGCCGCCGTACGGGCGGACCGCCGCGCCGGGGAACAGGATGGGACTGACCATGCCGCCGTAGCCCGAGGTGTCACCGGTGTCGGCCGCGCCGAACATGCCGCGCCGCTCACCCACCACGACCGGGTCGGGGGCGGTGCCGGGGGCGGCCGGGAGTCGCTCGTCGGTGTCGCGGTCGACGACCTCACCCGGCTGCACGCCGATGGTCGACGCGGCAGCCACGGGGGCCGGCTGCTCGGGTCCGGCACCCTTGTCGGCGGCGGCGGCGTCGGCCTTGGTGCCGTCGATGTTGCTGTTGGCCGTGGCCTTCTTGGGGTCCTCGGCGGGGGCGTCCTTGGTCTCGTCGGCTGCGTCGTTGGTCGCTTCGCTCATGCCACACCACCGTGGGCCACATCGGTGCCGTGCAGGTGACCGTGCGCGTGGGTGTGGCTGCTGCCGGCACCCTGGGCGAGCAGACCGGTCATCTGGTGGGTCGGGGTCGCGGCCAGCGCTGCGGCCTCGGCGGCGCGTGCGGCGGCGACCCGGTTGACGCCGAGCTTGGAGTTCTGGATCTGCTCGTGCAGCGTGATGATCGCGTTGAGCAGCATCTCGGGGCGAGGCGGACAGCCGGGCAGGTAGACGTCGACCGGGATGATGTGGTCGACCCCCTGGACGATGGCGTAGTTGTTGAACATGCCACCGGAGCTGGCGCAGACACCCATCGAGATGACCCACTTGGGCTCGGGCATCTGGTCATAGACCTGGCGGACGACCGGCGCCATCTTCTGGCTGACGCGGCCGGCGACGATCATCAGGTCGGCCTGGCGCGGGGTCGCGGAGAACCGCTCCATCCCGAACCGGGCGATGTCGTAGTCGGGCGTGCCGACGGCCATCATCTCGATGGCGCAGCAGGCGAGGCCGAACGTGGCCGGCCAGACCGAGCTCTTGCGCATGTAGCCGGCGACCTGCTCGACCGTGGTCAGCAGGAAGCCCGCGGGCAGCTTCTCTTCGATTCCCATTTGGTTCCTAGTCCCTCGTCAGTCCCACTCGAGGCCGCCGCGGCGCCACACGTAGGCGTAGGCCACGAACACGGTCAGGATGAACAGCACCATCTCCACGAGCGCGAAGAGGCCGAGCTGGTTGAAGGCCACCGCGAAGGGATAGAGGAACACCGACTCGATGTCGAAGATGATGAAGAGCATGGCGGTCAGGTAGTACTTGATCGGCACGCGGCCACCGCCCGCGGCCTGGGGGGTCGGCTCGATGCCGCACTCGTAGGCGTCGAGCTTGGCGCGGTTGTAGCGCTTGGGGCCGGAGACCGCCGCTGCGCCGACGGAGAAGACGGCGAACCCGCCACCGATGGCCAACAGGAAAAGCAACGGGACGTAGGGGTTGCTCATCGCGGTGCCACTCCCTTTCTGTCGTCGCTGCGGTTGTCAGGTGTGTCGCCGGTCACATGCTTGCGGTGCGGCCCAATCCTATGGGCGACGCCAGAGAATGCACGCCGGGTCATGCGTCCGGGGCCATCTTCGACAGCGCGGTGATGAGGCGGTCGGACGGGTCGCCTCCGTGGGGCTCGGCGAGGTTGGCCATCACCTTGAGGAGGAACTTCATCAAGGTGGTGCGCGGCAGGCCGTACTTCGTCGCCAGCCGCATGACCTCGGGGTTGCCGATCATCTTCGCGAAGTAGCGACCCAGCGTGTAGTAGCCACCGAGCGCGTCGGCCATGACCTTGGGGTAGGACTGCAGGACCCGCTCGCGCTGCGCGTCGGTGCCACGGGCGAAGGCCTGGGCGATCACCTCCGCGGCGAGGCGCCCGGACTCCATCGCGTAGGCGATGCCCTCGCCGTTGAACGGGTTGACCATGCCCCCCGCGTCGCCGACCAGGAGCAGGCCGTTGTCGTAGTGCGGCTGCCGGTTGAAGCCCATCGGCAGTGCCGCGCCGCGGATCGGGCCGACCATGGTCTCGTCGTTGTACGTCCAGTCCTCGGGCATCGTCGCGACCCAGCGACGCATGACGTCCTTGTAGTCGGTCTTGCCGAAGGCGCTGGAGGTGTTGAGGATGCCGAGGCCGACGTTCGAGGTGCCGTCGCCGACGCCGAAGATCCAGCCGTAGCCGGGCAGGAGCACCTTCTTGCCGCTGTCGTCGGTGGACCACAGCTCGAGCCAGGACTCGAGGTAGTCGTCGTCGTGGCGGGGGCTGGTGTAGTAGGTGCGCACGGCCACGCCCATCGGGCGGTCCTCACGCTTCTCCCGGCCCATCGACAGGGACAACCTCGAGGAGTTGCCGTCCGCGGCGACGACCAGCGGCGCGGCATACCGGAGCTCGGGGCCGGTCGAACGGCCCTTCTCGTCCACCGCCTTGGCGGTGACGCCGACGATGGAGCCTTTGGAGTCGAGGATCGGGCCGGTCACGTTGGTGGACTCGCGCAGCCGCGCGCCGTGCTTCACCGCGTGCTTGGCGAGGATGTCGTCGAAGTCCTGCCGCGTGCGGACCAGGCCGTAGGGCGGGAAGCTGGCGAGGTCGGGCCACGGGAGGGACAGCCGCATGCCGCCGCCGATGATCCGCAGGCCGTGGTTCTTGATCCAGCCGTCTTCCTCGGGCGTGGGGATGCCCAGGGTGATCAGCTCCTTGACCGCGCGCGGCGTCAGCCCGTCGCCACAGACCTTCTCGCGCGGGAACGCCGTCTTCTCCAGGACCAGGACGTCCAGCCCCGCCATGGCGAGGTAGGCCGCCGTGGCCGATCCCGCCGGACCGGCACCGACGACGATCACGTCGGCGGTCTCCGTGGGTGCGCCGGCTGCGGGAGTGGCTCCCGTGGCCTCGCTGATGGTGTCTGTCACGCCTGCCTCACACGCTTGTGAACGTCTTCACGAACTACCGACTGGGGAGTCTATTCCCGACCCGGCTTCCGGTCACCAGTGAGGCGAGCCTTACTGCTGCCCCACTGCCGAGTCGAGTGCCTGACGCGGGGCCCTGCACCCGCCTCAGGCACGGCCTCAGGGGGTGGGCTTGGTCGCCCGGTGCAGCGCCACGATGCCACCGGTCAGGTTGCGCCAGCCCACGTCGCCCCAGCCGGCCGCGGCGATGCGCTCCCCCAGCTCGCGCTGCGCCGGCCAGGCCTGGATCGACTCGGCGAGGTAGACGTAGGACTCGGGGTTGCTGCTGACCTTGCGGGCGATCGGTGGCAGCGAGCGCATGAGGTACTCGCTGTAGACCTTGCGGAACGGGCCGTTGACCGGCTGGCTGAACTCGCAGACCACGAGCCGCCCGCCGGGGCGGGTGACGCGCAGGAACTCCCCGAGCGCCTGCTCGACGCTCGCGACGTTGCGCAGGCCGAACGACATCGTCACCGCGTCGAAGCTGTCGTCCGCGAACGGCAGCCGCATCGCGTCGGCCGCCGTGAACCCGAGGTCGGGACGGCGACGGTTGCCCACCCGCAGCATCCCGAGGGAGAAGTCGGCGGGCACCACGTTGACCCCGTGGTCGGCGAACGGCTCGCTGCTCGTGCCCGTGCCGGCGGCGATGTCGAGCACCGTCTCGCCGCACTGCGCGTCGACCGCCTTCAGGACCGCGCGACGCCACAGCCGGTCCTGCCCGAGGGACAGGACGTCGTTGGTCAGGTCGTACTTCCCGGCCACGTCGTCGAACATCGCGGCGACGTCACGGGGGTCCTTGTCGAGGCTGGCGCGGGTCATGGCGTCATCCTCCCATCCACGCCGGCGGCCACCTCCCGCGGCTGCGCGCAGGCCGCGCCGTAGGCTTTCCCCCGACATGACCAGCCTTCCCACGCCCCAGCAGGCGAGCCGACCCGCGGGTTCGCCCGTGGTCGCCCGCACCGTGGCCCTGCACGACCCGGGCACGCTGCTGGGCCTGCTCCCGGACCGGGCCGACCCCACCGAGCTGTTCAGCTGGGTGCGTCGCGGCGAGGGCCTGGTCGGCTGGGGACGCGCGCTGGAGTTCACCGCCCACGGCCCCGACCGGTTCGAGCAGGCCGAGGCGTGGTGGCGCGAGGTCGTCGAGGGCGCCGTCGTGCGCAACGACGTCTCCCTGCCCGGCACGGGACCGGTCGCCTTCGGCTCCATCTCGTATGCCGCGGGCTCACCTGCCGGCGCGACCCTCGTCGTGCCCGAGGTCGTCGTGGGGGCCCGCGACGGCCAGTGGTGGGTGACCACCATCGGGACCGGCGCCGAGCTGCCCACCCCGGTGGTGCCACAGCAGTCCGAGCCGCGCGAGCCCTCGGGGGTGCGCTTCGCCGACGGTGCGCTCGCACCCGGCGAGTGGGCCGGCGCGGTTGGGCGCGCGGTGGAGCGGATCACCGGCGGCAGCCTCGACAAGGTGGTCCTGGCCCGCGACCTGCGGGTCAGCGCCGAGGAGCCGATCGACGCGCGGTGGCTCCTGGCCCGGCTGGCCGAGCGCTACGACACCACGTGGGTCTTCGCCGTGGACGGTCTCGTGGGGGCGACCCCCGAGATGCTGGTGCGGCTCGAGAAGGGCCTGGTCACCTCACGGGTGCTCGCCGGCACCATCCGCCGCACCGGCGACGACGAGCACGACCTGGCGCTGGCCGCCTCGCTGGCCCGGTCGAGCAAGGACCTCGAGGAGCACGAGTACGCCGTGCGCTCGGTGGCCGACGCGCTGCGGCCGCACTGCTCGTCGACGAACGTCCCCGAGGCGCCGTTCGTCCTGCACCTGTCCAACGTCATGCACCTGGCCACCGACGTCGCCGGCGTGCTGGCCGACCGCACCACGTCGCTGATCCTCGCAGCCTCCCTCCACCCGAGCGCAGCCGTGTGCGGCACGCCGTCGACCGTCGCCGACGAGGTCATCAGCGAGCTGGAGGGCATGGACCGCGGGCGGTATGCCGGACCGGTGGGCTGGATGGACGCCAGTGGTGACGGCGAGTGGGGAATCGCGTTGCGCTGCGGGGCCTTCGAGCCCTCGGACCCGTCCAGCATGCGACTCTTCGCCGGCTGCGGGATCGTCGCCGGGTCCGACCCGGAGTCCGAGGTCGCCGAGTCCGACGCGAAGCTCGTGCCCATGCGTGACGCCCTGACCGTGAGCTGACCATGGCTGACCGTCTCGGGCCCAGACCCGCTGACGCCGTCGTCTTCGACCTCGGCAACGTCCTGATCACCTGGGACCCGGTCGCGGCCGTCGCGGTCGCGGTCGGTCCGGAGCGGGCGCGGGCCTTCGTGACCGACCCCGACTTCGACTTCGCCGCCTGGAACCGCGCCAACGACGCCGGTCGCGGGCTCGACGAGGCCGAGCGGGTCGCCCTGGAGTCGCATCCGCACTTCGCCGAGGAGATCGTCGCCTACCGCGAGCACTTCGGCGCCTCGCTCGTCGGCGAGATCGCGGGCAGCGTCGAGATCCTCCGCGAGCTGCACGCGGCCGACATGCCGCTGTTCGCGCTGACCAACTGGTCGGCCGACCTCTTCCCGGTGGCGCTCGACCGGTTCGACTTCCTCGACCTGTTCGAGGACATCATCGTCTCGGGCGAGGAGGGCGTGGCCAAGCCCGACCCCGAGATCTTCGAGGTGCTGGAGGAGCGGGTCAGCCACCGCGCCGGGCTCGACGACTGCATCTTCATCGACGACAGCCCGGCGAACGTCCAGGCCGCGGCCGAGACAGGTCTGGACGCGGTCCACTTCACCGGTGCCGACCACCTGCGCGAGGACCTCGTCGCCCGCGGCATGCCGCTGCGTCGCCACCCCTGACCGCCCACTACCGGGCTCCGCCGACGACGAACGAACGGTGGCGGCGGCCCGATCCGTGCCAGGTGGCTATCCGGCGCTGGGTTGGGGTGTGGGTGGTGCACTGCTCTCGACCGTCCCGGTGTGGGACCGGCTGGCGTTGCGGAAGCCGGCGCCCTCCGCGCCCTCGGCGACCGGTGTCGATGGACCCGTGCCGCCGCCCGGACCGCCCGAGCCGTCGCCCCCACCTCGTTGCAACCCCTTGAGGATGATCCCGATGAAGCTCGGCTTGCCCTGCGACTTGCTGTAGACGTCGAACGCGACGGCCCCCAGCAGCACCAGGCCCTTGATGATCTGGACGAAGTTCGAGTCCACGCTGAGGTTGGCGAGGCCGAGGTTGAGGACGCCCATCACGAGGCCGCCGATCATCGAGCCGGTGACCGTGCCGACGCCACCCGCGACGGCGGCGCCACCGACGAAGACCGCCGCGATCGCGTCGAGCTCGAAGTTCACCCCGTCCTTGGGGTTGGCGGCGTTGAGGTATGCCGTGAAGACCATGCCCGCGATGGCGGCCAGGAAGCCCATGTTCACCATGACGAACATGTCGACCCGGCGGGTGTCGACGCCGGAGAGGCGTGCGGCGTTGGCGTTGCCGCCGACCGAGTAGATGTGGCGCCCGAGGACGGTCCGCTGCGTGACGAACGTGTAGAAGATGACGAGGCCGCCGAGGATGAGGCCCACGACCGGCACGCCCTTGTAGGAGGCCAGCAGGAGGCCGAAGACCAGGAGCAGACCACCCACGACGACGAGCTTGAGGACTGAGATGACCAGGCGCGGGACCTCGATGCCGTAGCTGCGCAGCTCGGACCGCTTCTTGAGCTCCAGCCAGACGATGACCGCGATGGCCAGCAGGGTGAGGACCAGCGTGGGGTTGTGGTAGCCGGTCACCGGCCCCATCTCGGGGATGTACCCGTTGGCGATCTTCTGGAACGACTCGGGCACCGGGATGCTCTCGGCGTTGAGGATCATCAGGTCGAGCCCGCGGAAGAGCAGCATGCCGGCGAGGGTCACGATGAAGGCGGGGATGCCGACGTACGCCACCCAGAAGCCTTGCCACACGCCGACGAGGCACCCGAGGGCCAGGCCCAGCAGGATCGCGGCCGGCCACGGCAGGTCGAAGCGCTGCATCGACAGCGCGACCGTGGCTCCGACGAAGGCCGACACCGAACCGACCGAGAGGTCGATGTGGCCAGCGATGATGACCATCACCATGCCGATCGCGAGGATCAGGATGTAGCCGTTCTGGACGAGCAGGGACGTGACGTTGCGCGGCTGGAGGAACAGGCCGTCAGTGAGGATCTGGAACATCACGACGAGCAGCAGGAGGGCGATCATCATCCCGTACTGGCGGATGTTGCCACTCATGCTCCGGCGGATCTCGCTCAGCAGCGAGGAGGTGGGGGCGACGGGCTCCTCCACGCGCTCGGGTGCGGTCTGGGTGGCCATGGTCAGTCTGCCTTTCGCTGGGTCATGTAGCGCATGAGCGTTTCCTGGTCCGCGCGCTCGCGGGGTACGTCGGCGGTGATGACACCGGCGGAGAGGGTGTAGATGCGGTCGCACAGGCCGAGCAGCTCGGGGAGCTCGGAGGAGATCACGAGCACGCCCCGCCCGCTGTCCGCGAGCTGGTTGATGATCTCGTAGATCTCGTACTTGGCCCCGACGTCGATGCCACGGGTGGGCTCGTCCAGGATCAGGACGTCGGGCTCGGTGAACATCCACTTCCCGAGGACGACCTTCTGCTGGTTGCCACCGGACAGCTTTCCGACGCCAGACTCGACCGACGGGGTCTTGATGTTCATGCTCGTGCGATAGCGGTTGGCCGCGACGACCTCGGCGCGCTCGTCGACCACCCCGCGTCGCCGGATCTTCTTGAGCCCGGCCGCCGTGATCGACACCTTCACGCTGTCGAGCAGGTTGAGCCCAAGGCTCTTGCGGTCCTCGGTGACGTACGCGAGTCCGGCGTCGATGGCCTGTTGGACGGTGTTCGCCTTGACCGCGCGCCCCTCCTTGACCAGCTCGCCGCTCACCTTGTGACCGTAGGACTGACCGAACACGCTGCGGGCGAGCTCGGTCCGGCCGGCTCCCATCAGCCCTGCGAGGCCGACGATCTCGCCCCGTCGGATGGTCAGTGACGCACCCTTCACGACGAGGCGTCCCGAGTCCTCGGGGTGGCCGACCGACCAGTCGCGGATCTCGAGGAGGGTGTCGCCGATCGAGGGCTCGTGAGGGGGGAAGCGGTGGTCGAGGTCGCGACCCACCATGCCCCGGATGATGCGGTCCTCGTTGATCTCACCGCGGCTGACGTCGAGGGTCTCGATGGTCCGGCCGTCACGGATGATGGTGATCGAGTCCGCGATCTCCTCGATCTCGCCGAGCTTGTGGGAGATCATGATCGACGTGATCCCCTTGGCCTTGAGGCCGAGCAGGAGGTCGAGCAGGTGGCGGGAGTCGGTGTCGTTGAGGGCGGCAGTGGGCTCGTCGAGGATGAGCAGCTTGACGTCCTTGGCGAGCGCCTTGGCGATCTCGACCAGCTGCTGCTTGCCGATGCCGATCGCGCGGACCGGGGTGTCCGGGTCCTCCCGGAGCCCCACCCGCGCCAGCAGCTCGAGCGCTCGCTGCCGCGCGGCATACCAGTTGATGACCCCGCCGCGGCTCTGCTCGTTGCCGAGGAACAGGTTCTCGAGGATCGACAGCTCGGGGATGAGGGCGAGCTCCTGGTGGATGATCACGATGCCGGCACTCTCGCTCTCGCGGATGCCCTTGAACTCGCAGGGCCGGCCCTCGAAGTGGATGTCGCCGGTGTAGCTGCCGTAGGGGTAGACGCCCGAGAGCACCTTCATCAAGGTCGACTTGCCGGCGCCGTTCTCGCCGCAGATCGCGTGGATCTCGCCGCGCGCCACCTCAAGGCTCACGTCCGACAGCGCCTTGACGCCGGGGAACACCTTGGTGATGGAGCGCATCGACAGGATGGGTTCGCTCATCGTCACGCCTCGTTGCATGGGTCTGGGTGGGGGATGGTCCTGGAACCCGGTGGTGGCGGCACGCGAGACGCCGCCACCACCGGGCGTTCATGGGTGTACTACTTCAGCTGGTCCTCGGTGTAGTACTTGGCGTCGAGGAGGACCTGCTTCACGTTCTCCTTGTCGGCCGCCACCGGCTCCAGCAGCTGGGTCGGGACCTTCTTGACGCCGTTGTCGTAGGACTCGGTGTCGTTGACGGTCACGGTCTTCTTGTCGGCGATCTCCTGGATCATCTTCACGGTGGCCTGGGCCAGGTCACGGGTGTTCTTGAAGACCGTGGAGTACTGCTCGCCGGCGAGGATCGACTTGACCGACTCGAGCTCGGCGTCCTGACCGGTCACGACGGGGAGCTTCTTGCCACCGCTGCCGTAGCCGCTGCCCTTGAGGGCAGCGATGATGCCGCGGGACAGGCCGTCGTAGGGCGACAGCACGCCGTTGACGTCGGCCTTCGAGTAGGCCTTGGTCAGGACGTTCTCCATGCGCTTCTTCGCGACGGCAGCGTCCCAGCGCAGGGTCGCCACGGTCTTGAAGTTGGTCTCGCCGGACGCGATCTTGATGTCACCGGCGTCGATCTTGGGCTGGAGGACCTGCATCGCACCATTGAAGAAGAACGTCGCGTTGTTGTCGTCGGGCGAGCCGGCGAACAGCTCGACGTTCCACGGCTTGGGGGCGCCGCTGGCCTCGAGACCCTTCAGCAGGGACTCGGCCTGCAGCTTGCCGACCTTGAGGTTGTCGAAGGTCGTGTAGTAGTCCACCGCGTCGGTGTCACGGAGCAGTCGGTCGTAGGCGATGACCGGGATCCCGGCGTCCTTGGCCTCCTTGAGCGCGCCCTTGAGGGCGGTGCCGTCGATCGAGGCGACGACGAGCACCTGGTTGCCCTTGGTCACCATGTCGTTGACCTGGGTGACCTGGGTCGGGATGTCGTCGTTGGCGTACTGGAGGTTGACCTTGTAACCGGCGGCCTCGAGCTGCTGCTTGATGTAGTCGCCGTCCTTGATCCAGCGCTCGGACGTCTTGGTCGGCATCGCGACCCCGATCGTGCCCTTGGCGGCCGGTCCGTCTCCGCCGGTGCCGGCGTTGGCCTCGGTCTGCCGGCCGCAGGCGCTCAGGCCGACAGCCAGGGCACCGACTGCAAGAGCCGCAATCATTCTGCGCACCACTGTGTGCTCCATTCTGTGCAAGTCAACCTGCGCTTTTGCCGGCTGATCGAGTGTCCTGCGTGTGTTGCTGCGTGCCCGCACCGGCCGTCAGGAGAGTCCCTGGGCCAGTCGGTGGTAGGCGTTGTTCCACCGCAGCTCCTGGGCGAACCCACGAGTCGTGGTGGTCCCGTCGATGAAGGCGAGCTCCACGCCCGCCATCTCGGCGAAGTCATCGAGGTGCTCGCGCCGCAGGGCGGTCGAGAGCACGGTGTGGTGCGGTCCCCCAGCGGTGAGCCACGAGGTCGTGGAGGTCCGCAGGTCGGGAAGGGGGCTCCAGACCGCCCGGGCCACGGGCAGCTTCGGCAGCTCGGCGAGCGGGTGGACGACGTCGATCGCGTTGCCCACCAAGCGGAACCGGTCGCCCATGTCCGCCATGCCGACGGTGAGGCCGGCGCCGGGTGCGGCGTCGAAGACCAACCTGACGGGGTCCTCGCGGCCCCCGATCCCCAGCGGGTGGATCTCGACCCGTGGGCGAGCATTGGCGATGGTCGGGCAGACCTCGAGCATGTGCGCGCCGAGGATCAGCTCGGCACCGGGGGCCAGGTGGTAGGTGTAGTCCTCCATGAACGAGGTGCCGCCGGGCAGGCCCGCCGCCATGGCCTTGAGGGTGTGCAGCAGGACCGAGGTCTTCCAGTCACCCTCTCCGCCGAAGCCGTAGCCGTCGGCCATCAGCCGCTGCACGGCCAGGCCGGGCAGCTGTCGCAGCCCCCCGAGGTCCTCGAAGTTCGTCGTGAACGCGCCGTACCCGCCCTCGACGAGGAACTGGCGCATCCCGAGCTCGATCCGCGCGGCATACCGGAGGGCGTCGTGCCGCTCCCCCGCCGCGGCGAGCTCAGGCACCACGTCGTACTCCTCGGCATACACCTTGACCAGGGCGGTGACGTCCTCGTCGCCGACCGCGTCGACAACGGCCACCAGCTCGTTGACACCGTGGGTGTTGACCGAGACGCCGAAGCGTCGCTCGGCCTCCACCTTGTCGCCGTCGGTCACCGCGACGCCCCGCATGTTGTCGCCGAACCGCACGAGCTTGAGCCTGCGCACCGCAGCCAGTCCGGTCGCCGCACGCGCCCACGTCGCGACACCCTCGACGACCACGGGGTCGGTGACGTGGCCGGCCACGGTCTTGCGCTGGACCCCGAGGCGGGACTGCACGTAGCCGAACTCGCGGTCGCCGTGCGCGGCCTGGTTGAGGTTCATGAAGTCCATGTCGATCGTGGCCCATGGGAGGTCACGGTTGACCTGGGTGTGCAGGTGCAGCAGCGGCTTCTGCAGTCGCTCCAGCCCGGAGATCCACATCTTCGCGGGCGAGAACGTGTGCATCCAGGCGATGACGCCGATGCACTCGTCGGCGCTGTTCGCCTCGAGCATGACCCGCCGGATGGCGTCGGAGTCGGTGAGCACCGGCTTCGCGACCACCTGCGGGACGATGGCCCGCGCCGAGGCGAGGGCGTCCGAGATGGTGCGGGACTGGGTCGCGACCTGGTCGAGGACGTCGTCCCCGTAGAGGCCCTGGCTGCCGGTCAGGAACCAGATCTGGGGGGCAGTCGCGGTGCTCATCGGTTTCCGTCCTGTTGTCCGTACACGTTCTGGTAGCGGTCGTAGAGCCGGTCGATGTCCGCGTCGTCGAGGCGCCACACCTGCCCGAGCTGCTGGGCGACGTGGACGGTCCGCGCGACGTCCTCGAGCATCACGGCCGCCTTGACCGCGTCGCGGGGGTCGCGCCCGATCGTGAACGGTCCGTGCCCGCCCATCAGGACGGCCTTGGAGCGACTGCCCCGCAGGGTCTCGACGATGCCTCGCCCGATCGAGTCGTCCCCGATGAGGGCGAAGGGACCCACGGGGATGTCCCCCCCGAACTCGTCGGCCATCATCGTGAGGACGCAGGGGATGGGCTCACGGCGGGCGCACCACGCCGTCGCGTAGGTCGAATGGGTGTGCACCACGCCGCCGACCTCGGGCATCTGCCGGTACACGTACGCGTGCGCAGCCGTGTCCGAGGACGGCTGGCGCTCTCCCTCGACGAGGCGGCCCTCGAGGTCGCACACCACCATGGACTCCTCCGTCAGGTCGTCGTAGGTCACGCCCGACGGCTTGATGACGAAGAGATCGGCTCCGGGGACCCGGCCCGACACGTTGCCGGCGGTCCAGATCACGAGCTCGTTGCGGGTGAGCTCGGCGTGCAGGTCGGCGACGTCCCGCCTCACCCGGTCGACGGCCTCGCGCACGGCGGCGCTCGTGCTGGCGCTCATGCGTGGGCCCTCCGTCGGATCGCCTTGAGTGTCCGCATCACCGGGTTGGTGCCGCGGCCGAAGTAGTCGTGCAGGGTGCGGTACTCCGCGAACAGCTCGTCGTAGGCGGCAACGCTGGCCGGCACGGGCAGGTAGGCGGCCACCTGTCGTCCACCCATCGCCCCGGCGGCCTTGCGGACGTCGGGGTAGGCACCTGCTGCCACCGCCGCGTGGATCGCCGACCCCAGGGCGGGCCCCTGCTCGGAGGTGACCACTGACAACGGCATGCCCAGCACGTCGGCATAGATCTGCATGAGCAGCGGGTTGCGCAGCAGGCCCCCGGCCACGATGAACTCGGTGACCGGGACCCCGGCCTCGGCGAAGGTCTCGACGATCACCCGCGCGCCGAAGGCCGTCGCTTCGAGCAGCGCACGGTACGTGTCCTCGGGCCGGGTCGCGAGGGTCTGCCCCACGACCAGGCCGGACAGCTCGTGGTCGACCAGGACGGAGCGGTTTCCGCTGTGCCAGTCCAGGGCGACGAGGCCGTGCCCGCCGATCGGCTGCTCCGCGGCGAGCTCGGTGAGGTACTCGTGGACGGTGAGCCCGCGCTCGTCGGCGGCGGCGCGGTACTCCTGCGGGACCGCCCCGTGCACGAACCAGCCGAAGATGTCGCCGACCCCCGACTGCCCGGCTTCGTAGCCCCAGAGACCGGGGACGATGCCGCCCTCGACGGCGCCACACATGCCCGGCACCTCGCGCAGCACCGCGCCGTTCATGACGTGGCAGGTCGACGTGCCCATGATGGCCACCATCTGGCCGGGCTCCACCGCCTGGGCCGCTGCCGCCGACACGTGGGCGTCCACGTTGCCGACCGCGACGGCGATGCCCTCCGGCAGCCCGGTCCAGCGCGCGGCCTCGGCTGTGAGCCGGCCGGCGGCCTCCCCGAGCTGGCCGACGCGGTGGGCGAGCTTGTCGTCGACGAAACCCGCGAATCCCGGGTTCAGCTCGGCGAGGAACTCGCGGGACGGGTACTCCCCTCCCTGGTAGATCCCCTTGTAGCCGGCGGTGCACGCGTTGCGGACGTACTCTCCGCACAGCTGCCACACGATCCAGTCCGCGAGCTCGACCCAGCGTGCCGTCGCGGCATACACCTCAGGGGCCTCCTCCAGGAGCTGGAGGCCCTTGGCGAACTCCCACTCCGAGGAGATGAAGCCGCCGTAACGCGGGAGCCACGACTCCCCACGCCGGGCGGCGAGCTCGTTGATCCGGTCCGCCTGCCCCTGGGCGGCGTGGTGACGCCAGAGCTTGACGTAGGCATGCGGTTCGGAGGCGAACTCGGCGGTCTCACAGAGGGGAGTGCCGTCCTCGAGCGTGGGCAGCATCGTGCAGGCGGTGAAGTCGGTCGCGATCCCGATCACGTCGGCGGCGTCGATGCCCGCGAGCCGGACTGCCTCGGGGACTGCAGTGCGCAGCACGTGCACGTAGTCGGTCGGGACCTGCAGGGCCCACTCGGGCGGGAGCTTCTGGCCGGTGCCGGGCAGGACCGTGTCGACCACTCCGTGGGGGTAGTCGCACGTCGCGGTGGCGAGCTCGGCCCCGTCGCTCACCCGGACGACCAGCGCGCGGCCCGAGAGGGTGCCGAAGTCCACGCCCACGACGTAGGACTCGGTGCGGTCGTTCGGCATTGAACAGCTCCTCGGTGAGCGGGGCGGTGCGACGGTTCGCAGTGGCGTGTTAGCGCTAACCGGTAGTGTTAACGCTAACATTCAGCGCCGTCAAGAGGCACGGCCGAATCTTTTCGGATCGGAGGGTGACGACCCTCAGGTATGCCGCCGGGCCGTGGATGCTCGCACGACCAGCTTCGGTGGGACGACGACAGAGCCCGAGGTGCTCTCGCCCCGGATGCCTTCGGTGAGCAGCTCCAGCGCCCCGCGGCCCAGCGCCACGAAGTTCTGGCGGACCGTCGTCAGGGGCGGGGTGAAGTACTCCGACTCGGGGATGTCGTCGAAGCCCACCACGCTCACGTCCTGTGGCACCCGCAGGCCGGCCTCGGCGAGCGCCCGCAGGAGCCCGATGGACATCTGGTCGTTCGACACGAAGACGGCGGTCGCCCTCCCCTCGGCGGCCAGCTCGCGGCCCAGGGCATACCCGCTCGAGGCACTCCAGTCGCCCACGAGGACCTCCGGCACCTCCAGCCCCGCCTGGACCAGGGTGCGGCGCCATCCGGTCTCGCGAGCCTGTGCCTGGTACCAGTCCCGCGGGCCACTGATGTGCGCGATGTGCTCGTGGCCCAGGTCGACGAGGTGTTGGGTGGCGAGCGCGGCGCCGGCCTCGTGGTCGACGCCGACGGCGAAGCTCGCGCGACCCGGCTCGGCATCGAGCACCACGACCGGAATGGGCAGCCTGGAACCGATCCCGAGGTCGAGCCCGGTGTCGTCAGGGGCGATGAGGACCATCGCCTCGACCGACTCCGACACGAGGTGGTCGATGGCCTCGGAGGTAGCCTCGGGAGTCACCTCCGGGAGGGAGGCGAGCACGATGCTGTAGCCCTGGGCCCGTGCTGCCAGCTCCAGGCCGACCACGGTGCTCGACGGACCGAAGTAGCCCAGCCCCGCGACCACGACCCCGATCACCCCGGACTTCTGAGTCACCAGGGCCCTCGCTGCGTTGTTGCGGCGGTATCCCAGCTCGCGCACCGCCTCGAGCACCCGGTCACGGGTGGCGGGCGCCACCTTCGACGAGCCGTTGATGACCCTGGAGACGGTCTGGTGGGATACCCCCGCGACGCGCGCGACGTCCTCGAGCCGTGGCGCCGACCGAGTCGTGGCACTCATCGGGCCTCCTCCCTCCTGCGTGCGGCCTTCTGCCGCACGACTATCGCAGGTCGCCGAGGACAGACCGAGCGGCACGTCGCATCTCAGCATGGCTGCTGCGGTGCAGGTCGCGGGTGACGGGCACCTCGATGACCGTCACCCCCCGTGGCGGGCTCGCCACGGCGAGGGCCAGCTCCCGCGCTGTCGTGACCCGCTGGTGGACCACGCCGAGCGCGGCACAGAGCATGCCCAAGTCAGCCCCGGTCGGCGTGCCGAAGAGCCGCTCGAAGTCCTCGGCCCGGTCTGGCTCACCGGGCTCGAGCAGGGTGAAGATGCCCCCTCCGTCGTCGTTGCCCACGACGATCGTCAGGTCCGGTCGCCGCTCGAGGGGTCCGACCAGCAAGCCGTTCGCGTCGTGGAGGAACGTCAGGTCTCCCATCCACGCATAGGCCGGCCGTGACCCAGCCAAGGCGATCCCCACGGCCGTCGAGACACAGCCGTCGATGCCGGCCAAGCCGCGGTTGGCCACCACGGTCATCGCGTGGTCGCGCCGACCGGCGGTCAGGTCGAGGTCCCGCACACTGTTGGACGATCCGACGAAGAGCGTTGCGCCAGAAGGGATCTCGTGCCAGAGCAGGCGGGCGATGTCGATGCCGAGCAGCTCCGGATCGAGGGTGCCGAGATGGGCCCGTTCTTCGGATGAGGCACCCGACAGGGTGGCGCCGACCGCATGTCCTGCGTCCACCCAGGCAGTCGCCCAGCTCGACCCGCCTGCGGAGCCCTCGACGGGGTGGTCACCCAGGACGTCGAGCACCTCCGGCTCCCAGATCCGCGCCACCGTCGGGGCCGACTCGATCCACCGGTGCGTGCGGACCGCCTCCAGACGGACCCCGGGTCGGCGCAACAGGGCCGCCACCGGTCGGGACAGCGTGACCCGACCCACCGTGACCACTCGCGCGGGGGCGTGGGCGGCGAGCCACTCCTCGCTCGCGAGGACCAGCGGGGCGTGAGGCGTCACACCGTCACGCGGGTGGGTCCCGAACGGCTCGGCCACGACTGGCCACCCGTGGCTGCGCGCCCAGACGAGCACCCGCCCGAACTGCTCGGGGTCAGGCAGGTCGCCCACCACGACCAGCGTGCCTTCCTCGCGCGTGACCCCCTCGCCTGAGCCGTCGGTGGGGCCACGGCCCCCCGACACCGTGCCCGAGCCGGCCACGTCCTCGCGCTGCTCGGCCCCGAGTGCGGGCACCGGGTCGGCTGCCCCGGCCAGCTCCTCCGGCCGGGCCCGGCCCGGCGTCGGCACCAGGGGCTCACGGAACTGGACGTTGAGGTGGACCGGGCCCGGCTCCCCAGCGCCCCTGCTGCCGGTGGCGTGGCGGACGGCGTCGGCAGCCAGCGAGCGCCAGCGCCCGAGCTCGCCGGCGGCGCCGCGGGGGGCGTCCACGTCGGCGGACCACCGCACCGCCGTGGCGAACATGCCCGGCTGGACCGTGGTCTGGTTGGCACCGGTGCCGCGCAGCTCGACCGGTCGGTCCGCCGAGAGCACGACCAGCGGCACGACTCCGTGGTGCGCCTCGAGCACCGCGGGGTGGAGGTTGGCCACGGCCGTGCCTGACGTCGTCACCACGACCGCGGGCACCCGGGTCAGCTTGGCCAGGCCCAGCGCGAGGAACCCTGCGGACCGCTCGTCGACGCGCACGTGCAGCTCGACCCGACCAGCGCGCTCGGCCTCGCGCAGGGCGTAGGCCAACGGCGCCGACCGTGAGCCCGGGCAGAGGACCGCGTGGCGGACTCCCTGCCGGACCAGCTCGTCCACCAGGACCGTCGCGAGGGCGGTGGACGGGTTCACGGGTCGGATTGTGCCACCACCGCGGGGGCTCGTTGGTCAGGGCCGCACCCGGGTGATCGCGTAGTCGCGGATCACGGGCTCGCCGTGGGTCGCCCCGTCGAAGAACGGGGCGCTGGTCGAGCGCCAGGTGACCAGCGACGGGTCGGTGGATGCGTCGATGAGGGCAGCGGTGTCGACGTATCCGCTCACGTCATGGGTCTGGCTGGCCCGGTCGACCCCGTCACCGTGGGCGTCGCGCGTCACCGTCACCCAGCCCGACCGGTCGGGGTTGCGCTGGCCATCCAGCCGCGGGACGGCGTCACGGGTGTGCTCCAGCGACAGGACCTGGGTGTCGACCGGCACAGGCATGCGACCCACCGGCGCGCCCATGGTCACGACCTGGGTGACCAGGTGCTCTGCGGTGAACCGGGGCGACGAGGCCAGCCCGGCCGCGGCGATGCCTCCGAGGCTGTGTCCCACCAGCATCACCGGAGCGCGGTCGAGCGGCGCCGCCCGGACTGACGACTCCGCCTGGGCCTGCTCGAGTGCCTGCTGCACGCCGTCGGCGAGGACGGTGGCCTCCTGCGCCATCGAGCGGACATCGGTGGTGAGGTCGAACGGGGTGTCCCCCGCCCGGGGGTCCCAGTCCTGGGTGCCACTGATCTCCACCACCCACACGGACCCGCGTGCCTGAGGCACCTCGATGACCCGCACGTGGCCGGGGTAGTGCTCGCCGTCGCCGACGTTGCGCTGGTCGGCGGCGAGGTCGCGGAGGCTGCGCGGGGCCAGAGCGCCGGATCGCGGCACCGGCTCGGCCGTGACCTGTGCCCGACCACGGTCGTCGAGCAGCCCCCACGCCGCGGCGGAGTCCGCCAGCGTCGAGACGGCCAGCTCGTAGTCGCCGCCCGCGCCGTCGTCGCCGTGCGCGCCCCGGCCGAACGATGGCGGTCTGACGGGGACCAGCGGAGCGGTGAGCGGGTTCGACTGCAGGCCCAGCACCAGCCCTTCCGCGCCGCCGGCGAGGTCGGCGACTCCGGGCTGGTCGAACACCACCCGGTCGAGCAGGGTTGCGACGTCCACCCCGAGGGCGTCGAGGGCCAGGACACCGACGAACAACTCCGGAGCCAGCTGTCCCGCTGCGAACAGCACTGCGTCCTGGGCGCGCTCGACCGCCGCGCCGACAGCCGCCTCTCCGGCGCGGTAGGCAGCCGCGGTTGCCCGCACCGTGGTCGCCAGCGTCACCAGTGCCGCGACCTCGCACCCGAGCCCCAGCGGCCCAGCCACCTCGACCAGTGCCTCCTCGACGACCACCCCCGTAGCAGGGCTGAGGAGGGCGCCGGCCACCACGTCAGCGTCGGCGGCACCTGCTGCCACGAGGCCCACGACCACGCCTGCCTCGCGCGCCACCTCCGCGAGAGCGCGGGCGGCCTCGTCGAGCGAGTCCAGCCCCACGGCCAGGCCGCCAGAGCCTCCCCGCACGCGGAGCCCGCTCGAACGGCCCTCACCAGTGCTCACCCCCGCCCCACCACTCGCGCACCCAGCGCCGCGCCCACCGCGACGACCTGGGCCAGCTCCGCGCGGGCGACGGTGACCGCCTCGGCGTGCACCTCGACCAGACGGGCAGCCGTCTCGAGGTCGATCGCGCAGCGCCGCAGGCCATCGGCCCGCTCGGCCACCCGGACGCGGAACAGGGTCGCCGCCGGCGAGCGCCACGCCACGTCGCCGGTCCCGAGGACCCGCGTGGCGAGCCACCGCACCCGGTCCGCCTCGGCCCTCAGCCGGGCGGCCACCACCCTGATCTGTTCCGGCTCCCCCACCATGTCGCAAGGCTGTCGCGCTGGCCCGTCGCGCCCCAGCGACCGACGACCCGCCTGTGGATCGGCGTCCGCGCGGCCCTGCGCTGTGGACGGCCTAGCGCGCTACGAGCCCGGTCAGCGGATCGCGCTCGGTCAGGCAGTAGCGACGCCCGGCCGGGTCGACGAGCACCGTCCAGACCGCCTCGACGCGCTCGACGGCAGCCCCGAGGGCGACGTGCCGCGCCGTCTCGGCCTCTCGGTCACGGCAGGCGAAGTCCACGTGCGCCCGCACGTCTTCGTCACCCTCCACGAGCTGCTGGAGCAGCAACCGCACCGGTATGCCGTCGGGCCGCAGCAGGCTCGTGAAGCCCGGGACGCTTCCTGGCCGGGCCTCCCACCCGGTGAGCGCGGACCAGAAGGCGAGCTCCGCGGCATACCCGGACGCGGGGACGTCCAGGCAGACCTGGTCAAGCAGGGTCTGCGCTCCCGATCGGACCTGGCCCGCAGCGGTCTCGTGGGCCTGCCACCGCGTCAGGCAGAAGACGAAACCGCCGGGCGAGCGGCACACGACGACGCCCAGCACCCCGTCGTCGTCGGGCACCTCGGCGAGCACCTCGGCGCCGAGCCTGAGGGCCTCGTCGCGGGCCCTCTCGAGGGGCTCCTGCACGTCGAGGTCGAGGTGCACCCCGCCGGGGCCGCCCACCCGCTGCACCTTGACCCACGCCGAGCCGTCGGCGGGGAGCAGCGTGGCGAACTCCTCGCGGTCACCGCGCCGCGGCGAGACGACCGTCGCGGTCACCGCGCGCCAGTACTCGACAGCCTCGTCGAAGCGCTGCTCAGGGAGGTCGAGGAAGGTCCAGACCCAGCGGACCCTCATGACCCCTCCTCCGTCAGCCCACCGAGGTCCGCGTGGCTGTCCCAACCTCCCAGCTCCGCCAGGCTGTCCCAACCTCCCAGCCCCGCCAGGCTGTCCCAACCTCCCAGCTCCGCCAGGAAGAGGGCCTGGGTGAGCGCGGTGCGGCGCAGCTCCTCGGGGTCGACGCTCTCGCCCGGCGCGTGGATGCGCGACGCGGGCTCCTCGACACCCAGCAGCATGATCTCGGCGTCGGGCACGAGCTCTGCGAGCGCTGTGGCCAAGGGGATCGAGCCGCCTTGCCCGGTCGTGACGGCGTCCCGACCGAAGGCAGTGCGCATGGCTCGCTGCATCGCCGCGTAGGCCGGTCCATCGGTCCGCGCCCGGAAGCCGTGGCCGAGGGAGACCGGCTTGATCTCGACCTCGCCGTACGGCGTGTGCGCGCGAAGGTGGGTGATGAGCAGCTGCTGCGCGGCCTCGGCGTCGGTGTCTGCGGGCACCCGCAGGTTGACCACGGCGCGCGCCTCCCCCTGTGCCGCAGCCGTCACCTGCGAGATGGGTGGGCAGTCGATGGCCAGGACGGTTGCTGCCGGGCGTGCCCACAGCAGGTCAGCGATGGCGCCCGTCCCGGTCAGCGGCTCGACGCCGTCGAGCAGGCCGGCGTCCTCACGAAAGCGGTTGGTGTCAAAGGGCGCTCCGTCCCATACCCCTTCGTGCGACAACCCGTCGATGGTGGTTTCACCATCGGTGCCACGCAGGCTGGCGAGGGCGGTGAGGAGGGCCTGGAGTGCGTCGGGGGCCGGACCGCCGTACATGCCGGAGTGTGCCGGGTGGGTCATGGTGCGCACCGTCATCAGCACGCTGCCCGTGCCCCGCAGCGAGGTCGTCAGGGTGGGTAGGCCAGCCTCGACGTTGCCGGTGTCCGCAAGGAGCAGGGCGTCGCAGGCGACGAGGTCCGGTCGAGCGCGGGCCAACGCCTCCATCCCACCGCTCGACTGCTCCTCGGAGCCCTCGCAGACGACCGCGACCCCCACGGGCCAGGCGCCGAGCACTTCCCGGAGCGCCCGGAGGGCGAGCAGACTGGCCACGAGGTTGCCCTTGCAGTCGGCAGATCCCCTTCCGTACCAACGCCCGTCACGCTCGGTCAGCTCCCAGGGCGGCGTCTGCCACCCGTCCGCGTCGCCGACCGGCACCACGTCGTAGTGCGAGTAGAGGAGCACCGTGGGCGCGCCAGCCGGGCCGGCTGTGCGGCCGACCACCGCGAGCGAGCCGTCCGGCGTGGGATGCGCCTGTACGCCGTCCACGCCGGCCTGCGTGAACAGGTCACCGACCAGCTCGGCGGCGGCCACGCACTCGCTCTGCGGCTCGATCGCGGGGTTGGCGACCGAGCGCAGCCCGACGAGACGTGCGAGGTCGTCGCGAGCCCGCGGCATACCGGCGTCGACGGCAGCGGCGAGGCGCTCGGCGAGCGAACCCTGCGTCACGGCACCAGGTCGTCGAGGTAGAGCGGCAGCATCTCCCACCAGGTCGGCCAGTCGTGGTCGTAGCGGTCGCCCCAGTCGTCGACGCGGTTGGGGATTCCCTTGCGGCCCAACGCATCAGCCGCTGCCCATGACTCGCCCACGTCCTCCCAGCGGCCACTGCCCGAGGCCAGCACGACGTAGCGGTGGCGCAGCATCTCCAAGGCCGGCCCCTCCAGCCCGGGGAGGAACTGGAGCGGCGAGGAGAAGTACCAGTCCTCGGTGGTGTCGCCGCCGATGAACTGCTCCACGTGGTAGGTGCCGCTCATGCAGATCGCCGCGCTGAAGAGGTGCGGGTAGCGGCAGATCATGGCGAACGAGTTGAAGGCACCGATCGAGGCACCGGCCACGACCACCGACTGGGGGGAGCTGTCGGCGTGGATGGCCGGCACCACCTCCTCGGCGATGGCCTGGTGGTACTGGTTGAACAGCCACATGCGGTGCTCGGGCGAGCCCTCGTTGCGCTGCAGCGCCTGGCCCGCGGCGCTGTCGCACGAGTAGAGCTTGACCCGGCCGGCCTCGATCATCGGGGCCAGGGTGCCCACCAGGTGGTGGCGCTCGACCTCCTCGGCGTCACCACCGGCCGTCGGGAACAGGAGTACGGGCACGCCGTAGTGGCCCCAGCGGACGAGCGAGATGTCTCGCCCCATCCGCTGCGAGTGCCAGCGTTCGGTGACCTTCATGCCGTCCTCCATCTGGTCGGGTGCATCTACTCGTACACGAACTTCTGGGGTCCGGGGAACAGCCAGGACAACCCGTCACGCTGGCGGTCGCGCCAGTCCTCCCAGTTGTGCCCGTCGCGCGCCTCGACGTACTTCACCGTCATGCCCGCGCTGCGGAAGACCGGCACCATGGACCGGTTCGGGGTGATCAGCGGTTCGTAGGTGCCGCAGCTCATGAAGAGCCGCTCCACCGGTGCCGTCGGCTTCGCACGGTAGCGGTTGACGAACTTCACCACCGGGTCGAAGGCCGGCCCACCGCCGTGGTCGGTGCCGATGTCCGTGAAGACCAGCGACGCCGACTGCAGGAACAGGGACCCGAAGACCCCGGGGTAGCGGACGGCCGTGGACAGCGCCGCGATCCCACCGAAGCTCGACCCCATCAGGCAGCGCGCCTCGGGGTCGTCGACCAAGGGCAGTCGCTCGGCCAGCGTGGGCAGCAGCTCGCGGGCGATGAACCGGGCGTGCGGTGCGTGGTTCGGGTACTCCCGCAACCGGTCGCGGGGCGGGACGAACGCCGCGATGAGGGGTGCCACGTCGAGCCGGTGGATGAGGTTGTCCAGCACGGTCTTCATCGCCGCGTAGTTGAGGTAGTCGTCGCCGTCGTGGACGACCAGCAGGGGGTAGCGCAGCGCGGGGTTGTAGCGCGCCGGCAGGTAGAGCTTGACCGGCTGCTCGCGACGCAGCGCCTTCGACGTCAACGTGTCCTCGATGAGCTCGCCAGGCCTGGCCTCCGGGTCGTGGTGCACCCAGTCGGGCACCTCGTAGCCCGTGGCGGCGCAGACCGAGCTCGACCCCATCGGCGAGTGCGCCACGCGGGGGTTGAGCGGGTCGTTGAAGGTCTCGTAGCGGTCGCCGTGGCGGGTCTCGAGCTGGTACTCGACGCGCGAACCGCTGGGCAGCACGGTCGTCGCCGCCCAGAGGTCGGTGTCGGGGAGCCGCTTCATCGGGAGCGGGTCGGGCAGGCCCACGACCCGGTGGCGGACCCGCACCTCGTCGGCCTCGCCCCGGAAGAGGAAGGTCGCCCGCTCGCCCTCGATGATCGGGGCACCGTGCCGGGCGATGAACCGGTCGAGGGTGGCTCCGTCGACGGGCAGGCGCTCCCGGAGCCGGTTGATGACCAGGCGTGCCTCACTCACGAGCCGGCCCCCCGGCCGTCCATGACCTCGTGCGCTCCGCGCGCATCGTCCACCGTCTTCGCCCCGTTCGCCGCGCCGAGCTCGTGGACCGCTCCGTCGATGCCGAGGATCCGGGCACCGCGCGGCAGCCCCCCGTCCTCCGTCAGCTCGAGGGCGGTGCCGTCGTCGAGCAGGACGCAGTGCTGGTCGGTGAACCGGCGGGCCATGACGGCGCAGCGGTCCCGGTCGTCGAGCCGCAGCCGGCGCCGGGCGTGCGGCAGGGCCACGATCCCCTGGACCCGGCCCAGCCCGCGGTCGAACACCTCGGCCTCGGTGTTCCCCTCCGGGCCGTGGTCGTGGAACAGGACGACCCGCTCGGTCAGCGCCATCGCCCCGGCGGACCAGGCGATCACCGGCACGTCGTCGGGGATGCTGATCGCGAAGAGCCGCAGGGTCCGCAGGAGGGTGCCCACGTGGCCACCGGTCAGCACGACCGCCGCCGACTGCCCGAGCAGGTCGGCGAGCTCACCACGGTGCCAGCCGATCACCCCGCTGGAGTCGATCGGCGCTGCCCCGTCGAGGTCGGTGTAGAGCCCCTTGAGCTGGGTGGCGTACCACTGGTCGACGTGCCGGACGACCTCGATCGAGTCGTCCAAGGCAGCGTATGCCGTGGGCTCGCCCCGGACTCGTCCCTCGCCCTCGCGCGTGCGGCGCTGCACGGCATACACACCGTCCATGGCGTTCTGGAGGCGCAGCCGGTAGAGGGACAGGAGCGCGTCGTGGCGGTCGCGGAAGGCGAGCGCGGCGCTGCCGAACGCCTCGTCCTTGGTGATCACGTCGAGGCTGCGGTGGTAGAGCCGCAGGTGGCGGGTGTCGCCGCCGAGGACGGTGTCGAGCTCGTCGACGACGTCCTCGCGCTCCTCCCAGCCGGCGTTGATCGTCGCAACGGGTCCGTCGACACCGAGGGAACGCAAGGCTGTGCCGGCCGTGGTCATGAACCGTTGCGGCCCGAGGAGGACGGTGCGCATCAGGGGCCGGGACTAGCCCGCGTGGACGTGGACGGTGCGCCCCACGTCGTCGAGCATCCCGCGCAGGGTGTCGTAGTCGGGGTGGCGCATCCGCACGTAGGCGTTGGCCATGTAGCCCGCCTCGACCGGCTGGGTGTGGTGGCCCACCGGCGGGAAGTGGCCGTCGATGATCCACTCGCCGTGGCGCCCCTGGATCTCGTCGATGCCGCTGTACCCGGTGATGTGGCCGTCGGCGTCGGGACGCAGGGCCACGATGCCGGCGGAGTAGGGGCGACGCATCGGCGACTCGGGGACGCCGTGCGTGATGATGTGCGCCCACTCCCGGTAGACATCCACGTCGTTGCTCGCGGAGTAGAGGTCCCAGCAGCCGACGCCCGGTGGCCGGCAGCCGATCTCGGAGAACTTCAGGCCCTTGGGTCCGTGGAACCACTCCATGTGGGTCGCGCTGGTCCCGATGCCCAGCGCCTCGATGACCTTGGCACCCATGGCGGCGACCTCGCTGTAGAACGACGAGTCGGTCATCCGGTTGGTGGTGGCGAACTGTGGGGAGATCCAACGGCTGCGCATCGCCTCGAGGACGTTGGGGTAGTAGTGCGTGGTCCAGTCGTGGACGACGTGGCCATCCTTGGCGATGGTGTCGTAGAAGCCCTCGTGCCCCTCGACGAACTCCTCGATCGCGATCGACGCGGCGCCGTGCGAGCCGAACTCGGTGAGCGCGTGGGCCATCTCGGCGTCGTTGTCGACCCGCACCGTGTCCTTGGCGCCGGCGCCGTCGCGGGGCTTGAGGATGAGGGGGTAGCCGACCGCCTCGGCGAACGCCCACGCCTCGTGGGCGTGGTCGATGGCGGCGGACGCGGCCGTGGGGACGCCCACCTCGCGCAGCGCCTGCTTCATCGACGGCTTGTCACGGCACAGCCAGGTGGTGCGCACCGAGGTGCCGGGGACGCCGGTGGCCTCCCTGACCTGGGCGGCCACCATCGTGTGCGCCTCGACCGTGGCCTCGAGCGCATCGACCCAGACCTTGGACTGGATGAACTGCACGGCCTCGGTCATCGCGCGCAGGTCGGTCACCGAGCCGACCTTGTAGTAGCCGCTCATCGCGCTGCGGAGCTCGTCGTCGAGGGTGTACTCGTCGGACTCCCCGATGCCGATGACGTTGGCCCCGACCGACGCGAGCGCGAGGGCGAACCGGCGCTGGTTGGCAGGGAACCCCGGCTCCACGAAGACGATGTTCACGGCCCCGACTCTAGCCACGCGGGGCGATCCGTGCGCGGGCCCGGGGTCGCAGCGAGAGGCTCGTCAGGCCAGGACCGCCCAGGAGTCCCGGACCCGCTGGGTCCACCAGTCGACGCGGTCGGCGGGGGCCGCCCACTGCGTGAGCAGTGCCTCGTCCGCCTCCACCCGGCCGACCGGGAGGACCCCAGCGCGTGGAAGGAGCGGTGCGTGGGTGACGTCGCCCTCCAGCAGGGCCACCGTGCCGAGCCCACAGGCGAATGGAAGCGCGGGCAACGCTGCCGCCAGCGCGACCCCCGCGGCCATGCCCACCGACGTGTCGAGCGCCGACGAGACCACGGCAGGCAGCCCACACTCACCGACCACCTGCAGCGCGCGCCACACCCCGCCGAGCGGCGCGACCTTGACGACCACCAGGTCGGCCGCCTCCTCGCGCGCCACCCGCACCGGGTCCTCGGCCTTGCGGATCGACTCGTCCGCGGCCACCAGCACGTCGGTCCCGTGGCGGGCGAGGGCGAGGCGCAGCTCGCGCAGCTCGCTCACCTGCGCGCACGGCTGCTCCGCATACTCGAGCCGGTATGCCGCGAGGCGGCTCAGTGCGTCCGTCGCCTCGCGCACCGACCAGCCGCCGTTGGCATCCACCCGGATCCGGCCGGCCGGGCCCAGCACGTCGCGCACCGCGGCCACGCGGTCGAGGTCGTCCTCGAGGCGCTGGCCCCGCTCGGCCACCTTGACCTTCGCCGTCGTCGCGCCCTCGAACCTGGCCAGCACCCCTGGCACGTCAGCGGCGGCCACGGCCGGCACGGTCGCGTTGACCGGGACGAGGTCGCGTCGCGGCTGCGGCCACCGGCCCCATCCTGCCTCGACGGCGGCGGCCAGCCAGCGCGCGGACTCAGCCGGCCCGTACTCGAGGAAGGGTGCGAACTCCGCCCACCCGGACGGGCCGCGCAGCAGGGCCGCCTCGCGCACGGTGACCCCGCGGAAGCGGACCCGCAGGGGGATCGACACCACCCGGAGCCCCGCGAGCAGCTCCTCGACCGGAGGCGGCTCGGGCGAGGGCGGCGACGTCATGCGCCCATTGCAGCAGACGCGCCCGGACCGTGGCTGTCGGCCCGGGCGCGACCCCCTGCGCTCAGTGGTCGTCGTGCGCGCTCAGCTGGTTGCGGATCTCACCCGCCGGGTACTTCGTGCTGTGGACGTTGGCATAGGTCGAGTCGGCCCGGATCGCCGACAGCAGCTCGGAGAGCTCACCCGGCGCGATGCCCTGCCCGGTGGGGCCGATCACGTCGGAGGAGTCGAGGACCCCGCTCACCTCGCCCGGGTTGGTCGTCGGGCAGGCCGGCGTGACCACGCCCGGAGGGGACCCGACGTTGCTGCACAGGAAGACGCTGACCCCACCTGTCTGCGACGGTGACCCGAAGTGGATGTGCGACTGGGTGACGGTGCCCTCGAGGTTGGCATAGCGCACCGTGTAGGCGATCGTGCCCGCCACCGGGTCGATGCGCAGCCGGATCGAGCCCTGCCCGCTCGTCGACAGGGCCAGCGGGGTCTCGTGGAAGCCACTGAGGCGTTCGGTGATCGTGAAGGGTTTCTGGCCGCCGCCGCCGTCGGCCGAGGCCGCCACCGCGAGCGCCGCGACGCCCACCGCGCCGAGCCCTGCTGCCGTGGCGAGCACGCCCCACTGCTTGAGTCTGTTCATGCAGTCCTCCTGACAGGTTCCGGGGGCATGGCTGCCCCATCAGGTGGAGACGAGGCAGCGGCTCACGCGGTTCACCCGGGCGGGGACCCCTCTGGCCCGTCATGGACATCGGCGACAATCCCGATGGAATAGGTGTGGACGGGAATCCGCTGCACCAGTGGCTACGAATCCCACCCAAGCAGGTCACTTCGGCCTGCCCGGGGAACAGGCCCAACCACCTTCCGGACCCGCCAGCCGAGTCCGTCCCCCGACCGTCCACCCGAAAGGCGCCCCTGTGCCGACTCTCTCCGACTTCACCGCCACCACCCTCACCGGTGACGAGCAGCCGCTGTCCGACTTTGCCGGCAAGGTCGCCCTCGTCGTCAACACCGCCAGCGAGTGCGGCTTCACCCCCCAGTTCGAGGGCCTGGAGAAGCTGTACGGCGAGTACGAGGAGAAGGGTCTGGTCGTGCTGGGCTTCCCGTGCAACCAGTTCGGTGGCCAGGAGCCCGGTGACGAGGCCCAGATCGGCGAGTTCTGCCAGCGCAACTACGGGGTGAGCTTCCCGATGTTCGCCAAGGTCGACGTGAACGGTGCCGACGCCCACCCGGTCTTCGACTGGCTGAAGTCGGAGAAGGGCGGCCTGCTCGGCAGCAAGATCAAGTGGAACTTCACCAAGTTCCTCGTCGGCCGCGACGGCCAGGTCATCAAGCGCTACGGCTCGACCACGAAGCCCGAGGACATCGCCAAGGACCTCGAGGAAGCCCTCGCGGCCTAGCCCGGCCCCCGGCCCCCGCCCCCTGCCGCGACCGCTCMGCGGTCGCGGCTCGACAGCACGCAGAACTCGTTGCCCTCGGGGTCGGCCAGGACCGTCCACGTGACGTCGTCGTCCTGGCCGACCTCGGCGAGGGTCGCACCGCGCTCGAGGAGCGCCGCGATCTCGGCGTCGCGGTCCTGGCTGGTGTGCGGCGCGAGGTCGAGGTGCAGCCGGTTCTTGACCGTCTTGCCCTCGGGCACCGGCACGAAGACCAGCCCCTGGGCCTGCCGCATCCAGGTCGCGCCGTCCTCGATCACGTCCTCGCTCATGTGCTTCGGAATGACCGCGACCTCGTGCTCGTCCTCGTAGACGATCTGGAAGTCGAGCGTGTCCGCCCACCAGCGAGCCTGCGCCGCGATGTCGTGACAGTCGATGACGACGGTGTACCAGCGAAGTGCCATGGCCCCGAAGCTATCCGGGCGGACCGACAGCGGCGACCGGGTCGACAGGCACGGCCGGCGCGGCCGGCTCGGCGTCGGCGAGGACGCGCTGCCTGATCAGGAAGGCCCTGAACCGGCCGATCAGCAGGTCGGCACAGCCCAGGCTCCACGTCTGGGAGGAGCGGTAGGGGTGGCCCAGGTCGACCTCCACGCCGTCGGGGCCGGCCACGGCGTGCGCGAACCTGCGGGCCCGGTCGTGCGGAGAGGACCGCAGCCCCAGGTGCCGCCACAGGGCGGATGCCGCGACCGCCCGGCCAGCGCCGACCAGGTCGTTGGCCATGGCGACCGCATGCAGCACCGCACCGGCCGACATGTCGTCGCGGTCGTAACCCCGCAGCAGGGCGGGTTCGGCGGCCACGGCGCGCACCAGCAGGCGCCGGCAGGCGGTGCGGCCCTCGACCCCGACCAGGGACAGCGCCACGGCGTCGATCCGGTCGGAGATCGCGGTCACCCGCTCACGCAGGTCGCCCGGCACGCGGCTCACGTCGAGCGGTTCGTCGGGCAGCGGCTGCGCGGTCAGTGCCGCCAGCTCGTCCGGACCTCCGACGAGGGAGCGCAACCAGGTCAGTGCCAGTTCGTGCCGAGGCTGCATCGGCACGTGCACGACCGTGGGCCGGGGCGTCGGGCGAGGCGTGCCGCGCCCGAGCTCGAGCGCGGCGCACTCGTAGCCGCTCCCCCGGACGGGTCGCCGCACGGTGTCCACGACCTTGTCGTCCATCATCACGACCATGGTGAAGTGACCGAGGTCGGGCCCGTATCCGCCACTGAAGCCGTCATCGCCGTCGTCGAACCGGTCATCGAAGCCGTCGTCGCCCATCAGGTCCTCGTAGCGGCGCTCGTCGTCGCTGCGTCGGCCGAACGGCAGCACCGCCGCCGCGTCGCCCCACTGCCGGCCGCCATCGCCGTGGCTCATCCCTGCCCCCATCTGCCAGGGCGACCCACCCCCGGGCCGCCGCTCTGGGACCAACCCTGACAGCCCCCGCCGACACTCCCGCCCACTTGTCCACAGCCTCCGTTCGAGACGAGGGCGATTTCCTTGCATCATGATGCACCCCGTGATGCACTGATGCCATGCGTACCACCATCACGATCGACGCCAGCCTCCTCCGAGAGGCGAAGGTCCTGGCCGCCCGCACGGATCGCACGGTCAGCAGCGTCCTCGAAGAGGCTCTCCGCGAGCTGCTGGCCCGCCAGATCGAGGCCGATGAGCGCAGACGGGCGGGCTTCAGCCTGCCCAGCTATCACGGCGGCGGCTTTCTCGTCGACATCCTCGACAAGGAAGCCCTGGCCGACGCCCTGGGCGACAACGACCCCCGGTGATCATCTTCGACGTCAACGTCTTCGTGAACGCCATGGACCTGGACGCCGCAAGCTACCCCGTGGCGAACGAGGCCCTGGTCCGGGCGCTGACAGGGACCGAGCCCGTCGGCATCATCGACGAGACGCTGACAGCCACCGTGCGGATCTGCACCAACCGGCGGATCAAGGCCCACACGGCCTCGACCGATCGAGCCCTGGCCTTCTGCGAGCGCATCCGGTCCGCGCCCATGGCCGAGCGCATACGGTCCGGCCCTGACGCCTGGCAACGTTTCACCACCATGGTCACCGCTTTGGAGCTGCGCGGTAACGACATCACCGATGCCTGGTTCGCCGCCCAGGCGATCGGCCTCGACGCACATTTCGTCACCTTCGACCGCGGCTTCCAGCGGTTCCCGGGTCTGCGGCTCACCGTCCTCGGTTAGCCCGCACCACGGCGAGGTATGTCGCGGGGGCGACCGCGCGGCATACCTCGCCTCTGGCGCGGCTAGGCTCGCGCAGGTGAGTGAGCAGCCTGTGGTGAGCCAGCCCTTCGACCCCGACGCATGGGATGCGGTGGAGGGGTTCGAGTTCACCGACATCACCTACCACCGGGCGCGTGGGGTGGGGGCGGTGCGGATCGCCTTCGACCGGCCCGAGGTGCTCAACGCGTTCCGCCCGCACACCGTCGACGAGCTCTACCGGGCCCTCGACCACGCGCGCCGCACCCCCGACGTGGGGGTCGTGCTGATCACGGGCAACGGCCCCGGTCCGGACGGCTCGGGCAGTGCCGGCCAGTGGGCGTTCTGCTCCGGGGGCGACCAGCGGATCCGTGGCCGGTCGGGCTACCAGTACGCGCAGGGAGACACCGCCGACACCATCGACGAGCGACGGGTGAAGGCCGAGGGTGGCCGCCTGCACATCCTCGAGGTGCAGCGGCTCATCCGCACCATGCCCAAGGTCGTCATCGCCGTGGTCGGCGGGTGGGCTGCCGGCGGCGGACACTCGCTGCACGTCGTGTGCGACCTGACCATGGCCAGCCGCGAGTGCGCCCGGTTCAAGCAGACCGACGCCGACGTGGGCTCGTTCGACGGCGGCTACGGTTCGGCCTACCTCGCCAAGATGGTGGGGCAGAAGTTCGCCCGCGAGATCTTCTTCCTCGGCCGCACCTACACCGCGGACGACATGCACCGGATGGGCGCGGTGAACATCGTCAGCGCGCACGCCGAGCTCGAGTCGGACGCGCTGCAGGTCGCCCGCGAGATCATGGGCAAGAGCCCGCAGGCGCAGCGGATGCTCAAGTTCGCGTTCAACCTGCTCGACGACGGGCTGATGGGGCAGCAGGTCTTCGCCGGAGAGGCGACCCGGCTGGCCTACATGACCGACGAGGCCGTGGAGGGCCGCGACCAGTTCCTCGAGAAGCGTGACCCCGACTGGTCGCCCTACCCCTGGTACTTCTGACCCGTCGACCTCACCCGGCGGGCGCGACGTGTGGCCACCTGCTCGTCACCGACCGACCCACAACCGATCTCCGCGACGACCTGCGCGCCCCACGTGCCGGTCAGCCGGAGCCGCCGAGGTCCACCTCGTACGCCTCGTAGACCAGGTCGGCGCCGATCTGCCGGTGCCGCACCAGCTGGCCCATCAGGGTGGTGACCTCCTCGCGGAAGGCCGGCAGGTCGGCGATCGTCCCGCCATGCTCCAGCACCGCCAGGTAGCCGCCGATCGCCTCGGAGTAGCGCGCATGCTCGCCGGTCAGCCGGTCGACCGCGGAGATCAGCCGTGGCGCCCCGTGCCGCACCCCGTCGTAGATGCCACCGGGCCGCTCGGTCAGGTCGATGTGGTCGCGGAAGTCGTGCGACAGCTCGGCCAGCGCAGCGCGCACCCGCTCCCGCCACGCCCCTCCGCGGGCGATCGGGGAGGCCAGCGCGTCGTCCACGGCTGCGACCGAGTCGCGCAGCTCGCCGCGGTGAGCGCGCACCCGCTCGATGTATGCCGCGAAGTCGGCGTCCATGGCACCTCCCGACCCCATCGTCCCGCCGCGCGTCGGCGCCGTCCACCTGACGGCTAACCTGACCGCGTGACGTCGCTGCGACCGCTGGCCATTGCTGCCGGCCCGGACGCCGTGGCCGCGCTCCCCCTCCTGCGCAGGGCGCTGGACGGCGAGTTCGCCGTCCTCCCGTATGCCGCCTCGTCACCTCCTCCGCCAAGCCCCGACGGCGCCGCCCCCGACGAGGGCACCGCCGTGGTCGTGGGCACGTCGGGCTCGACCGGCAGCCCCAAGCTCGCGATGCTGCCGGCCCGATCCCTCGCCGCGAGCGCAACAGCGACGCACGGCCGGCTCGGCGGCCCGGGCGCGTGGCTGCTGGCGATGCCGCCGCACCACATCGCCGGGGTGCAGGTGCTCCTGCGGTGCGTCGCTGCCGGCACCGAGCCCGGGTTCGTCGACCTGTCCGACGGGTTCACCCCCGACGCCTTCAGCAGCGCGGCCACCCGCTTCGCCGAGACCACAGCCGGAGCCCGTCGATACACGGCGCTCGTGCCCACCCAGCTCGTGCGACTGCTCGCCGACGAGGCTGCGACCGCCGCCCTGGCCGGGCTCGACGCCGTCCTCGTCGGCGGAGCTGCCAGCCCTCCGGCCCTCCTCGCCCGGGCCAGGGCCGTCGGGGTGAGAGCCGTCACCACCTACGGCATGAGCGAGACCTGCGGGGGCTGCGTCTACGACGGCGAGCCACTCACCGGCACCACGGTCCGGGCCGATCCCGACGGCCGGCTCCTGCTGGGCGGCCCGACGCTGGCCACCGGCTACCTCGGTCGCCCGGACCTGACAGCCGCCGCGTTCATGACCGACGTCGACGGGACGCGGTGGTTCCGCACCGACGACGTCGGCCACCGCGACGAGCAGGGCTGGCACGTCGACGGCCGGCTCGACGACCTCATCACGACCGGTGGTCTCAAGGTCGCGCCGCGGCTCGTCGAGGAGGCCCTGACCGCACTGCCCGGCATCGCCGAGGCCGTGGTCGTCGGCACGCACGACGACGACTGGGGCCAGGTCGTCAGCGCGGCGATCGTGCCCAGCCCCGAAGGGCAGCGCCCCGGCTCCGCGGCACCCACGGTGACGACCCTGCGCGAGCAGCTGCGCGGCATACTCCCGGCGCATGCGCTGCCCCGACGAGTCCTGGTGCTGACCGCGATCCCGCTGCGCGGACCGGGCAAGCCGGACCGCGTGGCGGTCGCTGATCGGTTCGCCGCCGACGCGTGACACCATGGGGTCATGATCCGGCTGCTGCCCTGGCTGCTGACGATCGCGGTGACCGTCTACGCCGTGGTCGACTGCATCCAGACCGACGACGCGCAGGTCAGGGGCCTGCCCAAGCTGTTGTGGCTGTTGCTGATCCTGCTCTTCCCGATCGTGGGGGCGATCGCCTGGTTCATCGCCGGCCGCCCGCAGCGCGGCACTGCCGGGCGCGGCCCGGGGGGCGGGCCGCGTGGGCCATCTCACCGTCCGCCGCCCCCGCGTGGCCCCGACGACGACCCCGACTTCCTCCGTAGGCTCTGAGCCTGACGCATCCGTCGTCCGCACCCGCACCTGCCCGCACCACTGTCCGTCACACATCACCGCAAGTGAGAACACCACCCCCCATGGCCACCCTGAACCAGTGGATCGCCGGCGCCCGCCCGCGCACCCTCCCCGCCGCCATCGCCCCCGTCGTCGTGGGGACCGCAGCCGCCGTCCCGCTGGACCGCGCGAACCTGGGGCTCGGGCTGCTGGCCCTCCTCGTGTCGGTGGGCCTGCAGGTCGGCGTGAACTACGCCAACGACTACTCCGACGGCATCCGCGGCACCGACGGCGACCGCGTGGGTCCGGTGCGCCTGGTCGGCCAGCACCTCGCCGACCCCGCGAACGTCAAGCTGATGGCGTTCGCGTTCTTCGGGTTCGCTGCGCTGGTCGGTCTGGCGCTGGTGGCCCTCAGCGAGGCCTGGGTCATGATCCCGCTCGGCGCCCTGGCCGTCCTCGCCGCATGGAAGTACACCGGCGGCGACAACCCGTACGGCTACCGCGGGCTCGGCGAGGTCTACGTCTTCCTGTTCTTCGGGCTGATGGCCACCCTCGGCACGCTCTACACGCAGGCCAAGGAGCTGACCTGGGTCGGCGTCGCCGGCGCGGTCGGGGTCGGCGCCATCGCCTCGGCGATCCTCGTGGTCAACAACCTGCGCGACATCCCCACCGACCGCGAGAGCGGCAAGCTCACCCTCGCGGTGCGGTTGGGCGACCACCGCACCCGCTGGTTCTACGCGCTGCTCATCCTCGTCGCCGTCGCCATGGTCGTCGTGGTGGCCCTCCAGCACCCGCTCGCCCTGATCGCCCTGCTGTCGCTCGGGCTGCTCTGGAAGCCGCTCCAGGCGCTGCGCACCGGCGCCACCGGGCGGGACCTCGTGCCGGTGCTCGCCGCGACCGGCCTCTTCGAGGTCGGGTATGCCGTGCTGCTCGCTGCCGGGATCGCCCTCAGCTCGTAGGGCACCCGGCCCTGACGCCACGCTCCCCCAACTATTGCCAGAGGGGTTGCCGTCAGCGGTACTCGACCGGCCCGCCGCGCTCGTCCTCGGCGTCCTCGGCCGCCTCGTCGGCCCCACTGACGGCCGGGGCGTTCGCCTGCTTGGCCGCCGTCCGTCGTTCGATGCGGCGGGCCAGCTCGGCGGTGCTCTCCTCGCGGAACCGCGCGAGCACGAAGAAGGACAGCACCATCGAGATCAGTGCGCTGAGGACGAGCAGCATCCAGCGTTGGCCGGGGTCGCGCAGCCCGAGCAGCCAGAGCAGCGACAGCACCCCGAAGAAGATGAGCAGTCGCAGGACGGAGTAGCGCAGCATTACAGCCCCGAGTAAGAGTGCTGGCCGACGAAGAACACGTTCACGACGGCGAAGTTGACGATGATGCAGGCGTAGCCGGCCAGCGCGATGTAGGTCGCAGTCTGGCGGCTGATGCCACTGGTCGCCCGCGAGTGCAGGTATGCCGCGTAGACGACCCAGATGACGAACGTCCAGACCTCCTTCGGGTCCCAGTTCCAGTAGGACGCCCACGCCTGGCGGGCCCAGATGGCGCCGGCGATGAGGGTGAAGGTCCAGAGGGGGAAGGCGACGATGTGCAGGCTGTAGGCGGTGCGCTCGATCGCCGGGGTCTCGGGGAACCGGTCGAGGACGCTGGCCCTCCCGGACCGCTCGAAGGCGTCCTTGAGCAGGTAGACCACGCTCAGGGCGGCTCCGATCGTGAACACCGCGGTGGCGAGCGTCGCCACCGTGACGTGGATGACGAGCCAGTAGCTGCGCAGGGACGGCATCAGCTCGGACGCCTCGGTGTACCAGACCGCGACGGCCATGCCGAGGACGAGGAGCACCGGGCCGGTGATGAACAGCCCCAGCCAGCGCAGGTCACGGCGGGTCGACCAGATCGAGTAGGCCAGCACGGTGAACATCGAGCCCATGACCGCGAACTCGAACATGTTGCCCAGCGGCCAACGGTGCACGGCGACCCCGCGCAGGGCCACCGACAGCAGCAGCAGGAAACCGCCGAGCCAGGTCGTGGTCGAGCCGATGCCAGCCGCCTTCGCCGCCCGGGAGGACAGCTCGGGCCGGGCCGGGGCCTCGGCCGGCACGGGCGCGCCGGCACCCACCAGCTCGCGGTCGCGCTCGGCTGCCTTGGCCCGCAGGCCGTCCCGGGCCGGGAGCAGGGCGGCCAGGTAGACGGCGTGGCAGACCATCGCGATCGTGAAGACCGCCATCGCCGAGTAGAGGCTCAGGTTGGCGTAGCCCGCCAGGGTCTCGTTGGTCATCCTCGTGCGTCCAATCTGCTGTCCGGCTCGGGCTCGCGTTCAGGGTCGGGCTCGGTTCCAGGGTCGGGCTCGGGATCCGGTCCGGGAGCGAACCGGGCCTCCAGGTCGGCGACCAGCCGGTCGACCAGCTCCTGGAGCCCGTCGTCGTCGCCCTTGGCGAGGCCGCCGACGGCTACCACGGTACGACCCGGTGCCGTGGCGGGGGAAACGCGGACGAAGACCCGCCGGCGCCGGACCACCAGCGAGCAGATCAGCCCGGCCAGGGCGAGGAGTGCGGCCACGAGCGTCACGAACTTGCCCGGGTCGTGGCGGATCGACAGCCCGGCGAACCGCTCCACGCCCTCGAAGCTGATGCTGCCGCGACCGCCCGGCAGCTGGTAGGTCTGGCCCGGCTCGAGCCAGATGCGCAGCGGGTCACCCTTCGCGCTCTTGAGCTGGGTCATCTTGGCCGTGTCGAGCAGGTAGACCGACTGCGGCCGCCCGCCGGGAAAGAGCTCACCCTCGTAGACCGTGAGGGCCAGGGCCGGCTTCTTCGCGTCGGGGAAGACCGAGATCGGGCCGAGCTCCTTGTCGATGGTGGCCGTCGGCAGGAACAAGCCCGAGAACCCGAGCTGCTTCGGCTGGGCACCGGTCACCTTCACGACCCCGACGGACTTGTAGTTGTTGTCCTGGGCCAGGAACGGCGTCGGCGCGCTGTAGACCTTGTCGCCGTTGGCGTCACGGACCGTGATGACCGGGGCGTAGCCGTTGCCGAGGAGGAAGACCCCGGCGCCGTCCATCTCGAGGGGGTGGTTCACCTTGATGGTCGACTGCCGGTCGGCAGACGACGGCGTCGCCTTGGTCGTCACGTCGGCGGTGAAGTCGCGCGGCGAGCCGAACTGCCCACGCCCCGTGACGTTCTCCTCGAAGGTGGCGTCGAGCCGGTCCACCGTGAGCTCGAACGGCGAGAGGCTGTCGGCATCGACCCACGGCCCGGGGCTGAAGGTGTCGTAGCGCGCGAGGGTGTTCGCGAAGGACTGGCCGACGGGGATGATCACGTCGCCCTTCCACCCGAACAGGTGCCCGATCGCGACGCCGACGATGACGAAGATGAGCGACAGGTGGAAGACGAGGTTGCCGGTCTCCTTGAGGTGACCCTTCTCGGCGCTCACCGAGGTGTTGTCATGCGACACGAGACGGAACCGCTTGGCGCGCAAAAGCTCCCGCGACGCGGCCACCACGTCGTCCTCGGTGGCCCGCACCTCGATGGTGCCTCCGGCGGGTAGTCGAGCAGGGCGGGCCGGGGCCTTCGGCGGCGCCGAGCGCATCGCCTTCCAGTGCACCTTGCTGCGGGGTAGGACGCAGCCGACCAGCGAGATGAACAGCAGCAGGTAGATGGCCGCGAACCACGGCGAGGCGTAGACCTCGAAGAACCCGAGCCGGTCGAGCCACGGACCGGCCTTCGGGTGGTTGGCGATGTAGTCGGCCGTGCGGGCCGCGTCGATGCTGCGCTGCGGCCAGATCGACCCCGGCACCGCACCGACCGCGAGCAGCAGCAGGAGGAAGAGCGCGGTGCGCATGCTGGTCAGCTGCCGCCACATCCAGCGCAGCCAGCCGAGTGGGCCCAGCGTGGGCTGGGTGATGGTCTCGCCCATGTCAGATCACCGTCTGGAAGCTGTTGACGAGCGTGGTCTGCACGTGGCGGGTCAGGGAGTCCCAGAGCCCCGTGACGAGCAGGACGCCGACCACGAAGAGCAGCGCCCCGCCGAACAGCTGGATGCCGCGCTGCCGCTTCCGCAGGAAGCTCGAGACCCGGCCGAACCGTTCGTAGCCCGCGGCGATCAGCAGGAACGGCACGCCGAGCCCGAGCGAGTAGAGCAGCGCGAGCACGACCCCCCGCGTCACGGCCGAGCCGTTCCCGGAGGCCGTGGCCAACACCTGCACCGCGCCCAGGGTGGGGCCGGTGCACGGCGCCCAGCCCAGGCCGAAGACGGCTCCGAGCAGCGGCGCACCGGCAAGGCCCGAGGCCGGACGGCGGTGCAGCTTGAGCTCCCGCTGCGTCCCCGCGCCGATGAACACCAGCGCCATCAGGATCACCACGACACCACCGACCCGCATCAGCACCTCACGGTGCTGGATCAGGGCCGACCCCACCCCCGCGATGATCACTGTGGTGGTCATGAAGACGACGGTGAAGCCGAGGACGAACAGCAGTGCCCCGAGGACCATCCGGTGGCGCTTGCGCTCGGCGAGCGACTCGTCGGACAGCCCGGTGACGTAGCCCAGGAAGCCCGGCACGAGCGGCAGCACGCACGGGGACGCGAACGACACCAGGCCGGCGACCAGGGCCACCGCCATCGCCACCGGCAGGGCACCGGAGGTCACCGTGTTCGCGGCATCAGCAGTCATCAGGTCGCGTTCTACTGCTCGGCCAGGACGTCATCGACGAGCCCGGTGAGCGTGGCCGTGGTCACGGCCCCGCTGACGCGGGCGGCGATCCGGCCCTGGCGGTCGAGCACCAGCGTCGTGGGCGGCGAGGTGACCTTGCCCTGCAAGGAGAGGATGGTCCGGCCGCTCGGGTCGTCGAGCGACGGGAAGGGGATGCCCCACCGGGCCGCCGTCGCGCGACCGGAGTCGGGGTTGTCGCGGTAGTTGATGCCCATGAAGACCACGGGCTCGTCGCCCGAGGTCAGGGTTTCGGCAGCCTTCTTGAGGTCGGGCGCCTCGGTCTCGCACGGTGGGCACCAGGACGCCCAGAGGTTGAGCACGGCGACCTTGCCGACGGCCTCCTGCGACGACCACTCCTTGGCGTCGAGGGTCGTGCCGGTGAGGGCGACCGGCTTCTTGCGGTCACCGACCGCGATGGTCTCGATGTTGCCGTCGCCCGAGATGTATCCCTGGCGGTTGCCCGACTTCGCTTGCGCCGCAATGGAGTTCGGGTCGTCGCTGCACCCGGACAGCGCCACGAGCAGGAGGGGCGCCATGAGCAGCGCGGCCGCACGCGGCATACGTCGTCCGCGGCTCACCCGGTGCCCCCGTGGGACTGGGCGAGGAGCGACGCGGCGGGCTCGGAGTAGGTGAGTGACTCGAGGTCGTCGCCGACGTAGGTGAGGGTCGTCAACGAGGCCAGCCGGCACTCCCGCTTCCTCGGGTCGTGCCACAGGCGCTTGCCCATCAGCGCGTTGCGGGCGGTCCAGATGGGCAGCTGGTGGGAGACGATCACGGCCTCGTGGCCCCGGGCGGCGCTGCGCGCGTCGGCGATGGCTGCCGACATCCGTTGGGCGATCTCGGCGTACGCCTCGCCCCACGAGGGACGGAACGGGTTGACCAGCTTGGACCAGTGCGAGGGGTGGACGAAGTCGAGGGGGTTCATGTCGCCCACCAGCTGGCCCTCGAAGTCGTTGGCTGCCTCGATGACCCTGTCGTCGGTCGTGATCGCGACGCCGTGTGCCTCGGCGACCGGCGCGGCCGTCTCCTGGGCGCGGAGCAGCGAGGACGCGACGACGTGGGTGACGTCGTGGTCGGCGAGGTGGTCGGCGACCGTCCGGGCCATCTCGTGGCCGAGGTCGGACAGGTGGTAGCCGTCGAGGCGACCGTAGAGGACCCCGTCGGGGTTGTGCACCTCACCGTGGCGCATGAGGTGCACCACGGTGCGGTCGGCTTGGCTGGTCACGAGTCGATTGTCGCAAACGCCTCGGCGGCTGCTGACGCCGCGCCGGGGAGCGCTGCGAGCACCCGGTCGACGGCCGCCTCGTCGTGCGCCCCGCTGACGAACCACGACTCGAACGCGCTCGGCGGCAGGTACACCCCCTGGCTGAGCATCGAGTGGAAGAACGCCGAGTAGGCCGGCACGTGCTGGGCCCGCGCTTCGTCGTAGTCGCGCACCGCGCCGTCCCGGAAGAACACGCTGAACATGCTGCCCGCTCGTTGGGTCACGTGGGGGACGCCAGCTGCGCCGAGGTGCTCGTCGAGCCCTGCCGTGAGGGCGTCAGCGACCTCGTCGAGGCGCGCGTAGAGGGCCGGCGTGCACAGCTCGAGGGTGGCCAGGCCGGCGGCGGTCGCGACCGGGTTCCCCGAGAGGGTGCCCGCCTGGTAGACCGGGCCCAGCGGGGCCAGGAGGGCCATCACGTCGGCGCGCCCACCGAAGGCCGCGGCCGGGAACCCGCCACCCATCACCTTGCCGAACGTGAAGAGGTCGGGTGCGCCCGCGGCATACGGGCCCTCGAGGCCGAACCACCCCGCCCCGCTGCAGCGGAACCCGGTCATCACCTCGTCGGAGATGAGGAGGGCGCCGTGGGCGGCGGTGATGCGGCGCAGCCCCTCGGTGAAGCCCCGCGCGGGCGGCACCACACCCATGTTGCCGGGCGAGGCTTCCGTGATGAGGGCGGCGATCTCGCTGCCCCGCTCGGCGAACGCGGCCTCCACGGCGTCGAGGTCGTTGAACGGCAGGACGATGGTCTCGGCGGCCATCTCCTTCGGGACACCGGCGGAGTCGGGCAGCGCGAACGTCGCCACTCCCGAGCCGGCCTGCGCGAGCAGTGAGTCGACGTGCCCGTGGTAGCAGCCGGCAAACTTCACGACGAGCGAGCGACCGGTGTAGCCGCGGGCCAGGCGGATGGCGCTCATCGTCGCCTCGGTGCCGCTGGACACCAGCCGGACCTGCTCGACCGGCTCGACGCGGCGGACGATCTCCTCGGCGAGGGCCACCTCGTTCTCGCTGGGCGTGCCGAAGGAGAAGCCGCGGGCGGAGGCGTCGAGGACCGCGCGCTGCACCTGCGGGTGGCCGTGCCCGAGGATCATCGGACCCCACGAGCAGACCAGGTCGACGTACTCGCGGCCGTCCGCGTCGGTGAGGTAGGGGCCGTTGCCGGACACCATGAACCGTGGAGTCCCCCCGACGGCGCGGAAGGCGCGGACGGGCGAGTTCACCCCACCCGGGGTCACCGCGAGGGCTCGCTCGAGCAGGGCCTGCGAGGCAGGTGCGTCGAAGGGGTATGCCGTCATGGCCGCCATTGTCCCAGCCGCACCTGAGTGCCCCCGCCCGGGGCGCAGTCCGCGGCGCCCACTCATGCAAAAGGCGAGTTAGCGCCAGTCTGGATGGCGCTAACTCGCCTTTTGCATGGGTGAGCGACGGCAGGGGGCGGCGGGATCAGGGCCCGGCGCGGTATGGCGCGGTGGCCTCGTGGGCCATCGCCTCGCGGGCCACCGCGGGGTGGTCACCGTCGGCGCCGCCGGGGGCCAGGGCGCTGCGGATCAGGTCCATGGCCTCACCCAGCGCCGAGAACAGCGGTGGGGGCACCGGGTCGAGGACGGCGCGCCGGACGCTGGCCACGTGCACCCTCGCCATGTCCTGCACGGCCTGGTAGCCGCGGTCGGTGAGGACCAGCTCGACGCCGCGCTTGTCGTCGAGGCAGGACTCGCGCACGACCCAGCCGCGCTTCTCCAGGCGGGTGGCCGTGTGCGTGAGGCGGCTGCGCGACTGCACGACCAGGTCGGCCAGGCTCGACATGCGCAACCGACGGCCCGGGCTCTCGGAGAGCATGGAGATGATCTCGTACTCGGTCAGCTGGACCCCGTGCGACTGCAGGTCGCGGTCGAGGGCCTCCTCGATGAGGCGACTCCCGCGCAGATAGGCACGCCAGGCCCGCTGTTCGTCCTCGCTGAGCCACTGCGGCTCACCCGATGGGGTGCTCATGAGCAGGAAGTATGACAGGTGGACGGTTAGTTGAAATATAAATGAAGTCTGCTACGTTCGAAGAGATGAAGCGGATGGGACCGTCCCGGACGCAGACCCCCCTACAGGAGATTTTCATGGCAAGCATCAACGACCTTCCCGCCGGCACCTGGACCGTCGACGCCTCGCACAGCGAGATCGGCTTCGTGGCCCGTCACCTGATGGTCACCAAGGTCCGCGGACAGTTCAAGGAGTTCGAGGGCACCGTCAAGGTCGGCGACGACATCACCGAGTCGCAGGTCACCGCCGTGGCGCAGATCGCCTCGGTCGACACCGGCTCCGCCGACCGCGACACCCACCTCAAGTCCGGCGATTTCTTCGACGCCGAGGCCAACCCCACCATGAGCTTCACCTCGACCGAGGTCACCCCCGACTCCCTCACCGGCGACCTGACCATCAAGGGCGTCACCAAGCCGGTCACGTTCGACCTGGAGTTCACCGGTCTGGCGACCGACCCGTGGGGCAACGAGAAGGCCGGCTTCGAGGCCAGCGCCGACATCAACCGCAAGGACTGGGACCTCGGCTGGAACGTCGCCCTCGAGGGTGGCGGCGTGCTCGTCTCCGAGAAGGTCAAGCTCAACCTGGACATCCAGCTCACCAAGGCTGCCTGACCAGCAACACCAGGGCCCAGCACGGGCTCGACAGACTGACGACGGGCCGGTTCGGGGGAACCGGCCCGTTCGTCATGTCCGCAGGAGGCGGGCGGCCTCGAGGGCGTAGTAGGTGAGGATGATCTGCGCGCCGGCGCGACGGATGTTGAGCAGCGACTCCATCATCGCCCGCTCGCGGTCGATCCAGCCGTTCGCCGACGCGGCCTCGATCATGGAGTACTCCCCGGAGATCTGGTAGGCCGCCACCGGCACGGTCGACACCGCAGCGGCTGCCGCGACGATGTCGAGGTGGGGCATGGCCGGCTTGACCATGACGATGTCGGCGCCCTCGGCGATGTCGAGCTCGAGCTCGCGCAGCGCCTCGGTCGCATTCGCCGGGTCCTGCTGGTAGGTCGCCCGGTCGCCCTCGAGCGAGGACTGCACCGCCTCGCGGAACGGGCCGTAGAGACCCGAGGTGTACTTCGCGGCATACGCGAGGATCACGGTGTCGGTGAAACCCTCGGCGTCGAGCGCGTCGCGGACGTGGGCCACCTGGCCGTCCATCATGCCGGACAGGCCGAGCACGTGGGCGCCGGCGCGGGCCTGCGCGAGGCCCATCGCGGCATACCGCTCCAGGGTCGCGTCGTTGTCGACGCGGCCGTCAGCGGTGAGGACCCCGCAGTGGCCGTGGTCGGTGAACTCGTCGAGGCACAGGTCGGCCATCACGACGATCCGACTCCCCACCGCGTCGACGACGGCGCGCAGGGCGACGTTGAGGATGCCGTCGGGGTCATCGGCCCCGGAGCCGACCGGGTCCTTGTCGAGCGGCACGCCGAACAGCATGATCCCGCCGACCCCGGCGTCAGCCGCCTCGCGGGCGGTCGCCACGAGGGACTCCAGGGTGTGCTGGACGACCCCGGGCATCGCCGAGATCGCTTGGGGCGCGCCGATGCCCTCGCGGACGAAGACGGGCAGCACGAGCTCGGCGGGGTCGAGCCGCGTCTCGGCGACGAGCCGCCGCAGGGCCACGGACTGCCGCAGCCGGCGGGGCCGGATCACCGGCCCCACCGGCTGCGAGTGGTCAGTCATGCGGGCTACTTGGCCCGACGACGCGACGCGGACTTCTTGGCGCTCGGGCGCACGACCGGCTCGCCGGCCTCCGCCGCAGCCGCCGCGAGACCCAGGCCGTAGTCGGCCAGCGCGTCGATCAACGAGTCCGACGACGCCTCCGGGGCGAGGACGTCGACCCGCAGGCCGTGCTCCTCGGCGGTCTTGGCCGTGGCCGGGCCGATGCACGCGATCACCGTGGACGGGTGCGGCTTGCCGGCGATGCCGACGAGGTTGCGCACCGTCGAGGACGACGTGAACACCGCCGCGTCGAACTGCCCGCCCTTGATGGCCTCGCGGATGTGGGCGGCCGGCGGCGCGGCGCGCACCGTGCGGTATGCCGTGACGTCGTCCACCTCCCAGCCCATCTCCTGGAGGCCGGCGACGAGGGTGTCGGTGGCGATGTCGGCCCGCGGCAGGAAGACCCGGTTGATGGGGTCGAGCACCTCGTCGAACGGCGGCCACTCCTCGAGCAGACCGTGCGCCGACATCTCACCGGAGGGCACGAGGTCGGGCACGATGCCCCACTCGCGCAGGGCGGCGGCGGTGACCCCACCGACGGCGGCGATCTTCAGCCCGGCGAACGCACGGGCGTCGAGACCGAACTCCTCGAACTTCTCGCGCACCGCCTTCACGGCGTTCACCGAGGTGAACCCGATCCACTCGTAGCGACCGGTGACCAGGCCCTTGACGGCGCGCTCCATCTGCTGGGGCGTGCGCGGCGGCTCGACCGAGATCGTCGGGACGACCTCGGCGGTCGCGCCGAAGGACTCGAGCCGGGCGATGGTCGAGCCGGACTGCTCCTTGGTGCGGGGCACCAGGACGTTCCAGCCGAACAGCGGCTTGGTCTCGAACCAGGAGAGGTTCTCGCGGAGGGCCACGGTCGAGCCAACCACGGCCAGGGCCGGGAACTCCAGGGTCTTCATGACCTTCGCGACCTCGCCCAGGGTGGTCACGCGGGTGGCCTGCCGGATGGTGGTGCCGCGCTCGGTGAGGGCGACGGGGCTCTCTGCCGGCCGGCCGGCGGCCAGGAGCTTGCCGAGAGCCGTGCCGAGGTCGTCGGGCTGGCCGAGCAGCACGACCGTGACCGACTCGGCCACCGAGGCGGCCCAGTCGACGTGCCGGTCGTTCGCCGAGATGACGTGCACGGCGGGCGAGCTGCTCGACGTCAGCGGGATGCCGGCATACGCGGGCACGGCCGAGACGGCGCTGACGCCGGGGACGATGTCGAACCCGATGCCGGCCTTCTGGCAGGCGAGGGCTTCCTCGGCCAGGCCGTTGAAGGTGCCCGGGTCGCCGTCCATCAGCCGGACGACGAGGCCGCCCGACGCGGACTTGGCCGCCCTGACGACCAGCTTGGCCCGCATCGCGTGGGTCAGCGGCTGGCCGTGGTCGCCGTGACCGGCGTCGATGACCTCGACGCCCTCACGGCAGTAGCGGCGGACGACGTCCTCGCGGGCCACCTGGTCGATGACGACCACGGCGGCGGCGGCGAGGAACTCCAGCGAGCGCACCGTCATGAGTCCGGAGTCGCCGGGGCCGGCGCCGACGAAGGCGACACGTCCCGGGACCCGGCTCTGGCGAGCGGTCGGGCTGGTGGGGCTCGAGGAGGTTGAGGTGGTGGTGGTCGAGCGCGTGGGGCTCACAGTGCACGCTCCGTGCTGTCGTGTTCGGGTATGCGGTCGGTGCTGCTGTCGGGGCCGGCGAGCGGATCGGGTCCGGTCGCCCCGGGTGGGTCGGGCGGCAGCGCCTCGGGGCGGTGGCTCGCGGGACCGTCGCCGGACGGCGTCGGTGGGGCTGGTGGTCGCTCCTCGGGACCGCGCAGCAGGTCGCCGCCGTCCTCGAGCAGGACTGCCGCGAGCCGTCGGCCCAGGGCTTCGCCGTCGTCGGCGCTACCCACGAGCGAGCGGCGCAGGTCGAACGACCCGTCGACGGCGCCGACGAAGGCACGCAGCGACAGCTCGAGGCCGTCCTCGCCCTCGACGACCTCGGCGAGCGCCCCGACCGGTGCGGAGCAGCCGGCCTCGAGCGCGGCCAGGACGGCCCGCTCGGCGGTGACGCAGACGCGGGTGTCGGGGTCGTCGAGGACCTCGAGCGCAGCCAGCGTCACGAGGTCGTCGGCACGGCACTCGACCGCCAGGGCACCCTGACCGGGGGCCGGCAGCATCTGGAGCGGGTCGATGGCCTCGGCCACGTCGTCGAGCCGGCCGAGCCGAGCCAGGCCGGCGCGCGCGAGCACGACCCCGTCGAGGGCACCGTCCCTGACCAGGGCGATGCGGGTGTCGACGTTGCCACGGATGTCCTTGACGGACAGTCCGAGACCGAGGGCCGCGAGCTGGGCGACCCGGCGCGGCGAACCGGTGCCGACCACGGCACCCTCGCCGAGCTCACCCAGCGTGCGTCCGCCGGACGACACCAGGACGTCACGCGGGTCCTCGCGGACCGGGACGGCCGCGACGACGAGCCCGGGCTCGGGCGTGGTGGGCAGGTCCTTGAGGGAGTGCACGGCGAAGTCGACCTCGCCGGCAAGCAGGGCGCGACGCAACGCCGCGGCGAAGACGCCGGTGCCACCGATCGAGGCCAGCGAGGCGGTCGAGGTGTCCCCCTCGGTGACGATCTCCACGAGCTCGACGGTGTGTCCCCGGGCGCGCAGCAGGTCGGCCACCCAGGTCGACTGGGTGGTCGCGAGCGCGCTGCGGCGGGTGCCCAGGCGCAGGCTCAGCGGAGCGGCGGCAGGTGCGCTCACGGCATACCTCCCCGCTCGGGCGGCGGGACGGACGCGGTGGCAGCCTCGCCGGGGCGCAGGTCGAAGAGCTCGCGCAGGGCCTCGGCGTAGTCGGCGCCCTGGCCGCCCACGGCCCGCTCCTTCACCCTGATGGTGGGGGTGTGCAGCAGCTTCTCGACGATGCGGTGCACCGCGAGCTGCACCTCGGCGCGGGCCACCTCGTCGAGGTCGGGCAGCCGCTGGTCGAGGCGGGTCAGCTCGCCCGCGACGACCTCCGCGGCGTGCGAGCGCAGCGCGGCGACGGTCGGCGCGACGCTCTCCGCGGCGCGCGAGGTGAGGTATGCCGCGACCTCACCGATGACGAGGTCGGCCACCTCGCTCACCTGCGGCGGCGTCTGCCCGCCGGACAGCTCCTCCCCCAGCGCGGCCAGCCCGGCGAGGGTGACCCCGCTCAGCGAGGCGACCTCGGGAGCCACGTCGTGGGGCAGGGCGAGGTCGATGTAGGCCTGCGGGCGACCGGCCCGGGCCACCTGGGCGTCGCCTGCGTTCGCGAGGTCGACCACCACACCGGTCGAACCGGTGCAGGAGATCACGACGTCGGCGCCGGCGAGGGCGGCGGACAGGTCGTCGAGCGGGCGGGCGGTGCCGCCGGTGCGCTCAGCCAGCCGGAGTGCCTTGGCGAGGGTGCGGTTGACGATGGTGAGACCCGCGGCGCCACGACGCAGCACGGTGGTCGCGGCCAGCGAGCTCATGCCGCCGGCCCCGACGACGAGCACCCTGAGGCCGGCCAGCGGGCCCAGCTCGCGCTCGGCCCGGGCCAGCCCGGCCTCGACGAGCGAGACGCTGACCGCGTCGATGCCGGTCTCGGTGTGGGCCCGCTTGCCGACCCGGAGGGCCTGCTGGAACAGGGTGTTGAGGGCCGGCCCGGCGTGCCCGGACTTCTGCGACTCGCGCAGGGCCGTGCGCATCTGGCCGAGGATCTGGGCCTCGCCCACCGCCATCGAGTCCAGCCCGCAGGCGACCGTGAAGGCGTGCGCGATCGCGCGGTCCTCGTAGTGGACGTAGAGGTGCTCGCGCAGCTCGTCACGGCCGACCCCGGTGACCTCGGTCAGCGCGTCGGCGATGTCGGTGACCGCCCCGTGGAAGGTCATCGACTCGGCGTAGACCTCGGTGCGGTTGCACGTGGACACGACGATCGCCTCGGTGAGGTTGTCGCGACCGGTCAGGCTGGCGGACAGGGCCCGCCGGCCGGCGGCGTCGAGGGTCATGGCCTCGAGGAGCGGCAGGGGCGCCGTGTGGTGGGACAGGCCCAGGATCACGAGGCTCATCGACGCACCACCCGGGTCGTCTCGAGGCCCACGGACTCGCGGCCCACGGGCCCGAGGTTCACGGGCTCGCGCGCGACGGCGTCGAGCGCACCCTCGGCGGCGAGCGCCTTGCGCTGCTCGTGGAAGGCGAGGATCTGGAGCTCGGTCGACAGGTCGACCTTGCGGACGTCGACGTCGTCGGGCACCACCAGCACGCACGGGGCGAAGTTGAGGATCGAGCGCACTCCGGCGGCCACCAGCTGGTCGCAGACCCCCTGGGCGGAGGCGGCGGGCGTGGCGATGACGCCGATGGCCAGGCCCTGCTCGGCGACCAGCTCGTCGAGCACGGACATCGGCTGCACGGTGATGCCGGCGATCTCCTGGCCGAGCAGACCGGCGTCCTGGTCGAGGAGGGCCACCACCCGGAATCCCCGCGTGGCGAACCCGCTGTAGGCCGCGAGCGCGTGGCCGAGGTTTCCCATGCCGATGATGGCGACCGGCCAGTCCTGGGTGAGGCCGAGCTCACGGGAGATCTGGTAGGCGAGGTGGTCGACCTCGTAGCCGACACCCCGCACGCCGTAGGAGCCGAGGTGGGAGAGGTCCTTGCGGAGCTTGGCGCTGCGGACGCCCGCGGCGGAGGCCAGCTCCTCGGAGGACACCGACGTGATCCCGCGTTCCGCCAGGCCGGTCAGGGCGCGGAGGTACTCGGGTAGCCGTGCGACCGTGGCGTCGGGAATACCCCGACGGGCGCTCGGGTCGGCAGACACAGTCTTTTCCGGCTCCTTCTCATCACTGGCAGTCCGCGCCTGGCTGGGGCGGACGGGAGCCTCTGCAGATTACGCTTTTGTGAACGGATGCACAAAGTCACAAGCAGGCGTCTCGCCGAGCACGTGAGCCGCGTCACGTCGAGCGCGTGAGGGCGGCCCGGAGTCGCGTTTCGTCGACCCGCCAGTAGTCGTGCTGGCGGCCGTCGACGAAGGTGACCGGGATCTGCTCCCAGTACTGCTCCCTGAGCGCCGGCTCGTCCTCGATCGACCGCTCCACCCAGCCGACCCCGACATCGGCGGCCACCCGGGCGATGACGGCGCGGGCCGCGTCGCACAGGTGGCAGCCCGGCTTGCTCACCAGCGTGATGCGCGCCGGTGGTGGCGTCGCAGCGGTGGGAGGCGGCAGGTCGGACACATCCCGAGGGTATGCCGCGTGGCCCAGGCCCTGAGCCTTCGCGGGCCTTCGCGGGGCTTCGCGGGGTCAGCGGGCTCGGGCCGGTGGGCCCGGGTCGCCCTCGGCGCGCTATGCCGTGCCCCACGCTGAGGGGCAGGGACGCCGACCAGGGACGCCGACGCTGGCACCTGGCGAGATGGTGCACCGCACCGGCACCGGCACCTGCACCGGCACCCGCACCCGCACCCGCACCCGCACCGGCACCCGCACGGGCACCCGCACCTGCACCTGCACCTGCACCTGCACCTGCCCCACGCTCGGGGGCATTGCATAGCGTCGTCACATCGACCCACGCCCAGGGACTTCCGGAGGCGACACCGCGGCATACCCCTGTTTGCGTGGGGACGGGGCCGATGGCCTGCTCTGCGACGCGCTGGCGGTGGAGTGTGGTGCAGGTCTCCTGACAATCCGACAGATATCGGGGAAACTGTCTCGGTCAGGAGGCCCCCATCCGGATCCGTGCACGTCGCAGCGCCGCGAGTCGTCTCGCGGTGCTCCGTCCTGCCCGAAGCGTTCCGGTCTGGGCAACGAGCGCCCCGGCGATGGGTTACGCGGGGGCCGGCAACCACGGGATGGGCCCGGCGACCGCGGACTTCCTCGACACCTTGCGGGTGCTGCTCACCCTCGCGGGCGACGCGGGCACGTTGTCGGGGGGCGGGTCCGGCCAGGGAGGGACCGCGGCCAGCGCGGGCTTCGGGCCGGGCGAGGCCCCCCAGGACTTCGAGCGCATCTCGGCCCTGGTCGAGCTCGCGCAGCGCGGTGACAGCGAGGCGTTCGGCCTGCTCTACGAGCGGTACGTCGACGTCGTCTTCCGCTACGTCTACGTGCGCGTGGGGGGCCGGCAGCTCGCCGAGGACATCACCTCCGAGACCTTCCTGCGCGCCCTGCGCCGGATGGACTCCTTCTCCTGGCAGGGACGCGACATCGCGGCGTGGTTCATCACCATCGCCCGCAACCTGATCACGGACAACGCCAAGTCGGCGCGGTTCCGCATGGAGGTCTCGACCGCCGACATGCTCGACGCCGACCCGCGCGTCGAGGCTGCTCCCGATCACGAGGTGCTCGACCGGCTCCGCAACGAGCGGCTGCTCCAGGCGGTGAAGGGCCTCAAGCCCGAGCAGGCCGAGTGCGTCGTGCTGCGGTTCCTCCAGGGACTCACCCTCGCCGAGACGGCCAAGGTGCTCGGCAAGTCAGAGGGTGCGGTCAAGCAGCTCCAGCTGCGCGCCGTGCGGGCCCTCCACCGGGAGCTGGCCGATGTCGACATCTGAGGTGGTCGCGGTGCGCGCGGGGTGGTTCGGGTCTCCCCCGGACTCCAGCGAGTTTCGAGACGTGTCGACGCGTAACTTCCCGGGCCGCCACTCGTTCTCAGCGCGAAGGACCGTCATCGACACGACCGCCCGGATCACCTCGATCCGCGCACAGGTCGCAGCAGGGCTGGGGAGGGAGGTGCCGGCATGCCAGTTCTGAACCGCTCGGCAGACCGTTTCCAGCGCGCCCTGGACGGCGAGCGCATCACCGACGCGAGCCTCGCCGAGCTCGTCGAGACCAGCCGTCACCTCGTGGGGCTGACCTCGGCCGTGCCCGCCGCCGACGCGGCGTTCGTGGCCACCTTGCGCGAGCGACTGATGGCCGAGGCCGCCCGGATGCCGGCCCCGAGCCCCGTCGCCGCGAAGGCCGCCGCTGCGCGCCGGGCCGCGTCGCGCACCACCCCGGTCGTCGTCGTGGTCGGTCGCGGGCTGCCCAGGCTGCTGGCCGGCGCCGCCGCGTCGGCTCTCCTGGTCGGCGGGGTCGTGGGCGTCGCCTCGCGCAGCGCCGTGCCGGGTCAGGCGCTCTACCCCGTCAAGGGCTGGCTCGACGGGGTCGCGGTGCGGCTCGCCGACAACGACCTCGAGCGCGGCCAGACCTACCTCTCGCAGGCACAGGACCACGTCTCCGACGCCCGCACGCTCGCCGAGGGCAGCAGGGACATCGGCGACATCGACACCGCCCTCACCGCCGCGACCGACTCGGTGCGCAAGGGCCGTCAGGCGCTCGACACCTCCTACGCCACCACCGGCAACCCCCAGGCCCTGTTGGCGATGCGTGACTTCACGGCGCGCACCCTCCCCCAGCTCGAGGCCCTGCGCACCGAGGTGCCACCCGAGTCGCTGCCACAGCTGGCCGCACTCGAGGCCCTGCTCCGCGAGACCGAGCAGAGCACGTCCCGCCGGATCGCCGTGTGCGGGAGCGCCTGCAGCGGGTTCGCCTCCTCCCCTCTCGGGCCGTCGTCGCTGCCCGGGTCCGCGACCACGGCGCCCTCGGGCTCGCCGACTTCGGCCGCCTCGGGGGGTGTCACCGTCCCCGACACGGCGGTGACCGTGCCGGGCGGCGTGCCCGTGCCCGGCGGACCCGGCACGTCCGGGCCGATCCTCGGGGGAGGCGGTGGCGGTTCGAGCGTCGGCACGACCGGCGCCAGCGTCGGCCTGCCGACGTTGAGCGTCTCGGTGCCGGTCGTCCCGTCCGTGACGGCCACGGTGCCGCTCCCGACGGTGAGCCTGGGCACCGGCAGCGTGAGCGCCACCGTGCCCAGCAGCACGCTCGGCCCGGTCACGCTGCCCGGCGTGACCGTCACCCTGCCCTGACAGCCAGCCCAGCCGGCCCTGACCTGACGTGACCGGTCAGTCCGGGTCAGGTCAGAAGAAGACGGAACGCCGCTGCATCAACAGCGAGTAGAGCGTCTGCTGGATCGTCTCGCGCACCTGGTCGGTGAGGTCGAAGACCAGCATCGGGTCGTCCGCGGCGTTGGGCCCGAGGTCGGCCGTCTCCACCGGTGACCCGAATTCGATGATCCACTTGCTGGGCAACGGGATCAGGCCGAGCGGTCCGAGCAACGGCCAGGTCGGGGTGATCGGGGCGTAGGGAGCCCCCAGGAGCCGCGCGACCGTCTTCATGTTGCCGATGATCGGGTAGATCTCCTCGGCGCCGACGATCGAGCACGGGATGATCGGCGCACCGGTGCGCAGGGCCGCCGAGACGAACCCGCCCCGCCCGAACCGCTGGAGCTTGTAGCGCTCACTGAACGGCTTGCCCACGCCCTTGAAGCCCTCCGGCCACACGCCGCACAGCTCACCGCTCGACAGCAGCCGCTCGGCGTCGGGGTTGGCGGCCAGGGTCGAGCCGGACTTGCGGGCGACCTGCCCGATCACGGGGGTCTGGAAGACGAGGTCGGCGCCGAGCATGCGCAGGTGGCGGTGCGACGGGTGCTCGTCGTGGACGGCCACCTGCGTCATCAGGGAGTCCATCGCGATGGTGCCCGAGTGGTTGGCCACCACCAGCCCACCACCCTCGGTGGGGATGTTCTCGATGCCGCGCACCTCGACCCGGAACCACGAGCGGTAGAGCGGACGCAGCACGGGCAGGTAGAAGTGCCGGGTGAAGTCCTCGTCGAACCCGAACTCGTCGACGGTGTAGTCGCCGGTCACCCGTCGCCGCACGAACGACAGCAGCGAGGCGATGTGACGCTCGACGTCGTCGGACGAGATGCCCGCGGCCTCGGAGGCCACCCGCACGGCCGCGATCCCGGCCGTCAGCAGCTCCTCGACCCCGGGGGCCACGCTCCGCGCGCCAGCTCCCGCGATCGGGTCGACGACCTCGGGGACGACGTCGTCGGTGACGGCTTTGAGCGCCCGCACCTTCGGTGCCTGGGTATGCCGCGCGGCCGGCTTCGCCGCGTCGGTCGCCCCAGCTTCGGGGCCGGCGGATGCGGTCGACGTGGCGGCCCTGGTCGTGCGGGCGCCGGAGCGCGCCACGGCCTTGCGGGTCGGCACCGCCTTCGCCACCGGGCGGGGACGGTGCTTCCCGCTCGAGGTCGGCGTCGCCGAGCGGTCCTGCGTCGCACTGCCGGCAGCCGTCGTCGTGGTCGCCGACGGGGCTGTCGCCGGCTCCGCCGCCGCGATGAGCGGCGTGCTGCGTCGCTTGGCCCGCTCCCCCGAGGCGCGGGCGGCTCCTGCCGCCAGGGCCCCCTTGCGGGGGGTGGGCTTCTTCGACGCCTTGGCGCCGGAGGTCGAGGCCATCAGTCGTTCCTCCCTGCAGCCCACACGTGACTGATCGCGCTGGCGGCACTCCCCGCGGCACCGGTCACGGCCGCGCCGAACATCCCCGCACCGGGGATCGCCGACCCGACGCCGTGGGCGTAGTCCTGGAAGGCGGAGCGCGTCGTGTAGGCGGGCTCGAAGCCCAGCACCTCACGCATCCGCGTGGTGTCGAGTCCGCGGCCGTAGGCCAGGAACTGGATCTGGTCACTGCTGAAGTCGGCGAGGCCCGAGCGCTTGACGAGGTTGCCGAAGATCCCCGCGGCGGGCATGGGCACGGGCACGATCGGGCGCCCGGCCATCCCCGCGGCCTGCGAGACCGTGATGACGCCGTCGCCGGAGATGTTCGTGATGCCGCTGCTGACGCCCGTCGTGGCGACGAGGAGCGAGGCGATCGCGTCGCTCTCGTGGACGAACTGGAGCCGGGCGTCGTAGCCGAACGGCACGGGCACGACCGGGAGGGCGAAGTAGTCGGTCAGCGAGGTGCGGATGCCCCGGCCGATGATGTTGGCGAAGCGGAGCATCGAGATCTCGACGTCGGGGCGACGGCGCGAGAAGCCCCGGACGTAGCCCTCGACCTCGACCGAGTCCTTGCCGAATCCCGCGCGGGGCAACGACTTCGGACCCATCTCCTCGGTGAACATCGCCGGGTCGCGCGGGCTGGAGCCGTAGACGGCAGCCGACGACTTCACGACCAGGCGCTTGATGCTCGTGGCCTTCTGGCACGCAGCGAGCAGCTGCATCGTGCCGATGACGTTGATCTCCTTCTGGGAGGTCCGTCCGCCGGCGTGCGTCGGCGTCGCGATGACGTTCATGTGCACGACGGTGTCGACCTCGGACTGCGCGATGATCTTGCCGATCATCGGGTTCCGGATGTCGGCGCGCACGAACTCGGCCCGGCCGATGTCGCCGGGCGGCGGGATCACGTCGACCCCGATGACCCGCTTGACCGACGGGTCGGCCGTGAGGGCTCGCGCGAACTGCCCCCCGAGATACCTCGAGACGCCCGTCACGAGTACGACGTCAGCCACAGTGCAGACCCTACCGACCGGACCCACCGGCGTGACCGCGACGTCCATGCCCATGGGCGTGACGTCCATCCCACGGCGCGGTCGCGGCCCGACCCAGGTGCTCGAGGGCAGAAAGAAGGCCCCCGCACGGCGGGGGCCTTCGGTCACTTCTTGTTGCGTCGCTGGTGGCGCGTCTTGCGAAGCAGCTTGCGGTGCTTCTTCTTCGCCATGCGCTTGCGGCGCTTCTTGATGACAGAGCCCATGATGTCCTCTTGGTCGTGGTCGTGTTGCCGGACGGGGCAACGAACGCACCACGCCGAACTGTGGACGTCACTCTAGCGGCCCGCGACCCCACGGCCCAAACCCGCTTCCCCACGGTGCACCCCGACGGGCCCCGGTGGCGGGAATCCGCCACGACCGGGTCGCGAGCCCGACATGACCGGCCAGTAACCCCCCGCGGTGGGACCTCGTTGTCATGCCACCCGGGCCGGTGAGAGCCCGCAGAGCGCAGGAGACGTCGACCATGTCCCGTAAGCACCCCGCTGTCCGACCACTGGGAATCGGGGTGTGCCTGCTGACCGCAGCCGCCACCGCCCTCCCCCTCTCGACGGCGTCGGCAGCCCTTCCCGCCGCCCCCGTCCTGCCGGCCCTCGGCGACACCGTCGACGCCCTCGCCAAGACCCTGGACACCCGGCTGGTGAAGGATGCCGTCGCGCCGACGACGCCGGCCCGCACCGCCGCCTCCGCGCTGCTCGCCAAGGCCGGCAGCGGCACGCGGGCCACCTGGGACGAGCGGTTCGGCACGCTGCGGTCGGTCCGCACCGACGGCTACCTCACCGCGGCGACGAACGGCTCCGCCGTCGAGGTCGCCCGCGCCTGGCTGCGCACGAACGCCGCGGCCTTCGGGCTGGGCACCGCCCAGGTCGACTCGCTGGCCGTGGTCCGCGACCACGCGCTCCCCACCACCGGGACGCACGTCGTGGACTTCGTCCAGACCACCGACGGTGTCGCCGCCGCGCGCGGCGGTCGCCTGAACGTCGCCGTCACCAAGGACGGCAAGGTGCTCTCGTATGCCGGTGACCCCACCCCGGGTGCGAACCTCACCGGTGGCTGGGTCCTCGGCGAGGCGGCCGCGCTGCTGAAGGTCGCCGGCGGCCTCGCGCCGGGTGTCGCCTACGCCCCCAAGGCGAACGGCACCCAGGCCGGCTACACCACGTACGCGAACGGGCCCTTCGGTGGACCGTCGTACGTGAAGAAGGTGACCTTCGGGACCAAGGCCGGCCCCGTCGCGGCATACAAGGTGTACTTCATCAAGAGCCCGCAGGAGGCCTGGGAGGTCGTCGTCGACGGCACCACCGGGCGCACCCTCTACCGCACCTCCGTCGTCGACTTCGAGGGTGACCCGCAGGGCACGGTCTACGACAACTACCCGGGAGCGGCCCAGGGTGGTCAGCCGCGCCAGCAGTCCTTCGGCCCGACCGCCCAGTCGCCCAAGGGCTGGGTCGACCCGACCGGGCTCGCGGGCACCGGTGTCACGACCTACGGCAACAACGCCGACACCTACGCCAACTGGTCCAACTTCATCGGGCCGGTGGACAACGCCCCGCGCCCCGTCGCCCCGACCGGGAACTTCAGCTACACCTACACGAACCAGTGGGCCGCCACGAAGGGCCAGACGGTCCCGCCGTCGTACGCCCAGGACCTCGACCCGGCGGCGACCAACTTGTTCTTCCAGCACAACCGGATCCACGACGAGTACTACGCCCTCGGGTTCACCGAGACGGCCGGCAACTTCCAGCTCGACAACGGCAGCAACGGTGGCTCGGGCGGCGACCCGATCCGCGGGCTCGTCCAGGCCGGCGCCGCGTCCGGTGGCAACCCGACCTACACCGGTCGCGACAACGCCTACATGCTCACCCTCGACGACGGGATCCCGCCGTGGAGCGGCATGTTCCTGTGGGAGCCCATCGACGACGCCTTCGAGGGTCCCTACCGGGACGGCTCGTTCGACATGAGCGTGATCCAGCACGAGTACACGCACGGCCTGTCCACCCGCTACGTCGCGGGCGGCAGCGCGCTCGGCTCGCAGCAGGCCGGCTCGATGGGTGAGGGCTGGTCCGACTGGTACGCCCTCAACCACGGCTTCAAGGCCGGGCTGCTGACCAAGCCCATCGTCGGCGACTACGTCACCGGCAACCCCACCCGGGGCATCCGCAACTGGAACTACGACCAGAACCCGACGACGTTCGGCGACATCGGCTACGACCTGACCGGTCCGGAGGTGCACGCCGACGGCGAGATCTGGACCGCGACCCTGTGGGACCTCCGCAAGGCCCTCGTGGCCCGCTACGGCGCTGCCCAGGGAGCCGAGGTGGCCGCCCGCCTCATCACCGACGGCATGCCCCTGACCGCCCCGGACCCGAGCTTCCTCGAGGCCCGTGACGGCATCCTGTCCGCCGACCTCGACCGCTACCACGGCGACGACACCGACCTCATCTGGTCGGTCTTCGCCAAGCGTGGGGCCGGTGCCAGCGCGCACTCCGACACCGGGGACGACACCGACCCGACCCCCGGATTCGACCACCCGGTGGCCGCCAAGAACGGCACCGCCGCGCTGACCCTCGTCAACGCGACCACGGGCCAGCCGATCACCAACGCCAAGGTCATCCTCGGTCGCTTCGAGGCCCGGGTCACCCCCCTCGTCCGCACCGGCACGTCCGGCGGCGCCAGCATCAAGGCACTGGCCGGCACCTACCCGCTGACCATCCAGGCCCCCGGGTTCGGCGTCCAGACCATCGACGCGTTCGCCGTGACGGCCGGCCGCAACACGGCCAGGACGATCAAGCTCGCCCCCAACCTGGCCTCCACGGCGGCCGGCGCACAGGTCGTCAACGTCTCCAGTGAGGACGACGGCGCCCCCGCGAAGTTCGCCTTCGACGACACCGCCGCCTCGGTGTGGTCCACGAAGCCCGGCGCCACGGCATACAACGCCGGTCCGGACCAGCGCGTGACGGTGAAGCTGGCGGCGCCGGCGACGGTGAGCAGCCTGCGCGTCAGCGCGTTCAAGGCCACCAACGCCTCACGGTTCGTGGCGCTCAAGGACTTCACCGTCCAGACCTCGACCGACGGCGTCAGCTGGACCACGGCCCGCACCGGTGGCTTCGCGTATGCCGCGCCGCGGCCGACCGCGCCCGACCTCAACTTCGCGACGTTCGCGCTGGCCAAGCCCGTGCAGGCCGCCTACGTGCGGTTCTTCATCGACTCGGTCCAGGGCGACACGACGACGTCGGCGCAGGTCGCGGACATCGAGGTCTTCGGGTCAGGGGCGACCGTCGCCAACGGCTCGGTCACGCCCGACCCGGCGTACACCGACTCGGGCACGATCGTCGCGCCCAACCCCGCCGCTGGCGACCCGACCGGGCTGCAGAACGTGTTCGGCGTGACCGGCACGGAGCTGAACACCGCGTGCACGTTCCCGCCGGCCAGCCAGGGCGCCGACGGCTGGGTGACGAAGTTCCCGCTCGGCTTCTCCGACGGACTGCACTCGGTCTCGGTCAAGGGCACCAGCGACGCCGACGCCACGGTGGGCCACGACCTGGACCTGTACTTCCTGGACAGCGCCTGCCAGCTCACCGGGTCGGTGGCCACGTCGGCCGCCGACGAGTCGGCCGTCATCCCACCCGGCTCGGTCTACCTGCTGACCCAGCTCTACACCGGGGCGAACGTCGCGGTGGCCGTCACGGCGGTCGACAACCGCTGACATGGGGCTGGCTGAGCCAGCACCACGGACAGGGTGGGCCGGGACTGTCGTCCCGGCCCACCCTGTCGTCGTGCGGTCAGCACCAATCAGGCGGTGTCGACATAGGACGTTCGCAGGTACTTGTGCACAGCGTCCTCCGGGACCCGGAAGGACCGCCCCACGCGAATGGCGGGAAGCTCTCCTGCGTGCACCATGCGGTACACCGTCATCTTCGACACGCGCATGATCGAGGCCACCTCGGCAACGGTCAGGAACCGCACCTCGGCGAGCTGTCGCTCGTTGGACATGTGTTACCTCGATCTTCTACACGCGCGCATCGCCGGCTTCCCTTCCGGCGGACCTCTACTCGCGTGCAGAAGGAACTGTAGGGGCTGATGTGACTCGTGGGGAAGCCAATGGAAAAACTTCTTCCCGCTTGTCCAGTCGACACGCCGTCGGGACCTGACGAATCACACGAGTGTCACTCCTGCTGGACCGAGTCGGGTCGACGAGTCAGTCGAACCAGACGTCCAGCCCGTGCAGCGCGAAGACCGCCTGACGGGTCGCCATGATGGCTCGGTCCACCTCGTCGTGGGGGTTGTAACCCAGGTCCCAGGGCTGGTGCCAGATCGGGCCAGCGGCGGGGTCGAGGTCACCCATCCTGCGCGGCCCCTCGCGACCGAAGGCCTGCCGCACGTGCTCGAGCCAGTCCTGCGGCACGGGCTCGGTCAGCGCGATCGGCTGGTGCGCGGCGATGGCGGTCAGGTGGGTCCAGCTCCGCGGCACGACCTGCACCAGCTCGTAGCCGCCTCCCCCGAGCGCCACCCACTTCCCGTCGCAGACCTCGTGCGACAGGCGGTGCAGGGCGTCGGCGGCCACCCGCTGGGCGTCCACCGACATCGCCAGGTGGGCGAGCGGGTCCTGGGCGTGGGTGTCGCAGCCGTGCTGGGTGACCAGCACGTCGGGCTTGAAGGCGCGCACCAGCGGCAGCGCGGTCGAGTGCAGCGCCCGCAGCCAGGCCGAGTCACCGGTGCCCGGTGGCAGGGCGACGTTGACGGCCTCGCCCTGCGCCGTCGTCCCGCCGATGTCGCCCGCGAAGCCGGTGCCCGGGAAGAGCGCCCGACCCGACTCGTGCAGCGAGATGGTGAGGACGCGGGGGTCGTCCCAGAAGATGCGCTCCACGCCGTCGCCGTGGTGGACGTCGATGTCGACGTAGGCCACCCGCTGGGCGCCGTGGTCGAGCAGCCACTGGATGCCGACGGCGATGTCGTTGTAGACACAGAACCCTGCGGCGTTGCCGGCCATGGCGTGGTGCAGGCCGCCACAGAAGTTGACGCCGTGCTGCGTGCGGCCCTCCCACACGTCGGCGCACACCTGGCGGGTGCCTTCGACCACGCGGGCGCTCGCGTCGTGCATGCCCGCGAAGCCCGGGTCGTCATCGGTGCCGAGCCCGTATGCCGGGTCGGCACGGTCGGGGTCCGCGGACGCGGCGCGCACCGCGGCGACGTAGTCGGGGGTATGGACCGTGGTGAGCACCTCGTCGTCCGGCACCGGTGGCGAGAAGACCTCGACCCCCTCGTGGTCGAACACCCCCATCGCCTCGCAGAGCCGGGCGGTCAGGTCGAGCCGGACCGGGTTCATGGGATGACCCGGTCCGAAGTCGTAGGCGGTGAAGCCGGGGTCCCAGACCACCCGCACCTGTGAGGGCATGGCCCGACGCTACCCGTCGGGCGACGATTCCCGACAGCACGGTCCCACCTGCAGGGACGCGCTAGCGTGGGAGGTCTCACCATCCCCGATGCCGCGGAGGACCGCAGTGGCGAAGAAGCTCTACGAGGACGACGTGCTCGTCATCGGCCTCGGCCGGTTCGGCAGTGCGGTCGCGATCGAGCTGACCAAGCTCGGGCACCACGTGGTCGCGGTCGAGCGCGACCCACACCTCGCGGAGTCGTTCCTGGGCAAGGTGGGCCGCATCGTGCAGGCCGATGCCGCCCAGCCGCAGTCAGTCGCCAACCTCAAGGCCCGCAGCTTCCAGATCGCGGTCGTCGGCATCGGCTCGTCGGTGGAGGCCTCGGTGCTCTGCGCGATGAACCTCGTCGACGCCGGCATCCCCACCATCTGGGCCAAGGCCCTGTCGCCCGAGCACGCCCGCATCCTCGACCGGATCGGCGTGCACCACGTCATCTCCCCCGAGGTCGACAGCGGGCGCCGGGTCGCCCACCTGCTCAACGGCAAGCTGATGGACTACATCGAGTTCGACGACGGGTTCGCCATCGTCAAGATGAAGCCGCCGCAGGAAGCCATCGGATTCACGTTGCAGCAGAGCGCAATTCGCAGCAAGTACGGCGTCACGGTGGTGGGCGTGAAGTCACCCAACAGCGACTTCACGTATGCCGTGCCAGAGACCAAGGTGACCGCGCACGACACCCTGATCGTCAGCGGCCCGACCGACCTGCTCGACCGCCTCGCATCCCGCCCCTAGCCGCCGCTATCTCATGCAAAAGGCGAGTTAGCGCCGGCGCTAACTCGCCTTTTGCATGAGATAGCGCCACGGGGCATACCGACGGCTCTCAGAGGTTGGGGACGCCGCGGTCCTCGCCGAGCGGCAGCACCATGGCCACCTCGTCCTCGTCGTCGTCGGCACCCTTGACCCGCATCGGACGACGGCTGTCGGTTGGTCGGAACCCGAACCCGCTCGCGAACGCGACGGCGCGACCGTTGTCGGCGCCGACCCAGTAGGCGAGGTGGCTGCGGCCCTCTTTCCGCGCGGCATCGGCGCCGGCCTGCACGAGCTGGCTGGCGACCCCCGTGCCACGAGCGGCAGGGGCCACCCACAGGCCGAAGAGCTCGGCCACCTTCGCGTTCTCCTTCTCACCCTCCTGGCGGGCTTGGCCGAGGCTGGCGACCCCGACCGGGGCGCCGTCCTGCTCGGCGAGCAGCCGCTGGCTGCGCCGCATCCGGGTGCGCCAGAAGTCCTCGTCGTAGGCGCGTTCCTCGTCGACGGTGGCCACGAAGGCCTCAGGCGATTCCTCGAGCGCGTTCAGCCGCACCGATCGGTACTGCTCCCACTCGTCCTCACCCAGGGCACGCACGGAGATGTCGCTCATGACCCCACTGTCGCACGACGGAGGGCTCTTTCGTCATGGGGGTTTGCCGAGTGTTCAACCAGAGCCGACTGGCAGCTCGCTGAGCAGGAGCTCCATCTCGAACTCCGTCACCGCGGGCTGGTGCGGCAGCTCGCCGGTCCGCCCCGTGCGGGTGAACCCGACGCGTTCGTAGAAGCCGATTGCGCGCTCGTTGTCGTCGGCCACGGCGAGCGTGACCCGGCGCACGCCGGCGCGACGGGCGTGGTCGATGAGGGCTCGCACGAGCCGGTCCGCCACCCCCCGGCCCCTCGCGTGGGAGGCCACCCACATCGCCACCAGGTGGGTCTCGTCGTCGGGCTGGTCGGGGGCGTGGAACGACGTGACCGCCCCCACCGGCAGCTCTCCCTCGAAGGCCAGCCACCCGTGGCTGTCGCCCATCCGCTCGACCCACAGCTCGTCGGGAAAGGCCACCTCCCGGGCGAAGGTGCTGCCGTAGGCGAGTGGGGTGTCGAGCAACATGGCCAGCCGCACGGCGCGATGGACCTGCCAGACGGACGGCTCGACCGGCTGGATGGTCAGGCCGGGGTCTCGCCCCGGGTGCCGCCCGGTGGTGGGCGCACCACCCGACCCACTTGTCGGGTCAGTCATTCCCCGACGCCAGCTCGTGCGAGCGGTTGGCCGCGGCCTCCATCGCCGTGATGAACGCGGCGCGGACCTTGTGGTCGTCGAGCTGGCGCAGCGCCGCGGCGGTGGTCCCGCCGGGCGAGGTGACCTGCTCACGCAGGACGGTCGGGTGCTGACCGGTCTCGCGCATCATCGTCGCCGCGCCGAAGAGGGTCTGGACGACCAGCTCGGTCGCGGTCGGGCGGGGCAGGCCGAGCACGACGCCGGCCTCGATCATCGCCTCGACGACGTAGAAGATGTAGGCGGGGCCACTGCCGCTGATCGCCGTGACGGCGTCCTGGTGCTTCTCGGCGACCTGGACCACCCGGCCACAGGACCGCAGCAGCTCCGACGCCTCGTCGAGGTGCGCGGCGTCCGCGCTGCGACCGGGGCTGACGGCGGCCATCCCCTGGTCGACCAGGGCCGGCGTGTTGGGCATGACGCGGACGACCGCCACTCCGGCGGGCAGCCGGCTCTCGAGGTACTGCGTGGGGATGCCGGCGGCCAGGCTCACGACGAGGTTGCCGGGGGACACGTGGTCGCCGATCTCCTCGACCAGGCCGCCCATGTCCTGGGGCTTCACGACGAGGACCAGGGTGTCGGCGGCCTCGGCGGCCTCGATGTTGGACATCGCCCGCACGCCGTAGCGCTGGGCGAGCTCGTCGGCGCGATCGGGCCGGCGCGCGGTCACGATCAGCTCGTCGGCGCTGCGCCCGGACCGGATCAGTCCCGACAGCAGCGTCTCGCCCATCACTCCGGCACCGAGTATCGCCACAGTTCCCATGCCGGCAGTCTTCCAGTCGCGGCGGTCCCGGTGCGCGCGATATCCGCCCGAGCCGGCCTAGTTCTTGGTGGCCAGGCCGCGCAGGAAGAACATCGTGTTGGCGGGGCGCTCGGCCATGCGGCGCATGAGGTAGCCGTACCACTCCTCGCCGTACGGGATGTAGACCCGCATCTGGTTGCCCCGGTCCGCGATCCGCTTCTGCTCCTCGGGGCGGATGCCGTAGAGCATCTGGAACTCGTAGCTGTCGGGGTCGCGCCGGTGGTGGGCGGCCAGGGCCCCGGCGATCTCGACGAGTCGGGGGTCGTGGCTGGCGACCATCGGGTAGCCCTCGCCGCCCATCAGGATCTTGAGGCAGCGCACGTAGCTCTGGTCGACGTCGCCGCTGCTCTGGTAGGCGACCGACTCGGGTTCCTTGTAGGCGCCCTTGCAGAGCCGGACCCGACTGCCCTCGTGGGCCAGGTCGCGGCAGTCGCCTTCGCTGCGGTGCAGGTAGGACTGGATCACGGCGCCCACCCACGGGAAGTCCTGACGCAGCTCGCGCAGGGCCTCCAGGGTGGCGTCGGTGGTGGTGTGGTCCTCCATGTCGAGGGTGACCGTGGTCCCGGCGTTCGCCGCGGCCTGACAGATCTCGCGGGCGTGCTCGAGCGCGATCTTGTCGCCGTCGCCGGGCAGGTACTGGCCGAGCGCCGACAGCTTGAGGCTGACCTCGCCCATGCCGTGCTGCGACAGGTCGGCGTCGGCGAGCGCCTTGAGCAGCTCGATGTAGTGGTCGCGGGTGCGGATGGCCTGGGTGAGGTCGGTCGTGTCCTCACCGAGGTAGTCGATGGTCGCCAGGCGGTTGGTCGCCCTCAGCTCCGCCGTCGCCGACACGGCATCCTCGGTGCGGTCGCCCGGGACGAACCGCCTGACCACGCTTCGGCTGACCGGCGCCTTCTCGATCGTCTGTCGCACAGCATCGCTCTTGGAGAGCTGGAGCAGGCTGTTGCGCAGCAGGTCACTGGCGTCCACGGGGGTCCTTCCATCCGGCGGCCGTGGGGGGTCACGACCGTCGACAAGGCTAACCGCCCCGCGGCACCGGTGCTGCGCGGGCTGGTGCACCCCGGGTCAGGGCGCGTCCGCGCGGAAGTCGGGCACCGAGAGGGTGATGGGTGAGTTGGTCGCCGACCCGGACAGGAAGGCGTAGAGGCCGACGGCGCCAGGAGACTGCAGACTGGCGGTCGAGTCCGTCGTCGTCGTCGTCCACGCCGTGGGCTCCGCCGTGTTGGCCTTCCAGACCTTGCCGTTCAGGGTCGTCGTGCCGCCGCCGACCGCCTGGACGCGGAGCGACAGGGCGTCGCCGGCGGCGACGACCACGCCGGGCAGGGGCACGCTCGTGAGGATCGTCTCGACGCCCCCGACCGTGCGAGCCAGGTATGCCGTGGTGTCAGCGCCCGTCACGCGCACCTTCACGCGGTAGTCGGAGGTGCCCACCCGGCGCACGACGGCCGAGGCGTAGACGCCACCCCCGGTGGCCGGCTTGTCGAAACCGAGGGTGGTGCGCAGGTCGACGTCCCGTGCCGAGGTGGACGTGAGGTAGGCGGACGGCCCCGACGAGGCCGCGAGCAGCATCGTGCCGGCCCCGTTCCCCACCGCGAAGTTGCTCGCCGCAGTGGTCAGGGTCCAGGTGCCACCGGTGTCGGCCTGGCCCCAGCCGCCGGCGACCGTGCGGTTGAAGGTGTCGATCGCGATGACGCTGGCCGCTGCGACGGTGACCTGGCGGGTGGTGCTGCTGGTGGCGCCCTGGTTGTCCGTCACGGTGAGCTGCGCGGTGTAGGTGCCCGGCGCGGCATACGTGTGGCTCGGGGTGACCCCGTTTCCCGTGGGGGTGCCGTCCCCGAAGTTCCACGAGTAGCCCGTCACCGACCCGTCCTGGTCGCTCGACCCGGACCCGTCGAACGAGGCGCTGAGCCCGGCAGCGCTCCAGGTGAAGGAAGCTGTCGGCGGCTGGTTGCCGCCACCCCCACCGTTGCGCAGGGCGTACTGGGCCTGGATCGTCGCCTGCGACAGCGCCGTCGGGTAGACGGCTACCTCGTCCACGCTGCCGACGAAGTTGTTGGACGCCGGTCGCGGGGTCCAGCCGGGACGACCGTCGTCGGTGCCGAGGACGTCGCCGCCGAGCCGCCAGTAGCCGAGGTAGGCCTCACCCGCCGTGGTGCCGGTGTTCGAGCCGACGAGGTTGCCGTCGACGTAGAGGCGCATGCCGGCGCTGCTCATCGTCGCCGTGAGCATGTGCCACAGGTTGTTGTTGTAGGCCGACGGGCTGATCACCGTGCGCAGGGTGCCGTCCTGCCCGTAGACGCCGAAGACGATCCGTCCGGAGTTGTCCATGTACAGGTGCCGGTCGCGGTGGGCCGACTTGCCGTTCTGGAGGTCGCTGAAGCCAAGGATCCGGCCACCGCTGCCGGTGGACGTGCGGACCCACACCTGGGAGGTGAAGGTGTCCGGGGCCGTCTCGGACCCGAGGGCGTAGACCCGGCTGAAGTCGTTGTTCGTGAGGGCCGCCGCGGTGTCGCCGGCGATGGCGCCGGACTGGTTCCACTGGATCCCGGTGTCGCCACGGCCGTCGGTCACCCCGATGCCGGTCGTGGCGGCGGTACCGGCCGCGCGGTCGTTGATCGTCAGCCCCGAGGTCTCGTTCATCGGCCAGTAGATGCGGGCCCCGTTGGCCCGCACCGACTGCGCGTAGCCGTTGCTGGGGCTCGACGACGTCGGCATCGTGATGCTCGCGTTGGCGCCGAAGACCGTGTTGCCACTGGGGTCGTTGGCGATGAGCTGGTAGGTGTAGGTGGCGCCCGGAGTCAGGCCAGTGTCGACGAAGCCGACTGCGGGCAGCGACCACCAGGTCGAGTTCGCGGTGGTCGTCAGGCGCGGCGAGCCGGTGGCCCCGTTGCGGATCAGGCGGTAGGTCAGCGTGTAGTCGTCCCGGTCGTAGCCGGCCGTCCAGCTCACCCGCACCGTCGACGACGAGGTGGCCACGAGCCTGGGCACGAAGGTCCCACCGGAGAAGCGCGGGCCCTCCTTGTTGGGCGCCAGGCCACGGCGGGCGAAACGCACGAGGCCTTGCTGGCCGACGCCGTTCACGGTCGGGAACTCCCCGCCGTAGACGACGTAGTCGTTGTTGCCGGCGATGTTCCAGCCGGCCTGGTACTGCCCGGTGTAGCTGCCCATCGTCATGTCGGGGTTCCAGCTGACGATCGACGGCGCGTTGGTGCCGCGCCAGTTCGGGTAGCCGAGGCTGTCGCTGAGGATCTGGCCACCGACCGCGTCGGTCCAGGCCTGGGAGTGCTGGAACTTCCACTGCGGGTACTGCGGTGCGCCGCCGCCCATGGCGCCGCAGTAGTGCTCGTGGCTGGCCGTGTAGGCGACCCCGCCCATCAGGTAGACCGAGTAGTTGTCGCCGTGGCAGGCGGTCACCCAGACGAGCGTGGAGTTCGTGATCGGGAGCTTGAAGGCGCCCTCGAGGTTGGCCCCGTTGCCGAACGACCACGACGTGCCGTAGACGAAGTTGCCCTGGACCCGCAGGCTGCTGATCCCCGTGTCCGGGCCACGGTTGTTCACGGCCGGGTCCCAGGTCGGGTCGAGAGCGCCCGTCGCCCCGTTGATCTTGGCGAGCCCGATGGCGGACTGACCACCGACGTTCTGGAAGGACCCGCCGGCGAACACCCACTGGCCGTCACCGGATACTGCGATCGCCCACACGGTGTAGTCGGCGTTGGGGTTCCAGGGCAGGACCGCCCCGTCCGAGGCCCGGAAGGCGGCGAGGTTGTTGCGCAGCTGCCCGTTGCCGAGTCCCGCGAAGCCACCGCCGACGTAGACGGAGTCGGCCGTCGCGATGACGGCCCGCGCCTGCGAGTTGACCCCCGTGGGGTTGAAGGCCGTGCTCAGCGCCCCGGTGGCGGTGTCGAACGCAGCCACCCGCCGGCGGGCCTGTCCGTTGATCGACGTGAAGTCACCGGCGACGTAGATGCGGCTGCCGTCCGGAGACGCCGCGACCGACAGGATCTGGGCGTTGACCTGCGGCGCGAAGGACGTGACCAGCGCACCCGTGGTGATGTTGTAGGCGAGGAGGTTGCTGCGCGCCACGAGGTTGGTCCCCGGCGCCGAGCCGGCCGGACGGGCGCTGCTGAAGGACCCCGCGGCATACACGGTGTTGCCCACCACCGCCTGTGACCAGACCACACCGTTGACCTGGACGGTGGGCAGCGCGTCGGCGCTGACCGCGGAGACGGGCACCGGGACCACGGGGGCGGGCGCGGCCGAGGCAGCCGTTGCTGCACCGACCAGGGCGGCGGCGCACAGCGACACCACGCCCACCGCGCTCGTCAGAGACCTGAGAACGTTGCTTCGCGACATCGCGCACCCCGACCACCACGGGTGACGGTCTAGCGGGGTGAGCTCGTGGCTTCCCGTCACGGATCACGGTCGCGGGCACGACGCACCGCCACCGGCCCGACAAACCACATCTCGGCCACACAAGTGCCCCCCTGCAGGAGCCCCTCTGTCGGGCGATTTCACGGTAACTCCGGGCGGGCGGCACGGGGTCCGCCGAAGAACGTAGGAACGAGCAGGTCAGGCGGTGCGTCGGCGCAGGGTGAGGCTGCCGAGGACCAAGGCCACCAGCACCCACAGCGCGATCACGGCGGCATCCCCCGCCACGTCGGCACCCGGGCTGGCACTGGCGGTGACCGACTTCATCGCGTCGACGGCATACGACAGGGGCAGCACGTCCGACACCCACCGCAGGACGTCCGGCAGGCGGTCGCGGGCGACGATCAGGCCGCACAGGAGGAACTGCGGCAGGACGAACGCCGGCATGAACTGGACCGCCTGGAACTCGGTGCGGGCGAACCCGCTGGCGAGCAGGCCGAGCGCTGTCCCGAGCAGCGCGTCGAGCACGGCCACGGCGACGAGCTGCCACAGCGGCCCGGCGACGTCGAGCCCGCACACGTAGACCGCGAACGCGGTCGCGATCAGGGCCTGGAGCACCGCCATCACGCCGAACGCGAGGGCGTAGCCGAACATGAAGTCGCCCTTGCCCATCGGCGTGGTCAGGAGACGCTCGAGGGTGCCGGACGTCCGTTCCCGGAGCGTGGCGATGCTCGTCACGATGAACATCACGACGAACGGGAACACCCCGAGCAGCGAGGCGCCGAGACCGTCGAACACCGGCGTCCCCTCGAAGATCCACGCCAGCAACCCGACGAGCACGCAGGGCACGACGAGCATGAGCCCGATCGTCCGGTGGTCGGCCCGGAGCTGGGCGAGGACCCGCCCGGCGGTGACGAGGGTGCGGTGGGCGTTCATCGTGCCTCCTGGGCAGCGCGGTCGATCAGGGCCAGGAACGCCTGCTCGGCGTCGTCGGTGCCGGTCCGGGCGAGGAGGGCCGGCAGGGTGTCGTCGGCGAGGATCTGGCCCTCTCGGAGCAGCAGCAACCGGTCGCAACGACTCGCCTCGTCCATGACGTGGCTCGACACGAGCAGCGAACGGCCTTGTGCCGCAAGGCGGTGGAAGAGCTCCCACAGGTCGCGACGAAGGACGGGGTCGAGCCCGACCGTGGGTTCGTCGAGCACGAGCAGCTCCGGGTCGCCGACCAGTGCGGCCGCGAGCGAGACGCGCGAGCGCTGGCCCCCGGAGAGGTTGCCGACGAGGGCGTCGGCGTGGCTGGTGAGGTCCACGGCCTCGATCGCCTCGTCGGCGGCCGCGACCCGGACGCCGAGGATGCTGGCGAAGTAGCGCACGTTGGCCCGCACCGACAGGTCGTCGTAGACGCTGGGGCTCTGGGTGACGTAGCCGATCCGGCGGCGCAGGGACGGCGACCCGGCCGGCTCGCCGAGCACCGTGATCTCGCCGGACTCGACCACCTGGACGCCGACGACGGCGCGGATCAGGGTGGACTTGCCACTCCCGCTGGGGCCGAGCAGCCCGACGACCTGGCCCGCCGGGACCGTCACGGACAGGTCGGGCAGCACCTCGCGACTGCCCCGCACGACGCGGAGGTTCGCGATCTCGATGACGTTTTTCATCATGCGATGAATATAGCGCCGGGAGCGCCTGCCGACAAGACCTTTCGGCCTCGTCGCACCTTTCGGCCTCGTCGCCGGACGACCACGCTCGGGCGCGTGGGGACCAGCGCGAGCACAGCCCAGCCGCGGTGGCAGCGAGCGTGGTCGTCGGGCGGTATGCCGCGGGCTCGCCCTACGGGGCGAGGTAGCGCTGGATGGTGGGCCCGACCAGCGCGGCCAGCTCGTCGTGCGTCGCGTCGACGACGGCCGGGAACTCCACGATGTAGCGCATCATCGCCAGCCCGATCATCTGCGAGGCCGCGAGCCCGGCCCGCACCTCCAGCCCGGCTGACGGCTCCCCCTCGGTGGACAGCTCGCGCACCACCCGCCCGAACACCTCACGGGTGAGGAACTCACGCAGCATCCGGGTGGCGTCCTCGTGGGTGACCGCCGCCCGCACGAGGGCCTGGAACCGCTGCCGGCCCTCCTCGGAGTCCCACACCGCGAGGAAGGTGCGCACGAGCGACTCGCCGACCTGGTCGCGGGGGCCGGAGACCACCGCGCTGATGAGAGCCGCAGGGTCGGCAGGGATGTCCATCACCGCCGCGAACAGCTGCGGCTTGCCACCGAAGTAGTGGTGCACGAGGGCCGGGTCGACCTCGGCCCGGCGCGCGATCCCGCGCAGCGACGTGCCGTCATAGCCCTGTTCGGCGAAGTCGACCCGCGCCGCCTCGACGATGGCCTGCCGGGTGTCGACGCCGCCCGGCCGGCGTCCTCGGGGACTCATGAGACGTCTGCCGTGGACGCGGTGGCGAGGTGGAGGCGCGCGAACGCGAGGGCCTCGGCCAGGTCGACCTCCCGCTGGTCGGGCGTCAGCTTGCGGGTGCCGACCTCCACGACGACCGACCCCGCGAAACGCCTGAACGCCAGCATCTCGAGGAACTCGGCGCACGGCTGGCTGCCGCGGCCGGGCACGAGGTGCTCGTCCTTGAGGGAGCCGAGGCCGTCGGCGAGGTGCACGTGGCGCAGCCGCGGACCGAGGGCCGCGGCCATGGCCATGGCGTCCGAGCCCGCGGTCGACGTGTGCGACAGGTCGAGCGTGACGTTGTCGTAGGCCTGCGGCACCGGGTCCCAGTGGGGCAGGTAGGCCTCGAACTCCCGCTGCCGGGCCCGCCACGGGAACATGTTCTCGACGGCCAGGGCGATGCCGGTCTCGTGCTCACGCAGCGCCACCCCCTCGACGAACTCCGCCGCGTACTCCTTCTGCCAGCGGAACGGCGGGTGCAGCACGACCGTGGACGCCCCGACCTCCTGGGCCAGGGCGATCGAGTTGTCCACCTTGGTCCACGGGTCCGGTCCCCAGATGCGCTGGGTCAGCAGGAGGGTGGGCGCGTGCACCGACACGACGGGTATGCCGTGCAGCTCGGAGAGTGCCGCGAGCGCACCGGCCTCCTGGGAGACCGGATCGGTCCACACCATGACCTCGAGGGCGTCGTAGCCCAGACGCGCTGCGGTGGCGAAGCCGGCGGCGCACGTGTCGGGGTAGACCGAGGCGGTCGACAGAGCCACCGTGGCCCCAGGGATCGACACCGCTCCAGCCATGCCCCCGAGCCTAGCGAGCGGCCCTCAGCCCATCGTGTCGAGCCTGCTGAGGATGACTCCCTCGCGCAGCGCCCACGGGCAGATCTCCAGGCGGTCGAGGTCGAGCAGGTCCATCGCGGCCTCGGCGACGAGCGCACCCGCGAGCAGCTGGTGCGACCGACTGGCCGAGACGCCGGACAGCCCGGTGCGCTGGCGGGAGGTCATCGACCCGAGGTCGCTGACGAGTGAGGCGAGCGCCACGCGCTCGAGGCTGCGCGCGGCATACGGACCGTCGCTGCTCGGGGCGGCGCCGGTGACGCGCGCCAGCGAGCGCATCGTCTTGGAGGTGCCGACGGCACGGTCGGCGGTGCCGGCCTTGGCCAGCGGGCGCATCGCCGCGGCGAGCCGTTGACGGATGACGCGGCGCGCCTCGCGAACCACGTCGGCGCCGGGCGGGTCCCCCGGGAGGAGGTCACGGGTGAGCCGACCGGCCCCCAACGGCAGGGACACCGCGGCATCGGGCTCCTCGTCCATGCCGGCCGCGAGCTCGAGGGAGCCCCCGCCGATGTCGACGACGAGCAGGGTGCCGCTCGACCAGCCGAACCACCGCCGGGCGGCCAGGAACGTCAGCCGCGCCTCGTCCTCGCCGGACAGCACCTGGAGGGCCACCCCGGTCGCCGCCCGCACGCGGGCGAGCACCTCCTCGCCGTTGGGGGCCTCACGGATGGCGCTGGTGACGAACGCCATGACCTCCTCGACCCCCTGGTCCTCCGCGACCGCCAGGCACTCGTGGATGAAGCCGGTGAGCGCGGCCTCCCCGGTCTCGGCGATGTCACCCGCGTCGCTCACGTGCTCGGAGAGCCTCAGCTCGATCTTGTGCGACGTCGCCGGCAGGGGCTGGGCGCCCCGGTGGGCGTCCACGACGAGCAGGTGGACCGTGTTGGAGCCGACGTCGATGACTCCGAGGCGCATGGGTGCACGCTACGACACCCGGGGCGCTCGCGGGCAGCACCGGCTGGGCGGGGCGTCGCGGTGGTCTGGCGACGGCGTCGGCGACAGACCGGCATACGGGCCAATCCTGAGGAGTGGCAAGGCACGACGTAGGGTTACGGACGTGGCAGAGACCCCGCTCGACACGGCCCGGATCTGGGTGGAGTTCACCGACCCCGCCGACTCGGGGCAGCGGTTCCGCTGCGACCTGACCTGGCTGACGTCGAGCTGGACGTGCATCTTCGGCAGCGGGTGCAAGGGCATCTACGCCGGTCGGCCGGACGACGGCTGCTGCACCCTGGGCGCCCACTTCACCGACGACGACGACATCAAGCGGGTGAAGAAGGCCGTCAAGGAGCTCGGCGAGGACGAGTGGCAGCTGCACCCCGGCTCCACCAAGGTCGGCGCCTGGACCGAGAAGGAGGACGACGCCCTCAAGACCAAGGTGGTCGACGGCGCGTGCATCTTCCTCAACCGGCCCGGGTTCCCTGCGGGCGCGGGCTGCGCGCTGCACCAGCACGCCGTCCTCACCGGCAAGGAGCCGCACACGGTCAAGCCCGACGTGTGCTGGCAGCTGCCGATCCGCCGCACCTACCGCAAGGTCGAGCTCCCCGACGGCTCGAGCTGGCAGGAGGTCAGCATCACCGAGTACGACCGGCGCGGCTGGGGGCCCGGCGGCCACGACCTCGACTGGTACTGCTCCAGCAACCCCGAGGCGCACGTGGGGCGTGAGCCGGTCTTCCGAAGCAACCGCGGCGAGCTCGTCGAGCTGATGGGCGAAGAGGCGTACGGCGAGCTGGAGATCCGCTGCGAGGCGCACCTCGCCAGCGTGAAGGCAGCGCGAAACGCCTACTCCCGCAAGATGTTGCCGCTCCTGGTCCACCCGGCGACGCTGGCCGCCCAAGAGGCGCGCAAGGGCCGGTGACCACCACGACGATGAGCGCACCGAGACGATGAGCACCGACTCGGGTCGGTCCGAGCCGACGCGCAGCCCGAACATCTGGGAAGCCCCCGACGTCTACGAGGTCGAGAACCTCGGGGTCGACCGGGCCGGCCTGCTCGAGTCGGCCATGGACGCCCTGCACCCGTTCGCCGGGGCCGACCTGGTCGACGTGGGGTGCGGCACGGGGTTCCACCTCCCCCGCTTCGCCGCACTCGGGTGCGCCAGCGTGGTGGGTGTCGAACCCCACCCGCCGCTCCTCTCGATCGCCGAGCGTCGCGTCGCCGGTATGCCGTCGGTGCAGGTCCGCGAGGGCGTCGCCCAGGCGCTGCCGCTGGCCGACGCGTCGGTCGACCTCGCCCACGCCCGGTGGGCCTACTTCTTCGGGGCCGGCTGCGAGCCCGGCCTGCGCGAGCTGGACCGCGTCGTGCGACCCGGTGGCACGGCATACGTGATCGACAACGACGCCACGCGCTCGACCTTCGGACGCTGGTTCTCCCGCGCCAACCCGTCCTACGACGCCGCCGCCGTGGAGCGGTTCTGGGCGCGGCAGGGCTGGTCGCGCGAGCGCCTCACGATCTCGTGGGAGCTCGACTCACGGGAGGACTTCGAGGAGGTCGTGCGCATCGAGTTCTCCGAGACCGCCGCCGAGGGGATCCTCGCCGAGCACGACGGCACGGGCGTCGACTACGCGGTCAACCTGTGGTGGCGCCGCTACTGAAGAGTCGTCAAGGGGTCACGACCGACGGTGTGACCACTGGGGTGGACAGCGCCGCCGACCCGGTACAGGGTGGAAGAACCGGACACCCCTGACCACAGGAGGCACCATGACCGAGCACGTCGCCACCGCGAACACCACCGTCGACGCCGACCCCGACCGGGTCTGGCAGGCGATGACCGACCCCAAGCTGGTCGCCGAGTACATGATGGGTAGCGAAGTGGCCAGCGACTGGCAGCCAGGCAGCCCGATCACGTGGAGCGGCGAGTGGGAGGGCAAGCCCTACCAGGACAAGGGTGAGGTGCTGCAGGCCGAGCCCGGGAGGCTGCTCGAGGTCACCCACTACAGCCCGCTGACCGGTGCCGACGACGTGCCCGAGAACTACCACACGGTCCGCTACGAGCTCTCCCCGTCCGGCGACGGCACGACGCTGAAGCTGACCCAGGACGGGTGTGACAGCGCCAAGCAGGCCGAGGAGTTCTCGCAGAACTGGCAGGGCATGCTCGACGGCCTCAAGAAGGTCGCCGAGGGCCACTGACCCCCGCCCTTCACCGGGTTGTCGGCGGCCCCCCGTAGGTTGTCGCCCATGGCAGCGAAGACGTCGACCAGGTCGAGCGGTTTCCGCTGCTCCGAGTGCGGGTGGACCACCGTCAAGTGGGTCGGCCGCTGTGGCGAGTGCCAGTCGTGGGGCAGCGTCAGCGAGATCGGCGCGGTCACCGTCCGCACCACCGCCGCCACCCGCGTCGAGCGGCCCGCCGTGCCGATCGGCCAGGTCGACGCCCGCCGGGCCGAAGCGCAGAGCACCGGCGTCGGCGAGTTCGACCGCGTGCTCGGTGGCGGGCTGGTGCCGGGCGCCGTCGTCCTCGTCGCCGGTGAGCCCGGCATCGGCAAGTCCACCCTGCTCCTCGACGTGGCCGCCCGCGCCGCCCGCTCGGGCGAGGGGCGCAAGGTCCTCTACGTCACGGGCGAGGAGTCGGCCGCCCAGGTGCGGATGCGGGCCGAGCGGATCGAGGCGATGGCCGCGACCTTGTTCCTCGCCGCGGAGACCGACCTCGCCACCGTGCTCGGCCAGATCGACGAGGTCCAGCCCGACCTCGTCATCGTCGACTCGGTGCAGACCATCGCCAGCGGCGAGGTCGAGGGCTCCGCGGGCAACGTCACCCAGGTGCGCGAGGTGGCCGCCTCACTGATCCAGGTGGCCAAGGCCCGCGGCATCGCCACCCTCCTCGTCGGGCACGTCACCAAGGACGGCTCCATCGCCGGTCCTCGCGTCCTCGAGCACCTGGTCGACGTCGTGGTGCAGTTCGAGGGCGACCGGCACTCGCGGCTGAGGCTCGTCCGGGCGGTCAAGAACCGCTACGGCCCGACCGACGAGGTGGGCTGCTTCGACCTCTCCGACGTGGGCATCGTGGGCCTTCCCGACCCCAGCGGCCTGTTCCTCTCCCGAGGCACGCTGTCGGTCCCCGGCACCTGCGTCACGGTCACGCTCGAGGGCCGTCGGCCGCTGATGACGGAGGTCCAGGCGCTCGTGGCCAAGAGCGAGATCCCCACGCCGCGACGCGCGACGAGCGGGCTCGACTCGGCCCGCGTCTCGATGATCATCGCCGTGCTCGCCAAGCGGGCGCAGGCGCCGATCGGCAACGCCGACGTCTACCTCTCCACCGTCGGTGGCGTCCGCCTGACCGAGCCCGCCTCCGACCTGGCCATCGCCCTCGCCGTGGCCAGCGCGGTCAAGGACCAACCCCTGCCCGACCACGCCATCGCGTTCGGGGAGCTCGGGCTGGCCGGCGAGATCCGACCCGTCTCGGGTATGCCGCGACGGCTCGCCGAGGCCGCCCGGCTCGGGTTCCGCACGGCCTACGTCCCGACCGGGGTGCTGGGCAGTGGACCGACACCCGAGGGCATGCAGGTCGTGGAGTGTGACGACATCCGTGGCGCGGTGCGGGCCGCCCTGCAGCCGACGCACGGTTAGACTCGCGCCAGACCGGACCGGCGGCACCAAAGGGGTTTGACCAGTGGATCTTCGCGAGGACGACGCGCTGCGCGCCACCCTCGCCGCCGTGGCACCGGGTACCGAGTTGCGCGACGGTCTGGAACGCATTCTCCGTGGGCGCACTGGTGCCCTCATCGTGCTCGGGCACGACCGCACCGTGGAGCAGCTCTCCACCGGTGGCTTCCCCCTCGACGTCGAGTTCTCGGCCACCCGGCTGCGCGAGCTCGCGAAGATGGACGGCGGCATCGTGCTCGATCGGGAGGCCTCGCGGATCCTGCGCGCCGCCACCCAGCTGGTGCCCGACCCGTCCATCGAGACCAGCGAGTCGGGCACCCGGCACCGCACCGCAGAGCGGGTGGCCAAGCAGACCGGCTACCCCGTCATCTCGGTGAGCCAGTCGATGCGCATCGTCGCCATCTACGTCGACGGCGGACGCCACGTCCTCGAGGACTCCAGCGCGATCCTCTCCCGCGCCAACCAGGCCCTGCAGACCCTCGAGCGCTACAAGTCACGCCTCGACGAGGTCACCGGCACCCTCTCGGCGCTCGAGATCGAAGACCTCGTCACGGTCCGCGACGTGGCCAGCGTGCTCCAGCGCCTCGAGATGGTGCGCCGCATCCGCGACGAGATCTCCGGCTACGTCGTCGAGCTCGGCGTCGACGGCCGGCTGCTGACCCTCCAGCTCGAGGAGCTCACCGGCGGGCTGGGCAACGACCGCGAGCTCGTCATCCGTGACTACCTGCCGGTCACCAAGGCCGACCTCACGCTCGAGCAGGCGATGGCGGCCCTCGAGGAGCTGACCTCGACCGAGCTGCTCGACCTCGCCGCCGGGGCCAAGGCCGTGGGCTTCGCGGTCGGGGGCGACGCCCTCGACTCGGCCGTGAGCCCGTGCGGCTTCCGGCTGCTGAGCAAGGTGCCCCGACTGCCGGGCGCCATCGTCGACCGCCTGGTCGAGCACTTCGGGAGCCTCCAGAAGCTGCTGGCGGCCAACCTCGAGGAGCTCATGGACGTCGACGGCGTCGGCGAGGGCCGCGCCCGGGCCGTCCGTGAGGGCCTGTCCCGCCTGGCCGAGTCGAGCATCCTCGAACGCTACGTGTGAGCACCGGCACCGCTCCCGAACGTCTGCACCGCGAGGTGCTGGAGTGGTACGCCGTGTCCGCGCGCGACCTGCCGTGGCGACGACCCGACGCCACGGCGTGGGGCATCTTCGTGTCCGAGGTCATGCTCCAGCAGACCCCGGTCGCCCGGGTCGAGCCGGTCTGGCACGCGTGGCTCTCGCGCTGGCCGACCCCGAGCGCGCTGGCCGAGGACGCCCCGGGTGAGGCGGTGCGCGCGTGGGGTCGGCTCGGCTACCCGCGACGCGCGCTGCGGTTGCACGCCGCTGCGGTCGCCATGACCGAGCGCCACGACGGCGCGGTCCCGGCGACCGAGGCCGAGCTGCTCGCCCTGCCCGGCGTCGGCACCTACACCGCCGCCGCCGTCGCGACCTTCGCCTTCGGCGAGCGCACCACCGTCGTCGACACCAACGTGCGCCGCGTGCTGGCTCGCGTCGTCGGCGGTCAGGAGTATGCCGCGCCGTCGCCGACGCGGGCCGAGCTGACCGTCGCCGCCGGGCTGGTGCCTGCCGACGCGGCTCGGGCACGGACGTGGAGCGTGGCGGTCATGGAGCTCGGGGCGATCGTCTGCACCGCCCGTGCGCCCCGGTGCTCGGACTGCCCGGTCGCCGACCTGTGCGCCTGGCAGCTCGCCGGCCGGCCGGCTCACCAGGGTCCGGCCCGCAGGGGTCAGGCGTGGGAGGGCACGGATCGCCAGCTCCGCGGCGCACTCCTGGCCGTGCTGCGCGCCAGCACCGACCCCGTGCCTCGGTCGGCACTGGAAGCGTTGTCGGACAACGAGGTCCAGCGCGAGCGGTGCCTCGACTCCCTGGTGGCCGACGGCCTCGTCGAGCCGCTGCCCCGCGGTCGCTTCCGGCTGCCGGCCTCGCGGGAGGCGAGCTGAGGTGAGCGTGCCCCCCGGCGACCCCCCACCCACCGCTGCCACCCCCGGATCGAAGACCACCGGTCGCCGGGCCGCCCGGGCGCTGCGCGTCGGGGCAACCCGCACGGGTCGGGTCGTGGGGCGCGGCACCCTGGCCGGGGCGAGGCTGGCGGGGCGGGGCAGCCGGGCCGGGGCCCGCCGGGCCCGCGCCTACACCCACTCGGCCGGAGCCGGCGAGAGCGGGCTCGCGCGGCTCGTGGAGCTGCACTTCGTCAACCTGATGGGCGACGCCGCGCTCACCGTCTCGCTGGCCGGCACCATCTTCGCCATCCCCACCGACGAGGCCCGGGGACAGGTGGCCCAGTTCCTCGTCCTCACGATGGCACCCTTCGCGCTGCTCGCCCCCTTCATCGGACCGCTGCTCGACAGGTTCCGGCACGGTAGGCGCTGGGCCATCGGCACGACCCTCGCGCTCCGCGCCTTCCTGTGCTGGGTGCTGGCCGGGGCCGTCGCCAACGACTCGCCCTGGCTGTTCCCGGCGGCGCTCGGCTGCCTCGTCGCCTCGAAGGCCTACGGCGTCACCCGCGCCTCGGCCGTCCCCCGGCTGCTGCCACCCGGCTTCAGCCTGGTCAACGCCAACTCCCGCAACGCGCTCGCCGGGGTCGCTGGCATGGCCGTGGGTGGTGGCCTCGCAGGGGCCGTCGCCCGAGTGGGCCCCGAGTGGTCCCTGCGGCTGGCGTTCGTCATCTACGTCGTGGGCACCGTGCTGGCGATCCGACTCCCCTCCAGGGTCGACTCCAGCACCGGCGAGCAGGACATCGAGGACACCGGCCCGCTGCCCGTCCCGCGCCGCGAAGGCCGACGGCTCGGGCTCTTCCAACGGCTCCGGGCCCGGGTCGCGGCCCTCCCGGTGACGGTGCTCACCGCCCTCTGCAGCGCCATCGGCGCCCGGCTGCTGACCGGGTTCCTCACCCTGTTCATGGCCTTCCTCATGCGCGAGCACCCCCTGCCCGGGCACAGCGGCACCTTCGTGCTCGCCCTCGTCGTCGGCGCGGCCGGCGCGGGCAACGCGCTCGGCACCGTGGTCGGCAACACCCTGCGCCGGCTGCGGCCCGACCTCATCATCGCGGTGGCCCTGATCGCCGACGTGCTGGCAGCCCTCGCCGCGGCGCTGTTCTACTCGCTCACCACCCTGCTGGTCCTCGGGCTGGTGGCAGGCCTGGGGGCGCAGCTGATCAAGCTGAGCAGCGACGCCGTCGTGCAGCGCGACATCGACGAGACGGTCCGCACCAGGGTGTTCGCGTGGTCCGAGACGGTCCTGCAGATCGCCTGGGTGATCGGCGGGGGGATCGGGATCGCGCTGCCCCTGATCCCGCGCCTCGGCTTCGGCGTCATCTCCGCGCTACTGCTCCTGGTGCTGGCCACGTCCGTGCGGATCAGGATGACCCGCCACCACCGACCGCACGCCACCCCACTCCCGGGCTAGAGAGTTCTCAGCATGCGGGTGTTGCCGAGGGTGTTCGGCTTGACCCGCTCGAGGTCGAGGAACTCGGCGACACCCTCGTCGTAGGAACGGACGAGCTCGGCGTAGACCTCGGGCTCGACGGCCTGTCCCTCGATCACGTCGAAGCCGTGTCGGGTGAAGAAGTCCACCTCGAAGGTCAGGCAGAACAACCGCTCGACCCCCAGCGCCCTCGCATCGCTGACGAGCGCCTCCATGAGCAGCGACCCGACCCCGTGGCCCTTGGCTTCGGGCCGCACCGCGAGCGTGCGGATCTCGGCGAGGTCCTCCCACATGACGTGCAGGGCGCCGCAGCCCACGACGACCCCGTCCTGCTCGGCCACCCGGAACTGCTGGAGGGCCTCGTAGTAGGTCACGGCGTCCTTGGACACCAGCACCCGGGAGTCGGCATGCGGCCGGACGATCTCGCGGATCGTCCGGATGTCGCTGGTGCGCGCCGCCCGGATCGTGACCGGCCCGGCCGGCGTCGCGGCGCCAGCGGTGTCGGGCTCAGGCACCGCGGGCTCAGGCGCGGTGGGCTCAGGCGCAGTGGGCTCAGGCGCAGTGGGCTCAGGCGCGGTGGGCTCAGGCGCGGTGGGCTCAGGCACCGAGGCGGCCGTTCTTCATGTCCCGGAAGATCGACCTCGCCCCCGAGCCGAGCAGCACCACGGACTGGCCCTCGCGGGTGCCGATCGCGCCCGGGACGACCTTGTTGGGCACCCCGGCCCCGGTGTTCACGTAGAGGCTGGCGCACAGGTTGAGGACCTCGCCGACGGTGAGGTCGGTGCTCAGGTGGGGCCCCATCTTCGACAGCAGGCCGGCCAGGGCGCCCGGCCCGGCCTTGCGCGCCATGACCATGCCGGCCTTGATCAGCGCGCCCTGGTTGGCGGACCGGCCGAAGTCACCGTTGGAGAGGTGCTTGCGCTCCCTGGCCAGGGCCAGCGCGTGCTTGGCGTCCAGCTTGTTGGTGCCGGGCTTGACGATCCGGAAGCCGTCCACGCTCTGCACCGAGCGCGACGCGACGAACACGATGCCGCCGAGGCTGCGCACCATCGCCCGGAACCCCTTGAAGCCGGTGATGACGTAGCCGTCGATCGGCACGCCACTGGCGCGCTCGATGGTCGTGACCATGCCGCCGACCCCACCGAAGACCAGGGAGGCGTTGACCTTGGCGTTTCCACCGGTCGACAGCGGCACCCACGAGTCGCGCGGGATGCCCACGATGCCGCCCACACCCTTCTTCGCGTCGACACCGATGATGTGGAGCGCGTCGCCGCGGCACTTGGTGACCGGCTGCGGGTTGCGGGCGTCCGATCCGATCGCGAGGATCCGCATGGTCGGGAACGGCGGACGGTAGACCGACAGCGACGGCCACCAGCCGCCGACGACCTTCCAGGCGGTGCCCTCCTTGACCAGCAGCGTGAGGTCCTTGCCCTGCACCACGGTCGCGATGGGCGAGCCCTGCCAGGTGCCGGTGGAGCCGGTCACCTTGAGTGGGGCGGTGCGGGTCTTCCGCTTCCCCAGGGCCGCGCCCACGCTGGCGGTGGTGACGGACACCCGGCCCCCGAGGTAGAGAGCGCTCATCGCCGCCAGCAGGTCGGCAGGCAGTCCGGCTCCGGTCACCCCCGGCGGCGCAGCGGTGGCGCTGCTCGTCGTCGACGACGGCGTCGTGGTGCTGCTCGACGCGGCCGGCTTCGGCTTGTCGCTCGAACAGGCGGCGATCGTCAGGGGGGCGGCGAACAGCCCCAAGAGGAGCGTACGGCGGGGGAGGGAGGACTCAGACACGCGCTCCAATGTATGCCGCGACCCGCCGCCGATGCGAAACGGTCCGCCGGCGGGCTGCCACGGGTTTGCCCGCGGCATACCGGACCCGCGCACGGCCGGGGGGACGACGAGGTGGCCCGGCATGGCGACCCAGGCCCAGCTGCGCGAGCTCAAGGACGCCAGGGGCGCAGCGGCCGACCGGCTCTGGCTCACGCTGATGACGGCCCACCACGAAGGCGCGCTGCGGATGGTGGTCCAGCAGCACCGTGACGGCACCGACGATGTCGTGACGCAGATGGGCGACGAGATCCACGTGACGCGGTCAGTGCAGATCGGCTACCTGCGCGAGATGCTCGACCGCCGCGCCTGAGCCGTCCCGGCCACCCGCCCGTCGCTACCTCATGCAAAAGGCGAGTTAGCGCCCCTCATGGGTGTCGCTAACTCGCCTTTTGCATGAGTGGCCGACAGGCGAGGTATGCCGCGTGGTGACCACGCGGCATACCTCGCCTCGATCGTGCTTGGGGTCGTGCCTCAGCCGGCGTCGGCCGAGTCGCCCACGGTCTCCACGACCGGGAGCTCGATGCTGCCCGGGTGCGGGGTGCCGACGAAGGTGAACGTGCCGCTCTTGCCCTCGCCCTCCGCCCCGACGAGCACCAGCTCGCCGGCCTTGAGCTCGCCGTAGAGGATCTTCTCGGACAGGACGTCCTCGATCTCGCGCTGGATGGTGCGACGCAGCGGGCGCGCACCGAGCACGGGGTCGTAACCCTTGAGGGCGAGCACGTTCTTGGCCTCGATGGTGAGCTCGATGCCCATGTCCTTGTCCTTGAGCCGCTTGTCCAGCTTGGCGATCTCGAGGTCGACGATGGCGACGATCTCTTCGCGCGTGAGCTGGGGGAAGACGATGATGTCGTCGACGCGGTTGAGGAACTCGGGACGGAAGTGCTGCTTGAGCTCGTCGGTGACCTTGTTCTTCATGCGGTCGTAGTCACTGCGGGTGTCCGCGCCGGCCGAGAAGCCGAGCGAACCCTTGGTGATGTCCCGCGTGCCGAGGTTGGTCGTCATGATGATGACGGTGTTCTTGAAGTCGACCATCCGGCCCTGGGAGTCGGTGAGGCGGCCGTCCTCGAGCACCTGCAACAGCGTGTTGAAGATGTCGGGGTGGGCCTTCTCGACCTCGTCGAACAGCACGACGGAGAACGGCTTGCGGCGGACCTTCTCGGTGAGCTGGCCGCCCTCTTCGTAGCCGACGTAGCCGGGAGGCGAGCCGAAGAGCCGCGAGACCGTGTGCTTCTCGGAGAACTCCGACATGTCGAGCTGGATGAGGCTGTCCTCGTCGCCGAAGAGGAACTCGGCTAGCGTCTTGGCGAGCTCGGTCTTACCGACACCGGTCGGACCGGCGAAGATGAACGAGCCACCGGGACGACGCGGGTCCTTCAGACCGGCGCGGGTGCGACGGATCGCCTGGGACATCGCCTTGATGGCGTCGTCCATGCCGACCACGCGCTTGTGCAGCTCGTCCTCCATGTGGAGCAGTCGGCTGGACTCCTCCTCGGTGAGCTTGAAGACCGGGATGCCGGTGCTGGCAGCCAGGACCTCGGCGATGAGCTCCTCGTCGACCTCGGCCACGACGTCCATGTCGCCGGACTTCCACTGCGTCTCGCGCTCCGCCTTGGCGGTGAGCAGCTTCTTCTCGTCGTCCCGCAGGCTGGCGGCCTTCTCGAAGTCCTGGCCGTCGATGGCCGACTCCTTCTCCAGCCGCACGGCCGCGATCTTCTCGTCGAACTCGCGCAGGTCCGGCGGTGCGGTCATCCGGCGGATGCGCAACCGCGCGCCCGCCTCGTCGATGAGGTCGATCGCCTTGTCGGGGAGGAACCGGTCGTTGATGTAGCGGTCGGCGAGGTTGGCCGCGGAGACGAGGGCGCCGTCGGTGATGGACACCCGGTGGTGCGCCTCGTAGCGGTCGCGCAGGCCCTTGAGGATCTCGATCGCGTGGCTGAGCGTGGGCTCGGCGACCTGGATCGGCTGGAACCGGCGCTCGAGGGCCGAGTCCTTCTCGATGTGCTTGCGGTACTCGTCGAGCGTGGTGGCACCGATGGTCTGGAGCTCGCCACGGGCCAGCATCGGCTTGAGGATGCTGGCGGCGTCGATCGCGCCCTCGGCGGCACCCGCACCCACGAGGGTGTGGATCTCGTCGATGAACAGGATGATGTCGCCGCGGGTGCGGATCTCCTTGAGGACCTTCTTGAGCCGCTCCTCGAAGTCACCGCGGTAGCGGCTGCCGGCGACGAGGGCGCCGAGGTCGAGGGTGTAGAGCTGCTTGTCCTTGAGGGTCTCGGGCACCTCGCCCTTGACGATGTCCTGCGCCAGGCCCTCGACGACGGCGGTCTTGCCGACGCCGGGCTCACCGATCAGCACCGGGTTGTTCTTGGTGCGGCGGGACAGCACCTGCATGACCCGCTCGATCTCCTTCTCACGCCCGATGACCGGGTCGAGCTTGCCCTCACGGGCAGCCATCGTGAGGTTGCGGCCGAACTGGTCGAGCACGAGGGAGCCCGCGGGGGTGCCCTCCTGCTGGACGTTGCCGGTCAGGCCGGCGCCCGAGCCGCCCTCCTTGCCCTGGTAGCCGGAGATGAGCTGGATCACCTGCTGCCGCACGCGGTTGAGGTCGGCGCCCAGCTTGACGAGGACCTGGGCGGCGACGCCCTCGCCCTCGCGGATGAGGCCGAGCAGGATGTGCTCTGTGCCGATGTAGTTGTGGCCGAGCTGCAGCGCTTCGCGCAGGCTCAGCTCGAGGACCTTCTTCGCCCGGGGCGTGAAGGGAATGTGGCCACTGGGGGCCTGCTGGCCCTGGCCGATGATCTCCTGCACCTGCTCGCGGACCGACTCCAGCGAAATGCCGAGGCTCTCCAGAGCCTTGGAGGCGACGCCTTCACCCTCGTGGATGAGACCGAGCAGGATGTGCTCCGTGCCGATGTAGTTGTGGTTGAGCATGCGCGCTTCTTCCTGCGCGAGCACGACCACCCGACGGGCCCGGTCGGTGAACCGTTCAAACATCTTCTGCTCCTGCCTATCGAGATCACCTCGATGCTATCCGTGCGACGCGGACCCGGCGTACGCCTTCCGTTGACCGATACCTGATCGGGACGAAATAAGCCCTGTCGAACGACTCGTTGGGGGAACGCGGGGCACTCCCCCACTGTTCCCCGCCCTGAGCCGAGTCGGCTCATGTTCGCCGTGGGCGGACGCCGGGGGTATGCCGCGGGGCCGGGTTCAGGCCGCGGGGCCAGCCACCCGGCATACCTCCCCTTTATCGGGTGTAGGGACTTGGTTGCGCTTCACCCGAKAACGCTTCTCGGGTGAAGCGCAACCTTCCTGCTCAACCCGATAAAGGTGAGACGGGGTATGCCGCGGACGCCGGGGCATGCCGCGGGGCCGGGTTCAGGCCGCGGGGCCCTTCTTGCGCACCTCGTCGACGTGGGCCATCGCCTCGCGGAGCTCGCCGAGCCAGCTGTCGGACTTCTCGCCGACGAGCTTGACGCACCAGGCCAACGCCTCGGAGCGCGACTTCGCGACACCGGCCTCGACGAGGGTGTCGAGCACCTTGCGCTCGGACTGGCGCAGCCGCGTCATGACGGGGGCCGCCAGGTGGGTGAAGAGGGCCTCGGTCTCGCCGACCCGCACGCCCCACGAGACCTTGCGGCCGCTGAGGTGCTCCAGCTCGCGCGCGATCTCGATGCGCCGCTCGCGGGTGTCCTCACGGAAGGACTTGATCCGGCCCCGGGCGGCGATGGTGCGGTCGGTGTCGTCGGGGTCGTCGCCGAGGTCGGGCTCGGCGAGGTCACCGATGATGATGAGCTCGTCGCGGTCGCGGGTGACCTCGACGGGGCCGGTGAACCAGTCGGTGGGGAGTCGGCCGGCCAGCCAGGCTTCCGCAGTGGTCTTGGTAGTCATGTAATGATGATTACACCGTTACGGTGTTAAGGGAATGGCTGTCCGCTGTCGGCGAACTCGGGCCCCGCCAGCAGGGCCCGGCTCCTCAGCGCGGACGCTGGTCGCTGATCCGCTTCGCCTTGCCGAGCGAGCGTTCGAGGGCGTGCGGCTCGAGGACCTCGACCCGGATCGTGACACCGACCCGGTCCTTGACCTTCGTGCGCAGGGCGCCGGCCATGAAGGCCCGTTGCTCGGCCGTCGAGTCGGCGGCCGAGGCCTCGACCTGGACGGTGAGCTCGTCCATCCGACCCGGTCGGGTCAGCACGCAGAGGTAGTGCGGCGTCAGCCCCTCGATGCTCAGCAGGTGCTCCTCGATCTGCGAGGGGAAGACGTTGACCCCGCGCACGATCATCATGTCGTCGCTGCGCCCGGTGATCTTCGCCATCCTGCGGAACTGCGGGAAGGCGGTCCCCGGCAGCAACGTCGTGAGGTCCCTGGTGCGGTAGCGGATGACGGGCATCGCCTGCTTGGTGAGCGACGTGAAGACGAGCTCCCCCTCCTGCCCGTCGGGGAGCACCTCCCCGGTGACGGGGTCGACGACCTCGGGGTAGAAGTGGTCCTCCCAGATGTGCAGGCCGTCCTGGGTCTCGCCCGACTCCTGGGACACGCCCGGACCGATCACCTCGGACAGCCCGTAGATGTCGACGGCGCGGATGTTGCTGCGGCGCTGGACCTCCTCGCGCATCTGCTCGGTCCACGGCTCGGCGCCGAAGATCCCGATCTCGAGCGACGTCGACTTCGGGTCGATGCCCTGCGCCTCCATCTCGTCGAGGATCCCGAGGAAGTAGGACGGGGTGACCATGATGATCCGCGGCCGGAAGTCCTGGATGAGCTGCACCTGCCGCTCGGTCATGCCACCACTCACCGGCACGACGGTGCAGCCGAGCCGCTCCGCGCCGTAGTGAGCGCCGAGCCCGCCGGTGAAGAGGCCGTAGCCGTAGACGACGTGCAAGAGGTCGCCAGGTCGCCCGCCGGCCGCCTCGATCGAGCGCGCCATCACCTGCGCCCACATGTCGATGTCGTCGCGGGTGTAGCCCACGACCGTCGGCTTGCCCGTCGTGCCGCTCGAGGCGTGCACCCGCACCACCTGCTCGCGAGGCACGGCGAACATCCCGAACGGGTAGTTGTCGCGCAGGTCCGCCTTGGCAGTGAACGGAAAGCGCGCGAGGTCGGCCAGCTCGTGAAGGTCGTCGGGTCGGATGCCTGCGGCGTCGAACGCGGCCCGGTAGTGCGGCACGTTCTCGTAGGCGTGGGACAGGCTCCAGCGCATCCGGTCCAGCTGGAGCGAGCGCAGTTCCTCGACGGTGGAGACGACGTGGTCCATGTCCAGCAATCTACGGCCGCGTCCCGGTCGTCGGTATGCCGCCGTGACCGGCCGGCGCCGAGGACGGCGCGACCCTGTCTCGCGAACCTGAGAGTTGCCCGTGAATCCCGGTCTCCCGTATCGCGCGACGAGGATCGGACGTACGCTCCCAAAGGTGGACCGGCTCGGCTCGCCTCTTGTCGTCGATCCGCCCCAGGGGGTGGCCGACGAGGACCCGCGCGCCCCGGGTCGGCGGGCCCGGCTGACCCGGTTTGCCCAAGCCCACCGGCGCTGGCTGGTGGCAGTCCTCCTCGTCGCAGCGCTGCTCGTCGTGGGCACCTACGCACTGACCCGAGGACCGGAGACTCCCCCAGTCACCGCCTCCGACGTCGACAAGGCCGTCCAGGGCGGCATCGCCAAGGCCCAGGAGGAGGCGGCCAAGGCACCCCCTGACGCGGCCGCGGCATACCGGGTCGCCCTGCCCTCGCTCGTGACCATCGGGACGCGACTCACCAACGCCAAGGGTGCGCAACGCGGCACCGGCGCCGGGGTCGTCGTGAGCGCCGACGGCTCGGTGCTGACCGCACTCCACGTGGTCGACGGGGCCAACAGCATCGAGGTGACGTTCTCGGACGGCACCAAGTCGCCCGCGAGCATCAAGGAGAAGGACAAGGCCACCGACATCGCCGTCCTCGCCCCCGAACGGCTCCCCCAGGTCGTCGTCCCGGCGGTCCTCGGCGGCGGCGCGCGGGTCGGCGACCCCGTCTTCGCCCTCGGACATCCGTTGGGGCTCAACGGATCCCTCTCGGCAGGGGTGGTCTCCGCACTCGACCGCAAGATCACGGTCAACAGCAACCAGACCCTCGAGGGCCTGATCCAGTTCGACGCGGCCGTCAACCCCGGCAACTCGGGCGGACCCCTGCTCGACAAGGGCGGCCAGGTGATCGGCATCGTCACCGGGCTGGCGAACCCGTCCGAACAGAACTTCTTCGTCGGCATCGGCTTCGCCGTGCCCATCGCCACCGCCGGCGGCGTCGCCGGCAGCCCACCGCAGTAGCGCATCGCACCCCGAGGAGAGCGCATGGAACCGCACCGCCCCGATCTCGGTCGGCAGCACCCGTTGGAGCAGGCACTCTACGAGGTCAAGAAGACCATCGTCGGCCAGGACCTCCTGCTCGAGCGCATGCTCGTGGCGCTGCTCGCGCGCGGACACCTCCTCGTCGAGGGGGTCCCGGGCCTGGCCAAGACGATGGCGATCAAGACGCTGGCGCAGGCCGTCGGCGGCGAGTTCCAACGCATCCAGTTCACCCCCGACCTGGTGCCGGCCGACGTCATCGGCACCCGGATCTACAACCAGAAGGACGGCGAGTTCCAGGTCTCCCTCGGGCCGGTCTTCGCCAACCTCGTCCTCGCCGACGAGATCAACCGCGCCCCCGCCAAGGTCCAGAGCGCCCTGCTGGAGGTGATGCAGGAGCGCCAGGTGACCATCGGGCGCGAGACCTTCAAGGCCCCCGACCCGTTCCTCGTGATGGCGACCCAGAACCCGATCGAGTCGGAGGGCACCTACGCGCTTCCCGAAGCGCAGGTCGACCGCTTCATGCTCAAGACCCTCGTCGGATACCCCACTCCCTCAGAGGAGTTCGTCGTCGTCGAGCGGATGACGACGACCCACGAGGCGGCCCAGCGGGTGCTCGAGCCGGGGCAGCTGGTCGAGTTCCAGAAGCAGGCCGACGCCGTCTACGTCGACCCCGCGGTGATCGAGTATGCCGTGCGGCTGGCGAGCGCGACCCGCTCACCCGGGGCGGTCGGACTGCCCGACCTCGCGCGCTACCTCTCGTTCGGGGCAAGCCCGCGCGCGTCGATCAACCTGGTCCTCGCCGCAAAGGCCCTGTCGTTCCTGCGCGGGCGTGACTTCGCCCGCCCGCAGGACGTCCGCGACCTCGCCCGCGACGTGATGCGCCACCGCCTCGTGCTGTCGTACGAGGCCCTCGCCGAGGGCCTCGGCGCGGACGACCTGCTCACCCCGATCCTCGACGCCGTCAGCATGCCGGACGTGCCGCTGCGCGACCGTCCACAGCCCCAGACCACCGAGACCTCGTGGACGACCGGACCGCGCTGAGCACCGGACCACCCGGGTCCGGTTCGTCGACGCCACTGACCGCCGAGCGCCTGCTCCGGCGGTTGGAGTGGCGCGTCGTGCGCCGGCTCGACGGACGGTTGCAGGGCGACTACCGGACGCTCTTCCGCGGGACCGGGATCGACTTCACCGACCTGCGCGAGTACGAGCCGGGGGACGACCTGCGACACATCGACTGGAACGTCACGGCTCGCATGGACACGCCCTACGTGCGGGAGTACGTGGAGGACCGCGAGGTCACGGCGTGGCTCCTCCTGGACCGCTCGGCGTCGATGGGCTTCGGGCCCGTGGACCGCCAGAAGTCGTTGGTGCTGGCCGAGATCGCGACGACGATCGCCCACATCCTGGCCCGGGGCGGCAACCACGTCGGCGCCGCGATGTTCGACGGCGACATCGCGACCATCCCGCCCGGACAGGGCCGCAAGCAGGTGCTGCGGATCAGCCAGGCGCTGCTGCGCCCGCCCACCCCCAACCCGACCAAGGACACGACGGACCTGTCGCGGCTGCTGAGGGCGGCGCTGGGCCTCGCCCGCCGTCGGTCGCTCCTGGTCATCGTCTCCGACTTCATCACCCAGCCGGGGTGGGAGCAGCCCCTGTCCCTGCTGACCCGGCGCCACGACGTGGTCGCCATCCAGGTGGTCGACCCGCGTGAGTCCGAGCTGCCCGCGGTCGGCATGGTCTACGTCGAGGACGCCGAGACCGGTGAGCAGATCTTCGTCGACACCAACGACCCGGTCTTCAGGGAGCGGCTGGCGGCTGCGTCGCAGCAGCGCCAGGAGGAGCTCGTCGCCGCAGCCCGCCGGGCCGGCACCGAGATCCACCCCGTCGCGACCGATGACGACCTGGTGCGCGCCCTGGCCCGCATCTCCGAGCTGCGGCGACGGAGGCGGCAATGACCTTCACGTGGCCGCTCATGCTGTTCTCCCTGCTCGCCGTGCCCGTCCTGGTCATCGCCTACCAGGCCCAGCTGCGTCGGCGTGAGCGCGGCCGGGCCCGGCTGGCCGCCGAGGGCCTGGTCGCCGCATCGGCCGGACGCCCCGACCGCTGGCGGCACGTCGCGCCCTTGCTGCTGCTCGCGGCCCTCACGCTCCTGCTCGCCTCGCTGGCGCGACCTGCGGCCACGGTGGCCGAGCCACGGCGGGAGGGCACCGTCATCCTGGCCTTCGACGTCTCGACGAGCATGGCTGCCAAGGACCTCGCGCCCACCCGGCTGGACGCCGCGAAGGCGGCGGCCCGTGCCTTCGTCGCGAAGCAGCCGTCGACGATCCGGCTGGGCGTCGTCGCGTTCGGCGACTCGGCCGTCATCGCCCAGCAGCCCACCACCAACCGCCCGGAGGTGCTGGCCGCCGTCGAGCGGCTCACCCCCCAGGGCGGCACGGCCCTCGGCCGCGGGATCGTCTCGTCGATCAGCGCCATCGCGGGCAAGCCGATCAGCGTCGACGAGACCGGACAGGACGGCACCGCAGGGGGTGACGACCTCGGCTACTACGGGTCGGCGGCGGTGGTGCTCCTGTCGGACGGTGAGAACACCACCGACCCGGACCCGCTGGTCCTCGCCGAGCTGGCCTCCACCGCGGGAGTGCGGATCTACCCGATCGGGCTGGGCAGTCCACAGGGCACGGTGCTCGAGGTCGACGGCTTCCAGGTGGCGACCCGGCTCGACGAGGCCATGCTCAGGCAGATCGCCGAGACCACCGACGGCACCTACTACGCCGCGAGCGACACGGCCGCCCTGAGCAAGGTCTACAACGACATCGACCTGACCTGGACCGCCCGCACGGAGGAACGCGAGATCACGTCGTGGTTCGCGGCCGCGGCGGCGCTGCTGCTCCTGCTGGGCGCCGGGGTCTCGGTCGTCCGATCGGGACGGGTGATGTAGCCGTGTCGTTCGCCCTCCCCTACGCGCTGCTGGGCCTGCTGGCCATCCCGGTCCTCGTCGCGGCATACCTCTGGCAGCTGCGTCGGCGACGCCGCAACGCGGTGCGCTTCTCCAACGTGGCCCTCATCCGCGCGGTGATCCCCCGCCAGCGGATGTGGCGGCGACACGTGCCGCTGGCGCTGGTGCTCGGCAGCCTTGCCCTGCTGGGGCTGGCCGCGGGACGACCACAGGTACGCGCCGAGGTGCCGATCTCGAGCTCGGCGGTGATCCTCGCCGTGGACGTCTCGGGGTCGATGTGCGCCACCGACGTCGACCCCAACCGGCTCGCGGCGGCGCAGGAGGCCGTGCGGCAGTTCATCGACCAGCAGGACGACCGCACCCGGATCGGCCTCGTGGTCTTCTCGGGGTTCGCGCAGGTCGCCGTGGCGCCGACGACGAACAAGGACGACCTGCTGAAGGCGGTGGACGGGCTGACCACGGGTCGGGGCACCACGATCGGCGCGGCGATCCTCAAGTCGATCGACGCCATCTCCGAGATCAACCCGTCGGTGGCCCCGGCTGACACCGGTGACGGCACCGGCGAAGGGCCCGACGCGCAGACGCCCACCCCGGGCACTCCCACCCCCGCCCCGGAGAAGGCCAAGACGGTGCCCGAGATCGTCGTGCTCCTCACCGACGGCGCCAACACCCGTGGCGTGACCCCGGAAGAGGCCGCGGTGCAGGCCGCGGCGCGCGGGGTGCGGGTCTTTCCGATCGGCTTCGGCACCACCGAGCCGACCCAGATGGTCTGCACCAGCGACCAGCTCGGGGGCGGGCTCTTCGACGGCCCACCCGGGGGCTTCGGTGGAGGGCTCGGGCCCGGCGGCCGCAACTTCCTGGTCGTCGACGAGGAGGCCCTGCAGGCCGTGGCCCGGACCACGGGCGGCGAGTACTTCAAGGCCAGCGACGCCGACCAGCTCCAGGGAGTGCTCAACGACCTGCCCAAGCACGTGGACGTCCAGGAGCGCGACGTCGAGGTCAGCGTGGCGTTCGCCGGACTCGCGGCCCTGATGCTGCTGCTCGGCCTCTGGCTCGCCGGACGCTGGACCGCGCACCCCCAGTGACGACCGCGTGGTCGGCCGGGCAGCTCCCGCAGGTGACGACCTGCAGGAGCTCCCGGTCACGCGTCGTGCAGGGGCTCGGCAGCCCCGACCCGCAGCACCAGCTGCGTGCCGATCGGCGCCGACTGCACCAGCCGGAGCTGGGCCAGCGCCGGGTGGGCGTCGAGCAGCTTGGCGCCGTTCGCCAGCGAGCGCAGGGCCGCCGTCTCCGCGCGGGCCGCCTCGAGCTGTGCCGCACCACGGTGGCGCGCGGTCAGGAGCTCCGCTGCAGCGTGCCGGACCTCCGCCGGGAGGATGACGTCCTTGACGACGACCTCAGCCACATCGACCCCGACCCGCTGCGCCACGAGCGCGGTCGCGGCGGTGATCCCCTCGATCGGCAGGACGGCACCGCGCGCCGCGAGCGCCTCCACCGGGGCGCCCGCGAGCGCGTCGCGCAGCGCCACCTGGGCTGCGAGGTAGACGGTGCCCAGCGGGTCGGCCGACTGCTCGACGAACGCCACCGGGTCACCGACGGACCACCGGACGGTGGCGGTGACCTTGACCGGGACCGCGTCGGAGGTCAGGACCTCCTGCGGCGACAGCGCGAGCAATGCGTCACGCAGGTCGACCCGGACGTAGCGCGACCCACGGACCCGACGGTGCCGCCCCGCGGGCAGGACCTGCTCGAGCTTTCCGTGGTGGTAGCGCAGCGCGCACTCGCGCGCGTTGACGGTGATGGTGAACAGGTTCATGGTGGCGACCTCCTTCAGGTATGCCGCGGGGTTGCGTTGGTGGTGGACGTATTCGGATGTGGTACAGCGTCTTTGGGTGGGCGGGCGACGCCGGCAGGCGACGGTGCATGCGGGACCGCGAGCCGTCCGTGGTCACGTCCGGCTGCGGCCTCAAGGCATGCCCCGACGATCCCCTGACCGACGCCGCCCCTTCGAGGAGTTGAACCCCGTAGGTGTCGTGGACACCGTGATACCTGGCCTGCCTGGGCAGACTTGGCATCGAGGACGGGACGACGCGCAGGACCGACTGTGGCACGCCACGTCTGCTGCTGACCCATCCCCGCCGTCGACCATCGTGGCGGACGGACCGAACCCCACGCCACCGAGTTTTCGCCGCTCGGCGGGTCAGCTCGCGGACTCGACCCGCTGGCGCTCCGCGTGGGCAGCGACCTTCGCGCGGTTGCCGCAGGACCGCATGCTGCACCAGCGACGCCGACCTCGTGGGTCGAGGAAGAGCCACCCGCACTCGTGGCCGGGGCAGGCGTGCAGGGTCGTGAGGTCCACGCCGGTCAGCGCCTGGGCGCCTGACCAGGCGAGGCTCGACAGGGGTCGGTCCAGCCCGCCCCCGACGTCCCACGTCGGCCGGGGACCCGGCAGGAGGTGCAGCTGGGTGAGGGCCGGCTGCACCAGGCGGGAGAGCGCGCGGACCGCGCGCTCGTCACCGGGGTCGAGCAGCGCCGATCGCAGGCGTGCCCGCAGCTCGCGAGCCCCGACGAGGACCTCCTCCGCGTCGCGCTTGCGCGTGGCCGCACGACGGCGCAGGGCAGTGACCGAGCGCGCGTCGAGCAGGCCCACCTGCTCCACGAACACCGCCAGGTGGTCGTAGGACTTGAGGAAGTCGCCCGTGACGGGCTCCCCCCATCCGGCCAGGGTGTTCACGAAGTCGAGCGCCGGGTGCCCACCCACCGGTCGGGGCAGCACGAGTCCCCGGACCTCGACCCAGAAGGGACCCTCGACGACCTCGTCCACCACCGCTTGACCTCTCCTCGGGGTCGCGCTTGCCTGCTAACCATTGAAATGATCATAACTGGTTAGGAATCCAATGGCTATGGCGCCCGCACCCTCACCCTCGGGCCGAACGGGTCGTCGATCGACGGGTGCGCCGAGCTCGCCCAGGTCAACGACGGCGCTGGCATCGCCCGCACCAGAACAGGTTTCGTCCACCGACGACGCTGGTGCGGATCCGCGACCCGCAGACCAGGCACGGCTCGCCCTGTCGCTTGTAGACGTAGGAGCTGCGTTCCGTGAGGCGGTCCACGTGGCCGGCGGCCAGGCGAGCCCGGACCTCCTCGACCTGCTCCTCGACGGTGACGATCTTGCCGGTCGCCACCCCCAGGGGGAGCAGGTCGACGAGGTCGAGCCAGATGGCGTCCCAGGTCGCGCGCCGGATCTCGCGCCCCGGGCGGAACGGGTCGACGCGTCTCCTGAAGAGCACCTCGCTGCGGTAGACGTTGCCGACCCCGGCCAGCACCGACTGGTCCATGAGCAGCTCGGCGATCGTCTTGCTGCTGCGCGAGATCCTTCGCCACGAGAGGTTCGGATCCGGTTCCGGGCGTAGGGGATCCGGCCCGAGACGCGAGGTCACCGCCTCCACCTGTTCGGGCGTGATGACAGCGCACAGGTTCGGGCCCCGCAGGTCGGCGACGTGGTCGTCCGTGGCCAGCCGCAACCGCACCTGGCCCACGATCGGCACCTCACCGGCATACCGGTGCTCGTCGATGGTGAACGTGCCGATCAGGCCGAGGTGCACGTGCAGCCAGGCGTCGCCCTCGAACTCGACGAAGAGGTGCTTGCCCCACGAGGTCGCGTGCAGGAAGGTGCGCTCCGAGATCAGCGCCGCCCCGGCGGCGAAGCGACCCTGGGGGCTCGTCGCCGTGGGCTGCGTGCCGCGGTATGCCGCGTCGAGGTCACGGGCGAGCGCGAACAGGGTGTGGCCTTCGGGCATGGGGCCATCATCACGGGTTGTCGAGGACGGTGCCTCCTACACTGCACCCCATGGCGGCCACCGAGACCCGACTCCTGCTGCTCGGCACCGTCATGCTGTTCGAGCCGGTCAACGGCTACCAGCTGCGTCGTGAGCTGCTGTCGTGGCAGGTCGAGGACTGGGCCCACGTCAACCCGGGCTCCATCTACTCGGGCCTGGCCACCTTGGCGAAGCAGGGCAACCTCGACCGGCACGACCTCGTCGACGGCAGTCGTGAGGTGGCGGTCTACACGAGCACCCCGCTCGGCCGGCGCGAGTTCGAGAAGCTCTGGCGCGAGGCAGTGGAGACGCCCGACCTGTTGTCGCCACTGCCGTTCCACACCGGCATGGCGCTGATGCCGTTGATGAGCCGGACAGCCGTGCGCGAGGCCCTGCAGACCCGGCTCGCGAACCTCGACGCCACGACGCGCGACCAGCTGGCGCGCGAGGTCCCGGCCGAGGCGGTGCCGCCGCACGTGCTCGCCCTGGCCGACCTGTGGATGGGCATGGGGCAGACCGAGCGGGAGTGGCTGGTGAACCTCATCGCCCGCGTGGACCGCGGCGACTTCGGCCTGCGCGGCGAGCCGGCCGACTGGCAGGCCCCGGACGACGACCCCGGCTGGCAGATGGCCACCGACCGCCAGCGCTACGTGGAGCTGATCGCCCGTCAGCGATGAGTTCCTGTCGGTGGCCCGGTCTACGTTGGTGAGGGCCGGGCCGGCAGGCGGCTTGACGTCCCTCTGTTCAATGTTGAACACTACGGTTGTTCAAGTTTGAACACAGGTCGAGTTGGCAGACGGATGAGCAGGCAAGGGAGCGGGCGATGATCCACGCACGAGGTCTGGTGCAGACCTTCCAGACGCGCGAGGGCCGGAAGAAGGGCGAGGTGCGTGCCGTCGACGGGGTCGACCTCGACGTGGCGGAGGGCGAGGTCGTCGGGTTCCTCGGGCCGAACGGCGCGGGCAAGACCACGACGCTGCGCATGCTGACCACGCTGCTGCGCCCCACGGCGGGCACGGCCACGGTGGCCGGCTTCGACGTGGTCAAGGACTCCGAGAAGGTCCGCCGGTCGATCGGCTACGTCTCGCAGAGCGGTGCCACGGGGCAGTTCGCGCGCGCCGGTGACGAGGTGGTCGACCACGGGATGCTCTACGGCATGTCGTCCGCCGACGCCCGTCGTCGAGGGCAGGAGCTGTTCGGCCAGCTCGACCTCGAGGGCCTGTGGGGGCGGCAGCCGAAGACCATGTCCGGTGGCCAGAGGCGCCGCCTCGACATCGTGATGGGGCTGATCCACGAGCCGACGCTGGTCTTCCTCGACGAGCCGACGACGGGCCTCGACCCGCAGGCCCGGGCCAACCTCTGGACCCACATCGCCGACCTGCGCAAGCGGCGCGGGGCAACGGTCTTCCTCACCACTCACTACCTCGACGAGGCCGACGCCCTGAGCGACCGGATCATCGTCATCGACCACGGCAAGATCATCGCCGCCGACACGAGCGACAACCTCAAGGCGCAGGTGTCCGGCGACCTCGTCGACCTCGAGGTCGCCGACCCCGACCTCGTCGCCGAGGCGGCCAAGCGGCTCGACTCGATCGCCGAGGCGGGCAGCGACGGCCGCGACGCCGTGGAGGTTGACGGCAACCACGTCCGCGCCCGCGTCCAGCGCGCCGGCAAGGCGGTGCCCGGGCTCCTGGCCGACCTTCGTGACGCCGACATCGACCTCGAGTCGATCGAGGTCCTGCGCCCCACCCTCGACGACGTCTTCCTCACCCTCACCGGCCGCTCACTGCGTGACGCGGAGGCCTCTGCCCCGGCCGACTCGACCTCGAAGGAGAAGTGACATGCAGTTCCTGCGCGAGTCCTTCATCGTCTTCCGCCGCCAGCTGCGGATGAACCTGCGCAACCCCGCCTGGGTGCTGATAGGCCTGATGCAGCCGATCCTCTACCTGTTCCTCTTCGGTCCGCTGCTCAAGCCGATGGCCGAGCAGCTCGGGGTCCAGAACACCTGGACCTTCTTCGTCCCGGGCATGCTGGTCCAGCTGGGCATGTTCGGCGCGTTCTTCGCCGGGTTCGGGCTGATCTCCGAGTGGCGTGACGGCGTCATCGAGGCCGAGCGGGTCACCCCTGCGAGCCGCACCGCCCTGCTCATGGGACGGCTCTGGCGCGACCTGCTCCAGCTGCTCGTCCAGGCGCTCGTGCTGGTCGGCCTCGGCTACTGGGTCGGGATGGACGCTCCGCTGGGTGGGGTCGTCCCCGGGGTCCTGCTCACCCTGCTCGTCGGTGGCGCCTGCGCCGCGGCGTCCAACGCCCTGGCCCTCACCACCAAGAGCGAGGACGTCATGGCGCCGGTCATCAACGTCGTGATGATGCCCGTGCTGTTGCTGTCGGGCATCCTCCTGCCGATGACCATCGGGCCCGACTGGCTGCAGCGCACCAGCGACTTCATGCCGTTCCGCTGGATCACCGACGGGGTGCGCGGGTCGTTCCTCGGCGACTTCGGAGCCAACGGCGTGCTGTGGGGCAGCGTCTGGGCCGTCGTGCTCTTCGCCATCGCGCTCTGGTGGGGCACGGCGACGTTCCGCAAGGAGAACGCCTAGCCCCACCGGCCGGGGCGCGGTCAGCTGGCCTTCTTGGCCGCCTTCTTCGTGGTGACCTTGGACGCGGCCTTCTTGGCTGCGGCCTTCTTGGCCGCAGGCTTGGCGGTGTCGGACGTCGACTCCCCGCGGGACGCCTTCGCCTTGTCGACGGACTTCTTGAGGGCCGCGAGCAGGTCGACGACCTCGCCCGACTCGTCCTTGGACTCGGGGGCGAACTGGACCTCGCCGCCCTCGACCTTGGCCTTGACGAGCGACTGGAGCGCGGCGGCGTAGTCGTCCTCATAGTCGTCGGGCTGGTAGTCGCCGGCGAGCTGCTCGATGAGCAGGTCGGCCATGGCCAGCTCCTGCTTGGTGGCCTTGGCGTCGTCGTCGAGCGTCGCGAAGTCGGGCTTGCGGATCTCGTCCGGCCACAACATCGTCTGCATGAGGATGACGCCCTCGTGGACGCGCAGCACGGCCATCGTCATGCGGGTGCGGATCGAGACCGTCACGACGGCGACGCGGTTCTCCTTCTCGAGCGCGTCCCGGAGCAGGATGTAGGGCTTGGTCGACGCCTTGTCGGGCTCGAGGTAGTAGGACTTGTCGTAGAGCATCGGGTCGATCTGCTCGGCGGGGACGAACTTCTCGACCGAGATCTCCTTGCTGCTGCTGGCCGGGAGGTCCTTGAAGTCCTCGTCGGTGAGGACGACCATCTCGCCGTCCTCGGTCTCGTAGCCCTTGGCGATGTCGTCGTACGACACGATCTCGCCGTCGATGCTGCAGATCCGCTGGTACTTGATCCGGCCGCCGTCCTCGCGGTGCACCTGCCGGAACTGCACGTCGTGGTTCTCGGTGGCGGAGTAGAGGCGGATCGGCACGTTGACCAGGCCGAAGGACACTGCGCCCTTCCAGATCGCTCGCATGGTGGTCGTCCTCTCCATCGGCCTGTCCGCAGACAAGCCCCCGTCCCTGGCGAGACACCTCCGGCCTCGCACGTGGGAACCAGCCTATGCGTCAGGATGGCCCCATGCGCCCCATGCTGGCCAGTCCCACCACCGTCATTCCCGACGGCGACGAGTGGCTGCACGAGGTGAAGTGGGACGGCATGCGTGTCCTTGCCGACGTCCACGACGGGGTGCTGACGCTGACCTCGCGGATCGGCAACGACGTGACGGTGAGCTTCCCGGAGCTGCTGCCGCTCGCCGAGACCTACGACGACATGCTCCTCGACGGCGAGGTGGTGGCCCTCGACGGCGGCCGGCCCTCGTTCGGGGCGCTCGCCGATCGGATGCACGTGCGGGACCGGCGCAAGGCCGAACGGCTGTCGGCCGTGCGACCCGTCACCCTGATGGTCTTCGACCTGTTGCGGCTCTATGGCTCCGACCTCACTGCCCAGCCGCTGTCGGCGCGGCGGGAGCTGCTGGAGCGGCTCGACCTCGCCGGCCGGCACTGGCAGGTGCCGCCGGTCTACGACGACGGCCGGGAGCTCTTCGCCGCCACTCTCGAGCAGGGGCTGGAGGGGGTGGTGAGCAAGCGCCGGTCGGCTCCGTACCTGCCCGGGCGGCGCTCGGCCGACTGGCTCAAGTCGCCGCACCGGACAGCGATCTCCGCGGTGGTGGGCGGCTGGCGGGCCGAGAAGACCAACGACTCCGGGCGGCTCGGCGCGGTGCTGCTGGGCGTGCCCGACGGCGCCGGGGGGTGGCGGTTCGCCGGCCGGATGGGCAGCGGGATCGCAGGACGGGCGGCGGTGCAGCTCGCCGAGGCACTCGCTCCGCACACCAGGGCCGACTCACCCTTCAGCGACGAGGTGCCGCGACTCGACCGCGTCGGCGCGACCTGGGTCGACCCCGTCGTCGTCGTGGAGGCGCGCACCCTCGAGGTGACGCGCGACGGGCGGCTGCGCCAGCCGGCATACCTCGGCCTGCGCGCCGACCTGACGCCCGAGGACCTCCAGGAGGTGGACGGTGCCTGAGCGCTACGTCCCGCAGGCGACCCGCGTCGAGGTCGCGGGACGCACGCTCAAGCTCACCAGCCTCGACAAGCTGATGTACCCGTCGACGGAGACCACCAAGGGCGAGCTGCTCAACTACTACGCGCAGGTCGCCGACGTGCTGCTCCCCCACCTCGCCGACCGGGCCCTGACCCGCGTGCGCTGGCCGCACGGCACCGGCGACCAGAGCTTCTTCGAGAAGAACCTGCCGTCCGGGGCGCCGTCCTGGCTCCCCCGGGTGAAGATCGACGACGTCACCTACCCGATGGTCGAGGACCTCGCGCAGCTGACCTACCTCATCAACCTCAACTCCATCGAGCTGCACATCCCGCAGTGGCGGGTGCTCGACGGGAAGCGGCAGCACCCCGACCGGCTCGTCATCGACCTCGACCCGGGTGCGCCGGCGGGGCTCAAGGAGTGCGCCCAGGTCGCCCTCATGGTGCGCGACCGACTCGGCGCGCTGGGCCTCGACCTCTACCCGGTCACCAGTGGCAGCAAGGGGATGCAGCTCTACGCGGGACTGCCCGGCGACCTCACCTCCGACCAGACCCGTGACCTTGCGCAGCAGCTGGCGCAGGAGCTCACCAAGAAGAACCCCGACCTCATCGTCTGGAAGATGACCAAGTCCCTGCGCCCCGGGAAGATCTTCCTCGACTGGAGCCAGAACGTCGCCGCCAAGACGACCGTGTGCCCCTACTCCCTGCGCGGCAAGGAGACCCCGACCGTGGCCGCCCCCCGGTCGTGGGACGAGGTCGAGGCCGGCGCGGAGGGGAAGAAGTTCGAGCAGCTGATGTTCGACGAGGTCCTCGACCGCCTCGAGTCCGACGGCGACCTCCTGGCCGACCTGCTCGCCTAGCTGGCCAGCCGCGGGCAGCCGGAGCACTCGTGCACGCCCGGCAGCACGTAGATGAAGCAGCACGACCCACGCTCCGGAGGGCGTTGCCCGCTGGCCCGGGCGAGGGTCATCGCCCACACGTCGTCGACCATCGCGCGTCGGGTGTGCTCGCCGAGCTTCACCGTCGAGTGGTAGCCGAGCGCGAGCTCGACCGCGTCGGCGCGGTATGCCGCCTGCGCGGCTTCCAGCCGAGCGGCCAGCGGCGCGACCGTCGCCCGCGACCGCTCGTACCGGGCCTCCACGGGGTAGAGCTGGCTCGGCTGCAGCTCGAAGCTCAGCCCCGCCTCGAAGGGGTGCACGACCGCGGAGTCGTGCCTGGCCGCGTGCACGCCGGTCTCGGCAGCCGCCTCGAGGGTCCACTGCAACACGAAGGCGGAGGGCATCGACTCAGGCACGACCGCGGCATACTGACGAGCCGTCGAGCTGCTCAGCCGCTCGCGCCACGGCTGCAGTGCGTCGATTCCGGCGCGCTGCTTTTCGACAATGTCGCGCCAGCTCCAGGAAAGTACCGGATCTCCTGCTCCGCCCGGACGTGCCGGCGAACCCTCAGGAACATGGGTGACCTGCAGGGTCAGTGCGCCTTGTCGTAGGCGGCCTGGACCTCGGCGGAAATGCGGCCGCGGTCGCTGACCTGGTGACCGTTGGAACGGGCCCATTCACGGACATCGGCGAGGTCGCGCTTCCCGGTGCCACGGCTGGCTGCGGCCGGACGGCCGGCGGGACGGCGACCGGCGGCGCGGCGGGCGTGACCGACGTACTGCGCCAACGAATCACGCAGGGCGGCGGCGTTCTTCGCGTTGAGGTCGATCTCGTACGAGACACCGTCGAGGGCGAAGGTCACGGTCTCGTCGGCCTCGGAACCGTCGAGGTCGTCCTCGAGCACGATGTTGACTCGCTGGGCCATCTGGAATCCTTTCCCGCGGACATTCTGTCGAGCCAAAACTATCGGGTCGCACGGTAAAGGGGAAATGACGCCCAATGCTATTTGTCGGCGCCCTTTTTGTCGCTGCCCTTTGAATTGTCCACCACGGGTGGATTTTCCGGGTGCGCCGCATCCCATTGCGAATGTGCGAGGCGTTCTTTGCGGTCGCCTTCGATCATGTTCTTGATGACGAGCCAGAAGAGGAAGCCGACGCCGGCCGACGGGATCAGCGCGGCGACGTAGGGCCAGACGCCACTCATCGGGACACCTCGGGCTTCAGGTGGGGGAACAGGATCGTCTCGCGGATGCTCGCGTCGGTGAACAGCATGACGAGCCGGTCGACCCCGAACCCGAGGCCACCCATCGGGGGCGCGCCGTACTCCAGCGCGCGCAGGAAGTCCTCGTCGAGCTGCATCGCCTCGGGGTCCCCACCGGCCGCCTTCACCGACTGGGCGGTGAGCACCTCGCGCTGCACCACCGGGTCGACGAGCTCGGAGAACCCGGTGCCCCGCTCCACGCCGCCGATGATGAGGTCCCAGGCCTCGATCAGGCCGGGCTCGCTGCGGTGCGGGCGCGCGAGGGGCTGGGCGATGGCGGGGTAGTCGCACAGGAAGGTGGGCTGCAGCAGACCGGGCTCGACCAGCTCGCCGAGCAGCTCGAGGAAGACCTTGTCCTTGTCCCACGCGGGGTCGATGGCGACGTCGTGCTTCGCGGCATACCCGCGCAGGGTCTCGACGTCCGTGTCGATGGTGACGACCTCGCCCACCGCCTCGGACACGCCCTGGTAGACCGGCAGCCAGCGCCACTCGCCGTCGAGGTCGACCGTGCCCGCTGCGGTCTCGACCTGACGGGAGCCGAGCGCGTCGGCCACGCCGAGGAAGACGTCTCGCATGAGGGTCGCGATCGTCGTCTGGTCGCCGTACGCCTGGTAGGCCTCGAGCATCGTGAACTCGGGGCTGTGGGTCGCGTCGACACCCTCGTTGCGGAAGATCCGCCCCATCTCGTAGACCCGGTCGACGCCGCCGACCACGGCCTTCTTCAGGTTGAGCTCCAACGCGATCCGCAGGGTCATCTCCTGGTCGAACGCGTTCATGTGGGTGCGGAACGGCCGGGCCGCCGCGCCACCGTGCACGAGCTGGATGATCGGCGTCTCGACCTCGAGGTAGCCCTGCGACTCCAGCACCCCGCGGATCGCCGAGAGGGCAGCAGCCTTGGTGCGCACCATGTCGCGCGCCTCCTGGCGCACGATGAGGTCGGCGTAGCGCTGCCGGACCCGCGACTCCTCGGACAGGTCCTTGTGCAGCACCGGGAGCGGGCGCAGCGCCTTCGACGCCATCTCCCACCGCGTGGCCATCACCGACAGCTCGCCACGACGCGACGAGATGACCCGTCCCTCGACGAAGACGTGGTCCCCGAGGTCGACGGTCGACTTCCACTCGGCGAGCGCGTCCTCGCCCACCTCGGCGAGGCTGAGCATCACCTGGAGCCGGGTGCCGATCCCCTCCTGGAGGGTCGCGAACGCGAGCTTGCCGGTGTTGCGGATGAAGATCACGCGACCGGCGACAGCCACGACGTCCTGCGTCTCCTCGCCGGTCTCGAGGTGGCCCCACTGCTCGCGGACCGCAGCGAGGGTGTGGGTGCGGGGCACCGTCACCGGGAACGCCTGCTTCCCCTCGGCCAGCAACCGGTCGCGCTTGTCGCGACGCACCTGCATCTGCTCGGGCAGGTCGGTGTCGATCACGGTGTCGGGCTGGGCCACCTCGGCGGAGGTGGTGCTCTCGGGGGGCTGGCTCACCCGCAAAGGGTACCGACCGGCCTACCGGGCCCCGCGCCCAGCCGGGGTCAGGTCAGTCGACGAGGTCGAGGGCGAGGTCGAGGATCGGCGAGGAGTGCGTGAGCCCGCCGACCGACAGGTAGTCGACCCCGGTCTCGGCGTAGGCGCGGGCCACGTCGAGGGTCAGCCCACCCGTCGCCTCCAGCTCGACGTCCTGACCGGTCGCTCGCACGGCCGCCACGGTCTCGCGCAGCAGGTCGACGGACATGTTGTCGCACAACAGGAACCGCGCCCCGACCGCCACCGACTCGAGCGCCTCCTGCGTCGAGGTGACCTCGACCTGGATGGGGACGTCGGGGAACCTCGCCCGCACCGCGGCATACGCCTTGCTCAGCGAGCCGGCGGCCAGCTTGTGGTTGTCCTTGATCATGGCCACGTCGTAGAGGCCCATCCGCTTGTTGGTGCCTCCACCCGCGCGGACCGCGTACTTCTCCAGCGCCCGCAGCCCGGGCGTCGTCTTGCGGGTGTCGAGGACGGTGGCGCCGGTGCCCTCCAGGCGCTGCGCCCAGGCATGGGTGTGCGTCGCGATGCCCGACAGACGACACACGAGGTTGAGCATGGTGCGCTCGCCGACGAGCGTGACCTGCGTCGAGCCCTCCAGCACCGCGACGACGTCACCCTTCGCGACGACGTCGCCGTCGGCTCGCACGGCCGTGACCTGCAGCGGCTCTGCGCCGATCCGTCGGGCCACCTGGTCGAAGACCATGGCGACCAGCGGTATGCCGGCCAGTGCGCCACCCTCGCGCGCGACCACGTGCGCCGTGCTCACCTGCTCGACGGGGATCGTCGCGGTCGTCGTGACATCCACCCCGTCCGGTCCGCCGAGGTCCTCGTCGAGGGCGGTGCCGATGACTGCGAGCGCGTCGGTCTCGGGGAAAGCCAGGTCGGTCACGTCAGGTCCTGTTCGGCGACCGGTTCGAAGGTCGTGGTGACGCGGGTGTCGGCGCCACGGACGAGCAGGGTGTGCCCACGCCACTGCGGGTCGGCCTGCTCGGTGTGGTCGCTGCGGACGTGCCCGCCACGCGTCTCCTCGCGCAGCGACGCGGCCAGGGTCAGCACCTGGCCGATGTGCAGGAGGTTGGTCGTCTCCCACGACTGCGGTCCGGGCTCGTTGGACGTGGCCGCGAGGGCCAGGTCGCGCAGGGCGGCGGCGGTGGCGGCGAGGGAGTTCGCGGAACGCACCGCGCCGGCGCCCTCGGTCATGGTCGCCTGCACCTGTACGCGCGCGGAGCCGTCGAGCAGCGCCGCGTCACCGCTCGGCGCGGTCGGGGCCGACTGCGGGAGCTCGCCCAGCGCCAGGCGTTCGCTGATGTCGTCGGCGATGCGGTGGGCGAAGACCAGTCCCTCGAGCAGGGAGTTGGAGGCGAGCCGGTTGGCGCCGTGGACCCCGGTGCACGACACCTCGCCGCACGCGTAGAGGCCGTCGAGCGAGGACCGGCCGACGAGGTCGGTGCGCACCCCGCCACTGGCGTAGTGCTGCGCGGGGGCGACGGGGAGCAGCTCGGTGGCCGGGTCGAAACCGAGCTCGCGACAGCGCGCCACGATGGACGGGAAGCGCGCCTCCAGGAACTCGCGACCGAGGTGGCGCGCGTCGAGGAACACGTGCCGCTCCCCGGTCTGCTGCATCCGGTCGACGATGGCTCGCGAGACGACGTCCCGTGGGGCGAGGTCGGCCAGGGGGTGCCGGCCCTGCATGAAGCGCACGCCGTCGCGGTCGACGAGGAAGGCCCCTTCCCCACGCACCGCCTCCGAGATGAGCGGCTGTTGGCCGCTGGACGCCTCGCCGAGCCACAGCACGGTGGGGTGGAACTGCACGAACTCGACGTCGGCCATGATCGCGCCGGCACGCAGCGCGGCGGCCATGCCGTCACCCGTCGCGACCGAGGGGTTGGTGGTCGCCGAGTAGACCTGTCCGAGACCTCCGGTGGCCAGCACCACGGCACGCGAGGTGGCCGCCCCCACGCCGTCCATCTGGCCCTCGCCGATGACGTGCAACGTCACGCCGCAGACGCGAGAGTCCTTGTCCTGCAACAGGTCCACCACGAGGGCGTGCTCGATGACCTCGATGCCGGGGTCGTCCTGCACCTGGTGCAGGGCCGCGATGAGCGCCCGTGAGATCTCCTTGCCGGTGGCATCGCCGCCGGCGTGGGCGATCCGGTCCTTGTGGTGCCCGCCCTCCCGGGTCAGCTTGATCTCACCCTCGGCGTCGCGGTCGAACTCGGCCCCCAGTGCGACCAGCTCGCGGACCCTCGCCGGGCCCTCGTGGACGAGGGCGGTGACCGCGGCGACGTCGCAGATGCCGCAGCCCGCGACCAGCGTGTCGTGCAGGTGCTCCGCGGGCGAGTCCCCGGGGTCGAGGGCCGCGGCGATGCCGCCCTGGGCCCACTGGGTGGACCCCTCGTTGAGCACGGTCTTGGTGACGAGCAGCACCCGGTCGACCCGCTGCCGCAGCCGCAACGCGGTCGTCAGCCCGGCGATCCCGGAACCGACCACGACGACGTCGGCCGCCGTGGTCCACCCCGGGTCACCCGCGACGAGGCGCCGCGGGATCACGAGCGGGTCGGCGGCCGGCGACGGCTGGTCAGTCATGGTGGCGCCGGGTGACCGCAGAGGTCTTGAGGCCGAACCCCTCGGGCACGTCGCCGCCGTCGTGGCCGACCTCGACGATCCGGTTGTGGTCGTCGACGAAGACGACCTGCGGCTCGAAGGTGCGCGCCTCGGCGTCGTCCATCGCGGCATACGCGATGATGATGACGGTGTCTCCCGGCGAGATCAGCCGCGCTGCGGCGCCGTTGATGCACACGATCCCGCTGCCCCGCTCGCCCTCGATCGCGTAGGTCGTGAGCCGGTTGCCGTTGTCGACGTCCACGACGTCGACCTGCTCACCGGGCAGCAGCCCGGCCGCGTCCATGAGGTCGCGGTCGATCGTCAGCGAGCCGACGTAGTGCAGGTCGGCCTGGGTGACCGTCGCCCGGTGGATCTTGGCGTAGAGCATGAAGCGCTGCATCGTCAGGCCCCGGCGGAGTCGACGTCGGAGAAGACCTCGAGGGCCCCGCCGTTCGGACCCACCGAGATGGGCAGGTTGTCGATCAGCCGGGTGGTGCCCACGCGCCCGGCGACGGCCAACAGCGCCTCGCCGCGATACCACTCGGGCACGTCCTCCAACGTGTAGGGGTGCACGAGGACGAGGTAGTCGATCAGGGCCAACGGCTCGCGCACGAGGACCGTGCGGGCGGCCCTGCGGATCGCCGAGGGGCCTTCGGCTGCGGCTGCCGCGCCGGCTCGCAGCGCCCGCGAGAGGCACAGCGCGGTCTCGCGGTCGGAGTCGGTGAGGTAGGTGTTGCGGCTGCTCATGGCCAGCCCGTCCGGCTCGCGCACCGTCGGCACCGACACCACCTTCACGGGGAAGTCGATGTCGCGGACCATCCGGCGGATCAGCAGGAGCTGCTGGGCGTCCTTCTGGCCGAAGTAGGCCGAGTCGGCCCGGGTGAGGTGGAACAGCTTGGCGACCACGGTCAGCATGCCGTCGAAGTGGCCGGGACGGGCCTGGCCCTCCAGCACGTTGCCCAGCGGTCCGGCCGAGATGCGCACCCCCGGATCGCCGTCGCGGTAGATCACGTCGGGGGTCGGCGCGAAGACCAGGTCCACCCCCGCGCGACGGCAGATCTCCATGTCGGAGTCGAAGGTCCGCGGGTAGCGGGACAGGTCCTCACGGGGCCCGAACTGCAGGGGGTTGAGGAAGATCGTCACCACCACGTGGGCGGCCCGCTGCCGGGCGGTCTCGATCAGGGTCGCGTGACCCTCGTGGAGCGCGCCCATCGTCATGACGACCGCGACGTCGCCGTCGGTCAGCGCCCGCCGGGCGACGTGCAGCTCCTCGCGGGTCCTGGCGACCACCGGCTCGACCTTCCCGGAAGGTGGCAGGTCGGTGACGGTCGCGCCCGCGGGCGCGGACGGCATACCGGGCTGTTCGCTCACTTATCGCTCCTGGTCGGTGGCGAGGATGTCCAACAGGGGTTCGGCCACGTGCGGCTTGAGCCGGCCGCTGGCCAGCGCCCGCTCGGCAGTCGCCCGCGCCAGCGCGACGTAGGTCGGACGGATGTCGGGGGTGAGGCTCTGGAGTTGTCGCAGGTGCTCGGCAACGGTACCCGCATCTCCCCGCGCGACCGGCCCGGTGAGGGCAGCGTCACCTGCCCGCAGGGCGTTGTCGAGCGCGGCGGAGACCAACGGCCCGAGCACCCGCGAGGGCGACTCCACACCGGCCGCGCGCAGCGCCTGCAACGACTGGGCGATCAGGGTGACGAGGTGGTTCGCGCCGTGGGCGAGCGCCGCGTGGTAGAGCCCGCGCGCCGACTCCTCGATCCAGACGGGCTCGGCGCCGATCTCCAGGACCAGCGCCTCGGCCACCGGTCGCAGCGGCTCGGGCGCGGTCACCCCGAAGCAGCACTCGACGAGCCGGTCGAGGTCGAGACCGGTGCCGGTGAACGTCATGGCGGGGTGCAGGGCGAGTCCCAGGACGTGCTGGTCGAGCGCCGGGGCGTAGACCTCGAGCCCGTGGCGCCCGGAGGTGTGCGCGACGAGCTGGCCGGCCTGCCAGGTCCGCGTCGCCGAGAGCCCTGCGACCAGGTCGGCGAGCGCGTCGTCGGGCACGGCCAGGACCACCAGCTCGGCCTGCCGCACGACGTCCTCCGGCGCGAGCACCGGTGTCCCCGGCAGCAGGTGGGCGGCGCGGTCCCGCGACTCCTCACTGACCCCCGAGACGGCCACGACGCGGTGCCCGACGCGCTGCAGGGCCGCACCGAGGACGGCGCCGACCCGCCCGGCACCGACGACACCGACGTCAAGGCGGGCGGGACGCTCGTCGGCCGAAGTCACCGGCCCAACCTATCTCCCGAGCCGGGTGCCTGAGACGGGCCCGTGCCTCCGCCTCAGGCACACGACGCGCAATAGGTTGGGCGGGTGACCCCGGTGGCTTGGCAGGTGGCGTGGCAGGAGGCCCTCTACGGCTCCGCCGGCTTCTACCGGTCGGCGACCGGTCCGTCCGGCCACTTCAGCACCGCGACCCACGGTGGCCCCGGTGCGGTCCTGGGCGCGGCGCTCGCCCGACTGGCCCGGGAGAACGGCCTGGGCCACGTCGTCGACGTCGGCGCCGGCCGCGGCGAGCTCCTCGACCACCTGTATGCCGCGGAGCCGGCGCTGCGGCTCACCGGCGTCGACGTCGTGGCCAGGCCGGAGACGCTTGCCGCTTCCGCCGCGTGGCTCGTCGCCCCCGGCGGGCCCGACCTCCCGGACGAGCTCCGCGACCTCGACGGGGCGCTCGTGGTCGCGCACGAGTGGCTCGACGTCGTCCCGTGCCCGGTCGCCGAGGTCGACGACCGGGGCGTCCTGCGCCACCTGCTGGTCGACCCTTTGACGGGTGCCGAGTCCCCCGGCGAGCCGGTCGAGGGCGACGACCTCGGCTGGGCGACCACCCACTGGCCGACCGCCGCTCCCGGCGAGCGCGTGGAGGTCGGCCGCCCCCGCGACCTGGCCTGGGCCGACCTCGTGAGCCGGGTGACCCGCGGGGTGGTCGTCGCCGTGGACTACGGCCACCGCGGGGGCGACCGGCCCACCGCCGGCACCCTCACGGCATACCGGCGGGGGCAACAGGTCGCCCCTGTGCCGGACGGCTCGTGCGACCTCACCGCGCACGTCGCGATGGACTCCCTCGACCACGACGAGCTGGTCGACCAGCGGACCGCGCTGCGCGGCCTCGGCGTCGACGGCCGCACCCCGCCGATCGAGCTCGCGGACAGCGACCCGCACGCCTACCTGAAGGCCCTCGCCTCCGGGTCCGCGGCGGCCGCCCTCGTGGCGCCGGGCGGCTTCGGCGACTTCCTCTGGGCCGTCAAGCGCGTGGGCTGACCGCTTCCGGGTCGGCCAGGTCGAGGAAGTCGGCAGCATCGACGGTGGGCTGGGTGGGCACCTTTGCAGCCTGCCGCAGATGAGCGAGTTTTGTCAGGCGCTCCGTGGAGGGCAGACTTGAGTGTTGCTGCCCCTCGAAAGGACCCCCGTCCCCATGAAGCTCCAGCACCACCTGCGCGCGACCACCGCCGCGGGATCCCTTGCGGCCCTCGCCGCTGCCGCCCTGCTGTCGGGCTGCGGATCCGACACCCCCGGCTCCGGCGGGAACGTCACCGTGACGGTCACCCCGACCGTCACGGCGAAGGCCCCGAGCGCGACCAAGACGTCGGCCCCCACGACCCCCAAGTCCGATGTGTTGGGCCGCAACTACGACTTCGGGGTCGTCACCAAGACGGGCGAGGTCGGCGGGGTCGCGTACCTCGAGCTCGACCGCTGGACCTGGAAGAAGCTCGACGACGGCAAGCTGGCCAAGGACGGCGTCCCCACCGGACCCTTCAAGGGTGAGGTGCCGTACGAGAACCAGAACGCCAAGCTCACCTACACGATCCCCCTCGCTGACGGCGCGCGGATCCTCTACCACCACTGCATCGCGGCCGACCAGCCGCTGCAGACCAAGTCGGTCGACGCAGGGGCGCTCAAGGGTCTCGCCAACCGCGAGAACACCGTGCTGGTCCAGATCGACGACAAGGGTGCTGCGACCACGGTCCAGAACATCCCCGGCTGCCCCGGCTGAGGGACGCCCCACCCAGCCACGGGCGCTGACCGGGCGAGCCACGCGGCATACGGCAGACTGACGGGGTGACCACGACGGAAGGCCGGCGCGAGCTCACCGTCGGCATGGGCGCGGGCGGCCTGGCCACCGCCGACATGGTGCTCAACATCGGTCCGCAGCACCCCGCCACGCACGGCGTCCTGCGCCTGCGGATCGTGGTCGACGGCGAGCGCATCCTCTCCGCCGAGCCCATCGTCGGCTACATGCACCGCGGCGCCGAGAAGCTCTTCGAGGTGCGCGACTACCGCCAGATCATCGTCCTGGCCAACCGGCACGACTGGCTGTCCGCCTTCTCGTCCGAGCTCGGCGTGGTGCTCGGCGTCGAGCGGATGCTCGGCATGGAGGTCCCCGAGCGGGCAGTCTGGGCGCGGACCCTTCTGGCCGAGCTCAACCGGGTCCTCAACCACCTGATGTTCCTGGGCTCCTACCCCCTCGAGCTCGGTGCCATCACGCCGATCTTCTACGCCTTCCGCGAGCGCGAGGAGCTCCAGGCGGTCATGGAGGAGGCCTCCGGCGGGCGGATGCACTACATGTTCAACCGCGTCGGCGGCCTGAAGGAGGACCTCCCGGCCGGTTGGCTCGACCGAGTCGCGTATGCCGTGCAGGCCGTCCGCGGGCGGCTTCCCGACATCGAGGCGCTGATCGTGGGCAACGAGATCCTCGAGGCGCGCACGCGAGGGGTCGGCATCGTCACGCCGGAAATCATTGCAGCGTATGGCGTTTCGGGCCCGATCGCACGTGCCGCCGGGGTCGACATGGACCTGCGGCGCGACGAGCCGTACCTCGCGTACGGCGAGCTGTTCGCGGACGGTGGCCCCGGCCGAGTGGTGACCCGCACCGCGGGCGACTGCCTCGCCCGCCTCGAGGTGCTGCTCGAGCAGGTGCACGTCAGCCTCGACCTCGCCGAGGCCTGTCTCGACCGGTTGCGGACGCTCCCCCAGGGCCCGGTGAACGTCAAGCTGCCCAAGGTGCTGAAGGTCCCCGAGGGGGACCTCTACACCGCGACCGAGAACCCACTCGGCTTCAACGGCTACTACCTGGTCTCCCGCGGGGAGAAGACCCCGTGGCGGCTCAAGCTGCGGTCGGCGTCGTTCAACAACGTGGCGGTGCTGGCGGAGGTGCTGCCCGGCAACCTCATCGCCGACATGGTGGCGATCCTCGGCTCGATGTTCTTCGTGGTCGGCGACGTCGACAAGTAGCCGTCAGGGGCGTGGGTCGCGGTCGCGCTCCCGGTCACCGGGCGGGTCGACGCGGCACATCCGCTGGGTCAGCATCCCGGCTGCGGCGAGCACCAGGGACGCCACCGTGAGGGCGAGCAACCGCCACAGGAGGGCGCGGTAGCCGGGCAGGTCGACGTCGGCGAGGGCGTGCGCGACCTGGGCGGCATACCAGCCCAGCACGGCCGATCCGGTCAGCGCTGCCGCCTGGGCGAGCACCAGGGTGCGGGCGGCGCGGATCGGGCTGAGCGTCTTGCGGGCCTCTCCCCGCAGGAAGCGGCGCACCGGCAGGCCGGCTCCGATGACCAGGATCGCCATGGCGACGATCAGCACCGCGGAGACCCAGGAAGCCGGGCCGAGGAGGTGCCCCGCGTTGAGGTAGAACCGCCACCCGATCCAGGACACCAGGCCGACCACGAGGGCGAGCCCCACGAGCTGCGACCAGCGCAGACCCCTGCCGTCGTTCACCACGGGCCCTCCAGGAGGTCGACGTCGGGTCCGGGCCGGACGCCGGACACGTCCAGGTCGCTGACGAGGTCGGCGACCCGGCGCACCTGGCCTTCGACGCGCAGCACGGCCTCGCCGTCCGCCGCGAGCCACGGCACGAGCACGAACCCGCGCTCGTGGGCCCGGGGGTGGGGCAGCGTCAGCGTGGGGCTGTCCATCACCACGTCGGTGTCGAATACCGGGTCGCCGTACTGGATCAGGTCGAGGTCGAGGGTGCGCGGGCCCCAGTGCACCTCGCGGGTGCGGCCGTGGGCCCGCTCGATGTCGTGCAGCCCGGCCAGCAGAGACGAGGGCGCCAGGTGGGTCGTGCCCGTCACGACCGCGTTGAGGAAGACCGGCTGCTCAGGTCCGCCGACGGGGTCGGTCTCGACGGGGGCCGAGACCTCGATGATGTCGATCAGGCCGTAGAGCGAGATCGCGGCGTCGTGGAGGGTCTCGATCGAGTCGCCGATGTTGGAGCCCATTGCGATCACCACGTGGGACTGCCGCTCCCTCGTCACCCGGACCTGCACGTCGGTGAACGGATGTCCCACCGGTGCCTCTGGCTTGTGCACCACGACCTCGACCGCCTCGACAAGTGGCCGAGCCAGCACCCGGTCGGCGATGCGGGACGCCAGGGCCTCGATGAGGTCGAGCGGGTCGCCTTCGATCAGCGCCACGACGTCACCGGCCACCTCGGCGTAGTTGACGGTGTCGGCGAGGTCGTCGCTGGCACCGGCCGGCGCGAGGTCGACGTGCATGGTGACGTCGACGACGAACACCTGCCCGTCGCGTTTCTCGAAGTCGAGCACGCCGTGGTGGCCCTTGGCCGCAATGCCCTTGAGCACGATCTGGTCGGTCACTGCAGCGCCTCTGTCCTGGTTGTGGTCGTCACGGGGCGACCTCGCCGGCCGACGCCTCGGCCGAGTCGATGGCCTGGGCGACCCGCATCGCGTCGAGCGTCGACGGCACGTGGTGCACGCGCACACCCCAGGCTCCCAGCCTGGCCGCGTGCATCGACGTGGCGGCGGTGGCGATGTCACGGTCGAGCGGCGGCCGGGGGTCACGGCCCGGAGCGACGCCAAGCCGTCCGAGGAACGTCTTGCGCGACGTGCCGACGAGGAGGGGGTGCTCGAGCTCGAGGAGGCGGTCGAGGCCACGCAGCAGGGACCAGTTGTGGGCCGTCAGCTTGGCGAACCCGAACCCGGGGTCGAGCACGATCCGGCTCGGCTCGAGACCCGCCGCGACGAGCTCCCGCGCTCGCTGGGAGAGCTCGGACACCACGTCGGCGACCACGTCGTCATAGACCGCCTTGGACTGCATGTCGGCGCTGTGCCCCCGCCAGTGCATCGCGATGAACGGCGCACCGGTGCCTGCCACGACACCCACCATGTCCTCGTCGGCGAGGCCACCGCTGACGTCGTTGACGATGGCGGCACCGGCTCGGAGGGCTTGCCCCGCCACCTCAGCGCGCATCGTGTCGACCGAGACGAGCGCACCCTCCTGGGCGAGCGCCGACACGACCGGCAGCACCCGACGGAGCTCCTCGGCCACCGAGGGGCGCTCGGCCCCGGGGCGGGTCGACTCGCCGCCGACGTCGAGGACGTCAGCCCCTTGGGCCAGCAGCTCCCGGCCGTGCTCGATCGCCGCCGCCGGCTCGAACCACTGGCCGCCATCGCTGAAGGAGTCGGGGGTCACGTTGACCACGCCCATGACGACCGGGAGCCCGTCGGCGCGCTGGAGGGGCCACTCGAGGGTGCGGGCACCAGGTGCGACGGTCACGCGCCACCCCCGAGGCGACCCAGCTTCGGCCAGGTCAGGAACGCCTCGGCCTCCAGGGCCGCGAGTCCCACCCGCGGTAGGTCCGACCCCGACGGGTAGACGAGGAACCGCGGCTGCCACTGCGGCTGGAACTTGGCGTTGAACCGGTAGAGGCTCTCGATCTGCAGCCACCGCGACGCGAACAGCAGCACCCGCCGCCAGGCTCTGAGCACCGGCCCCGCCCCGAGCTTGCCGCCGCGCTCGAGCACCGAACGGAACGCCGCGAAGTTGAGCGAGACCCGCTGCACACCGAGCCCGGTAGCCGCCGCCAGGGTCTCGGTGATCATCAGCTCGTTGACGCCCGCGTCGGCCGTCGCGTCGCGACGCATGACGTCCAGGGACATCCCGTCGGAGCCCCAGGGGACGAACTGCAGGAACGCGCGCACGACCCCATCCTGCCGTGCCGCCACGAAGACGCACTCAGGATCGCCGTCCTCCAGCAGCCTGCCGAGCGCCATCGAGAACCCGCGCTCGGTGGCACTGGACCGCCAGGCCGCGGCGTCGGCCAGGGCCTTGTCCCGCACCTCGGCGGTGACGTCGCGGACGCGGCACACCTCCACGGCATACCCGGCACGCGCGACGCGGCCGACCATCTGGCGCACGTTGCGCATGGGGCGACCGGTGAGGGTGAAGGCGGAGGCGTCGACGACGGCCTCGTCGCCGAGCTCGAGCGCGGTGAAGCCGGTCTCGCGCACCCAGACGGTGCCGGCGTGCTCGGAGCAGCCGAGGACGGCGGGCGTCCAGGCGTGCGCGCGCGCCTCGGCCAGGAAGGCCTGGATGGCGCCCGGCCACGCCTCCGGGTCGCCCACGGGGTCACCGCTGGCCAGCATCACGCCCGAGACGACGCGGTAGGCGACGGCCGCCTTGCCGGACGAGGACCAGACCACCGACTTGTCCCGCCGGGTGTTGAAGTAGGCGAGCGAGTCACCGTGCAGCCCGACGAGCCGGCGCAGCGCCACCTCGTCGGCGTCGGTCAGCGCGGGCCTCGGCTCGGGTGGGCGCAGCGCGAGGTAGGCGGGCGTCAGGAGCGTCATCAGCCCGAGGCCCAGCAGCAACGACCCCACGATGTCGGCCGCCCGGTCCTGGGTGAAGACCAGCGGTCCGTCCAGCCCGACCATCCCGAGCCCGAGCTCCTGCACCAGCGCACCGAGACCCGGGAACCCGCCCACGACGTCGCGGCGGTTGAGCCACAGGACGACGCCGCCGATGACGACGGAGACGACCAGGAGCAGCACGAAGGCCCGCACCGCCCGCCACCTGGTCGACGGGTCGCCGAGCGCCCGGAACTCCGCACGGTGCCGCACGAGCAGCGCCAGTCCCACCAGGGAGATGACGGCCGAGGCTGGTTCGGTCTTGACGGCGTGCAGGACCACCGAGAGGGTCAGCAGCGCGACGGCCGCTCGCCAGGCCCGCCGCTTGCGTCGCTTGAGCGAGTGGCCGAGCACGATGAGGAAGATGCCGGAGACGACGGTGGCCGCCGCCGCCGCGTCCGAGAGGGCACCGGGGAGCAGCTCGGTGAGCCCCTGCAGGTGCACCCGCCAGGAGTGCAGCAGGCCGGTCAGCAGGTCGAGGGTGCCGACGACATAGGTGAGGCTGCCGAGCAGCCGTGGCGCCCGCGAGGCCGTGAGTATGCCGGGGAGCTTGGTGGTGTGGGGGCGCGCGAGATCGCGTCCGGTCACCGCTTGCCACCCAGGAGCAGCGCCATGGCCTCGGCCCGGGTGGCCCCGTCACGCAGCTGCCCGCGGACCGCCGAGGTGATGGTGCGGGACCCGGGCTTGCGGATGCCTCGCATCGACATGCAGAGGTGCTCGCACTCGACGATCACGATGACGCCCTGGGCGCCCAGGTGGGTGCACAGCGCATCGGCGACCTGCGTCGTGAGCCGCTCCTGCACCTGGGGCCGCCGGGCGTACATCTCCACGAGCCGGGCGATCTTCGAGAGGCCGGTGACCCGGCCGTCCTTGGCGGGGATGTAACCCACGTGGGCGACGCCGTGGAACGGCACGAGGTGGTGCTCGCACATGGAGTAGACCTCGATGTCGCGCACCAGGATCATCTCCTCGTGGTCGATCTCGAACGTCTTGGAGAGGACCTGCGCGGCGTCGAGGGACAACCCGGCGAAGAACTCGCCGTAGGCGCGGGCCACCCGGGCCGGCGTGTCGACGAGCCCATCGCGGTCGGGGTCCTCACCGATGGCGATCAGCAGCTCGCGGACCGCCGCCTCGGCACGGGCCTGGTCGACCACGTGCGTCCCGCGCTCAGTGGGCATTCGGATCGACCTGGCCACCCTCGGGGATCTCGATCACCTGAGTGGCTGGGTGCTCCTCCGGAGCCTTCACCGCGCCGGCCTCGGCAGCCTTGTCGATCGCCTCCGCGGTGGCGCGGTCGGTGCCCGCGGCCTCCAGGGGCGCCGCCGAGCCGTTCTGCGCGGCCTTCTCCGCGGGCGTGAGCACCGGGGGCTGGTCGGACAGGAAACGGGTCTCGCTCGACAACCAGGTCGGGCGCAGCGGCCGCTTGCGGATCGGGGCGAAGATCGTCGCGAGCTCCTTGGCGTTGAGGGTCTCGTGCTCGAGCAGGTCGAGGACGAGCTTGTCGAGGATGTCGCGGTTGTCGTTGATGACGTGCCACGCCTCGTCGTGCGCCGCGTCGATGAGCTTGCGCACCTCCTCGTCGACGACCCCTGCGACCTCTTCGGAGTAGTCGCGCTGGTGGCCCATGTCGCGGCCGAGGAAGACCTCACCCTGCGGCTGGCCCAGCTTGATGGCGCCGATCCGCTCGCTCATGCCGAACTCGGTGACCATCTTGCGGGCCATCCCGGTGGCCTTCTCGATGTCGTTCGAGGCGCCGGTGGTCGGGTCGTGGAAGACGACCTCCTCCGCGACGCGCCCGCCCATGGCGTAGGAGAGCTGGTCGAGGATCTCGTTGCGGGTCGTGGAGTACTTGTCGTCGGTCGGCATCACCATCGTGTAGCCGAGCGCCCGACCGCGGGGAAGGATCGTCACCTTGGTCACCGGGTCGAGGTGGTTCATCGCCGCGGCGACGATGGCGTGCCCGCCCTCGTGGTAGGCCGTGATCTTGCGCTCCTTGGCCGACATGATGCGCGTGCGCTTCTGCGGGCCGGCGATCACGCGGTCGATGGCCTCGTCGAGCGCGGCGTCGTCGATCAGCTTGCCGTCGCTGCGGGCGGTCAGCAGCGCCGCCTCGTTGAGGACGTTGGCGAGGTCGGCGCCGGTGAAGCCGGGCGTGCGCCGGGCGACGGCGAGCAGGTCGACGCCGGTGGCCATCGGCTTGCCCTGGGAGTGCACCTCGAGGATCCGGTGCCGGCCGATCATGTCGGGCGCCTCGACCGCGATCTGGCGGTCGAACCGGCCGGGGCGCAGGAGCGCCGGGTCGAGGATGTCGGGGCGGTTGGTCGCCGCGATGAGGATGACGTTGGTCTTGACGTCGAAGCCGTCCATCTCGACCAGCAGTTGGTTGAGGGTCTGCTCGCGCTCGTCGTGGCCACCGCCGAGACCGGCACCACGGTGCCGGCCGACGGCGTCGATCTCGTCGACGAAGACGATCGCGGGGGCGTTGACCTTGGCCTGCTCGAACAGGTCACGCACGCGGGAGGCACCCACACCGACGAACATCTCGACGAAGTCCGAGCCGGAGATCGAGTAGAACGGCACGCCCGCCTCGCCGGCGACGGCGCGCGCGAGCAGGGTCTTGCCGGTGCCGGGAGGGCCGTAGAGCAGGACGCCCTTGGGGATCTTGGCCCCGACGGCGAGGAACTTGGCCGGCTCGGCCAGGAACTCCTTGATCTCGTGGAGCTCCTCGACGGCCTCGTCAGCGCCCGCGACGTCGGCGAAGGTGACCTTCGGGGTGTCCTTGGTGGCGAGCTTGGCCTTGGACTTGCCGAACTGCATGACGCGGGAGCCGCCGCCCTGCATCTGCGTCATCAGGAACCAGAACAGGCCCAGCAGGATGATGATCGGCAGGAGGGAGCCGAGCAGCGAGAGCAGCGGGTTGGTGTCCTTGTTGACCTGGTTGATGCGGCCGGGCGGGGTGTTGTCCTCGAGCAGCTTGATGAAGGACGGGCCGGCAGCCTCGACGTACTGGGTGCGGACCTTGGTGGCGTTCTTGACGTTCTTGCCGTCGGAGTAGGACTCGCCCTTCTTGAGGTCGAGGTCCACCACCTCGTTGTTGGTGACGACCGCCCGCTCGACCTTCTTCTCGGTGATGAGCTGCTGCGCCGCGGAGGTGTCGATCCGCGTGTAGCCGCCGGCGTCGCTCAGGCTGAAGACCATCAGCGTGATCGCGATGACGGCGACGACCCAGAACAGGGGTGCCCGAAGGATGCGCTTGAAATCCATGTGTGTAGCGGGGCTGGGCGCCCCGTTCCTCCTGCTCGCTCACGCTCTGTGCCGTTGCCCGGCCTGGGCACGGCTCTGCCACGACGGTACTACGCAGTACCCGGGTGGTTCGTGCTGGACAACGACCCGGATGGGCCCGGTGTTCCGACTACGCCTCAGGCGTAGACGTGGGGCGCGAGGGTCCCCACTTCACGCAGGTTGCGGAACTTCTCCGCGTAGTCGAGGCCGTAGCCCACGACGAACTCGTTGGGGATGTCGAAACCGACCCATTTCACGTCGATCTCGACCTTGGCCGCCTCCGGCTTGCGCAGCAGGGTGCAGATCTCGACCGAGGCCGGGGAGCGCGACTCGAGGTTCGACCTGATCCACGACAGCGTGAGCCCGGAGTCGACGATGTCCTCGACGATCAGCACGTGCTTGCCGGTGATGTCGGTGTCGAGGTCCTTGAGGATGCGCACCACGCCGGACGACTTGGTGCCCGATCCGTAGGACGACACCGCCATCCAGTCGACGGGGGCCGTGCCTGGCAGCGCGCGCGACAGGTCGGCCATCACCATGACGGCCCCCTTGAGCACCCCCACCAGCAGGAGGTCCTTGCCGTCGTACTCCGCCCAGATCTCCGCAGCCAGCTCGTCGAGCCGGGCGAGGATCTGTTCCTCGGTGATGAGGACCTTCTCGAGATCGGCTCCCATGTGGGCAGCGTCCACGGCTCAAACTCCCTCAGTTGTCGGCTCGGGGTGCGGGGCTATTCAACCCGAGCGGGTGGGGCGATGGATACCCGGCCGTCGGAGCGAGTGGCCTGCAGCGGTCCGGGGAGGCTCACCGGCCCCTGTCCGTGCCAGTCCGTGAGCAGTGCGTCGCACGCCTCGGTATGCCGCGTGCTCACCTGTCCGGCCGGCGCCCCGGCCGCGACGGCGAGCCTGCGCCACACCCGTGTCCGCACCGGGCGCGGCAGCGCGAGCAGGTCCTTGGTCGGCCACGGCCCCGCCCCCAAGGTCGCGACCGCGTCGTCGGCGAGCGCGTCGAGGTGGTCGGCGTCCTCGCGCAGCTGGTCCGCCGTGCGGGCCAACGCCGGGGCAACCCCCGGACCCAGGTCGCGCTCGAGGTCGACCAGCGCCCGCCGGGCCCGCACCCTCGTGAACGCGGGGTCCTCGTTCATCGGGTCGTCCCACCACGTCAGTCCTTCAGCGGCACAGGACGCACGGGTCTGCTCCCTCGTCACGCCCAGGAGGGGACGTCGGAAGCGGTCGCGGGCCCGCGGCATACCGGCCAGGGAACGGGCGCCGGAGCCCCGGGTGAGGCCCAGGAGGACCTGCTCGGCCTGGTCGTCGAGCGTGTGGCCGAGGAACACCAGTCGGGCTCCATGGCGCAGGGCTGCTTCGTCGAACGCCGCGTACCGGGCGGCGCGGGCGGCTGCCTCGAGCCCGTCGTCCCCGGCGCGGACCTCGACCGGGACGGTGCCCACGGGCGCCAGCCCGAGGGCCGCGCACTGCTCACCGGCCTGGTGCGCCACGACCGTCGAGTTGCGGTCGAGGCCGTGGTCGACGACGACCGCGCCGGGGCGGACAGCGAGCTTCGGGGCCTCGAACGCCACGGCGGCGGCGAGCGCGAGCGAGTCCGCTCCCCCGCTGCAGGCCACCAGGACCAGGTCGCCGGGGTCGCACTCGCCGAGTGTCTCGCGGACGGCGAGCCTGATCGCCGCCGTCGCCGGGTGGGGGCCGGTCACGAGGTCAGCCGTGGACCCGTGCGACCCAGGCCGAGGGCGTCTCGATCTCGGTCGGCTTGGGCAGGGTCTGCGGCGACTCCCATACCCGGTTGAAGCCGTCCATGCCGACCTGGTCGACGACCGTGCGCACGAAGACGGCGCCGTCGCGGTACTGCCGCATCTTCGCCTCGAGGCCGAGCAGCCGGCGCAGCACCCGGTCGAAGGCACCGACGCCCTTGCGGCGCTCGTTGAACCGGCTGCGGATCTGCGCGACGGACGGGATCACCTGCGGACCGACCTCGTCCATGACGACGTCGGCGTGACCCTCCAGGAGGGACATCACGGCCGTGACCTGGGCCAGCTGGGCGCGCTGCTCGGGCGTCGCGATGAGGTCGGTCAGGCCCGCGCCGCCACTCTTGAGCGACTCCGGCAGCTGCTTGCCGAGTCGCGACAGGGTCTCCTGCAACGACTCCGGGTCGGGCACCATGTCGGCCGCGAGCGTGCGCACCCGCTCGATCATGTGGTCGCGCAGCCACGGCACGGCGGTGAACTGCACGCGGTGGGTCTCCTCGTGCATGCAGACCCAGAGGCGGAAGTCTGCGGGGTCCACCTTGAGCTCGCGCTCGACCTGGACGAGGTTGGGGGCGACCAGCATGAGCTGGGGCGTGCCGCCGGGGGCCAGGTCGTACTGGCCGAGGACTTTGCTCGACATGAAGGCCAGCAACGCACCCGCCTCACCGCCGGTCACCTTGCCACCGATGGCCTGCACAGTCGGGTTGGGGGCGGATTTCTGGGCGTCGACGAGCTTGCCGAACACGGGGTCCATCAACGCCGACATCGAGTCGGCGTTGAGCGAGATCCAGGTGCGGCGGTCGACGACCACGGGGCCGGGGGCGTCCCCGGGCGCGTGGAGCCGGGCGGTCTCGGCGACCGGCTGCTGGGCGGCCAGCGCGGCCGCGCGCACCGAGGCGACGACCTCGGCAGCCTCCGCACCGGTCACCTTCGGTCCGGCCGGGACGAGCCGGGCGCCGGTGGTCTTGGCGAACTGCCAGTCGACATAGCGGGTGACGTGCGGTGCTGCGGCGTCGGACACGGTCATCCCCTCACGGTAGGTCAGGGACACCCGCAGGTCGCGAGCACCGCCACGAAGCGGTCCAACGCGGCCCGTGCGTCGAGGGTTCCGACGCCGCCGGGGAGCCCGTCGGCCTGCACCACGTAGGACAGCACCCGGCCGTCGGCGTCCATCACCGTGCCGGCCATCGCGCTGGTCCCGGTGAGGGTGCCGGTCTTGGCCCGGGCGAGCCCGGCCACGGCGTGGGTGTTCTTCGCCTGGAACCGGGTGGCGAGGGTGCCGGTCAGCCCGGCGACCGGGAGCCTCGAGAGGGTGTCCTGCAGCGCGGGCACGGAGCCGTCGGCCCCGAGCTGGAGCACGTCGGACAGCACCTGGGGCGGGATCGCCTGGCCTGCGGTCAGCCCGCTGGTGTCCTTGAGCCTCACCCCGGTCAGGTCCACCCCCTCCGCCTGCACCGCCTTCCGCACGAAGGCGACCGCCGCGGCGAAGGTGGCCGCGCCCCCTTCCTTCACCGTGGCCTGACGCGCCAGGCCTTCGGTGAGGGCGTTGTCGCTCTCGTCGAGCGCCAGGGCCAGGAGGTCAGCCACGGGCGCGGACTCCACGCGCCCCAGCTCGGTGGCGCCGGCCGGTACGGGCGTCGACCAGGAGCTCTCGCGGGTCAGCGTCGCGGTGATCCCCACCTTGGCCAGCGCGGCCACGAACGCCGCACCGGTGGCCGCCTCCGGGTTCCGCGGGGCCGGGCGATAGGGAATCGCCCGCTGGCCGGCGAGGCCGAGCATGGACACGCCGCCCGTGAAGCCCGCGTTGACATCGGCCTGGCTCCAGCCGGGAGCCCACCGAGCCCCCTTGGCGTAGGTGGTGTCCAGCCGCAGCGTCACCTTCGTGGTGCCGGCGGCCTGCAACGCTGCGCCGACCTGGGCGGCGAGGTCGCCGAGCCCAGCCCGTCCCTCGACGGCGGTGGGTGAGCCCTTGCCCTTGGCGAGCATCGTGTCGCCGCCCGCCACCAGGACCACCTGGTCGGGACCTGCCCCCTGGACCACCCTCGTGGGCAGGGTCGACAGCGGGTCGAGTGTGGTCCCCACCGCCAGCGCGGTGAGCAGCTTCGCGGTCGAGGCGGGTATGCGCGGGGTGGTCGCGGCCTTGCTGAACAACGTCTGACCCGTGAACGCGTCGCGGACCACGACTCCCGGGCCCGGGCGCAACGCCGGGTCGGCGACGACCGGGGCGAGGACCGTGGCCAGCCCTGCCGGGCTCGGGATGGGGGCACTGGCCGAGGCCGGCTGGAGCGGCTGCGCGGCGTCGTCGACCGTCGGGACGGCGACGCTGGTGGGCGTCGCCGTGCCGGTCGGCGTGGGGGTGGTCTGAGCCGCCTGCGGCTGCTCCCTGGTGAGGATCCCCGGCACGACGTCGAACACGTCCAGCGCGGCGTACGCGACGGCGAGCAGCACCACCGCCAGCAGGGCGGCCAGGAATCGACGCACTCGACCCCCTCAGCGCTGGACTTGCGTCATACGGAACACTTAGCCGCGAGCCTAGGTCATAGGCGCGCGCAGCACGTCTCAGGTATGCGCACTACGGAAGGGACATCGTCGTGGAGTTCGACGTCACCATCGAGATCCCGAAGGGTCATCGCAACAAGTACGAGGTGGACCACGAGACCGGCCGGATCCGGCTGGACCGGCTGCTGTTCACCTCCACCCGCTACCCGGCTGACTACGGCTACGTCGAGGACAGCCTCGGCGAGGACAGCGACCCGCTCGACGCGTTGGTCCTGCTGGAGGAGCCCACCTTCCCCGGCTGCCTGGTCAGGGTGCGCCCGATCGGCATGTTCCACATGCGCGACGAGGCCGGCGGCGACGACAAGATCCTCTGCGTGCCGGCCGGAGACCCGCGCCAGGCCCACCTCGTCGACCTCGAGCAGGTGAGCAGCTTCGACCGCCTCGAGATCCAGCACTTCTTCGAGACCTACAAGGACCTCGAGCCCGGCAAGTCCGTCGAGGGTGCCCACTGGGCGGGCCGCGAGGAGGCCGAGCGCGTGGTGCGCGAGGCGATCCAGCGCGCCAAGGAGGCCGGCATGACGACCGCTCGCTGGCGTATGCCCGACATCTCCGCGGAGCCGATGTCCGAGGCCAAGCCCCCCACCGAGTGAACCCGCGCGCTTCGGCGCGCACGCGGCATACCCGAGCCCCCAGGCGACCTCGCGTCGTCATGGGGGCTCGGTGCGTCGCTCCTGCAGCCAGCTAGTCGTTGTCGTCCCAGGTGCGGTAGAGCTTCGGGACCAGTTCGTCGTCCGCGTCACGTTGTGGCCAGGGAGGGTCGTCGTCCTGGGGATTGTCGGTGGCGTCGATGGGCTGCACGGTGTGGAGGTGGCGGTGCCGGTGCGCGAGGTGGTCGGGGAGGATCTCGATGTCGTGCCAGCGGGCGCGTTCGCCGGTCGGTGGTTGGTATGCCGCCGCCCCGGGTGGTGCGGGCGGGTCGCCGCCCGGTGGCGCGGCGAGCTCGACGGCCGTCGGGGGTCGCACCGGCAGTCCGTGGCGGGTGGTGACGACCAGGC
>NZ_JBFULM010000003.1:0-337548 GCF_054049895.1 Pedococcus sp. P5_B7
GGCACCTTCATGGGCGCCACGCTCTCGTCCGAGACCACCGCCGCCGCGACCGGCGCGGTGGGCGTCGTCCGCCGCGACCCGATGGCGATGCTGCCGTTCATCGGCTACAACGCCGGCGACTACTTCCAGCACTGGGTCAACCTCGGCAAGGACGCCGACGCGTCCAAGCTGCCGAAGATCTTCTACGTCAACTGGTTCCGTCGCGACGAGGACGGTGGCTTCCTGTGGCCGGGCTTCGGCGAGAACAGCCGCGTCCTCAAGTGGGCCATCGAGCGCATCGAGGGCAAGGCCGCCGCGGTCGAGACCCCGATCGGCCACGTGCCGACCCCCGAGTCGCTCGACACCGACGGCCTCGAGATGAGCGACGCCGAGCTCGAGCAGGCCCTCGCCGTCGACGCCGACGAGTGGAAGGCCGAGATCCCACAGATCGAGGAGTGGTTCGCCAAGTTCGGCGACACCCTTCCGACCCAGCTCCAGGTCGAGCTCGACGGCCTCAAGGCCCGCCTCGGCGTCGAGTGACGGTGAGCTAGCCCGTATGCCGCCCGCGCGGCATACGTCGAAAGGCCCGGAACCCCTGTGGTTCCGGGCCTTTCGCGTCGGTCAGGCTGACCCGCGAGCCTCGAGGACGGCGAGGTCCCGGATGGCGTACTGGTGGTGGTACCACTCCTCGTTGACGATGCAGCCCACGACGTCGGCGACGAGGAAGTCCCGCGACTCGGGGTAGCCGGGCTCGGCCACCGCGGCCGTCCGGCTCTCGACCTGGTCGTCGGTCAGCCCGTCGACGACCTCGCGCATCGTGGCCATCCGGTCACGACGCAGCTCGAGCACCTCGTCGAGCGACGGACGTGCCGTCTGGTCTCGGGGCACCGACGGGATGTCGGCCATGTCGTCGTGGGGCAGGTCGAGCGGGCTCCACGGCGAGGGATCACCCAGCAGGGCCCGACGGATCCACGCGTCGGTCGCGAAGACCAGGTGGCGCTGCGTCTCGATGAACGACCACTCACCGTCGACCCGTTCGTGGAGCCGCTCCGGGTCCAGGCGACGGGCCCGCTCGATCGTCTCGGACCACCGTCGCTCGAGGATGTCCCAGGCCTCCTGGAACTCCGCCGGCGTCCGCGGCCGCATCTTGGCGCGGTCCGGCTCCCGACGGTCGAGCTCGGACTCGACGAAGTCGGTGACGTCGACGCCGTTGACGGTGAGGCGCTCCACCTCACCCGTGATGTCGACGTCGACGACCTGCGAGCCGGTGATCCTCGCGCCCTTGAGGGCGACGTTCTTGAACCGTGCGCCGACCAGGTAGGTGTCGTCGAAGACGGCGTCGGTGAAGTCGAACCGGCGGAAGGTCTCGCCACGGTGGGTCGCGTCGAACCCGGGGTGCTCGTCGTGGTCGCTCATCGGGCGGGCCAGGTCCACGCGCCCGACACCGGCTGCCACCCGGGCGGCGGGTCCTCGCCGACCCGGCCGTCGACCGCCTCGCGGAGCAGGTCGGCGTGACCGGTGTGGCGGCCGTACTCCTCGACCATGTCGAGCAGCAGCCGTCGGAGGTTGGCGTGGTTGCCGTGCTCATCCTTCGCCTCGACCATGTGGTCGAGGCCCACGGCCAAGCCCGCATCGTGCAGGGCCTCGGCGACCCTGGCCCGCGACCGCCCGACCGCTGCGTCGTAGAGGGCGTAGAGCTTCTCGGGGGAATCCTGCGCCGCGGAGGCGAACTCCCAGTCATCGTCGTCATCCCACCCGTTGTCGTCCCACACGGCCTCCATCGGGGCGCCGCTCAGCTTGACCGTGAACTTGTGGTCCTCTGCGACAGCGAGGTGCTTGAGCAGCCCGCCGAGGGTCAGCGAGGACGCGCCGATCCGCGTGGTCAGACCGGTCGCGTCGAGGCCGTCGGCCTTGTAGCGGAAGGTCGCGCGCAGCCGTTCGAGCGCGCCGAGCACGGCCTCGGTCTCGTTGCCGGCCAGCGGGGGCTCCCAGGGGGCGTCGGTGACGGGGTCACTCGAGCTGTCTGTCGTAGCCATGTCTGCACGCTAGGGCTTGTTCCGGACGTTTGGCTTCCGCATGTCGTCCTACGCTGTCGCCATGCCGCCCACCGACACGAGCCCGACCGCTCGCGCGCTGCTGGCGCTCGAGCTCATCCAAGGCAGCCCCGGCATCAGCGCGGGCCGGCTGGCCGACCGCCTCGGGGTCACCGAGCGGGCCGCCCGACGCTACGTCGCGATCCTGCGCGAGGCCGGCATCCCTCTGGAGTCCCAGCGCGGCCCCTACGGCGGCTACCGCGTCGGGCGGGGGCTGCGGCTCCCGCCGTTGATGTTCGAGGCATCCGAGGCGCTGGCCCTCGTCATGGCCGTGCTCGACGGCCACCACGAGGCCGCGGACCCCGCCGACCCGGCCGGCAGCGCGCTGGGCAAGATCATCCGCGCGCTCCCCCAGCCCGTCGCCGCGCAGGCCGAAGCCGTCCGACGCGCCGCCGCACCGGCCCCCGACCGCGCCGCCGCCCGACCGAACCCGCAGACCACCACCGCCCTCGTCCAGGCGAGCATCGACCGCTCCCGCGTCCGCATCGGCTACCGCACCGAGGCAGGGCGTGAGTGGTCTCAGGAGGTCGACCCGTGGGCCGTGGTGGTGCGCCACGGCCGGTGGTACCTGCTGTGCTGGAGCCACGCCGCGAGCGCCCGTCGCGCGTTCCGCATCGACCGGGTCTCCGCGGTCGACCCACTCGCCGAACGGTTCGAGCCCCCGGCGGGCCTCGACCCCGTCGCCGAGCTCGAGACCCATCTGTCGGCCGGGTGGGAGTACGCCACCGACGTCGTCGTGCAGGCGCCCGTCGAGGCGGTGACGCGGCTGCTGCCGCGCGGGCTCGGCCGGCTCGAGGAGGGGCCCGAGGGCACCACCCGGTTGGTCGGCAGCACCAGCGCCCCTGACTGGTATGCCGCCCAGCTGGCTGCGCTCCCCGTCCCCTTCCGCGTCGTGAACGGCCCCGAGCTGCGCTCGGCCGTGGAGCAGATCGCGCGTCGCCTGTCTGACGCCGCGAGCTGACGCCCCCGGCGGCTCGTCGCGCTGCGATGCCACACGGCATACTCGCGGAGCATGGCGCAGAGCGACTCCCACCAACCGCACGGCGTGGTCTTCCCCGAGGTCGACGGCAAGCGCAGCACCTCCGCGCTCGGACGCGCGGTCGTGGCGGACGCGCTCCGGCCGGTCGACCCGGTCGGGGCCCAGGCTGCTGAGCGGGAGACCAACTGGCGGCAGGGCTACCTGACGCACTTCAGGCGGATGGTCGAGGCCGGCCTGCTGCGGGACGGCGAGGCGGCGGTCGACGTCGCCCGCGCGGGTCTCGACTCGCTGCACGGGCGGATGCGCGCCACGACTGCCGACGGCGAGGTGGCGCTCGACGAGGCGTTCACCGCCGGTGGCGGCACACCCCTGGGGACCGCCACGGTGCGGGGCACCGGAGCGCGGGCGACCGAGCTCAGCCTCCCGCTGCACGGCCAGCGCCTGCGCGGCGACGCCCTCCGACGGCAGCTCGACGACTGGACCACCCGGGGCATCATCGAGCCGTCCGCCGCCGAGGCGGTCCGCACCGTGCTGGCCAACCCCGACTGGCTCGACCTCAGCGACCAGCGGGTCGTCGTGCTCGGCGCCGGCGCGGAGATGGGCCCGCTGCGCTCGATCCTGTCGTGGGGTGGGCACGTCGTGGGGGTCGACCTGCCCCGCCCCGACATCTGGAAGCGCGTGCTCGACGTCGCCGCCGCGAGCGCCGGCACCCTCCACATGCCGGTGGCCGCGGACGCACCGTGGTCGGCCGGCGACCTCGCCGCCCACGCCGGCGCCGACCTGCTGCACGGGCTCCCGGCCGTCGCCGACTGGCTGACCGAGGTCGAGGGACCGCTCGTCCTCGGCAACTACGTGTATGCCGACGGGGCGACGAACGTGCGCGTCTCCACCGCCGTGGACGCCCTCAGCGTCGAGCTGATGAGGCGGCGGGCCGACGTGGCGCTCGCCTTCCTGGCCACCCCGACGGACGTCTTCGCGGTGCCGGGTGAGGCGGTCGAGCACTCCACCCGCAGCTACCGCGGCCCGTCGACGCCGATGCGGCTGGTGCGACCGGCGCTGCGGACGGTGAGCGGCGGGCGCCTGCTGCGACGCAACTACGCGCCGGGCACCGACCCCGGTCTCAACGACAGCCTGGTGCCGCAACAGGGGCCCAACTACGCGCTGGCCAAGCGGCTGCAACGCTGGCGGGCCACCGTCGCTCGCCGCGACGGCCGCACCGTGTCGCTCAACGTCGCCCCGCCCACCCGCACCCGCTCGGTGGTCAAGAACCGCGCCCTCGCGAGCGCGTACGCCGGTGCGCACCGGTTCGGCATCGAGGTCTTCGAGCCGGCCACGAGCAACACCCTGATGGCCGCCCTCCTCGTCCACGACCTGCGCACTGCACCGCACGCACCCACGACGCCGTGGCGCGAGGAAGCGGATGGCGCGGTGCACGGCGGGCTGTGGCGCACGGCCTACGACCCGCGCAGCGCGCTCGGCATCGCCGTCGTCCTGGGCCTGGGCTCGGCGCGCACCTGAACCCCGCCTCCCCCGCCTCCCCCGCCTCCCCTCCTAACCTTTGCTAGCAAGGTTCCTCGTTGAGGACGTCGGCAGACGGACGAGCGGCGCCCCTCCTTGTCGGAGGGACGCCGCTCGCGTGGGGGCTGGCCCGGTCAGGGGGTCCGGGTCAGGGTCTTGGTCAGCCGGCCTTTGCCGCCTTCACGGCGAGCACCGGGCAGTGCGCGTCGAGCAGCACCTGTTGCGAGGTGCTGCCGAGGAAGAGCTTCCCGACGGGGGTCCGACGTCGGACCCCGATCACGATGAGCCGCGCATCCCTCTCCTCGGCGACCCGCAGGATCGCCTCGGCGGGCGCCAGCTCGTCGGTCGACTGGACCACCTCGTGGGCGATCCCCGCGCCGCTGAGCTCGACATCGATCGCGTCGATGTCCGCGGGGCTCGCGAACGTCGAGCCCGCGAAGTTGCCGCTCTGGCCGGTGTTGACCACGACGAGCGTAGAGCCGTCGATCACGACCTCGTCCTTGGCCTTTTCGAAGGCGGCGATGCCCTCGGGCGTCGGGATGTAGCCCACGACGACCACGCCGCTCACGACGAACCGTCCACGCGCTTGGCACCGGTCATGATGGCCACGCCCTCACCCATGTCGTGCGTCTGCGGGGTGATGACACCGGCCCGGCCACCGAGCCGCTGGATGTGGATGCGGTCGGCGACCTCCCAGACGTGCGGCATGTTGTGGCTGATCAGGATGACCGACAGGCCACGGTCGCGCAGCTGCTTGACCATGTCGAGCACCATCCCGGACTCCTTGACGCCCAGGGCGGCGGTCGGCTCGTCGAGGACGACGACCTTGCTCCCGAACGCCGCCGCGCGGGCGACGGCCACGGCCTGGCGCTGGCCACCCGAGAGGGTCTCCACCGCCTGGCTCATGTTCTGGATGGTCTGGATGCCCAGGCTCTGCACCGACTGGCCGGCCCGCTTCTCCATGCCGTTCTTGTCGAGCATCCGCAGCACCGACCCGAGCAGGCCCTTGCGGCGCTCCTCGCGGGCGAGGTAGAGGTTGCTCGCGATGTCGAGGGCGGGGATGACGGCCAGCTGCTGGTAGACCGTCTCGATGCCCGCCTCGCGGGCGTCCTGCGGCTTCTTGAAGTGGACCGGCTGCCCGTTCAGCGTGATGTCGCCGGAGTCGGGGACGTACGCCCCGGTCAGGCACTTGATCAGTGTCGACTTGCCGGCACCGTTGTCGCCGATGACCGCGAGGACCTCTCCGGGGTAGAGGTCGAGGTCGACCCCGTCGAGGCCGACGACGCGGCCGAACGTGATGACGAGCTTGCGGGCCGAGAGGACGGGATCCTGGGCATAGATGCCCTCCTTGCCCGACGGGATGCCACCGTGGGCGACCTCCAGCGTGCTGGTGCTCATGCCTTCACCTTCCTGATCCACTGGTCGATGCCGACGGCCACGATGACGAGGACGCCTGTCGCCATGACGCGCCACTGCTGGTTGACGCCCATCTGGGACAGACCGAAGGCGAACGTCTGGACGATGAGGGCACCGATGAGGGTGCCGATGAGGCGACCCCGGCCACCGAAGAGGCTGGTGCCGCCGATGACGACCGCGGTGATGCTGGCCAGGTTGGCGTCGGGTGCCGCGTTGGGGGTGGCGGCTCCGGCTCGTCCGATGAGGATCCAGCCGGCGATGCCGTAGACCAGGCCGGCCACCGTGTAGACGGCGAGCAGGATCCGCTTGCTCGGCACACCCGAGAGGCGGGCCGACTCGGCGTCGTCACCGACCGCGTAGACGTAGCGTCCCCACGCGGTCTGCGAGAGCACGAACCCCATCACGGCGTAGATGAGGATGACCACCACGATGCCCCAGGTGAGCCGGAACTGGCCGATCGCGAACCCCTCGCCCAGGAAGTTGAGCAGCCGTGGCAGGTGGTCGGCCTGGATGCTCTCACCGCCGGAGTAGAGCAACGCAACGGCCGTGAAGATGCTCAGCGTGCCGAGGGTGACGATGAACGGCGGGAGGTTGATCCGCGTCACGAGCAGGCCGTTGAGGAAGCCGGCTCCCGTCGCGAGGACGACCCCGATCGCCAGCGCCAGGACGGCCGGCATGCCGCCGTCCTTGGCGAGCGTGGCTGTCACCATCATCGAGAGCACCATGATCGCGCCGACCGACAGGTCGATGCCGGCCGTCAGGATGACCAGCGTCTGGCCCACCGCGAGCGCCGCCACCACTGCCGTCTGCTGGAGCAGGATGCCCATCGAGTTGGCGGTCAGGAACGTGGGCGTCGCGATGAAGAACACCAGGAACGTCACGAGCAGCAGGAAGAGCGGGCTCAGCCACGGCTTGCCGTGCAGCTGGTGCTGCACGCGCTGGAGGGGGGACTGCTGCCGCCGAGCGAACTCGGCGGCAGCAGAGGTGACCTGGGTCGACATGGTCAGTTGCCCCAGCAGATCTTGGCGCCCTCGTCAGAGGTGATGCTGTCGACACCGTCAGCCTTCTTGTCGGTGACGAGCGCGACGCCGGTGTCGAAGAAGTCGAGGCCGGGGGAGACCTGCGGCTTCTCGCCACCGCGGGCGATCTTGGCGATGGCCTCCATACCCAGCGTGGCCATCTTCAGCGGGTACTGCTGGGCCGTGGCACCGATCACGCCGCTCTTGACACTGCCGACGCCGGCGCAGCCACCGTCGACCGAGACGATCAGCGCGGTCTTGCCGGCCGCCTTGAGGGCCGCGTTGGCACCGACCGCGGTCGGCTCGTTGATCGTGTAGACCACGTTGATGTTCGGGTTCTTGGCCAGGCACTTCTCCATGGCCGAGCGCCCACCGTCCTCGGCGCCCTGTCCGGCCTCGTTGCAGGCGATCGTGTAGTCGCCGCCCTTGCCGCCGGAGTACTTGCCGGTCTTGGCCTCGTCGCCGTTCTTCTTGCCGTCGGCCACGTCGATGCCCATGCCCTCGAGGAAGCCCTGGTCACGGTTGTAGTCGACCGAGACGATCTTGTCGTCGAACAGGTCGAGCAGCGCGATGACCGCAGGCTTGCCGTCGAGCTGCGCCGCGGCCCACTGGCCGTCGAGCTTGCCGGCGTTGCGGTTGTTGGTCGCGAAGGTGATGTCGACGGTGTCGGCCGGGTCGGGCGGGGTGTCGAGGGCGATGACGAACAGCTTGGCGTCGCGCGCCTTCTTCATGGCGGCGTTGACGCCGGTGCTCATCGGCGTGATGAGGATGCCCTTGTCGCCGCGGGCGATGGCGTCCTCGATCGCCGTGATCTGGCCCTGGTCGTCACCCTCCTGCTTGCCGGACGCGACCGTCAGCTTGACGTTGTTCTTGGCGGCGTCGGCCTTGGCGCCCTTCTGCATGGCGACGAAGAACGGGTTCGTGGAGTCCTTGGTGATGAGCGTGACGCCGACGGCGGCCTCACCGCCGCCACCTCCGCCGGTGTCGGCGCCGCCACGGTTGCACGCGCCGAGGGCGAGGGCAGTCGAGGCGGCGAGGGTGACCGCAAGGGTGCGGCGGAAGGTGGGGGTCTGCAGAGTGCTGTGACGCATGGTGTCTCCCATCTCGTGCGGCGCCGGTGCCGCGTGACAACGTTGTCAAGAGCGTTTCTAGTCTTCAGTTGTGCTTTTGTCAACAGTTCCTGTACAACTGCAGACGTGATCGTGACATCGTTGTCAAAGGGAGATACTCGACGTCCCCGTGCCACCATGCGCGAAGTGGCGGCTCTCGCGGGCGTGAGCCTCAAGACGGTGTCACGCGTCGTCAACCGCGAGTCCGGCGTCTCGGCCGACGTCGTGACGAGGGTGGAACGGGCCGTCGCCCAGCTCGGCTACCGGCACAACCTCGCAGCGAGCAACCTGCGCCGCGGACACGGCAAGACGGCCATGGTCGGCGCGCTCCTGCAGGACGTCAGCAACTCGTTCTCGTCCAGCCTCCTGCGCAGCCTCGAGGACGAGGCCCGCGACCGCGACGTGGTCATCGTGGCGTCGAGCCTCGATGAGGAGCCCGAGCGCGAGCGCGCGCTGGTCGAGGGCCTGGTGCGCCGACGGGTCGACGGCCTGCTCCTCATGCCCGCGACCGATCGTCACGACTACCTCGCCGACGACCTGCGCAGCGGTCTGCCCATCGTGTTCGTGGACCGCACCCCCAACGGCATCGACACCGACTCTGTCACGATCGACAACGCCCGTGGCTCGCGGCTCGCGGTCTACCACCTGGTCGCCCATGGACACCGGCGGATCGCGTTCCTCGGCGACCTGCCGACCATCCAGACGGCGCGCACCCGGCACGAGGGCTTCGAGGCCGCGATGCGCGCGCGACACATCCCGCTCGACCCGTCGAGGATCATCACGTCGCTGCGCTCGGCGGAGGACGCGGAGGCTGCTGTCCACCGGCTCCTCGACAGCACCGAGCCCCCGACCGCGATCTTCGCTGCGCGAAACTCGTTGGCAGTCGGCACGATTCGAGCACTGCACAGGCTCGGCAAGGCAGGTCAGATCGCCCTGGTCGGTTTCGACGACTTCCCGTTGGCTGACATCGTCGACCCGCCGCTGACCGTGATCCGACAGAACGTCGGCGCGATCGGGGCCGAGGTGGCCCAGCGCCTCTTCGCCCGGATCGACGGCGACACCTCACCCCCTCGTCACGTGGTGCTGGCTCCCGAGCTGGTCGAGCGCGGCTCGGGCGAGATCCGCCCCTGACGTCAGAGCCGCTGGCTGAGCTGGCGCTGCGAGGCCGAGGGCCGCACCGACCCACAGACCGGCACCATGCTGAAGTCCTTGCGCGCCAACGGTTCCACGTTCCGGTATGCCGTGCTCGCGGCCGTCGTGGTCCGCCGTCGCACCCAGCGCGCCACGGCACTGCCCGGCAGGACGGCCACGTGGATCATGGCGTGCCCGCGTTCGGGTCAGTGGACGCCTGCTGCACCGAGCCCGAGCCGCCCTGGCCGGGACCCTGCGGCAGCTGGGTGCCCTGCTGGGTGCCCTGCTGAGTGCCCTGCTGAGTGCCCTGCTGGGGGAAGCCGCCCGGCTGGCGCCCTCCCGGCCCGAAGCCACCCTGCTGGACCGGGCCGCCGCTCTGGGTGGTTCCTGGCGGGATCGCGGCAGCGGCGGCCACCGCGCCCATCGAGGAGAAGCCGATGGCGAGCGCCGCGGCGATCGCGGTCTTGCGACCACTCCAGGTGGGCGGGTTGAGGGCAGGTGCGGTGTCCGGTGCTCCAGGCGACTCGACCGGCTCGGCGTCGGCCGGGCCGGCCACGGCGGGCGCGGGGGGCGCGGGGGCGGTGGGCGCCACGGCCGGCTCCCGCGCGGCATACGGGAGGGTCTGGGTCTGCGCCCACACGAGCTGCGGGGCGGTGTCGTCGGTGCGCGGGGTCGTCATCGGTTCTCCAACGTCGATGGGAAGGTGGTCGGATCCGACTCTCGGTAGCGACGCTGTGGCGATGCTGTGGAACGGGTATCGGACGGCTGAGCATCCGGCACAGAGGGCTCACAGGATTCGCACAGGAGATCCGAGGGCGCCGCACATCGTTCCGGTGTTTCCTAGGACCATGAACACGAAGCAGTCAGCCTCCGCCAAGCTCCAGCGCCTCGACGGCTCCCCCGTCCGCGTCCTCGTCGTGGACGACGAGAACAACCTCACCGAGCTGCTGGGGATGGCGCTGCGCTACGAGGGCTGGGAGGTCCGCACGGCGGCCACCGGTGTCGCGGCGGTCCGGGCAGCCCGGGAGTTCCAGCCCGATGCGGTCGCCCTCGACATGATGCTCCCCGACTTCGACGGACTCGAGGTGCTGCGCCGGATGCGTGGCGACAACCCGAACGTGCCCGTGCTCTTCCTGACGGCCAAGGACGCCGTGGAGGACCGCGTGGCCGGCCTGACCGCGGGCGGCGACGACTACGTCACCAAGCCGTTCAGCCTGGAGGAGGTGGTGGCTCGGCTGCGCGCCCTGATGCGCCGCACCGCCGTCGTCACCGACGAGTCCGACTCCGTGCTGGTGGTGGGTGACCTCAGCATGGACGAGGACAGCCACGAGGTGACCCGGGCCGGCGAGCCGATCAACCTCACGGCCACCGAGTTCGAGCTGCTCCGCTACCTGATGCGCAACCCCAAGCGGGTGCTCTCCAAGGCACAGATCCTCGACCGCGTGTGGAACTACGACTTCGGCGGCCAGGCCAACGTCGTCGAGCTCTACATCTCCTACCTGCGCAAGAAGATCGACGCGGGTCGCGAGCCGATGATCCACACCATGCGTGGCGTCGGGTACGTCCTCAAGCCCGCAGCATGAGCCCTGCCGCCGCGGTCGGCTCTGCTCGATCGAGCCTCAACCCGGCCACCTGGACCCTGAGCAGGAAGCTGGTCGCCACGGTGGTCGGGCTGTTCCTCGCCATCACCCTCGCCACGTCGTCCCTGACCGTGGTGCTGCTGCACGACTTCCTCGTCGGCCGTCTCGACCAGGACCTCCAGTCGACCCTCGTCCGGGCCGGCGGTCCCCGCTCCAACGACGGGCGGGGACCCGGCCCCGGCGGAGGAGGCCCCCTCCCCGGCGGCGGCGGCCAATCCCTCACCCTGGTGGTCCGGGACAGCCTCGTCAGCGTCAACCGGGTCGAGCACGACGAGACGACCGGCACGCTGACCACTGCGCAGGTCAGCGCCCTGCTGGCCGCCGGCATCGGCACGAACCCGAAGACGGTCGAGATCGAGGGGCTGGGCACCTACCGCTTGGCGTCGGCCCACGAGAGTGATGGCGACACGGTCATCTCGGGGCTGCCCACGGGCGGCGTCACCGCGACCATCAACCAGGTCATCACGCTGATGGTGGGTGGCACCGTCATCGGCTTCATCCTGGTGTCGGCCGGCGGGCTGTGGCTGGTGCGGCGCAACCTGGCTCCCCTCCAACGGGTCGCCCACACCGCGACCAAGGTCTCCAACCTCAAGCTCGACTCCGGCGACGTCGCCCTCGCCGAGCGGCTCGCCGACACCGACACCGACCCCCGCACCGAGGTCGGCCAGGTCGGCCTCGCGCTCAACAACATGCTCGACAACGTCGAGGGCGCGCTGCAGGCACGGCACGACAGCGAGCAGCGGGTGCGACAGTTCGTCGCCGACGCGTCGCACGAGCTGCGCACTCCCCTCGCCTCCATCCGCGGGTATGCCGAGCTGTCCCGGCGCGAGCGCGAGCCGGTGCCCGCGTCGGTCACGCACGCGCTGTCGCGCGTCGAGTCCGAGGCGTTGCGCATGCAGGGACTCGTCGAGGACCTCCTGCTGCTGGCCCGGCTGGACGCCGGCCGACCCCTGGACCGCGAGCCCGTCGACCTGTCGCTCCTCGCGATGGACGCGGTGAGCGACGCCCACGCCGCCTCCCCCGACCACCGCTGGGAGCTCGACCTGCCCGACCAGCCCGTCGAGGTGACCGGCGACTCGGCTCGTCTGCACCAGGTCGTCGCGAACCTCCTGGCCAACGCGCGCACCCACACCCCTGCGGGCACCCGCGTGATCATGTCGGTCAAGCCCGACGGGCAGTGGATCAGGCTCAGCGTGTCGGACGATGGCCCCGGCGTGCCGGAGGCGTTGCAGCGCAACGTCTTCCAACGCTTCACCCGAGGCGACGACTCGCGCAACCGGGCGTCCGGCTCGAGCGGCCTCGGGCTCTCGATCGTCGACGCCGTCGCCAAGTCGCACGGCGGCAACGTCGAGCTGTCCTCGAGCCCCGGCGACACCACCTTCACGGTCGCCCTACCTCGAGGCTGAGTCGGGCGGTCCGCAACCAGGCCGGACTCATCACCGGGACTCAGGAGCACCACAGGGCTCGCACAGGGCCCGGCCCGACCGTAGGGGCATGGACACGATGACCCTCCACCGCGACGCCGCCGGCCAGCCCGAGCTGCCCGCGCGCCCCACCACCCCCGTGCAGGCTGGCCCGGCCGAGCCGACGACGCCGCGTTGGATCCAGCGCCTCTGGCGCGGCCCCGACAGCGACCCGTCCTGGGCCCGCCCTGCACTCCTCGGCCTGCCCCTCGCGACGGCCCTCTTCTACTTCGCCAACCTCACCTCGAACGGCTACGCGAACTCGTTCTACTCCGCCGCGGTGCAGGCCGGCAGCGACAGCTGGAGGGCGTTCTTCTTCGGCTCGTCTGACGCGGGCAACTCGATCACCGTCGACAAGCCGCCCGCCTCGTTGTGGGTGATGGCCCTGTCGGTGCGGGTGCTCGGGCTCAGCTCCTTCAGCATCCTCATGCCCGAGGTGCTGATGGGCGTTGCCACGGTCGGCGTCGTCTACGCGACGGTGAAGCGCCACTTCGGCGCTGCCGCCGGGCTCATCGGTGGCGCGGTCATGGCGCTGACGCCGGTGGCCGTCCTGATGTTCCGGTTCAACAACCCCGACGCGCTGCTCGTCCTCCTCATGGCGCTCGGGGCCTGGGCCACGATGAAGTCGATCGAGCAGGGCTCGGCCAAGTGGTTCGCCATCGTCGGCGTCTTCATCGGCCTCGGCTTCCTGACCAAGGCGCTGCAGGTCCTCCTCGTCGTCCCGGCCTTCGGCCTCGCCTACGTCCTGTTCGCCGACACCACCCTCCGCCGTCGCATCACCGGTGCCCTCATCGGGAGCGCGGCCATGGTCCTGTCCGCGGCCTGGTGGGTGGCGATCGTCGAGCTCATCCCCGCGAGCCTGCGCCCCTACATCGGCGGGTCGCAGGACAACTCGTTCCTGTCGCTCACCTTCGGCTACAACGGCCTCGGCCGGATCAGCGGCAACGAGACCGGGTCGGTCGGCGGCGGCAACGGCTGGGGCGCGACCGGCCTGGGGCGCATGTTCAGCTCGTCCATCGGCGGCCAGATCTCCTGGCTCATCCCGTCGGCCCTCATCCTCCTGGCCATCGGCCTCTACCTGCGGGGCCGGGCCCCGCGCACGGATGCCCGCCGCGCGGCATACGTGGTCTGGGGCGGTTGGCTGCTCGTCACGATGGTGACGTTCTCGCTGATGGCCGGCATCTTCCACGAGTACTACACGGTCGCCCTCGCGCCCGCCATCGCCGCCCTGGTCGGCATGGGTGCCGCGGAGGCCTGGGAGCATCGACACAGCTCGGTCGGGTCGATCGCCCTCGCAGTGGCGACCGCCGCGGCCGCCACCTGGTCGTTCATCCTGCTCTCGCGGACCGACTGGCAGGGCTGGCTGCGGATCTTCGTCCTCGCGCTCGGCCTCGCCAGCGCCCTCCTGCTCCTCGCCATCACGCAGCTGCACCGCCGGTTCGTGCCGGTGGTGATCGCCGGTGCCCTCGTGGCGGCGCTCGCCGGGCCGGCCGCCTACAGCGTCCAGACCGTCGGCACCGCGCACACCGGGTCGATCGTCACGGCGGGTCCGGCGGTGGCCGGCGGCCGAGGCGGCGGTATGCCGGGCGGTGGCCCGGGCGGCTTGGGTGCACCTCCGCAGGGCATCACCGGCGGGCCACAGGCCGGCACCGGCACGACGGGTGGCACGCGCGCCGGTGGCATGGGCGGCCTGCTCAGCGCCTCGACGCCGAACACCGAGGTCGTCTCGGCCCTCTCGGCCGGCGCCAGCTCCTACCGCTGGGTCGCCGCCGCCATCGGGTCGCAGAACGCGGCCGGCCTGCAGCTCGGGACCGGCCTGCCGGTGATGGCCATCGGTGGCTTCAACGGCAGTGACCCAAGCCCGACCCTGGCGCAGTTCCAGCAGTACGTCGCCGACGGCGACGTCCACTACTTCGCCAGTGGGGGGTCCGGCGGTGGCCGCGGTGGCGGGCTGGGCAGCTCGGGCACCGGCACGCAGATCTCGGAGTGGGTGGCGGCCAACTTCACCCAGGTCAGTATCGGCGGATCCACCTTCTACGACCTGACTCAGCCGTTGGCCTCCAGCGCTGGTTCAGCGACCACCAGCACCACGCAGACCACCTGAGGAGAGCCGAGATGACCGCCCCCGTGCTCGACGTCGTCATCCCCGTCCACAACGAGCAGCACACGGTCGCCGCCAGCGTCCGCCGGCTGCACGCCCACCTGGCCGAGACGTTCCCCTACCCGTACCGGATCACGGTGGCGGACAACGCCAGCACCGACGCGACGGTCGCCGTCGCGTCGGGGCTCGCGGCGGAGCTCCCGGGCGTGGCCCTGGCGCGTCTGGCGGAGAAGGGACGGGGGCGCGCGCTCAAGCAGGTGTGGCTCGCCTCCGACGCACCGATCCTCGCCTACATGGACGTCGACCTGTCCACCGACCTCGACGCCCTGTGGCCGCTGGTCGCGCCACTCATGTCGGGGCACTCCGACCTGGCCATCGGGTCACGCCTGGCCCGGGGCTCACGGGTCGTCCGGGGAGCCAAGCGCGAGGTGATCTCGCGCTGCTACAACCTCGTCCTCAAGGCTGCGCTCGGGGCCGGGTTCACCGATGCCCAGTGCGGGTTCAAGGCGATCAGGGGCGACGTGGCAGCCGAGTTGCTGCCGCTGGTCGAGGACCCCACGTGGTTCTTCGACACCGAGCTGCTCGTGCTCGCCCAACGCTCGGGCCTGCGCATCCACGAAGTGCCCGTGGACTGGTTCGACGACCCCGACTCGCGGGTCGACGTCGTCACCACGGCGCTCGACGACCTGCGCGGCGTGCTCAGGCTGCGCCGGGGCCTGGCGTCCGGACGACTTCCCGTCGCGGACATCGCCGCACGGATCGGCCGCCACGACCCGTCCGCCGGGACGTGGCGGCAGGTCAGCCGGTTCGCGGCGGTGGGACTCGTGTCGACGGTCATCCACCTCGGCTTGTTCGCGTCGCTCGCGTCGGTGGCGTCCTCGACCCAGACGGCCAACCTGGTCGCCCTGCTCGTGGCGACCGTCGCCAACACCGCCCTCAACCGACGGTGGACCTTCGGCATCCGCGGCGCCGGTCGGCTCCGGTCACAGCTGCAGGGGATGGCCGTCTTCGGCATCACCTGGCTGATGACCGCGGGCGCGCTGGCGCTCCTGCACGCAGCGGTCAGTGCGCCGTCGACCGCCGTGGCGACCTTCGTCGTCGGCGCTGCGACGGCCGCCTCGACGGTCGTGCGGTTCGTGGCGATGCGGTCGTGGATCTTCCGCCGGGAGCCGCGGTCCCCGCAGGGTCAGTACTCGGTGACGATGAACGAGCCCGCGTCGTCCTCGAACACCACGATGCCGGTCCAGTCGAAGCCGTCCACGGAGCCGTGGCAGACGGTGACCAGCCCCTGACCGACCTGGGAGCGCTCGGGACACACGATCTCGTCGACGGACCCGCCGTCGTCCTCGATCGCGGCGACGAGCGAGTCCTGGAGAGCCGAGTAGCTCGCGCCCTTGTCGACGACGGTCACCTCGCCGGTGAGGACGTAGCCACCGCCGGACATGACCGGCCCGACGAAGAAGAACGCGGCCATCGCCACGACAGCCAGCAAGGCGAGCCCACTCATCACGAGCGCCGTGACCGCCAGCCCGTTGCCGCCCTTGGGAGCCGGCGTGAACGGTGCGTACTGCCCGGGCCCGGGTCCCTGCGCGGCATACCCCGTCTGGTGGACCGGTGCCCACGCCTGGGGGTTGGGCGGCTGGGACTGCGGTGGGTAGTCCGGCTGGGGCTGGTACGCCGGCTGGGACTGGTACGCCGGCTGGGACTGGTACGCCGGCTGGGACTGGGGCTCCGGCTGGGACTGGTGGCCGGGCGGGCCGAACGGGTTGGACGGGTACGACATGACGCTCCTTGGCTCGGTCGCCCACAGGATGCCCGAGCCCGGCGGATCTCGCCTGCGGATCGCGGCAAACGGGGCCGGACGCACGGGCGTTCACTTCGAACGGTCGACGGACTCCCCGTCGGGCACACCCGAAGCAAGGCCCGACGAAAAGCGTGTCGGGCCTTGCTTCGGGTGGCGGAGACGGAGGGATTTGAACCCTCGATGGGCGATAAACCCAAACCGCATTAGCAGTGCGGCGCCATAGACCGGACTAGGCGACGTCTCCTCGCCCGGTCGATGGAGCAACCGAGCCCGCACAGGGTATCTGCACCCCCTCGACGGGAGCAAAGCGACCCTGTGCGGAAGCCGCTGGGCTGCGCTGGCTAGGTCAGCTGCAGATGTCCTGGTCTGCGGTGCGCGCCTTGATGGTCTCGCTCGGGCCGGTGCTCGGCGTGGCAGACACCGTCGGCTTGGGGAGCGGTTGGGTGCCGAGGCGGTTGGGGATCTCGACGGCCTTGGGCGAGCCGACACCCATGCTCAGCTCGAGCGTCGTGCTCAGGCTGTCGTCCTCGCGCAGCTGCGCCCCCGGGTAGACGGCCGCGACGGTGCGCGCCGCTTCCTTCTGCCCCGGGCCGTAGCGGACCACGACACCGTCGGTGCTCTTGTTGCCGGTGATGTACGACGAGACGTTGAAACCCTGCACCTGGAGCTCCGCGGCTGACTGCTTGGCCAGCCCCGCGATGCCCGAGTCGTTGCTGACCCGCACGTTGATCCGGTCCGGGGAGACGGTCAGCGCGGGCCCGGTCGTGGTGGGCGACCCGGTGGCCGTGGTGGTGCTCGAGGGCACCTTCGTACCGGGCAGCGGCTTGTCCGTGCGGAGCGCCTTCCAGATGGTGTCGGCGCTGGAGGTCCACTGGACGCGGTTCGGGTCGGGGGCGTAGGCCTCGGTCGGGAGCTTCACGAACCGGATCTGGTCGGTGCCGATCCTCTGCACGCTCTGCGCGATGTCCTTCATCTCACCGACGTTCAAGCCGTTGTCGGTCGTCATCGCCGAGGTGGTGGCGTTGAGGAAGCGGAAGAGCTTGTCGGGGCGCAGCAGCAGCGACGACTTGGTCGCCTCCTGGATCACCGACGACAGGAACGCCTGCTGGCGGTCGATCCGACCCAGGTCCGACCCGTCACCGATGTTGTGGCGCAACCGCACGTAGGCCAGCGCGTTCTTGCCGTTGACCCTGCTCTTGCCTGCCGGGAGGTCGAGGAAGCTCTGGCGGTCCTTGACCGCCTCGGGGAGGCAGACCGTCACGCCCCCGAGGGCGTCGACCATGCTCTGGAACCCGCGGAAGTCGATCACGACGAAGTGGTCGATGAAGACGCCCGTGAGTCCCTCGAACGTGCGGATGGTGCAGGCCGGCCCGCCGAGCGTGAAGTTCTGGTTCCACTGCCGGACGACGCCGTTCTCGACCTTGTCGTTCTTGTTCTTGCAGTCGCGCGGCGCCATCGTCATCGAGTCACGCGGGATCGACACGACGATCGCCGACTTGCGGTCGGCGGAGAGGTGGACGATGAGGTTGGTGTCGGAGCGGCTGCCTGCCATGCCGTACTCGGTCTGTCCCTTGCCGAGGTTGGTGCCCTCACGGCTGTCCGAACCCATCACGAAGATGTTCAGCGGGGCCAGGTTGGTCTGCGCGTCCGTGGTGGCCTGCGGCTTCGGACGGTCACCGAGCGCACTGCTGATGTCGAGGCGGTGGATGTTGCCGTTGAGCTTGACGTAGGCGGCGACGCCGAGGACGAGAGACACCACGAGGAGGCCGGCGACGCCGAAGGCAGCGCGACGCAGCCACGGGTGACGATGGTGCTTGGCGGTGTGGCGGTCGGACCGACGCCGGGGGACGTCGGTGGTGCTGCGCGTGCCGTCGGCGGGGGCACCCGTGCTCTGGCCGGGGATGTCGTCGCCGGGCGCAGAGCCGTTGGTGGGCTCGCTCACGTATACCTCTCTGATTCCTGAAAAGGCCACCCCTGCAGGTGGCCGGGCGACGAATCGCCCCCGTGAGTGTACGGGCGCTTCCTGAGTGTTCGGCCTTCTGCGTCCTGTCCCCCAGACGCCACACCAGCCCGCTGGGTTGTCCAGGGGTGACAAATGGGACGAAGCAGCAACAGGTGAGGTTGGATGGACGCATGAGGCAACGCGCAGTCGTGGGGGGAATCACCGCCGTCGTCCTGGTCGCAGCAGCGGCCGGGGCTGGTCTGTGGTGGCGGCACACCGAGGCGGAGAAGGCGCTCGACGCCGCCGCCAAGGAGGAGGTGGCGGCCTTCGCCACGTCGTGGGCGGGGCGCTCGTTCACCAAGCCGGGCATCCTCTTCACCGGCACCACCAGCGACGTCGTCCAGGCGGAGTTCACCAAGGCCACCGCCGGTCTGGGCACCGGCCCGGTCAAGGTCACCGCCGACGGGGTGCGGCGCACCGGCGACCGCGCGACGGCCACGGCGCACGTCTCGTGGACCCTGGCCGGGGGCGTCGTCTGGTCGTACGACGTGCCGGTCACCGCCGAGCGCGCCGCGACCGGCGGACGCCGCTGGGCGATCACCCTGCCGAAGGACCACTCGCAGTGGCACCCGCAGCTCAAGACCGGCGCCACCCTGACCGCCAACCGCACGTGGGGCGAGCGCGGCACCCTGCGCGACCGTGACGGGCAGGCCCTGACCCCGATCGGGAAGGTCTACCCGGTGCAGATCGACCCGTCCCGGGCGACCGCCGCCACCGTGCGCGAGCTCGAGCAGATCGTCGACGAGCCGGCCGGGTCGCTCGTGGCCAAGCTGGCCGCCGCGACGAAGGCCGGCAGCAAGGCTCCGATCCCCGTCATCACCTACCGCCAGTCCGACTTCGACGAGCGCAAGGCCGCCCTCGACGCGCTCAAGGGCGTGATCTACCCCGCCCGCGAGCAGCCGCTGGCCAAGACGCGCACCTTCGGCCAGCCGTTGCTCGGCTCCTTCGGCGCCGTGAGCGCCGAGCTGATCGCCAAGTCCAAGGGCCGGTATGCCGCGGGCGACTACGCCGGGGTCAGTGGCCTCCAGGGGCAGTACGACGCGGTGCTCGGTGGCACCGCGGGAGTGCAGGTCACCTCGAGCGCCGAGCCGGACACGGCCTTGTTCGCCAAGGACGCCGTGCCCGGCAAGGACGTGTCGACCACCCTCTCCCCCAGGGTGCAGGACGCCGCCGAGAACGCGATCGCCTCGACCGGCGACGTCCCCTCGGCGCTCGTCGCGGTCGACGTGAAGACCGGTGACGTCCTGGCCTCGGCCAACTCCCCGGCCCTCGGGTTCGACCGGGCCATGACCGGTCACTACCCGCCCGGGTCGGCGTTCAAGATCGCCACGACCTACTCGCTCCTGAGCTCGGGCAAGGTCACGCCGGGGACCTCGGTCACGTGCCCCAAGACCTTCGTGGTCGACGGCAGGTCCTACAAGAACTTCGAGGGCGAGTCACTCGGGACCCCCGACTTCACCACCGACTTCGCGCACTCCTGCAACACCGCCTTCGTGCAGCTGTCGACCAAGCTGGGCAACGACGACCTGGCCAAGGCCGCGGCGACCCTCGGCCTCACGGGGTGGGCCAAGACCCTCGGTGTCGCCAACGCGTTCGACGCGAGCATCCCCGACAACAACGGCAAGACCGACAAGGCGGCGGCCGCCATCGGACAGGGTCGCAACGTCACGTCGCCGCTGGCCCTGGCGGTCCTCGCCGCCAACGTCGCGCGTGGGTCGACCATCGCCCCCGCCCTCGTCACGGACCCGGCCGTCGACGGTGCCGACCGGACCGCCAAGCCCCTCGACGCGAAGGTCGTGGGCCAGCTCCGGACGCTGATGGGTGAGGTCGTGAGCAGTGGCACCGCGACGGTGCTCAAGGGGACGCCCGGCGGCATCGTCCGCGGCAAGACCGGCACCGCGGAGTTCGGCGCCAAGAACCCGCCGGAGACGCACGCGTGGTTCGTCGGCTACCAGGGCGACGTCGCGTTCGCGGTGCTCGTCGAGAAGGGCGCCAGCGGTGGCAGCGTCGCCGCGCCGGTGGCCAAGGACTTCCTCACCGCCCTCGCCGCCGGCTAGCCCCAGCGTCGCAGATTCATGCAAAAGGCGAGTTAGCGCCGGGCGACGCGGCGCTAACTCGCCTTTTGCATGGGATGGCGCCACGCGGCATACCGGGACGCGACAAGGCCCCCACCGGTGGTGGGGGCCTTGTCGGAAGACTGTGGGTTGAGCAGTCCTCGGGTCAGATCGGGCGAACGGCGTCAGCCTGGGGACCCTTGGGTCCCTGGGTGACCTCGAACTCCACGCGCTGCGCCTCGTCCAACGAGCGGTAGCCCGAGGACTCGATCGCCGAGTAGTGGACGAACACGTCCGGGCCGCCGCCGTCCTGGGCGATGAAGCCGAAGCCCTTCTCAGCGTTGAACCACTTAACGGTTCCCTGTGCCATGGGGTAACTCTTTCTTTTGTAGCCATTGGGAATCCGCACTTCGCGGAACCCAGGCTGCCGTACACACCCCCACGGACGAGACATGCCCGCCCTCAGACCAACTGCCACCTAAGAAGGCGAATGCCCGCTCTGATGGTGCTAGGGCGGGCACTTCGTCGACCTTGCGAGGAACTGCTTGATGCAACCCTGAGAAACGCTAGCACGCAGGATGGGGACCGCGTGAGGTCCTCCGAGGTCAAATTCTCGTCAGATCACCAACTCACGCTACCTCCCCAACTCACGCTCAGCCGGGGCGCTTCCACGGCCAGCTGCATCCAAACCGAGGCCTCGGAAAGCCACCTCAACGAACGTGTCAGCCGTTTGGACTTATTGTGGTTCGGGGGTATTTGCGCAGGTCAGCGGTGGTGCCATCGTTCGATCACTACTCGCGCTCTGCTTCGTTCGTTCTTGGGGGACGTCCATGTCACTGTCTGCACCATCACGTCTGATGGCGGTCTTCGCTGCCGCCAGCCTCACCTTCTTCTCGGCCGGGTCGGCCCACGCCGACGTGGTCACGCCCGATGGCGATACGGTCGCCTCGGCCACAACCGATCTCGTCGCCACCGCGTGCACGCTCCCGGTCACCAGGTCGGGCCTCGTCGAGGTGAAGCGCACTGGCGGGTCGAACACGTCCCACTACCTGCCCGGGGAGACGCTGACCATCGCGATCACCGACGGCAGCAGCCAGGTCACGACCACCCTCGTAGGCGACCCCGTGGTCGTCCCCGACGGGTTCACCGCCAACGGCGCGAGGCAGGCATTCACCTTCCCCGTCAGCACCACCATCTCCTCCGGGGCGGCGACCGGCAACACGACGGTGTCGGTCAAGGTCACGTCCAACGCCTACCCGGCCGGCGACACCGGCACGTTCGGGGTCTCCTGGAACTGCGCGAGCAACCTCGCACCCGTGATGACGCTGGCCGGTGTCACGGCAGGCGGCAGCTACGAGTTCGGTTCCGCGCCGACGCCGACCTGCACGTGGACGGACGACCACGACGGCTCGGGCAGCGTCACGCCCTCCGTGACGGCCCTGAGCGGACCTCGCGCTTCCGCCGGGCTCGGCAGCCGGACGGTCTCCTGCTCCTACACCGACGCCGGCGGCCTGCTCGGCACCGCGACGGCGACCTACTCCATCGTCGACACCACCGCACCGTCGCTCTCCACGGTCTCCAACGTGACCGTCGACGCGGTCGACTCAGCCGGCGCTCCGGTCACCTACACCTCGCCCACGGCGACCGACGCCGTCGACGGCAGCCGCCCGGTCTCCTGCCTGCCTGCCTCGGGTTCCACCTTCCCGATCGGCAGCACGACCGTCACCTGCTCGGCCACTGACCTGAGCGCCCACTCGGCCAGCACCACCTTCAGTGTCTCGGTGGCCGACCACACGGTCCCCGTCGTCACCGTGCCCTCCGACGTGACGGTCGGCGCCACCAGCCCCGCCGGTGCAGCGCACTCCTTCACCGCGACTGCGACGGACAACGTCGACGGCTCACTGCCGGTGAGCTGCACCCCTGCATCGGGCAGCACCTTCCCGTTCGGCGCGACGACTGTCACGTGCACGGCCAAGGACGCGGCCGGCAACACCGGCACGGGTTCGTTCGTCATCACGGTGCAGGACAAGACTGCCCCCAAGGTGACCGTGCACGAGCCTGAGGCGGTCGAGGCCACCGGGCCGTCCGGCGCCCAGGTCGACTGGACCGCGGCCACTGCCCTCGACGACGTCGACGGCGACCGCGCGGTCGACTGCGACCACAACTCCGGGGACACCTACCCGGTGGGTGAAACCACGGTGAAGTGCACCTCCAAGGACACCCACGGCAACACGGGGTCGGCGACCTTCACCGTCACGGTCGAGGACACCACGGCTCCGGCCCTCACAGTGCCGGCCAACATCATCGCCGAGGCCACCAGCCCGGCGGGTGCCGTCGTCGACTGGTCGACCTCCGCCAGCGACATCGTCGATGGAACCGTAGCGGTGGAGTGCGACCCCGCCTCGGGCACCCAGTTCGCACTCGACACGCCCACCACGGTGAGCTGCTCGGCCACGGACGCCCACGGCAACACGGCCGCGGATTCCTTCAAGGTCGACGTCAAGGACACGACGGCGCCCGAGCTGCCCACCCTCAAGTCGGTCACCGACGAGGCCACCGGCCCAGACGGTGCCACCGTCACGTATGCGGTCGGTCTCGCGTCCGACCTCGTGGACGGCGACGTCAGCGTCGTCTGTGCACCGGCCAGCGGCTCGCTCTTCGCCCTCGGTGACACGAGGGTCGACTGCTCCGCGACCGACATCCGCGGCAACCCCGGCACGGGCCACTTCACCGTGACCGTGGAGGACACGACGCCGCCGGTGTTCAACGACGTCTCCGTCGAGACCGAAGAGGCCACCGGGCCGAACGGTGCGCCGGTGTCCTTCGAGGCGACGGCCACCGACCTCGTCGACGCGTCGCCAGACGTCGTCTGCGACCCGGCATCCGGTTCGGTCTTCGCCCTGGGCGCGACCCAGGTGACCTGCACTGCGAAGGACTTCTCCGGCAACTCGGTCGACAAGACGTTCACGGTCAACGTCGCCGACACGACTGCCCCGGTGGTCGGGGCGGTGGCCAGCCAGACGATCGAGGCCACCTCGGCCGCTGGCGCGGCACACAGCTGGGTGGTCCCGACCGCGACGGACCTCGTAGACGGCACGCGACCGGTGACCTGCGACCAGGCACAGGGTTCCACCTTCCCCCTGGGTGACACCGTCGTCACCTGCTCGGCGACGGACCTGAGCGGCAACACCGGCACAGCCGAGTTCACCGTCACCGTGGCCGACCGCACCGGACCCAGCTTCGGCAGCGTCTCGAACCGCACCGCCACGGCGACGTCCGCCGCCGGCGCGGTCGTCACCTATCCGAAGCCGCAGGCCACCGACCTGGTCGACGGGGCCACCGCGGTGACCTGCACCCCGCCGAGCGGCAGCACCTTCCCGCTCGGGACGACCAACGTCAACTGCACGTCGACCGACCACGCGGGCAACACGAGTGCCGTGTCCTTCACGGTCACGGTGTCGGTCGGCTGGAGCGGCGTGCTGGCGCCGGTCACCGAGGGTGGGACCTACAAGCAGGGCAGCACCATCCCGGTGAAGTTCGCGCTGACCGGCGCTTCGGCCGGCGTCACGAACCTGCAGTCCACTCTGTGGATCCGCAAGGTCTCCGCACCGGCAGCCGGCACCACGCCGGTGGCGGTGTCGACCTCGGCGGCCACCACCGGGAACCTGTTCAGGTACACCGATGGGCAGTACCTGTTCAACCTCAACACCAAGCCGCTCCAGGTCGGCACGTACGAGCTGCGGATCGACCTCGGTGACGGAGTGCCGCACACGGTGACCATCACCCTGCGGTGAGCTGAGGAACGTGGCGACGGCCGGAAAGCCAGGGGGCTTCCGGCCGTCGTCGCATCCCCAGCGGGTCCGAGAGGGTCCGTGGGCCGGCGCGTACTACGTACCGCGTACGGCGCGGACCGGCGCGCGGTCGCCGCGGATGACCGCGACCATGTCGACCACCCGACGGGTGGCGCGCACGTCGTGGGCCCGGAACACCGTGGCACCCAGCCAGGCGGCCACGGCGGTCGCGGCCAGCGTGCCCTCGAGCCGGTCATCGGCCTCGAGCCCGAGCGACTCACCCACGAAGTCCTTGCGGGACAACGCCTGCAGGATCGGGAAGCCCAGCTCCGCCACCTCCGCGGTGTGCCGGAGCACCTCCAGGGAGTGCACGGTCGTCTTGCCGAAGTCGAGCGTGGGGTCGATGAGGATGCGGTCCTGGGGTATGCCGGCCTGCCGGGCCGCGGACGCACCGTCGGCGAGCGTGCGGAGCACGTCACGGACGACGTCGAGCGGGTCGGTCCCGTAGGTCACCTTGACGGGATCGGTGCGCGGCGGGAGGCCACCGGTGTGGGAGCAGACGACCCCGGCCCCGATCTTCGCCGCGACGTGGACGAGCTCGGGATCGTGGCCGGCCCAGGTGTCGTTGACGAGGTCGAGGCCGTGCCGCCCCGCCTCCTGCGCCACCTCGGACCGCCACGTGTCGAGGCTGAGTGCGAGGTCGGGGTAGGCCGCCCGGGCGTGGGCCAGGAAGGGGATGACGCGGTCGATCTCCTCCTGCGGTCCGACCACCTCGCCCTGCTGCCCGGCGCGCACCCCGCCGATGTCGACGATGTCAGCACCGGCCGCCACCGCGACCTCGAGGGCGCGCTTGGCCGACTCGAGGTCGGCATGGCGGTTGCCGGCGAAGAAGGAGTCACTGGTGCGGTTGATGATCCCCATGACCGCGGGGCTCGACGCGTCGAACGTCCGGCCGCGCAGACGCAGGGGTGGCGTCCGCGGTAGGTCGAGGGGGCGCGGCTCGGGGAGGCTCACCCAGCCATCCTCGCACCCGGGTCGGGCGGGCAGAGACCACCCGTTCGGACCACGCCTTCTGCGCTCGGTACTCAGGCGCGAACCCGGGCGGATGCACCACCATGAGCCATGGCCACCCCCACGACGCCCGCCGCGCCCACGACACCCACGACGCCCACGACGGCACCGATCCGCCGCTGGATCGTCCGCGTCACCATCGGCTCGTTCTCGCTCGCCGCCCTCCTCGGCATCATCGCCCTCCTCGGCGGTGGTGACTTCGGAGAGACGGAGGGCCAGGTCCTGCTCACCACCCTGCTGGTGGGCGTGGTCAGCATCGCGGTGCTCTGCTACCTCACGACCGCGGGCCGGAGGTCGCAGCCCGTCGGGGTCGCGGGGGGTGTGGTCGTCCTCGTCCCGCTCGTGACCGGGCTCCTGCTGATCTGGCTCGACTCGCACGACGGGCTCGACGAGGCCTGGGTCAAGACCTTCGCGATCGGGGCGATCGTGGCCGCCACCCTCGCCCAGACCTGCCTGCTGCTCGCACCCGGCGAGAAGGCCAACACCCTGGCTCGACGGATGCTGCTCGGCACCATCGGCCTCGCCGCCCTCCTGGCCCTGATGACCAGCATGCTGGTGCTCGGCGTCGACCCCGGTGAGGACACCTTCTACCGCGCGGTCGGCATCGTCGCCATCCTCGACGTCCTGGGCACGGTGGTGGGAGCGGCCCTGATGAAGTTCGGGCCCGGCTCGACCGACGACCACGGCTCCTCCGCCACGACCCTCGACGTGCCGCCGGACCTGGCGGCCGCGCTTGCCGAGCGGGCCGCTGCGACCGGCCGGTCCCGCGACGAGCTCGCGGTCGAGATCCTGCGCAGCCACCTCGACGCGACGCAACGCCAGGACTCGCCGCTCTAGCCCGACTTGTTTCGCACCGTCCTCACCAGACCTGCCCAGCGGCCCCCTCGGCGACCACCAGATCGCAACAGGTGAGTCGTGCCCTAGGAGTCGAAGCCGAGGCCGGCCCGGTCGAGGGCGCGCAGCCACAGGTTGCGCCGGCCCTCGTGCCGGTCGGCACTCGCGAGCGCCCAGCGGGTCAGCTGGATCCCGGTGTAGGCCAATGGTTCCGGCGGGAACGGCAGCGGCTTCTCGCGCACCATCGCCAGCCGGGTCCGCTCAGTCTCCGCGCCGCTCAGCAGGTCGAGCATGACCTGGGCGCCGAAGCGGGTCGCGCCGACACCCAAGCCGGTGAACCCCGTCGCGTAGGCGACCCGACCGCGGTGGGCGGTGCCGTAGAAGGCACAGAACCGCGTGGAGGTGTCGATGGCCCCGCCCCACTGGTGGCTGAAGCGCAGTCCCTCGAGCTGGGGGAAGGTCTCGAAGAAGTGGGTGGCCAGCCGGTCGAACGTCGCGGGCCGCTGGTCGAGGCCCGACTCGAGGCGCCGCCCGTAGTGGTAGATCGCGTCGTAGCCGCCCCAGAGGATCCGGTTGTCGGTGGAGAGGCGGTAGTAGTGGAACTGGTTGGCCATGTCGCCCACCCCGGCCCGGCTGGCCCAGCCCAGCGAGGCGAGCTGGTCGTCGGTCAGCGGCTCGGTCATGAGGGCGTAGTCGTAGACCGGCACCGTGTGCAGTCTGGTGCGCTTGAGCAACGAAGGAAAAGCGTTGGTGCCCAACGCGACTCGCGCTCCGCGGACCACGGGACCGTCCGCCGTGGCGACGTCGACACCCGACCCGGCGGTCGACAGACCCGTGACGCGCACGCCCTCGGCGATGCGGACGCCGAGGGACTCGGCCGCGCGGGCGAGCCCCCACGCGAGCCGGGCCGGGTCGACGATCGCGGTCTCGTCCGGCTGGTAGAGGCCGGCGAGGTAGGTCGGCGAGTCGAGGTGGGCACGCACCGCGTCGCGGTCGAGCAGCTCGCCCTCCGACTCCTCCGCCAGCCACTCCACCTGGTGCGGCTGTGTCGCCACGGTCAGCTCGCCGGTGCGCCGGAAGTCGCACTCGATCCCGTACGTGCGCACGGTCGCCTCGATGCCGTCGAGGTTCGCCAGCCCCAAGCGGTGCAACGCGGCATACTCCTGCGGCCACCGCGCGAGGCCGTTGGCTTCACCGTGCGTCAGGCTCGCGGAGCAGAAGCCGCCGTTGCGGCCGGAGGCCGCCCACCCCACCGATCCCGCCTCGAGGACGAGCACGTCGAGCGACGGGTCGGCCTCCTTGGCCAGCAGGGCAGTCCAGAGCCCGGAGTACCCGGCGCCGACGACCACCAGGTCGGCGCAGAGGCCATCGGCGGTGAGGCCTTCGAGGCCCGGGCGGCGCGGCGGTCGGTCGGGCTGGTCGAGCCAGTAGACCGCCGGCGCGGCCTCGGCCAGCGCGGGATGACCCACCGGCGTCAGGCGTCGCTGCCGGTGTAGAAGGCGTCCGCGACGCTGAGGGCCTCGTCGAGGATCGCCAGCCCCTCGCGCACCTCGTCGGCCGCCGTCGTGCACGGCGGCACGACGTGGGTGCGGTTGAAGTGGATGAACGGCCAGAGCCCGCGCTCCCTGCAGGCGGCTCCGAAGTCGTTCATCGGCTTGGCATCGGCCCCACCGGCGTTGAACGGCACGAGGGGCTCACGGGTCGCGCGGTCGCGGACCAGCTCGAGCGCCCAGAAGGCCCCGAGCCCCCGCACCTCACCGACGCTGGGGTGGCGCTCGGCCAGGTCACGCAGGCCGGGTCCGATGACGTCGGCGCCGAGCGAGCGCGCGTGCTCGACGATGCCCTCCTCCTTGAAGATGGTGATGGAGGCGACGGCGGAGGCGCAGGCGAGCGGGTGGCCGGAGTAGGTCAGCCCGCCCGGGAACGGCCGCTGGTCGAAGGTCTGGGCGATCCGCTCGGAGATGATCACGCCGCCGAGGGGCACGTAGCCGCTGTTGACCCCCTTGGCGAAGGTGATGAGGTCGGGGGCGATACCCCAGTGGTCGACCGCGAACCACTCACCGCAGCGGGCGAACCCGGCCATCACCTCGTCGGCGATCATCACGATCCCGAACTCGTCACACAGGTCACGGACCCCCTGGAGGTAGCCCGGCGGCGGCACGAGGATGCCGTTGGTGCCGACCACGGTCTCGAGGATGATGGCCGCGATGGTCTGCGGGCCCTCGACGGTGATGAGGTCGCGCAGGTGCTGCAGCGCGCGGACCCCTTCCTCCTGCTCGTCCTGCGCGTGGAAGGCCGAGCGGTAGGGGTACGGACCCCAGTAGCGCACGATGCCCGGCATCCCCGGCTCGGACGGCCAGCGACGCGGATCGCCAGTCAGGGCAATGGCTCCCGCGGTCGCGCCGTGATAGCTGCGGTAGGCCGCCATGACCTTGTGGCGGCCCGTGTGCAGGCGCGCCATGCGCAGGGCGTTCTCGGTCGCCTCGGCACCACCGTTGGTGAAGAACACCCGGTTGAGGTCGCCCGGGGCGAGCTCGCTGATGAGGCGGGCCGCCTCGGAGCGCGCGTCGTTGGCGAAGGCCGGGCTGATGGTGGTCAGCCGCCCCGCCTGGTCCTGGATGGCCGCGACCAGCTTGGGGTGCTGGTAGCCGATGTTGACGTTGACGAGCTGGCTGGAGAAGTCGAGGTAGCGCTTGCCCGAGTAGTCGGTGAAGTACGAACCGAGCGCGTCAGCGATCGGCAGCGGGTCGATCAGGCCCTGCGCCGACCAGGAGTGGAAGACGTGGGCCCGGTCGTCACGGCGCACCTGCTCCTCGGAGGCGGGGGCGGAGATGGCGGCTGGCAGCGTGTCGGTCATCGAGAGTCCTTGGTATGCCGGGTGTTCCGGACAGTCTGGCGGCTTGCGTCAGCGGGTGCGCGGGAAGCCGAGGTCGACGCTGGAGGTCGCCGGGTCGGGCCAGCGCTGCGTGACGACCTTGCCCCGGGTGTAGAAGTTGATGCCCTCCGGGCCGTACATGTGGGTGTCGCCGAAGAGGGAGTCCTTCCAGCCACCGAAGGAGTAGTAGGCCACCGGCACCGGGATCGGCACGTTGATGCCGACCATGCCGACCTCGACGTCGCACTGGAACTGCCGGGCGACCCCACCGTCTCGGGTGAAGATCGCGGTGCCGTTCGCGTACTGGTTCGAGTTGATGAGGGCGATCCCGGCCTCGTAGGTGTCGACGCGGACCACCGACAGCACCGGGCCGAAGATCTCGTCGGTGTAGACGGTCATCTCGGGGGTGACGTGGTCGAGCAGCGTGGTCCCGAGGAAGAAGCCCTCCTGGGGGTGCTCGCCGGTCCGTCCGTCGACGACGACTGCCGCACCGGCGGACTCGCCGGCGTCGACGTAGCCGGCGACCTTGTCGCGGTGCTCCTCGGTGATCAGCGGACCCATGTCGGAGTCGGGGTCGGCCCCGTCGCCGACGGTGAGCTTGGGCAGGCGCGCAGCGATGGCGTCGACCAGCGGCTGGGCGATGTCGCCGACCGCGACGGCCACCGACAGCGCCATGCAGCGCTCGCCCGCAGAGCCGTAGGCGGCGGAGACGACCGCGTCGGCCGCCATGTCGATGTCGGCGTCGGGCAGGACCAGGGCGTGGTTCTTGGCGCCACCGAGAGCCTGCACCCGCTTGCCGTTCGCGGTGCCGCGCTCGTAGATGTACCTGGCGATCGGCGTCGACCCGACGAAGCTCACGGCAGCGATGGCGGGGTGGTCGAGGATCGCGTCGACGGCCACCTTGTCGCCGTGGACGACGGTGAAGACGCCGTCGGGCAGACCGGCCTCCTTCCACAGCTGCGCGAGGAAGAGCGCCGCGGACGGGTCCTTCTCACTGGGCTTGAGGATGAAGGCGTTGCCGCAGGCAATGGCGTTCGCGCACATCCACAGCGGCACCATGGCGGGGAAGTTGAAGGGCGTGATGCCGGCGACGACGCCGAGCGGCTGACGGATGTTGTAGACGTCGACCCCGGTCGCCGCCTGCTCGCTGAACCCACCCTTGAGGAGGTTCGGCACCCCGGTCGCGAACTCGACGTTCTCGAGGCCGCGGGCGATCTCGCCAGCGGCGTCGGAGAGCACCTTGCCGTGCTCGGCGGTGATGATCGCGGCGAGCTCGGGGGTGCGCTCGTGGAGCAGCTCGCGGAACGCGAAGAGGACGGCAGAGCGGCGCGAGAGCGAGGTGTGCCGCCACTCGCGGGCCGCGTCGGCCGCGACCTGCACCGCCGCGCCCACCTCCTCGACCGAGGCCAGGTCGACCTCGGCGGTGACCACCCCGGTGGCGGGGTTGTACACCGGGGCCGAGCGCCCGGAGCTGCCCTCGTGGGGGCGGCCGTCGATCCAGTGGGAGATGCGCGTCGTCATGCCCCAACCATACGGACCACTCGCTGGTAACACAATGTCCGTATTGCTATGGTACAAAACATGACCGCAGTCCTGTCCGCCCTCGAGCACCGCCTCGACCACCCCACCGCCAAGGGCCTGGCCCATGCCGTCTCGGCGGCGATCCGGGACGGCGAGCTGGTGGCGGGCGACCGGCTGCCGCCGATCAGGACGGTCGCCGCGCAGCTCGCGCTGTCGCCCACCACGGTGAGCGCGGCCTGGGCGCTGCTCGCGCGGTCGGGCGCCGTCCACGCCGACGGGCGCCGCGGCACCACGATCCTCGACCAGGGCGGGGCCACCGGAGGGCGCTACCGCCAGGCCCTGCGCCACGAGTCGGTGTTCACCCTCGACCTGTCCACCGGAGTGCCCGACCCCGCGCTCCTGCCCTCCCTCGGCGCGGTGCTCGCGCAGCTCACCTCGGCGCCGACCACCGGCAGCTACCTCGACGACCCGGTGCTCCCGGCTCTCGCCGACACGCTTCGCCAGGACTGGCCGTATCCCGCAGCCAACCTCGCCGTCGTCGACGGGGCGATGGACGCGATGGACCTCATCGTGCGGACGACGCTGCGGTTCGGTGACCGCGTCGTCGTGGAGGACCCCGGGTTCCCGCCGCTGGTCGACCTGCTCGAGTCCGTCGGCGTGCAGCTGGTCGGCTTGCCGCTCGACGACGAGGGGCTCGAGCTCGGCGCCCTGAAGCAAGCCCTCCGCGAGCCGGCGGCTGCCGTCTTCCTCCAGCCACGAGCCCAGAACCCGGTCGGCGTCACGATGACCACCGCACGGGCCCAGGCGATCGCAGCCCTGCTCGACGGCACGGAGACCCTGGTGGTGGAGGACGACTCGGCCGCGGGGCTGTCGTCGGAGGCGCTCGTGAGCCTGGGTCGCTGGCGACCCGAGCACACGGCATACATCCGGTCGTTCTCGAAGTCGCACGGACCGGACCTGCGGCTCGCGGCGCTCAGCGCGCCGGCGGCCCTGCACCGAGCGCTGACCGCCCGTCGAGAGCTGGGGCAGGGTTGGTCGAGCCGGCTGCTCCAGCAGGTGCTCCTCGGGCTGCTGACCAGCGAGACCGCCCGCACCGAGGTGGCCCGGGCGTCCCTCACGTATGCCGCGCGGCGGGCGCACGTGGTCGACGCACTGGCCGCGCGGGGCGTCGCGGTGCCGGGGACCGAGGGGATCAACATCTGGGTGCCGGTGCAGGACGAGACCGCCGCGGTCGTGCGGCTCGCGAGTCGCGGGATCGGGGTGGCCGCCGGAGCGCCGTTCCGGCTGGGCGCTGCCGAGGTCGGGAGCACGGGGGGCCACGTGCGGGTCACCGTCGGAGCCGCGACCGGGGACCTCGACGCGGTCGCGGACGCCTTGGCCGACGCGGCGCTGGCCGGCGGGCGCCAGGGCCGCGCGCGCTGACGCCTCCGGTCCGAGGTCCGGACGGCGCGAAGGGCCTGGACGGCGCGAAGGCCGGGCTGCAGGGTTGCCCGGCCTTCGGCCCGCCGCCCGAAAGCGGACGCTCATCTCCCCCCACCGCGAACGCTAGTCGCGAGGCCGTGACTTCAGGATCCTTCAATTCGCGTATGAGTGGCGTCGAATTGGTTGGGTCGCGGCGCGAATTATGCTGTGATTCAACACATTTCGGACCGTACTCGTTTCTGCGACCACCCGCTTCGTGGCGTGTCGTCGTCCTCCCTCCACGGTACTCGCTCACGGCGGGATGGGAAGGTCTGGAATAGTTGGCGCGCACACCGGGCGGGTTCGCATAGTGGCCTAGTGCAGTCGCCTTGAAAGCGACCAGAGGGCAACCTCTCGTGGGTTCAAATCCCACACCCGCCGCCAACCCCAGCCCCCCTTTATCGGGTTTAGGGACTTGGTTGCGCTTCACCCGAGAACGGTTCTCGGGTGAAGCGCAACCTTCCTGCTAAACCCGATAAAGGGGGCGGAGGCGCAGGGGCTGGGGCTCACGAGAGATCCCTCGGCGGGCCGCTGACCAGCACGTTTGTGGGTCATGGGTTAGGGTCGAAGACCCGACCAAAGGATCCGAACCATGGCAAAGCTCTCGTTCCTCGCCGGTCTCGCTGCGGGCTACGTGCTCGGGGCCAAGGCCGGCCAGAAGCGCTACCAGCAGATCAAGAGCCAGGCCGACCGCGTGTGGGGCAGCGACCCCGTGCAGACGCGGGTCGACACCGTGAAGCAGGCGGTCAAGGAGCAGGCGCCCGTCGTCGCGGCCAAGCTCGGCGACGTCGCCAAGACCGCCGGCGCGAACGCCAAGGAGCGGTTCACGGGTGAGGAGCTCCCCGAGACGCTCCACCGTGGCACCGACGGGCGGCTGCACGCCGACACCACCGGGTTCGGTCCGGGACCCGGCAAGCTCCCCTGACCGCACGCAGCGAAACGGCACGGCATACGAGGTCTGTATGCCGTGCCGTTCCTGTGTTGCTGGGCTCAACGGCGTCGCCGAGAAGGTCCGGCCTGGCGCGTGCTGGAAACCCCTGACCAGCACCTTCCTCGACCTGACCTACCCGGCGACGCGCCCCGAGGGGCTGGACGGCAGCACGCCCCCACGACCTGCCGTCCGGTCCGCTGGCACCCCTGTGCCCAGCGGCCCTCCATCCGCCTGATCCGTCGCCCCCTGCGACGGATCCTGCATGACATGAGGCTTTCCTTTCGTTGTGCCCACCTTGTCCCCCGACCAGGTCTGACAGTGGACAAGAGCCGGGGGGCGGGACCCTGATACATCCGCGTCGAAAGTTTTTTCGGACCAGATTCTCGGGGCTGTCCCGGTATCACCCGACCCGTCGGCTTCTCCTGTCAGATGAAGCGATCCCTCACTACGCTGAACACTGCACTGCGTGGTCGGCACCACCTCAGGAGAATCAATGGCCGCATCGACTCCCCCGCCGCCGTCAGGGCCGGGGCCCACGCCCTCGGTCGCGATCCCGCGCTCGGCGGCACGGCGCCTCGACGTGCGCGTGCTCGACCCCGCGAAGGCGGTGCGCCTCGACGGCGACGACGCCCTGGAGCCGACCTTGTATGCCGGCAACCGGCTGCTCGTGCGTGGACTCGGCTCGCGCTCGGCGCAGGGCCCGATCAGCGCGCTGTCCGCGATCGCCGAGCGGCTCGGCTACTCGGTGGAGACCCGCCGAGACGACCGGTTCGAGGCGTTGGTGGAGCAGTACGAGCTGGGCGAGCAGGTCGACGCGGCGGTCTCGACGACGGTCGAGTTCCGGCCGCTCCCGAACCGGCCGGTCGTCGCTCCCGACGCCTGGCTGATCCTGCAGACCTTGCGCGCCGAGGACCCTGACTCGGCCAAGGCCGTGAGCCTCAGCCACATCGTCACGGCGGCCGGCTACGGCTCGGGCGTGGGTTACGGCTCGGGGGTCGGTTACGGCTCCGGCGTGGGGTACGGCTCGGGCGTGGGCTACGGGTCCGGGGTCGGCTACGGCTCCGGGGTCGGCTACGGCTCGGGTGTGGGTGACGACGAGCTGCCCGGCGGCCCCTCGGCGAGGATCCCGGTGGTCTGGGCCGCACCGGTCCCCGTGCCCACCCAGAAGTCCGGCCCGGTCGTGGCGCTGCTCGACACCGGGCTGGGTGAGCACCCGTGGTTCGCCGACCGCGTCATCCGTGACGTGGAGGTCGACGGGCTGCCGATCGGCCTTCGGTTCACGGCCGACGACAACCCCGAGCTGACCGGGTGCACCCTCGACCGCGTCAACGGGGTGCTCGACCCGCTGGCCGGCCACGGCACGTTCATCGCGGGGGTCGTGCGCCAGCGCTGCCCCGACGCCTTCCTGATGGTCGTCCCGGTCATGCACGGCGACGGCGTGACCGACGAGGCCTTCCTCGTGGAGACGCTCTCCCTGCTCTACGTGCGCCAGCTGCTGGCGCACTCCGGCCAGGGCAAGGGGCCGGCCATCGACGTGCTGTCGCTCTCGCTGGGCTACTACCACGAGACCCCGGGGGCCTTCGACGACGAACCGGCTTTCTCCAGCGTGCTGCGGGCGCTCGCCAGCACCGGGGTGGCGGTAGTTGCAGCCGCCGGCAACGGTGGCACCAACCAGGAGTTCTACCCCGCGGCGTTCGCGATCGCGGGCGGCTACGACCACCCGATCACGAGCGTCGGGTCGCACAACCCCGATGGCCACACGGTGTCGATCTACTCCAACACCGGGTCCTGGGTGACGGCCTACCGCTGCGGCACGGCAGTCGTCAGCACGATGCCGACCACCTTCAACGGGAGCCTGCGGCCCGTGATCGCCCAGCCCACCGGGCCCGACCCGGCCCGCGGCTCGTGCGATCCTGACAACTACAGGAGCGGGTTCGGGCTGTGGAGCGGCACCTCGTTCGCGGCACCGGCGTATGCCGGGGACGTCGCAGCGACCCTGGTGCAGCTCGAGTGTCCCGAGGACGCTGACGCGAAGACGAGGCTCGAGGTACTGGGCAAGGCTCGGGCCACCGTCGAGCGCAACGCCCAGACCACCGTCGAGGAGGGGGAGCGGTGATGCACGCAGATGGAGGCACCCGCAGCCTCGCCGAGCTGGCTGCCAGCGCGTTCAGCGACTACCGCGACGGCCGTCCCGAGGGGATGTCGGAGCTGGTCGACAGCACGACCTCGCTGCTGTGGTACACCGCTCGCGCCCAGGGACTCTCGACCGCGCAGGCGGAGGACGTCGTCCAGAACACGTGGTTGTCGCTCGTGCAGCACGCGTCGGGGATCAGCGACCCCCGTGGCGTCCTCAAGTGGCTGCTCACCACCACCCGCCGCGAGGCGTGGGCGGTGTCGAAGAAGTCCCGCCGCGAGGACGTGCGCGAGGACATCGGCGACGCGCTGCCCGAGATCCCGACCACGGGTGACGAGCCAGCCGACGCCGTGGTGCGCAGCCAGGAGCAGGGACTGCTCTGGCGCCACTTCAAGGACCTGCCCGAACGCTGCCAGCAGCTGCTCCGGGTGATCGCCCTCGCCGAACGGCCCGACTACGTCCAGGTGGCCGATGCGCTGGGCATGCCGGTCGGGAGCATCGGGCCGACCCGTGGTCGGTGCCTTGCCAAGCTCAAACTGGCCCTCCTCGGCGACCCCGGGTGGGCGACGTCATGACCGCCGAACGCGACCTCAACGCCCTCGCGGCAGAGCCCATCGACGAGCAGGACCTGCGGACGCTGGCGACCCTCCGGTCCATCCTCCAGGCCAGCGACCCCGTGCCGAGTGACCTGGCCGAGCGCGCCAAGTTCGCGATGTCGGTCGCGGCGCTCGAGGCCGAGATCGCCGAGATCACCACGACGACGGCCGAGCTGGCCGGGGTGCGCTCGACCGACTACGACCGGGCCGGCACGATCACCTTCTCCAGCGAGCAGCTCAGCGCGATGATCACCATCGAGCTGGTCGAGGGGACCAACGCCAGGCTGAGCGGGTGGGTGACCACCGGACCGACGCACATCGAGCTGCGCGAACGGTCGCGCACCCAGGAGACCACGACGGACGACGCGGGTCGGTTCACCTTCACCTCGGTGCAGCGCGGGCTCGTCCACCTCGTCATGCGTCGGCTCGACGACCCCCAGAGCCGACCGGTCATCACGCCAGCTATCGAGATCTGAGGTACGACATCGAGGTTGCTGACCACCAGGTCGCCGAGCTCCTGGCCCGAGCGCGGAACCTCAATGAGATCGGCCGGTTCCGCGATGCCGAGCGCTCGCTCCGTCGCGCCCTGACCCTCTCGGACGGCCTCGCCGACGACGACCGGGTGCCGACCCGAGCCCGGCTCCTCATCACCCTCGCCTGGCCGACCCTGGCGTTGCACGGGCTCGACCAGGCGCTGGAGATGCTCCGGGAGTCACGGGCCCAGACCGACTCGCCCCGCCTCCGGGCGCTGAGCTGGATCCAGGAGGCGGTCGTGCACGTCTCCTGCCAGGACTGGCGCTCGGCCCTGGCTGCCCTCGACAAGGTCGGGGACGGGCACTCCCTGCTGACGCCCGGCGAGGAGGTGGCCTCCCGCATCAACGGCGGACTGGCCCACCTCTCCCTGCTCGAGCTGGCCCCGGCCCGCGCCGACCTCGAATCTGCCCTGCGGGTCAGCGTCGAGCACGGGCTCGCGGAGCAGGAGTTCAAGGTCCGCCACAACCTGGGCTGCCTCGAGTACTACGCGGGTCGGCTCCCCCAGGCGATCGAGCTGATGCGCGAGGCCGACGAGATGTCGGTGCCGGTCGGGCGGGTGCGGGCGCAGCACGACCTCGCCCTCGTGCTGCTCGAGGTCGGGCTGCTCGACCAGGCCCGCGAGACGCTCACCCGTGCGCTCGACGAGACCCGACGCGACCGCCACCGCCTCGAGGAGGCCGACCTGCGGCTCGACCTCGCGTCGACGGCGATGCTGCGTGACGACCTGTCGACGGCGCGCGAGCACCTCGATGCCGCCGTCGCGGCCTTCCGCGCCCGCGGTGCCACCGAACGCCAGCGCAGCGCAGCCCTGCTGCGCGCCTCGGTGTCCCTCGCCGAGGGAGCGGTGCCGCGCGGCCTCAACCGCACCCTCGCGCCGTGGCTCGACGTCGCCCGGCCGGTCACGCCCGACGAGCGCCTCGCCGCGCGGGTCCACGTCGAGGCGCTGCTGCTGAGAGGACAGGTCGACGAGGCCGGGTATGCCGTGCAGAGACTGAGCGGCCGGGTGCGCCAAGGCTTCGCCGCCGACATGCACGACCGACTCCTGGTCGCGAAAGTCGCTGCGGCCCAAGGAAACACGGTCAAGTCGCGGCGGGCAGTCCGTGCCGCGATGCACCGGCTCACCGAGCGCCAGGCACCGAGCCAGAGCGTCGAGATCCGGTCGGCCCTCGCGCTGCACGGACGGCGGCTGGCCGACTTCGACGTCAACGACGCCCTGGCGAGCGGCTCTGCGCCCCGGGTCTTCGACGCCGTCGAACGCTGGCGGGCGGTGTCCCACCGCCTGCCCCTGCTCTCGGCGCCCCAGGACCAGCGGTCGGCGGAGCTGCTGGCCGAGCTGCGCCAGGCCCGTCGCGAGGGCGTCTCCCCCGGTCAGGAGGGCGCCCGCCAGCGCGCCCGCGCGGCGCGCCTCGAGTGGGAGGTCAGCCGCCTCGACTGGACCCGCGTGGCCCAGGACGACGTCGCGGCGGCGGGTGCACCGCTCGGCCACGGCACGACCCGCGACCTGCTCCGCGCCCGTGGGGAGCAGGCCCTCGTGTGGGTGGCCCAGGAGGGGGAGGAGTACGTCCTGGTCGTCACCGAGCAGGGCAGCCGGCTCCGCCACGTCGGCCCTGCCGCGGAGGTCGCGGCCCTGGCCGACCGGCTCACCCGCGACCTGCGGGCGCACGCCTTCGCGAGCACCAACCCGGCGATGGAGGCTGCCGTGGGGCGCGCGGTCGCCGGCTCCGTGGGGGCCCTCGACCAGCGGCTGCTCTCTGACCTCCGTCTGGGCGACGGTCCGGTGGTCGTGGTCCCCGGCCGCACCCTGATGGCGGTCCCGTGGGGCATGCTGCCCAGCCTCGCCGGCCGACCGGTCACGGTGGCCACCTCGGTGACCCGGTGGGCCACTCCGCTGCTCTCCCCCGGCCCGCAGACGACAGGTGCACTCGCCGTCACGACGCTGACCGGCCCTCGGTTGCTCCGGGCCGGCGCCGAGTCGGCGGCGGTCGCCGAGACGTGGCGGTCGGTCGGGGCCGACTCCCAGGGACACTCCGCGGCGACGGCTCAGTCGGTGCGTGACGCCCTGGTCAGCGGAGGCGTGGTGCACATCGCGGCGCACGGCACCCACGAGCCGCAGAGCCCGTGGTTCTCCTCGCTGCACATGGCCGACGGCCCGGTCTTCGCCCACGAGCTCCCGCGTCCGGCCACCGCGCCCCACGTCGTGCTCTCGGCCTGCGACGTCGGCCGGCTCGACCCCCGGCCCGGCGACGAACCGCTCGGCCTCACCGCCGCACTGCTGGCGCTCGGGGTGCGTAGCGTGGTCGCCCCGGTCGCACCGGTGTCGGACGTGGTGGCGGAGCAGGCGATGGTGGCCTACCACCACCGGCTCGCCTCAGGCCGGACCGCCTCCGAGGCGCTCGCTGAGACCCTCGCAGAGCACCCGGCCGCAGGGGCCTTCTGCCTCTTCGGCACGGACTGGCGACCCGACCCCTCTCAGATCCAGAGGGCCGGGTCCTTGAACATCGCCTCGTAGGGGTCCTCGTGGCCGTGCGGGAACCGCACCGTCGCGGGGATCCCGGTCGCGATGGCTCCGGCCGGGATGTCCTTGACCACCACGGAGTTCGCCCCGATCTGCACGTCGTTGCCGATGTGCACCGGGCCGAGGATGCGCGCGCCCGCGCCGATCGTCACGCGCGAGCCCACCGTGGGGTGTCGCTTGACCCGCTGCATCGACCGGCCGCCGAGGGTGACCCCGTGGTAGAGCATCACGTCGTCGCCGACCTCGGCCGTCTCGCCGATCACGACACCCATGCCGTGGTCGATGAAGAACCGGTGCCCGATCACCGCGCCGGGGTGGATCTCGACGCCGGTCACCGAGCGCACGAAGGTCATCACGACCCGCGCGACCGGCTTGGTCCACCCGCCGCGCAACCACAGCCGGTGGGCGAACCGGTAGGCCCAGATCGCGTGCAGTCCCGGGGCGTTCAGTGCCACGTCGACCCGGGAGGTCGCCGCCGGGTCGCGCGCGATCGCGGCGTCGAGGTCGTCGACGATGCGGTTGCGTGCGCGCCTGGCGTAGAGAGCGAGGGTCATCGGGTTCCGTTGCAGCAGAAGGGTTGTCGCCGGGTCAGTCGAGCTCAGTCGAGCAGGTCGGAGAAGAGGATCGTCGAGAGGTAGCGCTCACCGAACGACGGGATGATGACGACGATCGTCTTGCCGGCGTTCTCGGGACGGGTCGCCACCTGGTTGGCCGCCGCGAGCGCGGCGCCCGACGAGATGCCGACCAGCAGGCCCTCCTCCTTGGCAGCCCGCTTGGCCCACTCGACCGCCGTCTCGGCGTTGATGTCGATGACCTCGTCGTAGACGTCGCGGTCGAGGATCTCCGGGACGAAGTTGGCCCCGATGCCCTGGATCTTGTGGGGTCCGGGCTGGCCGCCGTTGAGGATCGGCGACTCTTCGGGCTCGACGGCGATGATCTGCACGCCGGGCTTGCGGGACTTCAGGACCTGGCCGACGCCGGTGATCGTGCCACCGGTGCCGATACCAGCGATGACGATATCGACCTGGCCGTCGGTGTCCTTCCAGATCTCCTCCGCGGTCGTCTTGCGGTGGATCTCCGGGTTGGCCTCGTTGGCGAACTGCTTGGCCAGGATGCCACCACGCTCGGCCGCGACCTCCTCCGACTTGGCCACCGCACCCTTCATGCCCAGGACACCCTCGGTGAGGATGAGCTCGGCGCCGTAGGCCCGCAGCAGCGCGCGTCGCTCCTTCGACATGGTCTCCGGCATGGTGAGCACGACGTTGTAGCCGCGGGCTGCTCCGACCATCGCGAGCGCGATGCCGGTGTTGCCGGACGTGGCCTCGACGATGGTGCCACCGGGCTTCAGCGCCCCCGCCGCCTCGGCGGCGTCGATGATCGAGACGCCGATGCGGTCCTTGACCGAGGAGGCCGGGTTGTAGAACTCGAGCTTCCCGGCGACGATCGCGTCGCTGTCGATCAGCCGGTTGATCCGCACCAGCGGGGTGTTGCCGATGAGCTTGGTGACGTCGTCATAGATGGGCATGCGAGCTTCCTTGCGTCGGTATGCCGCGGGCGAACCGTGGCGCGCGGTCGTGGGCTGTCGTCGGGTTCAGCGAACCCGACGTTATGCATATTCCAACAGATCGTTATGTGTGTTGGCAACGAGCGCCCGGTGGGCGGGCAACGGGCGCCAAGTAGGCGGGCACGGATCGCGCACCGGGCGGGCGCCGACCGGGCACTCGGGGCCGGCCGCGCGGCATACAGATCGTCTTTGACGCACCTCACACAGACGCTGAGCAGGCGCTTACTGGCCAGTAGAGTGACGGCCATGTCTGTGCTCCAGATCGTCGCGCTCGTCGTGTGCCTCGCCGTCGCCCTCACGGGCATTGCGTTGTTCGCGAGGGTGATCCGGCAGTTCCTCGCCGTCTTCCGCCTCGGCCAGCCCGATGCCACCCGCACCGGTGACAAGGGGGCGCGGACCGTCACGCTGCTGCGCGAGTTCCTCGGGCACACGCGGATGTCGCGGCTGCCGGTCGTCGCGGTGGCGCACTGGTTCACGATGATCAGCTTCGGGGTGCTGTTCTTCACCCTGCTCAACGCGTTCGGCCAGCTCGTCAAGGCCGACTTCACGCTGCCGGTCATCGGGCACTTCTTCCTCTACGAGTGGGTCACCGAGTTCTTCGCCTGGACCGGGCTCGTGGGCATCGTCACGCTGATGGTCATCCGGCAGAAGAACCACCCGCGCTCGGCCGCCGGAGAGGGTGGTCGGCGCTCGCGGTTCTTCGGGTCGACGTTCTGGCAGGCCTACTACGTCGAGCTGACCATCCTCGGCGTCACGATCTGCATCATCAGCCTGCGAGCGCTGGAGTACGCGCTCGACTTCAACGGCGGCACCACCGGCTTCTCCGGGAAGGGTCACGCCGACGCCCTGCACTACCCGCTGACCGGGTGGCTCGGGGCGATGTTCAAGGGCTGGTCGGTGTCCCGCCTCGAGGACGTCATCGTGGTCGTCGCGGCGGTGAAGATCCTCATCTCGTTCGCGTGGATGATCACCATCTCGCTCCAGCCGACGATGGGCGTCGCCTGGCACCGCTTCCTCGCGTTCTTCAACATCTTCCTCAAGCGCCACGCCGACGGCCGCACCTCGCTCGGCGAGCTCCAGCCGCTGATGGTGGGTGGGGCTCCAGTGGACTTCGAGAACATCGAGGACCTCGACGAGGACGCGGCGCTCGGCGTGGGCAAGGTCGAGGACTTCACCTGGAAGGGCCTGCTCGACTTCACCACCTGCACCGAGTGCGGACGCTGCCAGAGCCAGTGCCCGGCCTGGAACACCGACAAGCCGCTGTCGCCCAAGATGCTCGTGATGGCCCTGCGCGACCACGCGCACGCCAAGGCGCCGTGGTTGCTCGCCACCGAGTCCGAGCGCGAGGGCCTGGGCGAGGATGCGGCCAAGCTTGCTGAGGTGCCGCTCATCGGGGACACCGGCTACGACATCAGAAACCCGCTCGGGGCCTACAACCCGCACGGACCCGACGCCGTCATCGACCAGGACGTCCTGTGGTCCTGCACCACCTGTGGCGCGTGTGTCGAGCAGTGCCCGGTGGACATCGAGCACGTCGACGCCATCGTCGACATGCGTCGCTACCAGAACCTCATCGAGAGCGCGTTCCCGAACGAGCTCAACGGCCTGTTCAAGAACCTCGAGAACAAGGGCAACCCGTGGGGCATGGCCGCGCGCGCCCGGCTCGACTGGGCCAAGGACCTGGCGTTCCCGGTGAAGATCCTCGGCCAGGACGTCGACTCCGCCGACGACGTCGACTACCTCTTCTGGGTCGGCTGCGCCGGCGCCTATGAGGACCGCGCCAAGAAGACCACCCGCGCGGTCGCGGAGCTGCTCGACCAGGCCGGGGTGTCGTTCGCGATCCTCGGCGACGGCGAGTCCTGCACCGGCGACTCCGCCCGCCGGGCCGGCAACGAGTTCCTCTTCCAGATGCTCGCCCAGCAGAACGTCGAGACCCTCAACGAGGTCGGCGCCACCAAGATCGTCGTCACCTGCGCACACTGCTTCAACACCATCAAGAACGAGTACCCGCAGCTCGGCGGCAAGTACGAGGTGGTCCACCACACCCAGCTCCTCAACCGGCTCGTCCGGGAGAAGAAGCTCGTCCCGGTCGCCCGACCAGCCGACGTGCCCGGCAAGTCCTCGAACAAGGACGTCGCCTCCACCGCCGAGACGGTGACCTACCACGACCCCTGCTACCTCGGCCGGCACAACGGCGTCTACGCCCCGCCGCGCGAGCTGATCGGCGCCCTGCCCGGCGTCGAGCTGCGCGAGATGGAGCGCACCAAGGAGAAGTCGTTCTGCTGCGGCGCCGGCGGGGCCCGGATGTGGATGGAGGAGAAGCTCGGCACACGGATCAACACCAACCGCACCGAGGAGGCCATCGGCACCGGCGCCGAGCGGATCGCGATCGGCTGCCCGTTCTGCCGCGTGATGATGTCCGACGGCCTCACCGCTGCCCAGTCCGAAGGCAAGGGTGCGGACGTCGAGGTCGTCGACGTCGCACAGATGCTGCTCGCCGCGGTCAAGCGTCGCGACGACGGCCAGCCCACCGAGCCCGAGACCGTCGAGCCCGAGCCCACTCCAGACCCCGAGCCCCAGCCCGTCGCCTAGCGGGGGGTGTCGGCGCGGCTGACGGCCGCGTCGTCGAGCACGCGGGCGTCGGCCGGCGTCGGGGCGGCCCCTCCGCGACCGGCCGGCCACCACCACGCGCGGGCCGGGTCAGCCGGTGGCTGCGGGTAGCGGGCGACCAGCTCGTCGACCATGACGCTGAGCCGGTCGTGGAGCCGCTCGGTGAGGGCGTCGGCATCCTCGCCCGGCAGCGGGACGATGGGTGCGCCGACGACGACCTCGATGGCCGTGCCGCGCCGCAGTGAGTAGCGGCCGTCGACGGTGAAGATCCGGTGGATGCCCCAGTGCGCGACCGGGACGAGCGGTGCACCGGTGGCCAGCGCCAGGTAGGCGGCTCCGCGACGGAAGTCCTCGACGCCCTTCACGACGAAGGCCCGACCGATGGTCGCCTCGGGATAGACCCCCACCACCTCGCCGGACTGCAGCGCGCGCAGGGCCTGTCGGGCGGCGAGCTCCCCGTGCGCCCGGTCGACGGGGAGGTGGGCCATGCCACGCATTACCGGACCCGACAGGCGGGAGCGGAAGACCGACTCCTTGGCCATGAACCGCACCAGCCGTCTGCGCTGCACCGCCGCGAGCCCGACGAACATGAAGTCGAGGAAGCTGCTGTGGTTCGCCACCACGACCACCGGCCCGGTCGAGGGCAGGTGCTCGGTGCCCGACACCCGGATCCGCAGCCCGAGCGCCCGGAACATGACGCGGCACAGCCGGATGACGATGCGGTAGGTGAGGTCGGGCACGAGGGTCATTCGTCGCCGCGCCCCCACTGGTTGTCGCTCAGGCGATCTCGACCATCAGCGCGGCGAGCTTGGCGCGCGACGCGATCTCCAGCTTGCGGAAGATGTGGCTCAGGTGGGCGTCGACCGTGCGCGGCGACACGAACAGCTGCTCGGCGATCTGGCGGCTGGTCAGCCCTTCGGCGACCAGCTCGGCGACGGCGCGCTCGGCCCGGGTCAGCACCCGCAAGGGGGTCGGCGCCAGCTCGGCCGAGTCCTGGCTGCCGACCAGGCCGGTCACCGCCGCCACCCCGGTGCTGGTGAGCTGGCCGGCCGACACCCAGCCTGCCGGGCAGTCCTTCGGCGACCCCGCGGCATACGGCACCCCCGGGCGCCCACGCCCGACCGCGCGGCGACTCGCGCGCAGTGCCTCCGCGGCGCCCGCGATGGACCGGTATGCCGCCGTGCCCGACTCCGCGGCGATCGCCGCCAACCCGTCGAGGGCGTCGGCGGCGCGCAACGGAAGGGGCACCTCGACGGACCGGCGCAGCACCGAGAGGTAGGAGGGTCGTGCCTGGGCGGGCTCGCCGAGCGCCATGAGGGCATCGGCGACCAGCAGCCTGGCCTCGACGGCGTCGCGGCCGAGCTTGCTGCTGTCGGCGAGCACGACGATGTCAGCGGCGCGACCGGCGGCGCGGGTGGCGTCGCCCTCCGCCAGCAGCTGGCGCGCGTCCTGGAGCTGGACGACGAGGCGCACCGCCCACGGCAGGGTCTCGGTGTCGACCTTGAGCCCCGGTCCACCGGCGACCATGCGGTGCACCGTGTCGGCCAGCAGGGCGATGCGGTCCTCGCGGATCTCCTCGGCCTGGGTGCGGGCGAAGGTCGCCAGCGAGGCGGCCTCGACGAGGCGGCCCTGCTCCCAGGCGATCTTGGCCTGGAGGGTGCGAGCCGACAGCGCGATCCAGAGCTCGTCGGCCGGGGGCGAGTCGACGATGAGGGTGGCGAGCTCCTCGGCTTCGGCGAAGTCACCGGCCGAGACGCAGACGTCCATCAGGGTGCGTCGCACCTGGCGGATGACGTAGGGGTCGCCGCCCCCGAGGTCGAGGGTGCGCTCGGCATCGCGGCGGGCCGAGAGGAGGTCGCCCGCGTCGAGGTGCATCTCGGCGCGGATCGCGGCGTTGCGGGCCAGCTCGAGGTCGCGCGTCGCGCTGTCGAGGGCGGAGGCGTGCTCCTCGGCGCGATCGAGGAGGCGAAGCCCTTCGTAGGTGCCACGCACCTCTGAGGCGCAGATACCGGCCCGGCGGGCGAGCTGCGAACCGATGATCGGCGGACCGTCTCCGCTGGCGAGCGCGGCCTCCATCATGTCGAGCGCCTCGCGGGGCCGCATCGCGGCGGACAGCGAAGGGAAGGCCCGGTTGGCGATGGCGTAGCCGCGCGGTCTGGTCGCGTCGACGGCGCAGGCCTGGCGGACCGTGGAGTCGACGAGGGCGAGCTGGCTGAGGAACGGCTCGTCGGCCGACCCTGCGTTCACCGCCTTGGGCACCACGCGGTCGGCCCAGGTGAGCAACCCGTCGAGGGCCCTCGCCGCGTCGTCGGTCTCGCGGGCGAGCCGTCGTCCGGCCTCGCGCATCGGGGGCAGCAGGTCGAACCGTCCGTCGGGCTGCACCTCGACCAGGCTGCGGCGGGCCAGGGCGGCCGCGAGCTGGACCGCCTGCGGGCGCCCGACGCCGCACACGTCGGCCAACACGTCGAGACCGACCGGGCGACCGATGACGGCCAGCCGGCGGAAGCACTCCTGCTGCGCCGGGTCGAGCAGGTCGTAGGACGCGCGGACGGCGTCGGCGAGGGTGTTGGTCGGCGAGACGTCGCTGACCCCGACGAGCGCGATCTGGACGGCCAGCTGTTCGATGAGCGAGGGCAGCCCACCGCTGGCGCGCAGGAGTCCGCGCAGGATGCGGTCGTGCTGGTCGAGGTCGACCGAGTGACCGCCCGCGGCCGCGACCCGGGCGAGCAGCAGCTCGATGGCCGGCCCCTCCAGGGGTTGGCGGGCCGAGGGCACGGGGAGCGGGGACAGCCGGAGCACCTGCTCGTGCGGTCGCCCCGAGACGGTGGTCGCCGTGCACAGGAGGCGCCAGTCCTCGGCGTCCTCGATGAGGTCGTTGAGCAGCTCGCCGAGCCCTTCGATGGCGTCCACGCCGTCGAGCACGACCAGGGTCGTGCGTCCGTCGAGCGCCCGCTTGAGGGCCAGCGTGGGCGAGTCACCCGGGGCGACCTCGGCGTCGAGCGCGTCGAGGCAGGCGGTGACGAGCGAGTCGACGTGCGCGTGCTGGTGCCCGGTGACCCAGGCGACGGCACCTTCACCGCTGACGGTGTGCCGGGCGACCAGCGTCTTCCCGCACCCCGGGGCGCCGGTCAGCGTCACCCACCGGTTGCTGCTGAGCAGGAGCCGAAGGCGTTCGAGGACGTCATCACGACCCACGCACGGAGTCAGCACCCCGACAGGCTATCCCGTACGTCAGGGGGAATATCGGTGGTTTCACCGATGCCTGCCCAGGCCCCACTCCGCCACTCTGGTGGCAACGGAGATCACTGGGTCCGAGGTCACGTGAGGCGCGGAGGGGCGCTTCCCGAGATTGCGGAACGGGGATTGGCAGACCGGGGGGTCATGCCGAAAGGCCGGGTGCGGGTCCGGGGGGACACCGCACCCGGCCTTCATCCGTCTCCGGGGAGGATCGGGATCGATCGGTCAGGTCGGACTGGTCAGGCCCTGCTGGGCCTGACCCTGCTGGGTCAGGCGAGGCCGGCCTTGGTCAGGAAGTCCTTGGCCACGGTGTCGGGGTCCTTCTTGTCGACGACGACCTGCTTGAGCAGGTCGGACAGGGTGGCCGTGTCGAGCTTGCCCGAGACGGCGTTGAGGGCACCCTCGATGGTCGGGTTGCTCTTGCTCTTGGTGATGAGCGGCACGACGTTCTGCGCGGCATACATGCTCTTCGGGTCCTCGAGCGCGACGAGGCCGTTCGCCGCGATGCTCGGGTCGGTGGTGAACAGGTCACCGGCGTCGATCTGGCCGTTCTTCAGGGCAGCCAGCGTGAGCGGGCCGCCGGCATCGAGCGGGCGGAACGCCTTGAACGTTAGGCCGTAGATCTTCTTGAACCCGGGGATGCCGGTGTCGCGGGTCTTCCACTCCGGCGGTCCACCGACGGTGAGCTTGTCGGCCTTGCCGGCGAGGTCGGCGATCGACTTCACACCCAGCTCGTCAGCGCGCGACTTCTTCATGACGAGGGCGTCCTTGTCCTCGGCCGCCGACTTGTCGAGCACGGTGAGCGTGGCCGGGACGGAGGCCTTGAGCTCGGTGTAGACGGCCTCGGCGTCGGTGCCGGTCTGGCCCTTCTTGAAGTAGTCACGAAGCACGCCGGTGTACTCGGGGATGAGGTCGATCGACCCGTCCTGGAGCGCGGGGATGTAGGCCTCGCGGGCGCCGATGTTGAGCTTCTTCTCGACCTTGACGCCCTTGGCCTCGAGGGCCCCGGCGTAGATCTCGGCGAGCAGCGCGCTCTCGGGGAAGTCGGCCGAGCCGACCTTGATGGTGCTGCTGGCAGCGCCGCCCGAGCTCGAGCTGGAGGTGGTGGCAAGCGGGTCGCCACCGGAGTTGCCGCACGCCGCGGTGGCCATGAGGGCCGCCGCCGTGGCGATGGTCAGGGTGATCTTGGTGAGCTTCACGGTCCCGCTCCTGCCGTTGTTCAAGGGGTTTGAGCATCCACCGTACGTGGCGACGACGGAATGTCTACATCGAGGGGGGTATTACCTTGGTTACGGTTCGGTGACCGCCGCAGCGAGCCGCGCGCGGGTCCCGCGCCGCGACCCGTCAGCCCGGGCGAGACGACGTAGCGCTGCACCACCGCGAGCAGCAAGTCGACCACCAGGGCCAGGACGGCGACGAGCAAGGCGCCGCCGGCCATCTGGGGGTAGTCGCGGATCTTCTGGCCGTCGATGAGGAACCGCCCCAGCCCGCCGGTGCCGGCCACGGCGGCCAGGGTGGCGGTGGCGATCACCTGGAGGGTGGCCGAGCGGAACCCGGAGAGGATCAGCGGCAGGGCGTTGGGGACCTCGACCTTGCCGAGGACCTGCATGCCGGTCATGCCCATGCCCTTGGCCGCGTCGCGCGCCGCCGGGTCGACCCCCTCGACCCCGGCGTAGGCCCCCGCCATGAGGGGCGGGATCGCCAGCACGATGAGGACGATGAGGCTGGGCACGAGGAACGCCGAGTCGCCCTTGAGCTTGGGGAACAGCCACAAGACCATGAGGTAGAGCAGACCCAGGCTCGGGATCGCGCGGGCGGCGCCGGCGAGGTTGACGACGAAGAACCGGCCGCGACCGGTGTGGCCGATCGCCAGTCCCACCGGGATGGCGATGAGGCTGGCAAAGAACAGGGAGATCGCGGAGTACCAGAGGTGGGTGAGGGTCTGGCCCGGGATGCCGTCGGGACCCGACCAGTTGAGCGGGTCGGTGAGCCAGGTGATGACGCCGTTCATGCGCGGCCTCCCGTCGCCCGCTGCCACGGCGTGAGCAGTCGCGCCAGGAGGATGATGATGCCGTCGAAGAGCAGGGCGAGCACGACGCAGCCGATGATGCCGACGACCAGCGGGTCGTAGAAGTCGCGGTTGAACCCGTCACTGAAGAGCAGCCCGAGCTGCTGGACCCCGATGATCGTGCCGACGCTGACGATGCTGACATTGCTCACCGCGGCGACCCGCAGCCCCGCCGCGATCACGGGGACGGCGAGCGGGAGCTCGATCGCGAAGAACCGCTTGCCCCGGGTGTAGCCCATCGCGGTCGCGGCGTTCTGGACGTGGTCGGGGACAGCGCCCAGGCCGTCGGCGACGGTGCGCACCAGGAGGGCGAGGGTGTAGAGGGACAACGCGATCACGACGTTGACCGGGCTGAGGATGCCGTAGCCGGTGAAGAGCGGGAGCATGACGAACAGCGCGAGGCTGGGGATTGTGTAGAGCAGCCCGAACCCGGCCGTGAACGGGGCATAGAGCCACGAGTAGCGCCGCGCCAGCCAGCCGAGCGGGAGCGCGAGCAGCAACCCGACCACCAACGGGATGCCCGCGAGGTAGGCGTGGGTCCATGCCAGTCGCAGGACCTCGGGGACGTGGTCGAGGAACCAGGTCATGCCGCCGGCGCCCCGGGGTTGTCTGGGTTCGCCAGCTCTGGGCGGCTGGTCTCCTCGATGGCGGTGAGCACCTCGTGGGCCTTGACCGTGCCGACCAGCGCCCCGGTGTCGTCGACGATCACCCCTCGCCTGCTCGGGCTCGACAGCGCGGCGTCGAGCGCGGCGCGCAGCGGCCCGCTCGCCCGCGCGACGGTGCCGCCACGGTGGAGGGTCTCGCTGCGCACCTCGCCCTTCAGGCGAGCCGGCTCGACCCACCCCAGCGGGTGGTTGTCGTCGTCGACCACGAGCACCCAGTCGGCGTCGATGGCGTCGATCCGCTCCCCCATGGAGACGGTGCGCTCGGACGCGAGCGGGAGCCGAGGAGTCTGCTGGAACGACAGCGCGCGGTAGCCACGGTCGCGCCCGACGAAGTCTGCGACGAAGTCGTCGACCGGGTGCGAGAGCAGGTAGGCCGGTGCGGCGATCTGGGCGAGGTGGCCGCCGACCTTGAGCACGGCCACCTGGTCGCCCAGCTTGATGGCCTCGTCGATGTCGTGGGTGACGAAGATGATCGTCTTGCCGAGATCGCCCTGCAGGCGCAGGAACTCGTCCTGGAGCTGCTCGCGGACCACCGGGTCGACGGCGCTGAACGGCTCGTCCATGAGCATCACCGGCGGGTCGGCCGCGAGCGCGCGGGCCACCCCGACGCGCTGCTGCTGGCCGCCGGAGAGCTGGGCGGGGTAGCGCTTGGCGAAGGCCGGGTCGAGCCCGACCCGCTCGAGCAGCTCCATCGAGCGCTTGCGGGTCTCGGTCTTGTCCATGCCCAGCAGGCGCGGGACGGTCGAGACGTTGTCGAGGACCGTGCGGTGGGGGAAGAGGCCAGCGTGCTGGATGACGTAGCCGATGCCGCGGCGCAGCTCGGACTCCTTCATCCGCCCGGTGTCCTTGCCGTCGAGCGTGATGGTGCCCGAGGACGGCTGGATCATCCGGTTGATCATGCGCAGGGACGTCGTCTTGCCACAGCCGGACGGGCCGACCAGCACGGTGATCTTGCCACTGGGGGCCTCGAAGCTCAGGTCGTCGACAGCCACGGTGCCGTCCGGATACTTCTTGGTGACACCGTCGAAGGCGATCATGCGGATCAACCTAACCCAGCACACCGACAAGCGACACCGGCAGGCGATACTTGGCGACGTGACGCAACCGGTGCACCTCGACGGCCACAGCCTCGACCTCGACGCGCTGGAGCGGGCGGCTCGCGGAGCGCCCGTGACCATCGACCCGGCGGCCATGGCGGTGGCCCGGACCTCGCACCGCAATGCCGCTGAGGTCAGCAGGATCCGCCCGGTCTACGGCCGCACGACCGGAGTCGGGGCGGCCCGCGACGAGAGCACCGACTCCAAGGTCGACCACGGTCTGCGGCTGCTGCGCTCGCACGCTGCCGGGTGGGGTGAGGCGATGTCGCCGTCCGTCGTGCGGGCCGCGTTGGCGGTGCGGGCCAACCAGATCCTCGCCGGGGGATCGGGCGCGAACCCCGCGCTCGCGCAGGCGCTCGCTGACCTCGTCGGTGCGCCGGAGGGCGACCTGCCCGTGGTGCACCGCTACGGGTCGCTCGGCACCGGTGACCTCACCGCGCTCGCGGAGGTCGGCCTGGCGCTCATCGGCGAGCGTGAGCGGGCCGGCGGCGCCAAGCGTTCCGTCGTGCAGCTGACCTCGGCCGACGCCCTCCCGCTCATGTCGTCCAACGCGTTCGCGATCGCGGAGACCGCGCTGCACGCCGCGTCGCTGCACGAGCTGGCGCGCGCCGCCGACACCGTCTGTGCACTGAGTTTCGTTGCACTGCAAGGCAATCCAGAGGCGGTGAGTGAGACGGCCGCCGCCGCGACTCCCTTCCGCGGCGCCCAGGAGGTGATCCGAGTGCTGCGCGAGCTGCTCGACGGCCAGCCCGGCGAGCCGGCCCACCTCCAGGACTTCTTCGGGCTGCGCACCTGGCCGCAGGTGCATGGTCCCGTCCTCGACACCGTCCTCGACCTCAAGAGCGTCGTCGAGACCGCGGCCAACACGGCCTCGGAGAACCCGCTCTTCACCGGCACCGACGGCGCGCCCGAGGTGACGCACCACGGCGGGTTCCACGCGGCATACCTGGTGTTGGCGGTGGACACGACGTTGTTGGCCCTGACGCGTTCGGCGCAGGCGGTGCAGTCCCGGATCAGCCACACGCTGACCGACTCCGACAGCGGGCTACCGCTCTTCCTGTCGGACTCGACGATGGGGTCGTCGGGGGTGCTCATCGCGGAGTACGTGGCCGCCTCGGCGCTGTCCACGATCCGAGGCGTGGCGTCGACGCCGTCGAGCGTGCAGACGGCCGGGGTGTCGGCCGGGATCGAGGACGACGCGTCGTTCGCCGGGCAGGCGGCGTTGCGGCTCGGGGAGGCGACCGCCGCCTACCGACGGATGCTGGCCGTCGAGCTCGTGTGCACGGTGCGGGCGTTGAGGATGCGCGGCGTCGTGCCGGTGGGTGAGCTGGGCGAGGCGTTCGGGCGGTGCGAGGCGCTCCCCGCAGGCATCGAGGACCGCGACCTGTCACCCGAGCTCGAGATCGCCGAGCACATCGTCGAGCGGTATGCCGTGTCGACGCCCGAGGAGCGCTAGGCGCCTCCGCGCGACCCGCAGTCAGGACCCGTCAGGTCACGCGGTCGAGGAACTCGAGGACCCGGTCGGTGAGGACCGCGGCCTGCTCGGCGTCGTAGCTGGAGATGCTGTTGTCGGCGAAGAGGTGCGCCCTGCCGGGGTAGACGAAGAGCTCACCGTCGGCGGCCTCCTCGACCAGCGCGCGGGCGGCGTCGAGGTCACCCTCGCCCGCGAAGAACGGGTCCTCGTCCATGCCGTGCACCTGCACCGGCACCTCGTCGGGCCAGCCGTCGTCACTGAACTCCGACGGTGGCACGCACGACTCCATGAGCAGCGCGCCCTGGGCACCCGGACGGGTCTGGGCCAGCAGCTGGGCGGGCATCACGCCGAGCGAGAAGCCGGCCCAGACGACCTCGGCAGGCAGCGCCTCGCCCGCGGTCTTGCCGCGCTCGAGGATGGTGGCGAAGCCGACCTGCTTCAGGTAGGCGAGGCCCTCGTCGAGGGTCTCGAAGGTCTGGCCGTCGTAGAGGTCGGGGGTGTGCACCGTGTGGCCGGCGTCGCGGAGGGTCTCTGCGAAGTCGGTGATCCCCGTGGTCAGCCCCTGGGCGTGGTGGAACAGCACTACCTCGGCCATGTCGTCTCCCCTGTCACGTCTCGTCGGTGGGCCCCAGCTGAGCCCTTCCCGACACTATGGCGTGAGGGTCCGACAGGGCTGGTCGAGCAGGTGGCCGACGAGGAAGGCAGCGGCTTCGCGGTGCCAGCGCGGGGCCTGGCGGAGCATGGCGTGGCTCTCGCCCTTGACGGACTCGTAGCTGACCTCGGCCCCGAGCTCGGCCATCGCCGTGGCCATCGCCCGCGACGCGCGTGGGGAGGTCATGCGGTCGAGGGTGCCGTGCATGAAGAGGACGTGGAGGCCCGGGTGGGAGCGCGGCTGGTCCCTGGGCTCGACCCACGGGGCGAGCGCGGCAATGGCGTGGATCCGCTCGTCGTCGGCGAGGTGGAGTGCGACGCGGCCGCCCATCGAGTGGCCGAGCAGCCCGATCGGCACGCCGGGGTACTTCGCCTCGATCTGCTCCAGGGCCAGGCGGGTGTCGGCCAGGGGGCTCTGCTCGGCACCGTTCCAGCCGCGCACCGCATACCGGAGTGACGCCACGGCGATGGAGCCGGCGCCGGCCTCCGCGATGACCTTCGCGAACGGCGCCATACGCAGCACGGCTCCCTGCCAGGGCCGCACGGGTCGGCGGCTGCGCGACTTGCCACCGTGGAGGACGAGCACCACGGCACGCGGCTGGTCGACCTCCGCCGGCCAGAGCAGTCGGGGTGCGGACACCGGGGCCTCCTTCAGGTTTCGCGAGCTGTGTCAGTCGTTCGGAGCGGTGGCCCTGCTGGATGCCACGGCGCCCTGGGCCGGCGCCACGGTCACCAGGCGTCGTCGAGCGCCTTGCGCTGGTCGGCGGTGAGGGTGAGCCGCGCGGCGTCGAGGGCCTCGGCGAGCTGGGCGGGTCGGCTGGTGGCGACGATGGGGCGGATCGCCGGGCTGCCGCCGATCATCCAGGCGAGCACCACCGAGCTCTTGGTGACGCCCAGCTCCTGCGCCACGGCCGCGATCGCGGCCTTGCGCCGGTCGCTGCCGAGGTGGTCGAACGCCTCCTCCGGCTCGCGGTCGTCGCGGTCGTAGGACCCCTGCATCAGCGGGCTGTAGGCCCAGGCCTCCCACTGGGCGTTGGCCTCGAGGTAGTCGATCGTCTCGTCGGTAATCCAGCCCATCCGGTGGTCGTGGCTGTGGTCGCGCACCATCGGTCGGGGCTGGAGGTAGGAGTAGCGGAGCTGGAGGGTGTCGGCGGCCGGGAGCCCTTGCGCCTCGGCGTGGGAGCGGGCGCGTTCGGCCCGCCAGACGGGCCAGTTGGACAGGCCGATGCGGTCGATCCGGCCGGCCGCCGCGTGGGCGCCGAGGGTCTCGGCGACCTCCTCGGCCGGCACGTCGCGGTCGTCGCGGTGGGCGAAGAACAGGTCGACGCGGTCGAGGCCGAGGCGCTCGAGTGACGCCTCGAACTGCCGGTCGATCGCCGCCTTGGCCAGGCCGGTCGTGGGGCCGGGGAAGACACCGGGGGTGACGGGCTCGCAACCGGCCTTGGTGGCGATCTTCACGCGGTCACGCAGGCCCGGGCGCTGGGCGAGCCAGCGACCGATCAGGGCCTCGCTGTCACCGCCGGCGCCGGTGTCGCTGAGCCAGAACGCGTAGCAGTCGGCCGTGTCGATCCACATCCCACCGCCGTCGACGTACTGGTCGAGCAGGGCGAAGGAGGTCGGCTCGTCGATGCGGGTGCCGAACTCCATGGCGCCGAGGGCGATTCCCAGGTCGTGGCTCATGCCTCCACTCTGGTCCCCCACCGTCCGGGACGCACGCGCCGGGGTGCGCCCGCGGCATACCTCGGCTGCGGTCAGACCTCGGTGGTGTGGAAGTTCTTGAACGAACGGCTCGCGGTCGGGCCGCGCTGGCCCTGGTAGTGCGAGCCGTACTTGGCCGAGCCGTAAGGGTTCTCGACGGGCGAGCTCAGGCGGAAGAAGCAGAGCTGGCCGATCTTCATGCCCGGCCACAGCTTGATCGGCAGGGTGGCGACGTTGCTGAGCTCGAGGGTGACGTGGCCGGTGAAGCCGGGGTCCACGAAGCCGGCGGTCGCGTGGGTGAGCAGGCCGAGGCGGCCGAGGCTCGACTTGCCCTCGACGCGAGCCGCGACGTCATCGGGGAGCGTGACCGTCTCGTAGATCGACCCGAGCACGAACTCGCCGGGGTGCAGGATGAACGGCTCCCCCTTGTCGACCTCGACCAGCCGGGTGAGGTCGGGCTGGTCCTCAGCGGGGTCGATGAAGGGGTACTTGTGGTTGTCGAACAACCGGAAGTAGCGGTCCAGGCGCACGTCGATGCTCGACGGCTGGACCATCTCCGGGTCCCAGGGGTCGAGGACGACTCGTCCGTTGTCGATCTCGGCCTTGATGTCGCGGTCGCTCAGCAGCACGGTGAGAGACTAACGCGAGGGGTATGCCGGGGGCCGTCAGTCTCGTGCGCGCGTTCGGTTAGACTTCCTGCCGCACCGCCCCGTGGGCGGTGTTCGCTCCGCCTCAGTGGGGTGCGCCGGTGTAGCTCAATGGTAGAGCGCCAGCTTCCCAAGCTGGACACGCGAGTTCGATTCTCGTCACCGGCTCCACAGGAGAGGACCCCGACAGACTGTTCTGTCGGGGTCCTCTTCCTGTTGGTCAGTTGCCGAGGCGCTCCGACCTTGCCTAGCGGACGACCTCGACCTTCAGCACCTGGGTCCGGCCGCCGACCTGCATACCGATGTTCCAGTAACGCTGCTTCAGCATCGCGCTGCTGAAGGTCACGCCGAGTGCCCAGCGGTTCGGGCCGGTCTTGACGAACTTGTTGTCCAAACCGCGCGGCGCCCGGGGGTACGGCATCGCGTCGACATACCGCGGCTGACTCGTCGCGGCGGCCAGCATCGTGTAGGTGTGACCCGCCTTGACCCGGTACATGCCATTGCTGAAGGTCGCGCCCTGGATCACGAAGCTGCTCACCTTCGCCGTGAGCCGGGTCGTCGAGACGTTGCCAGCCTTGTCCATCGCGGTCGCGGTGTAGACCGCCGTGCCGCCGCTGACGCGCCAGCTGATGGTGCACGACCCAATGCCCGAGAGTCCGTCGCGAGCGGTGCATCTTCCGACCGGCGCGGCTGCAAAGTACGGCGTCTGGGTCGAGACTCCCGTGACCGCCACCGTCGGGCGCGTCTGGTCGAGGTTGATGCCGGTGACCGAAACGGTCGCTGCGCCACCGTCGACAGCAGTGATGGTGCGAGAGACCGACTGCGCCGCGCCGTTCCTGCTGAGCGTGACCGGTTGCGGGCAACTGGAGACCAGTGCGGCGCCGTTCGGGGTGCAGGTGAAGCTCACCGTGACCGCACTGCGGTACCAACCGCTCTTGCTCTTGGGCTGAGCGCTGGTGAGCGTCGCCGTGATCCCCGGGCTGCGACGGGTCGTGGTGGCCGACGAGGCAAGGAAGCGGGAGTCGCCCTGGTACTGGACGGCAACCTCGTCAGCCTTGTCGGTGGGGAGTGAGTAGCTCAGCGTTGCGACTCCTGCGGCGAGCGTCGCAGTCCCGATCGGCATGCCATCGACGGTGAACCTGACGGTGCCGCTCGGGGTACCCGAGCCGGGAGCTACCGGGGCGATGCTGGCCGTGATGCTGCCGGCTCGCACGGTGATGGTCGGTCGCGTCGCAGCCTGGTCGACGACCAGGGTCTGAGGCGTAGCGCTGGAAGGTGCGTACTTCGTGGCCGCGAGCGGCTCGAAGACCGCCCCGACCTGGTGTGCGCCGGGCGTGAGGATCCCCAGCGCGGGGCTGGTGGCCCGGCCGTTGTTCACGGTGACGGGTGCGCCGAGGTTGGTGCCGTCGACGGAGAACTGGATGCTCCCAGCCTGGCCTCCGCCCACAGTTGCCGTTGCGGTTGCGGTCTGGCCGAAGACCGCCACGGGCGGGCTGAGGGCGACAGAGAGCGAGGTCGGCGCGAGCGCGACGGTCACGGTCTGGCTCACTTCCGGAGCGGCGGCGTAGTCGGCATTGCCACTCTGGTCAGCGACGACGACGCAGCTGCCCGCCTGGTCGAACGACAGGGTCGTCCCGACGATCGAGCAGGCCGAGCCGGTCGTGGACGGTGCGACCGCGAAGGTGACCGGGCGGCCCGACGCGCCCCCCGTGGCGGTGAGGCTCTGCGTGCCCCCCACGGTCGCCGGAGAGGTGAGCGGGGCAAAGGTGATGGCCTGCGCGCCCTGGCCGACSGCGAYCGTCTGCTGTGCCTGAGGAGCGGACAGGTAGTCGGCGTTGCCGCCCTGGTCGGCGTCCACGACGCAGGTGCCGACGTGGTCGAARGTGACGGTCGAACCGCTGATCGAACACGTGGAGGTGCTGACGGCATCGATGGAGAAGGTCACCTCGTTGGCCGATCCGCCGCCGGTGGCCGCGACCGGGTAGGTGTCGCCCGGCACSGCAGCGCTSGGSGCCGCRGTGGTGAACGTGATGGCCTGCGCGCCCTGGCCGACGGCGATCGTCTGGCTACTGGTCGCATCGGGGGAGGCCCCGTTGCTCGCGCTGACCGTGAAGGTGGAGGCTCCGGCGCTGGTGGGGGTGCCGGAGAGCACTCCGGCGCTGGTCAGGGTGAGCCCTGCCGGAAGGACGCCGGAGGCCAGGGCGAAGGAGGGGTTGGGGTATCCGGACGCGGCGAACGCGTACGAATAGGCGGCCCCGACCGCGCCGGTGGTGGGTGCCGCTGCCGCGGTGAACTGCGGCGCGACTGTCTGGTAGGTGAACGCTCCGACCGCGGGGAGGGTGACTCCGCCTGCTGTGGTCACGCTGACCGGTTGCTTTCCGGAGGGGGGTGTCGTCGGCGCGGGAACAGTGGCCACGACCTGCGTGTCGCTCGAGGACGTCACCGACGCGGCATATCCACCGATGGTCACGGTCGCTCCCGCGAGCCCGGTGCCGTCGATGGTCACCGAACTACCGGGAATCCCGGACGCGGGCGAGGTCGCGGTGAGGTGTGCGGGGTAGGACAAGGTGACGAAGCCGTCGCCGCCATGGCCGGAGACTGCACCGGTCAGCGTGCCCGCGAAGAATGAGCCTCCACCGCCACCGCCGCCATTGTTGCCGTTGTACCGGCCGCCACCGCCGCCGCTGTAACCACCACCGCCGGCGCCTGCGAACCCAGTCGTCCCGCCGCCACCGCCGAAGCCGCCGGCCCCACGGCTGCCGCTGCCTGCGCCGCCGGCCGCGCCATTCGCGACGGACTGGCCGCCTCCGCCCTGGAAGCTCCCACCGTTGGAGAGCAGGCCGCCGCCACCGCCAGCGGTGCCGGCACCGCCGCCATTACCGCCAGTGCCTCCCGCGCCGCCGCCGTTGAGACCGGGCGTGCCGGAGGTGCCGGTGCTGGCCTCGGAGGGGAACGTGTTCGATCCCGCGCCTCCGCCGCCGCCCGCCGCAGCAAGGATGCCGCCCTGGTCCGCGGTCCTGTAGATGAATGACCCACCGCCGCCGCCGGCCCCGGCCTGGTACACCAGGCCGTTGCGGCCCATGCTGCCGGCGATGATGTGAAGCGTTTCGCCAGGGGTCACCGAGATCGTGCCGGTGAGTTCGGCTCCGCCCCAGCCCCCGCCGTATGCCGCCCCGCCCTGAGCGCCGCTGATGTCGACGTAGACCTCCGTGATACCTGCGGGGACGGTCCAGTTCTGGACGCTCCCGGTGGCGAAGAAGGTCTGGGCCGTGTCAATGGGGGCTGCGAAGGACGGAGTCGCTGCGACGATGGCCGCGGCTGTGATGGTGCTGACTGCGACACCGGCGGCTAGCAGGCGGCGATGAACTGAGTTCATGAAATGTGGATACTTTCGGTCAAATAGCAGAAGTCGGGCTCGCCGAGTAGAGCAGCACTCAGGGCCGCTCGTTGAGTTTTCATGAAGTTGGGGCCGGACGGGTGAGCTTGGATGGCCTGAACGGCAGCTGAACCGGCCGACGGTGGAACAAACCTGGGTCAGGGCGTGCCAGGTCGGTGCGTGAGAAGTCGTTGCAGGGCCAGACCCGTGACCAGGGCGACGGTCGTCGCCATCGCGCCCGCCGCGACCAGTCCGATCAGGACGACCACAGCAGGTCGCTGTCCTGGGTGCCACAACGGCGTGGCGATGAGCAGGAAGGCAACGAGACCTGCGAGCCAAGCAGCCGCTGTGGTCGCGATCCACGTCCAGGCTTTGCCGACGTGTCGTCGGAGCTCCAGCCATTGTGCGGTGCCGATCGACGCGAGCAGGACTGCCCCGGCCACTGTGCCGGCCAGCACGACCGGTACGCGTGGGGCCTCCACCAGCCGCGCCCCCAGGGTGGACGGCAGCATGCCGAGCACGTAGGCGAGGGCAGCGGCGAGGGCCGTCAGGCCCGCGAACCGTGCTGAGCGCAACCCGGGAATGGATGGAGCCAGTGCGTGCGCCTGGGCAGCGCCGAGCATCACACCTTCCACCGCTCCCGCCGCCACCATCGTCGGGATGGCCGCCCTGGAGGACCATTCCGCGCTGACCACACCGAGTACCGCGGGCGCGACGAAGCCGACCAGCTCCCCTGCGACAGTCCACCTCACCCACCGTCCGAGCAGCCGGTCCGCGGAGCCTGGCAAGCGGGCCACCGGCCTGTGCGTGTTCACGTTGACGTCCTGACCTGTCCGGTCCTGCCACTCGTCGTGCGTGCGGCCAGCCTCCTTCTCCCGCCCCCAGCGGCACAGGGCACTAGGTCCCGCCCGGTCACGGCACGGGGACCTATGGCCCTTCCTCCGCATCGGCCGCCCGGGCACGGTGGAGGTGAAGCCCCCGGGAATCAGGAGTGCACCATGAAGACGAACGCCCGCCCCGTCATCGTCGGCGTCGACATGTCCGGCACGAGCGACCTGGCCCTCGACTGGGCCGCCACGGAGGCCGCGCGACTCGGCCGTCCCCTGCTGGTCGTTCATACCTACTCACCGCCGCCCTACCCCGCCCTGCGCGCCGGCGGAGCCGCCGGCGCAGGGATCGCCGACCTGGACGAGGCGTTGAAGGACGTCGCCGAGCATGCCGCGGCCACCTGCGCAGACCGAGCCCGAGCCGCTCACCCGGGTCTGGCAGTCCAAGCGGTCATCGGCGTCGGGCTTCCGGGCACGATCCTGGTCGAGGCCTCCATCGACGCCGAGCTGGTCGTCGTCGGGGCCCGCGGCCTTGGCGCAGTCCAGGGCATGATCTTCGGCTCGGTCTCAACGCAGGTCTGTGCCCATGCCCACGCTCCTGTCATCGTCGTGAAAGAAGCCGCCTCTCACACCCTCACCGACACACGGATCGTGGTTGGCGTGGACGGTTCCGAGACGTCGCAAGCGGCGTTGGCCTTCGCCTTCGCCTTCGCCTCCTCCCGCAGGGCCGGCCTCACCGCCGTGCACACCTGGCAGGTCGAAGGTGACGAAGGAGCGGCCGCCTCGATGACGTCGTCGGTCGACTGGACCCAGCTCGAACAAGAGGAGCGTTCCGTCGTCGCGGAAGCCCTGGCCGGGTATGCAGATCAGTACCCCGACGTCGATGTGCGACGCCACGTCCCCCAGGGTCACCCCGTCAAGGAGCTCGCACGATTGAGCGAGAACGCCTGTTTGCTCGTGGTCGGCACCCGAGGCCGCGGCACGGTGTCGGGGTGGCTCAAGGGATCGGTGTCGCAGGGGGTCCTGCGGGCAGCGCACTGCCCCGTCGCGGTGGTCCACCCGGATAACCCTGAGACCAATGACGCCACGGGACGCCCCGGCGGGGCCAAGGAACGCCACGGCTTGCACCTGCCTGTGCTTCCCGTGCGAGAACCCGTCTGACCCGGCCGCGATCTGCCGGTGCCCGCTATGCCGTGCCCCATGGTGAGGGGCGCGGCATACGCCCGATCAGTCGAGGCCTTCGAAGAGGTCGGTCAGCACCGGATCGCCCGCGGCGCGGGGTGGCCACGCCAGGACCAGGTGCTCCCGCGCAACCATCCGGCTCCAGTGGTCCGTGCCGTCGATCCCGCCGGCGATCACGTGCCGCTGACTGCGGTGTTCCACCAGCCCCCTGACGACCCGGTCGGCGACGGAGCTGGTGTCGACGACGACCCCGATCTGCTCATCGGGGACCCCGCGCACGTGGTAGACGGCGGTCGGGTCAAAGGCCCACATCCCCCGCTGGACCCGCGCGGCGTTCCACCGCTCGAACACTGACTGCGGCAGGGCACCGTGCACGAGGCGCCGCAGCCCGGCTCGGTCGCCGTCGCGAAGCCGATGGAACGCAGCGTCCGTCGCCGCGCCGATCGCGACGTGGTCCGGATGACCCGTGATGCCGTCCGGGCCGAAGGTCGCGACGACGTCGGGCCGCTCCTCAGCCATGATCCGGGCGATCGCAGCCCCGAGCTCCTGCTCGGGCGCCTCAGCGACGCGACCATCGGGCAGCCCCAGCCACTCGTGGCGGTCAGGGACCCGGCCGTGGGCCCGCCAAGCCGCCTCGCACTCGCGTCGCCGGACGACTCCCAGCGACTCCTGGGTGGCCGGGAAGCCCGGCGCGATCTCGCCGGCTTCCCCGAAGGTCGCGTGGACCAGCACGTAGCGAAACCGAGGGTCGGCGTCGTGCAGCGCCACGGACCCGGCCACCCCGTAAGCGTCGTCGTCAGGGTGTGCAACCACCAGCATCAGAGTCCGACCGGCCCCCATGGCATCAGGCTGACACCGGGGACTGCCTGCCACAAGCGATCTGTCCGACGGCAGCTCGGCCCAAGGCGGGTCCGCCCACGGCAACAGGCCGCGTACTGACGAGTATGAGGCGCAGGCTTCCGGCAAAACGGGCTGAGCAGGGGCATAGCGATGGGAAAAGCCATGAATGGGGCCGTTGTTCACCGTACTCATGCTTTTGCCCGATGATGACCTATTCGAGGCTGAGTAGCGTCCAACACGGGCGACGCAACGCATCCGGCAAAGGGCCGGAGCCTACGCACCCTTCTGACAGGAAGGACTCACGATGTCTCGACCCAACTGGCGAGTTCCGTTGGCGATAATCGGTTCCGCTGTCCTGCTCGTGACCGGCACGCAAGCCGTGGCCGCCAAGGCTCCCCCGGCTGTCAACGTTGCCGCCTCGGGCGTCATCAAGGCCTGCTACCAGAAGAACCAAGGGATGCTCCGGCTTCTTCAGGGCAGCCAGAAGTGCCGCAAGTCCGAGGTGCCGATCTCCTGGAACATGACGGGCATCCAAGGGCCTCCCGGACCCGCCGGCCCTGCCGGACCTACCGGACCTGCCGGACCCGTCGGCGCAAGGGGACCTGCGGGCCCCGCTGGACCCGTCGGCGCGACCGGACCTGCGGGACCCGTTGGCCCCATTGGTGCGACGGGACCTGCCGGACCTGCTGGACCCGCCGGACCTGTGGGACCTGCCGGACCGGTCGGACCTCAGGGCGCGCCCGGCATCACCGGGCTGGCTGGGCTGACCTGTCCGGCTGGGCAGTCGATCACGGGCTTCTCGGCGACCGGCACGTTGATCTGCAGCGGGGCGACACCACCGCCCGCCTGCTCCCCCACGACGCTGACGAACACGATCACCGGCGTCAAGGACAGCGACTTCGCGCAGCACTGGCCGGGTGGCACGGTCCTGCTGGGGTCGCCGACCTGCAACGTGACCCTGAAGCGTCCGTCGGGCAGCATCCTGCTGATCGGCACCCTCGGTGACGCCTGGCAGATCACCGCAAGGACAGGCTTCGGCACGGCGGTCCTGACCGTCAACCAGCCGAGCTGCAACTCGCCGTTGGCGATCCCGAACGTCACGGCGAACCGGCCCTCGTGCTCGTCCGCCTTGGTGAGCCCCATCCTCGGTGGCAGTGTCTCGACCGCTTCGGTCTCCATCGCGGCCAGCTGACCGCTCACACCAACCCAACTCAACAGGGGGCCGGTCCTACGGGCCGGCCCCCTCCGTGTTGCCTTGGCCTGAGGGTCGCCAACGACTGGGTATGCCGCGTGCTTGCCGCATCGGGCCCGGCGCCTGGTGCGAGTCCGAGGTCAGTCCTTGGGAACGGGGATCTCGCTCACCGGGGTGATCGTGCTGGTGCAGCGCTTGAAGCCGGGCCAGAGGAACTTGTGCACGGCGTTGACGTCGTCGGCCTCGACGACCAGGAAGAGCGTGTGCTGGGCGTTCGCGCCGTAGCGACCGATCAGCGTGACACCTTCGACGCTGTCGTCGTACAGCGAGTTGGAGCCGCCCTCGTCTCGAGGGCAGAGCTCAGGACTGTGAACCTGCGTGATGTGGAACAGCACTGGTCCTCCTCAGGCAGCCGCTTGATTGGTGCTGTCCATGGTGGACCGACTGGTGGTCCGTGTCATCGGGCAACGCGCCTAGTGCGTGGCGTGGTCAGTCGGGCCCTGGGACGAGCTCGAGGACCACGACCGCCGTCTCGGTCGAGCGAAGCGCGGCATACCCATCGAGCTGGGCGTCGATCTCACGCCATCGCGCCCACAGCCGAGTGCGCTCCTCCCCCTCGGCCGCATGCGCCCGCACCGTGCCCCCACCGCCGGCAATGGAAACGGTTGCCACCGGCTGCTCCTGAAGGTTCAGCCACCACGCGGGCTCGCCGTCGGCCCAGCCATTCATGGCCATCGTGACCAGGTTCGGACCGTCTTCGAAGTACCCGAGGATCACACTTCGCGGCTCACCCGAGTGCCGTCCCGTGGTCGTGAGCCGCAGTGTGCCCCAACGGTTGCGCCTCGGGCGCCACAGACCGACGCGGCCACGCGAGACCCGGTAGATGCCGCGGTGCATGCGCCAAGCCAGGTGGATGAACCACGTCGGCGGCAGCCGCGGTCCGCGACCATGGTCATCCGCTTTCAAGGCCATGGTCCAAGCATCCTCGCCCGAGAGGGGCCAAGCGAAGCCAGGCGTGGGTGCGGGATTGTTGCGGGCACCAACGGAAGCCTGTTACTGCATGCACCTCAGACGGTTTGAGGCTTCCTGCGCCTTTTGGTGGACGCGGCGACCCTGCCTGAGGGCGACCATGGCGGGTGGGCGCACCCGTACACCGACGGCATGGGAGGCCCGACCGGGTGCGCGTTGGGAGGCGTCATGACGTCCAGAACTCTCGTGGCCGGTATCGCCGTCGTAGCGACGGTAGCCCTGGTCAATGTGGCCCCCGCGGAGGCGCGGGACCGGCCGTTCTCCACCTTCCGCATGGTCGTCCGACCCGTGCTCGATCCGGGTGACGGAGGTAGCACCACAGGCGGTAGCGGCCAGTTCAGCAAGGTCGCCATCGAGGCATACCGCTGCACCGTGGCCGCCGGGCCCGGGTACGGCACGCCCGCTGGCGCGATGGACATCTCGTGCAACGACACCGAGCCCTACCGTCAGGACTTCAACCCGGACAACGAGCTCGCGATCGCGGTGAACCCCAAGGTGCCGACGCACCTGCTCGCGGGGTCCAACGACTACTTCTACCGGTTCAACAACTCGACGGGTGTCAGGCAGGCGCTGGTGCCGACCGGGTTCTTCACGTCGATGGACGCGGGGGCGACGTGGGTGGACGGACAGGTCCCGCTGCGTAGCGGGAACGGAGCGGGCGATCCCTCGCCCGCCTTCAACGGCAAGCTGTCTGGCAGCACGGCCACGACCGGTTGGGCGATGATGGCGCAGCTGGAGAACACCGGCGGCCAGGGCGGCCCCTACGTGTCGCAGGGTGATGTCTCGGTGAGCTGGTCCTCCGACGGAGGCATCACGTGGAACGAGCCAGTGACCGTCATGAAGGGCAAGGGAACCGGCATCGGCCCGGCCAACAGCGCACTGTTCTTCGACAAGGAGTGGCTGACCGTCGACAACCACCCGAGCTCGCCGTTCTACGGGCGCGCCTATGTCGTGGCAGCGCGCTACCTCAACGGGCTCCAGGGCTCTTACGACGAGTCAGCGGTGTACTTCGCCTACTCCGACGACGGCGGCCGGACCTGGTCGACCCCCAAGGAGATCTCCGGCACGAACCCGCTGTGCAGCGCGCAGAGCGCGGGACCGGTCGGGGAATGCGACGAGGACAGCTTCCCGATCCCCGAGGTGGCCACCAACGGTGACCTCGTCGTGCACTTCGCCAACGGAAACATCGACGCTGCGTGGGAGACAGCCGGCGAGTACGAGCAGACGTTGCTGGCGGTGAAGTCCACCAACGGCGGCGCCACGTTCAGTGCGCCGGTCGTCATCGCAGCGCTCGAGGACGGCGCGGCCGACACCCCATGGAGCGTCATCGGGCGACAGACCGTGACAGGACACCAGATCCGCTGGCAGTCACCGGGCAACATCACGGCCGACCCGACCAACGCGCAGCACTGGGCTGTCGTCTACAACGACAACGCCGCCGGCGTGCACGACAACGCCCCCGCCAGCTGCCTGAACGACATCCCAGGTGAGGCGCCGGACTACAACCCGTGCGGTGCGGTAACCGACACGAACATCTACCTGGCCGAGAGCTGGAACGGCGGGGCGTCGTGGACACCGCGGATCACCCTCGACGGCTCCGCGGGCGACCAGTGGTTCCCGTGGGCGGACTTCCGCTCCGATGGATCCCTGGCGGTGGCTTACGACTCCAACGAGAACATCGCCGACCCCGGCGGGGACCGCGACGACACCTTCAACCACGTGCTGCTGACCGTCGCGCCACGGACCTCCCCGGGCGGGCCCGCAGTGATCGCTGGCCGTGAGGTGCTGATGCCCAACGGTGCCGGGCGGCAACCCACGGAGCAGGTCGACATCTCGGTGACGCACTGGTCAGGACAGTACGTGCCACAGAGCGCATGGCCTCGGATCTGCGGCCCGGACGGTTACACCGACCCGCCCGTCGCGGACGCAACCGGCAAGGACTGCAATGTGTTCGACGGTGACTACACCGGTCTCGTGGTCGGCTCCGACAACCACGTCAACGTGGTCTGGACCGGGCTGAACCGGTGGGCTGTCTCGCCCCAGACGGACGCCTACACCGGGCTGGCACACGACGGGTACGCCCAGGACGCGATGTTCGCCCGCCGGTAAGGCGCGTCACCGCCAGTGGGGCTGTGCCGAGAACTGATCGCTCAGCCCCACTGGCCGTGGCTGTCCCCGACCGTAAGTCACCCGCCGAAGGCCCAAGGCGGAACCGTCGCTGTGGGTCAGGGTCAACGGCGACCGAGTTCACTGAGGTCCCTGAGGTTTAGATGCGGCCGGTCTCGTAGGCCCACATGGCGACCTCGACGCGGTTGCGGGCGCCGAGTTTTCTCATGAGGCTGGCGAGGTGAGCTTTGACGGTGCTGGGCGTGATGTAGAGCTCGGTAGCGATCTCGCTGTTGGTGCGGCCTTGGGCCACGGGCCGGAGGACCTCTTCCTCGCGGGCCGTGAGCGGTTCCAACGGCTGCCGGGGCGGTGAGGTCTGGGTGTGCGCGAAGGCAGCGAGGAGTCGGACGGTCACGCTGGGTGCGATGAGTGCGTCTCCGTCGGCGGCGGCGTGGATGGCCTGGGTCAGCAGGGCGGGTCCGGCGTCCTTGAGCAGGAATCCGCGGGCGCCGGCTTTGAGCGCTCCGTGGACGTACTCGTCCAGGTCGAAGGTGGTGATGACCACGATCGGCAACGGGTCGATGACTTCGGGGCCGGCCAGTCGGCGGGTGGCTTCGATGCCGTCCATCAGCGGCATTCGGATGTCGAACAGGCCGACGTCGGGGCGCAGCTGGAGCGCCAGGCGCACCGCCTCTCGCCCATCGGCGGCGGCGCCGATGACTTCGATGTCGGGTTGGGCGTCGAGGAGCATCGTCAGTCCGGTGCGCACGATGGGCTGGTCGTCGGCGATCAGGACCCTGATGCTCATCGTGGCGTCCCGGTTCGCGGCAGGTTCGCTTCGACCCGCCAGCCCCGGCCGGCGGTGGGGCCCGCGCGGAAGGTGCCGCCGAGCAGCGTGGCGCGCTCGCGCATCCCTACCAGGCCGTAGCCGGCTGGGGCCCGATTGGTTGGGCCGGAGGAGCCGTCGTCGTCGACGGTCAGGCGTACCTGGTCGGCGTCACCCGTGACGGCCACGGTGACCTGGGTGGCGTGGCGGGCGTGCCGTCGAGCGTTGGTGATGGACTCCTGGGCGAGGCGGTAGATGGCGACCCCGACCGCGGGGCTGAGGTCGTCGAGCTCACCGGCGAGCGTCACCTCGACGCACGGGCGTGTCTGGCCATCGTTGGCGAGCTGCTCGACCTCGGCCACGCCCGGCTGCGGCGCGAACTCGGTGTGCTGCGAGGCGCGCAGCACGCCGACGATGGCGCGCAGCTCGGTCAGCGTTCGGGTCGCCGCATCCTCGATGGTGGCCAGGGCTTCGATGGCACGCTCCGGGTGGGAGGCGGCGACGGCACGTCCCGCTTGAGCCTGGATGGCGATTCCGGAGACGTGATGGGCGACGGTGTCGTGGAGCTCGCGCGCGAGCTGTTCGCGCTCCCGGGCCTTGGCTTCGTCGATGTCGCGGATGCGGATCCTCGCGCGATAGCGGTTCGCGGCGCCGAGCGCGGCGGCGAACAGGAAGAACGCGTATGCCGCGACCCTCTCGGCCAGGCTGGTCGGGTCGGCGACAAGGGTGACGGCCAACCAGACCAGGATCACGCCAAGGCCGCCTGCGGCCTCCCGACCGGAGCCCCACCGGAACAGGGCGTAGGTCAGGACCAGGGTGGCCGAGACACTTGAGGGCGGAGCGCCTTGGGACCCGGTGAGGATTCTGACGATGTCGATCCCGGTCAAGAGGCCGAAAGCCACTGCGGCCGCAGCGAGCGGGTGCGCACGTCGCCACGGCAGGGGGGCGACGCACCTCCCGGTCTCGATCTACAACGCGGACGGGTAGTCCTGGACCTACTCCTACTTCTACGGCCTCTCCATCGGGGTCGAGGTGCTGCTGCTCGCCTACATCCTGCGTTCCGCCTGGACCTGGCCTCGCCGCAGCGCATCACCGCCGGCCCAGGCAGCCAGCCTCGACACCGAGCCGCGCCGCTCGCGGCAGCAGGCGTGACTGCGGCCTGTGAACCAGCTGACGCGAGCGGGTGTGGCGCGGGTCAGCGGACCCGTTCCCAGCTCCCTTCGAGCACCCCGCGATCGGTATCGCTGGCCGGCAGCGGATGTAGTCCTTCCACCGGGACGGCGTTGCGCGTGGTGAGGGTGTCACCCCGGATCGACCATTCGACGGCCGTGGTGCCGTGCTGGACCCAACGCCCAAGGGCGTCATAGGTCACCGGTCCTTGGTCACCGATCTCAAGCCCGCCCTGGTCGTTCTCGAAGAAGATGAACCACCGGCTCCCTGCGAACTCGATGACGAAGCGTCCCTTGCCGTCGGAGAAGCCGTTGGATGTCTTCCAGGCTGCGTCGGGCCAGAAGCGCACGTCGTTCAGCTGCCCCACGGTGACGTCCCGAGCCCATCGGCCATCCGGGATGGGTGGACCGGTGTATGCGGTGACACTCGTGGATATCCACGTCGTCTTGGTGAAGAACTGGACTCGTGACACACAGCGGTCATCAACCGACTCGAAGACGAGCTGGTCACCACGATCTGCGATCCGGTACTTGCCGCCAGGACCGTCGCAGACGAGGTTGCCCGGGTGGAACAGGTCCGTTCCGAACACCCCTTCACGGCCGATCCGCCCGGCCACCAACGGCTCCCCCCTGCCGTACCTGTTAGGAGGCGTGGCGACGACCGTGCCGTCGGCGCTGCGAGCGAGCACCCATCGACCGGACACGTTAGGCGCCTCGGCGAAGGGAGCGACCAGGCCGGCATACCGGTCTAGAAGTATTGCCGTTGTCGTGCCGACTGGCGGGGCGGGCGCCGGCTTCGGCGCCGTCTGCCCCATCAGGGTGACCACCAGCGCAGCGCAGGCGGCTGCTGCCAGTCCGGCGACGCCGGCCCAGCGGCGCGCCTGTCGGCGGCGGTGGGCGGCGAAGGCCTGCCCGAGCAGGATGTCCACGTCTGGTTCGCGAAGGGCCGTGGCATTGGCGGTCAGGCCCACACGCAGGCGGTCGTCAACGGGCATCGGACCCGACCTCCTCTCCGAGGGTTTGGGCTAGCCGCGCGCGGGCGCGGAACAGGTGCTGTTTGACGGTCGACTCCGAGACCTGCAGGGTCCGGGCGATCTCCAGGACCGGCCGGTCCTCGAAGTAGTGCAGCACCACGACGGCGCGCTGCATGGGTGCAAGCTGCCGGACCGCGAGGGCGACATCGTGGTCGGGGACCGCGGCCGTCTGCGGGAACGACTGGGCAGTGGCCTCCTTGACCGGTCGGCGCGCTTCGCGACCGACGTGGCGAACGGCCATCCGGATGGCCACCTTGCGCACCCACGCCTCGGGACGTTCGTATGCCGCGATGGACCCCCACTTCGCGAGGAGCTTGATGAAGGCGTCTTGGGTGAGCTCTTCCGCCGCACCCTGGTCGTGGACTATCAGGTAGACGGTGCGCGTGATCGAGGCGAAGCTGCCGCGGAACACCTGCTCGTAGTCCCGCCGTTCATCGGTCTTCATCGCATCCCCCGGGCGTGGATGGGACACCTCGACTCAGGCTGCAGGAAGCCCTGCCGGCGCACCACCTGCAGATGGACGAGCGGGTCATGGCGTGCCTGCCTCTGAGGGCGTGCTGGCGGCAGCGGCGGTGAGCGCGACGGCGACACGGAGACTGCTGGTGCGGTCCATGGCTTCCTCCAGGTGCCGTGCGCGACAGTCGCACGGTCTACCCATGAACAGACCCAACGAGCCTTGGAGGTTGACGCTTCGCACGCAGGTTCAGGTGAGTCGACCGGACGTGGAGTTCAATGCGGCGGCGTGACGCAGCTCTGCTAGCGCGATCTCGGATGAGCGGATCATCCAACCACTCCGGATTCTCGGCGCTGGTTCCCAGACCGTCCGGCTGGCAGCCTGTAGAGATGAGCGACTGGTTCCTGCCAGAGCGGGATCGTCCGTGGACGGCCGGGAACCTCGTGGTGCCGCACGTTCACGGTCACGACTACTTCGCGCGTCTGGCGCAGCTCGTGGACGGCACCCGTCGGGGGGACCGGATCTTCTTCACCGACTGGCGCGGTGACGCCGACGAGCTCCTCGCCGAAGGCGGCCCGACCATTGGCGACCTACTCACCAATGCCGCCCGCCGCGGTGTCGAGGTCCGTGCGCTCCTGTGGCGCTCGCACAGCGACACGCTTCGCTTCAACGCGCAGGAAAACCGCCATCTCGGCGCGGTGATCAACGAGGCGGGTGGTGAAGCCCTCTTCGATGAGCGGGTGCGCCGGGGCGGATCGCACCACCAGAAGCTGTTCGTGGTGCGGCGTCAGGGCCGCTCACACGAGGACGTTGCCTTCGTCGGCGGGATCGACCTCTGTCACGGGCGGCGCGACGACACCGAGCACCGTGGCGACCCGCAGCCGGCGCCCCTTGACGAGCGCTACGGGCCCAACCCGCCGTGGCACGATGCCACGCTGGAGATCCGTGGCCCTGCGGTGAGTCACGTACTCGATGTCTTCTCCGAGCGCTGGGACGACCCGACGCCACTCGATCACCGCAACCCGTACCGCGCGCTGGTCCACAGGGCCGCCCGGATGCCACGGCATCCAGAGCCCCTGCCGGAACGCTGGGACCCACCGCCCGAGTGCGGTCCGCACTCGGTGCAGGTAGTCCGCACCTATCCTGCAAAGCGACCCCCGTACCCGTTCGCCCCGCACGGCGAGCGGACCATCGCACACGCCTATGAGCACGCCTTCGCACGCGCGCGGCGCTTGGTGTACATCGAGGACCAGTACTTCTGGTCGGAGGTCGTGACTGCCACGCTCGCCGACGCGCTCCGCCGCGAACCCGGACTCCAGGTGATCGCAGTGGTCCCGCGATTCCCCGAACAGGACACTGCGGCGAGCGGCACACCAATGCGCCTCGGCCAGCAACGGGCCAGGGACCTGCTCCTGGAGGCTGGTGGGGCGCGGTTCGCCATGTACGACCTCCAGAACCCCGCCGGCACCCCGGTCTACGTCCACGCCAAGGTCTGCATCGTCGACGACGAATGGATGACCTGCGGGTCCGACAACCTCAACCTGCGCTCCTGGACCCACGACTCCGAGGTCACCTGCGCCGTCGTCGACGCTGAAGGGCGCCTGCCGCGCGAGCTGCGTGCGACTCTCTGGGCCGAGCACCTCGGCCTCCCTCCCGCCGACCCGCGGCTCGCCGACCTCGACCACGCCACGGACCTGTGGGGGGCGCGTGCCACAGAGCCAGGCGCCCGCATCAGGCCCCATGCCCTCAGGGAGATTCGCCCTGCTGCCCGATTGTGGGCCCGACCGGCCTACCGGTTCCTCTTCGATCCCGATGGTCGCCCACGGGCCCTGCGCGGCACCGACAAGTTCTGATTCGAATCCGAGCTGCGGCGGCATGCGGCATCAGTCCCGCCCGGGCCTTGGGGCGGAGCGACGCTCAGGGAGCCGCCGGGCGCACCACGAGGGCCCTGGTGAGCAGGGCGACCGTGTCATCGGTCCAGCCCTTGCGTGGCTCTCCATGGCGCAAGACCTCGCCCAGGTAGGCGCCGAACAGGAGCCCGATCACGGCCTCAGGTTCGACGTGCTCCGCGACCTGTCCAGCGTCGATGTCCGCGGCGATCTGTGCCCGCAGCGGACCGAGCCGCCGCTCCAGGGCTTGGCGCAGGGCCCCGGTGAAGTCTGGGTCGGAGTTGCTGATGATGGCGGCAACTGCCCCCCTGCCCAGCCCGGTCTCGAATAGCTCGGCCACCTGCTCCAGGACCCAACGCACCTTGCCGTCCAAAGCCGGGTCGAGCGGCGGCAGGGGCCGGTCGACGACCGGGTCGATGGCGGCCTCGATGAGCTGTCGACGACTATCGAAACGTCGGTAGATCGTCGTCCGCGCCACGCCTGAACGGGATGCGACCGCCTCGATGGTCACCCCGGCCGGGCCCTTGTCGCGCAGCAGCTCGACAGCTGCGCGCATCAGCCGCGCGTCCGTCTGTGCACGTCGCGGCCGACCACGTGTCGCTGGCCCGCCCATGGTTTCTGCCTCTCGGGAACAAAACGTGACGTCGTTACGCTACATCAACTGTAGCGTAAATGAAAGGAGGTGACACGGCATGACTTCGACTCTGGACCCAGTGCTCCTGGGGCCGTTGATGATCCTCTTCACGGTGCTGTGGTTCGGCGCAATGTCCTGGGCCGGAATGCACGAGGACGACGCGTCCTGGCGCGCGACCCGGCCGCGCTCGCTGGACGAGCCCGGCCCCTGGTGGACCAACCGTGGCTTCGACGGCCTGCCGCAAGCCACCACCATCCCGGTCGAGCCGGGCAACCCTCGCCGCTGAGACGGCTCGAGGCCCTCCATCGCAGGGCCTCCACATCAAGAGAAAGAGAGGTCTGACGACATGGTCGTCTACAACGAGCTAGTGGCCATCACGGCCGGAGCGGGGCTGTTGGGGTTCGGGTGGTTCCTCACCCACCTCGTGCGGGGCAAACGGATCGACAGCGAAGGCTGGGCAGGATTCTTCGGCGTCACCGGCCTGTTGCTGCTGGTGCTGGGACTGCACACCACGGCGACGTGGCCGTTCGGCGGGGACGGGTTCGAGTACGCAAACATCGCCTTCGGCCAGCCGGCCGCAGGATTCGGTGCGCTGTTGCTGTTCGCCGCCCTGTACCTGTGGCGCCACCGGAGCCTGTTCGCGGGTGAAACGGACGAGGCGAACGCCACCGCATTGTCAGCGTTCAAGCCGGTCGGTGTCTTCGTCGGCGCGATGGGTCTGGGTATGGCCGTGCTCGCCATCGCATTCGTGCGGTTCCAACTCGGCGCCGCACCCCCACAAGAGCCGATCAGTGGCCGTTTCGGACACCTGCCCATCCTCGAGGCCCTGTTCCTCGGCGGGCTTTGGGGCGTCATCGCACTGGGCGCGTTGCTGTTTGCGACCGCGACGCTGACCGAACGACCGCACCTGCTGCGCTGGGCCGTGCGGGCCTTCGCCCTCGGTGGCCTGGTCCTGCTGCTGTTCGGTGCCATGAACTTCTACACGCACATCGGTATGTACGTGAACATCGCGCACGGCACCAACTACCGGTGGTGACCCGACCATCCGATGCCGCTGCTGGCCCCGCCAAAGCGGACGCGGCATGCCTCGACGAAAGGGAGCTCCGGCCCACTGGAGCTCCCTTTCGCCTGGCGCTCAGGCCACCTGCGCCGTGAAGGCGGGGTACCCGTCCGCGGCCGTCTCGTCGCGGTGGGCGGAAGCCACCTGGTCGGCGTCGCGCTCGGGAAGGAAGCCGGAGTCCTGGCAACAGTCATGGCATACGGCGACAGCGCGTCGGCCGAGGTGGACGACCTCGATCAGGTGGGGGTGGCAGGTCTGCTCACCTTCGTGGTGGTGGTCGCGTCGATGGACGGCGTCGACGGTGCAGGCGGCCACGGGGTCTTTGGACTGCTGGTGTGTCGAGTCGAACATCGGGCCCGCCTTTGCGGAAGTCGTCGGTCATCCCATTGAACGCCTCATGGCTGCTTTCCCTGATCGGGCAATGAGCCGAACTCCGCCGACGAACGGGTGATGGGCGATCGGGTGATCACCTCCCCCGCTCCAACTGGCTGTCACGCGCTCCGTGCGCCGCGAAGAGGCCCCGACACGGCGGCATACCCGGTCGACAAAGTCGCCGACCGGTGTCTCCTCAGCTGGTCCTGCGGCGAGGCTAGGACTCCTGGCGGGCCGCCAGCTTCGCTGCGCGCTCCTCGCGGCGGGCGACGAACCGGGCGGCCTCCTGGTCGAGGCTGGCGAGGGCGGTCGCGAGCTCGTCCCGGGCTTTCTCGCCGTCGGCGTCGAGGCCCTCGAGCTCCCAGACTCCCCACTGCCGCAGCAGGGGCTCCACGATGTCGTCGTGGTGGATGCGCAGGTCGTAGATCCCGGCCATGGCCATCTGCACGGCCTTGCGGCCGAACCCGGGGATGATCGCACCGGGCATCTGGAACGTGAGGACCTCATCGGTGATCGCCCGCATCGTCTGGCTCGGCGTCAGCTCCAGGGCGGCTTGGACGATGTTCCGGTAGAAGATCATGTGGAGGTTCTCGTCCTTGGCGACCCGCGTGAGCAGCTTCTCGGCGATCGGCTCCTCGGCGTAGCGGCCCGTGTTCCGGTGTGACACACGGGTGGCCAGCTCTTGGAAGGAGACGTAGGCGCAGACATTGAGCAGTGGCTTTTCACCCGGGTCGTAGCCGGTCTCCATCGTGTCCATCCGCGCCCGCTCGAGCTCGTTGGGGTCGACGCCGCGGGTGACGAGGAGGTAGTCCCGGATGCAGAACGCGTGCCGCCCTTCCTCGGCGGTCCAGCGATTGACCCAGGTCCCCCATGCGCTCTCGCGCCCGAAGGCCTGGTCGATGACCCGGTGGTAGCTGGGCAGGTTGTCCTCGGTGAGGAGGTTGACCTCCAAAGCCGTCCGAGCGATCGGCGAGAGCTGCGACTGGTCTGGCGACCACGCCTCGCCCCCCAGCTCGGCAAAGTCGCGGCCGAGCGACCAGGGGACATATTCGTGCGGCATCCACTCTTGCGCGACCGCGAGGTGACGGTTGAGGTTCTCCTCGACCGTCGGCTCGAGGGCTGCGAGCAACTGGGCGCTGTCGAGTGCGGCCATGGGTCCTCCTCGGTGACGAACGCGCAGGTCGCGCCTGCCCCCCTGCCTACACCCTCGGCGGCCACCGATCCATAGCCGCGCCCAGAAGGCGTGGGCCGACTTCCGCCACGACGGATCAGTGGGCTGCGAGGAGAATCAGCGCCAACGGCATCGAAACCAGACCCGGAAGGCTTGAACTGACATGAAAGCCATCGTCTACACCGCTGCCGGCGCGCCCGACGTCCTCCACCTGGTCGACCGGCCGATGCCCGAGCCCGGACCTGGCGAGGTGCGGGTGAAGGTGCACGTCTCCGGGGTCAACCCCACCGACTGGAAGCGCCGCGCAGGCTCACTGCCGGCGGGGATCACTGAGCAGGTGCCCAACCAGGATGGTGCCGGAGTCGTTGATGCGGTCGGGCCAGGAGTGCCCGAGTCGAGGATCGGCCAGCGTGTCTGGATCTGGGAGGCCGCGTGGCAGCGCCCGGGCGGCACCGCGCAGGAGTATGCCGTCCTACCTGAGCGGCAGTGCGTGCCGTTGCCGGACAGTGCCTCGTTCGAGCTCGGCGCCGCGCTGGGGATCCCAGCCGTGACCGCGCACCGTACCCTGACCGTCGCGGAAGGAGGCCCGGAGCGACTGGCCCCGGGCGCCCTGTCCGGCAAGACGGTGCTCGTCGCGGGCGGCGCCGGAGCGGTGGGCAACGCCGCCATTCAGCTCGCCCACTGGGCCGGCGCGCGCGTGATCACGACCGTGAGCGGACCCGCCAAGGCAGAGCTGGCCACGGCGGCTGGCGCAGACCACGTCGTCAACTACCGCACTGGCAACACCGTCCAACAGGTCCACGCGATCGCCCCTGAAGGCGTCGACCTCTTCGTCGAGGTGGCCCCCTACGCCAACGCGATCCTGGATCACGCGGTCGCCGCAGTGAACGCGACCATCGCCTTCTACGCCGACGACGGCGCAGACCAGGTCCGCATTCCCATCCGGGAGGCCATGACCAAGAACCTGCGCTGGCAGGGCGTCCTCGTCTACACGGTTTCCGAGCAGGCCAAGGACAACGCCATCGCCGGCGTCAGCGCAGCCGTCGAGGACGGCGCCCTGCAGGTCGGTGAAAGTGCCGGGGTGCCACTTCACTGGTTTGCCCTGGAGGACACTGCGGACGCCCACGCCGCCGTCGAGAACGGGGTCGTCGGCAAGGTCCTGATCGAGGTCGCGTCCAACACCCGGGGCAGCCGGAACGGCGCCTGAAGAGTCCACCGTCGGGCTGAGTTCCATCCGACGCCAAGCGCGTACTGTTCCCGGCATGGCGAGCTCCGGACGTGCTTGCGGCGTCGCGCTGGTCACCACACTCCCCGGTGCACGACCTCATCGAACGGGCGTCGGTTGAGCCGGTTGATGACGGCCAACGGCTTCTCCGACGGATAACCGACGGAGAGCAGGTAGGCCAGGAATCGTCCCTCCGGGAAGCCCAGCACCCTCCTGGCCTGGTCCTGGTCAGCGGCCGCGGCATGGCCCGTGCCGACACCCAGGTCGGCCGCGGCGACGGTCATCGCATACGTGGCCTGGCCAAGGTCGTACTGGAGCAGCTCCGACTGCCGATCGTCCTTGGGCTCTGGCGCGACGATCGCGATCGCGGCCGCCGCCCCGGCGACATGCCGCGCGCCCTGCCAGACCTTCGCCAGCTCGACCAGCTGCGCCCTGTCCGTGACGAGCACGAAGTCCCAGGGCTGCCAGTTGCCTGCCGACGGGGCACGCCGCCCAGCCTCGAGAATACGGTCCAGCGCCTCGTCGGGCACGGGCTGCTCAGTGAACTGTCTGACGTTGCGTCGCGCCCGCAGGGCATCCCACGTTTCCACGGTCTCATCCTGCGCCTCCAACCCCATCGGTGGCGACCATCTACCGCGCCCGTTGGTTGGTGAGCAGCCCGCCGCACCCTGCAGAAATCTTCCTCAGACCAAGCTGTCTCAGCCCCATCGACAATCCACCCCGCCAAGACGCCAAGGGCAGAGCCTCGCAGCCACACCTTCCCCGCCTCTGGCGTGTCGCCGGGCCGCGACTCTAGGCTTGCACCATGCGCCGAGCACTCGGCCGGGACCACGAGGTCCAAGAGAGTCCGGCCGTAGCGACGGCTCCGGAGATCTCGGACCCGTTCGTGCGCCAATACCGCTACCTGTTGCGCACCGCCCCCGCCGACGCACTCGAGGACGCGCACCGAGAAGCGTTGCCGGAGCTCACGGCGCCACACCGCTCGGCGGTGCTCGACGCCGTCCGGAGCAGCATGGCGTCGGGCGCACACCTGGCTGTCGACGACACCCACCGCCTGGCGCACCTCGTCGTCTTCGCCGAGAAGAACTTCCCGGGGCTGTTCCTGGCCGCATGTCCCCCCGAGGTGTTGCGCGACCTGGCTGACCACGTCCTGGTGGCGGAGGCCTCCTTCGGGCTGCTGGGTGGGTACGCGACCTGGGACGGTGCCGAACCGCCACCAGTGAACGACTCTGCTTGGGCCGACGGCGGCTTCCGCAAGCAGAAGGGCAGCCTCGGCAACGGACGAGACCAGGTTCGCGTCGCCCGCGCTCAGCAGTGGCTGCCGTCTTGAGGCACGCGCGTCCCACTGGCGGCGCAGCGGACTGCACGGTGAAGTGGAACTCGACCACGTCGCTGTCGCGCAGGACGTAGTGCTTGCCCTCATGGGCCCACTGGCGGACCGCCACCCACGCCCAGGCACCAACCAGGCCCGGGCCACGGGTCAGGCGGCCCCATGCACAGTCAGAAGTCGACGCCGTTGATCGGGAGCATGAGCGGTCCGAGCTGCGCGCTGCGCCTGGCCGCGGTCAAGAGCGCCGGGATGTCGCCGTTGAACCTGTTGACGCCCATCGCCATGCAGACCAGCAGCATCTCGACCGACCTCACCGGCTGGGTCCACTTCAGCAGGACGTCGGTGGGCAGCGCGTCACGCATCGCCTCGATCTGCGAGTACGTCGCGCGGTCGCCGTGAAATGACCCTCCTTGGACGAGCGTCGGACCTGCCCCGCCCACCAGGGACGTGCAGGCCCTCAACTGGTCTTTGGACGCGTCGGTCGTGTTGATCAGCACCCGGACCTTGCGGCGCTGAGGTGCGACGGCCTCGACGACGGCCTGTACCTGCTCACGGATCAGGTTCAGGCAGCCGTCGCCGTCGAGCCCGGGTGCGACAACCAACGCCACCTCTGAAGCGCCGGCGCAGACCAGCTCAAGTGCTTCTACGGCCAGGTCGGCGGGGTCCTGCTGCCGCGTCGAGTCATGGAAGGCGAGAGCCGTCACCGCCGCGACGCCGGTCCCGGTCAGCCGCCGGGCGGCCGTGGCCACGTGCTCTGGGCGACACAGGACCGCCCCGAGCCCGACTTCGCCGGCGTAGTCACAACCGCGCTTGAGTTGCCCCCGGTCAACTTCGAGCCCGTACAGACGGTGCTCGAGGGATGCGGCGAGGAACTCGCGGGTCAGCACGTCGCGTTCCAGCAGCACCCTTGACGCAAGCCATCCGCTGTCTAGTGTCAGCACGCGTCACCCTCCGTCCGGTCTGGCCCGGGAGTGGTCAACATGCCATTGACACTGCCCCGGACGCGTGCCGTCAGCTCTTCGACCCCATCTGGGGCTGGGGCATCTCGTTCTCCCTGAAGTCGCCCCCACTGCGGATGAGGCGTCGCGGATGTTGCTGGACATGGTGACCCCCTCGGACCCGGGATTGTCCCGGCACGCTCACCGTCCTCGCCGGTGACTGCCCCGACCAGAGCCAATGGTCCTGAAGGCGCTGCGAACGGCGCGAGAAGATCCAGTCGGGGACTTGGCCGCGGAAGACGCCCTGGGTGGAACAGGCGCCAGTGGCGCAGAACCAACGAACCCTGGTTGCCCGCCTGGTGCTCAGCCGGTGGGTCGTCGCCGACTTCCCAGGCAGAGCCGTCGGGGGCGCATGATGGTCGGATGCTCACCTCGAAGGACGTCATGAACAAGACGCTCACACCGACGCAGTTCCAGACCGGGTATGACGAGCGCGAGGTCGACGACTTGCTGGACAAGGTCGCTGGGGCCTTGCGCTACTACGAGCAGGGCGGTCGCCCGGGGCCACAGGCGCCGGCCTCGCCGACCCTGGGTCACCGCTTCACGTCGACGAAGTTCCGTCGCGGGTACGACGAGCGGGAAGTCGACGACTTCCTCGCTGAGGTGATCGAGACCTTGCACTACTACGAGCAGGGCGGTCGGCCCGATCCGCAGGCCTTGGCATCCCTGGTGGGCTCAGAGCCGGAAGGGCTTGGTCAGCGGGCCCTTCGCTGGCTGCGTGGAGACCCAAGCTCCTGAATGTCGAGGAGCCGCAACAGAGGAGGGAGGACGGTGGAGTGCCTCAGTTCCACCCTCTGACACCCTGTCCATCCTGCGGAACCTCGCAGGATGGACAGGGTGTCTTGATATGCAACTGCTCAGCTCGTGGTCCCGGGGTGGCACTTGGCCGGCATGCACTCGGCTCCACGGCGCCGCCCGATGAACGTGACCGCGGGAGGTCCTACTTGACCTCGGCGCGACGGACGACCAGCAGCCCGACCGCCATCGGGAGGAGAAGCCACAGCCCACCGGTGGCGGCAAGGTGTTGCCACTGTTGGCTGGAGAGGCCGCCGTCAAAGAGGGGGGTCTGCGCGTAGTTGTAGTCCACCCACGGCTGCAGGTCGGCAAACCATTTCTGGTTCGCCGCCAGCAGCCCGAGCAGCGGGGGCAGGACGAGTGTGTACACGAAGTACGTGACGATGGCGCCCGCGGAGTTGCGGATGAGCAGGCCCAGCATGAAGCCGAAGACCATGCCGAGGACGCTGCCCAGGACGATCGTCGCGAAGTGGCCCACCGAGACGTTCCAGACCGGGTCCACGCCGGCGATGGCACTCCCGACGACCGTGCCGAGCACACCGACGACGAGGGCGACGACCATCGACGCGACACCCACCGTGATGGCTGCGAGGAACTTGGCCCCGAGCACCCGACCACGGTGCGGCACGAGGGTGAAGGTGGTCAGCCCGCTGCGCTGGCTCCACTCGCTCGTCACCGCGAGGATCCCGATCATCGGCAGGATGACGGTCATCGGGGCTCCAATGGCGGCCGCGAAGTTGTCATAGGTGAGCTGGTCGTCCGGTGCGAACACGATGATCGCGGCCGTGGCGAGCACGCTCGTGATGACGATGCTGGCCATCAGCCAGAAGCCCGAGCGGGTGTCGAACATCTTGCGCAGCTCGACCCCGATGATGCGGGTCAGTGGGATCCGCGCCGTCGCTGGGCGCGCGCGGGAGGCGGACGTGGCCGACTCGGAGGTCGGGGTCCGCAGGACGGTGGTGGTCATGCTGCTGCTCCTTCGCGCTGGGTGTCTGCGGTGAGCTCGAGGAACATCTCCTCGAGCCCGGCCCCGTCGGCAGTACGGAGCTCGGTGAGGACCACGTGTGCGGCGAGTGCGATCTCGCCGACCTGGTCGGGTGCGGCGTCGGTGTGCACGCTGCCGTCAGGGTGAGCCGTGATGGCCAGGCCTGCGCTCTCCAGTGCCACCGCCAGGGCGGCAGCGTTGCGGGCGCGGACCACGGTGCCGGCCGACGCGAGCAGGTCGGACTTGGTGCCCTGGGCCACGATGCGTCCGTTGCCGATGACCACGAGGTCGTCGGCGATGACCTCGATCTCGTGAAGGAGGTGGGAGGAGAGCAGGACGGTGCCGCCTTGGTCGGCGAATCCGCGCAGGAGGTCGCGCATCCAACGTATGCCGGCGGGGTCCAGTCCGTTTGCCGGCTCGTCGAGGATGAGCACGCGCGGGTCTCCCAGGAGGGCGGTGCCGATGCCGAGGCGCTGACGCATCCCAAGGGAGTAGTCGCGGACGCGTCGGTCGGCCTCGTTGGCGGTCAGGCTGACGCGGTCGAGCATCTCCTGGACTCGGGTCCGGGGCAGGCCCATCGTCCGCTGGGCGAGGGTGAGGATCTCCCGTCCCGTGCGCCCGGCGTGCTGTGCGGAGGCGTCCAACAGGACACCCACCTCCGTGCCTGGGTTGGGCAGGTCGATGAACCGGCGCCCGTCGACCGTTGCGGTCCCCGAGGTGGCCGGCGTGAGGCCCACCAGGATGCGCATCGTCGTCGACTTGCCTGCACCGTTGGGGCCGAGGAATCCGGTGACCCGACCGGTGGCAGCGGTGAACGAGACACCGTCGACGGCGGTCATTCCGCGTCCGTAGCTCTTCGTGAGTGATTCGACTGTGATCATGCCGAGAATCGTGGCTCTAATAGCCCAGCGCCCACATCGGGGAGGCGCCGGAGCCTCACCCTGAGGTGACCCTGACGCGACTCAGGGTCAGCGTCGTGGAACTCGGCCTCAGGTGCACGAAGCAGGTCGGCGAAAGCCAGGTCGTTCGGATGTTCCACGGCTGCTCTCACCTCGGCAACGGACCGACTCGAGGGTTGAAAGGAGAGCCTCATGCCGATCGAGGTCGCAGGTCGTTTGAGCACACCTGACAGGATCGAGGTATGGCGCGGGCTGGAGGGAGCATGAAGGCCGTCGTCCACGAGCGGTACGGCGGCCCCGACGTGCTGCGTGTCGAGGACCTCTCCATTCCGTCCCCCGCTACCGGGCAGGTCTTGCTGAAGGTCACCGCAACGTCGATCAACCTCAGTGACTGGGAGGGCCTCCGAGGCTCGCCTTTCTACGCGCGCCTGGGTGGGCTGCGCTCGCCGCGACGGCCGACGCTCGGATCGGACATCGCCGGAGTGGTCGAGGCAGTCGGCAACGGCGTCACTCGGTTCCAGCCCGGTGACGCGGTCTACGGCGACAACCTGCGGCTGATGGGCGGCTTCGCCGAGTACGCGGTCGCACCCGAATCGGTCCTGGCCCTCAAACCAGCCGAGCTGACATTTGCTGAGGCGTCGACGATCCCGCAAGCCGGCGCGATCGCTCTCCAGGGCACGGCTCGCGTCTCGCCTGGGCTCCGATTGCTCATCAACGGGGCCGGCGGTGGCTCCGGTTCCTTCGCCGTCCAGGTGGCCAAACGTCTGGGTGCACATGTCACCGGTGTCGACAACGCGGACAAGCTGGAGTTCATGCGAACCCTCGGCGCCGATGAGGTGATCGACTACCGCGGCGACGACTTCACCCGGGGCCACGACCCGTATGACCTCATCTTGGACCTCGTGGCTCATCGCTCGGTGTTCGCCTATCGACGCGCGCTCGCTCCTGGCGGCCGGTACCTGTGCGTCGGCGGGTCCGTCCGGGCGCTGCTTCGGGTGCTCACGATCGGTGCGACCGCGGGACTGGTCACAGGCCGTCGACTCGGCGTGCTGGCCTGAAGCCGGGTCCCGCGCACTTCCAGTCGCTGACCGATCTGTGCGTCGCCGGCCACGTGGAAACCCACATCGATCGCACCTACTCGCTCGATGAGGTCCCGGAAGCGCTGGCCTACGTCGGTGAGGGCCGCGCCCTCGGCAAGGTCGTCGTCATCCCAACGTGAACGCGGTTGCCGGCAGTCTGAAACCGCGCCCCAGCCGTCGTGTTCTGGTCCACAACGATGTCGGCCATGCGGCTACACGGACGGCCCGCAGCGCGGATGCGGACGGCTGATGCTGGTCGCCATGCTGCTGGGATCAACGACCCGAGCGACAACTTCTGGAAGCCGAGGAACCGACCATGCAACGACCACTTGTCACACGAGCTCTTCTGGGGTTGACCCTCGGGTTGGGCGGCATGTTCGGCGCAGCCGCCGCGGCATCGGCCGCAGGGACGGTCAGCCAGGTCTCGGTTTCCGACGGGGCTCTCCTGGCGAAGGGTGCTGCGATTACCGTCCCGATCACGTACTGCACCGGGGACGTGCAGTCGACGACCTTGACCGTTTTGCCGGACTCGGGGAGCAGGGCAGCATTCAGGTCGGGCGTGGCGCTGGCGTTCGTGAGCTTGACGGCGTGTGACGACGCGTCATTCACGGGTTGCTCGTCCATGACCCGAGAAGCCGTCGAGTTCCGGCTCGGAAACAAGTAGTCCGGGCAGCGCCATGTCTGATCCCACGCATCCCTCCCGGCTCGAAGCCCCGCTCGCCGCCCCGGCCGTCGTGCCGCCGGTCGCCGCGCCCCCAACGGGGTCGTGCGCGCTCTTCGGCCACGAGATCGACAACCGAACGGTGGTCGACGGCAACCCGCGGTGCCGGCGGTGCGGCCAGCCGTTCCTCTTCGAGGACGGCAGGGTCAGCCACACCCGCCACGTGCTGGGCTGCTTCCTCCGCCATCACACATACATCCGCATCGACCGACGCGCCGGACACAACGAGTACACCTGTGTTCGCTGCGGGCATCCGCTGCTCCTCGCAGTGGACGCCGACCGCCACGAGCCCCTGGCGGCGTTTCCCAAGAGGGTCCGCTATCTGTGCGGCGTGTTCGGCCACTCTGTCCACCAGGTCACCGCCCGGAGCGGCTTCATCGAGTACGGCTGCGTCTGCGGGCACAGCTTCCTGCTCGCGGAGGAGGGCCTCACCCGGGTCACGCACCCGTTCATCTGCCGGGTTTCGGGGCACCGCGTGGCCTTCGTGGAGCAACGAGGCCGGTGCCACGAACACCGTTGTCTCGACTGCGGACACACGTTCGGATGGATGGACGCCGATGCCGGGTTGGTGAGACCCACCGGGTGACCTGGCATTTCCAGCTACTCCAAATCCGTACCCCTAGGCTGCTGCCATGTCGATGGTCCACACCGACGCGGTGTTCTTCGAGGACGACAAGGCGTTCGAGACCTGGCTCGTCGACAACGCGTCGACCGCCACGCACGTCTGGATTCGGATGGCCAAGAAGGGCACCGGCGTCACGTCGATCAATTGGACGACGGCCGTGGACGTGGCGCTCTGCTTCGGCTGGATCGACGGCATCTCCCGGCGGCTCGACGACGAGTGGTACGTGCAGCGGTTCACCCCGCGGCGCGCGAAGAGCGTCTGGTCGAAGATCAACCGGGAGCGCATCGAGCGGCTCACCGCCGAGGGGCGGATGCGCCCCGCCGGCCTGGCCGTGGTGGAAATGGCGAAGGCGGACGGCCGCTGGGACGCCGCCTACGACAGCCCGGCCACCGCGGTGGTGCCCGACGACCTTGCCGCCGCCTTGGCTGCGCGCGACCTCACCGACGTCTATGCGGCGCTGGACGGCCGCAACCGCTTCGCCTTCCTGAATCGCATCCAGACCGCGGTGCGCCCGGAGACCCGCACTCGTCGCATCGAGCAGCTCACCGACGCCCTCGCCCAGGGCAAGACCCCGTTCCCGGCACCGACGAAGAAGTCCGGTACCTAGGGCTCGGACACCACACTGCCGGAACGTAGCCGGATGCACCCCATCAGGCGCCTGAACCTCGTAGCCCGATCTGGGCGAGTCGTGGGGGCGCCGCCGATCAGGGTCTGGGGTCGCGGTCGGTGACCTCGCGCCGCGCAATGCGGCTGTCCGTTCGCACGATCGAGACCACCAGCGCAGCTCCGCCGAGAGCGGCCAGCAGGAAGAACACCATGGCGATGGCGGGATAGCCCAGGATCCGGTTCTGCGTCGGCACCTGCATCATCAACGCCGCCCCGACGACCAGCGCGGCCATCACGATCCCCATGGTGAGCCGGTTGGCGAGCCGCTGGAGCACGTGCAGGAACCTCGCCTCGTCGAGGGCATCGACCCGGAGCGAGAACTTCCCGCCGGCGAGGTTGTCCATGATCGCGTTGGCACGACGGGGGAAGTTCGCCGTGAACTCCTTGGCATCGATCGCTGCAGCCATCAGCCCGGATGCCGACACGTGCAGCCCGCTGCCCATGATGTCGGTGACGTTCTCGCGGATCGCCTCGGCGGGCGCGAAGTTGGGATCGAGGTGCTTGGTCACCTGGTCGAGGTTGAGCAGTGCCTTGCCCACCATGGTCATCTCGGGCGGTGGCCGCAGTCCGTGGACGCCCGAGAGGCGGCTCAGCTCCACCAGGACGGCGCCCGCCTGCACCTGTTCGCCGAGGGCCACGGCCCGGGACACGAGGGCGGCCACTTCGTCGCGGAACTGCCCCGCGGCATACCCCTCCAGCTGTTGGCCCATTGCGGCGAGGACCATCGCCGCCTCTTCGCCGTCGGAGTCGCCGATCGCAAGCAACAGCTTGACGATCTGGTCCTGGACGCGGGGCGGGACGGTCGCCACCATGCCGAGGTCGATGAGGCCGAGCCGGCCGTCGGGGGTGAGCAGGACGTTGCCGGGGTGTGGGTCGGCGTGCAGGAAGCCGTCCACGAGGATCATCCGCAGGTATGCCGCGAAGAGCTCCTTCACGAGCGGCTCGCCGTCGAGGTCGGTCAGGCCCAGCGGGCCGATGTCGGTGACCTTCCGACCGGGCACGAAGTCCATCGTGAGCACCCGACCGCTGGTGTAGTCCGAAACAGGTTGCGGGACAACGAGAAGGGGGTAGCTCTCAGTGAGCTCGCCGAGGCGCACCAGGTTGGCGGCCTCCCGCTGGTAGTCCAGCTCGCCGGCCAGCGAGCGGCGGAACTGCGTGAGCAGCTGGCCGAAGCCGTAGCGACGACCCACGTCGGTGTGGTCGTCCGCGAACGCTGCGATCTTGGTCAACGCCTCCATGTCGTCGCGCACGACTTCCCGCACCCCTGGGCGCTGCACCTTGACGACGACTTCCTTGCCGCTGGGCAGGACCGCACGATGCACCTGCCCGAGGGACGCGGCGGCGATGGGGACCTGCTCGAAGGAGGCGAACGCATGCCTGATCGCGACGCCCAGCTCGTCCTCCACGATCTGCTGGACCTGCGCGTAGGGAAACGGCTCGACCTTGTCCTGCAACCGGGTCAGGGCCTCCGTGTACGCCGGCGGCAGCAGGTCGACGCGGGTCGAGAGGAGCTGGCCGAGCTTGACGTAGGTCGGACCCATCGACTCGAGGTCTTCGGCCAGGGACTCCGCCTCGGAGAGGTCGCCAGCGGGCCGCTCGTCCTCGACGAGGAACTCGTCGAACCCCGCACCGCTGACCAGGTCCGACCGTCCGTGCCGGACAAGCAACCTGGCCAGAGCGGCATAGCGCACGGCGTTGGGCAGGTCGGGCAGCGGGTTCATGGCGTCATCTTGGCAGCCGGGTGGCGCTTGCCCGCTGAGCCCCCCAACCTGATGGACCTGAAACGATCGTCGCGCGCGGCCCGGCCAACCGATTTCTGCTCGTTCGGTGGCATCAGTACTGGCCGGAGTACGCCTTGCGGCGGAGGTAGGCCCAGGCGAGCAGGGCGCAGACGAGGCCGTTGAGGGCACCGATCAGGATGTCGCTGAGGTGGTGCATGCCTCGATAGAGCCGGGCCCACGCGACGAGCACCGGGATCACCAGGAACAGCGTGGTGACCAGTCGTCGTAGCGCCTTGCGTTGGATCGACTGAGCGAGCAGCGCGAACGACACGTAGAGGGCAGTGGCCGCGCCGACGTGCCCGCTGGGGTAGCTCGAGGTCGGCGGTGCGGGATCCAGGTGGGGGACATGGGGTCGCGGCCTGCCGACGACGGCGGTCGCGACGACGAACACCGTGGCCTGGAGGGAGATGGCGATGGCCGGCACCAGGGCGCGCCACCACTCGCGGGTGCGCCACCAGATCAGGGCGACGGCGACCACGCAGACGCCGATCACGATCTCGGTGTTGCCGATGTGGGACCAGACCATCGTGATGGAGTCCCAGGTCTTGGTGCGGGTCTCCTGGACGTCCTTGCTGATGGTGTCTTCGGAGTTCAGCCCCTTGAGCGGGCCCTTGATGACCAAGCCGCCGCCGACGATCGCGACCCACAGGAGGATCGCCGGCGCGACCGCGCGCACCGCGAGGTCGCGGAGGGCGGAGCCGACCGAGGGCGTCGACGGGTCGTCCGAGTAGCGCGTCAGGAAGGCCATCACAGGGCCCCAGGCGCGTCGAGGAGGTTCATGGCTCGAGCAGTGCACATGTCCGCGACCCTACGCCCAACGGGCAGCCTGCAGGCCCCTGACCTGCACTTTTGTCGCACCCTGGGTCTGCATTGTGGCCAAAGGACCAGCGGACCGCGCCCAGCCAACCCCTCGGCGCAGGTCAGGCGAGGAGCTGCTCGGTGGCGCTGGTGATGACCCAGTCCTGGTAGCGCTGCTGGCCCCACCGCCGCTTGCGCCGCAACGTGTTGAATACGCCGGGTGAGCTCAGCGTGAACATGACGTCCGCGGCCGTCGCAGCAGTCAGCCCGGGCCGAAGCTCGCCGCGTGAGTGAAACCGTTGTGCCAGCTGGAGATTCAGCTCGTAGGCAGACTCCGTGCCGCGCGTCACCGTGCGTTGCAGGTCTGGGTCGGCGGCCGGGATGGCATCGCTGACGAGGATCAGGTCGCCGGCCCGGTTCATCAGGTCGGTCGCCAGCCGCAGGTGCGTGGCGAGCGCCTCGTGGGGGTCGTCCATCGCACGAGCGGCGATCGCCTCGGGCCGGTCAGCCGCTCGCACTCGCGACTCGTCGCCCATCGTCAGCATCGCGATGGTGTGCCGGAGCAGGCCGAGCTTGTTGCCGAAGCTGTCGTAGAGCGTGCGCTCCCCCACGCCCGCCCGCTCCGCCACGTCCTTGAGCGTCGTGCCCTGCCACCCCCGCGCGACGAAGAGCTCCACCGCCGCCGCACGGATGCGCGCCCGCGTCTCCTCGGCCGCCGCCGTCCGTGCCGCCGAGCGGTATTGCCTCTTGACACCCTCTTCCACGAGCGTCACTCTATCGGTAATTGACCGCAGTGCAACTGCGGTGAAATGAAGGAGATCCGATGACTGAGTCAGCGCACCTGAGGGAAGCGGTCCAGCGAGCGTTCAGCCCGGCCACAGGACCCCGCACGATCGGCGTCGAGCTCGAGATGCACGTGCGCGGCATACCGGATCTCGCTGGTGAGCTGGCCCGCCGCGGCCACCCGACCCTCGAGCCCGGCGGGCAGCTGGAGCTGAGCCTTCCCCCGCAGCCGTCCATCCCCGCACTGCTCCGCGAGGTCGACTGGTGCCTCGCAGCGGTCCACGCGTCCACGGAGATCGCCCTCACCGGAGTCGACCCGTGGCGCGCGCTCGACGACGTCCCCCTCACCCTCCGGACGCCGCGCTACCTCGCCATGCAGGAGCTGTTCGACCGCGACGGCGACGCGGGCCGCCGGATGATGCGGCTCAGCGCGAGCCTGCAGGTGTGCGTCGACCTGCTGCCCGGCCGCGCCGGCTACGAGCAGTGGCTGGTCGCCAACCTCGCCGGCCCATCGCTGGTCGCGGCCTACGGCGGCGACCGCGAGCGCACCCGCATCTGGCAGGGGATCGACCCGGCCAGGACCGGCTACGACGGGCGCCACCTCGACGTGCGCGACCCGATCGGGGCGTATGCCGCGTTCGCCGGCGCCGCTGAGCGCCTCCCCGTCCCGGAGGCGAGCGATGACGGCTACCACCTCACCACGCTCTTCCCGCCGGTCCGTCCGCGCGGTGGCTACCTCGAGCTCCGCTACCTCGACTCCCAGCGACCGACCGCCGAGCTGCTCGGCACCGTCTGGGCGCTGATGTACGACGCGAGCCTGCGTCGCCGCGCGCTGGACCTGTTGCTCCCCACCCTCCCGACCTACTGGGACCAGTGGCAGACGGCCGACCCGACCGCCCTCCTGGAGGCCGTCAACGACACGGAGGTGGCGGCATGAAGACACTCTTCGTCATCGACCCGCTCGACGGGCTCGACGCGTCGCTCGACACCAGCATCGGGCTCATGCACGCCGCGCAGGAGCTCGGTGTCGAGGTGTGGGCCGCCGAGGCCCGGCACCTCGAGGTCGTCGACGGACGCGCGATGGCCCGGGCGCGTGCGCTGAAGCTGGCGCCCTCGACGCCGGCCGACGGCTGTCGGTGGACCGTGCCGGATCCCTGGTACGACGCCGGCCCCGAGGAGCAGCTGCGGCTCGACGACGTGGCGGCAGTGTTCATGCGCCTCGAGCCACCTGTCGACCTGGACTTCCTCGCGGCGACCTACGTGCTCGACCTCGTCGGCGCTGCCGACACCAACAGCAGCCCAAGCACCGCGATGGTCAACGCCCCCAGCGGTTTGCGCGCCTGCAGCGAGCACCTGCTCGGCCTGTCGTTCCCCGACCTCGCGCCACCGACCGTCGTCACGGCGAGCGCCGACACGATCAGGCACTTCCTGACCGAGCACCAGCGCATCGTCGTCAAGCCGGTTGACGGCTTCAGCGGACGAGGCGTCTTCCTCGTGTCGAGCACCGACCCCAACCTCGCCTCGATCGTCGAATCCTCCACTCGCAGTGGGACCAGAGCGGTCGTCGTGCAGCCCTACCTGGCGCAGGTCGAGGCCGGCAACAAGCGGATCTACCTGCTCGACGGTGTCGCCGTCGGCGCCAGCCTGCGGCACCCGGTGCCGGGGGACTTCCGCATCGTCAGCCCCGACGGGCCGGCCGAGCTCACCGACCGCGACCTCGAGATCGTCGAGCGACTCGCACCAACGCTGAAGCACCACGGCCTGCGCTGCGTCGGCCTCGACGTCATCGGCGACCACCTCATCGAGGTCAACGTGACCTCACCCGGCGCGCTCCGCAAGGCCGACGCCCTCCTCGGCACGACCTACTGCGCCGACCTCGTCTCGCACGTTCTCACCCACCCCACGTGGAAGGAATCGTCATGACCACAGCCATCATCTGCTCCGCCGTCCTGGCCGCCTCGATCTTCGTCCTCGGCTTCAACGTCTCACTCAACCGTGGCTACGCCGCCAAGCGCGGAAGCAGCCAGATGCCAACGGATCCAGCCGACCCGCTGCTGATCGCCCAGCGCGCCCACGGCAACGCGGCCGAGTACGTGCCGACCCTCATCGCGCTGTTCCTGCTCGTCGGCTGGCAGTCCCCGCAGCCGTGGGCCCAGGGCCTCATCGTCCTGGCGACCGCCTCGCGCCTCCTGCACGCCGTCTCGATGCTGCGCAGCCAGACCTTGGCCGCCGAGTCCGCGCCACGGATGACCGGCGCGATGGGCACCTACGCGTTCGGGCTCGCCCTCGCCGTGACCGCCGGCGTCGCGGCGATCTGACCCCTGCCGCTCGACGGCCCTCGACGGATCCTCGACGGTCCTCGACCGACCGTGACCTGATCCTCGGCCCGAACGCCTCATGCATCTGCAGCATGGACGAGCGCGCCGCGCGGTGACAGCGTGGGGGCATGACGCGCATCGTCGAAGCCGACTACCTCGTCGTTGGGGCCGGCGCCATGGGCATGGCTTTCACGGATGCGCTGGTCGACCACGCCGACGTCCGCGTCGCCCTGGTCGACCGGCGCCACGGCGTCAGCGGCCACTGGCTCGCTGCGTACCCCTTCGTCAGACTGCACCAGTCCTCCGCCTTCTACGGGGTCGCCTCGACCCTGCTCGGCGGCGGCCAGCTGCAGCAGCGCGGCCCGGAGAAGGGACTGCAGGAGCGAGCCAGCCAACCGGAGATCTGCGCCTACTACGCCAGGGTCCTCGACCGCCTCGTCGACACCGGCCGCGTCGAGTTCTTCCCCAACAGCGAGTATGCCGGTGACCGCACCTTCACCTCGCGCATCTCGGGCGAGCGGTTCGAGATCAGTCCCGAGTGCCGGGTGGTCGACGCCCGCTACCTGGCCCCGAGCATCCCGGCCGAGAAGGCAGCCCCGTTCGGGGTCGCCGACGACGTGCGGCTCGTCCCCGTCAACGAGCTGGCGCAGCTCGACGAGGCACCGCGCCAGTACGTCGTCGTGGGGGCCGGCAAGACCGCCACCGACGCCTGCATCTGGCTGCTCTCGCGGGGCGTGGACCCTGACTCGATCTGCTGGGTGCGCGCGCGCGAACCGTGGATGTACAACCGGGCGCTGATCCAGCCCGACCCGGCGATCTTCCTGAGCGCGAGTGCCGACATCGTGGAGGCCGCGGTGGGCGCCGAGACCCTCGACGAGGTGATGCTGCGGCTCGAGGAGCGCGGCGTCGTGTTGCGGATCGACCGCACCGTCACGCCGACGATGGCCAAGACGCCGACGCTCGCCACCTGGGAGCTCGACCAGCTGCGCACCCTCGAGAACGTCGTGCGGCTCGGGCACATCCAGACCGTCGACCGCGGGAAGCTCACCTTCGCCGACGGGTCGGTGGCCATCGACAAGGACGCCCTCGTCGTGCACTGCGCTGCCGACGGCCTCAAGTACCCGGGACGCGTGCCCGTCTGGCGCCCCGAGGTGATCACGCTCCAGGCGATCCGGGCCGGCTTCCCCTCCTTCGGTGCGGCCGTGACCGGTTACATCGAGGCGACCCGCGACGACGACGACGAGAAGAACCGGCTCTGCGCACCGTCGGTCTACGGGAACTCGTTGCAGGAGTGGGCCCGGATGATCGTCTTCGGCAGTCGCAACGCCGCCGCCTACACCGCCGAACCCGACATCAAGGAGTGGGCCACGGGGGTCGCCCTCAACCCGGCGCGCACGCCTCCCGGCTATGCCGCGTCGCAGGCCCTCGGCGACGCCACCGAACGACTCGGGAAGTGCGGTCCACCCGGGCTCGCCCGGCTCGCAGAGCTGATGGAGTAGGCGTCAGTCCGGGCGCTAGTCAGTCAGTCAGTCCCCGGGCCGGATCATGACCTTGATCGAGGTCGGGTCGGTGCGTCCGGCAGTGAGGGCGGCTTCGACGTCGTCGAGCCCGTGGTGCCCGGTGACCATGGAGTCGAGGTCCACCCGACCCGAGGCGGCCAGCTGGATGGCGATCGGCCAGGTGTTGGCGTAGCGGAAGGCGCCGGTGATGGTGAGCTCGCGGTCCTGCACGTAGGACAGCGGAAGCTCGACCTTGTCGCCACCCATCCCGACCAGCGCCACGCGTCCGGCGCGCGCCACGACCGACACCGCGTCCCACGTGGCTCGCGCGTTGCCCGAACACTCGAGCAGCACGTCGGGCTCGATGCCGGCCTCGGCCAGCGAGGTCACGCTGACGTCGATCGCGCGGAGGCCGAGCTTCTCGGCGAGGGCGAGGCGGTGTGGATTCACGTCCGTCACGGCGACGGCATCCGCGCCATACGCCCGGGCCGTCTGGGCGGCGATCAGGCCGATCGGACCCGCACCGGTGACCAGGACAGTGCTGCCCGGGGCGACCCGCGCCCGCAGGCACGCCCAGATGCCGACGGACAGTGGTTCCAGCAGGCCCGCCGCGTCGTCGCTGATGGTGTCGGGCACGGCATACACGAAGGACGCGGGCACCGCGACGAACTGCGCGAACGCCCCGTCGTAGGGGGGCGTCGCGAAGAACTTCACGTCGGGGCACAGGTTGTAGCGCCCGGCCAGGCACTGCGCGCAGTTGCGACAGGGCACACCCGGCTCGATCGACACCCGCTGGCCGACGCCCAACGAGGTGACGCCCGTCCCGACCGCGGCCACGACCCCGCCCGCCTCGTGCCCGAGGACCAACGGGGAGTCCACGACGTAGGGACCGATCCGGCCGTGTTCGTAGTAGTGCACGTCGGAGCCACAGACCCCGACCGACCCGACTTCGACCAGCACCTCGTCGTCGCCCGGCACCGGGACCTCGCGCTCCTCCACGCCCACGCGCCCGACCCCGCTCAGCACGCTCACCCGCATCGTCGCCACGCTGAATCCTCCAGACTGCTACACCTGAGCGGCACACGCTTCCTTGGACTCAGACGTTAGCCTCGGCGTCAACCATGGACACCACGCCTGCTCACCCGCGAGATGCCGGCCTGCTCGGCGATCGGGCCCTGGTCCTCGCCGGCGGCGGGGCGGCCGGCAACGCCTGGGAGCTCGGCCTCGTCGCCGGCCTCGCCGAGGCGGGCGTCAACCTGGTGGACGCCGACCTCATCGTCGGCACCTCGGCCGGCTCGACCGTGGCCGCCCAGATCACGAGTGGCACCAGCCCGACAGACCTGTATGCCGCCGTCGTCGCGCAGGCGCCTCGGCCGCGCGTCAGCGACGCCCGGCCAGGCGAGGGCCGACCTGGCGACGGTCGGACTGACCGACGACCCGGTCCGGGGGCCGCGGGTCAGCGCTACGTGGACTGGTCGAACGCGATCATCGCCGCTGCCTCGGACCCGACCGACCTGCGGCGCCGGATGGGCGCCGCGGCACTGGAGGAGGACGACGGCTCCCAGGCGCGCTGGCGCGACGTCGTCGCGGCTCGGCTCCCCAGTCACGGGTGGCCCGAGCAGAGGGTGCTCATCACCGCAGTCGATGCGCGCACCGGCGCGCCGGTCGTGTTCGACCGCGACAGCGGGATCGACCTCGTCGACGCGGTGGCCGCCAGCACCGGCAACGGCTACCCGATCGGGGACGAGCGCTACCTCAACGGCGGCTACCGACGCAGCGAGAACGCAGACCTGGCAACGGGATTCGCCCGGGTGCTGGTGCTCTCGCCCTTCGGCGGCCGGACCCGGATGCCGCTCGAGTGGCGGATGGACCTCGCCAGCCAGGTCGACGACCTCCGCGCCGGAGGCAGCCGGGTCGAGACCGTCTTCCCCGACGCCGGCGCCGGTGACGTGTTCGACGCCAACGCACTGGATCCGGCCACCCGACTACAGGCCGCGCGCGGCGGACACGAGCAGGGCCAGGCGCTGGCGGAGCACCTCGCGGCCTTCTGGCACTGACCGTCGCCTGGCACGGCCCCCTCCACCACCCGACGGGCATGGCACACAATGGACCGTGCCCAGAGAGCTCGCCGACGTCGAATGGCCCGTGTCCACAGCCCGACTGACGCTTCGGAGGGCAACGGTCGACGACGCGGATGCCGTGCTCTCCTATCGCAGCTCGTCGCTGGTGACCGAGTGGCTCGGCGAGCCGCCGGAGGACTTCCACGAGCGGTTCGTCGCACCCGAGCGACTCGAACTGTTGCTCGTCATCGAGCGTGAGGGAGCGGTCATCGGCGACCTCATGGTCAAGATCGGAGACGTGTGGTCACCCCCGCAGCTGGCGTCGCAGGCGAAGGGAGTCCAGGCCGAGCTCGGATGGGCCCTGCGACCGGAGGAGACAGGGAGGGGCTACGCGACCGAAGCGGTAGAGGCCGCCCTCCGGATCTGCTTCGAGGACCTGGGCCTCCATCGCGTGACCGCGGACTGCTTCGTGGGCAACGCCCCCTCCTACCGGCTGATGGAGCGAGTCGGGATGCGACGGGAACAGCACGCCGTCAAGGACGCCCTGCATCCGTCCGGTGAGTGGATGGACGGCTATCTCTATGCCCTGTTGGCCGAGGAGTGGCGCGTCCGCCACCCTTGACCGCGGACCGGGGCAGGGTCATCGTCTGAGTGGTCGGAGCAGGGAACCGCACTCCGCAGGACGGGAGGCCCGAGGACCTCGGCAGCACTGGGCGCCTCTCCTTTCCTGACCTTCCTTCAGGTGGGCAACGGGAGTTCAATCGTCGGCATGGAGACGCTCATAGCGGTGCTCGGAACCCTTGCGGGTACGGCCTTCGGTGCCATTGCCACCTTCGTCACACAACGCGCCAGCTTCGCCAGGGAGTCAACGGAACGTCTGCGCGAGACCCGACGGGTCCAATACGTGGAGTTCATGGCCAAGAGCCACGACGTGTTCCTGGCGATCCGCACGCTTGCAGCAGCCGGGCGACAGCGAGGGTTCGCAACGGAGGGCGAGCGTCTCGACATGCGTGGCGTGCCTGCCGCGGAAGGCCAGAAGGCGCTTGAAGAGCTGCGCCTCGTCTGCGATGACGAGGTCGCGGCGCGCGCCGCGGACCTGTGGCTCCACCTCCGAAAGGAGCACATCCCCCGCGGAGCCAAGCACAACCACGTGGACTTCAATGAATGGAGCACCCGCTATTGGGCGCTGCGGCGGGAGTTGATCAACACGTGCCGAGCTGAGGCCGGGATGCAGTCGCTCGACTGGGAGAAGGCCTCCGTGGCGGGTCGGGAGCCCGGCAAGGCTGACCAGTCGTCGACGCTGACCGACGAGGACGACCGCTAGACCGGCGGAACGACCCCGCCGGTGCGCATCTGCTCCGCGACGGCGTGCGCGTCTGACGAATCCTCCGCCAGCAGCCCGGTGACGACGCCGGCGCGGTCGGCGTCTGACCGGTTCTGGCTGAGCTTGGCCTTGGCCTGCACGCGCTCCACCGCGAACTCGACCCCGACGATCGCACGCAGCTGCCCGCGGATGTACTTCTCCGGGGCGTCCGTGCGGTGCCACGGCGCCTCGCGATGCCCTTCGTGCTGCTCGACCAGCTCGTCGAGCGCGCCCTGCAGCCAGTCGACGTCGTCGCGCACGGTCGCGCGTCCGGCCAGCTGCACGACCGAGTAGTTCCACGTCGGCACGACCCTGCCGTGCTCCGCCTTGGCCGCGTACCAGGTCGGCGAGATGTAGGCCTGCGGCCCGGTGACCACGAGCAGCGCGGGCTGGTCGTCGGCGATCGCCTTCCAGTGCTCGTTGGCCCTGGCGAAGTGGGCGATGACGGTGTCGTCGCGCCAGACCACCGGCAGCAGCGTCGCCAGCGGGTAGCCGTCGGGACCGGTCGTGATGAGCTGCGCCGAGCCGAGCTGCGCGACCATCGCGCGGACCGCCTGCTCGTCGTCGAGGGCGTTGAAGTGCGGCACGTACATGGCGTCAGTCTCCTCTCGATGCCGCCGGCGTCACCGCGATCTCTGCCGCCGCCGTCGTCGCCGCACGCGGCAGCGTCGGTATGCCGAGTCGCACCCGCACCGCCGCGCCGGCACACCCGATCACGACCAGTCCTCCGACGACCGTGGTCCAGGTCAGCGCCTCGCCCAACAGCAGTGCGGCCCACGAGATGGAGAGCACCGGCTGGACGAGCTGGACCTGGCTCACGTGGGCCATCGGGCCGATCGCGAGTCCGTGGTACCAGGCGAAGAATCCGAAGAACATGCTGACGACCCCGAGGTAGGCGAAGGCCGCCCACTGCACGGCCGTCGCCGAGGGTGCCTCGTGCGCAACGGAGAGGCTGGCCAGGAGGACCATCAGCGGCGCGCAGAGGACGAGCGCCCACGACACGGTCTGCCAGGCGCCGAGCTCGCGGGCGAGCAGCCCGCCCTCCGCGTAGCCGATGGCAGCGGCCACCACCGCCCCGAAGAGCAGCAGGTCCGACCAGCGCAGCTGGCCCAGGCCTCCCCACTGGGCCGACGCGAAAACCATCGCGGCGAGCGCCCCCACCCCCGCGATGACCCAGAACGACACGGGCGGCCGCTCGTGCCCGCGCAGCACGGCCATGGTGGCGGTGGCCGCCGGCAACAGGGCGATCACGACGGCGCCATGGCTCGCGGGAACGGTGGTCAGCGCATACGACGTCAGCAACGGGAAGCCGATGACGACCCCGGCACCCACGATCGCGAGCCGCGCCCACTGCCGGCCACGCGGCATACGTTGGCGGGTGGCGGCGAGCGCAGCGGCGGCGAGGACGGCAGCGACGACGGCGCGACCGGAGCCGATGAAGAGCGGCGACAGACCGCCGACCGCCACGCGCGTGAAGGGCACGGTGAAGGAGAAGGCTGCTACTCCGACCAGGCCCCACCAGAGGCCGGCCGAGGCGCCCGCGGGTAGCACACGGGGGGGAGAGAGAGTAGCGCTACTATGCTGCGTCATGACCGACGATAGCAGTTCGCGGATCGCGGCGTCACTCCGCGACTGGATCGCGGACGCTTCGCCGGGCGCCCGGCTGCCCTCCACCCGTGCCCTCGTGGCGCGGCACCAGGCCAGCCCGGTCACCGTCCAGCGGGCGCTGCGCGAGCTGACCACGCAGGGGCTGGTCGAGAGCCGGCCCGGGGTGGGGACCTTCGTGCGAGCCGTCCGGACGGCTCGACCCTCCGACTACGGCTGGCAGACCGCGGCCCTGCGAGCGCCCCAGTCGCGAACCCCGGCTGTCTCGACCGCGATGCGCAGCGCGGCCAACGACGTCATCGCCCTGCACTCCGGCTACCCGGATCGCGAGCTCCTGCCCGAGCGGCTGGTGCGCTCGGCCCTCACCCGCGCGGTGCGCGGCGACACGACGCTGTCGAGGCCGCCGGTCGCAGGGCTGCCCGACCTCCAGTCGTGGTTCGCCCGCGAGCTCGGGGCGGCGAGCCCGGTCGGCGTCACGCCTCCCTCGCCGAGCGACGTCATCGTGCTGCCCGGCAGCCAGAGCGGACTGAGCTCGCTCTTCCGCGCGCTCGTCGCCGCCGGACAGCCCGTCCTCATGGAGTCGCCGACCTACTGGGGCGCCATCACCGCCGCCGCCCAGGCCGGCGTGCGGGTCGTGCCGGTGCCGTCGGGGCCCGACGGGCCGGACCCCGACGAGCTGGCGCGAGCCTTCGAGGAGAGCGGTGCCCGCGTCTTCTACGGACAGCCCAACTACGCGAACCCGACCGGCGCACAGTGGTCGGTCGAGCGCGCGGAAGAGGTCCTCGAGGTGGTGCGCGACCACGGGGCGTTCCTCGTCGAGGACGACTGGGCCCACGACTTCGGCATCACCTCGACTCCCAGACCTGTTGCAGCGCAGGATGATTCGGGTCATGTGATCTACCTGCGGTCACTCACCAAGAGCGTCTCCCCGGCCCTCCGAATCGCCGCCGTCATCGCCCGCGGCCCGGCGCGCGAGCGCATCCTCGCCGACCGGGGCGCCGACTCGATGTACGTCAGCGGCCTGCTCCAGGCCGCCTCGCTCGACGTCGTCACCCAGCCCGCCTGGCAGACCCACCTGCGCAGCGTGCGGGAGCAGCTCAGGGCCCGTCGCGACCTGCTGCTCGACAGCCTCCACACCCACGCCCCGCAGGCCCACGTCGAACAGGTGCCGCGGGGTGGTCTCAACCTCTGGGCCCGCCTGCCGGACGGCACCGACCTGGCCGAGCTCGTGACCCGCTGCGAGCGCGCCGGACTGCTCGTCGCGCCGGGCACCGAGTGGTTCCCGGCCGAGCCCGCCGGGCCGTTCCTGCGGCTCAACTACAGCGGCCCCAACCCTAGCGCCTTCCCCGACGCCGCACGGATCCTGGGCGAAGCCCTCTCCCAGGGGGCCGACGATGCGTGAGCCCTCAGGTCAGGCGGAGCGGCGCAGGGCTGCCACGGCGGGCAGGTCGTCGAGCGCCGAGAAGACCGCAGTGTCGCAGACCGTGCAGCAGAACCCACCGGGCAGCTCGTCGACGACCGGCACGAGGATGCGCTCGCCCAGGCACTCGTCGCACCAGGCCTGGACTGCGTGGAGCAGCAGCACGTCCGAGAGGTGGTCCATGCCCCGAGCGTGACACGGGGCACCGACAGGGCGAAAGACCCACGCCGCACGCGCGCGGTGCTAGTCGAACCGGCCGGTGACCACGAACGGAGCGGCGAGATCGGTGTTGTCGACGACCAGGTCGGCCCGCGTCCACGGGGAACGCTGCTCGAAGTAGGTGCGCTGGGCCCCGACATAGCGCTGCATGGAGGGGTCCTCGGGGTCGGGTGAGGTGCCGTCGCGCTCCGCCATCCGCGCGGCCGTCTCCTCGAACGGCACGTCCAGCCAGATCGCGAACTCGAAGCACCCCTCCAGCTCGGCTCGCTGCAGGAACAACCCGTCGACCAGCACCACCGAGCCGGCCGGCGCTCGGGACACCGGACCGGTCAGCACCTCGTCGGTCTCGAGGTCGTGCCCCCGCGGCCGGTACTCGCGCGAGCCACCCGGCCCGAGCGGCTCGAGCACCTCGGCCCGCAGGCGCGGGTAGTCGTAGGAGTCGAGCCAGAAGCCTTCCGGGGAGGTGCGGCCGCGCGCGTAGCGGAGCTCGCGCACCTGGTGCCAGTCGTCGGCGCTGACCCGCACGACCGAGCGACCCCGGGCGGACAGCTCCGCCGCGAGCTCGTCCGCGAAGACCGTCTTGCCCGACCCGTCGACCCCGTCGACCGCCACCCGCACGCAGTCCTCCCCCACCGCGGCGGGCACGGAGTCGGCCACCTGCGCGACCACGGCCGGGCGCACCAGCGGCGGACCTCCCACGCTGACCGACGGCTCGCCGCTCACCCGGGCACCAGCCAGCCGAGCACGGTGACGAGGCCGATCACGGCGCAGGCCACGAACAGGACTCCCAGCGCGAGCGCGATGACCGTCGCCGCGTCGGTGCCGCCGTCACCGGAGTCGTCTCCGGAACCTGGGTGCGCCTGGCCCGCCCGCGCCTGGCCCGCCTGGGTCTGTCCGGCCGCCCCGCCTGATCCCCCCGAGCTGCCCACCTGCTCGGCGCGGCGACGCAGCGCGTCCACCCGCTTGTTGCCCTCGAGCTCGCGCACCGAACGCGGCAGGCTGCTCCACATCTGCGCGAAGTGGTCGCCGTGCCGCTCGCGCCACGCCTCGACCGACTCGTCGACGTCCTTGCCGCGCCGGCTCGTGCCGAACCACGCCGCACCCGCCGCCGGCAGGTCGCGCATCGCGTAGCTGACCTCGCCCAGCAGCTCCAGCGCCTCCGCGTCGTACTCCGCGGCGAGGTGGCCGACCAGCCGCTCGCGCGCCTTCCACTCCCGACCTGCTGCCAGGTCGGCGCGGGCGCGCTGCACGGCGCCACTGGACGGGCTCGCGGGCTGCTCCTGCGGTTCCTCGCTCACCCTCGTGAGTATGCCGCGTGGCCCCCCACCGGCGCCCGGGCACCTCCCGCGCGCCCGCGGCATACCCGATCGCCCTGCTCGTGGTGGTCCGTTTGGTGGGGAATCCCACAAAGGACTTGATTTCGTTACTCGCGAGTAGCACCATGGAAGTTACCGGCCAGTACGGACTGGCGGTGCACGACGAACGCCCGACACAACGACGTTTCAAGACGTGGAGGTGCCCGCGATGGGCCACTACAAGAGCAACCTGCGCGACCTGGAGTTCAACCTCTTCGAGGTCTTCGGCCGCGGTGAGGTGCTGGGTCAGGGCCACTACTCGGAGGTGGACCAGGACACCGCCCGCGAGATGCTCAAGGAGGTGTCCCGCCTCGCCGAGCACGAGCTGGCCGAGTCCTTCTCGGACGCCGACCGCAACCCCCCCGTCTACGACCCCCAGACCTACTCGGTGACCATGCCCGAGTCGTTCAAGAAGAGCTACCAGGCCTACGTCGACTCCGGCTTCTGGAGCGTCGACGTGCCCGCCGAGCTCGACGGCACCGTCGCCCCGCCCAGCCTCAAGTGGGCCATGAACGAGATGGTGCTCGGCGCCAACCCGGCGATCGCGATGTTCGCGGCCTCCTACTCGTTCGCGAACCTGCTCCACATCCTCGGCAACGACGAGCAGAAGAAGCTCGCCCACTGGATCGTGGCGAAGGGCTGGCACTGCACGATGGTGCTGACCGAGCCCGACGCCGGCTCCGATGTGGGCGCGGGTCGCACCAAGGCCACCCAGAACGCCGACGGCACCTGGAACGTCACGGGCGTCAAGCGGTTCATCACCTCCGGTGAGTCCGACCTGACCGACAACGTCATCCACTTCGTGCTGGCCCGCCCCGAGGGTGCCGGTCCGGGCACCAAGGGACTGTCGCTCTTCATCGTCCCCAAGTTCCAGATCGACCTCGAGACCGGCGAGCTCGGTGAGCGCAACGGTGCCAACGTCACCAACCTCGAGCACAAGATGGGCCTCAAGGTCTCCACCACGTGCGAGATCACGTTCGGCGACAAGGCGCCCGCGGTCGGCACCCTGCTCGGCGACACGCACGACGGCATCGCCCAGATGTTCCGCGTCATCGAGCACGCGCGGATGCTGGTGGGCACCAAGGCGATCTCGACCCTGTCGACGGCCTACCTCAACGCGCTCGACTACGCCAAGGAGCGGGTCCAGGGCGCCGACCTGACGCAGCAGACCGACAAGGCCGCGCCCCGCGTCACCATCACGCACCACCCCGACGTGCGTCGTTCGCTGATGACCCAGAAGGCGTATGCCGAGGGCCTGCGCGCGCTGGTGATGTACACAGCGACGCAGCAGGACACCGTCCACCAGGCCTTCCTCGAGTCCGGCTCCGAGGAGATCGCCGCCGACACCCCGGCCGAGATGGCCAACCGGGTCAACGACCTGCTGCTCCCCATCGTCAAGGGCGTCGGCTCCGAGCGCGCCTGGGTGCTGCTCGGCACCGAGTCGCTCCAGACGCTCGGCGGTTCGGGCTTCCTGCAGGAGTACCCGATCGAGCAGTACATCCGCGACGCCAAGATCGACACCCTCTACGAGGGCACGACCGCGATCCAGGGCCTCGACTTCTTCTTCCGCAAGATCATCCGCGACAAGGCCCAGGCCCTCTCGCACGTGGCCATGCAGGTGCAGGAGTTCGCCAAGGACCTCGGTGCCAACGGCGGCCGCCTCGACACCGAGCGCGAGCTGCTCGGCAAGGGTCTCGAGGACGTCCAGGGCATCCTCGGCTACATGGTCGGCGAGCTGATGAAGTCCGACCCGCGGCAGGAGGGTGGCGACGTCACCAACCTCTACAAGGTCGGCCAGAACACCTCCCGCCTTCTGCTGTCCGCCGGCGACCTCGTCATCGGCTGGCTGCTCCTGCGCCAGGCCTCCGTGGCCGCAAAGGCCCTCGAGGGCGACGTCTCCGCGAAGGACCGCGACTTCTACGAGGGCAAGATCGCCGCGGCGTCGTTCTTCGCGCGGAACGTCCTCCCGAAGATCGCGGCGGAGCGCCAGATCGCGGAGTCGACCGACAACGCGCTGATGGACGTGCCCGAGTCCGCGTTCTGACGCGTCACCCACCCCACCACGCGGGTATGCCGGGTGGTCCCGGCACGACCGAAGGGCTGGCTTCCCCTGGAAGCCAGCCCTTCGGCATACCGCGCTCTGCGTCTGGTCAGAGTTGTGGTCCCGCCCTCCCCTCCGGGGACGAGCGCACGTACCTGGTTCGGATCAGCGAGCCAAACGGATGTCCCGCTACCGCGGGCTGATCCGGATGTCCCGCTACCGCGGGCTGATCCGGATGTCCCCCTACCGCGCGCTGATCCGGATGTCCCCCTACCGCGCGCTGATCCGGATGTCCCGCTACCGCGAGAAGCGGATGAAGTCGCTGAACTGCTCGCTGCCGGTGCCGCGGGTGGCGCGGCGGTAGCTGTAGGTGTCGGAGCGCACGTGGTTGTACTCCTCCACCATGAAGCTGCCGTCGCTGTTGACCTTGGCGACGTAGGCGACGTGGCCCCAGGTGCCGCTGCTGCGGACCGCGATGTCACCGACCTTCGGGGTGGAGTAGACCGGGATGCCGGCAGCGCGGGCGGCGTTGTCCCAGTGCTCGGCGTTGCCCCAGTGCTGGCCCTTGTAGGAGTTGGAGAAGGCGACCCCGAGGTTGTGGCGCACCCGCCAGGCGGCGAAGGAGGTGCACTGGCCCTTGTAGAAGTTCCACGGGTCGACGCCCGAGGTGGCACCGCGGTAGGGGTAGTCGTCCTTGATCGCGCCGGTCGGGGCCGGGGTGCTGCCGCCGCACTTCGGGGCGACGAAGCCGTCCCGTCCGGTGTAGACGTAGGCGTCCGAGACGTAGCGGCCGGTGCCGATCTTGTCCCAGATGTTCGAGGTGCCGTAGGTGCCCTTCACGGTCGTGCCGTAGGTCTGGCAGCTGATGGTGACCCTGGTGCCCTTGGCGATCGTCGTCACGGCCTGGTAGCCGGTACCCGGGCCGGAGCGGACCGTGAGGGTGGCACCGCTCGTCCGGATGGTGCCCGTGGCCGCGTCGGCGATGGCCGCGCCGCCGGCGACGACGGAGAGGCCGAGGGCCCCTGCGACGGCCAGACGGACCGGCTTCTGGCTGAGGTTGAGTGTGCGCATTGCGTTCTCCTGCTTCGTGTTTCGGATCCGCCCGTCCCCCTGGTGGAACCGGCTGCTGATGACGAAGGTAGGAACGGGCGGCACCCGCGTCGATGGGGAGGACTACCCGCCAGGGCCGCTCAGGCACGGGTCAGCGCAGGGGAGCTCTCCCCTCGGGTCGACGTGGCCCCCCCGGACATGCGACAGGGCGGGCCGGGTCGTCCCGGCCCGCCCTGGGCGGAGGCAGCGCGTGGCTGCCGTGCTGCGGTGGTGCGTGAGGTCAGACGCGAGGGTCGCGGTCCACCTCGACCTCGTCGACCTGCGTGCCGGTGGCCGGGTCGGTGTGGCTGACCCGGCGGGACGAGTAGCCGCCGCCGGCCACGCCGCGACGGTTCGTCATGACGAGCGACAGCAGGATCGCGAGAACGCCGGCGATCATGCAGATCCAGCCGATCGTCTGGAGGTCGACCCCGCCGACCGAGGACGCGTCGATGGCGAAGGTGAGGATCGCGCCGACGACGATCAGGAAGATGCCGAGTCCGATGTACATGCTTCACTCCTGGGGGATTGCGGGCACTGGTCGCCCGTTGCCTCAACTCTATCGGCCGGAGGGCTCTGACCTGCGGCAACGCGGCGCATTCTTCGCAAACCGGCCTGCGCTGCCGCGACCGTCGGTGGGCCGCGACGGGCCTGCGACGGGCCGGCGACGGGCGTGCGACGGGCGTGCGACGGGCGTGCGACGGGCGTGCGACGGGCCGGCAACGGTTCCGCCGCGCCGGATGACCATCTTTCTGGTCATTATCCTGTGGATCATGCTTGTGCTCGAACACTTGTTCGACTATAGTTGCCTACATGACCGCAGCCCCCTCCCTCCACCCCGGCTCCACGGGGACGGTCGAGGTGCTGCGCGAGATCGACGAGCTGCTCGACCGCCACACCGGCACGAGCTGCTCGACCGCCACACCGGCGGAGACGTGGTCGGGGCCGCGGCCGCCGGCGCCGCCCTGGGGGCGGTGGACCGGGTGATCACCCGGTTGCAGGCGGTGCGGCTGTCCGTGGTGGCCGAGGCCGATCGGGCCGAGGTGGCGTCCGCGTCGGGGATGACCGGCACGGGCGCCTGGCTCGCGGCCCGCACGAGGCGCGAGGGCGGTCAGGCGGCCCGCGACGTGCGCCTCGCGACCGCCCTGGACGACGGCCTCGAGGCCACGCGGGAGGCGCTGGCCGCCGGTGACGTGTCGACGGAGCACGCCCAGGTCATCGCGACCGCCACGGCTCAGCTGCCGCAGGGTCTTGGCGCCGAGGAGCGCACCGCGATCGAGACCGCCCTGGTGCGCCGGGCCAAGCTCGTCGACCCGGGCACCCTGCGACGCGACGGCCGCCGAGCGCTGGCCGCCGTCGAGCGGTCGCAGGCCGAGGTCGACGCCCACGAGGACCGGGTCCTGCGCACGCAGGAGGAAGCGGCGCTGGCCAAGTCGCGCCTGACCTGGCACCAGAACGGCGATGGCACGACGAGCGGCCACTTCACCCTGCCCACGCTCGCCGCGGCGATCCTGGTCAAGACGGTCCAGCAGATCGCCTCGCCGCGACGGTTCGCCCAGCAGGCTGCCAAGGCTGCGAAGGCGGCCGGGGCGACGACCGCGACCGAAGTCGCGGACGCCACCTGGGACGCCTTCCGCGCCGCCGACGGCGACTGGGCCCACCGCTACGGGTCCGCCTTCGTGGAGCTGCTCGAGCACCTGCCCACCGACACCCTCTCGGGCAAGGTCGCGGCGACGGTGGTCGTGACGGTCGACCACGACCAGCTCAAGGCGGCGCTCGGCGCGGCCCACCTCGACACCGGGCACGACCTCTCCGCCAGTGAGGCGCGACGGCTCGCCTGCAACGCCGGCATCGTCCCGGCGGTGCTGGGGGGCAGGTCGGTGCCGCTCGACCTCGGCCGGCAGGAGCGCTTCTTCACCGAGGCACAGCGGGTCGCCCTCGCGACGGTCTACGACACCTGCGCTGCTGAAGGGTGCGACCGGCCCTACGCCTGGTCCGAGCTGCACCACGAGGACCCGTGGGCGAGAGGCGGTCACACCGACCTCGCGCTCGCGGTGCCGTTGTGCGGACACCATCACCGCAGAGCCCACGATCCCCGCTACTGGCACCGCGTCGACACCGGTGCCCAAGGGAAGAAGTCCGTCATCTACGCACTTCGGAGCTAGCTTCCCTCCGCAGCTCGCTGTGCTCTTCAGGTGCCGCGCAGGTCGAGGTCGAGGCGATCGGTCGCGCCCTCGACCAGGACGACCGGGATGCCCCAGTCCTGTTGGTAGAGATGGCAGGCCGCATGCTCGGGCACCTCGCCGGTGACCGGGTCGCCGTCGCACGAGGCTGCCCGCACCGAGATGTGCAGCACCCCGTCCCCGGCTGCGGGGTCGAGGACCAGCGTGCGGGTCAGTCCTTGTGCGCTGCCGGCGCCGTCGCGCAGCAGCCCCTCGGGGGTGGCCGAGACCATCAGCCGGGTCGGGTCGCCGTAGCGGTGGTCGAGCTTCTGCCCGGTCGGCGGGGTGAAGTGGACGGTCAGGGTGAGCGGGCCCGGAGCGACCTCGGTGCGCGGGCGCTGGGTCTGGTGCGCGAGGCCGTCGACGCGCTGCGCCTTGTCGGGCAACGGGATCCGCACGAGCTGGTGGGCCGCGGACTCGACCACGACGAGCTGGCTGCGCTGCGCCTGGCTCTCCTCCCCGAGCTCGCCCCGCTCGCCCCGCTCGCCCCCCTCGCTGGCCTCGTTGACCTCGTTGACCTCGTTGACCTCGATGACCGCGTCCGAGGGTTCGAGCAGGCCGGTGGCGAGCGTGCTCACCTCGGACGTCACGGGGTCGAAACGGCGGATCGCCCCGTTGTAGGTGTCGCTGATGGCGACCGACCCGTCGGGCAGCACGGTGACCCCGAGCGGGTGCTGGAGCAGGGCCTGGTCCGCGGGGCCGTCCCGGTGCCCGAAGTCGAACAGACCCTGGCCCACGTGGGTGGTCACGACGAACCCCTCGTCGGTGACGTCGAGCGATCGCAGCGCCGAGGTCTCGGAGTCGGCGACCCAGAGCCGCGAGCCGTCCTGCGACGCCGCAAGACCCGACGGCTGGGCGAACCACGCCTCGTCCGCGGCCCCGTCGCGAATCCCTTCTGCCGACGTGCCACCCAGCACCGCGACGGTGTTGTCGGCGGGGTCGGTGGCCAGGTGCAGCGCCCACAGCTGGTGGGTGCCCGCCATGGCGATGACCACCCGGTCGATGAACCAGGCGAGGTCCCAGGGTGTGGAGAGGTCCTGCTTGAGGGCCGGGCCGCTGCCCGACCGCTCGCGCAGCTGCCGCCCGGTGCCCGCGAGCAGGGTCCACTCGCCGTCGGCCAGGCGAAGTCCCTTGACCTGGTGGTGCACCGAGTCGGCCACCACCACGTCGTACCCGACCCGCTCGGCCGTGGCCGCGGGCAGCACCAGCACGCCCTGCGGCTCGGCCAGCCCGGCCAGCCCGGCCAGCTCGGCCAGCTCGGCCAGCTCGGCCAGCTCGACGAGATCGTTGCTCGGTCCGCCGAACCGCCGTCGCTCCGTGACCAGGTCCGCGTCGAGCCAGACCAGCTCGTGGTGCGCGGTGTCGGACACGAGGAACGACCCGTCGTCGAGGACCGCCGCCTTGCCGGGGAACCGCAGCGCGGTCTCGGGAGGTTGCGGCGCGGCATACGGGGAGTCGCCACGACGCAGGGTGCCCTGGGCGGTGTGCTCGGCCACGAGCTCCTCGATGAGGACCGAGAGCCCGTGCGCGTGCCCCTCGCCGGACATCGAGGCGACGATGTAGCCCTCGGGGTCGATGACGACGAGGGTCGGCCAGGCCCGGGCGGTGTAGGCCTGCCAGGTGACCAGGTCGGGGTCGTCGAGCACCGGGTGGTGCACCGAGTAGCGCTCGACGGCGGCGGCCAGGGCGTCAGGATCGGCCTCGTGCTCGAACTTGGGCGAGTGCACGCCGATCAGCACGAGCGAGTCGCTGAACTTCTCCTCCAGCGGCCGCAGCTCGTCGAGCACGTGCAGGCAGTTGACGCAGCAGAACGTCCAGAAGTCGAGCACGACGATCCGGCCCCGCAGCTGTTCCAGCGTGAGGGCCTCATCGGCGGTGTTGAGCCAGCCGCGCCCGACCAGCGGTGGAGCCTTGAGGCGATGACGCGCGCGCATGCCCTCCAGCCTAAGAGGCCGCCTCGGAGCCCCCGCGCGGACCCGGGGTCAGCTGAGGTTCCGCTCGTCGACGAGCTCCTGGGCGACGTCGCGCAGCTTGAGGTTGGCATGGGACGAGGCTCTGACCAGGAAGGCGAAGGCGCGGTCCTCGTTCATGGCGTGACGCTCCATCAGGATGCCGATCGCCTCCCCGATGATCTTCCTGGTCTGGATCGCCTCGTTGAGGTTTCGTCGCTCGTGGGCATGTCCCAGCGCGATGGCCGCGTGGCTCGCGAAGAGCCGCGCCAGGGCCTGGGCGTCATGGGTCACCTCGTCGGAGCTGGTGGAGTAGAAGTTCATGCCGCCGAGGGCGCTGTGGTCGAGGTAGAGCTTGACCGCCATCTGCGACCGGACCCCCGCGGCCCGGGCCTGGGGCACGTACCGGGGCCACCGGTCCTCGCGGTGGAGGCTCGACACCGACACCTCCTCGGTGCCCTGCAGGGCCGCCGAACACGGGCCCTCACGCAGGGAGTACTGGATGTCGTCCATCCGCAGGACCAGGTCACCGGTGAAGGCCCGCGTCTCCACCACGCCCTCCTTGGCGAGCGTCGCGATGCCCACCTGGTCGAAGCCGGGGACGGAGTTGCAGGCGACCTCGACGATCGTCTGGAGGGTGTCGTCGAGACCTCGAGGCCGGTTCAGGGTCCGCGCTGCTTCGGCGATCGAGTCGGTGAAGGCAGATGCTGTCTGCATGAGGGCGCTCTCGTGTGCGTTGTGAGGCACACAGAGAGGCGCTCATCACGAGACGCTGCAGACCTGTACAAACCGGCAGTTCAGGACGAACTACGCGGTGACACCTCGACGGTACACCCCGGCAGGGTCAGAGTCGTCGGTCTCGCAGCACCGGGAACTGCTCGCGCCAGGTCGTGATGGCATCGAGGTCGACGTCGACGCTGAGCACCGCTTCGCCCGACCCGGCCATCGCGAGCGCCTCGCCGGTCGCGGAGATGACCTGGGAGTGGCCCCCCATCTCGGTGCCCGCGTGGGTGCCGCCGGTGTTGCAGGCGATGACGACGCACTGGTCCTCGATCGCCCGGGCGTGCGCGAGCAAGGTCCAGTGCCGCACCCGCGCGGCCGGCCACGCAGCGGGCACGATGAAGACGGTGGCGCCGGCGTCGAGCTGGCGACGGTAGAGCTCGGGGAACCGCAGGTCGTAACAGGTCGACAGCCCCGCGCGGTGAGCGCCCGCGTCCCCGGGGAGGTCGACCAGGACGATGTCCTCGCCCGCGTCGAGCAGCTTGGGCTCGCCCGAGCCGAAGCCGAACCGGTGGATCTTCCGGTATGCCGCGACGAGCGCGCCGTCCGGACCGTAGACCAGCGAGGTGTTCCAGAGGCCCCGACCGTCGGAGCCCATTTCGCTTGACTGGGAACCACCTGGCTCTGCTCGTTCGATGATCGAGCCGGCATGGAGCAGGACCCCGGCGTCCCGGGCCGCATCAGACATGGCCGACCCGATCGACCCCTCGATGGGCTGCGCACGGTCCGCCCACTCGCGGTAGGAGAACCCACCCGGCGCCCAGAGCTCGGGCAGCACCACGAGGTCGTGGCCGGCTTGGGCGCGCACCAGCGCGGCGACCCGCTCGACGCGCTCGTCCATCGGCTCGTCGTCGCCGTACGCGACCTGCAGCACCGCGACCCGCATGGTCATGGCTGCCCACCGTCTTTCTCTTTGCGTCGCTCGTCCTGCTTCTTCAGTCGTTGCAAGTGTGCGTTGTAGGCCGCCAGCTCCGCATCCCCGTCGCGGTCGGCCTGCCGGTCCTTCCGCTTGCTCTCTGCGCGGTCGGTGCGCACCCACGCGACGGCGACGAGGAGGGTGAGGATCACGGTCGGGGCCTCCCCGATGCCCCAGGCGATCGCGCCGGCCTCGTGCTGGTTGCCGAGCGGGTCGGTCATCCACGGGAGCCGGACGAGCTCGAAGAAGCCCGGCGCGAGCAGCGTCGAGCTGCCGGTCATGACGACCCCGAAGAACGCGTGGAACGACATCGTCGCAAACAGCACGACGAGCAGCATGAGCGGCGGCCACCTCTTGGGGCCGGGGTCGATGCCGATGAGCACCCAGGTGAACAGGTACCCGGTGAGCAGGAAGTGCACCATCATCAGGACGTGCCCGGTGTGGGTGCGCAGGGCGAGCTCGAACAGCGACGAGTAGTAGAAGATCGCCAGGCTGAAGAAGAAGAGCGCAGCCGCCACCACCGGGTTGGCGAACACCTTGAGCAGCCGCGAGTGGACCACCTGGAGGACGAGCTCGCGCGGGCCCCAGGTCTTGTCGGGGCGGGACGGGAGCGCCCGCAGCGAGAGCAGGATCGGCGCCGCCGGCACGAGCAGGAGCGGCACCAGCATGGCGACGACCATGTGCATCGCCATGTGCATCGAGAAGAGCACCCGACCGTAGACACCCGGCGCCCCGGAGGTCGCGTAGACGAAGACCGCCCAGCCGAGGACCCACACGACGGTGCGGTGCAGCGGCCACGCGTCGCCGCGGCGGCGCAGCGTGAGGACGCCGGCGACGTAGAGCCCCACCGCGACGACCGCGAGGCTGAGCCACAGCCAGTCGGTGGTCCACGTCGTCAGCCACGAGTCACCGGTCAGGGGGCCGGGGTCCGGGTAGCCGGTGAGCGCGAACGCCGGGGAGGGGTCCTCGACCGCGGTGTCCGGCACCGGCGGGGCGCTGCGCGCGAGGGCCACGGCGGTGCCCATCGCGATGCCCATGACCACGAGCTCGGCGACGACGAGCCGCACGAACGCCGTCGACCGGCCGGCCCGCAGACCGGCGAGCAGCGAGCGGCGGTGGCGCCACCCGGCATACCCGAGGAGCAGGAGGGCCGCCGTCTTGACCAGGAGCAGCACGCCGTAACGGGTGCCGAGGTCGCTGACCGGGCCGATCCGGATCAGCGCGCTCTGCAGGCCCGACAGGGCCACCGCCCCGAAGCACCAGCCGGCCAGCGTCGAGTACCGCGACGCGGTGGCCGCGACGTCGTCACCGAGGAGGGGCCGCAGCAGGGCGAGCGCCAGCAGGCCGCCGACCCAGACGGTCACCCCGACGAGGTGCACCGCGAGCGCGTTGACGGCGGTGCCGTGGTCGGTGGCGCCCGCCGCGTGACCGGCGAGGGCGAGGGGCAGGACGCCCAGGACGGCGAGCAGGGACAGCCAGGCCATCGTGGCGCGGCTGTTCGCGACGAGCGCCCCGAGCGAGATCACGGCCGCGACCCCGGCTGTGATGAGGGCCACCCGGGTCGGCTCGTAGCTCCACGCGAACGTGGTGAACTGCTGCCCGAAGGCCGGGTCGGTGAGCGGGATGCCGATCGAGGCCGCCATCGTCAGGGCCGCGCCCGCGGCGCCCGCGAGCGCCCACAGGCCCGCGGCGATCCCGGCCAGGCGGGTGGCGATGAGGCGGCGGTTCGTGCGGGTCGTCTCCGGCACGAGGTATGCCGCGTGGACCAGCAGCCCGATCGTCACCGCCGCAGCCACGTCGTGGACCACTCGCGCGTAGAGGACGCCCCAGCGGACGAACGCCCCGGGGTCGGCGACGACCGGTGCGGTCGCTGCCTCGCCGATGACCGCGGCGAGCGGCAGGGCGAGCAGCGCCGCGACGGCCAGGGCGGTGAGCGGGACGCGGGCCGGCGCCGGAGCCTGGTCCGTCGTCGCCACCGGAGCCGCGACAGGGGTGGTCATGGAGACAGCCTAGGTAGCGCTCGCACCTCGTAGGGTGGGGGCATGCCCCTCCACCCGGCAGCACCCGAAGACCTGGCCGGACTCGTCGCCGCCTACCAGCAGACCACCCAGGCGGTGGTCGACCTCGGGCACTCCTGCTCGGACGCCGACTTCGACCGGCCCACCGCCTGCCCGGGGTGGACGGTCAAGGACCAGATCTCGCACGTCGTCGGCCTGGAGTCGTGGCTGCACAGCGGTGCCAACCCGCGGGTCGAGCTGCCCGACTACGACCACCTCCACAACGCCGAGGGGAAGTTCCTCGAGCGGGCCGTGGAGATCCGGCGGCCGATGGTCGGGGCGAAGGTGGTCGCCGAGCTGGAGACCATTGCGGCCCAACGGGTCGAACAGTTCACCGCGCCCGAGGTCACCCTCGACACCGTCGTGCGGGGCGCCTGGGGGCCGGCCCCGTTGAGCGAGAGCCTGCCCACCCGGATCCTCGACATCTGGACGCACGAGCAGGACATCCGCCAGGCGCTCGGTCGTCCCGGCGACCTGGACTCCGGTGGCGCCGTCGTCTTCATGCACCTGCTCTTCGCCGCGCTGCCCAAGCTCATCGCGCGCCAGGCGCAGATCCCGCCGGGCAACGTCGTCATCATCGAGAGCACCGGCCCCGTGCTCGGTCGGGCCGGCGTGTGGGTGGAGTCGCACGACGACGGCAAGCCCCGCGGCATACCGCTGTTCTCGGGCATCGCCCACGACGGCGACCCGGACGACGTCTTCACGACCATCACGCTCTCGACCGATGCGCTGACGCGGCGCGCGGCCGGGCGCGGCAGCGTCGACGACATCCACTTCACCGTGCAGGGCGACGAGGCCGTCGCCCGCCAGGTGCTGGAGAACCTCGTCTTCGTCCCCTGAGAACTGCCAGCTCCCCGAGACGCTTGTTTGCTGCACACAACCATTTCGTGATACTTGTATGTCGCAAGCAACTTTACTGAGCAACCAACTTTCTGAGCAATGAGCAACAAATTTCTGAGCAAACTGAGGCGTCTGCCGCCTCCGACACTTCCTAGGTCCTCTCATGTCGCAGCACCACCTCGACCGCGAGACGGCTGAACGCGTCAGCGTCGGCCTGATCCGGTTGATGAAGCTCCTGCAGGCCATGCGCCAGCACGCACCACGGATCCACCCGGCGGTCGACGCCACCGCGTACCCGATCCTGTTCAACCTCGCCGCCGAGCCGCGCCGCGTCTCGGTCCTCGCCGAGGTCGTGCACTCCGACGTCTCCACCGTGAGCCGTCAGGTGAGCACCCTCGAGGGGCACGGCCTCGTCGACAAGGTGAGCGACCCCGCCGACGGACGCGCGCAGGTCGTGCAGCTCAGCGAGGAGGGGACCCGCCTCCTCGCCGACATCACGCAGCAGCGGACCGAGTGGTTCCGCGAGCTGATGGGTGACTGGACCCCCGAGGAGGCCAGCGACTTCGCCGGCCACCTCGAGCGGTTCGGCGCCGACCTCGAACGCGAGCGGGTGCAGCTCCTCGCTCGCCGCCCCAGCCCCAGCCTCAACCCCAGCCCCAGCCCCAGCCCCAGCACTCCCAGCCCTTCTCTTTCAACTCGCACCTCGGAGAACTGACATGGCCGCCGCCGCCCCCGCCCGTCCCGACGGGCCCCTGACCCACCGACAGATCATCACGATCCTCGTCGGACTGATGATGGGCATGTTCCTCGCCGCCCTCGACCAGACCATCGTGGCCACGGCCATCCGCACCATCGCCGACGACCTCAAGGGCCTCGACGAGCAGGCCTGGGCCACCACCGCCTACCTGATCACCTCGACGATCGTCACGCCGCTGTACGGCAAGCTGTCCGACATCTACGGCCGCAAGAAGTTCTTCTCGGCCGCGATCACGATCTTCGTCGTCGGGTCCGTGCTGTGCACGCTCTCCCAGTCGATGCTGCAGCTGGCGTTCTACCGCGCCGTCCAGGGCCTTGGCGCCGGCGGGCTCTTCTCGCTCGCGCTCGCCATCATCGGCGACATCGTCCCGCCGCGCGAGCGGGCCAAGTACCAGGGCTACTTCCTGGCCGTCTTCGGCACCTCGAGCGTGCTCGGCCCGGTCATCGGCGGGTTCTTCGCCGGTCAGGACAGCATCCTCGGCGTCGACGGCTGGCGCTGGGTGTTCCTCGTGAACGTGCCGATCGGCATCGCGGCCCTATTCGTCGTCTCCCGCACCCTGCACCTGCAGCACACCCGTCTCGACCACCGCATCGACTGGTGGGGCGCGGCCACGCTGACCCTCGGCCTGGTGCCGCTGCTGCTCGTCGCCGAGCAGGGCCGGGACTGGGGCTGGGACTCCGGCCGCTCGATCGCCTGCTACATCGTCGGCCTGGTCGGCGTCGTCGCGTTCCTGCTCGTCGAGCGTGCCATGAAGGACGAGGCGCTGCTGCCGCTCACGCTCTTCCAGGAGCGGACCGTCGCGGTCGCCTCCGGCGCCTCGGTGCTGATCGGCATGGCCATGTTCGGTGGCCTCGCCTCGCTGCCGCTGTACCTCCAGATCGTCAAGGGCGCGTCGCCGACCAAGGCCGGCCTGCTCCTGCTCCCCCTGACGCTGGGCATCATGGCCGGCTCGATCGTCTCCGGCCAGATCATCAGCCGGACCGGGCGCTACCGCCGGTTCCCGATCATCGGGTCGGCCCTGCTCGCGATCGCGCTGTTCGTCTTCCACTTCATCAAGGCGGACACCCCGCTGTGGCAGACCAGCATCGTCATGGTCGCGTTCGGGCTCGGGTTGGGCTTCAACTTCCAGCCCCTCACCCTCGCCGTCCAGAACGCCGTGTCCCCGCGCCTGATCGGCGTCGCCACGTCGTCGGCGACGTTCACCCGGCAGATCGGTGGCACGCTCGGCACCGCGGTCTTCCTGTCGATCCTGTTCTCCACCGTGCCCGACAAGATCCAGTCGGCGCTCAAGGCCTCGGCCGGCACCAAGGACTTCCAGGCCGCGCTGGCCGACCCGGCCAACGCCGAGTTCGCCCAGGGCCTGTCCTCCGCGGCGGGTCAGGCCGGCGGCACCGCTGGTGGGGTCCTCAAGGACAGCTCGTTCCTCAACGACCTCGACCCGAGGCTGGCCAAGCCGTTCCTCCAGGGCTTCTCGGACTCGATGGACCTGGTCTTCCTCGTCGGCTCCGGCGTGATGGTGATCGGCTTCCTCGTGATGCTGCTGCTCCCGCACGTCGAGCTGCGTGGCGGCTCGGCGTACAACGAGCGCGGCGCCGCCGACAAGGCCGACGCCGACAAGGCTGACGCGGACAAGTCCGACACGGACGCGGCTGCCGCGGCACCGCCCGCGATCGGCCACTAGGGGTCGCACGACCCAGGCGAGGTATGCCGCGGGCTCACGTCCGCGGCATACCTCGCTGTCGTCCTCGGGCGGCCGCAGGGCCAGCAGGGGTCGGGGTCTTCCCTGAACCTCCCCTGAATCTCCACCGAACCTCCACGGACTCGCCCCGGTCGACCGCTCCTGCGCGGCTACTGTGGCTCGCGTGGAAGCCGTTCAACTGGGGGCCGGGCAAGCCGGGGCCGGGCACGTCGGGGCCGTGGTGCGCACCCAGCGCCTCACCAAGGACTACGGTCCGGTGCTGGCGCTGGACTCCCTCGACCTCGAGATCGGTCCGGGGATCACCGGACTGGTGGGCGCCAACGGGGCCGGCAAGTCGACCCTGCTCAAGATCCTGCTCGGCCTGGTCCCCGCGACCGCTGGGCAGGCGCAGGTGCTCGGGCACGACATCGCGACGCAGGGGTCGGCCATCCGCGCGGCCGTGGGATACCTCCCGGAGCACGACTGCCTGCCGCCCGACGTGAGCGCGAGCGACTTCGTCGTGCACCTGGCGATGATGTCGGGGCTGCCCAAGGTCGCCGCCCGGGAGCGGGCCGCCGAGGTGCTCCGGCACGTCGGGCTCGCCGAGGAGCGCTACCGGCCGATGGGCGGCTACTCGACCGGCATGAAGCAGAAGGCCAAGCTCGCCCAGGCCCTGGCCCACGACCCGCGGCTGGTGCTGCTCGACGAACCGACCAACGGCCTCGACCCCGCCGCCCGCGACGAGATGCTCGGCCTGGTCCAGCGGATCGGGCACGACTTCGGGATCGCGGTCATCGTCACCTCGCACCTGCTCGGCGAGCTCGAGCGGGTGAGCGACCACGTCGTCGTCCTCGACGGTGGCCACCTGCTGCGGGCCTCGCGCACCGACGAGTTCCTCGACGCCACCGGGGTCCTGCTGGTCGAGGTGCTCGGCGACGACGCGACCGCCCGGATGGCCCAGGCACTAGCCGCGGCCGGGGTGGCGACGGTCCCCCGCGGAGCCCTCCTGACCGTCGACGCCACGGCCGGCCAGACCGACGGGCACGAGGCGCGGGAGGTGCACGACCTGATCCGTGACACCGCCAGCGACCTCGGGGTGGGACTGGTCCGCCTGCAGGTCGACCACCGTCGCATCGAGGACGTGTTCGCCGATGACTGAGCTCTCGCCTGGTCGCTCCTCGGATCCTTCCTCCGATCCGTCCACTGATCCGTCCTCTGCCACCCCCGAGGGCCGCAGCGTCATCCACGACCTCGGCTACCGCCCGTACACCGGTCCTCGGCTCGGCTCCGCGGCGATCGCGCGGGCCCTGCTGGTCACCGGGTTCCGCAACGCGTTCGGGCTCGGTCGCTCGGGCCGGTCGAAGGTGCTGCCGTTCATCCTGCTCGCCCTCAACATCCTGCCGGCCGTCATCATCGGCGGCGTGATGGTGCTGGTGGGCCTCAAGGAGCTGCCGATCGGCTACGCGCAGTACGCCTCGACGACCCAGGTGCTGCTGGGCATCTTCGTCGCCTCGCAGGCACCGGTGCTCTTCTCACGCGACCTTCGGCACGGCACCATCTCGCTCTACCTCGCCCGCCCCCTGCCGTCCGCCACCTACGCGATCGCCCGCTGGGGAGCCCTCTTGGGCGCGACCCTGGTCTTCCTGTTGTCCCCCCTCGTGATCCTGTATGCCGTGGCCCTGCTGGGTGAGCTCGACGTCTCCGACCAGAGCCATGATGCGGCCGTGGGCGCCGGGTTGGCCGTGCTGCTGGCGCTGTCGCTGGCCGGGGTGTCCGGGCTGATCGCCTCGTGGTCGACCCGGCGCGGGTTCGCCGTCGTGGCCACGATCGCGCTCCTGTTGTTGGGCAACGGGATCGTGACGGCGATCCAGGGCATCTCCGGCGAGGAGCACCACCCTCGGGTGGGCGAGGTCGCGGGGCTGTTCTCGCCCTACTCGCTCTACCGCGGGCTGATGGCGATGTGGGCCGACGGCGACATCGCCACGCCACCGACGGGTGTGCCGATGCAGGCTGCCTACGTCGTCGTCTTCGTCGGCCTGTCCGCCGCCTGCCTCGGCGGCCTGGTCTGGCGCTACCGGCGGGTGGCCACGGCATGAGTGAGATCAGGATCGACCAGGCCTCCCGGTGGTACGGCAACGTCGTCGCCGTCAACGGCATCTCGATGACGGTGCGCCCGGGCGTGACCGGACTGCTCGGACCGAACGGCGCAGGCAAGACCACGCTGATCGCCCTGATGTCTGGTTTCCTCGCCCCGTCGGCCGGCTCGGTGACCCTCGACGGCACGCCGATCTGGCGGCACACCGACGCCTACCGCACCATCGGCCTGGTGCCCGAGCGCGAGCTGAGCTTCGGCTACCTCACCGGCCGCGAGTTCGTGCAGGCCAACGCCGAGCTGCACGGGCTCGCCGACCCCGGCGCCGCGACCGAACGGGCCCTCGGCGTGGTCGAGATGACCGAGCCCGCGGCCCGCCGGGTCGGCACCTACTCCAAGGGCATGCGGCAGCGCGTGAAGCTCGCCTCCGCGCTGGTGCACGACCCGGCCGTGCTCCTGCTCGACGAGCCGTTCAACGGCGTCGACCCCCGCCAGCGGCTGCACCTGATGACCCTGCTCCGACGGATGGGGTCGGAGGGTCGCACGGTGCTCTTCAGCTCGCACATCCTCGAAGAGGTCGAGCAGGTGGCCCGGCAGATCGAGGTCGTCGTGTCCGGGCGGCACGCGGCATCGGGTGACTTCGGCCAGATCCGCCGGCTGATGACGGACCGCCCGGTGCAGTACGTCGTGGTCGGTGACGACGACCGTGGCCTGGCCAGCGCCCTGATCGCCGAGGCCTCGGTGGTCGCGGTCTCGCTGCGCCCGAAGGGCGGGGTGGACGTGTCCGTCTCCGACTTCGGCGCGTTCACGGTGCGGCTGCCGCAGGTGGCCCGGCAGCACGGCATCCGGATCCTCGAGCTGACGCCGACGGACGAGTCGCTCGAGAGCGTCTTCGCCTACCTGGTGGGGGGCTGACCGGTGAACCCCACGATCCTGCGGCTCTCCCGCCAGGCCCTCCTCGGCCGCCGTCGCGGTCTGGTGCTGGTCATCATCCCCGCGGTGCTGCTGGCCCTGGCCGTCATCGTCGCGGCGCTGACCGACGACGCCGTCGGCTACGACGCCGTGCTCACCCTGGGCTACACCCTCGCGCTGCCCCTCGTCGCACTCCTCGCCGCCACCGCGGTGCTCGGCCCCGAGGTCGACGACGGGTCGATCGTCTACCTGATCTCCAAACCGGTGAGCCGGCACGTCATCGCGCTCAGCAAGTTCGCGGTCGCGTGGGCTGCCACGGTCGCGCTCGGAGGGCTGCCGCTCCTGGTCGCCGGGCTGGTCCTCGACAGCGGGGACGCTCGCCAGGCGGTGGCGTGGGGAGTCGCCGGCGTGGTGGCCGGCACGGCCTACACCGCGTTGTTCATCGCGCTGGCCGCCTTCACGCGGCACGCCGTCGTCATCGGGCTGCTCTTCGCACTGCTGTGGGAGGGGCTGCTCGGCTCGGTGCTCGGCGGGATCAAGTGGGTCTCGATCGGGGCGTGGGGTCGCGGGGTCGCCCAGGAGATCAGCCCGCAGCTGACCGGGCCCGGCACCGGGCTGACCTACGCCCTGGTGGCCGCGGCCGTCCTCACCGTCGCCGCACTCTGGTTCACCGGCGACCGGCTGCGCTCGTTCACCCTGCGCGGCGACGAGTAGGCCAGGAAGGCCCGCACCGGTTCCGGTGCGGGCCTTCCTGGCTGCGAAACTCTCTGCTCAGCCCCAGACCAGGCCGCGCGCCGGGTCGGCCAGGATCGCGCCCACGTCGGCGATGAACTTGCTGCCGAGCTCGCCGTCGACCAACCGGTGGTCGAACGACAGCGCGAGCTGGGTGACCCACCGCGGCTCGATCGCCTCGGTGCCGTCGGCGGCGGTGACCACCCACGGCTGACGACGGATCGCGCCAAACGCGAGGATCGCCGCCTCACCCGGGTTGATGATCGGGGTGCCGGTGTCGACGCCGAACACGCCCACGTTGGTGATCGTGATCGTGCCGCCGGACATCTCCGCCGGCTGGGTGCGACCCTCGCGGGCCGTGGCGGTCAGCGCGCCGATGGCCTCGGCCAGCTGCCGCATCGACATCTGGTCGGCGTCCTTGATGTTCGGGACGATCAGGCCACGCGGGGTGGCGGCGGCGATGCCGAGGTTCAGGTAGTGCTTGACCACGATCTCCTGGGCGGCCTCGTCCCACGTCGCGTTGATCTCCGGGTGGCGACGGATCGCGACGGCCATCGCCTTGGCCAGCACCAGCAGCGGCGTGACCTTGACGTCCTTGAACTCGCGGTCCTTCTTGAGCCGCTCGACGAGCTCCATCGTCGCCGTGGCGTCGATGGTGACCCACTCGGTGACGTGCGGCGCCGTGAACGCGCTGCCGACCATCGCCTGTGCGGTCATCTTGCGGACACCCTTGATCGGGATGCGAGTCTCGCGCTCGCCACCCCGGGTGAACACCGGTGCCACGTTTGCCGCCTGGCTGGGAGCCGCGCCACCGTCCGGGGCGACCGGGGAGACGCCGGTGGCGGCGTTGCTCCCAGCGGTGGCACCGCTTGCGTGGGCGTCGACGTCGGCGCGGCTGATGATGCCGCCTTCGCCCGACCCGGCGACGGTGGCCAGGTCGATGCCGAGGTCCTTGGCGTACTTGCGGACCGGCGGCTTGGCCAGCGCGCGGGCACCACCCTCGCGGGCGACGGTCACGCTCGCTCCACCCGACAAGGGTGCGCTTGACCCCGAAACGGTTGTCGGGTGAGGCGCCCCTTTATCGGGTGACCCGATAAAGGGGGTATCAACTGGCTGCGACTTGCGCGGACGCCGCTTGGCCTCGGTCTGCTTGACGCCGTAGCCGACCAGGACGGCGGTGCGACCGGTCGACGTGGTGCCGCCGATCTTGCCCTCCTCGATCTCCTCCTCGTCCGACGCCGCAGCGGCCGCAGCCGCCATCTTCGGGGCGGGCGAGCCCTCGATGCCGGGCTCGACGGCGCCGGCTGCGGGAGCGTCCTGCACGGGGGCAGCGCCACCCGCGGTGTCGACGGAGATGATCGGCGTGCCGACCTCGACCGTGTCGCCCTCGGAGACGTGCAGCGCCGTGACGGTGCCGGCGAACGGCACCGGCAGCTCGACGAGCGACTTCGCGGTCTCGATCTCGACGATGATGTCATTGACCTTGACCGTGTCGCCGACCTTGACGTTCCAGGTGACGATCTCGGCCTCGGTCAGGCCCTCACCGGGGTCCGGAAGCTTGAACTCTTTGACTGCCATGGGTTTTCGCGCCCCTCTCAGAAGGCCAGCGAGCGGTCGACGGCGTCGAGCACCCTGTCGAGGTCGGGGAGGAACTCCTCCTCCAGCTTGCTCGGCGGGTAGGGCAGGTTGTACCCGCCGACCCGGAGCACGGGCGCCTCGAGGTGGTAGAAGCAGCGCTGCTGGAGGGCGGCCGCGATCTCCGCGCCCATGCCGAGGAACGTGGAGGCCTCGTGGACGATGACGGCCCGACCGGTCTTCTCGACCGACGCGGCGACCGTGTCGAGGTCGAGCGGGCTGAGCGAGCGCAGGTCGATGACCTCGAGGTCCTTGCCCTCGGCGGCAGCGGCCTCGGCGGCCTGCAGGCAGGTCTTGACCATGGGGCCGTAGGCGACCAGCGTCGCGGCGGTGCCCTCGCGGCATACCTGCGCCTTGAGCAGCTCGCGCGGGGCGGCGGACTCGTCGACCTCGCCCTTGTCCCAGTAGCGACGCTTGGGTTCGTAGAAGAGCACCGGGTCGTCGGACTCGATGGCCTGCTGGATCATCCAGTAGGCGTCCTCGGCGTTGGAGCAGCAGACGACCTTGAGGCCCGCGGTGTGCGCGAAGTAGGCCTCGTTGGACTCGGAGTGGTGCTCGACCGCGCCGATGCCACCGCCCACGGGGATGCGGATGACCATCGGCAGCTTGATCTTGCCGAGCGAGCGGGCCCGCATCTTGGCGACCTGGCTGACGATGTGGTCGAACGCGGGGTAGATGAACCCGTCGAACTGGATCTCGACGACGGGACGGTAACCGCGCAGCGCCATGCCGATCGCGGTGCCCACGATGCCGGCCTCCGCGAGCGGGGTGTCGATGACGCGGTCCTCGCCGAAGTCCTTCTGGAGGCCGTCGGTGACGCGGAAGACGCCACCGAGCTTGCCGATGTCCTCACCCATCAGGACGACCTTCGGGTCGCGCTCCATGGCGGCGCGCAAGCCGTTGTTGATGCCCTTGGCAATCGTCATGGTGCCCATCAGTGGCTCCCCTCGCCCTCGAAGCCGGCGTGGTAGGCGGCGAACTCCCTGCGCTCCGCCTCGACGACCGGGTGCTCCTCGACGTAGATGTGGTCGAACATCGAGTCGGGCGTCGGGTCGGGCATCGACAGGCAGCCCTCGCGGACCTCGGTGGCCAGCGCGTCGGCCTCGGCCTCGATCGCGTCGAAGAAGGCCTGGTCGGTCTTCTGGGTGTGGACCAGGTAGGACTTCAGCCGCTCGATCGGGTCGCGGTGCTTCCACACCTCGACCTCGGCCGAGACGCGGTACTTGGTGGGGTCGTCCGAGGTGGTGTGGGCGCCCATCCGGTAGGTGTAGGCCTCGATGAAGGTCGGGCCGTTGCCGGAGCGGGCCGCGTTGAGCGCCTGCTGGGTCACGGCGTAGACAGCCAGGACGTCGTTGCCGTCGACCCGCACGCCGGGGAAGCCGAAGCCGCGGGCGCGCTGGTAGAGCGGGATGCGGGTCTGCCGCTCGTTGGGCTCGGAGATGGCCCATTGGTTGTTCTGGCAGAAGAACACCACCGGGGCGTTGTTGACCGCCGCGTAGACGAACGACTCGTTGACGTCGCCCTGGGCGGTGGCGCCGTCACCGAAGTAGGCGATCACGGCGGCGTCGCGCGCGTCGTCGCCAGTGCCCACGTCGCCGTCGCGCTGGATGCCCATCGCGTAGCCCGTCGCGTGCAGCGTCTGGGCGCCGATGACGATCGTGTAGAGGTGGAAGTTCTTCTCGTTCGGGTCCCAGCCACCGTGGTTGACGCCACGGAACAGGCCGAGCAAGTTGAGCGGGTTGACCCCGCGGCACCAGGCGACGCCGTGCTCGCGGTAGGTCGGGAAGGCGTAGTCCTGCGGGCGCATCGCGCGACCGGAGCCGACCTGCGCCGCCTCCTGGCCGAGCAGGCTGGCCCAGATGCCGAGCTCACCCTGGCGCTGGAGCGCGGTGGCCTCGGCGTCGACGCGGCGGATCAGCACGAGGTCGCGGTAGAAGCCGCGCAGGTCCTCGTCGGTGAGGTCCTTGACGTACTCGTCGTACTCGGTGTTCTCGACGCGCTGCCCCTCCGGGGTCAGCAGCTGGACCATCTCGGGTCCGCCGTCACCGACCTCCGGGACCGGGGCGGTCAGCTCGGCGAGCACCTCGTCCTCATGCTCGACGCTCGTGGCGCCGGCGACTGCGTTGTCGCTCACTGGAACTCCTTCTTCACCCGGGCGGGGTCTCCGCCGTCGTGGGCGGCTGGTGTGGGGCGCGCTTGTGGCTGCGCTCACAGGGGGCCTTACACGGCCAAGATATCGGGACGGCGGAAAATCTCAGAATCCGGACTCCGGTGCTGGTGGAACAGCCCGGGTCAGGTGAGGCGGGACTGGGTGCGCCAGAGGTCGATGCCCGCCTCGACGGCGTCGCGGTCGATCTGCTCGAGCTCGGCGTCGCTGAACCTGAGGTTGCCGACGGCCGCGGCGGAGTCCTCGAGCTGGCCGACCGACGAGGCGCCGATCAGCACCGAGGTGACCCGGTCGTCGCGCAGCGCCCAGGCCAGCGCCAGCTGGGCCAGGGACTGGCCCCGCTCGGAGGCGAGGTCGTTGAGCTTGCGGACGTGGGCCAGGGTCTCGTCGGTGAGCAGGTCGGGCGACAGGGACTTGCCCTGGCTGGCCCGCGAGCCCTCCGGGATCCCGCCGAGGTACTTGTCGGTGAGCATCCCCTGCGCGAGCGGGCTGAACGCGATGCAGCCGATGCCGCGCTCGCCGAGGGTGTCGAGCAGGCCGCCCTCGACCCAGCGGTTCACCATCGAGTAGGACGGCTGGTGGATGAGCAGCGGCACGCCCATCTCGTCGAGGAGGTCAGCGGCTCGCGCGGTGAGCTCGGGACCGTAGCTGGAGATGCCGGCATACAAGGCCTTGCCCTGCTTGACGATGCTCGCCAGCGCGCCCATCGTCTCCTCGAGCGGGGTGTCGGGGTCGGGCCGGTGGGAGTAGAAGATGTCGACGTAGTCGAGCCCGGTGCGCTGGAGGGTCTGGTCGAGGCTGGCGATGAGGTACTTGCGCGAGCCGCCGTCGCCGTAGGGGCCCGGCCACATGTCCCAGCCGGCCTTGGAGCTGATGATCAGCTCGTCGCGGTAGGGGCGGAAGTCGGCGGCGAAGTGGCGCCCGAAGTTCTGCTCGGCGCTGCCGTAGGGCGGGCCGTAGTTGTTGGCGAGGTCGAAGTGGGTGATGCCGATGTCGAACGCCCGCCGCAGGATCGCGCGCTGGACGTCGAACGGCTTGTCGTCGCCGAAGTTGTGCCACATGCCGAGGCTGACCGCGGGCAGCCGCAGGCCGCTCTGCCCCACCTTGCGGTAGGGCATCGGACCGTAGCGGTCGGGGCGGGCGAGATAGGGCGGGAGCCAGGTGTCGACCATGGCCCCAGTCTGTCGCGCCGGGGCGTCGCCGACTACCGGGGGGCGGGCCGCTGGGCTCAGCCGGCGGGGGCGATGTTCTGGTTGTGCCGGAACACGTTGTCCGGGTCCCACGCCGCCTTGATCTCCCGCAGCCGCGCGAGCTTGGCCTCCCCGAAGGCGCTCTCCACGCGCTCCTGGCCCTCGTCGCCGATGAAGTTGAGGTAGACGCGTCCCGAGGTCCACGGCTTCAGCGCCGCCGCCAGCGTGCGGGTGTGGGCGATGTTGGCCTCCGCATCGGCCGGGTCCGGCCACATCGACAGGTAGTGGATGTTGAACGGCGCCTGGCGCTCCCCGAAGGCCGTCGCGTCCTCGGGCACCCGCGCGATCGCACCCCCACCGGGGACGATGATGACCTGGCTCAGCGGCGAGACCGGTGTCGCAGCCAGCGACGCCAGGGTCTCCACCGCCTCGTCCGGCAGCTCGTCGAGGAAGTCGGCCGTCCAGTAGTTCTGCATGCCGTGCGGGTTGGCGTCGTCGAGTAGCCGCTGGAGGGCGACGTAGGGCATCGGCCCCACGTGGGCGAAGGCGGGCGGCCCGAACCCCAACAGCGGGGCCAACACCGACTCGGCGTCCTTGAGCGGTCCGGTGTAGGCGACGATCACGCCCACGGCCGGCTTGCCGCGGGCCGGCTCCGGCACCATCTCGATCGGCGGGGCGGTGACGAAGGCGACGCCACCGCCCACCTCGTCGGGGGCATCGGCGATGAAGTCGCGGAAGTTGCGCAGCACGGCGGCTCCCATCGGCGCCGGGTACATGAGCATTCCGCCGAAGACGATCGGTCCGATCGGGTGCAACCGCAGGGTGAACCGGGTGACGACGCCGAAGTTGCCGCCGCCGCCGCGCAGGGCCCAGAACAGGTCGGGGTTCTCGGCCTCCGAGGCCGTCACGATCCGACCGTCCGCCGTCACCACCTGCGCCTCGAGGAGGTTGTCGCAGGTGAAGCCCAGCCGGCGTTCCAGCCAGCCGCTCCCGCTGCCGAGCGCGAGCCCGCCGACGCCCGTCGTCGAGACCCGCCCGCCGGTGACCGCCAGACCGTGCTCCTGGGTGGCTGCGTCGAGCTCGCCCCACGTGCACCCGCCCCCCACCTGTGCCGTCGCCTGCTCCGGGTCGACCACCACGTCGCGCAGGCCGCGCAGGTCGACGCACAGCCCGCCGTCGACGACTGCCGAGCCGTTGACCGAGTGACCGCCCCCGTAGACGGAGAACGGCATCCCGAAGGTCCCCGCCCAGGCGATCGCCGCCGCCACGTCCTCGGCGCTGCGGCAGGTCGCGATCAGGCTCGGCGACCGGTCGATCATCGCGTTGAACACGCTGCGGGCCCCGTCGTATCCGTCGTCGCCCGGCGCCAGCTGCGGGCCCGAGAACTCCGGGATGGTGGGACGAACGTCAGTCACATCGGTCATGGCAGGCCTCCGGGGAGTGTGCAGCCGACTCTCCTCCGGAGCCCGGCCGCCCCACCTCCCCCAAAGGGACGACGAGGCTGTCAGGGGCCCGCCCGGGCGGGGGGTGGACCCTCAGGCGGGGTCGACCGGGTGCTCGGCGAGGAAGGTGCTGGCGACCTCGATCAGCACGTCGTTCGCCGCGGTCTCGCCGATCGTCGCGCGCACCCCGTCGGTGCCGTACTGGCGCAGGGTCAGTCCGGCCTCCTGCGCGGCCGCGGCGAAGTCGCCGGAGCGCTCGCCGAGCCCGAACCAGACGAAGTTCGCCTGCGTCTCGGGGATGAACCAGCCTTGGCCCCGCAGCGCCGCGACCACGCGGGTGCGTTCCGCGACCAGCGCGTCCACCCGTTCCTTGAGCTCGTCGTAGGCCTTGAGCGACGCGACGGCGGCCGCCTGGGCGATCGAGTTCACGCCGAAGGGCGTGGCCGTCTTGCGCAGGGCAGCCGCGACCGGGGGGTGCGCCACGGCATACCCGATCCGCAGGCCGGCCAGGCCGTAGGCCTTGGAGAAGGTGCGCAGCACCATCACGTTGGGGCGGTCGCGGTAGAGCTCGAGGCTGCGCGGCGCCTCGGGGTCGGTGACGAACTCGAGGTACGCCTCGTCGATCACGACGAGCACCCGGCTCGGCACGGACTCGAGGAAGCGCTCCAGCTCGGTGTGCGTGACCATCGGGCCGGTGGGGTTGTTGGGGGTGCAGACGATGACGACCTTGGTGCGGTCGGTGATCGCGGCACGCATCGCGTCGAGGCGGTGGCGGGCGTGGTCGTCGAGGCCGACCTGGACGCTCGTGGCGCCGGCGAGCGCGGTGACGATCGGGTAGGCCTCGAACGAGCGCCAGGCGTAGACCACCTCGTCGCCGGGGTCGCAGGTCGCCGCGATGACCTGACCGAGGACGCCGACCGAGCCGGTGCCGGTCGCGACGTGCTCGGCGGGCACCCCGAGGGTGTCGGCGAGCGCCTGGGTCAGCTCAGTGACCGCCATGTCGGGGTATCGGTTGATCGAGCCTGCGGCCTCGCGGACGACCTCGAGCACCGACGGGAGCGGCGGGTACGGGTTCTCGTTCGAGGAGACCTTGTAGGCCGTCACGCCCTCGGGCGCGGCTGCGGGCTTGCCGGGGACGTACGCGGGCACCTGGTCGAGGGCCGCGCGCAGGCCGACCTCACTGTCCGTCGAGGCACTGTCCGCCATGTCAGTCGTCGTCGCCGTCGGGGAGGACCCAGCCGAGGACCATCGAGACGATCGTGATGACGATGGCACCGAGCACGGCGTCCCAGAAGAAGTGGGTGATCGTGAAGCTCAGGCCGAGGGGGTCGGCGATCCACTCGGTCAGCTGCAGCATGAACGCGTTCACGATGAAGGTGAACAGCCCCAGCGTCAGGATGATGAACGGGAAGCTGAGGAACTTCGCGATCGGCTTGACGATCGCGTTGACGAGCCCGAAGACGAGCGCGACGAGCAGGACGGTCGCGAACTTGGAGCCGAACTTGCCGTCCCCGAAGCCGATCCCGGGCACCAACCACGCTGCGACCCACAGTGCGACCGCGTTGACCGCGACCTTGATCAGGAAGTTCATGGTCCCGATCGTGCCAGATGCGCGGGCTGTGACGAACTAGACGTGGCGGCGGGAGGTGACGACCCGGAACCGGTTGGCCACGAAGGCCGCGTCGACGTAGGCCGAGTTCGCGGCCGGGTTGGCGCCGGTGCCGTGCAAGTCGGAGAACGCCGCGGTCTGGTTGACGAACACCGGGCCGGTGAGGTTCTCGGACAGCGCGACCCCCGCGTCGGCGGCTGCGTCCCGGGCCGCGTCGAGGACGTCCTCAGAGGTCGAGTAGACCGCCGCCGTCATCGCACCGTGCTCGCGCACCGTGTCGCGGAACTGCGCCAGCGACTGGTCGGTGCCGCTCGTCGCGATGAGGAACGTGACCGGGCCGAAGCACTCCTGGGTGTAGACGTCCTCGCGGCTCGCGTCCATGCTCACCAGGCCAGGGGCGCGGACGATGGCATCGGGGTATGCCGGGTGGCTGACCGCGCGCGAGTCCAGCACCACCGTGCCGCCCGCCTCCTCCGCCAGCGCGGCGAGACCGGCCGCGTTGGCGCGGACCCCGTCGTTGACGGTCGCGCCGAGCAGCTCGACGGCACGGGCGTCGTCGCCGGTGAGCTTGCCGACGGCGGCGGCGAGCTTCGCGCCGAAGTCCTCGAACGACAGGTGGCCCTCGTCGGTCTCGATGCCGTCGCGGGGGACGTAGAGGTTCTGCGGGGTCGTGCACATCTGGCCGGAGTAGAGGCTGAGGGAGAACGCCAGGTTGCCCAGCACGCCGCGCAGGTTGTCGGTCGAGTCGACGACGATCGTGTTGACGCCGGCCTTCTCGGTGTAGACCAGCTGGCCGCGGGCCGCGCCGGTCTGCTCGAGCCACGCGCCGAAGGTGGGCCCGCCGGTGTAGTCGATGATCCGGACCTCGTCTCGCTCGGCGAGCACCTTGGCCAGCCCCTCGCCCTCGGCCTCAGGGGCGAGCTGCACCAGGTCGGCACTGAACCCTGCGGCGGAGAGGACCTCCCGACACACGGCCACGGAGATGGCGAGCGGGAGCACGGCCCGCGGGTGCGGCTTGACGATCACGGGGTTGCCGGTGACGAGCGAGGCGAACAGCCCGGGGTAGCCGTTCCACGTGGGGAAGGTGTTGCAGCCGATGACGAGGGCGACGCCGCGCGGCACGACGCGGTAGTCCTTCTGCATCCGCAGCGGAGCCGGGTTGCCCTCCTTGTCGCGGCCGGGCTTCTCCCACAGGACCGAGCTCGGCACCCGCTCCTGCTCGACGAGACCGGCGACGATGGACTCGAGCGCGCGGTCCTGGGCGTGCGGCCCGGCGGCCTGGAAGGCCATGACGAACGGCTGGCCCGTCGTGTGCATGACGGAGTGGGCGATCTCGAACGACCGCGCGTTGACCTGCTCGACGATCTCGACGCAGACGGCGGCGCGGGTGCGGGCGCCGGCGTCACGCCAGGCCGGCATCGCGTCGGTCGCCGCGGCCAGCGCCGCGTCGATGTCGAGGTGCGGGTAGGTGATCCCCAGCGCGGGGCCGTAGGGCGAGACCTCCTCGCCGACCCAGTCACCGTCGGTGCGCACGTCGCCCAGACCACCGAACGCGTTGTCGCGCAGCGCCTCGTATGCCGTCTGGCCGGCCTCCGCGGACCCCTCGCCGTAGACGCGGGGAGACGGCGACTCGGGAAAGCGGCTGAAGTACGACCGCTCCGCGAGGGCCGTGATCGCCTGCGCGAGCAGCTCCCCGTGCTTGTCGACGAGCGGGTGGGTGTTGGGCGCCGTTGCCGTGGTCATGCGGTCATCGTAAACGGCTCCAGAGGGCGTTCCGACCGGCGGTGGAGGGCGTTCCGACCGGCGGTGGAGGGCGTTCCGACCGGCGGTGGAAGCGCTGGTGACTCGGTCGTTTGCCACGATGGGGCCATGACCGACGACGACCTGAGCCATGTCCGGGCGATGTGGGCCGACGACGAGGCGTCCCGTGGGCTGGGGATGGAGGCGACCGTCGTCGAGGTCGACCACGCGGTGGTGCGGATGACCGTGACCGCGGCGATGGTGAATGGGCACGACATCGCCCACGGCGGCTTCATCTTCACCCTGGCCGACTCGACCTTCGCGCTGGCGTGCAACTCCCGCGGACAGCTGACGGTCGCGGCCGGGGCCGACATCACCTTCGTCACCTCGGCTCATCGCGGTGACGTACTGGTGGCCGACGGACGGGTGCGCGCGGCCTACGGCCGCAGCGGGATCACCGACGTCACCGTGACGCGCGAGTCGGACGGGGCGTTGGTCGCGGAGTTCCGCGGCCGGTCGCGCAGCCTGACGGGCCGAGGAGCCGCTCCCGGGAAGTAGGTTTCGCTCGCTATGCCGTGCCCCACCCTCAGGGGCAGGCGCAGGGGCAGGCACAGGGGCAGGGGCAGGAGCAAGAGCAAGAGCAGGGGCCGCGTCGGTGAGACGACGGCCTGGGTGCCCTCACGTCGTCGCCGGGCTGCATCTCCACGACTGGCCCACCCTGAGGGGCATGGCATAGCCAACGAACACCTACTCCGCCCACGCTCCGCCCAGTCTCCGCCTCGCGAGTGCCCGGCACCCAGTACCGCCAGGGCGGCCTTCGTCCGTCCACAGGTCCGGCGCGGGTTCGAGGTCGCCCACAGGCGGGGCGCAGGCGACTGTGCCGGTCGTCCGGCGACCGGGACGCTCGGCAGATGCAGCCAAACAACAGGCCCCCCCAGCGCTTGAACCCCAGCGCATGAACCCCAGCGCATGAACCGCAATCCCAGGGCGACCACCGTCCGGCTCCTCACCCAGTGGAAGGACGTCCAGGACTCGCTCACGTTGATGGACTCCATCGGTCTCGCCCTCCGGCGACAACGCAACGTCGCGCGGACCAGCCAGCGTGAGTACGCCCTGCAGTCGGGATGGAGCAAGAGTCACCAAGCCAGGTTGGAGACCGACCCGGGACGGCTCAAGCTCGCGGACGTGCTCGCGGCACTCGAGGGCACCAGCTACCACCTCGAGCTGAGGAGCGACGACGACGGCCGGCTCGTCGAGCCCTTCGAGTGGTACCCGACGGAGCTGGTCGCACGGTTCCGCGACGGCCGCCGGTTCCCGGCGGCGGTGAACCCCGTGCGGTGGACCGGACGTACCTGGTTCTACACCCGGCACCCCTACGGCACGCCGGCACCCGACTGGACGTGGTCGAGACGGTGACGCGTCCGCCGTCCGCCGTCCGCGGCCCCCTGTCCGCCGTCCGCTCGACGCGCGGAATGCCGTGTTTGTCCCTATGGTCCGAGGTGGTCGAGACCCGGCCGCCCCACACCTTGGAGGACCCATGCGAACCCCTCGGACCCTGATCGCCGTCGCCGCTGTCGCAGCCCTGGCAGCCCTGGCAGCCCTGACCCCGAGCGTCGCCGCAGCGGGCGAGACCCCAGCGGACAGACCCACCCAGGGGGCCTGCGGCTACGCCCCCCTGGCGGACCAGACCTACTCCACCTGGACCGGGCTGCCGCAGGACCCGGCGCGCACCCCCGCCCGCGGCGCCGTCGACTTCACGCTCCAGACCAACCACGGCGACATCCCGATCGTGCTCGACCGCGCCCTGGCGCCGTGCACCGTCCAGAGCTTTGCGTTCCTCACCCACCAGAAGTACTTCGACGGCACCAGCTGCCACCGCCTCACCGCCTACCAGACGCCGCCCTTCGCGCTCTCGGTGCTGCAGTGCGGCGACCCGCTGGGCACCGGCTGGGGTGACCCCGGCTACTCGTTCAAGGACGAGCTCGACTCGGCCAGGGCGCTCGAGAACTGGCCGGGATTCCCCGACGGCAGCCGGAAGAACTACCCCCGCGGCACCCTCGCGATGGCCAACGGCGGCCCCGACACCAACGGCAGCCAGTTCTTCCTCGTCTACCAGGACTCGCGGCTGCGGCCCGACTACACCGTCTTCGGCCACGTCACCGAGGCCGGCATGCAGGTGCTCGATGAGATCGCCGCAGGCGGCATCGACCCCAGCACGGAGGGCACGCCCGAGGACGGCGCCCCCGCGAGCCCCGTGACCATCGAGCGCGCCAAGAGCGGCCGCTGACCGCGAGACCGCCCACGGGGTGGTGGCGCGTGGCTGGGAGCCGGACTCGCGGCATACGGTGTGCGCATGCGCGTCTTGGTCACCGGCGGTGCCGGGTACATCGGGTCCCACACCGTCGTCCAGCTGAGGGCCGCCGGCCACGAGGTCGTCGTCGTCGACAACTTCTCCAACGCGAAGCCCACCGTGGTGCCGCGACTGGAGGCGCTGACCGGCGGGCCGCTGGAGGTGCACGCGTTCGACCTCACCGACCGCGACAAGGTCGAGTCGCTCTTCGCCGAGCGCAAGTTCGACGCGGTCGTCCACTTCGCGGGGCTCAAGGCCGTCGGCGAAAGCGTGGACGTGCCGCTGGAGTACTACCAGACCAACCTCGACTCGACCTTCGCGCTGGTGCGGGCGATGCAGCGGCACGGCTGCTTCCGATTGGTCTTCTCGTCGTCCGCGACGGTCTACGGCGAGAGCGCCACCCCGCCGTTCACCGAGGACCTGCCGACCTCGGCGACCAACCCGTACGGCTGGACCAAGGTGATGATCGAGCAGGTGCTGCGCGACGTCGCCCGCACCGACGACCGGTGGCGGATCGCGTTGCTGCGCTACTTCAACCCGGTCGGCGCGCACGAGTCGGGGAACATCGGTGAGGACCCCTCGGGGATCCCCAACAACCTCATGCCGTTCATCGCCCAGGTGGCGGTCGGCAAGCTCGAGAAGCTCGAGGTCTACGGCGACGACTACGACACCCCCGACGGCACCGCCCTGCGCGACTACATCCACGTCGAGGACCTCGCCGCCGGCCACCTCGCCGCGCTGACCAAGCTGGGCGCGACCGACGAGCGGGTGTCGACCTGGAACCTCGGCACCGGGCACGGCACCTCGGTGCTCGAGGTGCTGCGCGCCTTCGAGAAGGCCTGCGGGCACGACCTCCCGCACGAGGTCGTGGGTCGCCGTGCCGGCGACATCGCTGCCTCGTATGCCGACCCGTCACGTGCCGAGCGCGAGCTCGGCTGGAAGGCGACGCGCACCATCGATGACATGTGCGCCGACCAGTGGCGCTGGCAGCGCGCAAACCCCCTGGGCTACCCGGACTGAGCGGATCAGGCATGGCAACCGAGCGTCCCTACCGCGTGACCGTCGTGTGCACCGGCAACATCTGCCGCTCGCCGATGGGTGAGTTCGTCCTACGCGAGCGCTTCGCGGAGGCCGGGCTCGGCGAGCAGGTGGTCGTCGACTCGGCCGGCACGCACGCCTGGGAGGTTGGCAACCCCGCCGACCCGCGGACCCTGGCGGTGCTGGCCCGCAACGGGCACGACGACTTCGGCGGCCACGACCACGTGGCCCGCCGGTTCGAGCGGTCGTGGCTCGACGAGGTGGACCTCGTCCTCGCCGCCGACGCCGGCCACCTGCGCGAGCTGACCACGCTCGCGCGCACCGACGCGCAGCGTGCCAAGGTGCGGCTCTTCCGGTCCTTCGACCCCGAGGCCGAGCGCTCGGGAGACCTCGACATGGACGACCCCTGGTACGGCGACGACACCGCGTTCGACCAGACCTACACCGAGGTGGTGGCGGCGGCCGACGGCGTCGTCGCGCACGTGCGGCATGCGCTAACCCACCGGAATAGTTGAATATCGAACTATTGTTGAGGGGTCATGACGACGAACAGCACGCCCTTCGCCCTCCGGCTCGACTGGGCGCGGAGCCTTTTCGACCACGGCGACTTCAGCGCTGCCGCCACCGCGCTGCGCGAGCTCGTCGACGAAGCCAGCACCGCCGAGCACCTGCACGGCACGGCCGACCTGCGGCTGCTGCTGGCCCGCGCCTACTTCGGGTCTGCCCAGCTGGGACGCGCCGAGACCGAGCTGCGGGCGCTGGTCGAGGACGCCCCCGACGACGCCTACCTGCACCTCCTGCTCGGTCGCACCCTCCAGCGCCAGCGTCGGCACGCCGATGCCCAGCGGCACCTGGCCCTGGCCGAGGTCCTCGGTGACTACGAGCGGCCGGCCGCCTACGGCGCTCCCCTCTCATGACCGACTACGGACAGGACCTGCAGTTCGGGATCTTCCCCAGCCCTGACGCCGCGTCCGCCGACCTCGTCCTCGAGCTCAGCGCGGCGGCGGACGTCGCCGGGCTCGACCTCGTGACGATCCAGGACCACCCCTACCAGGCCAAGCACCTCGACACCTGGACCCTGCTGTCGGTCATCGCGGCTCGCACCACGTCGGTGCGGGTGGCCCCCAACGTGGCGAACCTGCCCCTGCGTCTGCCGGTCGTCCTGGCGCGCAGCGTCGCCACGCTCGACCTGCTCAGCGGGGGGCGGGTCGAGCTGGGGCTGGGCACCGGCGCGTTCTTCGACGCCATCGTCGCCGCCGGCGGGACGCGCCTGACCCCGGGCGAGTCGATCGAGTCCCTCACCGAGGCGATGGAGGTCATCCGCGCGGTGTGGGCCGGCGAGGGCGGACCGACCGTGCGGGTGGAGGGGAAGCACCACCGCGTCGTCGGATTGCACCCTGGCCCAGCACCTGCGCACCCCGTCGAGATCTGGCTGGGCGCCTACAAACCGCGCATGCTGCGCCTCACCGGCCGGTCCGCGGACGGCTGGCTCCCGAGCATGGGGTATGCCGCGCCGGACGCCTTGCGTGGGCTCAACCAGACCATCGACGACGCGGCCGTCACGGCCGGGCGCGACCCCGCCTCGATCCGTCGGCTCTACAACATCCACGGGCGGTTCGGCACGGGCGGCGGGACGCGCCAGGGTGCTCTGCTGCAGGGCTCGCCGAGCGAGTGGGCCGAGCAGCTCGCCGAGCTCACCCTCACCGAGGGGATGAGCACCTACATCCTCGCCGTCAAGACCGTTGACCAGGTCGAGCGCTTCGCCCACGAGGTCCCCCCGGCCGTCCGCGAGCTGGTCGATGACGAGCGAGCTCGCCGAGCCCACTCCCCTGTGCCGGCGACGAGCCCCGCCGTCGTCAGCACGCGGCATACCGATGCACTTGATGCCACCTCGACCGACGCGGAACCCGTTGCCACGCAACGACACTCGGGTGCGGGCGCCCATCTCGTCGAGGTGCACGACGGACTGCGGGCCGAGCTGACCCGGCTGCGCGACATCGTCGAGCAGGTGGTGGTCGGTGAGGAGCAGGCGCATCGCGCGCGCAACGCCATCAACGAGCTGACCATGCGCCAGAACAACTGGACGCTCGGCGCCTACTGCGCGCAGTACTGCCGGTTCGTCACGGGTCACCACGGCCTGGAGGACCGGTCGGTGTTCCCGCACCTGCGCCGCAGCGACCCGGCGCTCACACCAGTGCTGGATCGCCTCGACTCGGAGCACCTGGTGATCCACGACGTGCTTGAACAGCTCGACGAAGCCCTGGTCGGGCTGGTGTCCGGCACTGCATACCCGGACAGCACCGGCACGGCCGAGCTCAAGCGCGTCGTCGACCTGCTGTCGTCGACCCTGCTCGACCACCTCGCCTACGAGGAGTCCGAGCTCGTGTCGGCGCTGGACCGCCACGGCTTCTACTGACGCAGACCCGCCTCCCGAGCTGACCTGACGCGCGGTCAGTCGGTCGTCGAAGGGGGCAGGTCGCGACTCCGCTGGCCGACGCCGGCGGCGCCGTACGGGTAGTCGTCGGCGTGCGGTGCGCTCACCTCGCTCAACCGGTCGAGCTGCTCGGCCGAGAGGTCGAGGTCGGCCGCGGCGAGGTTGTCGGTGAGCTGCTCGACGGTGCGGGCTCCGAGGATGACCGACGTGACGGCGGGCTGGGCACCGACCCAGGCGAGCGCGACCTGCGCCGACGACACCCCCGCCTCCGCGGCGACCGCACCGACCGCGTCGATGACGTCCCAGGTGCGCGCCTGCCGGTTGCGTGGACCCCAGGCCTCCATGCCGCGCTCGGGGTCCTCCCCCAGCCGCGACTCACCAGTGGGCGTGGTGTCGCGCTGGTACTTGCCGGTGAGCCAGCCGCCAGCGAGCGGCGACCACGGGAGCAGCCCGAGTCCGCCGTCGAGGCAGGCCGGCACGACCTCGTGCTCGATGTCGCGGACCAGCAGGTTGTACTGCGGCTGCAGGGTCACCGGCGCGGTCCAACCGTTCGCGCGCGCCACGTGGACCGCCTTGGTCACCTGCCAGCCGAGGTAGTTGGAGAAGCCGTAGTAGGAGATCTTGCCGGCGGCGACGGCGTCGTCGAGGAAGCGCAGCGTCTCCTCCAACGGGGTCACCGCGTCCCACGCATGCATCTGGTAGAGGTCGATGTGCTCGACCCCGAGACGCCGCAACGAGTCGTCGAGGGCGCGGCGCAGGTGGCGGCGCGAGAGGCCGAGGTCGTTCGGGCCGTCGCCCATCGCGAAGCGGCCCTTGGTGGCGAGCACGAGGTCCTTGGCGTCGTCCGGGTGGGCCGCCAGCCATCGGCCGATGATCTCCTCGGAGCCGCCCTTCGAGTAGACGTCGGCGGTGTCGAGGAAGGTGCCCCCGGCCTCGACGTAGGCCTCGAGGATCGCGCCGGAGGTCGCCTCGTCAGCCTCTGCGCCGAAGGTCATCGTGCCGAGGCACTGGGTGGAGACGACGGTGCCGCTGGAGCCGAGCGTGGTGTATCGCATGGCTCTCACGGTATGCCGCGCGCTGACCCCGCGCGCGGCCGCGTCACGGCCGCCCGTGCCACCGCGTCCGGCGCCCGGCGTCGGGGCGGTCGCCACCCGGCATACCGGTGTCCTGAGGTGGCCCCGCACTCTGGGAGACTGTGGGTCATGGCTTCGCTTGCTGACGCGACCCCTCCCATTGCGCTGGGCGCCCTCGACGGTCGCTACCGCGGTGCGGTGGCGCCGCTGGTCGACCACCTGTCCGAGCCGGCGCTCAACCGCGAGCGCATCCGGGTCGAGGTGGAGTGGCTGATCTTCCTCACCACCCACCAGGTCGTGCCGGGGGTGCGCGCGCTCACTTCCGACGAGCAGCAGCGGTTGCGCCAGGTGGTCGAGGACTTCGGCGCCGACGAGATCGAGGAGCTCGCGACGATCGAGCGCGAGACGCAGCACGACGTCAAGGCGGTCGAGTACTTCCTCAAGCGTCGGCTCACCGCGATCGCCCCCGGCGACGAGGACCGCGGGCTGGCCGAGCTGATCCACTTCTGCTGCACCAGCGAGGACATCAACAACCTGTCCTACGCCCTCATGGTCAAGGGCGCGGTCACCGACGTCTGGCTCCCGCGGGCGACCGCGCTGGTCGAGACGGTCGCGACGATGGCCTCCGACCTGCGCGAGGTGCCGCTGCTGGCGCACACCCACGGGCAGCCCGCGACGCCGACCACCATGGGCAAAGAGCTCGCGGTGCTCGCCCACCGGCTGGGTCGCCAGCTGCGGCGGGTCGGCGTGGCCGAGTTCCTCGGCAAGCTCAACGGCGCCACCGGCACCTACGGCGCGCACCTCGCCGCGGTGCCCGAGGCCGACTGGCCGAAGCTGAGCCGCGAGTTCGTGGAATCCCTTGGGCTGCAGTGGAATCCGCTCACCACCCAGATCGAGTCGCACGACTGGCAGGCCGAGCTCTACGCCGACCTCGCCCGGTTCAACCGGATCCTGCACAACCTGTGCACCGACGTCTGGACCTACATCTCGCTCGGCTACTTCGCGCAGGTGCGCGGCCAGGGCACCGTGGGTTCGTCGACGATGCCGCACAAGGTGAACCCGATCCGCTTCGAGAACGCCGAGGCCAACCTCGAGGTCAGCAACGCACTCTTCGACGTGCTCTCCTCGACGCTGGTCAACAGCCGGCTCCAGCGCGACCTCACGGACTCCTCGATGCAGCGCAACATCGGCGTCGCGTTCGGGCACTCGCTGCTCGCCATCGACAACGCCGCCCGTGGCCTGGCCGGGCTCGACGCCGTGCCCGCCGCGATGGCCGCCGACCTCGACGCCAACTGGGAGGTCCTCGGCGAGCCGGTGCAGTCGGCCATGCGCGCGTTGGGTGCCCAGGGTGTTGCCGGCATGGAGAACCCGTACGAGCGGCTCAAGGAGCTGACCCGCGGTCGCCGGATCACCGGTGACGACCTGCGCGAGTTCGTCGCCGGGCTCGGGCTGCCGGACGACGTGGCCAAGCGCCTCTCCGAGCTGACGCCCCAGACCTACATCGGCGTCGCGCCCGAGCTGGTCGACTTCCTGGACTGAGCGGTATGCCGCGTGGTGACCACGCGGCATACCTCGCCCTCGTGCGACGCTGGGCGCATGGTGGCGATGGGCTGGGTCGTGTTGGCCTTGGTGTTCGTCGACGAGGTGCTCGCGGCTGCGGCCGCCGCGGTCTGGGGCAACCACGAGAGTGGACTGCTGCTCGCGGTCGGGATGGTGGTCGTGGTGATCGGGGTCTGGTGGGCGTTCGCGTCGCCGAAGGCCCCGCTCGGGGGTCCGGTGGTGCGGCCGGTGACCAAGGTGCTGGTCTTCGGGCTGGCCGGCCTCGGCCTGTGGGCGGCCGGGCACCACGGGTGGGCGGTGGCGTTCCTCGTGTTCTCGGTGGTGGTCAACGCGCTCGCCCTGCTGCCCTCGATCCAGGCGCTGGTCTCCGACGCGGAGGCCGGCGGGCGGCGGGGTCACGGCGGGCGGGATGCCCCGGGAGGGCACTCGGCGTAGCGTCGCCGGCATGGCCGCACGCAAGGCGAAGCTGTCGGACCTCGCGGAGATCGCCCTGTCCCTCCCCGAGGCGGAGGAGGGCAGGTCCTGGGGCAACCCGGCCTACGTGGTGCGGAAGAAGTCGTTCCTGCACTTCCGCGAGCCGCGCCCCGACGCCCTCGACCCCGAGACCGGTGAGCGGATGCAGGACGTCATCATGTTCGTCGTCGCCGACCAGAGCGACAAGGAAGCCCTCGTCGAGGGCGACGGGCCGTGGTTCACGACGCCGCACTTCGACGGCTACAACGCGGTGCTGCTTCGCCAGCGCGACCTCGGCCGGCTGACCCGCGCCGAGCTCGCCGAGGTCATCACCGATGCATGGGCAGCGAAGGCGCCGAAGAAGCTGGTCCAGGAGTACTTCGGCGAACGGTGAGCTGTTCGCCGCGAGCGAAATTCGTTGCGTGCCAATGGTTTTCCCTTGTGGATGACTGGCACCAGGCATTCGAACAGGTGTACGATTGGGCTATGTCGATCAGCCCGGCGGCCGTGCAGCGAGACGAGGCGCAGCGTGACCTCTGGACGCGCACGGCCGAGGTCGCGGGACGGCTCAACCGGGTGCAGGGCGAGCTGGTCGACGTGGCCGCGGAGCTCATCGAGGGCGAGCACTGGGGCGACGGCGGGTTCCGTTCTCCGGAGCACTACTTGGTCGTGCGGGCCGGTCTGTCCCCGGCGCACGCACGGGACGTGGTCGCCGTGGCGAGGCGTCGTCATGAGCTGCCTGCGGTGTCCGAGGCCCTGCGTGACGGGCTCCTGTCGCTCGACCAGACCGCCGTCGTGGCCCATCACGCGCCGGCGAGTCACCAGCAGTCCGCGGCCGACTTCGCCCAGCACGCCACCGTGCCCCAGCTGCGTCGCGCGCTGAGTCGGCACGCGTTCGCCGCTACCCCGCCCGAGGTTGCGGGCGCCCCGCTCCCGGGGGAGGCGCCCGCGCTCGGGGCGCCCGCTGCCGGCCTGCCCGGGCAGGAGGACTCGGAGCGCCGCGCCTGCGCGCGCCCCGACCTGTCGATGCACTACGACCACGACGGCCGGTTCCAGCTGCGCTACAGCGCCCCCGCGCCGGTCGGGGCACTGGTCGAGCAGGCGCTCAAGGAGGCCAAGGACGCGCTGTTCCTCGCGGCGTCCGGTGTTCCCGCGGCGGGAGACCAGGGACCGGCCGGCTCTGGCGGCGCCGGCGAGGGTGCCACGGCTGGCGCTCCCGGGGCCGCGCACGGCATTGCGGCCACGGACCGCCCGACCTACGCGGATGCGCTCGAGGAGCTCGCTCGGCGTTCGTTCTCGTCCGTCGCCTCGACCGGCCGGGCCAGCCACTACCGGGTCTACCTGCACCTGTCGACCGACGGCGGCTGGGTCAACGGCGGCGCAGCCATCCCCCGGCGGCTGCTCGACCGGTTCCTCTCCGACGGCGTGGTCCAGCCGGTCTGGGAGACCCAGGGACGGCCGGTCAGCGTCGGCCGGGCCATGCGGATCCTGCCGCAGCGGTCCCGCCGGCTGATCGAGGACCGCGACCGCGGCTGCCGGTTCCCCGGCTGCACCGCCACCCGGTTCGTCGAGATCCACCACCTGCACGACTGGGCCCAGGGCGGCGCCACCGACGACGACAACCAGGTCAGCCTCTGCCCGTTCCACCACGACGCGGTCGGCCGAGGCGACTACACCATCGCCGGCGACCCGACCCGCCCCGACGGCCTGGTCGTCACCACCCGCCACGGACTGCCGGTGCGACCCCCGACGGCCGTCGAGCTCGCCGCGCCACCGGGCGGCGACCCGCCCGCACCACCCGGGGCGGCGGCATACCAACCACCGACCGGCGAACGCGCCCGCTGGCACGACATCGAGATCCTCCCCCACCACCTCGCGCAGTGGGACCGGCAGCTCCACCTCGTCAAGGCGCCTGGCCAGGACACGGGTGCACCGGAGGACCGTGATAACCACCCGTGGCCAATGCGGGACGCCGACGACGAAGAGGTCCTCAGCTACTGCCGCACCTGGGACGACTAGCTGGGCGGTGCAGCCGCGTGGCGTCCAGCTCGCCGCGTACCGCTCTTGGCCGTCTGGCAAGGTGCACCCTGACGTTCCCGTTCGACCGAAGGACTGATCGGTGCCCGACCGACCTGAGATCATCTGCATCTGCGGCTCGACCCGGTTCGTGGACGAGATGCGTGCGGCAAACCGTGAGCTGACCCTCGCAGGCGTCATCGTCGTCGCTCCGGGCGAAGCAGGCGAGGTGCTCACCCACGAGCAGAAGACCGCGTTGGACGCCCTCCACCTGCGCAAGATCGACCTGGCTGACCGGGTCCTGGTTGTCAACCCCGGTGGGTACATCGGCGAGTCGACGAGCAGGGAGATCGCCTACGCGCACGCCACCGGCACGCCGATCTCGTTCACCGACCCGGTCTGACCAGTCGGGGCGTCGGGACGAGCAGGTCAGACGGTGACCTTGCCCTCAGGCGTGTCGAAGGTGACCGCGAGGAGGCCGGGGGTGCCGCGGGGGGCGACGAAGGTGAAGTCGATGACCGAGGACGTCTCGTCGGGCGGCAGGCCCAGCCAGTCGCGCACCCGGGCGGGGTCGCCGGCGATCTGCAGGCTGTCGATCGTGACGGTGGTCATGGCCGCCGTCGACGGGTGCAGCGAGACGTCTTCCCACTGCACGAAGTAGGGCAGCTGCGGGTCGGACATCAGGCCCTTGATCCCCAGCTGGCGCCAGCGCAGCTCGACGCCGTCGGGGCGGTACCGGTTGCCAGGGACGGCTTCGCGGCCGATGCGGATCTCGAGCGGCGCGAGGTCGTCGACCGCGATGCACCAGCCGAGCCAGCCTCCGCCGGCCTCGGACCGAGCACGGACGGCCTGCCCGAACGGCGCCTTGTCGGACGCTGGGTGGTCGAGCACCTCGACGACCTCGACGTAGCGCTCGTGCGCCAACGGCAGGATCACGTTGCGCGTGCCGAACCGCGGGTGGATGCCCCCATCGACCGGGTCGACCCCGATCAGCTTGGCGAGGCGCTCCGCGGTCGCCTGCAGTCCGTCGTGCTCTGCCGCATACGAAACGTGGTCAACTCGCATACCCGACATCGTGACATACGTCAGGGAGTGCTCCTGACACGGGTGTGGTCAGTGAGGCTTCAGGGAGCCGAGGCGGGCGCGGCGGCTCCCCGCTGGCGCACCGCCTCGTAGATCACGATGGCGGCCGAGGTCGCGACGTTGAGCGAGTTCGCCTTGCCCACCATCGGGATCCGGACCTTGTATGCCGCGTGCGCCAGCACCTCGTCAGTCAGGCCGTACTTCTCGGCCCCCACCGCGATAGCGACCGGCCCGGTGTAGTCGACGTCGGTGTGCAGCAGGTCGGTGTCCGGGGTGGTGGCCACGAGGGCGATGCCGTTCGCGTCCAGCCAGGCCAGGGTCTCGGCCGTCGAGTCGCTCGCGACGGGCACGCTGAACACGGTCCCCTTGGAGGCGCGGACCAGGTTCGGGTTCCCCCAGTCGGTGACCGGATCGGCGGCGACCACCGCCTCCGCGCCGGCGGCATCGGCGGTGCGCAGCATCGCCCCGAGGTTGCCCGGCTTCTCCACGCCCTGGCAGAGGACGGTCAGGGCGCTCGGACCCACGGTCAGCTCGCGGCACGACCGCACCACCGAGGGCACCACGGCGATGAAGCCGTCCGGGCCCTCGCGGTAGGCGGCCCGCTCGAACGCAGTCCGCGACACCTGCACGGTCTCCACCCCGTCGCGCCGCGCCTCGTCGACGACCCGCTCCTGGCTGGTCGGGTCGAGCATCAGCTCGGGGCAGTAGTACAGCGCCTCGGGGAGCACCCCGGCCCCGAGCGCGAGGGTCAGCTCCTCGAAACCCTCGATCAGCGTCCGCCCCGTCTCCTCACGGGTGCGCCGACGGCGCAGCGCGGCGAGCGCCTTGAGGCGCGGGTTCGACGGCGAGGTGATGATCAGGTCAGCCATGGCGGGCCCAGTCTGTCAGCGATGCGGCACACTGTCCGCCATGAGCCAACCCGCTGTCACGGAGCGCTACTCCCTGCGCCAGAAGATCACGATGATGGTCAACCGCTACGAGATCCGGTCGGTGGACGGGTCCGGCGTCGAGGGTCCGGTCATCGCCGTCGCACAGCAGAAGCGGATGGCGTTCAAGGAGCAGGTCACGTTCTACTCGGACGAGGCGCGCACCCAGCCGGTCTTCTCGTTCAAGGCCCGCACGCGGATGGACCTCGGTGCCACCTACGACGTCTTCGACGCGACCGGTGCGCCGATCGGCTGGTTCCGCAAGGACTTCGGCAAGTCGCTGCTGCGCTCGTCGTGGCACCTCGGCACCCCCGACGGGCTCGAGGCGTTCGGCACCGAGCGCAACCAGAACATCGCGATCCTGCGCCGGGTCTGGGACTTCCTCCCGGTCGTGGGCGACATCCCGCTGCCGTTCCTCTTCCACTTCGACTTCACCACCGGTGACGGCAGTGTCGTGCTGTCGTCGGAGCGCAAGCGCAGCCTGCGCGACCGCTACGACATCCACATGCCGCAGGCCAGCAACGGGTGGCAGCTCGACTGGCGGGTCGGGCTGGGCATGGCGGTCGCACTGGACGCGCTCCAGTCCCGCTGAGCCGCCAGGTCAGGTGGAGCGGCCCGCGTCAGGCTGAGCCGCGCTCGACCCTGCCGCGGTGCCGCTCGGTCAGCTCGGTGACGCCGTCGAGCAGGTCGCGCATCCGCTCCAACTCCGCGATGGTGAAGGACGCGAACGCCTGCTGACCCTCGGAGACCATCGGGCCGTAGGCCTCCCACGTGCGTCGGGCACCGTCCTCCGTCATGGCCACGAGCACCTGGCGCCGGTCGGTCTCGCTCGGCTGTCGCGCCACGAATCCCTTGGCGACGAGCCGGTCGATCAGCGCCGTGGTGGCTGCGGGCCGCAGCCCCGTCGCTGCGCTCAGCTCGCCGGCCGTGCGCGGACCCTCGCTGAGGATGTCGAGGCACCGCATGTCCGCGGGACCGAGCCCAAGCGCCCGGCCCACCGCGTCGTCGAAGGACTGGACGCTGCGCTGGTAGCGCTGCATCGCCCTCCCGGCCTGCTCGATGGCTGCTTGACGGGTTCGTGCCACGCGTGCAATCCTTTCGATTATCGAACTATCCGATTGTCGTAAGAAAGGCTAGCACCATGAAGGCTGTCGTCGTCGGAGGTGGAGTGGCCGGACCCGCCACCGCCATGGCTCTCCAGCAGGTGGGCATCGAGGCCGTCGTCCTCGAGGCGCGCGACCGAGCCGCCACGCAGCAGGGCTCCTACCTCACCATCGCGCCGAACGGTCTCGACGCCCTGGCCGCGATCGGCTGCCTCGATCTCGTGCGCCACCTCGGCTTCCCCTCGCGGCGCAGCACGATGCTGGGGGCCACCGGAAGGCTGCTCGGCTCGATCACCCTCGGCACGCCCCTGGCCGACGGCACACCCGCCCGCACGATGAAGCGGCCCCACCTCACCCGCGCGCTGATGGACGAGGCCGCGCGCCGCGGCATCGAGGTCAGGTATGCCGCCAAGGTCACCTCCGTGCGCAGCGAAGGGGAGCGTGCGGTCGCCGTCCTCCAGGACGGGAGCACCGTCGAGGGCGACCTGCTCGTGGGTGCCTCCGGTGTCCACTCGGCGGTCCGGATGGCGGTCGACCCCGAGGCCCCTGCGGCGCGGTACGTCGGGCTGACCAACTTCGGTGGCATCACTCGCAAGACTCCGCTCGCGCGGGACCTGCCGGGCGACGGCTGGCAGTTCACCTTCGGCCGCCACGCGTTCGTCGGGCTCCACCGCACCCCGGCCGACGACGTCGTGTGGTTCGTCAACGTGCCCGAGGCGGAGATCAGCCGAGCCGAGCGCGCCGACACCTCCCTGGACGAGTGGCGGGGGCGGCTTGCCGACCTCGTGGCCGACGACGCGGGACCGGCCCGCGCGCTGATCGAGTCGGGTGAGCTGGAGCTCGCCGGAGACAACACCTACGACCTCGGCCACGTGGCGACCTGGCACCGCGGCCGCCTCGTGCTGGTCGGGGACGCGGCACATGCGCCGTCACCGAGCTCGGGCCAAGGGGTGTCCCTCGCCCTCGAGGACGCCGTGGTGCTCGCGGGGTGCCTCGCGGCCGAGTCCGACGTGCCGGCGGCATACGACTCGTTCGTCGCTGCGCGACGGCACCGGGTGGAGAAGGTCGTCGCGGTCGGGGCGCGCTCGAGCAGCTCCAAGCTCCCGGGGCGGATCGGTCGGGTGCCACAGGAGGCGATGATGCGGGTCGTCTTCCGCTACCTGGTGACCGACAAGGCGCAGGACTGGATCACCGGCTACCGGGTCAGCCAGTCACCGGAGGGTGGTGCAGTCGAGGCGGGCAGTGCGCTCAATGCAGGTGGAAGACGCAATGCAGGGGGAAGACTCAATGCAGGTAGAAGACTCAGAGCAGCGAGCGCAGCACCGGCACCAGGCCGTCCTCGTCGACCGTGAGGGTCACCTCGTCGGCGATCTCCTTCACCGAGTCGGGGGCGTTGCCCATCGCCACACCGCGGGCCGCCCAGTGCAACATCTCGACGTCGTTGCGCTGGTCGCCGACGGCCAGGGTGTACTGCGGCTCGACCTCCAGCCGGCGGCGCAGGAGCTCGAGGGCGGAGCCCTTGGAGACGCCCTCGGGATTGAGGTCGAGCCAGGCCGAGAAGCCGACCGCGTAGTTCACGCCGTGCAGGCCGATCCGCTCGGTGAGCGCGAGGAAGTCCTCCGCCGTGCCGTTCGGTGCACGGAACGTCACACGGGTCACCGGGTCGGCGACCAGCTCGTCCCACGGCACGACGCGCAGCTCACCCTGGAGCTCGCCGTCGGGGAAGGGCGCGCTGAGCTTGAACCCGACGCCCAGCTCCTCCACCGCGACGACCGCGTCGGGCCACTCGGCGCGGAGCAGGTTGAGGGCGGGGGCAGGGTCGAACGTGACGGCATCGATGATCCGGAAGCCGGTGTCCTCCCGGGCATCCAGCTCGATGGTCACCGCCCCGTTGGAGCACACGGCATACCCGGTCACGATGCCCAGCTCGGCCATGATCGTGGTCGTCGCGACGATCGAGCGGCCGGTCGCGATGATGACGTGGTGACCGGCGGCGAGCACGTCGTGGACGGCGTCACGGACCGCAGGTGACAGCTCGCCGGCGTGGTTGATCGTCGTGCCGTCGAGGTCGAGCCCGACGAGGTGCGGCGGGCCCGCCTGCTGGGGAACGGTCATGCCGCGAGCCTGGAGTTCATGTGACGAGCCTACGGAAGGCGGACGTGTTGTGGCCCCAGGTCCGCGATGCGGCGCGCGCCGAGCAGGGCCATGGTGCGGCGTACCTCGGTGCTGAGGATCTGGGCCGCGCGCTCGACCCCGGCCTCACCGCCGGCCATCAGGCCGTAGAGGTAGGCGCGACCGACCAGCACCGAGCTGGCGCCCAGCGCCATCGCGGCGACGACGTCCGCCCCCGACATCACCCCGGTGTCGACCATCACCTCCGGGCCGTCACCGAGGGCGTCGCGCACGTCGGGGACGAGGCGGACGGGGACCGGCGCCTTGTCGAGCTGCCGACCGCCGTGGTTCGACAGCACGATCGCATCGGCGCCGGCACCGAACATCCGCCGCGCGTCGTCGACGGTCTGGATCCCCTTGACGATGAGCGGGCCGTCCCAGGTGGAGCGCACCCAGTCGAGGTCCTTGAGCGTCATGGTCGGGTCGAACAGGGCGTTCATCATCTCGGCGACGGTGCCGTCCCAGCGGTCCAGGCTGGCGAACCGCAGCGGCTCGGTGGTGAGGAAGTTGACCCACCAGTTCGGGTGCATCGCCCCGTCGAGCACGGTCTTGGCCGAGAGCGCCGGCGGGATGTTGAAGCCGTTGCGCACGTCGCGCAGCCGCACCCCCGCGACGGGCACGTCGACGGTGAGGATGAGCGCCTCGAAGCCGGCCGCCTTGGCCCGGGCCATCAGGTCCTCGGCCGGTGCGTGGTCCCGCCAGACGTAGAGCTGGAACCACTTGCGGGCGCCGGGTGACGCCTCGGCCACGCCCTCGACGTCGGTGGTGCCCAGGGTCGAGAGGCCGTAGGGGATGCCGACCCGCTCGGCCACGCGGACCACGGCACGCTCGCCCTCGTGGTGCATCATCCGGGTGAAGCCGGTCGGGCCGAACCCGAAGGGCTGCGCCGACGGCTTCCCGAGCACCGTCGTCGTGGTGTCGATGTCGCCCACGTCCTGCAGCACCGACGGCTGGAAGGTCAGGTCGCGGAAGGTCGCCCGGGCGCGTTGGAGGCTCTGCTCGGACTCGGCCGCGCCGTCGGTGTAGTCGAACACCGAGCGCGGGGTCCGGCGCTTGGCCACCGCCCGCAGGTCGGCGATCGTGAGCGCCGCCGCCAGCCGTCGCTTCTTCGCGTTGAGCTCGACCGGCTTGGGTCGCAGCAGCGGCTTGAGCTCGGACCACTTGGGCAGCTGGCGATCGCTCACCCGGCCGACGCTACCCCCGCTGTGCCACTAGTTCGGAAGATGAGCCGTGCCATGACCCGGCGGATCTTCCGAACAACGGAGCTAGACCGGCTTGAGGACCTCGAGGCCGAGGAACGGCTGCAGCGCCTTGGGCACGACGACCGAGCCGTCGGCCTTCTGGTGGTTCTCCAGGATCGCGACCATCCACCGGGTCGTGGCGAGCGTGCCGTTGAGCGTCGCGACGGCGCGGGTGCCCGGACCGTTGGGGTCGCGCTCCCGGGTGTTGAGCCGGCGAGCCTGGTAGGTCGTGCAGTTCGAGGTGGAGGTGAGCTCGCGGTAGCGGCCCTGGGTCGGGACCCACGCCTCGCAGTCGAACTTGCGCGCCGCCGGGCCACCGAGGTCGCCCGCAGCCGTGTCGATGACGCGGTAGGGCACCTCGATCTTGGCGAGCATCTCCTTCTCCCAGCCCAGCAGCCGCTGGTGCTCGGCAGCCGCGTCCTCGACCCGGCAGTAGGTGAACATCTCGACCTTGTGGAACTGGTGGACGCGGATGATGCCGCGGGTGTCCTTGCCGTGCGACCCGGCCTCGCGGCGGTAGCAGGCCGACCACCCGGCATACCGCTTCGGTCCGGCGGAGAGGTCGAGGATCTCGTCGGCGTGGTAGCCGGCGAGCGCCACCTCGGAGGTGCCGGTGAGGAACAGGTCGTCGGCCTCGAGGCGGTAGACCTCGTCGGCGTGCTTGTCGATGAAGCCGGCGCCGGCCATGACGTCGGTCTTGACCAGGGTGGGCGTGATCATCGGGGTGAACCCGTGCTCGACGGCCTGGGCGATACCCATGTTCAGCAGCGCGAGCTCGAGCCGGGCACCGACACCGGTGAGGAAGTAGAAGCGGGACCCCCCGACCTTGGCGCCCCGCTCCATGTCGATCGCCGCGAGCGACTCCCCGAGCGCGAGGTGGTCGCGCGGCTCGAAGTCGAACTCCGGCACCGACCCGACGGTCTCGAGCACGGTGTAGTCGTCCTCGCCACCGACGGGCACGCCCTCCTCGACGATGTTGCCGATCTGGCGGATCAGCCCGCCCAGCTGGGCCTGCGCGGCATCGGCGTCGGCCTGCAGCTGCTTGACCCGCGCGGACAGGTCCTTGGTCTGGACGAGCAGCGCCTGCTTCTCGTCACCCTGGGCCTGGGCGACCTGCTTGCCCATCGACTTCTGCTGCGCCCGCAGCTGCTCGAACTCGGTGAGGGAGGAGCGGTGCGTCTGCTCGGCGGCGAGGATCGCGTCGACGATCCCCTCGTCCTCACCGCGGGCCCGCTGGCTGGCGCGGACGCGGTCGGGGTCCTCACGCAGGAGCTTGATGTCGATCACCGGGCAAGCCTATCGAGCGGTGAACGGGCCACTGGGCGCGGTCACGGGTCACAATGCCTGCATGCTCACGCGGCGGTACCTGCTGACCGTGGCGCCCCTCGGCGCCGCCGCGGCCTGCGCCGGGGAGCCCGCCGCCGGCCCGCAGCCGTCGCCGACTGTGCCGGTCACCCCCAGCACCACGGCGCCGACCACCAGCGCCGCCACCACGGCCACGACCAGCCCCACGACGAAGGCGACGACGAGGGCCACCACCAAGGCCACCCGCGCCGCGCCCAGCCTCGACGACCTGCGCGAGGAGCTGTCGGCGTTGTCCCGCAGGTACGGCGTGGACCTCGGCGTCGCCGCCGCCGAGCGGCGGTCCGGCCGCAGCTTCGCGTGGGGCGCCGACACCGCGATCGAGACGGCGAGCATCGCGAAGGCCGACATCCTGGCCACCCTGCTGCTCCAGCTGCAGGACCGGGGCGCGCGCCCGTCGTCCAGCCAGCTCGCCGTCGCCGACGCCATGATCCGGCGCAGCGACCACGAGTCGGCGTGGACCCTCTTCCGCCAGGTCGGGCTCGCCTCGGGGATGGCGGCCGCCAACCAGCGCTTCGGCCTGCGCACCACGCAGTGCTTCGACTACAGCTGGGGGCTGACCCGCACCTCGGCCCGCGACCAGCTGCGGATCGTGGGCGCGATCAGCGGCGCGGGGACGACTGCCTCGCCCCTCGACGCCGACTCAGGGAGCGTGCTGCACGACCTCATGGAGGGCGTGATCGCCGAGCAGAAGTGGGGAGTCAGCGCGGCGGCCCACGGCACCGAGCGGGTCTACCTCAAGAACGGCTGGCTCCCGCGGTCGACCCTCGGCAAGCGCTGGATCGTCAACAGCATCGGCCGGATCACCAGCAGCTCCCTCGACCTGAGGCTGGCGATCCTCAGCCAGAAGGCGACCTCCCATGCCCAGGGCATCGAGATCGTGGAGCAGGCGGCCGCCCTCACCCGCCGTCATCTCGCGGTCTGACCACACCCTGAAACGTGTTGCCCGAGAACGTTTCGGGGCGCGATCCTTGCGGTATGCCCTCCATGCCCACCCTCGCGTCGTTCGCCCTTGCGGCGACCGCCCTCATCCTGCTGCCCGGTCCGGCGATGCTGTTCCTCATCTCCCGAGGCATCGGCCAGGGCAGTCGCCGACTGGCCGTCGCCTCGATGGCCGGCATCGAGACCGCGACCGCGGTGATGGTGGTCGCGACCGCGTTCGGCCTGTCCGCGGTGATCAGCTCCTCGGTCCTGGCCTTCGCGATCGTGAAGTACGCCGGCGCGGCGTACCTCGTCTGGTTGGCGATCAAGGAGTTCCGCAGCAAGGGGCATTTCGCCCTCGACCGCGCGCCCGTCACGCACTCCCGCCGCGCGTTCGGCGACGCCTTCCTCGTGGGCATCTCCAACCCCAAGACGGCGGTCTTCTTCGTCGCCTTCTTCCCGCAGTTCCTGCACCGCGAGTCGGGCCCGATCTGGTCCCAGGTGCTCGTGCTGGGCGCGATCTTCGTCGCGATCGGCGCGGTCTTCGACAGCGTCTACGCGCTCAGTGCGGGGTCGATCGGCCAGTGGCTGGCCAGGCACCCACGCGCGGTCCGGCGCCAGAAGTACGTGTCGGGGAGCATCTTCCTCGTCATGGGCGGCGCCGCCGCGCTGACGGGACACCCGCAGAAAGCCTGATGGGTATGCCGCCTGCGCGGCTCAGGCGCGCACGTCCACCAGGTGGTGGGCGAGGTCGTGCAGGAAGTACTGCCCGAGCGTCAGCACGGTGAACTCGGAGCCGTCGCTGCGCAGTCCGGTCCGGCCCCACTGGCCGTCGCGGACCCCGGCGAACCGGGCGGCCACGGTGGCCGCGGCCTCCTGCAGCTCGGGGCCGACGACCGCCGGGTCCTGCTCCCCGTAGCGGTCCGCCACCGCCGTCTCGTCCTGGTCCCAGTTGGCGAACCGCGGTCCGTCCTCGTCGAGCATCAACGTGACCCGACCGTCGAAGACACGGCAGACGTCGCGGACGTGGCAGGCGTACTCTAGGGGTGACCACACGTTCGGCGACGGACGCTGCGCGGCGTCCGTCCGGGCGAGGACCGCGGTCCACGGCGAGGTCGACGCGAGGGTGGTCGGGGCGATGTCCTCTGCCGCCACGGTGCGGGCGTCGAACCCACAGTCGGGGCAGGGGCGCTGGAGGGTCCAGGTCCAGTCCTTGGTGTCGGGGACGATCGCGTCGGCATCGGCGTGCTGGTCGGCCATGGCGACCACGGTAGGGCGGGCCGTCCCACCCGCCGAGGGGCACGGGCGCCAAGCACCGCGCCGATCCTGCCGATCACCCGGACGTCCCATGGTCTGGAGGCGCTCTGACCTGTGCGGATGCGACCCGACCGTGGGGTAGCGTCGGCCCGTGCTTCGCGAACATTCCGGCTGGGTCGCCCTCGGGGCGATCGTGCTCGTCGTCATCCTCGCCCTCGGCATCGCCGGGTGGGCCGGAATGCGGGTGCGCACTGTCGGAGGTGCCCACCGTGGCCGCCGGTGGGGGCGCCGCCCGCACCGCAACGACTTCCGCCCGGAGGGCACCGTGTCCGAATCCCCCACCCGTCGCGCCGCGATCATCGTCAACCCCACCAAGTTCGACGACGTGGCGGCGGTGCGTCGTCGGATCACCGAGCAGTCGACCAGCCATGGCTGGGCCGAGCCGCTCTTCATCCTCACCACCGAGCGCGACCCTGGCACGGGACAGGCCAAGCAGGCCCTCGACGAGGGCGTGGACCTGGTCTGCCCGCTCGGCGGTGACGGCACGGTGCGCGCGGTCGCCGAGGCGATGGTCGGCAGCGAGGTGCCGATGGGCCTGCTGCCGGGCGGCACCGGCAACCTGCTCGCCCGCAACCTCGACCTGCCGGTCGACGACCTCGACGACGCCCTGCGGGTGGCCCTGACCGGCCAGAACAAGCGCGTCGACGTCGGCCGCCTGACCATGGACACCTCCGGTGAGGACCAGACCCCCGCCACCCACGTCTTCCTCGTGATGGCCGGGCTCGGCTTCGACGCCGCGATCATGGCCGACGCCCCGGAGAAGCTGAAGGCGAAGGTGGGCCCCGCGGCATACGTCGTCTCGGGCACCCGCAACCTGCGCGGCCCGCAGTTCAAGGTGCGGGTCAAGGTCGAGGACCAGGAGGAGTTCAGCCGCCGCGCGCGCACAGTGGTCATCGGCAACTGCGGCAAGCTGCTCGGCGGCCTCGTCCTCATGCCCGAGGCTGAGGTCGACGACGGCCAGCTCGACATGGTCATCCTCTCGCCCAAGGGTGTCGCCGGCTGGGCCGCCGTCGCGGCCCGACTGGCCACCCGCAAGCGCAAGGGGCACCAGATCGTCGACCACTACACGAGCCCTTCGATGAAGATCCGGGCCGACCGCCCGCAGGAGGTCCAGATCGACGGCGACACCCTCGGCAAGGCCCGGGCCATCTCCGCCGAGGTGGTCCCCGGAGCCCTCGTCGTGCGGGTCGGGTCGGTCGACTGATGGCCGCCGGCACGGTCGCCCCGCCCCGAGGGTCACGCACCAAGCGGCTGGTCCGTGGTGCGCTGGCGATGGTGCTGTTCGTGGTGCCGGTGCTGCTGCTCGGGTTCGCGGTGCGGCAGAAGTTCGACCCGCTGATCCGGCTCGACAACGACCTGATCCGGAGCGCGACCGGCTTCACCCGCCGGCACGGACTCGGCGACACCCTCATCGCGCTCCAGGGGATCAGCCAGCCGTTCCTGCTGTACATCCTGGCCACCGGCCTGTGCCTGTGGGCGTGGTTCGCCAAGGACCTGCGCGGCCGGGCCGTCTGGGCGTTCGTCACGATGATGGTGGCCTGGAACGTCGGCCTGCTGGCCAAGGCGCTCGCCGGCCGGGCCCGTCCGGTCGTCGACGACCCGATCTCGCACTCGCCGGGCTTCTCGTTCCCGTCCGGCCACGCGTTCAACGTCGCGGTCGTGTCGACCGTGGTCATCTTCCTGCTCTGGCCGCTGCTCGGCACTGTTGGCCACCGCGTCTCGATCGCGCTCGCGGCAGTGTTTGCGCTGGCCGTGGGCCTGGACCGGATCTTTCTCGGGGTGCACTTCCCGTCCGACGTGTTGGCGGGCTACGTCCTCGGTGTAGGCATTACGTTCTCCTCATGGCTCGGATTCATCGGCAAGACGTCAGCGACCTCCTCGTCAGGGCCGTCGCACCCGGCGTAGTCCTCTTCGCCCTGCTCGCCGGCGTGGGGCTGCTCCTCAACGGGCCGCTCGACGCCGTGGACGACGCGGAGGACAAGATCACCGACGCGTTCAACCGCAACCGCACCGACTTCTGGGACCCGATCAGCTGGGTCTGCTCACGGTTCGGCAACACGGAGGTCGTGATCGGGGTCTGCCTGATCGCCGTCGCCATCATCTGGTGGCGCACCCGGGAGTGGCGTTGGTCGGTGGTGCCGCTCATCGCGATCTCGTTGCAGGCGACGATCTTCCTGTTCCTGACCCTGGCGGTCGGGCGCCAGCGACCGCCGGCGATCCCCATGGACGCGTCCCCGCCGACGTCGAGCTACCCCAGCGGCCACACGGGCGCGGCCACCGCGCTCTACTTCTCGCTGCTGATGATGGCCTCGGCCCGCATCGAGCGACCGTGGCTGCGGCGCCTGCTCATGACCGGGTGTGCCGTCATCCCGTTCCTCGTGGGCACCGCGCGACTCTACCGCGGGGCCCACCACATCTCCGACGTCCTGGTCGGCATGGTCAACGGCTTGGTCTGCGCGATCCTCGCCTACCAGTGGTACCGCCACCGCGCCCGCGCTGAACGGTCATCACTCACCTCGTCATGACACGTGGCGCTCAGCCGTGGTGTCGAGTCAGCCGGCCGTCCGGCGTTGCGTCGTAGTCGCGCTGCCGCTTGGTGAGGCGCTGCTCGATCCTCGCTCGGACGAAACGGCCATAGAGCCAGGTGAGGACTGCGCAAGCGGGTATGCCGGCCAGCCAACTGCCCGTCCACCAGATGCACAACGCGCCGGCTGTCCACGCAAAGAGGACGGCCAGGGAGTCGACGACCTTCATGGCGTCCACCTCCTCCGGTGCAGTTCCCCAACGTCACCCTGTACCTGCCGGTTGACGCTCCGACAATTCGCTTCTGGTAGCGCAGCCACTGTGTTCGGAATCATGGTGCGGTGCAATCATTTTCGCGTGACTGGGCGTGACAGTTTGACAGGTCACGGTCAGTCACGCGTAGTCACGCTGCGTCACGCCGACCCGGACGACGAGACTCAGCTGAAGAGGGTCTGACCCCAGTGGTCGTCGGGGCCGAGTCCCGGCGGGCAGGCGAAGATCGCCGAGCCGGTGTGCTCGATGTACTCGTTGAGGCCGTCCTTGGCCGCCAGCGACCGCTGCATCGGCACGAACTGCTGGTGGGCGTCACGCATGAACCCGATGAAGAACAGCCCGGCGTCGAGGTGCCCGACACCGTCCGAGCCGTCGGTGAAGTTGTAGCCACGGCGCAGGATGCGTATGCCGTTCAGCCGGCTCTCATGGGCGAGCGCCACGTGGGCGTCGACCGGGATCGCGGGCTTGCCGTCAGCACCCTTCGTCGTGAAGTCGAGGGTGTCGAACTCGGCCTGCTGGCCCAGCGGGGCACCCTCGCCCTTGTCGCGGCCGATGATGTCCTGCTGCTCCTGCAGCGGGGTGCGGTCCCAGATCTCGATGTGCATCCGGATCCGGCGCGCGACGAGGTAGGAGCCACCGGACATCCAGGCGCTGGCCCCGGGCACGTCCTCGGGCTGGACCCACACGTGCTCGGACAGCGCGTCGGCGTCCTCGGCCTTGAGGTTGTTGGTGCCGTCCTTGAAGCCGAACATGTTGCGCGGGGTGACCTGGTTGCGGGTGGTGGACGACGTGCGCCCGAAGCCGAGCTGGCTCCACCGCACCGACACCACGCCGAAGCCCATCCGCACGAGGTTGCGCACCGCGTGCACGGCGACCTGCGGGTCGTTGGCGCAGGCCTGGATGCAGAGGTCGCCGTCGCTGCGAGCCGGGTCGAGGTCGTCGCCGACGAACCCGGGCAGGTCCCTGAGCGCGGCCGGCTTGCGGTCGGCGAGGCCGAACCGGTCGTCGAAGAGGGAGGGGCCGTAGCCGATGGTGATGGTGAGGTCCGAGGCGTCGAGGTCGTAGGCCTCACCGGTGTCCTCCGGGGCGCGGTAGGGACCGCCACCCACCACGCCACCCGGGGCCGCTTCGGCGCCTGCGGTCATCCGCTCGGCCGCGCGGGTCCAGGCCTTGAGCATGGCCGCGAGCGCGGCGCGGTCCGAGGTGACCACGTCGAGTGCGACGAAGTGCATGCGGTCCTGGGCCGGCGTGATGATGCCGGCCTGCCGCTCGCCACGGAACGCCACCATGTCGTTGGTGGACTCAGGGTCCGTGCCGGTGGTGTCACCCGCGGACTGGGCGTCGGCGCTGCCGTGCGACGCGGCATACGCCCCGCCGACCCCGGCCACGGCGCCGGCCACGGCTGCCCCGGCGCCGACGCCGAGGAGTCGTCGGCGCGATACCTGGGAGGTCGTCTCGTCGCTCACGTGGACGCGACCACGCCGGCGACCTGGGAGATCGGCTCGCTCAGGGCGTCGAGGGCCACCGTCAGTGTCCGGATCTCGTCCTTGGACAGGGCGGTGTAGAGGACGAAGCCACTGTCGGTGCGGTGCGTGTCGAGCTCGGCGTCGAGCGCCGCGAACCGGGCGTCGATGTCGGTGAGGAGCGCGGCGTCCCGGGCCTTGAGGACCGGGCGGAGCGCGTCGATGGCGGCCTTCGAACCCTTGACGTTCTCGTCGAAGTCGTAGAGGTCGGTGTGGCTGTAGCGGTCCTCCTCCCCGGTGATCTTGCCGGTGGCGACCTCGTCGAGCAGCGCCTTGGAGCCGTTGGCGAGCTGCAGCGGGTTGAGCCGCACGGCCTTCGCCTTGGCGACGATCTCCGTGACGTCGACGAGGAGCTGGTCGGCGATGGCCGAGGAGTCGGACTGGAGGCCGTCGACCCACAGGTCCTTCTCGAGGCGGTGGAAGCCGGTGAACTTCATGCCCTCCTCGACGACGTCCTCGCGACCGTCGATCATCGGGTCGAGGTCGCCGAACGACTCGGCCACGGGCTCGATCCGCTCCCACGGGCCACGCGCCAACGGGAAGGCCTGCTTCGCCTCGGCGACCTTGCCGGCCTTCACGAGGTTCACGAACTCGGTGGTGCGGGTGAGCAGCTCGTCCGACTGGGCCGACACGAACGCCTGGTACTCGGTCACGGCTGCGGCCATCGCGGCGTCGGGTGCCTGGCTGGCCGCGGTGCCGGTGACGGTGAAGGCGGCGCGGATGCCCTTGCCCTTCATGCCCGGCTTGCAGGCGGTCTGGTAGGTGCCTGGGGTCGACACGTCGACGTGGAAGGTGCGGGTCAGACCGGGGGTGATGTTCTCGACCTCACCCAGGATCTGGTCGCCCTCGCCGTAGACATAGAACTCGTTGACCTTGGAGCCGGTGTTGCGGACGGTGAACTGGATCGTGCCCGCGGCAGCCTCGGTGCGCTCGACCTTGCACGCCGTGTCGGTGGCCTCGACCGCGATCGGGCCCTTCGAGCTCGTGGCGGCGGTCTGGTCGGCACCGCTGCAGGCCGCGGTGGCGAGGAGGACGGCCAGGCCGACGCCGGCGTGGACGGGGGTGATGCGCATGCTGCTCCTTGGAGTGGGCGGCGCTAACTCGCCTTGTGCAGGAGATAGCGCCGGGACGCGGGCTGGGACGCCTAGCTGGAGGTGCCGACCGTGGCGGCGTTGGGGGCGGGGGTCGCCGGGGCGGGTGCGGTCCGCGCCGGCCGGAGGAAGAAGGTCATGACGACGACGAGGTAGAGCGTCCAGGCGATGGCCTGGAGCCAGGTCGTGTTGGGGGTGAAGTTCACCGTGCCCTTGAGGAGCGTGCCGTACCAGGAGTCGGGCGGGATCGCGCCGCTCACGTCGAACGCGAGGGTGTTCAGCCCGGGCAGGAAGGCCGCCTCCTGGAGGTCGTGGATGCCGTAGGACAGGATCCCGGCCGCCACGACGATCAGCGCGACCCCGGTGTAGCGGAAGAACCTCGAGAGGTTGATCCGCACCGCACCGCGGTAGATCAGCAGGCCGAGGACCACCGCCACGGCGATCCCGACGACGAAGCCGACCAGCGGCTGGGAGGTGCCGGCCCCTGCGGTCTGCACGCTCGCGTAGAAGAACAGCGCGGTCTCCAGGCCCTCACGGCCGACGCCGAGGAACCCGACGAGGGCGACGGCCCATCCGCCGACGGACAGCGCCTGGTCGAGCCGGCCCTTGAGCTCGCCGGAGATGGTGCGAGCGGCCGTGCGCATCCAGAACACCATCGCGGTGACGAAGCCGACGGCGAGGATCGAGGCCGACCCGCCGATCAGCTCCTGCGTCTCGAACGAGAGCTGGCGGGTGCCGAAGGTGAGCACGGCGCCGATCGCCACGGAAAGCAGGACGGCCGCGGCCACCCCGGCCCAGACGTGCTTGAGCGCCCACCGTCGGTCCGTCTTGACGAGGAACGCGACGAGGATGACGACGACGAGGGCAGCTTCGAGACCCTCACGGAGTCCGATGAGCGCATTGCTGACGAGCACGATGACCTGATTTCCGGCATACGGATGGTGCGTATTAGCACCAAGGTAAGCCTTACCTAAGGTCCCGCGTCAAATCATGGCCCGAGAGTAGGCCCGAGAGAGGGCCCGAGAGAGGGCCCGACGAGGAGCCGGCGCGACGCCCGGGCTCGCTGCGCGGCATACAGGCTGGACACACAGGTGCGGGCGCGCACGCCCGGTGCCATGATCGGGATCGTGCCCGAAGCCACGCCCCCGCGCGCCGCCCAGACGATCTCGTATCCCGCGGCTGACGCGCGCACCTCGCGGGCCGCCCTGGAGAAGGCCGACCCGCACGTCATCGTGCTCTTCGGTGCCACCGGTGACCTCGCGCGACGCAAGCTGCTGCCGGGAATGGCCCACCTCGTCTCGTCGGAGCTGGCCCCCGCGATCCGCGTCGTCGGCACCTCGCTGGAGGAGATGAGCGACGAGGAGTTCCGCGAGTTCGCGCGCCGGGCGGTCGACGAGTTCGGCCTCCACCCGCTGAGCCCCGAGCAGTGGGACAAATTCGACGACAACCTCGTCTACGTGCCCCAGTCGGCCGGCCCGGAGGCGCTCGCCGCCGCGGTGAAGAGCGCCGAGGAGTCGCTCGGGCCGGACACCCAACGGCTGCACTACCTCTCGGTGCCGCCGAAGGCCGCGGTCGCCGTGATCCAGATGCTCCGCGACGCCGACCTCGTCGCGCGCTCGCGGGTGGTCATGGAGAAGCCGTTCGGCACCGACCTCGCCAGCGCGATCGCGCTCAACAACACGGTGCACGAGACGTTCGACGAGAGCCAGATCTTCCGGATCGACCACTTCCTCGGGAAGGAGGCGGCCCAGAACATCCTGGCGTTCCGGTTCGCCAACGGGCTGTTCGAGCCGATCTGGAACCGCAACTTCATCGACCACATCCAGATCGACATCCCGGAGACCCTGGGCCTGGACGAGCGGGCCAACTTCTACGAGGCCACCGGCGCCTACAAGGACATGGTCGTCACCCACCTGTTCCAGGTGCTGGCGTTCGTCGCGATGGAGCCCCCGACCGCCCTCGAGCCGCGCGCCATCTCCGAGGAGAAGAACAAGGTCTTCCGATCGCTGCTGCCGATCGACCCGTCCGACGTCGTGCGCGGCCAGTTCGCCGGCTACACCGACCTCAACGGCGTCCCGGGCGACTCCGACACCGAGACCTTCATCGCGCTCAAGGTCGGCCTGGACAACTGGCGCTGGGCGGGCGTCCCGTTCTACCTGCGCACGGGCAAGAAGATGGCCGAGGGCGCGCGGATCATCTCGATCGCCTTCAAGGAGGCGCCGCGGTCGATGTTTCCGACCCACTCGGGTGTCGGCAACGCCGGTCCCGACCACCTCACCTTCGACCTGGCCGACGAGTCGAAGGTGTCGCTGTCGTTCTACGGCAAGCGTCCCGGCCCGGGCATGCGGCTGGAGAAGCTCTCGATGCAGTTCTCCACGCGCGAGACCGAACGCGTCGGCGACGTGCTCGAGGCCTACGAGCGGCTGATCCTCGACGCCATGCGCGGCGACCACACGCTGTTCACCACGGCCGAGGGCATCGAGTCGCTGTGGGAGCGGTCGCAGCCGCTGCTCGACGACCCGCCGGAGGCCAAGCCCTACCCGGCCGGGTCGTGGGGACCCAACGCGATCCACCAGCTGATCGCGCCGCACGCGTGGCGGCTGCCCTTCGAACGCGTCTGGCGCGAGAAGAAGTAGCTCGCTCCCCGTCGCTACCTCATGCAAAAGGCGAGTTAGCGCCGGACCCGTGCGGCGCTAACTCGCCTTTTGCATGAGTAGGCGACGGGCTAGGCTCCGCGGAGGCTGTGCAGCCAGGCGCGGGCGTCGCCGAACGCCGCGTCGCTGGTGTGCGGTGTCACGCGGACCGCGGTGCCGTGCGCGGCGGGATAGCTCCCGAGGAACCGGACGTCGGCGCACACCCGCTTGAGGCCGAGCAGCGCCTCGCCCACCCGCTCGTCGAGCACGTGTCCCTCGATGTCGATCGAGAAGCAGTAGTCGCCCATCGACGACTTCGTGGGCCGCGACTCCAGTCGCGACATGTTGATGCCACGGACCGCGAACTGCTCCAGCAGCTCGAGCAACCCACCCGCGTGGTCGTCGCGCTGGAAGAGCACCAGCGTGGTCTTGTCGGCGCCGGTGCGCTCGGGCAGCTGACCGGGGCGGGCCACCGAGACGAACCGCGTGACCGCCGCGGCGTTGTCACCGATGCCCTCGGCAAGCACCTCGAGCCCGTGGTTCAGCGCCGCGACCGGGGCACACACTGCTGCCTGGTATGCCGCGTGAGCGCCGTCCGGCCCGGCCAGCCCGGCCGCTGCGGCGGCCGTCGACAGCGTGGGGACGTAGGCAGCGTGCGGCAGGTGCGCGCCCATCCAGCCGCGGACCTGGGCCCACGCGTGGCTGTGGGTGCCGACGGCACGGACCTGGCCCAGCGGCATACCGGCCGGCGCAGCCAGCACGAAGGTGATGGGGACCAGGACCTCGCCCACGACGACGAGCGGCTCACCGCTCGCGAGGGCGTCGAGGGTCGCACTCACGCCGCCCTCGACGGAGTTCTCGATGGGCACCATCGCAGCGTCGACCTCGCCGGCGCGCAAGGCGTTGAGGGCGGCCTCGACCGACGGGAGCGGCACGTGCTCCTGCCCCTCGGCAGGGGCCCACGCCTGCAACGCCATCTGGGTGAAGGTGCCTGCGGGGCCGAAGTAGCCGTGTCTGGTCACTGAGGTCATGCTCCTGAGGATCCGGTGCGGGCAGCGGCGAGTGCCTGCTGCTCCTCGGGGGTCAGGGTCGCGTCGGAGCCGCCACCCACGATCCCCTTGGCGTAGGTGCGGGACTCACCACGGGCGTGGATCGAGGAGAACACCAGCCCGTCGCCGCCGTCGTCGATGACGGCCGCGCTGAACGAGAGTCGCCCACCCATGTCGCCGAAGGCGTCGTAGCGCACGACCGCGACGTGCCGCAGCGCCTGCGCGATGTCGGCGCGCAGGGCGGCGAGGTCACCCGTGCCGACGGGGCGCTGCCCCTCGAGCTCGCGCAGCTGCCCGCGCACCCGGTGGAGGACGACGAGGGCGAGCAGGGCCACCAGCAGCGCGAGGCCGGCCACGACGAGCGCGGCCACGGCGAGGGTCTGGGGGTCGGACACCAGGTCAGCGTATTGGGGCGCCGCGGATAGAGTCGACGCGATATGGATTTCGACCTCGCCACCATGGCCATCGTCTTCGGCGCGATCTTCCTCGTCGAGCTGCCGGACAAGACGTTCATCGCGACCCTGGTGCTGGCCACCCGGTTCCGACCGCTCTACGTGTGGATCGGTGTGTCCCTGGCGTTCGCCGTCCAGACGCTGGTGGCCGTGACCGTCGGTGGCCTGCTGGCCCAGCTCCCGAAGCGGCCGGTGGAGGTCTTCGCCGCCGTGATGTTCCTCGTGGGCGGGGTCATCCTCCTCCGCGGGGCGGGCCGGGCCGACGAGGAGGAGGCCGAGACCGAGGAGGAGTTCTCCCACAAGGGGGCGGCGACCGCGGTCGGGCTCCGGGCGGTCGGCGTCTCGTTCGGCGTGCTCTTCCTGGCCGAGTGGGGTGACCTCTCCCAGCTGCTGACCGCGTCGATGGTGCTCCAGTTCAAGGAGCCCGTGTCGGTCTTCATCGGCGCCTTCTTCGCCCTCGCGACCGTGTCGGCCCTCGCGGCCGTGCTCGGGCGCGCGTTGCTGGCCCGGGTCAGGCTCGCCACGATCCGTCGGATCGGCGGTGGCGTCTGCCTGCTCCTGGCGGCGCTGACCGTCCTGCAGGTCTTCGAGGTCATCTCGATCTGAGGCGCTCAGCCCTCCGCGGCCCGCAACGGCACGCGCACCCTGACCAGGGCCCCACCACCGTCCCTCGCCTCGAGGGAGATCTCCCCGCCATGGCGTTCGACGATGATCCGGCGGGAGATGTCGAGCCCGAGCCCGGTGCCCTTGCCGACCTCCTTGGTGGTGAAGAACGGCTCGAAGGCGTGTGCCGCGACGTCCTCGGGCACCCCCGGTCCGTCGTCGGCCACCTGGACGTCGACGCCGGCCCCCGACTCCGCGACGAGGACGGTGAGCCACAGGGTGCCGGAGCCGTCCATGGCATCCACGGCGTTGTCGATGAGGTTGGTCCAGACCTGGTTGAGCTCGCCGGGGATGGCCTCGACCCGAGGCAGGTCCGGTGCGTAGTCGCGGACCACGGTGACGCCGCCGCGGAGCTTGTGGCCGAGCATGACCAGGGTGCTCTCCAGGCCTTCGGTGACCTCGGTCTGCTGCACGAGCGCACGGTCCAGCTGGGAGTAGGACCGCACGGCGCCGACGAGCTCGGAGACCCGGTGTGTCGCCTCGCGGATCTCCCCCAGCAGGCCGTCGACGGCCAGTGAGCTGGCCATCCACTCGAGGGCCGGCGCGAGCTGGGCGGGCCCCAGACCCGCCGAGACCCGGTCGAGGAGGGCCACGTCGGCCCCGGCCGCCGCCAACGGTGGGGCGATGACCCAGTCGCGGTCCACGTCATGGCGCACCAACCAGTCGGACAGCTCCTCCTCACGGTCTGCCGCGGCCACCGGATCGAGCTCCGCCCCTGCCTCGGCGATCGACCCGCGCAGGGTGTCGAGGGCGACGAACTGCTCGGGGGTCGCGCCGCTCTCGGCCAGCCGGCGCAACGACGACCCGAGCGCCTCGGTGGCGCGGTCCAGGGCGTCGACGGCGCGAGTGGCTGCCGACGCGGGGTTGTTGATCTCGTGGGCGAGCCCGGCGGCCAACGTGCCGAGCGCGACCAGCGACTCGCGCTGGCGGGCCTTGGCCTCGATGCTGCGCACCGTGTTGACCAACCCGGCGATCAGGTGGACGCCGAAGGGGAACCACGCGCGGGCCGCCTCGCCGAGCGCCTCTGCGGGCACCTTCAACATCCGGCCGGGGGTCACCCCGCGCGCGGTCGCCATGTAGACGCCGTGCGCGTCCCACGCCTGGAACCCCCCGGCCCACTGACCCGGGTTGCTCATCACCCCCAGCTCGGTCTCCTGGTGGCCCACCCGTCGCCCGAGGCTGAGCGACCCCTCGAGCAGCACCCACCAGAAGTCCGCGGGCTTCCCCTCGCGGAAGGCCACGTCGCCGGTGTCGAACGACCACTCGGTCCCGGCCGTCCAGAGCCGCTCCCGCTGCTCGGCGGTGAGCCCGTCGAACAGCGCGATGTGCGCCAGCTCCTCGGCGCTCATGGCTGGGCGCTCACGTCGTCGCCAGGAACCGGTGCACGAGGTGGACGGCCATGCCACCCTCACCCACCGCCGAGGCGACTCGCTTCATCGAGTCGAGCCGCACGTCGCCGGCCGCGAAGACGCCCGGGACGCTCGTCTCCAGCGCAAAGGGGGCCCGGTCCTCCGGCCAGGACGACCGACCGGGTCGCTGCAACAGCTCCGGTCCGGTGACGACGAAGCCGTGGTCGTCGCGCAGCACGTCCTCACCCAGCCAGTCGGTCCGGGGCATCGCGCCGATGAAGATGAACAGCGACGAGGTGTCGACGTCCTCGGTCTCGCCGGTGGCGCGGTCGCGCAGGGTCAGTGACTCGAGGTGCTCCTCGCCCCGGGCGGCAGCGACCTCGCACCCGACCCGGACCTCGATGTTCGTGGCGGCCTCGATGCGCGCGACCAGGTACTGCGACATGGTGAGCTCGAGACCGGCTCCGCGGACCAGCATCACCACCCGCTTGGCGAAGCGCGCCAGGTTGAGTGCCGCTTGGCCAGCGGAGTTGGCCGCCCCGACCAGGTAGACCTCCTCCCCCTCGCACTGGGCCGCCTCGGTGGCGGAGGCGCCGTAGTGCACTCCCCTGGCGCCCAGCTCGTCGAGCCCGGCCGCCTCGAGCCGCCGGTAGGACACGCCCGTCGCGATGACCACCGACCGGGCCTCCAGCTCGTCGGCCCCGTCGATGACGACCGAGCGCACCGGACCCTTCACCCGCAGCCCCACGGCCTCCCGTGCGACCACCATCTCCGCACCGAACCGCGCCACCTGCGCGACCGCACGGTGGGTCAGGTCGGCCCCGGACAGCCCCTTGGGGAAGCCGAGGTAGTTCTCGATCGAGGCGCTCTGCCCGGCCTGGCCACCGGGGGCATCGCGTTCGACCACGACGGTCCGCAGCCCTTCCGAGGACGCGTAGACGGCGGCCGCGAGCCCGGCCGGTCCACCGCCCACGATGCAGAGGTCGTAGAGGGGGGCGTCGGCGAGCGTGTGCAGACCCAGCGCGGCGGCCACCTCGCGGTTGGTGGGGCTGCGCAGCGGCTCCCCCTCGGGCACCAGCACGAGCGGCAGGTCGTCCGGTCGCGCCCCGGCCAGCTCCACGAGCTCGGCCGCTCCGTCGTCCCGCTCCACGTCGAGCCACGCGTAGGGCACGTGGTTGCGGGTGAGGAAGGTCTTGACCTCCTGGCTGCGGTCGGACCAGCGGTGGCCGACCACGCGCACCTGGTCGGCGGTGTCGCGGTGACCGTCCTGCCAGTCGCCGAGCAGGTCCTCGACGACGGGGTAGAGCTTGTCCTGCGGGGGGTCCCAGGGCTTGAGCATGTAGTAGTCGAGGCCGATGTCGTTGATGGCCTTGATGGCGACGTCGGTGTCGGCGTAGGCCGTGAGCAGGAGCAGCTTGGTGTCGGGGCTGATGTTGCGCACCCGCTCCAGCAGCTCGATCCCCGTCATCCCGGGCATCCGCTGGTCCGACACCACGAGGGCGACGGCCCGGCCGCGCAAGGTGAACTCGGTCAGCAGCTCCAGCGCCCCCGGGCCGGAGGTGGCGCCCGCGACCCGGAAGTCCGCACCGAACCGGTCGCGCAGGTCGCGGGTGATCGCCTTGGACACCACGGGGTCGTCGTCGACGGCCAGGATCGTCGGCTTCGCCACGCTCGGAGGCTACCCGCAGCCCCGGACCTGCGCCATGGTCCGACCGCACCAGGGCCGAGCGCGGGGCCGAGCGCGGGGCCGAGCGCGGGGCCGAGCGCGGGTCAGGTCGCGACGACGTCGACCGGTGCGCCGTCCGCGAAGGCCAGGACCTGGTCGACCGCCGCGTCGTAGAGGGCGCCGATGACATCGCGCTCGACGTAGCCGAGGTGGGGGGTCGCCGTCACGGTGGGCAGCGCCAGGAGCGGGTCGGCGGCGTCCAGCACCGGTTCGTGCTCGAAGACGTCCACCGCCGCCCGGCCCGGACGGCCCGCCTCGAGGGCGGCCACCAGCGCACCGGGCGCGACGACCCCGGCGCGGGAGGTGTTCACGAACAACGCGTCGGGCTTCATCAGGGCGAGGTCCTCGGCCGTGACGATGCCCGTGGTGTCGGGGTTGAGCGGCAGGTGCACGGCCAGCACGTCGCACTCGCGGAAGAAGGCCTCGCGACTGGGCGCCGCGGCATACCCGGCCTCGGTGGCTCGCGTGTGGGAGCCCGCGCGCCCCCACACCACGACCTGCATGCCGAACGCCCGCCCGACCTCCGCGACGAGCCCACCGATCCGGCCCAGGCCATAGACACCAAGGGTTTTCGCGTGGAGGCCGATGCCGACCGTCGACTGCCAACGACCCTCGAGCAGCGCGGTGACCTCCTGCGGGAGCTGCCGCTGGGCGGCGAGGATGAGCGCCCAGGTGAGCTCGGCCGTCGCGTGCGGGCCACCCGCTCCCCCGGCGCTCACGACGATGCCTCGCGCGGCCAGCGCGGTGAGGTCGAGGTGGCTGGTGTTGCGGCCGGTCTGGCTCACCAACCGCACGGTCGACAGTCGCTCGACCACCTCGCGCGGGAGCGCGGTGCGTTGCTGGAGCAGCACCACGGCATCGAACCCGTCGAGCCGCGCCACGAGCGCGGCGCCGGTCACCGAGTCGGTGAAGGCGACCACGTCGTGGCCGGCCAGCCGCTGCGCGCACGGCAGCGAGCCGAAGGCGTCGGCGTAGTCGTCGAGCACCGCGACCCTCACGACGCGACCTCGGTATGCCGCGCGGGCGCCGTGCGGTGCAGGGCCCACCAGAGCAGGGCGAGGGCGAGCAGTGACCCGAAGGTGTCGGCGTTCTGGAGCACGCGGCCGATCCAGCGCGGCCAGTCGGGGTGGCTCAGCCAGGTGATGCCCCACCACGGCATCCGGCACAGGAAGAACGCCGTCACGACGCCCGCGGCGAGCAGCCGTCGGCGGTCACGGAGCGGGTCGGCGCCGAGCACGGCGAAGATCACCACCACCATCCAGTGCAGGTGGTGGATCCACGCGACCGGCGACAGCAGCACCGCCATCAGCCCGACCGCGGCGACCTCGCTGATCGAGTCACCGGCCAGGTAGGCGCGCCGCGCGAGCTGGAACCCGACGAAGCCGACCACAGCGACCAGCACCAGCCAGAGCGCATCGCCGACCAACCCGTCGGGCCCGACCCGCAGGAGGAAGCCGCGGATGCTCTGGTTGGACGTGCCGGCGTTCGGACCCAGGCGGGCCGGGTCCTGGAGCGCGCCGCCCCAGAAGGCGAACGACGCCTCGGGGAGCAGCAGCCAGGCGCCCACGGTGACGGCGACAGCGGTGCCGACCGCGGTCGCGGCCTCCTTCCACCGCCGGTTCAGGAGGTAGTGGATGACGAAGACGCCGGGCGTGAGCTTGATCGACATCGCCAGCCCGACCAGGACGCCGGGTGGGATCCGCCTCAGCAGGCCGGGGCGCGGGCTGCGCAGGTCCATGAGGCAGGCCAGCACCATGAAGGCGTTCACCTGCCCGAACCTGATGCCGTCCGAGACGGGGTGCAGCCACAGCATCGGCACGGTGAGCAGGGCGAGGGTGATCGGCACGAGGGCGCCGGTGCGGTGGATGAGGCGCCACCCGGCATACCAGACGATCGCGGTCGTGGCCGCGATCTGGGCGAGTGTCCACAGCCAGCCGACCGCGCCGAAGGGCAACAACGCCAGGGGAATCGCGATGACGGCCGCGAACGGCGGATAGGTGAACGGCAACAGCTGGGGTGCCTCGGTCATCGCCGAGTAGATCGGTCGGCCGGTGAGGATCGACACGCCCGCCTCGCGGTAGACCTCGACGTCGACCTGCCACTGGTCGAGCGGCCAGTAGACCAGGTAGCGCAACACCGGGATGGCAGCTCCGGCGAGCACCACGACGACCGCGAGCGCCCACCTGACCCGGAGTGAGGGGGTGTTGCGGGTCGCGGTGGTCACGCCTCCATTCTGTCGTGCTGGCCGACCCGTAGCCTGTACGGGTGACCCGCCGCGCCAAGAGCTCCCTCGTCGGCCCGTTCGCAATCCTCCTCAGCGTGTTCTCGGGCCTCGTCCTGCTGGCGGCCCTGCTGCCGGGTGCCAGCGCAGCCGCGGCCCCCGCCACGACCCCCGACGCAGTCGCCGCGGACGGTCCGAACCCGATCATCATCATCGGCACCGGCGGGCTCACGTGGAGCGACGTCAGCGCCAAGGGCACACCGTCGTTGTGGACCTTCCTGCGCGACGGGTCGACCGCCGCGGTCTCGGTGCGCTCGGTCTTCACCAACACCTGCCCCGTCGACGGCTGGCTCAGCCTGTCGGCCGGCAACCGCGCCGCTGCCCCGGGTCCGGGCAAGAACGGCTCCCGCACGACCACCGACCCGTGTCCGCCCATCCCCGTCGTGGACAGCGGCGTCGTGCCCGGGTGGGACGGCTACGTGAAGGCAGCCGACGCCCTCAAGTTCGACTCCATGCTCGGCACGCTGGGCGAGCAGCTCGCCAGCAACAAGCAGTGCGTCCAGGCGGTGGGACCGGGGGCCGGGCTCGGCGCCGCCCACCCGTCCGGTGCGGTCGGACGGTATGCCGCGTACGACGCCTCCGCGCTCACCGGCCTCCTCACCGGGTGCCGCGTGACGCTGGTGGATGTCGGCTCGCTGCGCGACCCCGCCGACCTCCCCGCCAGCGAGGCGAGGACCACCCCGGGCAACCGAGCGGAGCAGGCCACCGCGATCGACGGGCGCATCGGGGAGGTGCTGGCTGGCGCCCCGAGCGGGTCGGACATCGTCGTGGCGAGCCTGTCCGACGCGGGGAGCAGCGAGCGGCTGCGGCTGGTCGCCGCCAAGGGCCCGCACTACGGGTCCGGCACCCTCTACTCCCCCTCGACCCGGCAGGACGGGCTGGTCCAGTCGGCCGACCTGACCGTGACCGCCCTGACCGCCGCCGGCGTCCCGATCCCCGACTCGCTCGGCGGGACGGCGCTGCGCAGGAGCGACACGGGCGGTGGTGAGGCGGGCAGCAACTCCGATGCCGCGGCGCAGGACCGGCTGCGACAGCTGCTCGACTTCGACGAGGCCAGTCACGAGGTGCACCCGCTGGTGCCGCCGTTCTTCAACGGGGTCGTCTACACGCAGATCGCGATCTACCTGCTGGCCGCGGTGGTCTGGCGGCGCGACTTCGGGTCGACCGACCTGCGGCTGCGGATGCTCCGGATCACCCGCAGGGTCGCGGTCGTGGCCTCAACGGTGCCGGCCTCCACCTTCCTGGCGAACCTCATCCCGTGGTGGCGCTTCCCCATCCCGATGATCGCCGTCGTGCTCAGCGTCGGGCTGTTCGTGGCGATCATCTCCGCGATCGCCCTGCTGGGTCCCTGGAGCCGGCGGCTGACCGGCCCGCTGGTCGTCGTGGCACTCACGACCCTGCTCGTGCTCGGTGGCGACGTCATGCTCGGGTCGCACCTGCAGATCTCGTCGCTGATGGGGCTCCAGCCCGTCGTCGGTGGCCGGTTCTACGGCATGGGCAACGTGACCTTCGCCCTCTTCGCGACCGCGGCCCTCCTGCTCTGCATCGCCGTCTCCAGCTTCTACGTGAAGCGGGGTCAGCCGAAGCTCGCGGCCATCGCGGCGCTGGCGATCGGACTGGCTGCGGTGGTCGTCGACGGCTACCCGGGCTGGGGTGCCGACGGCGGCGGCCCGCCCGCCCTGCTGCCAGGTCTGGCCTACCTCGTCCTGGCCATCCTCGGGATCCAGATGACGTGGAAGCGCGGGGCGATCCTCGCCGGTGCGACGGTCGGGCTGTTCCTGCTGGTCGGCTTCCTCGACTCGCTGCGTGGGGTCGAGAACCAGTCGCACCTCGGTCGGTTCTTCCGCTCGATCTTCAGCGGCGGGGCCCTCGACATCATCACCCGCAAGCTGCAGCAGAACATCGACATCCTGTTCGGCAACTACCGGCTGTCGCTGCTCGTGCCGATCGCCCTGGTCTTCGTCATCTACATCCTGGCCCGGCCGACGTCGTGGGGGTCGCGGTCGCTGCAGCGGTCCTACGAGGCGTGCCCGACCCTGCGCCCGGGGCTCATCGCGCTGCTGGTCACGCTCACGATCGGCTTCGCCATCAACGACTCCGGGGTCGCGATCCCCGCCAACGGCGCCATCATCGCGGTGCCGCTGATCATCGCCGTCAGCGTCAGGGTGCTGGAGGACGAGGCACGCTCGTCGGCGACGACCCGCGCGTCGCGGCGCGGGTGAGCCACCCCCAGACCAGCAGCCCGGCATACGGGACAGGGGTGCGGCGCACCCACAGCGAGACCCGCTCGACCGTCGGGGTCATGCCCACCACCCGACCCGGCACGTAGCCGACCGCCATCGCCGCGAGGCGCACGACGAGGATCGTGTCGAGCACGCTCGCCGCCAGCACGGGTAGGACGGCCCAGGTGATGAGGTCGTACCACGGCAGCGAGTAGGGGGCCGCGAGCGAGTAGGCGGCGCTGAGCACCAGCGTCCACCGCACCGCGGCGCCGGTCGCGGTCTCCGGGGCGAGGCCACGGGTCACCCGGGCGAGCAGCACGGCGAGCACCACGGCGACGACGACGGCCAGCCACGTGACGACGGTCCGCGCCTGGCCGGACGGGAGCGGGCCGGTCAGCAGCTCGAAGAGCAGGCGCCACGGGGTCGCGAGCGAGATCGACCGGCGAGCGCGGTCGAGCTGGTCGAAGACGTGCGGCCCCGCCCAGAGGTGCAGCGGGACGACCACGACCACCGCCGCCGCCACGAACCCGACGGCGCGACGCACGAACCCCCGGCGCTCGTGGACCCACCACCCGACGAGGACCGCCAGGACGACCACGCCGTAGGTGATCTTGCAGGAGACCGCCAGACCGGCGAACAGGCCGGCGGCGAGCGGGTTGCGGGCTGCCAGCACGAGGGCGGCCACGCCGAGCGCAGCGGCGACGAGGTCGACGTGGGCGCCCAGCACCCCGATCCCGAAGACGAGGGGGTTGAGGGTCCAGAGGGTGTCGACCCGTCGCGCGGTCGCGCCCGTGCGCAGGAGGAGGAACCGCACGCCCAGCCAGGCCAGGACGACCAGCACCTGCCAGCACCACACCGTCTCGCGGACGTTCGCGCCGCCGAGGAGGGAGGTGAGCGTCTGCAACAGCGTGGCGAACGGGCCGTAGACGCTCACCGTGTCGGTCCACGGCGGCTCGACTCCGGAGATGACGGGATCCGCGGGCGACCAGGCGCTCGGTGGGGTGAGGTAGGGGTCGCCACCGAGGGCCGAGATCCGGCCGTACGCGGCGTAGTTGGTGTGGTCGGCGGACCCGAACGGCCCGGTGAGCAGGGCCAGCACGCCCAGCGCGACCGGGACGGCCCACCCGCCCTGGAGGGCCCACCCTCCGGGAGCCAGCCGTCTCCTCGCCCGGGCCGCGACCGCACTGAGCATGCCGGCTCCGGAGACGACGGAGGGCTCGCCCCTGAGGCGCAGCCAGACCGCGACCGCGCCGAGGAGGTAGGCGGCCCACAGGAGACCGGTGACCAGCGCCGGCGACGGCGACCACGCGAGGTCGCCGGGCGCCCAGCCGCGCGGCCCGAGCGAGGGCTTGGCGGCGCTCTCCCCCGCCACCCCGACGAGGAGCAGCAGCCCGAACGAGACGACCAGTGCGGGCATCGCGACGCGGTCGCGGACGGCGACCAGTCCCGAGGGGGTCATGACGGGGGTCAGCGCAGCCCGCGGCGGACCCGGCGGCGGGCCAGGGCGAGGGCGACGTCGCGGTACTGCTTGGCGCGGTGCACCTGTCCGCGCCAGTCGGCACCGCTGACCCGGTGGTGCAGCTCGCAGGGCACCTCCTCGACGCGCAGGCCGGCCATCAGGACGTCGACGGTGAGGCCGACCTCGACGCCCCATCCCCGCGCGAGTGGGCTGGCGGCGTCGAACGCGGGGCGGGAGATGCAGCGCATGCCCGACAGCGGCTGCTGGGCGACGAACCCGGTGAGGTCCTCGATCCCCTTGCGCGCCAGCCGCACCACGAACCCGTGTCCGCCGCCGGCGGTCTTCTGGGGTGGCAGGGTGGCGATCGTCATGTCGGCCCGGCCCTCGAGCACCGGCGGCACGAGCACCCCGAGGTTCGCGGCGGTGCCCTCGAGGTCACCGTCGACGAAGAGCAGCGGGCGACGGCCGTCCGAACCCCCGACCCGGCCCTCGACCCCCTCGTGGCGCGCGACGTAGCCGGCGCCGGTGGTCATCGCGGCGGCCTTGCCTCGGTTGCGGGCGTGCCGCACCACCTCGGCGCCCGCTTCCCGGGCGAGCTCGGCGGTGCCGTCGGAGCTCCCGTCGTCGACGACGACGACCAGGTCCACGCCCGGTATGCCGCGCACGGCACGGATCGTCGCGGCGATCCGGTCGGCCTCGTCCTTGGCCGGGATCACCGCGGCGACGGTCGGGGCCGGGTGCGCTGTCATGTCGGGGCGGCCGGTCAGCGCAGCGTGACCTGGCGGCTGAGCAGCCCGGACCGGGACCGGCGCTCCTCCGCGGTGAGGGGCGCCTCGGAAGCCGAGGCGGCGGCATACCGGGTCATGAACTCGCCCAGCGCTGCCTCGTAGTCGTCGGCGACCTTGGCGGCGTCCAGGTCCCACACCGGCACCAGCAGGCCGCAGGCGCGGAAGGCGCCGAGCAGGCGGGTCTGGTCACCGAGGCCGCTCTCACCACCGGCGTGCAGGCGGGCGAGCGCGTCGGTGGCGACGTCCTCGTCCTCCGGCAGGACCAGGCGGATGTGGGTGCGCTCGCCGATGCGGCACCAGTAGGCCGAGTCGGTGGCGGTCATCTTCACCGTGGGGATGACGGACTCGTTCGCGCGGTCGAGGGAGGCCTTGGCATCGTCGTCGAGCTCGCTGTCGCCGACCCAGAAGTCGAAGCCCTCGTGCACGGTCACCTCGAACGGCGCGGAGGTGTCGAGCAGGTCCTGCAGGCGCGGGGTGTCGGCCGTGGCCGCCGGGGTGCCGGTGATCGGCGTGCCCTGCTCGGCGGAGGCCGCGGCCAGCAGCGAGGTGGCCAGGTCGCGGGACGCGTCACCGGAGATCGAGCCCGACTGGGAGCCGACGAAGACGGTGCCGTCGGCGCGGTGGAGGCCGGGCCAGGCCAGCGGCAGCACGGTCGCGATGGTCACCGCGCTCGGCGCCCCCTCGGGGGCCCGGCCCTGGGCGAAGGACACCCTGGCGGTGGCCGACGGCAGGATCTCGCGCATCGCGACCCAGTCGGTCTCGCCCGGCAGGCCCTCGAACGGACGAGCCACGAACGGTGCGGGCTCGACGCGTGCGGTGGCGGAGCCGTGGTCTGCGCCCTTGCGGCGACGTGTTGCCTTACCCATTTCGCAAACCCTAGTGGGAGGGAGCTCAGTGGCTGCGGCGGCGGGAGGGGCCGCCGAGGGAGGCCCACACCGTCGAGCCGGTGCGGTCCTCGGTGACGCCCCACTCGTGGGCGAGGCTGCGGACGATCCGCAGGCCGCGTCCCGAGGGAGCCCAGATCGTGCGCGGCGCCGGCCGGGGGGTGCTCTCGCTGCCCCCGTCGGTCACCTCGACCTCGACGACGCCGGTCTTGACCTTCCAGTGCACGCGCAGGTTGCCGTCGGCCAGCGGCCGGGCGTGGCGGATCGAGTTGGAGACCAGCTCCGAGACGACGATCTCGGCCTCGTCGATGACGGCGGCAGACACGTCGCGGGCCTCGAGGTCGTCGACGAGGGCCTTGCGCACCTGGGCCACGGAGGTGGCCCGCCACGGGACGCGGACGGTGCGGGAGGAGTCCCGGAGCCGACCGCCCGAGGGCGGGTCGGAGCGCGGGGAGCGTTCTCCCAGCGGTGCAGCTGCCATGCGCGGGCCCGTGTCCGATCTATGTGAGTTCGGTCGGAGACTACCGACTGGCTTCGACAGCGTCGAGGACCGCGCGGGGGTGGTTGCTGATGATGGCGTCCACCCCGAGCTCCAGGCACAGGGCGACGTCGGCCGGCTCGTCGACGGTCCAGACGTAGACCTCGTGCCCGTGGCGGTGCTGCCGCGCCACCGTCTGGGGGTAGCGGCGGACGATCTTGATGTCGAGCCCGACCGTGTGGATCCCCTTGGGCAGCGACCCGTCGCGGAACCGCAGGGGCACCGAGTCCTCGATGAGGTAGACCGCGGGGACGTCGGGGCAGAGCTGGCGCATCCGCTGGACCGCCAGCTGCGAGAACGACATGACCCGCACCCAGTGCCGGCTGTCGCGGCGCGGACCGGTGAGGTCGAACTCCTGCAGCACCCGGGCCAGCTGCCGCTCGACCAGTCCCGCATAGCGCGTGGGGTGCTTGGTCTCGATGACCAGGCCCACGGGACGTTCGGACTCCAGCACGTTGGTGAGCAGGGTGCGCAACGTGAGCAACCGGTTGCGGTCGCGGTCGGGCAGCTCGAGGTCACGCGGGTGGTCCTCCTTCCACGAGCCCCAGTCGAGACCCTCGAGCTCGGCCAGCTCCAGGGTCGAGACGATGCCGTGGCCGTTGGAGGTGCGGTTGACCCGGCGGTCGTGGACGCAGACCAGGTGGGAGTCGGCAGTGAGCCGGACGTCGCACTCCAGGGCGTCCGCTCCCTCCTCGATCGCGCGGACGTACGCGCGCAGGGTGTGCTCGGGTTCGACGAGGCTCGACCCCCGGTGCGCGATGACGAGCGGACCATGCCGGGCGGGGTCAGGGCGGGCATGGCCGGCCGCAGGCGTGGGGACGCCGTCGTCGAGCACGCAACCATGGTTCCACAAGGGTCGCCGAAGCACCCGCGACCCCGGCCGAACGGCGACCGCGAGTTTCGCACCGCTGACCCGGGGACCACGATGCGGCACGATGGCCACCGCCCGGTGGCGTGCCGCCCCGGGGCTCACACGACGGGGAGGTGCGGCGTTCCATGGGTGTGAAACTGCCCGCCTTCCAGACCCTCGTCGACGCCCACTGGCGCGACGTCGCCCGCCTCGCCCACGCCCTCGCCGGCCCGGTCGACGGGGACGACGTGGCCCAGCAGGCGTGGACGCAGGCGCTCGCGGCCTACCCGTCGCTGCGCTCGGCCACGAACCTGAGGGGCTGGCTGCTCACGATCACACACCGGTGCGCCATGGACGTGCACCGGGGACGGGCCCGCCGCGCGGTGCCCCACGACGACCCGGCCGCGTTGGCCACGGGACCGGCCGCACCCGCGGCCGACGCCGACCTCCCCGACGGCCCGCTCTGGGCCTCGGTGGCCGCCCTGCCGCCACGACAACGCGAGGCCGTCGTCCTCAAGTACGTCGCCGACCTCGACCACCCCACCATCGCCGCCGCGCTGGGCACCTCGCCCGCGATGAGCCGGCGCCTCGTGAGCGATGCGCTCGCGACCCTGCGTAAGGACGTGTCATGACCGACCCCACCACCCGCCTCGCGGCCTTCGGGCGCGACACCTCGTCCCTGCACCCTCCGGTGCTCGCCCCGAGTGACGTCTCCTACGTCGTGGAGGACACCCCGATCGGGCGAATGCTGTTGGCCCGCAACGACTCCGGCGCGCTGGTCGCGTCCGCGTTCGTGGCCACACCCGAGGACGAGGAGCACGTGCTGACCCGCCTCAGCGAACGCATCTCGCCGCGCGTGCTGCGACAGCCGGGTGAGCTCGACGAGGCCCGCACCGAGCTCGAGGCGTTCCTCGCGGGGCGCACGCGGGCGTTCACCCTGCGCACCGACCTCGCCCTCGCCTCGGACTTCCAGCGGTCGGTGCTCCCCCGCCTCGCGGCGACCGTGGGCTACGGCGACCGGGCCACCTACGGCGAGCTCGCGGCCCGGGTCGACCGACCGAAGGCCGCGCGCGCGGTCGGGGCCGCGCTGGGCGCGAACCCGTTGTGCGTCGTGCTCCCGTGCCACCGCATCGTGGCGTCGAGCGGCGCACTCACCGGGTATGCCGGTGGGCTGGACGCCAAGCGCTACCTCCTCGACCTCGAGGCCAGCCACCGCTGAGGTCCTGGGCATTCGTGCGAGCATCGGGGGATGGCTCTCTCCGACGTCGACCTGACCCACCTGCGCCAGTGCGTGGACCTGGCCCGCGAAGGCCTCGAGGCCGGCGACGAACCGTTCGGCTCGGTGCTGGTCGACGGCGTCGGGCAGGTGCGGTTCGCCGACCGCAACCGTGTGCAGGACGGCGACCAGACCCGACACCCGGAGTTCGAGGCCGCGAAGTGGGCGGCCGTCCACCTGCCGGCGGACGAGCGGGGCGCGTGCACCGTCTACACCTCCGGCGAGCACTGTGCGATGTGCTCGGCGGCGCACGCGTGGGTCGGCCTCGGCCGCATCGTGTATGCCGTGTCGACCGAGCAGCTCGTCGGCTGGCTCCGCGCGTGGGGCGTGCCACCGGGACCGGTCAACCCGCTGCCGGTCCAGGCGGTCGCCCCGGGACTGGCCGTGGCCGGGCCGGCACCCGAGCTCGAGCAGGAGGTGCGGGAGCTGCACCGGCGACTGCACGGCATACCCGAGGGCAGCTAGCCCACCGGGCCACCGCCCTGCGCCTCGAGGCGCGCCGTGAGGGCGTCGACCGCGCGACGGAGGTCGCCGATGGTGGCGGTGCGCGCCTCGGGCTGGAGCTCGACCGTCACCGAGCCACCGGGTTCGACGGCGACCCGGCGCACCTGGCTCAGCGAGTCGGCGCCCTGGGCCTGGATGGCGTTGTCGAGCTCTTCGGGGGTCATGCCGAGGTGCATCAGCGCGCGGTGGTCGAGGAGCCCGTCCGTGACCACCACGGTCGGACGACCGTCGAGCAGCCACGCGAGCCACGGGATGCGCAGGGTCAGGCGGTCGAGGCCGGCGTTGACGACGACGAGCACCGCGGCGCCGAGCAGCCCGCCGATCAGCGAGTTGTCCTCACCGATGATGGCGTTCTGGACCACGTTGGACAGCAGCAGCACCACGACGAGGTCCTGCGAGTTCATCTGTCCCATCAGGCGTTTGCCTGCGATCCGGATGACGATGAGGATCCCGAGGTAGACCGCGACCGTGCGGATGACCTTCTCGGCCACGGGCATCTGCAGGTGGAGCAGGTCGTCGACGACTCCCTGCGACGCTGCGGCGACGACGTGCTCGAACATGGCTGGCTCCCTGGCTGGTGGCTACTCGCGCCCGGAGGAGATCCAGGCGGGGTCCTTGCTGAGGTTGCGGTCGCCCTCGGCGAGCGCCGCGGCCTGGTCGAGCCGGGCCAGCTGGTCGACGCCCAGCTGGACGTCGAGGGCACCGAGGTTCTCGTCGACGCGCTCCGCGCGGCGGGTGCCGGGGATCGGGACGACCGGCAGCCCGAGCCGCTCGCCCTGCGCGTAGAGCCAGGCGAGCGCCACCTGCGCCGGGGTGGCCCCGACCTCGGTGGCCACCTCGGTCACGACCTGCACGACCCGCTGGTTGGCGTCGAAGCCGGCGTCGAACCTGGGGTGGCCCTTGAGCATCGACCCCGCGACGGCCGCCTTGGTCATCGCGCCGGTGAGGAAGCCCCGACCCAGCGGCGAGTAGGGCACGAACCCGGCGCCCACCTCGACGGCGGCCGGGACGACGTGCGCCTCGACGTCGCGCGACCAGATGCTCCACTCGCTCTGCACCGCGGTGATCGGGTGCACCGCTGCCGCGGCGCGCAGCTCGGTCGCGGTGACCTCTGAGAGGCCGAGGTGCCGCACCGTGCCGGCCGCCACGAGCTCGGCCATCGCCCCGACGGTCTCCTCGATCGGCACGCGGACATCGCGTCGGTGCAGGTAGTAGAGGTCGATGACGTCGGTGCCGAGTCGCCGCAGCGACGCCTCGGCCGCACTGCGCACGTATGCCGCGTCGCCCCGGACCGCGGTCGCGCCCGGCCCCTGGTTGGGGACGCCGGTGATGCCGAACTTCGTGGCGAGCTGCACCTCGTCACGCCGGTCGCGCAGCAGCTGGGCCACGAGCTCCTCGTTGGTGCCGGCCGGACCCTCGACCCCCTCGCGGGGCTCGCCGTACACGTCCGCGGTGTCGATGAACGTCACGCCGGCGTCGACCGCGTGGTGCAGGGTGCGCAGCCCCTCGGCGGGGTCGGTCTGGCCGTAGACGTGGGTGATCGCCATGCCGCCGAACCCGAGCCGGCTGACCTCGAGTCCGTGGCCTAGGTCGACCCGACGCGATCCGCCGGTGGTGCTCATGCCCCAGCCTCCGACGACGCAGCGGGCACGGGGCCGTAGGACAGGTGGACCACACCGTTGGAGTAGACGTCGCTGCCCAGGAGGGCCAGCCTCGTCGGGCCGCTGCCCTCGGTGAACAGCCGCTCCCCCGCGCCGAGCGCGATCGGGTAGACGAAGAGGTGCAGCTCGTCGACCAGTCCGTCGGCGAGCAGCCCGCGGACGAGCTGGCCGCTGCCCGAGACGTAGATGCTGCCGTCGGTGTCGTCCTTCAGCCGTCGGATGACGTCGGCGTCGTAGGCCCCGAGGCGCTCACTCGGGCCCCACTCCTCGGTCGGCTCCTCCTTCCCCACGACGTACTTGGTCGTCTCGTTGAAGAACGGCGCGCCCGGGTCCTGCTCCACCGTGCGGTCGCGCCAGGCGGGGGCGAACATGTCGAACGTCGTGCGGCCGAGCAGGATCGCGGTGGCTCCACCGGTGACGCCGGCGAGGGTCTCCCCCATCGCCGGGTCGAAACCGAACTCGAAGGTCCAGCTCGGCGACTCGAAGACGCCGTCGAGGGAGATGAACTCGTGGACTGCGATCTGACCCATGGAGCCGACCCTGCCACGCCGTCAGGAGGTAGTCACCTCCAGGGTGTGCGTCCCCGCCTTGGTCGGGACGGTCACCTCGAGGCCACGGTTCGTCGTCCGGCTGGTCCAGGTGGACAGCACCGAGCCGTCGAGCACGACCCGCGTCACGGTGCTGCCGCGCGGGACGGTGTGCCCGATCCAGACCTTGTCGGCGCCGACTGCCGAGCCGACCTTGACCGTCGTGGTGTAGCGCGACCCGGCGACCGAGGCCGACACGTCGGCGAAGCCACCGCCGAGCCGGATGTGCGCACCCGAGGCCGACGGCTGACCGGCCGGCACCTGCGGGACCACGACCAGCTGGCCATTGCCGAGGTCGGGCTGGAGACCGAGCCACTGGTGCACGACGGCCCAGGCGGTGCCGTAGTTGCCCCACGCCTGCATGAACATCGAGCGGCAGGTCCAGCAGCGATCGATGTTCGCGCCCTGGTCCGGCGAGGGGAAGATCTCCGGCATCGCGCCCGGCTGCTCGTCGGGCGTCCCGCCGGTGGCGGGCTCGGCGAACATGGGGTCGGCCAGCGCGTGGGTGTAGCGCTGCTGCTGTCCGGCCCCGAGCCGGCCGTAGTTGCCCTCACCGATCGACTGGATCGAGGTGGTCAGGCCGAAGACGACCTTCTCGCCGGCGCCGGTCTGGCCGCCGCCGCAGCCCGTGTGGAACAGGCCCGTCGACAGGGGCGCGGTCCCGCTGTAGCAGGGGTCCTCACGGCCGGCGAGCGCCGTGCTCCCGTGGGCGTAGGGCGCGAGCCCGGGCACGGTGCGGCCGTTGACCTGGAGCTCGGCCTCCATCGGCGTCTGTCCGATCCAGTGCTTCTGGAAGGACTGGACGTTGCCGGGGTCGGCGAGCGAGTCGGCGTACTGGGACGCCGCGGCATACCACCACGCCTGGTCGAACCGGTCGCTGATCTGGCCGGCGAGGGTGTTGGCCCAGGCGAAGGTGGTGCCGTCGTGCTTGGCCTTGGCCATGGTGGCCAGGTCGTAGAGCCCACGGATGTAGTAGACGGTGTTGTCGAGCTTCTCGGTGCCCATCCCGCCGCGCTCGACGTTGCCGAGGCCCTCCGGGAAGCCGTCGTGGTCGGCGTCGAGGGTGGCCGTGACGTACCTGAGGTTGCGGACCGAGAAGTCGTACATCTCGTCGCGGAACCGGTCGTCGCCGGTCCAGCGCCACAACAGCGCCACGGTGCTCGGGAACTTCACCGTCTCGTCGGTGTTGAAGTTGTACGTCGTGGTGCCGTCCGGGTTGGTGCTGCGCGAGTCCTGGCCGTACCAGATCGAGCCGTCCGAGATGACCTCGTGCGTCACGACGCCGGAGCGGTTGTTGAGGATGTCGGACACGTCACGCAGGGCCCGCAGGTGGTCCTTGATCGCCTCGAACTGCCCGACCGACACCGACGCGAACGCGGTGTACTCGGCGTCCGTGCCGAAGAGCCACGGGTAGTCGGGGTAGCCCGCCCCGATCCAGGTCGCCTTGGCGACGGTCCCCGACGGCGCGGGGAACTGCTTGCCCTGGTTGGTCCAGCGGATCTGCAGGTCCGTCGCCGTCTGGGTGAGGTCGGCGATGTTCTGCTTGCCCCACTGCACTGCGTCCTGCACCAGCGGGTCGCCGGGCAGCGACAGCTGGGTCATCTGCGCGAGCGCCTGTCGCGAGGCCTTCTTCGCGGCCAGCGCCGCGGCCGGGTCGGCCAGCGCCTTCGCGAGCTCGCCACGGGCGGAAGCCAGCCCCTGGTCGGAGCCGGCGACGGCGAGCCAGATGGTCTTCGAGCCACCGGCCGGCAGGTCGAGGCTGTAGGTCAGCCGGCCGCCGGTGCCCTTGCCGAATGGTCCGTCGTCACAGGCCGAGGGCTTGGGGTCCGCCGGGGCGCCGGTCTCGGTGCCGGTGCAGCGGTTGCCGGCCTGGGCGCCGTAGAACTGGGGGCCGATCTGTCCGGTGGTCGGCGTCGCCGCGGTGCCGACCACGGCGGCGTAGTGGTGGACCGGCGCACCGGGCAGCGCACCGTCATCGGTGAAGACGAGGTTCGTGCCGTCGAAGGCACCCGTGTCCGGGAGGTTGTCGCTCGCGTTCGGCGTCACGCCGCCGAACCCCCACGGGTACTGGCCCATCAGCTCGGAGTGGGCGTCGACCGACAGCTTCGCCGTGCGGGCCGCGCCCGGGTTGGTCACGGTGAGGCCGAAGAGCGCGCCCCGCACGCCGTCGGGCACGAAGTCGGTGCGCGCGACCTCGAGGCCCGCGGTGTCGGGCAGGGCGTAGCGGCTGTAGCCCCACCCGCTGGTGAACGACGAGGCCGGCCCCACCCACTGGTCGTCGAGGCCGAACCACACGCCGTCGACCATCTTCATCGGCGGGGTCCAGACCCCACCCATCTCACCGGTGATGTGCCAGCCGTTCGCGTAGAAGCGACCGTCCTCGAACCCGATCGAGTAGGCCCGCGTCCCGGCCGAGACCTCCCGCCGGTCGGCGAGCCGGGTGCTCACCGACAGCTCGTCGCCGGCCGCGGCGACCGCTGCGGTGACGGGTAGTTGTGTCGCCATCACGGCCGCTCCGAGCACGAGCGCTGTGGCACCGGCGAGGTGAGATCGAGACATCGTCGTCCTCCGACCCAGAAGGGGCAGCGACGTCGGGCGGCGTCGCCTGGGTGGTCAGGACCCTTTGTCCCTGCGAATGCGGACGAATGGTCCGGACCTTCGGACGTTACACCCGCCGTCGCGGTGTGCCGCGTGGAAATTTCCCGAGAAATTTCAGGGAGGCTGTCGAAACGGTGGCGCGCCGTTCGGCGAAGGGGGTGAAGGCACCGAGAGGCGGTGCCGCCGGGACCGGTCGAGAGGCCACCCACTCACCGAGGAGCACTCCATGGGATCCATCAAGGCAAGCCTGTTCATCTCCCTCGACGGCGTCATCGAGTCGCCGGAGAGCTGGCACTCCCCCTACTTCAACGACGAGATGGGCGCCGTGGTGGGCGCCCAGATGGCCGCAGCGGACGCGACCCTGCTGGGCCGCACCACCTACGACGCGTTCGCCGGCTACTGGCCGGGCGCCGACCCCGCCGACCCGTTCACCGCGGCGATGAACGGGGCCCGCAAGTACGTCGTGTCCGCCACCCTCACCGAGGCCACCTGGGAGAACTCCTCGGTGGTCAGCGGTGACGTGGCCGCCGAGCTCACCGCACTGAAGCAGGACACGAACCTCGGCACGACCGGCAGCGCGACCCTCGTGCGCTGGCTGCTCGAGCAGGGGCTGGTCGACGAGCTGCACCTGCTGGTGCACCCGATCGTGGTCGGTCACGGGAAGAAGCTCTTCGAGGACGGCGCGACCGTGCCCCTGCAGCTGGTCTCGTCGCAGACCTTCGAGACGGGGGTCGTCTACCTCGTCTACGGGCCCACTGCCGCAGCCGACGCGTGAGGAAGAATGCGACGGGAACCGACCGAGGAGACGACCGTGCGCTACATGGTGATGCACTACCAGACCCAGGCGATGGAGGACGGCATCCCGCCGTCCGCCGAGGACCAGGCCGCCATCGGCGAGTACATGAGGGAGGCGGCGATGTCGGGCGTCCTCCTCTCCGGCGAGGGAGTCGCCTCCAGCGCCAAGGGCGCCCGCATCGAGGTGCAGGACGGCGCGACCCGGGTGATCGACGGACCGTTCGCCGAGGCCAAGGAGCTGATCGCCGGCTTCGCGATCCTCGACGTGGGGTCGCTGGACGAGGCGATCGAGCACGCCCGCCGGTTCGCGCTGCTCGTGGGCAGCGACCGGGTGGACGTCCGCAAGGTCATCGAGGTGGAGGACCTCGTCCTCCCCGAGCAGCGCTGACCACGCGCTGACACCGGGGACGAGGCGGTGAGCACCGAGGTCGACCGGCGGGTGGCGGCCCTGTGGCGGGTCGAGTCGCCACGGGTGACCGCCCGGCTGGCTCGGCTCGTGGGCGACCTCGACACCGCCGAGGAGCTCGCCCAGGACACCTTCGTGGCGTCCCTCGAACGGTGGCGTCGCGACGGCATACCGGACAACCCGGCGGCCTGGCTCACGAAGACCGCACGCGACCTCGCCGTCGACCGGCTCCGCCGGCGCGACACGGGGAGGGCGAAGTACCAGGTCGTGGCGGCGAGCACGCCCCTGACGGTGGAGCACGACCTCGACGAGGTGGTCGACGGCGACCTCGCGGACGACCTGCTCGGGCTGGTCTTCATGTCGTGCCACCCGATCCTGTCGGCCGACGCGCGCTCGGCGCTGACCCTCAAGCTGGTGTGCGGACTGCGCACCGAGGACGTCGCCCGCGCGTTCCTCGCGCCCGAGGCGACCGTCGCGCAGCGGATCGTGCGGGCCAAGCGGACCCTGGCCGCGGCCAACGTGCGGTTCGAGCTGCCGGGGCCGAAGGAACGGCCGGCCCGGCTCGACGCCGTGCGCGAGGTCATCTACCTCGTCTTCAACGAGGGCCACACGGCCACGACCGGCGACAGCTGGACCACCCCCGAGCTGTGCGCGGAGGCGCTGCGGCTGGGTCGGATGCTGGCCTCCCTCACGCCGGGTGACACCGAGACGCTCGGGCTGTTGGCGCTGATGGAGATCCAGGCGTCACGGCTGCCGGCGCGGGTGGCCGCGGACGGGTCCCCGGTGCTGCTGATGGACCAGGACCGCAGCCGGTGGGACCAGCTGCTGGTGCGCAGCGGGCTGGCGCACGTCGGCCAGGTCGACGCGCTCGGCGGCACGGTGGGCCCCTACGCGCTCCAGGCCGCCATCGCGGCCTGCCACGCGCGGGCCCGCGTCGCCGAGGACACCGACTGGGAGCGGATCACGGCCCTGTACGACGGGCTCGCCCAGATCAGCCCCTCACCGGTCGTCGAGCTCAACCGGGGTGTGGCGACGGCTCAGGCGTTCGGTCCGCAGGCCGGCTTGGAGATCGTGCTCCCGCTGCTCGAGCGGGCGGACCTGCGCGGCTACCACCTCTTGCCGGCCGTCGTCGGAGACCTGCTGTGCCGCAACGGATCCCACGTGGAAGCCCGCGAACACTTCCTCCGGTCGGCAGCCCTGACGAAGAACACCCGCGAACGCACCACCATGCAGGACCGCGCCGCGCAATGCGCCTCCGGGCACCCGGCCTGAGGCCGGCCACGGGTCAGGTGACGGCGGGCGACCCGGTCAGCTCTTCTTCAGCTCCTGAGCCAACATCACGATGATGCCGCTGGGGCCCCGGACGTAGGTGAGCCGGTAGATGTCCTCGTAGGTGCCGACGCCGCGCAGGGGGTGGCAGTCATGCCGCGCGGCGATCGCCAGCGCCTCGTCGAGGTCGTCGACCGAGAAGGCCACCCGGTGCATGCCGATCTCGTTGGGCAGGGTGGGCTCGGTCTCGATCGCGTCGGGGTGGAGGTACTCGAAGAGCTCGAGGCGGCCGTGGCCGTCGGGCGTCTGGAGCATGGCGATCTTGGCGTGGTTGCCGTCCAGGCCGACCGCGGTGTCGGTCCACTCACCGCTGACCGTGTCGCGGCCCAGGACGGTCAGGCCGAGGTCGGTGAAGAAGGCGATGGTCGCTTCGAGGTCGCGGACGGCGATGGCAACGTTCTCGAGCTTGATGGGCATGCGCAGCACGCTACCCAGTCGCAGCCGTCCGTGGTGGCTGTCGGGTGGTGGGTGTCGGGGTGGTCAGCCCTGGGTGCGGAGGTAGCGGCCGAAGTGGGGCACGGTGAACGCGATCCGACCGCGCTCGCCCGAGTAGATGAGCCCCTTCTTCAGGAGCGCATCCCTTGCGGGAGAGAGGGATTGGGGCTTGCGGTCGAGCACCGTGGCAACCGCCGAGGTCGGCACCGACTCGGTCTCGTCGACCTCCTCGCCGCTCTCGACGAGGCCCTGGGCGGCGTCGGCCATCGCCCGCAGGTACTCGCGCTCGGCCGGCGTCGCTCGCTCGAAGCGCGAGCCGAAGAACCCCACCGCCAGCTCCGCCTCGGCCTCCGGTGCGGCGACCGCGATGTCCTCGGCGGTGATCGGCGACCGAGGCGCGACGTCCCACGCGACCTTGCCGTAGGCCTGGACGAAGTAGGGGTAGCCGGCGGTCGCGGCATACATCGCATCCAAAGCCTCTGGCGTGAACACCGCATCCTCGTCAGCGGCTGGCGCCACGAGGGCGAGGTCGGCCGCGGCGCGGTCGAGCCGGTCGATCCGTTGGTAGCGGAACAGCCTCTCGGAGTAGGACTTCGAGGCGGACAGCACCGCCGGGAGGTGCGGAAGCCCGGCACCGACGACGATGACGGGCAGACCCGACTGCGAGATCTCGTGGCACGCCGCGCAGACGGCCGACACGTCGTCGGCCGAGAGGTCCTGCATCTCGTCGACGAAGACCGCGACTCCTCGGCCGACGTCTGCGGCGAGCCCGCCCACGTCGGTGAGCAGCTCGACGAGGTCGATCTCGATGTCTCCGGAGTCGGCTCGCCCGGTGGCGGCCGGTGCGTCGATGCCCGGGTTCCACTTCTCCCTCAGCTTCGCGCCGGGGGCGGAGTCGCGCTGGGCGAAGGCCTTGATGACGCCGAGGACGTGGTCGACCTGGTCGCCGGCCGGGTGGCCGAGCTCGCGGACGGCGACGTGGAGCGCCGCGGACAGCGGGCGGCGCAGGCCCTGGTCGGGTCGTGCCTCGAGCTTGCCGGTGCCCCAGTGGGCGCGGACGGCGGCCGAGCGCAGGGCGTTCAGCAGGACGGTCTTGCCGACCCCGCGCAGCCCGGTGAGCACGATCGAGCGCTCCGGCCGGCCGCGGGCGATGCGTTCGAGCACGACGTCGAAGGCGTACAGCTGCTCGTCACGTCCGGCCAGCTCGGGCGGGCGCTGGCCGGCTCCGGGGGCGTACGGGTTGCGTATCGGGTCCACGATTGCAGCGTATGGGTGTTTCTAGCGTTTCCCTGAGATTTGGCGATACGCCGCGATCGTGTCGTGGCGCGGCCGTCTAGCGGAAGTCCGAGACACCGCGAGACAGCCCGAGAAGGCCGAGCAGCAGCCTCAGCGGCGACTGCGGCGCTTGACGATGTGGCCGACGACTGCGGGGATCCAGCCGGTCTCGCCCCGCATCCAGCGTCCGGCCACCAGGTTGTGCGGCACCACGACGAACGACCCCTTGTAGCCCTCGGTCAGCGACAGGTCGGTCCCGAAGACGTCGGTGACCACCTGCCAGTCGAGGTCGGTGTTGCGGTCGAGGTACTCGCCGATCCCGATGGCATAGCGCTCGACGATCGCGGCGTGGTCGGGACGGTCGTCCTCGGGCGACGCCGACCACGCGGCATACGCCCGGTCGAGGCCGGCACCGATCGAGGCGAGGTCGTCGACGTCGACGCCGTCGGCGGCCAGCGCTTCGAGGGCTGCACTGATCCGGCCGCGTTCGGCGTCACCGAGGGGGTCGACGAGCGGGCGCAGCGAGGCGTTGGGGTCGAGGGTGTCGCCGGCGCTGGGGAGGGTGCGCTCCTCGACCTGCGGTTCCGAGGTCGCGTCGTCGTCACCACGCCGACCGAACCACGCCATGTCGGCGGCCCTACTTGACCGTGGCGGGACCGGAGGCGGCGACGAGCGGCTTGCCCGCGCCCTCCCAGGCCTTCATGCCGCCGTGCAGGTTGGCGACGTCGAAGCCCTGCTGCGAGAGCCACGCGACGGCTCGCGAGGAGCGGCCGCCACCGCGGCAGACCACCGCGAGGACACCGTCGTCGGTGTCGGGCAGCTCGTCGAGGCGCGACGGGAGCTCGCTGAGCGGGATGTGCACGGCGCCCGGGGCGTGCCCGGCGTCCCACTCGTCCTGCTCGCGCACGTCGAGCACGAGGGCGTGGTCCTGGACGTCGGTCACCGGCACCTGGGGAATGCTCATGTGTCCATGTAACCACTGGCCGGCTGCCACCCCTAAACCAAAACCAGTGGGCAGGAGTCCCACCACACGGCACAGTGGCGCCATGACGGGCCAGGACGAGCAGATCGCACGGGTGGTGGCCACCTGCCGCGACGCGGCGGGTGACCACCCCGCGCTCGCACCCGTGCTCGACGGATTGGGCGAGCTGCTCGCCGACCTCGTGCAGCGCTGGTCGCTGACGCTCGGCGAGGTCTACGGCGAGGGTCTCGGGGTGCCCGTGGTGGCCGTCCACGCCGACGGCCACCCGGCTGTCCTCAAGATCGACCGGGCGGGCCCGGCCTTCGCGGCGCAGGTCGCCACCCTCGAGGCAGCGCAGGGCCGGGGGTATGCCGCGGTGCTGGCTTCCGACGTCACGCGCGGGGCCGTCCTCATGGAACGGCTCGGGGCCAGCCTCGCGTCGTCGCGGCTCTCGCCGGCGGCCCAGGTCGACCACCTGGCGGCGGCCCTGCGACTCGCGTGGGAGCTGCCGCTGGACCTGGCTCCGGCGATCGCACCCGCGGACGACAAGGCAGCGCAGCTCGCGGGCATCGTCCGACGGTTCCGGCAGGGCGACGACGAGGACCGCTGGGGGGCGGCGCTCGACCGGGCCCACGAGCTCGCCCGCCACCTGTCGGCCACCCGCGACCCACGCCGCGACGTGCTCTGCCACGGCGACCCACATCCCGGCAATGCGTTGCAGGCCAACGGGATCCCGCGCTTCAAGCTCGTCGACCCCGATGGCTTCCGGTGCGAGCCGGAGTACGACGTCGGGGTCACCGTGCGCGACTTCAGCAGGGAGGTCCTGGCCAGCCGCGACCACCGGGCCGCCCGCGCGCGGCACGACGCCCTGTGCGACCGGGCCGCCGACCTCACCGACACGGATGCCGAGAGGGTGCGCCAGTGGGCGTTCGTCGAGCGCGTCACGACCGGGCTCTACCTGCGGTGGTTCCACGACGAAGAAACCGCCGAGTCCTTCCTCGACGCGGCGACGGTCCTGCTCCCCGACTGACCGCGCGGTCAGGGTTGCCGAGGGCACGACGGGACACCGCGTCGGGGTGGATGATCAGTGGATGGACCCCCCGCGTCGGCTGGTGGGCCGCTCCGCCGAGCAGGCGCAGCTGCTCCGCATGCTCGACGGGGCCGCGGCCGGCGAGCCGCAGGCGACCCTGCTCCACGGTGAGCCCGGGATCGGCAAGACCGCCTTGGTCCGCGACCTGGTCGACGCGGCGCGAGCGCTGGGCTTCCATGTCCTCTTCGGCCAGTGCCTGCGGTTCGGGTCCGAGGTCACCACGAACGGGCCGATCACCAGGGCGATCGAGCGGTGGGCACGAGGCGTGGACTCCGCAGCCCTCGACCGAGTCCTTCCGGGCGCAGTCTCCAGCCACGACGCTCTGCACGCTCCCGGACAGGATTCTGAGAGCGGATCGCAGGGGAACCTGTTCCGTCTGGCTGGCGCCGTCGATCGTCTTGCGGATGACGCACCCACGCTGGTGGTGATGGACGACCTCCAGTGGGCTGACCCGACCTCCCTCGACGTCCTGTCCTTCGTGGTCGCAGGGCTGCACACGGGGCAGCACCTCGCCCTCGCGCTCACGTACCGGGACACCGAGCTGGGCGAAGGCCACCGATTGCACGGGTGGTTGGCCGACGTGCGCCGCGTCAGGGGGGTCAGCCGGCTCCCCCTCTCCCGCCTCACTGCGGGCGAGACGGAGCAACTCGTGCTCGGGCTGCCGGGCAGGCAGTCCGACGTCGCACTGGCTGAGCGAGTTTTCGCGCGCTCCGAGGGAAACCCCTACCTGGCCGAGCTTGTCGCCCAGGAGGTCGGCGACACCGTCGGCGGCGCGAGCCCGCTCGGCGAAGCGCTCCTCGCCTCGTGGCACAGGCTCGGGCCTGAGACCAGGGCGGTCACCCAGCTGGTGGCGGTCGCGGGTCGCCCAGTCGCGTTCCGGGTGCTGCAGGACCTCGTCATCCGCCGCGGCCTGGAGGTCGACGTGACGGCCGCGATCAGAGAGGCGGTCGACGAGGGCATCGTGATCATTCAAGACACCAGCGACGTGTGGCTCCGCCATCCCCTCCTCGGGGAGGTGATCCTCACGACGCTGCCCCCCTGGCAGCTCCCGGAGGTGCACCGCGCCTTCGCAGCATCCTGGGAGGTGGCCGAAGACGTCACCGACGCGGAGCGGGCCACCCATCTTGCCCTGCACCATGCCGCTGCACAGGACGCGGAACCGGCGTACCGGTGGGCCCTGCGCGCCGCGGACGAAGCGCTCCGTCTCCATGCGATCTCCGAGGAGGCGACGCACCTGACCAGTGCGGTCGACCTGCTCGCACCGGGGTCCACGGGCTCGGGCCCTCCCGCGTGCGAGCTGCTCACCAGAGCAGCGCGGTGCCTGCTCGCGGCTGGCCGCCCCGGCCGCGCACTGGAGTTCTTCGAACGTGCCCTGTCAGGCCTCGACCCGCACGACGAGCCCTTGGCAGCCTGCCGGGTGCTGATGGCTCTCAACTTCGCCAATGGTGTGAACGTGACCGGCAGCGCATCGGCGTCGGTCGCCGACTTCGAGCGGGCCGTTGCCCTGACCGACCCGTTCCCGGACTCCAGGGAACGAGTTCTGGCGCTGGCCCATCTGGCCTACTTCCAGGTCTTCGAGGGGGTCTCGGCCGCAGCCGAGCACGCTGCGGAGGCCGTTCGCCTCGCCGAGGAGCTGGGTGCCGATGACGCCCTCGCCTGGGCTCTGGTCGTCCGGGCGCAGACGAGGTGGGGCACTCGCGCCGGCGTCGTCGATGCCGAACGAGCGTGGACCCTTGCCAAGACGGTCGACGAGACCGAGCTGCTCATCCGGGTGTCGATCAACGTCTGCAACAGCTACGAGTCCATGGGACAGCTGACTGCGTCGGCTGCGCTATCGCGCGAGGTACATGCCCTGATGCGGGAGCGGGGCAGCGCCCAGGGCATCTCGTGCACGGGTGCCCGGGGAGCGCTGACCCTCGTCCAGCTCGGCGAGTGGGACGTTGCCCGGTCCGTCATTCGCGAGACGCTGGCGTTGCGGCTGAACACACGCTGGGGCGGCGCCGCCCGCTGCGGCGCTGCGGTGCTCAGCGCGCTGGAGGGCGACCTCGAGGCGGCCGAGACGCATCTGTCCCGGGCCAAGGAGCTGATGCCGGTCAGCGACCTGGGTGACGACCTGGTCCTGTCCGAGATGATCGTCGCCATCGAGGCGGGGCAGCCTCGACGCGCCCTCGAGCTGGTCGAGCTCTGGATGACCCGGGCCGTGGCCCTGGACCACTCCGCCGCCGACCAGCTTCTCCAGCTGGCGGCCCGGGCTGCGGCCGACCTCGCTGAGGGCGCCCCGGCCGCTTCAGACGAACCGAGGCGCTCGGCGATCATCTGGCTGGAGCGGATCGAGTCTCTGCGTGGCGACTCCCCCCGCTACCTGCCGTTGGGGCTCGACGACGCGGTGCACCCGGCTTGGGGGGCTCTCTACGTCGCCGACCGCGCCCGGTGCAGCAGGGAAGAGCCCACCATGGTGCCCCTCTGGCAGGCGGCCACCGAGGCCACTGAGCGCGCTGGCCTGCTGTTCGAGCACGCCAGGTCGCTGTACCACTTGGGCCGATCGCTCGTGGGGGAGCCGAAGGGCCGCGAGCGGGCGGCCGACGCACTGGGCCGGTCGGCACTCATCGCGCAGGCGCTGGGGGCGGCCCCGCTGGCGGCGCTCGTCGAACAGGTGGCCCTGCAGGCGCACCTCCCCCTGACTGCCTCCGGAGACGACCACTCCACGGCTGACCTCGTCAGCCGGTTGGCGGGCGTGGCCCTGACACCGCGCGAGGCCGAGGTCCTGGACCATCTCGTCGCCGGCGAGACGTACTCCCAGGTGGCGCGCCGCCTGTTCATCAGCGAGAAGACGGTGAGCACCCACGTCTCCAACCTGCTGCGGAAGACGGGCACGACCAGCCGTATCGAGCTGGCCGCCATCGCTGTCCGGGGCAAGACGACTCCCGATTCGGGATTCACCGGGGCATCATGAGCCCATGAGTCCGCGGATCGCGGTACGTCGTGGCCTCCGCCCTGGAACGCGAGATGCGCCGACTGATCGCTGAGCGCTACTTGAGGAGCCGGGACATTCGTCGGTCGGCCAGCGGCTTGCCGCCGGTCTGGCAGGTCGCGCAGTACTGCAACGACGAGTCGGCGAAGGACACCTCACGCACGGTGTCGCCGCAGACCGGGCAGGTCTCACCCGTGCGGCCGTGCACCCGCATGCCGGCCCGCTTGGCGTCCTTGAGCTCCTTGGCGGGCTTGCCGGACGCGGTCGCGACCGCGGAGGCGAGCGTGTCACGCAACGCGGCATACAGGCGGTCGGTGGCCTCGTCGTCGAGGCTGGACGCCATCGCGAACGGCGACATCTTCGCGACGTGCAGGATCTCGTCGGAGTAGGCGTTGCCGACGCCGGCGATGAACCCCTGGTCGCGCAGGAGTCCCTTGATCTGGGAGCGGCGCCCGGCGAGCAGCGCTCCGAACGCCTCCCGGGTGAACTCCTCGGCCAGCGGGTCGGGGCCGAGGAAGGCGATGCCGGGCACGTCCTGCGGGTCGCGCACGAGGTAGGCGGCCAGCCGCTTCTTGGTGCCGGCCTCGGTGAGGTCGAAGCCCGAGCTGTCGGAGAACCGGGTGCGCAGCGCGATCGGCGACTTGCCGGGCCGCAGCACCGTGTTGGGCACCGCATCGGACCAGCGCAGCCACCCGGCGCGGGCCAGGTGGAAGATCAGGTGGACGCCGTCACAGTCGAGGTCGACGAACTTGCCATGGCGCGAGACCCCGTCGACCGGGGCGCCGGTGAGGGCCTGCGGCGGGGGGTCGAAGGTCTTGAGCACCGAGAACGACCCGAGCTCGACGCCGGTCACGGCCAGCCCGACGGTGCGCTCGGCGAGGAAGTCGACGAGCGCCTGGACCTCGGGCAGCTCCGGCACCCGCCCAAGTCTGGCAGACCGCCCCGTCACGGAGCCGGAGTTCCGCCGCGGTGCGACGATGAGCCCATGACGAGAGCGGCAGCATGACGACGGAAGTGGCCCCGCGCGAGCTCCTCCGGCTCAAGTCGCCCGGTGGACGCCTCGCCCTGGCCACGACCGTGCTGGGCAGCGGCATCGCCCTGCTCGACGGCACCATCGTCAACGTCGCGCTCCCCACCATCGGACGCGACCTCGACGCCGACCTCGCCGGGCTCCAGTGGGTGGTCAACGCCTACGCCCTGACGCTGGCCGCGTTCATCCTGCTCGGCGGCTCGCTGGGTGACCGGTTCGGGCGACGGGCCATGTATGCCGTGGGCGTGGGCGGCTTCGGTATCGCCTCCGCGTTGTGCGCGCTGTCACCCACCGTGGAGGTGCTCGTCGCCGCCCGCGCCGTCCAGGGGCTGTGCGCTGCCCTGCTGGTGCCGGGCAGCCTGGCCATCCTCCAGGCGTCGTTCCACCGGGACGACCGGATGGCTGCCATCGGTGCGTGGACCGGTCTGCTGGGCGTGGCGTCGGCCTCCGGCCCGGTCGTCGGTGGATGGCTCGTCGAACACGACTGGAGGTGGGCCTTCTGGCTCAACGTGCCGCTCGCCGTGGTGGTGGTCGTGCTGGCCGTGAAGTTCGTGCCCGAGTCGCGGAACCCGTTGGCCAGCAAGCACATTGACCTGACCGGTATCGCCCTCGCGGTGGTCGGGCTGGCTGCGCTCACGTACGGTCTGACCGCCCTGTCGGACGGGGTCACAGCGCGGGCGGTGGTGGTCGGCGTGATCGGGGTGCTCGCCCTCGCCGGCTTCGCGTGGGCCGAGGTCCATGCCCGGGCGCCGATGGTCCCGCCCTCGCTCTTCGCCAACCGGGTCTTCACGACGATCAACCTGGTCACGCTGCTCGTCTACGCGGGGCTGTCGGCCGCGCTGCTATTCCTCGTGCTCTTCCTGCAGACGGTGGCGGGCTGGTCGGCACTCGAGGCCGGGGCGGCGACGCTGCCCCTGAGCATCATCATGCTGGTCCTCGCCCGCCGGTTCGGCACGATGGCTGCCCGGTCGGCCCCCCGGCCCTTCATGATCGGCGGAACCCTCGTCGCCGCAGCGGGATTCGCCCTCCTCGCGATGGCTCCTCGCGACCCTTCGTTCGTCCTCCACGTCCTGCCCGGCATCTCGCTCGTCGGGCTGGGGCTGTCGATGACGGTCGCACCGCTGACCGGCACGGTGCTGGCCGCAGCGCCCGACGAGCTCGCGGGCACGGCCAGCGGGGTCAACAACGCGGTGGCGCGGACGGCCGGCCTCCTGGCCGTCGCGGCCCTGCCGCCGCTGGTCGGGCTGGGTGGGGCCGACTACGCGTCGGCCGACGCGCTCGCGCCGTCCTACCGCCTCGCGATGATCGTGTGCGCCGGCCTGCTCGTCGGCGGCGCGGCGCTGACCGCCGTGGGCCTGCCCTCACGCGAGGACACGCCCTGCGCCGACTCCCCCCACCTGGACATCGCCGCCCGCTAGGCTCAGGCGTCGGGTGCGGTCGTCGCACCCAGGGCCACGCGCAGGAGGCGCACCAGCCCGTAGCCGTCGCCCGCGCGGCATACCGGCACTTCCTTCTCGTGTCGCCCGCGAGCCGGCGTGAACTCCTCCAACGACACCGGTATGCCGTGTGACAGCACCTGCTCGCTCGGCGTCAGCTCGCGGATCGCAATGGCCGCAACGGTGTCGGGGCGCTGCTCGACGAAGTCGCCATAGATCTTGGGGTCGTGCTGGCCGTCGTCGCCGACGAGGACCCAGCGGATGTGGGGGAACTCGTTGGCCAGCCGGTGCAGGCAGGCGCGCTTGTGGTCCTGACCGGACCGGAACCACCCGGTGTTCGTCGGGCCCCAGTCGGTGAGCAGCAGCGGGCCGGGCGGGTAGCCGTGGCGACGGAGGAAGCGGGTCAGGGTCGGCGCGGTGTTCCAGGCGCCGGTGGACACGTAGACCATCGGGGCGTTGGGGTGCTCGGCCAGCAGCTCGCGGTACATCGTCGCCATGCCGGGCACGACGTGGCGGGCGTTCTCGCTCTTCACGAAGGTGTTCCAGGCCGCGATCATCGGGCGCGGCAGCGAGGTCGAGATGACGGTGTCGTCGATGTCGCTGATCAGCCCGAAGGTCTCGTCGGACCCGACCACGAGCACCGTGGCCGTCGTGTCCTCGGCGTCGACCGCGGTCAGCCTGGCCTCGTGCCAGCCGGGCGGAAGGCCGTGGTCGCGCACCTTGGTGTCGATGTAACCGCTGCGGTCGGTGCGGGTGTGCACGGTCTTGGCGCCCAGGGTGATCGTCACCGGGACGTTCATGGCCGGGGCCGTGATGAAGGCCCGCCACCCACGGCGCTCGTCCTCGGCCGACCTCAGCTCGGCAGTCGAGGCGCCTGCGTCGGCGCGCTCACCTCCCTCGCTCCGATCGGAGCGGCGGGTGAGCAGGACCCGTCCGAGGACGCGCGCGAACTCCTCCGAGCCGTAGCCGGTGTGCGCGACGATGCGGGTCTGCCACCCGCGGCGGCGCAGCACCGAGTCGACCTGGCGGTGCCAGGCGTCCTCGACGATGGAGGCGGCGTGCGGTCGGGCCATGTCCAGACCCTACGGCCTCGTGAGCACCGTCCTGAACTGGTCCACCAACCGGTCCCCACTCGCCCCCGGACCGTCGAACTCGAAGATGTGCTCACCGCGACTCGCCAGCAGGACGGGGCCACCACCGAGGTCGAGGTCGTGGGCCAGCTCGAAGTCCTCCGACGCGAGCTGCCGCGCGCGCGGGCTGTGGGCGAAGATCTCGATCGCCGGTCCGTCCAGCCCCAGGTCGTTCGCGATCGAGCCGAGCACACCCGGCGCATCGAGGGGCTGGCCCCCGACGAAGTACTGGTGCTGCACCGCACCCAGCACGGTCGACACCGGGAGGTCGGCCGCAGCCAGCAACGCGATGAGGCAGGCCGCGGGTGACCCGGTGGCGAACCGACCGGACTGGACGACCTCGACGTCGACGAGCGAGCAGGCTGCGCTCAACACGGCGCTGACCGATGGGAGGTAGGCCCAGGACGCCGGGTCGTAGATGTCCATCACGTAGACCAGCAGCGTCGACGGGTCGGCCGTGGACGGGGGAGCGAACGCGGTCCCGCCGGGGCTCCGCAGGGCAGGGCGACGAGGCGCGTGGGCGCACCGCGCACCGAGACCGGGAGAGGTCCGACTGCCGCAGTCGGTGACGCCCGCGCGACAGCTGTGAGGGGTACTGCGCATCTCGCAACCTCCAGGGCACAAAAAAAGCAACCGAGTGGCCAAGTGGCCGACCCGGTTGCTTCAGGTGCTTCGGAGACTAGCTCAGATTGCCTCTGAACGGGAAGATCGAGCTTCGGCAACCAGCTGGGCAGCCAGCACGCGCAGCTTGAGGTTCTGCTCCTGCGACTGGCGGCGGAGCAGCTCGAAGGCCACCATCTCGTCGATCTGGTGCCGACCCATGAGCAGCCCCTTGGCCTGCTCGATGACGGCCCGGGACGCCATCGCCTGCTCCATCTGACCGGCCACCTCGCGTGCGCCGACCAGGTGGACCGCAGCGGCCAGGGCATCCGCAGCGCGCCGGGCTGCCATCCGCACGAGCTCGAGATCGGTGTGGTCAAAAGCGTTTCGCGCATAGCCGTAGAGGTTGAGCGCGCCGAAGCGACGACCACCCGACTCGAGCGGGAGCGCCAGCAGGGTCTGCACGTCACCCGGGTCGCAGCCCTGGATGAAGGCCGGCCAACGCTCCTCGCCACCGGCGAGGTCCACGAGGTTCTCCCGGCCGTTGCGGAAGGCGTCGAGGCACGGCCCGTCGCCCACGGCGTACTGCACCGCATCGATCTCGAGGGTCCCGGCCGTCGTGTAGGCGGCGGTGCGCGGACGGTCCTCCATGACGACGGTGACGCCCACGCAGTCACATCCGTCGATGTTGGCGTTGACCGCCTGCACGAGCCGCTCGAGGTACGGCGTGAGGTCGTCGAGCCCCTCGAGGTTGCCCGCGAGCGCGTCCATCAGGCGCTTGGCCGCCTCCAGGCCACGCTGGCCCGCGTCCTCGTGGAGGGCCTCCGCGCGACGCGCGTCCTCGTCGGTGGTGTCGATCGTCACCAAACCACCGTACCCGCAGGTCAGCGACCCAGCCGAGGGTTTGGCGCGACGGAGCTAGGGCCAGATCGAGGAGACCCACTCGGGGTGGTCGACGAACGGGTTGCGGTTGTGCTGCCAGGTGTCGTAGATGACCTGGTTTCGGCGCTTTTCGAAGGCGTCCGGTGGGTCACCCGCGCTCCACGCCTTGAGCACCGTGAGCTTCCCGATGTAGGGGGCGGTGCCGTTGGCGACCGAGTTGTTCGGCTCGAGGTTGGGCCAGCCGTCGTCGCCCTCGTAGCGGATCGCCATGTAGAGCACCATCCGCGCCACGTCGCCCTTGACGGCATCGCGCGGCTCGAACGAGTCGGCGTCGCGCCAGCAGTCGGAGCACTGGTTGACGGCCGAGCCGCCGTTGTCGAAGTCGAGGTTGCCGCGGTCGCTGTTGACCGTGACGTCCTCGGGGCGCAGGTGGTGGACGTCGGTGCCCGGGCCGTTCGCCGTGCCGAAGTCACCGTGGCTCTTGGCCCAGACGTGCTCGCGGTTCCACTGGTCGACCCCGCCACCGTTGTCGGACTTGGCGATCGAGCGACCCGAGTAGATCTCGATCACGTTGTTGCTGTTGGCCGGGTCCTGGTCGGTGTCCTTCAGCGCGTCCCAGACCTGGTCGTAGGTCAGCACCGTCTGGTTCTTGATGATCGAGTGCAGCGAGCTGCGCAGCGCCGAACCCGACTTGCCGAGGGCGCTGGCGTAGTAGGTGTCCGTCGGCGAGCTGGTCGTGGTCGTCGGCGGCGGGGTCGTCGTGGTCGGATCGGGGTCGGGGGTGCCACCGGTGATGGCGGTCGGCGACTTCTGGCCGGCGTGGGCGAAGTAGGCCGTCAGCTGGCCGGTGACCGTGACCTTCGTGCCGAGCTTCGACGGGTTCGTCTTCAGCCCCCACGCCGAGCGCCACTGGGTCGTCAGCTGCACGTAGAGCATCCGCGAGGTGCCCGTCTCGGAGGCGCTGTCCGCCAGCGCGATCGCCAGGTCACCGGTGAAGCCCGACCGGTTCACCGTGCTGGTGGCGACCGGCTCACCGACGATGTAGCCGGTGACCGCCTGGCTCGAGCCGTCCTGCGTGGCGATGGCCTGGGCCACCGTCAGGGGGGTGGCGGCGAGGGCGCTGCGCGCCGTGGTGGCCAGGAAGGCGACGAGCAGGAGCGCGGCAATGGCCGCCAGACGGGGACGCACCCGGATCGTGAGCTGCATGCAGGCACCGTGCCAGCCGCGCAGCATACAACGGGCGAACGGGCGGTATGCCCTCCGGCCGGGCTTGGCAAAGATCCGGTATGCCGCGCAGGCGGCTCGGCGGGCCCACGCGGTTAGATGGCGGGATGGTCGGCGTGCGCCTCCGAGAGGGGGACCCTTCGTGAGCGAGCAGCAGCCGGCGGCTGTCTTCCGCAAGGGCAGCCGCTCGGCCCCGGCCGGCTACTTCCAGTGGGAGGCCGCGGGTCTCGCGTGGCTGGCCGACGCGCCGGGTGGGGCAGCGGTCGTCAAGGTGCTCGACGTGGGCGACCAGCACCTCGACCTGGAGAAGCTGTCGTTCGCCAACCCCGACCCCGCGATGGCCGAGGCGTTCGGGGCGGCCCTCGCGAAGACGCACGACGCCGGCGCGCCCGCGTTCGGGAGCCCTCCACAGGGGTGGGAGGGCGACGGGTTCCTCGGCCCGGCAACGCAGCTGCTGCCGCTGGGGCTGACCCCCGACGAGTCGTGGGGCTCCTTCTACGCCGACCAACGGCTCCTGCCCATGCTGGCAGCGGCGGTGGACCGGGGCCTGTTCCACCGACACGACCGGGCCGTCTTCGAGCGAGTCGCCCGCCGGCTGCACGACGGCGAGTTCGACGACGGGTCCGCGCCGGCGCGGATCCACGGCGACCTCTGGTCGGGCAACATCGCGTGGACCCCGACCGGGGCGGTCCTCATCGACCCGGCCGCCCACGGTGGGCACCGCGAGACCGACCTGGCGATGCTCGCGCTGTTCGGCTGTCCGCACTGGGACTTCGTGGTCGGCGGCTACCTGGGCCAGCACCGCCTCGATGCCCAGTGGCACGAGCGCGTCGCGCTGCACCAGCTGCACCCCCTGCTGGTGCACGCGGTGCTCTTCGGGGCCGACTACCCGCACCGCGCCCTCGAGCTGGCGCGCCGCTACCGCTGAGCCGGCTCCGCGTCAGCGGGTCAGCGACCCCCGGATGAAGGCGGCCTGCCCGACGTGCTGCTGGTCGTCGTTGACGACGCTCACCAGCCGCACCCCGAGGGTCACCGGCGGGTCCCAGCGTTCGTCGACCACGCGGCCGAGGTCGTCGGGGGTCAGCGGTCGGACGAACTCCACGGTGACCGCGTGCACCGCCTCGAGGTAGGCGACGAGGTCGTCGGCCGCCAGGCCCCGCACCTGCGCGACCTGCTCGCTCGTGTGGCCGTAGCCGGTGTCGTCGGCGTCGAACGGCAGCCCGAACCGCTCGTGCCAGCCCTCGCCGGTCCAGACCTGCTCGCGGTCGGCCACCGCGGCGACGTGGTCGTCCTGCACCCGCGCGAGGTGCCAGACCAGCCACCCGATCGAGTTGGCCCGGTCGCTGGGGCGCTCGGCGAGCTGGTCGGGCGTCAGTCCGTCGACGGCGTCGCACGCGCCCTCCCGGATCCGGTCGAAGGCGTCGACGAGCAGCTCACCCAAGGTCATGTCCGGATCCTAGGCAGGTCAGGACCTGGGCGCGCCCCGTGGTGCCCGACCGGGCAGCAGGAGGGCGGAGTCGCCGAACTCGTGCCACAGGTAGCCGCCCCTGGTGGCCTCGTCGTAGGCCCGCTGGGTCAGCTCCCGCCCCGCCACGGCCTCCACGAGCAGGAGGTGCGAGGCCTGCGGGTCGTGCCAGCCGGTGACCAGCCCGGTCACCACGCGGGGCGGGTCGTCGCGGGAGACGACCCGCGTCGTCCAGCCCGCCCTGGGGACGACGACCGGCTCGTCGGGGGCCGACCGCTCCACCGCGGACTCGAGGGCTCGGGTGACGGTGGTGCCCACGGCCACCACCCGACCGCCCTCGGCGCGGGTCGCGTTGACCAACCGGGCCGCCAGACCCGAGACCTCGAACCACTCGGGCTGCGGCGCCTCGCCGGCCTCCTGGGACGACACCCCGGTGTGGAGCGTGACCGCAGCCACCCCGATGCCGTGCGAAACCAGGTCGCTCACCAGCTCGTGGCTGAACGGCCTTCCGGCACTGGGCATCTCGGCACTGCCGGGTCGGCTGGCGAAGACCGTCTGGTAGGCGGAGAGCGGGTAGCTCCGATCGAGGTAGCCGTAGGCGATCGGCCGTCCGTAGCGGACCAGGTGCTGCTCGATGGGTCGAGGGCCGCTGACCGCCGCCCTCCAGAGCCGGTTGCCGCGACCGGTCGGGGAGGAGTGCGGCCGGGGATACGGCGCCAGCAGGGTCAGTCGGCCACCGCCGGGCAGGTCGAGCTCCGCCCCGGCGGCGGCGTCGAGCACGGCGCGGGCGGCATCGGGGGCGGAGCGCAGCTCGACCACCCACGTGCCGTCGTCGAGCCTCGTCGCCGCGTGCACGACCACCGGACCGCGGCCCCGCAGGACGGCGTCGAACTCCGCCGCCAGGGTGGCGGAGTTGTTGATGACCACGAGGTCGCCGGGCGCGAGGTATGCCGCGAGGTCGCGGAAGCGCGCGTGCGCCACCCCTTCGTCGGTCGCCACCAAGAGGCGCACCTCGTCCCGGGCCACCCCGCGTTCCTCGGGCGGCGCCGGGGCCGTGGTGTCGCCCGGGCTGGCGAACTGCGTCAGCGGCGCGACGGACAGGCGGGTCACGCGGACACCGCCTCGGTCGACGGGTGGACCGGCTCGGGGGCGAGCTCGGAGGCCCGGTAACGGCCACTGGCCGGACGGGTGCGCAGCAACGCGCGCAGGGCAGGCACCACCGACTCCGGGAGCGGTCGGTCGCTGATGTCCTCGCCCGGGAAGGCCGCCTGGTGCATGGCCGTGCGCATGTCGCCGGGGTCCACCGCGTAGGCGGCGACCTCCGGGTTCTCCGCGCCCAGCGTGAGGACGACCTGGTCAAGGGCGGCCTTCGACGCGGCATACGCACCCCATCCCTCGTAGTGCTCGACGGCCGCGTCCGAGGAGATTCCGAGCAGCATCCCACCGGTGGCACGCAGGGCCGGCAGCACGAGCTGCGTGAGCGCGAGCGGTGCCACCACATTGGTCAGCCACACGCCGTCGAAGGCGTCGAGGTCGAGGTCCGCGAGCGCCGGCAGCGGGGTGGGGCCGAGCGTGCTGGCGTTGTGGACGAGCAGGTCGAGCCGACCGGTGGCCAGGGCCGCAGCCGCCAGCGCCTCGCGGTGGTCCGGGTCGGTCACGTCGCCCGCGACCGCCGTGACCCTGCCGTGCAGCGACCCGACCACGTGCGTGAGCCGATCGGCGTCGCGGGCGTCGACCACGACGTGCCAACCGTCGGCCGCGAGGTCGCGGGCCAGGGCCAGGCCCAGACCGGCCGAGCCGCCGGTGACGAGTGCGGTGTTCATGACAGGTGCCCTCCGTTGCGATCACGATGCGATCCAGCCATCCTTGAAGTTAAAGTCGACTTGAAGTCAACCCCCCCGACCGAAGGAGGCAGATCGTGGACACCACCGACGTGCTCACGGTGTCGGAGGTCGCGCACCGCAGCGGTTTCGCGGCCTCTGCACTGCGCTACTACGAGCGGGAGGGCCTCGTCGAGGCGTCCCGGACGGCCGGCGGCCAGCGGCGCTACCAGCGCAGCGTGCTGCGTCGGCTCGCCTTCATCCGGGCGGCGAGCAACGTCGGCCTCACCCTGGAGGAGATCCGCGCGGAGCTGGCCGGCCTGCCGTCCAACCGCACGCCCACCAAGGCCGACTGGCACCGGATCTCGGCGCACTGGCGGACCCGGCTGGACGAGCGAGTGGCCGCCCTGGAGGCGCTGCGGGACAAGCTGGACTCCTGCATCGGCTGCGGCTGCCTCTCACTCAAGCAGTGCGGCATCTCCAACCCCGCCGACCGCGCGGCCACCGGACCCGATGCGCCCGGCGCGGCCTACCTGCCACCCATGCTGCGCCGTCAGCAAGGCTGACCCGCATGCCTCTGGGGTTGCTCAGCTACAACATCCACAGCGGTGTCGGGCTCGACGGCCGACTCGACCTCGACCGGCTCGCCGACGTCATCGACGACAGCGGCGCCGACGTGGTGGCGCTCCAGGAGGTCGACCGCTTCCGCCGCGAGCAGAGCGGGTTCGAGGACCAGCCCGGCGTCCTCGCCCAGCGGCTCGGCATGCACCTCGCGTATGCCGCGAACCTCGACGGGGAGCCCGCTCACCCGGGCGCCCCGCGGGCGCAGTACGGCACGGCCCTGCTCAGCCGCCTGCCGCTCGAGTCGTCGACGAACACCCTGTTGCCGTGCTTCGAGGGCAGCGAGCAGCGCGGCCTGCTGGAGGCCACCGTGGTGGTCGAGGGAAGACCGCTCAGGGTGCTGGGCACCCATCTGCAGTGGGACAGCGAGACCGAGCGGACCCGACAGGCCGAGGCGATCGTGGCCACCCTCGACGCGCGCCCGACCGTGCTCCTCGGCGACCTGAACACGACACCCGGCTCACCGGCATACCAGTGCCTCGCGGCTCGGCTCGACGATGCCTGGACCCTCGTCGGGGAGGGCGAGGGGCACACCTTCGACGCCGAGCCGCCGCCGCGTCGCATCGACTACGTGTGGGTGGGCGGGGGAGTGGTGGCGGTCTCCGCACAGGTGCTGCCGTCGGTCGCCTCCGACCACAGCGCGCTGCGGGTGGAGGTCACGCTCCCCGGCTGAGCTCGGGCGCGGGGAGGCACCCCAAGTCAGTCCCAAGTGGCGCACAAGCAGGTGAGCCGACGCTGGTCCCGACCAGTTCACCTCCGCACCACTCGAAGGACCACCATGACCGCCCTGCTGCCCCGGCCCACTGCGCGCCGACACCGCTTCGATCGACTCAGCCTCTACCGCCTCGGCCACGGTGCCGCCGCCCACCCGTGGCGCACCCTCGGTGCCTGGGTGGTCCTCGCCCTCGTCGTCGTCGGCCTCGCGGCCACCATCGGCGGCACCCCGCAGGACGACTACAACGTCCCCGGCGCCCGCTCCCAGGTCGGCATCGACCAGCTGCGCGCCCACCTGCCCGGCGCCGGCAACACCGCCGCCCGCGTCGTCGTGCACGACCGCACCGGCGCACGACCGACCGACGCCTCCCTCGCGGAGCTGGCGACCCGGCTGCAGGCCATGCCCCACGTCGTCCAGGTCTTCCCGGCCGAGCGGTCGGCCGACGGCGACACCGCGGTCGTCAACGTCAGCTACGACGCCCCCGTCACCGACCCCGACCTGATGGGCAACCTCGACCCCATGGAGGCCGCCGTCGCCCCCCTGCGGGCCACCGGGGTCCAGGTCGAGCTGGGTGGCGAGCTGCCCGAGAGCGCGGCCGCCCCGATGGCGGGTCGTGGGGAGCTCATCGGCATCGTCGCCGCCCTCGTCATCCTCGTCTTCGCCTTCGGGTCCGTGGTCAGCGCCGGCCTGCCGATCGGCACCGCGTTGGTCGGGCTCGGCGTCGGCAGCGCGGGCATCACCCTGCTCGCCGCCGCCACCGACGTCAGCACCGCAGCCCCCATGGTCGCCACCATGGTCGGGCTCGGCGTCGGCATCGACTACGCGCTGCTGCTCGTCACCCGGCACGCCGAGTACCTCGCCCAGGGTTTCAGCGTCACCGAGTCGGCCGGTCGCGCCGCAGCCACCGCGGGTCGCTCGGTCGTCTTCGCGGCCAGCACCGTCCTGGTCTCCCTCATGGGGCTGCGCCTCGCGGGTCTGCCGGTCTACAGCTCGTTCGGCTTCTCGACCGGGATCGCGGTGCTGAGCGTGATGGCCGCCTCGCTGACCCTGGTGCCGGTGCTGTGCCGGTTCGCCGGTCGCCGGCTCCTGCCCCGCTCGGTGCGTCGGGCGGCCCGTCGCTCCGACACTGGCGACGTCGTCGCCAAGCCGGTCCGTATGCCGCTCACCGCCCGCTGGGCGGTCAAGGTCGCCAAGCGTCCGCTCCTGTGGGCGATGTCGGCCGCGATCGTGATGCTCACCCTGGCGGTGCCCGCGCTCGACATGCGCACCTGGCCGCAGGACCCGAGCAGCCAGTCCACCGAGCTCACCACCCGTCGTGCCTACGACCTCGTCAGTGCCGAGTTCGGCGCCGGCACCAACGGCCCCCTCACGGTGGTCGTCGACCGCACCAGGCTCGACGAGTCGGCCGTGACCGGCCTGGCTCGCGACCTCGAGGCCCGGGCCGACATCGTGGCCGTCACCCCGGCCGTCACGTCGCCCGACTCGGCCATCACCGTGTTCGACGCCATCCCGGCCTTCGGGCCGACCGACGAGCGCACCGCGGGCCTGGTCCGCGCCGTGCGGGCGCAGCTGCCCGCCGGAGCCGAGCTCACGGGTGGCACCGCGTTCTTCGCCGACATCGCCGAGATGCTGGCCGGGCGGCTGTGGATCGTCATCGCCTTCGTGGTGGCCGTCTCGGTGCTGCTGCTGGCGATGGTGTTCCGGTCGGTCGTGATCCCGGTCAAGGCCGCGGTCATGAACCTGCTGAGCATCGGCGCGGCCTACGGCGTCCTCACGGCTGTCTTCCAGTGGGGTTGGGCCACCGACCTACTCGGCCTCGACCACCCGCTGGCCGTGTCGAGCTGGGTGCCGATCCTGATGTTCGCCATCCTGTTCGGCCTGTCCATGGACTACGAGGTGTTCCTCCTGTCCCGCATCCGTGAGGACTGGGCGCGCACGGGCGACTCGCACGGCAGCGTCGTGCGGGGACTGTCGGCCACCGGCCGGGTGATCTCGAGCGCGGCGGCGATCATGGTCGCGGTCTTCCTGGGGTTCGCCAGCGAGGTCGACGTCGTGGTCGAGCAGCTCGGCGTCGGCATGGCCGTCGCGATCCTGCTCGACGCCACCGTCGTCCGCATGGTCCTGGTCCCGGCCACCATGTCGCTGCTCGGCGACTGGAACTGGTGGGTGCCGCGCTGGCTCGACCGCGTCCTCCCGCACGTCCGTGCCGAGGTCGAGGACGACGACGTCGAGCTCTGGGACGAGGAGCTGCAGGACGAGGAGCTCGAGCCCGTCACCACCCACTGAATCCGCGAACTCCCGACAACTCTCTGAAAACCATTGGCCTGAAAGGCGTTACACCATGACCACCACAGCCACACCGCTCTGGCCGGAGCAGCTCACCTTCCCCGGCCAGACCGCGGCCCACCCGGGCCCGGTCGACATGATGATGATGTACGTGATGCACCACGGCTTCCGCCGCGACCTGGCAGCGTTCGCGGCCGCGGCCATCGCCACCCCGACCGAGGCCCGCAGCACCTGGCGCGCCCTCGCCGCTCGGTGGGAGCTGTTCGCGGAGGTGCTCCACCACCACCACTCGGGCGAGGACGCCGGTCTCTGGCCGACCCTCCTCGAGCGCGCCGACGAGGCGGAGCGCCGGGTCCTCGAGGCGATGGAGGCCGAGCACGCCGAGATCGACCCGATCCTGACGGCGTGTGCCGCCGGGTTCGAACGCCTCGCGCAGCACGCCGACGAAGACGCCCGAGCGGCGCTGGCCGTGCGACTGTGCGCTGCGCGGGAGAGCCTGGGCCGCCATCTGCGGCACGAGGAGACCGAGGCCATCGCCATCATCCAGCGGGTGATGACGAACGAGGAGTGGGAGCAGGTCGAGGAGGAGCACTTCCGCAAGGACGTGGCCTTCGCGCAGGTCCTCGCGCTCGTGCCGTGGGCCGCCCACGACGTCCCGGGACCACTGCGCCGGCAGGTGTTCGCGAAGACCGGTCGGCCCAACCACATCCTGTGGCTGCTCACCCGACGCGGCTTCGAGCGGCGGGAGGCACTGGCCTTCCGCTACCTCGACTGAGCTCGACCGGAACGACTAGAACGAGAACGCCGCCCGCTGGTCGCGCAACCACTGCGCGGCCAGCGGGATCCGCCACTGGTCGCAGAGCTCGAGCGCCCGGTCGGCGTGCCTGCCGGCCAGCTCCCGCTCACCCACGGCTGCGGCCGCGAGCGCGAGGAACGCGTCCACCGGACCGATGGCGTTGCCCGACCCGGCCGAGCACGAGTGACCGGCGAACGGCGCCATGCGGTCGTAGGCCGCGGAGGCGAGCGGGTGGTCGTCCAGGGCGAGCGCGACCTCGGCAGCGGCACCCCAGTTGAGCATCGAGAACCAGTCGTCGTCGTCCACGCCGACGGGATGGGTCGCGGCATACGCCGTGGCCTGGTCCGCCTGCCCGGCCCGCAGCCAGTACACCAGCATCGTGGCGGTCACGGGCAGCACGCTGTGCTCGGCGAACTGCTCCAGGATCGGCGCCATCTCGACCGAGCGGCCCTGCCACAGCCGCAGCGACATCAGCGCCCCGGCGGTCGCGTCCTCGGTCTGGCCCAGCGCCATCTCCTGGTCGAGTCGCACGATGTCGGCCATCCGTTGCTCGCACTCGTCGAACCGCCCGGCCATCGCGAGCCACGGCAGCTCCAGGCTGTCGAGGACGATCAGGCCGTAGGGCAGTCGCAACCGCTTGGCCCAGTCGCGCGCCACGACGGCGTGCTCCCACATCTCCTCGACCAGGCCGAGCTCACCGGCCACGACCGCCCGCAACGTCGTGGTGACCACGTAGGCGCGCTCGTCGCCGAGGCGGTGGGCCAGCTCCATCCCCTCGCTCACCAGGTCACGACGCAGCTCCGCGGTCGAGCGCCGCCACAGCGCGACGTAGGCGAGCTGGCAGGCGTCGAGCAGGAGGGCCTCGTCGCCGATCCGCCGCGCGATCGCGATGCCCTCCTCCACCAGCGCGCTGCGTTCCTCGAAGGTGGAGCCGTAGTAGATCTCGAGCGCGAGCGCGAGCATCACCCGGCACCGCAACGCGCCGTCGGTGGTCGGCAGCCCCTGCAGCACCCGGCGCAGCGCACCGACCACGACCTCGTTGACCGACCCGTGCGGCCCGGACTGCCAGAGCGCCCCCACGGAGGTCGCGGTGGCGGCCCGGCCGAGGAGGACGACGTCACCGATCTCGTCGGCGACGGCGATGGCCTGCTCGGCGGTGCCGACCAGCCCCTCCCAGTCACCGGACCAGCGCTGGGCGTCCGCGAGGTCCATCAGCACGTCGTAGCGCTCGCCGAGGGTGGCGTCGGGGTCACCCGGCAGGGCGTCGAGGGCCGAGCGGAGCAGGTCCGCGGACTCCTCGTAGGCGTGCAACCGGCGGGCCACGGTCGCCGCCCGCACGCACGCCAGCCAGGCTCGGGCGGCGTGGGCGGGACCAGCGGACAGCCAGTGCCTGGCCACCTCGTTCTCGCGGCCGGCGATGCCCGACAGTGCCTCCGCGACGCGGGCGTGTGCCCTGGCCCTGCGGGTCGCAGGGATCGCCGCGTAGATGGTGTCGCGCACCAGGGCGTGACCGAAGAGGAACCGCTCGATGCCGTCGTCACGCACGAGACCCGCCTCGAGCGCGGGGTCGAGGTGGTCGAGCAGGTCGTCCTCGTCGATCCGCGACACCGCAGCGAGCGTGGCGAGGTCGAACTGCCGTCCGACCAGCGCAGCCCAGCGCAGGGTCGAGACCGCCTCTTCGGGGAGCCGTTGCAGGCGCCGCGCGAGGACGTCGTGCACCGCGGCCGGTGGGTGCGCCTCCGCGATCAGCCCCGACAGGTCGCCACCCTCGCGAGCCAGCCGGGCGTACTCGACGAGGAAGAAGGGGTTGCCGTCCGTGCGCTGCCGCAGGGCCCGGGCCTCACCGTCGGACGGCGTCGACTCGCTGACCGCCTCCACCACCCGCGAGGCGTCGTCGGCGCTGAGGCCCTGCAGGTCGAGGCGCACGGCGTGCCTGCGGGCGAAGGTCTCGACCGCGTCGAGCAGGGCGTCGGTGGGTTCGGGGTGGCTGCGCCAGGTGCCGAGCACCAGCAGCCGGCCCTGCTGGACGGTCTCGCCGAGCAGTCGCAGCACCCGCAACGACGCGACGTCGGCCCAGTGCAGGTCGTCGAGCAGCACCACGATGGTGCGCTCCGACGCCGCCTCGGCCACCGCTCCCGCGATCGCCTCCCAGGTCCGGAACCGGCCACCGCCGTCCTCGTCGCCCTCGGTCTCCTCGGGCAGGTCGCGCCCCAGCGCCCGCAGCACCTGCTGCCACGGCCACAGCGGCGGGGCTCCGTCGTCCTGCGAGCACCGGCCCAGCAGCACCGTGGCGCCGCGTTCGCCAGCCAGCTTGGCCAGCTCGCCGGCCAACCGGCTCTTCCCGATGCCCGGCTCCCCGACCAGCGCCGCCAGCGCGACCGACCCCGACTCGGCCTGCTCGAGGGCACCGACGAGGTCGGCCAGCTGGTCGTCCCGCCCGACGAGGGGCCACGGCGGCAGGGTCGGGACGAACGACTGGATGCGGGCCGTGGTCGTCGCGCGCACCGGCTCGGGGGCTGGAGCGGAGATCCCGGGCTGCCAGTCCAGCGTGGGGTCCTGGCGAAGCACGGCCGACTGGAGGTCGCGCAGCTCCTGACCCGGCTCCAGCCCGAGCTCGTCGGCCAGGACGTCGCGCACCTCGCGCAGCGCGTCGAGGGCCTCGGCCTGCCGGCCGGCCCGCGTCAGCGCCAGGGCCCGTAGCCCCCACAACCGCTCGCGCAACGGGTAGGCCGTGGTGAGCGACTCGAGCTCGCCGGCCACCGTGGCGTGCTGGCCCAGCTCGAGCGACGCGACCGCGCGGTCCTCCAGCGCGACGACGCGCAGCTCCTCCAGCCGAGCCCGCTCGGCGACCGCGGAGGGCGCGTCCTCCAGCTCGAGGTAGGGCGTGCCGCGCCAGAGCGACAGGGCCTCGTCCAGCTCGGCGATGACCGCCGTGAGCTCCTCGGTCGACAGGCCGCTGGGCTGGTGGAGCCCGGCCAGCTGGCCGATGCGTCGGTGCGCCCGGCTGACGGCTCGGTCGAAGCGCGCCGCGTCGAGTGCGTCGTCGGCGACGCGCAGGGCGTATCCCGGCGCGACCGTGACCAGCACGGTCGACGGCGCGCGGGCGGCCCGGTCCGGCTCGAGGGAGCGCCGCAACCCCGCGACGTAGGCCTGCAGGGTGCCGCTCACCCCGGGGGGCGCACCATCGGGCCAGAGCAGGTCGACGAGGGCGTCGACCGAGACCGGACGCCCGTGGTTCATGGCGAGGGCAGCCACCAGGGCACGTTGCTTGCGCGTGCCCAGGTCGACGGGGCCGTCGCCCAGGGACGCCTGCACGGCACCGAGGACACCCACTCTCACCCGCCCGAGGATACGGGCGCACCCGTGTCGCCATCTCATACAAAAGGCGAGTATGCGCCGCCGTCGCCTGTCGCCATCTCATGCAAAAGGCGAGTTAGCGCCAGTGGGAGGCGGCGCTAACTCGCCTTTTGCATGGATGAGCGTCGGTAGGTCAGTCGGTGACCCGACCGTTCTCGACGAGCCGCGGGATGCGGTGGTTGCCCACGAACCGGCCGTGCGGGTCGACCGCGGAGCGGATTCCCTTGAGCTGCAACCACGCCCGCTCGTCATAGGCGGTCCGCGGGTCGACGGCGTTCTCGGCGAAGTTGAGGTAGCTGCGACCGTTGGCCCACGGCGACAGCACCTTCGTGAGGCGGTGCGCGTCGTGCTCGCCCTGCGCAGCCATCTCGGGCGTGAGGGCCATCGCACCGGCGAAGGAGACGAACGCGGCGTCGAGCTGCTTCAGCGCACCGCCCCCCTCGTGCTCGCGTCCCAGGGCGCCACCGAGCTGCCGCAGCTCGGCCATGAGCAACGACGAGGTCGAGCCCGGCCCGACCTCGGACAGGAACGCGTCGACCGCCGCGTCGGGCATCCCGTCGAGCATCGCGGAGTCGGACACCACGGGCGTGGGCCCCTCCGGGTCCATGTGCAGCCGCACCAGCGTCCGTGCCGGCACCCGTCCGAACGTGTCGATCTCCGGCGACAGCGCGCGCAGGTCGGCGATGGCCGCCGCCCCCGCGTCGTCCGATCCGAGGACCGCTCCGTCGATGACGACCACCGACCGGCCCCGCAGCATCTCGGGGATGTCCGGGATCGGGGGGAGGTTGAGGATCCGGAACGACGTGGTGACGTCGTCGGGGGCGCCGGGAGCCCACTGGGCCCAGCGGCGCAGCACCGGCTCCGCGACCTCACGGTCCCAGATCAGCATGCCGGCGTACGCCGACTCGATGGCGTAGAGGCGGAACTCGAGCGCCGTGACGACGCCGAAGCTGCCGCCACCGCCGCGCAGCGCCCAGAACAGCTCGGCGTTGCGATGGGCGTCGGCGCGCAGGTGCTCGCCGTCGGCGGTGACGAGCTCGACCGCGGTGAGGCTGTTGGTGGCCAGGCCGAGGCGGCGGGCGTACCAGCCGATGCCTCCTCCGAGGGAGTAGCCGGCGATCCCGACGTCGGGAGAGCTGCCGTGCAGTGCGGCCAGGCCGTGGTCACCCGCGGGCTCGGTCGCGTGCATCCACAGGGCGCCGCCCTCCAACCGGGCGATCCGGCGCACCGGGTCGATCGTGACGCCGGTCATCGCCGAGGTGCGCAGCACGACGACGTCGTCGAGACCCTGCGCGACGAGGGGGCCGGCGTTGTGGCCGGTGCTCTGTGGCGCGATCCGCAGGTCCGCGGCGGCGGCCGCACGGACCACCTGCTGCACCTGGGCGACGGTCCGCGGCTGGGCCACGGCGGCCGGGCGCTGGTCGAGGGCGGCGTTCCACGGGAGGCGCGCTGCGTCGTACCCGGGGTCCCCGGGCAGGTGGACCCCACCGTCGCAGAGCCCGCGCAGGGACTCGGCGCGGAGGCTGGTGGGGGTGGTCTGGCTGGTCATGGGTGACTCCTTGTTCCGCTGTCAGTTGGTGTGCGGAACACGGTGCAGCCACCCGCTTGGGCACCACTTGGTGCCGACTTGGGGTCAGTCGGAGAGCAGCTGGTGCGCCAGGTGGGGCAACGGCTCGGTGCGTTCGGGGCGCTCGATGCGACCCGCGACGTCGGCCACGACCTGCTCCAGGAGGTGCACGAGCCGGTCCGCGACGTCGGGGACGCAGGCCACGGCGATGCCCTCCACGGCATACGCGACGGTGTGGGGAGCGGTCTGGCGGCGGTAGGTGCGCTCGCTGACGACTGCGCCACGGGCATAGCGCTCGGCCCAGGCGTGTGCCTCCGGGACGGCGGCGAATGCCGCACCGCACAGCTCGTCGACGAGGTCGCGGACGCCCGGACGCGTCGACGCGAGCCGCTGGGCGGTCAGCAGTCCGACCGCCAGGACGTTCTGGCGGGTGGCCGGGGCCACGGGCAGGGCCGCCGCTGCTGCCCGGGTGGCGATCGCGAGGTCGAGGTCGAGGTCCGACCCGGTCAGCCCCACGACGTCGGGGATCAGCGTGACCAGCCGGCCACGGTCGGCGTCGCCCAGCGAGTCGTTGACGAGCCGGGCCAGCGACGCGAGCAGCGGATGGGTGCAGGCCGGGTGGTCGCTCCAGCGCTCGCCGGCGAGGAACGAGGCCATCTCCATGAAGCAGGCACCCTTGCGCGGGTTGCGGTGCCGGCCCGCGGACAGCACGGGCACCAGCTCTGGCAGGGTCGTCACGCGGCTCATGGCACCTCCAGGCGGGCAGTCAGGGCCATGCGCTTCTCGCATCATCGGCCCGACTTCCACTATGCGCCGGGCGCACGGCAGGCGCCACCCCTACCCCGTCGGCCGTTACCACCTCACCGCTTTGGCCTAGTCCGACCGTCCAGAGATCGGGCCACGCTGACGCGCGTCGTGCGGGACAGCCGCGACCAAACCACGGCATCCGCAGGGTTCGTCTCGTGCACGTGGTGGAGGGCGTCTGCCCCCCACTGTCGGATGTGACGGAGCACCCTCGGCCCCACGATGGTGACTACCGGGAGGACGTCGCAGCAGACGCCTCCCGGACCACCATCTGGCTCGTGCAAGGGGAACCGCCATGACGGTCATCGAACGGCTCTACGACAACGCGTGGTACGTCGCGAACGCCTCGCCGGGCGCTCGCGACCTGCTCGCGGCCGACGTCACCCGCGCCTGGATGGAGCGGGAAGCGGCTCGGGAGGACGCAGAGCGGGCCCGCAGCGTGGCCAGCGTGTACCCGGCCCGCTCCGCGCTCGCGCTGTCGCTGGGCAACTCGCGGCAGGCCGGCTACGACCGGGCCCGGTCCCGCGCCGCCGAGGCCGCCCGCTGCACCGACATCGTGCTCGGCCACGCGTTCACGGTGAAGCGCGACCTGCACCCCTCCGGGGCCATGGCCGTGGAGATCTCGTCCTGCACCCTCCTGCGTCGGGCGACGCTGAGCGCCTCCGCCCGGGGCGACGTCTGGTCCGGCACGTTCCACGACCCGCAGAACCGGCACGCCGGCTCGTTCACGACGACGCTCGGCACCGACCCGTGGGACGCCTTCCACCAGGCCTGCGAGTGGATCGTCACCGGTCAGCTCTGAGCCCCTCGCCGAGCCCTGCGAAGTAGGGCGCGGACACCGACTTGGGCACGACCATCGCCCACGCGTCGAGCACCAGCTCGGGCAGCCGGTCGAGGTCGATCGCATCGGTCCACGCCTCGACCCACTGGTAGCGCAGGTCGACCTGGCCGGGCATGAAGAACACGTCGGGCTCCGACTCGACCAGGGCCGCCCGCTCCTCACGCGGAAAGGCGAAACCCATCTCCGTCTCGTCGCGCGAGAAGGCGAGCCACACGATGCTGCCGACCCGCCACTTCACGCGGTCGCGGACCACCACTTCGTAGGCGCGCGGCAGCGGCGCCGCGATGCGGCGCACGTCCTCGACGGTGACTGCCACGCCACCACTGTCGCATCGGGCGGCGACAGCGCAGTAGTGCAGGAGTGCTAGGCCGCTCAGCTCTCCGGGACGGAGGAGCGCAGCTCCTCGAGCCACGCGCGTCCGGTGACGTCGGACGGCATACGCCAGTCACCGCGGGGCGAGAGCGAGCCTCCCGCAACGACTTTCGGACCGTTGGGCAGCGCGGAGCGCTTGAACTGGTTGCTGAAGAAGCGCTGCACGAAGACCTCCATCCATCGCCGGATCGTGGCGAGGTCGTATGCCGTGCGCCGGCTCTCGGGGTAGCCCGCCGGCCAGTCGCCCGCCGCAGCGTCGGACCACGCGTGGAGGGCGAGGAAGGCGATCTTGCTGGGCCGGTAGCCACGGCGCAGCACGTGGTAGAGCGTGAAGTCCTGCAAGGCGTAGGGGCCGACGGAGTCCTCGGTGGACTGGATCTTCTCGCCCGCCTTGGTCGGCACCAGCTCGGGGCTGATCTCCTGGTCGAGGATCGCCGTGAGGGTGCCGTTGACCTCGCCCTCGAACTGGCCGCTGCTGACGACCCATCGGATCAGGTGCTGCATCAACGTCTTCGGCACGCCACTGTTCACCCCGTAGTGCGACATCTGGTCACCGACGCCGTAGGTGCACCAGCCGAGCGCGAGCTCGGAGAGGTCACCGGTGCCGAGGACGATGCCGCCGCGCTGGTTGGCGGCCCGGAAGAGGTAGTCGGTGCGCAGCCCGGCCTGGACGTTCTCGAAGGTGACGTCGTAGACCTCCTCGCCACGGCCGAACGGGTGCCCCAGGTCCTCCAGCATCTGGGTGGCCGCGGGGCGGATGTCGAGCTCCTCCCACGTGATCCCGAGCGACTCCATGAGGTGGACGGCGTTGCCCTTGGTGCCCTCGCTCGTCGCGAACCCCGGCATCGTGAAGCCGACGATGTCGGTGCGCGGGCGGCCGAGCCGGTCCATCGCCTTCGCCGCGACGATCAGCGCGTGCGTCGAGTCGAGCCCACCACTCACCCCGATGACGATCTTGGGCTGCCAGCTGTCCGTGGCAATGGCCCGCAGTCGCTGCTCGAGGCCGGAGACCTGGATGTTGTAGGCCTCGTAGCAGTCGAGCGCGAGCCGGGCCTCGTCGTCCGGCACGAACGGGAACCGGTCGACCTTGCGGCGCAGCCCGATGTCGCCGGTCGGCGGCTTCAGCGTGAACCCGAGGGTGCGGAAGTCCACCCCGTCACTGGCGTCGACCCGCTCGGTCCGACGGTTGTCGTCGAAGGACCCCTGCCGGATCCGCTCCTGCCGCAGCCGGTCGAGGTCGACGTCGACGACGGTCGACCGTGGCCCGTCGGGGAACCGTTCGCTCTCGCCGAGCAGGTCGCCCAGCTCGTAGACCATCGTCATGCCGTCCCACGACAGGTCAGTGGTCGACTCCCCGGCCGATGCGGCGGCATATAGGTAGGCGGCGTTGCAGCGCGCACTCGCGGAACGCGCGAGCAGGTGGCGGTCCTCGGCGCGGCCCACGGTGATGGGTGACGCCGACAGGTTGAGCAGCACCGTGGCGCCTGCGAGCGCGGCCTTCGCGCTCGGCGGCACGGGCACCCACATGTCCTCGCAGATCTCGACGTGGACGGCCAGCCCAGGGACGTCCTCTGCGTCGAACACGAGGTCGGGGCCGAAGGGGAGGTCGCCGTCCTCGTCGGCCCCCGGCCAGTGCGGCGCGTGGAACCAGTCGTTGCGGGTGTCGTCGCCGGGCGCGAAGTGGCGCTTCTCGTAGAACTCGCGGTAGTTGGGCAGGTTCGACTTCGGCACGACGCCGAGCACCTCGCCCCGGTGGATCACGACGGCGCAGTTGAACAGCCGGTTGCCGTGCCGCAGCGGGGCGCCCACGACCACGACGGGCAGGAGCGACTTCGTGGCCGCCGCCACGGTGGTCACGGCCCGGTCGACCTCGTCGAGCAGCACGTCCTGGAGCAACAGGTCGTCGATGGCGTAGCCCGACAGGCTCAGCTCCGGGAACAGCGCGACCGCCACGGCGTCCTCGTGCAGCCCCCGCACCTGCTCGATGACGGCCTCGGCGTTGCGCGCCGGGTCGCCGGCGGCCACCGGGATCGTGCACGCGGCGACGCGGGCGAAGCCGTGCCGGTAGGCCGACGCGAAGTTCGAGGGTGAAGCCCCGTGGTCCATGGTTCCGAGTCTGTCAGAGACCGTGCGACCGCCGACCACCGATCGCCACGGTCCGTCCGGTGGTGGTTGACGGGATCCCGCACGGGGGTCATCGTGAGGCGAGGGGTCACCGGGTCCAGGGAGGCGTCATGGATGCTCAGGAACTCGCCTCGATACCGCTTCTGGCCGATCTGACCACGGAGCAGCGGGCGATGGTCGCGGAGAAGCTGAGCGAGCGGCAGGTCGACGTCGGGACCGTCCTCGCGCGCGAGGGCGACTACGCGTACAGCCTGTTCTTCGTCGTCGACGGCCTGGCCGCCGCGGCCCACGACACCAGGCTGTTGACCACGCTGCGCCCGGGCGACTGGTTCGGCGAGATCGGGGTCCTGACCCACAGCACGCGGTCGGCGAACGTCGTCGCCCTCAGCACGATGCGCCTGCTGACCCTGATGGCCTGGGACTTCTCCGACCTGATGCAGGAGCTCCCGGTGCTCGGGAACCGGATCCGCGAGCGAGCGCTCGAACGGCTCGAGCGCGACTGACCACTGTCACCCGCCGGCCGCGTGGAGTCGCGCTGCCTGTCGGGTGAGGTGGTCGCGCTCCGCCGCGCTGGTCGCCGCCCTGGCCGCCACGGCATACAGGTCCCTCGCCCGGGCGAGGTCACCAGCCCGTTCGTGGAGGTATGCCGCGACGGCGGCGTGGCGGGGTACGCCCGGGTCGACGGCGGCGAGCGCTCGCAGGCCGGCCAACGGTCCGTCGGCCTCGCCCACGGCGACCGCCCGGTTGAGGGCGACGACCGGGCTGTCGGTGAGCCGGGTGAGCTCGTCGTACCACTCGAGGACCTGGGTCCAGTCGGTCTCCTCGGCCGACCGGGCGTCGGCGTGCAGCGCCGCGATGGCCGCCTGCCCCTGGTACTCCCCGAGCCGGTCGCGGGCGAGCGCGAACTGGAGGACGTCGACGCCCTCGGCGATGAGGGCGGTGTCCCACAGCGACCGGTCCTGCTCGGCGAGCGGCACCAGCTCACCGGTCGGGGTGCAGCGCGACGCGCGGCGCGCGTGGTGCAGGAGCATCAGCGCCAGCAGCCCCTGCACCTCGGGCTCGTCGCTGCCGGCGGCCAGCTGGCGGGTCAGCCGGATCGCCTCGGCGGCCAGGTCGACCTCGCCGCCGTAGCCCTCGTTGAAGATCAGGTAGAGGACGTGCAGGACGGTGCGCAGGTCGCCCGGCTGGGTGAGGCGCTCGCCGGAGAGGGTGCGCTTGGCCCGGCTGATCCGCTGGGCCATCGTCGCCTCGGGCACCAGGTAGGCCTCGGCGACCTGCCTCGTGGTGAGTCCGCCCACCGCCCGCAGGGTCAGCGCCACCGCGGATGCGGGGGAGAGCGCGGGGTGGCAGGACAGGAAGAGCAGGAGCAGCGTGTCGTCGTCCTGCTCGGTGGCGCCGGGCTCCGGTTCGTCGTGGAACCGCTCCTCGCGCCGGCGGCGGGCCACCTCGGACCGGACGATGTCGAGGTACTTGCGCGAGGCGACCGTCACCAGCCAGGCCCGCGGCTCGTCGGGGAGCCCGTCCGGCCAGCGCCGGAAGGCCTCGACGAGTGCCTCCTGCACGGCGTCCTCGGCCGCGGCGAAGTCGTCTCCGCGGCGGACGAGGACACCGAGCACCTGGGGGCCGAGGTGGCGGAGCAGGTCCTCGAGCTCGGCCGGTCGGGGGGTCACCGGGGGCTGGTCACTCGGTGACGGTGGGCGGCTCGGACATGAACGCGCGCACCTCGATCCACTCCCGCAGCGGCACCCCACCGGCTCCGGGGGCCGACGACAAGAAGGCGGCGGCCTCGTGCGCCCGCTCCTGCGAGTCGACGTCGATGATCATCCAGCCGGCGATCAGGTCCTTGGTCTCGGCGAACGGCCCGTCCGTCACCGGGGGCTTGCCCTCCCCGTCGAACCGCACGAACGTCCCCCCGGGCGACAGCCCGTCGGCGCTGACGAACTCGCCGCGCTCGCGCAGCGTGTCCGCGACGTGGTGCATGAAGTTGATGTGGTCGCTGATCTCCTGGGGCGTCCACTGGTCCATCGGGATGCAGCCCTCGGGCGTGCGCTCGGGTCCACCCTGGTAGTGCTTGAGCAGCAGGTACTTCGCCATGGTTCCTCCTCGGTCCGTGTCGGCCATTCTGGCCGCCATCACCCCGAGGACGGAGTCATCGGCCCGTTCTCGACATCCTCACCGACGGTGTTTCGGGTATGCCGGGTGGTTCAGCCCTGCGCGGGAAGGTGCGCGTCGAGCCACTCCACCACCGAGTCCATGACCTCGTCACGGTTGGTCTCGTTCAGCATCTCGTGGCGGCCCTGCGGCCAGAGCCTGAGCGTGACGTCACCGACCCCGAGGCGGCGGAGCTGGTCGGCCACGGCCGTCGGGCCCTTGCCCTTCTCGCCCACCGGGTCCTGCGCGCCCGAGAAGACGAAGATCGGCAGGGTCTTGGGCACCCGGCTCACCGAGGCGTCGGAGTTGATGGTGCCGAGGCCACCCAGCAGGTCGGCGAAGAACCCGCTCGTGAAGACGTTGCCGCAGCGCTCGTCCGCGATGTACTTGTCGACCTCGGCCTCGTCCCGGGAGAGCCAGTCGAACTTCGTGCGGTTCGGCTTGAACGCCGCGCCGTACTGGCCGAAGGTCAGCTGGTCCATCAGGCCACTGGGGTGCCGCCGCCCGCGCAGCCGCGCCTGGGCGGTGGCGAGCGCCAGCCCCACCTTGCCGAGCGCGCCGGGGTCGCCGGCCGTGCCGGACAGGACGAGCCCGTCGAGGTCGCCGCCGAACCGGGTCGCGTAGGACCGGCTCAGGAACGAGCCCATGCTGTGGCCGAAGAGGAAGAACGGCAGCCCCGGGTTCTCCTCGCGGGCGTGGTCGCTCAGCAGGTGCAGGTCGTCGACGACCGTGTCGAAGCCGTGGTCGTCGGCGAAGTAGCCCGCGTCGGTGGCGGTGCGCGCGGTGGAGCCGTGGCCGCGATGGTCACCGGCGTACACGGCATACCCGTCGGCGGTGAGCCGCTCGGCGAACCGGGCGTACCGGTCGGAGTGCTCGGCCATGCCGTGGGCGATCTGGACCACGGCCTTCGCCGGGCCGTCGGGGAGCCACCGGTTCACGTGCAGCTGGGTGCCGTCAGGAGTGGCCAGGGTGAAGCTGCTGGACTGCATGCGCTGACCCTAGTGCGGCGGGTTCTCCGGCGTCGCCAGGTCGCCCACCTCAACCCGTCCGGGCGCCACGACGCGGGCGTCCACGCCGAAGGTGAGCAGGCCGTCATGGCGTTCCAGGTGCGCGAGGACGGGGACCTGGCGGCGCCCGGTGGCGGGGTCGATGTCGACGACGGCGCAGCGGTCGATCCGTCGCTGGACCTCGATCGTGGCCGACCCCACCCGCAGGTGGGTGCCCGGGGCTGCGTCCTGCGCGGCGTCGAGCGTGATCGTGGCGCGGAACCTGGCATCCAGTCCAGGAGGCGGGGTGACTCCCGCCGCCAGCATCCGCCCGGACAGCCGCTCGAGCTCGCCGGTGGTGACGACCGAGACCGCACCGGCCCAGACCACTTCGCCGGGCTCCGTGGCGGCGAGCCGCACCGCACGCCCGAGGTATGCCGTGAGCGCCGCGGCGTGCGGGCCGGCCAGGAGCCGCACGCTGGCGGGTCGTCCCCAGTAGTCAACAGTGAGCACAGGGTCGACGGTGAGCGGCGCCTCGTCCGTGGCCTCGACGCGGCCGACGACCTCCTGTCCGTCAGGCATGCGCAAGCAGAGGTCCCCGCCGTCGCTCGTTGCCTCGACCTGGATGAGCGAGGGGTGCTCGACCGTGCGCAGCACCCGCCCGGAAGCCGGGTCGACCAGGCAGAAGGCCCGGTCCCCGACGGGTCCGTCGGCCGCCAGGGTCACCGCGTCGCGCGCCACGTGCCTGGTGCCCTTCAGGGTCGCGAACCCGAGCCTGCGGACTCGGGCGCTCGTCATGGCGACCACGGTAGGACCGTCCGCGCGCGATGACTTCCCGGGACTGGCAAGGTCTCAATCGACACCACCGTCCGGAACGCTGCACCGGATCGCCCACCCAGGAAGGCCGCACCATGGCACGCAAGGTCACCGCTCACCAGTTCAACTCGGTCAACGGCGTCGTCGAAGCGCCGAACGAGTGGCAGTTCGACGCGTTCGGCCCCGAGGAGGGGCAGCTGATGGGGGAGGCGATCGGTGACGTCACCGACGTCGTCATCGGCCGCAAGCTGTGGCAGGAGTGGTCGGAGTTCTGGCCCGCCGCCGGGGAGGGCGACTTCTTCGCCGGGTTCATCAACCCGGTCCGCAAGCACGTCGTCACCTCGACGCTGTCCGGCGACCTCGGCTGGAACAGCACCGTCATCGACGGCGACCCGGTCGCCTACGTGTCGGCGCTGAAGGACGACGGCAGCGATGGCGGCATCAGCGTGGTCGGCGGCATCGACACGATCCGCTCGCTGTTCCTGGCAGGCGTCATCGACGAGCTGACCCTCACCACGCACCCGGTGGTCGGGGTCGGCCGGCGGCTGTTCGACGAGTCGGTGCCGGTCACCCGGCTCGAGCTGGTCCGGAGCCAGTCCACCCCCGCGGGCAACGCCGTCCTGACCTACGCCCTTCACAAGGACTGAACCCCCCCACTCCTGGCCACTCAGGTCGCAGCCGGTCCGGCTTTCCGGCAGCTGGTGCGGCACCGGTGGCCAGAAGTGGGGGTGAGCCGGGGAGGGTTTCAGTCGGCCGGCCGGAAACCGGCGCGCTGGGCGGCGTCGGCGTCGGTGAACCACACGTCCGGCTCCGCTTCGTCGTAGTGGTCGTGGTCCTCGGTGACGAAGGTCTTGGTGTCCTCCCAGGCCTTGACCGGGTGGCCCATGGGCATGGCGCCGTCGTGGAGGGTGGCCGCCGAACCGACGCTGTACCCACCGTCCCTGACCTCGTCGAGGTCGGAGACCCGGCGTCCTCCCCCGGAGGACGATCCGGCGCCGTCCCCGCTGTCCGATTCGGCACCCGCGCCGGTCTCCTCGCCTCCCTCGGAGACGAGGTTGCCCTCGTCGTCGAAGACCTGCGGCCCACCGGCCTCGTCCGCAGTCCAGTCCCCCGGTTGCCGGAACCCCTCGCCGGCAGCGACGTCGTGGTTGGCGGGGTCGTGCTCTGCCGCGAACTCCTCGGCCGACTTCTGCGGCTCGTCGTCCGACGTGTCGTCGGGTCCGCCGTCCGAGGTGCTGTCGTCGGACGAGGAGGAGGGGGTCGAGGACGTCGAGCTGGACGGCGTCGGTGCGGTGGGCGGTGACGCCTGGCCCTCGTCCGCGTTGGACGTGGTTTCGGGTTCCGCGGTGTCGGCGGCGGTGGAGGCGGTGTTCTCGGTGGTCTCCGGTTCCACCGCCTCAGCCGTCTTCGTGGCCTCGACGGCTTCGGCCTCGTCGGGTCCGGTTGCGGCAGGAGAGCTGGCGGGGTCAGGCGTCGTGCTCATGGCGTCCTCCTTGACGGGTGCGGCGGAAGGCTCCGCTGTCGTCAGGCTATGCCGGATATGCTTGACCCGCAGTCCGGCGCACGTCCCTGACCTGCAGGTTTGCCGCTCTTCTGGCCACCCATGCGGCACGTGGGGACGCATTTCGGTTCCGGCTGCGGCATACCTGGCCAGAAGTGCGGGGAAACGACGATGGCCCCGACGAACAGCATGTCGGGACCATCTTCGTTGGGTGCGCGAGGGGGGATTTGAACCCCCACGCCCTTTCGGACACTGCGACCTGAACGCAGCGCGTCTGCCGTTCCGCCACTCGCGCGTGGGACCGGCCAATTGTGGCGGACACCCCCCGAATTCACCAAACCGGGCGGGCCGAGGCACCCAACCGACCCGGACTGCCCCCACCTGCGGCCTTCTCCCCGGCGCGCGTGAGCGACCAGCCCAGAGCAGCCGGTTACGATCGTGGACCAGACCGGACCGGCCGAGGTCCGACCGGCGTCCCGGGCAACACGTGAGGAGGTGGCACCCATGGGTCTGTTCGACCGCGTCGAGCAGCGCCTCGAGCGTGCCGTCAACGGTGCCTTCGCGCGCGCGTTCAAGTCCGAGGTGCAGCCGGTGGAGATCGCCTCCGCGATCCGCCGTGCCATGGACGACCGCGCCGCCGTCCTGGGCCAGGGCCGCACGATCGTGCCCAACCTGTTCACGGTGGAGCTCTCCGACACCGACTACGACCGCCTCGGCGGCTACGACGAGGAGCTCGAGGTCGAGCTGATCGCCGCTGCCCAGGAGCACGCCGAGTCGCAGCGCTACCAGCCCGGCGGACCACTCCAGGTCACCTTCGCCAGCGCCAACGACCTCGAGACCGGGGTCTTCCGCCTCCGCACCTCCACCGCTCGTCGCCCGGGCACCGCGCCCAAGCGGGGCGACGAGGGGTATGCCGCGGAGCCGGCACCCAGCCCCGGCGCACCGCCGGCGGCCGCGCCGGTCCCGAGCCCGCGGCATACCGACGACGACCTGGAGGCGACGCAGCGCCAGGCGCCGGTCGCACCTCCGGCCCAGCCGCGGCGGGTCAACCCGGCCGACCGGCCGTGGCTCGACGTCGACGGCGAGCGCTACCCGCTGATGGGCGCCATGACGGTGCTCGGTCGCGATGACAGCGCCGACATCATCCTCGACGACCCCGGCATCTCCAGGCGGCACAGCGAGATCCGGGTGACCAACGACGGCCCGCACCTGGTCGCGAGCATCCGCGACATGGGGTCGACCAACGGCACGTTCGTCAACAGCGAACGGATCACCAGTCAGCGCCTGTCCGACGGGGACCGGATCACGGTGGGGCGCACCTCCGTCATCTACCGCGCCGGACGGCGGTGATCCCCACGCATGAGTGAACTCACCCTCACGATCATCCGCCTCGGACTCCTCGTGCTCCTGTGGATCTTCGTCTTCAGCGTCGTCGGCGTGCTCCGCGGCGACCTCTACGGCACCCGTGTCGTGAGCCGGACCCCTCGCAAGCCGGCCCCGGCCGGCCGCCGGGGCGAGGCTCGCGGCGCCGCACCCGCCGCCTCCGCCAAGCGCCCCAAGCGGCAACCCCACTCGAGCGCTCCCCGGACCCTCGTCGTCACGGGCGGTGTGCTGACCGGCACCAGCCTGCCCCTGCGCGAGTCCGGCACCGTCATCGGCCGCAACCCGGAGTGCGCCCTCGTCCTGGACGACGACTTCGCCAGCGGTCGGCACGCGCGCATCTTCCACCGGGACAACGCGTGGTTCGTCGAGGACCTCGGCTCCACCAACGGCACCTTCGTCGGCAGCGAGCGCCTCACCGGGCCGGTGCGCGTCGAGGCCGGCAGCACCCTGCGGATCGGCAAGACCGTCATCGAGCTCAGGCGATAGGCAGCGACGACGATGCCCTTCGCCTTCCACTACGCCGCACGCTCCGATGTCGGCATGGTCCGTTCGGAGAACCAGGACTCCGGTTATGCCGGGCCGCGCCTCCTCGCGATGGCCGACGGCATGGGCGGGCACGCCGGCGGTGACATCGCGTCATCCACCGTGATCGGTGCACTGGTCGACCTCGACGGCGAGGCGCTCGGGAGCAGCGAGGCGAGCACCGCTCTCCTGCAACGGATCTCGGCTGCCAACGACGAGCTCGCCGAGATGGCCAAGGTCGAGCCGCGCCTGCAGGGGATGGGCACGACGCTCATCGCCATCCTGCGCTCGCACAACAAGCTGGTCCTCGCCCACATCGGCGACTCCCGCGCCTTCCTCGCCCGCGACGGCAAGCTGACCCAGATCACCAAGGACCACTCGTTCGTCCAGAGCCTCGTCGACGAGGGACGGATCACCGAGGACGAGGCGATCGGCCACCCGCAGCGCTCCCTCGTGACGCGCGTCCTCACCGGCCAGCAGGACGACGAGCCCGACGTCATGGTGCGCGAGGCCCGCATCGGCGACCGCTACCTCATCGCCTCCGACGGCCTCACCGACTACGTCGCGGGCGACACCATCGCGGAGCTGGTCCTGGCCGGCCAGCCGCCGGGCTCCACCGCCGACCGCCTCGTCGACCTGGCGCTGAAGGCCGGCGCTCCCGACAACGTCACCGTCGTCATCGGTGACGTCGTCGACCTGACCAAGGTCGCCGCCCCGCCGACCCAGCCCCAGATCGTCGGCGCCGCGGCCACCCGCACCAAGGGCACCCGGGCCATCCCGGTCACGCCTGCCGCCAAGGCCGCCGCCCTGTCGCGCGAAGCCTCCGGTGCGGACGACGTCGAAGACGTCACCCTCGCCGAGGAGGGCCCGGCCTCCGGGCCAGGACGCTGGTTGCGGCTGCTCGCCGTGCTGTTGGTCGTGCTCATCGTCCTCGGTGGTGGCGCGTATGCCGCGTACACCTGGTCCCAGCGCCAGTACTTCGTCGGCGCCCACGACGGCAACGTCGCCATCTACCAGGGCGTGACGCAGGACGTCGGCCCGATCAGCCTCTCCCAGGTGAAGTCCGACTCGGACGTCCGCGTGGACGACCTCCCGGACTTCTACCGGACCAAGGTCGAGGACCGGGTGTCGACCGACACCCTCAAGGACGCCGAGGCACTGGTGAGCCAGCTGCGCACCGAGGCCCTGCGGTGTGCGGCCAGTCCCACGACCTGTGACGACTCCGGCACCGGCAGCACGCCGACCACGCCGTCGACCACCACCAGCCCGACCACGACGACGTCGTCCCCGTCGTCCACGACCACACGATGACGACGGTCTCCAGCGTCGCCCCCCGCACCCGCCGCAACGTCGAGCTGGTCCTGTTGCTGCTCGCCGTCGCGATCGTGGTGCTCGCCTACGTCAACGTCGGCCTCTCGGTCTCGGGCGCCTTCCCGCCCGGACTGGTCACGCACGGCACCGGGCTCCTGGTCATCTCGCTCGCGTTCCACCTGCTGCTGCGCTGGAAGGCCGCCTACGCCGACCCGCTGCTGCTGCCGATCGTCACGTTGCTCAACGGCCTCGGCCTGGTGATGATCCACCGGCTCGACATCGCCGAGGGCCGCGACATCACCGAGGGACTGGCCCTGCGCCAGCTGACCTGGAGCGCCCTGGCCGTGGCGATCGCCGCCGTGGTCCTGTGGTTCCTGCGCGACCACCGGATGCTGCGGCGCTACACCTTCACCGCGGCCGTCGTCGGTTTCGGCCTGCTCATCCTCCCGCTGCTCCCCGGGATCGGGCGCACGGTCAACGGCTCCCGCATCTGGATCGGCTTGGGGCCGTTCACCTTCCAGCCGGGTGAGGTCGCCAAGATCGTGCTCGCGGTGTTCTTCGCCGGCTACCTCGTGCAGACCCGTGACGCGCTGTCGCTGGCTGGTCGCAAGGTGCTCGGGTTCACGTTCCCGCGCGGTCGCGACCTCGGCCCGATCATCGTCGCCTGGGTGCTCAGCCTCCTCGTGCTCGTCTTCGAGAAGGACCTCGGCTCCTCGCTCCTGCTCTTCGGCCTGTTCGTCTCGATGCTCTACGTCGCCACCGAGCGCACGTCGTGGATCGCCATCGGCATGACGTTGTTCTGCGGCGGCGCGTACGTCGCCTTCCTCGCCTTCAACCATGTCCAGGCGCGCGTGCACCTGTGGCTCGACCCGTTCGCGCCCGACCAGTCCGACCAGGTCGCGAAGGGCCTGATGGGTATGGCGGCCGGTGGCCTCCTCGGTACCGGCCTGGGTCGCGGACGTCCCGACCTGACCTACTTCGCCGAGTCCGACTTCATCTTCCCGAGCTTCGGGGAGGAGCTGGGGCTGGTCGGCCTGTTCGCGCTGCTGGTCCTCTACGTCCTCCTCGTCGAGCGCGGCCTGCGCACGGCGCTCGGGGTGCGCGACGGGTTCGGCAAGCTGCTCGCCAGTGGCCTGGCCTTCTCGGTGGCCCTGCAGTGCTTCGTCGTCGTCGGCGGCGTCACCCGGGTCATCCCGCTGACCGGGCTGACCATGCCGTTCCTCTCCTACGGAGGCTCCTCCCTGCTTGCCAACTGGTCCCTCGTCGCCCTGCTGCTGCGGATCAGCGACGTCGCCCGCCGCCCCGTCGAGGAGGTCCAGGCCGGACCCAGCCCGTCGGGTGAGGCCAGGACCGAAGTGGTGGCGATCCGGTGAACTCCCCGATCCGTCGCCTGTCCACCGTCGTGGCCATGCTGTTCACGGCACTGCTCATCTCCACGACCTACATCCAGTTCGTGCAGGCCAAGTCGCTCCAGGACCGCCCCGAGAACCGTCGCACCCTGCTGGCCAACTACGCCCGCGAGCGCGGCCAGATCCTCGTGGGCGGCAAGCCCGTCGCGAAGTCGACGGCCACCGACGACGAGCTGAAGTGGTTGCGCACCTACCCCCAGGGCGAGCTCTACTCGCACCTCACCGGCTACTACTCGTTCACCTACGGCGCCGGTGGCGGCATCGAGGGCGCCGAGAACGACCTGCTGTCCGGGTCGTCCGACAAGCTCTTCTACCGCCGGGTCTCCGACATCCTCACCGGCAAGGAACAGACCGGCGCGAGCATCGAGCTCACCATCAACGCGAAGGCGCAGGCCGCGGCCGACAAGGCCTTGGGCAACCAGCGTGGCGCGGTCGTCGCCCTCGACCCCACCACCGGTGAGATCCTCGCGCTGGTCAGCCACCCGGCATACGACCCGGCCTCGCTGAGCAGCCACGACACCGACAAGGTCGTCGCGGCCTGGAAGAAGCTCAACGCCGACTCGACCCAGCCGATGGTCGACCGTGCGATCGCCGGCAACCTCTACCCCCCGGGCTCGACCTTCAAGGTCGTCACGGCCGCGGCCGCCCTGGAGTCCGGGAAGTTCACCGAGGAGAGCGTGATCCCCGGCCCCGCCGTGCTCGACCTGCCCCAGACCAGCGACGACCTGCCGAATGACTTCTCCGGCTCGTGCGGCGCCAACAACAAGACGACCCTGACCCACGCGCTCGAGATCTCCTGCAACACCGCCTTCGGGTGGCTGGGCATGCAGGTCGGGGCCGACGACTTCCGGGCCCAGGCGGCCAAGTTCGGGATGGGCGACCGGCTGCAGGTCCCGATGTCGGTCACGCCCAGCTCGGTGCCCGCCGAGCTCAACCAGCCACAGCTCGCCCAGTCGGCGATCGGCCAGTACGACGTGCGGGTCACGCCCCTGCAGGTCGCGATGATCTCGGCCGCGATCGCCAACAACGGCGTCGTCATGCGCCCCCACCTGGTCAAGAAGGTCACGTCCTCCGACCTCGAGGTCATCGACGAGCCCCAGCCCGAGCAGCTCTCGCAGGCCGTCTCCGCCGACACCGCCGCCGCCCTGACCCGGATGATGGAGGCCGTCGTCAAGGGCGGCACCGGCCGGGCCGCCCAGATCAGCGGGATCGACGTCGCCGGCAAGACCGGCACCGCGCAGCACCAGCAAGGCAAGCCCCCGCACGCCTGGTTCACCGGCTTCGCCCCGTCGAACGACCCCAAGGTCGCGGTGGCGGTCGTCGTCGAGGACGGCGGCAACGCGGGCAACGAGGCCGCCGGTGGCCGGGTCGCAGCCCCGATCGCCAAGGCCGTGATGGAAGCGGTGCTGGGCCGATGACCTACGCACCCGACGACCTCATCGCCGACCGCTACCGACTGGTCGAGCGGATTGCGGCCGGCGGCATGGGCGAGGTGTGGCGGGCCCACGACGAGACCCTGGACCGCGACGTCGCCGTCAAGGTCCTGCTGCCCGACAGCGCGCAGGACGAGGGGTTCGTCGAGCGGTTCCGCGCCGAGGCGCGGCTCAGCAGCCAGCTCTCGCACCCCAACGTCGGCACCGTGCACGACTTCGGTGAGCACGACGGGCAGGCCTTCCTCGTCATGGAGCTGATGACCGGGGAGCCGCTGTCGACGCTGATCAACGAGCGCGCGCCCATGCCCCACGCCGAGGTCACCGAGATCCTCTACCAGACCGCCCTGGCCCTGCAGGCCGCCCACGATGCGGGCGTGGTCCACCGCGACGTCAAGCCCGCCAACATCGTCGTCGACCCCCAGGGCTACGCCAAGCTCACCGACTTCGGCATCGCCCGCGCGCTGGGCGAGGCCTCCCTGACGCAGACCGGTGAGGTCCTGGGCACTCCCCACTACCTCGCGCCGGAGCAGGCCAAGGGCGCCCAGGCCGGCCCGTTGAGCGACGTCTACGCCCTGGCGGTGGTCGGCTACGAGATGATCACCGGCGAGCGGCCGTTCTCCGGCGAGTCGCTGGTGGCCACCGCCCTGGCCCACGTCAGCCAGCCGGCCCCGCAGCTCTCCGACGACGTCCAGGAGCCGTTGCGCACGACCGTGATGGCAGCGCTGGCCAAGGACCCCGCGCAGCGCCCGCAGAGTGCGGCCGAGTTCGCCGAGGCGCTTCGGCTCCCCACGGGCGAGGTGCCGGAGCACCTCAGGGCTGGTGCGGCGGCCGCGGTCACCCCGACGATCGTGGGCGTCCCGCTCGACCTCGCCCCCGGCGAGCCGCTCCCCACCTCGGTGCTGCCCACCTCGGCGCCCCTCGGGGTCGCTGTCGCGGGCGCCTCGTCCACCGAGCACACCACCGAGCACGACACCCGGGCGCACGACACCCGGCGTCCGGCCTGGCTGATCCCCGTCGCCGCCGCTGCGGTGGTCCTCGTGGTCGTCGTGGCAACGATCGCCTTCGGGGGGCGCGGGTCCGCCCGCACGCCGGCCGGGACGCAGTCCAGCACGCCACCGATCACGACCACCACCACGCCACCCACGCCGTCTGCCACCACGAAGGCCACGCCGTCGAGCACCACCACCGCAGTCAAGGTTTCGCCCAAGCCCGCGCCCGGTAAGGGCGCCGGCAAGGGCAAAGGGGGAAGGAAGAAGTGAGCGCACCACGTCTGCTCGGGGGACGCTACGAGGTCGGGGAGCTGCTCGGCCGGGGCGGGATGGCCGAGGTCCACCTCGGCCACGACACCCGGCTCTCGCGGCCGGTGGCGATCAAGATGCTGCGGTCCGACCTGGCCCGCGACACCCAGTTCCTCCACCGGTTCCGCCGCGAGGCCCAGTCGGCCGCCGGCCTCAACCACGCCTCGATCGTCGCGGTCTACGACTCGGGGGAGGACCACGCCATCGAGACCGGGGGCGCGTCGGTCCCCGTGCCGTACATCGTCATGGAGTTCGTCGAGGGGCGCACCCTGCGCGAGCTGCTCAACGCCAGCTCGCCCCTCGACCCGGCGGAGGCCGCACGCATCACCGAGGGAGTGCTCGACGCGCTGGCCTACAGCCACCGCATGGGGATCGTGCACCGCGACATCAAGCCCGCCAACGTCATGATCGGGCCCCAGGGCCAGATCAAGGTGATGGACTTCGGCATCGCCCGGGCCGTCGCCGACGCCAACGCCACGATGACCCAGACCCAGGCGGTCATCGGCACGGCCCAGTACCTCTCGCCCGAGCAGGCCCAGGGCCACCACGTCGACGCCCGCTCGGACCTCTACTCCACCGGCTGCCTCCTCTTCGAGCTGCTCACCGGCCGCCCGCCGTTCCAGGCCGACTCACCGGTCGCGATCGCCTACCAGCACGTCGGGCAGCCGCCGCCGCGGCCGTCCACGCTCAACCCGGCGGTCGACCCCGCGCTCGACGCCGTCGTCCTGCACTCGCTCGCCAAGGACCGCGAGGCCCGCTACCAGGACGCCACCGCCTTCCGTGCCGACCTCCAGGCCGCCCGGCTCGGGCGCCCGATCAGCGACGCCGCGCGCGGCACCGCCGGGAGCGCGGCCGACCCCACCGTCGCGATCGCCGCCCCGGTGGGCGCCGCCGCGACCACGGTGTTCGCCCCCACGGGCGGGTACGACGCACCGCCGGAGCCGGTGGGCTCCAACACCGCCAGCCTGCCCGCGATCGGCCACGACCCCGACGACGAGCCGCGCAAGCGGCGTGGGCTGGCCTACTTCCTGCTCGTGCTCGCGGTCCTCGGCGCGCTCGTGGTGTTGGGCGTCGCCGGCAAGGCCCTGCTCGACCGGCCCCCGACCGACGCGCCGAAGGTGGCCGTGCCGACCGTCATCGACCTGCCCCAGGCCGCGGCCGAGGCCAAGATCAGGGCCGTCGGGCTGGTCCCCGAGGCGACCCAGGTCGCCAGCTCCAAGGACATCGGGGTGGTCGTCGACCAGAGCCCCGGCGCCGCCGAGATGGTCGCCAGCGGCACCAAGGTGGGCATCAGCGTCTCCGCCGGACCGGACACGGTCGAGCTGCCCGACCTCAAGGGCTTCACCCAGGACGAGGCGACCGCTCGACTGGCCAACCTCGACCTCAAGGTCGGCACGGTCAAGGAGGTCGACGACACCGGGCTCGACAAGGGCAAGGTGTTCACGACGTCACCGGGCGCCGGCGAGGACGTCGCGGTGGGCTCCGCCATCAACCTCAACGTGTCCTCGGGCAAGGTGACCGTGCCGAACGTCGTGGGCAAGACCCGCAACGAGGCCGCCGACATCCTCGGCGAGCTCGGGCTCAGCGTGAAGACGACCTACGTCGACAGCACCGAGCCCGAGAACTCGGTGCTCAAGCAGAGCATCAAGGCCAAGACGAAGGTCGAGGACGGGTCGACGATCACGCTCACCATCGCCCAGCCTCCCCCGCCGGTGCAGACCCCGACGACCCCACCCACGACCGCCACCACGGAGCCGACGACCCCACCGACGACGGCCACCACGGTGCCGACCCTCACGCCGTAGGGAGCTAGCCGGCCGCGACCGCGCGCGCCACTCCCTCGGCGTCGTGGACCAGCGGGCTCAGGCCGGCCGAGCGCGCGACGGCGTCCTCGAGCCCGCAGCCGACCAGCCAGTTGGCCAGGATCCGGTGGCCGCCCTCGGTCAGCACGCTCTCGGGGTGGAACTGCACGCCGTGCAGCGGGAGGTCGCGGTGCCGGGCGGCCATGATGATCCCCGACTCGGTGTGCCCGTTGGCCACCAGGGTGTCGGGGACGGTCGCGGGGTCGATGGTCAGTGAGTGGTAGCGGGTCGCCGTGAACGGCGAGGGCAGACCGGCCAGCACCCCGGTGTCGTCGTGCAGGACCCGCGAGGTCTTGCCGTGCAGCAGCTCGGGCGCCCGCCCGACCGTCGCGCCGACGACGACCCCGAGGGCCTGGTGGCCGAGGCAGACGCCGAGCATGGGCTGGGACCGCTCGGCACAGGCCTCGATCATCGCCATGGAGACGCCGGCCTCCTCGGGCGTGCCGGGGCCGGGGGAGATCAGCACCCCGTCGAAGTCGGCTCCGTCGGCCGGGCCCAGGGCGTCGTTGCGCACGACCTCGCACTCGGCGCCGAGCTGCTGGAGGTAGCCGACGATCGTGAAGACGAAGCTGTCGTAGTTGTCGACGACGAGGATGCGGGTCATCAGACCTCCCTGACGTGGGCGACGACTCCGGCGCTCGGGTCGACGGTGTTGTCATTGAACGGCATCAACGGCGCGATCCGGGGAAACACCCACACGAAGAGGACCGCGACGACGGCCAGCACCAGCACGGCGGCGAGCAGCACCCGGACGACGAGGGGTCCGGGCAGCGCGCGCCAGATCGCGGCATAGATCATCGCTCAGGCCGCCTTCTTGGAGGAACTCAGGGGGACGGTCAGGGTGCCGGCGGGCAAGCCGTCGGCGTGCGGGTAGGTCTTCACCAGCTGCGCGAACACCACGTAGCGCTGCGCGGCGCTGTACTTCGGGTGGCACGCCGTCATCGTCATCCACCGCTCCGTCGGCTTCACGCCAGGTTTGTCGGGCACCGGCGCGACCACCTGCACGTCGGTGGGCGCCACGATCTCGTGCCGCTTCACGGCATACACGCTGTATGCCGTCTTGGTCTCGACCACGATCAGGTCACCGGTGCGCAACGTGTCGATGTCGTGGAAGGGACGCCCGTAGGTGGTGCGGTGCCCGGCGACGGCGAAGTTGCCGACCGCGCCCGGCAGGACGGTGCCGTCGTAGTGGCCGATGCCGTCCTGGAGGATGTCGCGACTGGTGCCCTCGAGCACCGGCCGGGCGTAGTCCGCGCCGAACCGGGGGATCCGCACGATCGCGAACGCCGACCCGAACGGCACCGCCTTGGGCGTCTCGGTGCCCGGGGTGCTGGCGGGCGGCTTGGCGAAGTCGCGGGTCAGTCGGGAGACGGTGGCGTCCTGCGTGCGGTTGGCGGTGACGTCGGTGAACCAGAGCTGCCACCCGACGAACAGGAGCAGCACGAGCCCAGCCGTGACCAACAGGTCGCCGACGATGCCGAGGGTCCAGCGCGCCAGCTTCACCGGGTGGTCCTTGCTCTCTCGAGGTTGATGGAGCCCGCATAGGCGGGGAAGGTCTGTTCACGACTCGACTGCACGTCGTAGCCGACGCCGACCGCGCCGACCCACTGCTTGTAGATGGCGACTGCCGGGCTGCGATCCAGTGACGCGCGCAGGTCGGACTGGTTGCCGATGGCAGTGATGACGTAGGGAGGGGAGTAGACCCGGCCCTGGAGGATGAGGGTGTTGCCGACGCAGCGGACCGCACTGGTGGAGATCACCCGCTGGTCCATCAGCATCATCGCCTCGGCGCCGCCCTCCCAGAGCGCGTTGACGACAGCCTGCACGTCCTGCTGGTGCACGACGTAGTCGTCGACCGAGATGCCGTCGGGGAGCACGGCCGGGACGTTGCGGGCATCGGTGAGGGTGACCCGCACCGTGGGGCCCGACACTGCCTGCGTGCCGGCGGCGAGCGCGAGCTTGTCGCCCTCCCTGGTCAGCTGGGTCACGCGCAGGTCGCCGGGCGCCTGCTGGGCGGACAACCGGTCCACCTCGGCGCGCAGCGAGGCGACCCGCGACGCCAGCGCGGAGTTCTGCCTGGTGTGCTCGCGGATCAGGCCGGGGAGGTCCCCGCCGGAGGAGCGCAGGTCGGTCCCGCGGGCGGTGGCCGCACTCAGCGCGAAGAGCACACCCGCGCCCAGCGCGACGAGGGGCACGACGGCCGACCAAGCGGTGGGGCGGCGTGTCAGCCACGTCAGCCGCTGGTCCGCCATGGCACTACGCTATGCCACACGTCGCGACGGTGATGGCGCTGTCCGAGCTACGAGGAGTGTTTCCGTGCCTGAGTCCAAGGGTCGCGCCAAGCGCGCGTACACCCCGCCGAGCAAGCCCGCGAAGGCCAAGGTCGGGAACCCGCCCTGGTTCGTGCCGGTGATGCTGACGCTCATGGTCGTCGGCCTCCTGTGGATCGTGGTCTTCTACATCACGAGCCAGCGGTTCCCCATCGAGGCGATCGGCCGCTGGAACCTCGGCGTCGGCTTCGGCCTGATGCTCTCGGGCTTCGCGATGACCACCCGCTGGCGCTGACCGACCCCTCGGTCCCCACCCGGTTGTCCACAGGGTTCTCCACAGCTGGGGACAAATGACAGGCGTGTAATCCGCCGCCGGTATCTCATGCAAAAGGCGAGTTAGCGCCGGAGGCAGGCGGCGCTAACTCGCCTTTTGCATGGGATGGCTCCGCCTGGTCAGGCGAGGATGTCGGTCGGCGACACGGCATACTTCGCGACCGCGACGGCGATGACCACCAGCAGCACGAGCACGACCCCCGGCCACTGCCAGCGGCGGCGCTGCTTCGACGAGGTCGCGGCGATGACGCCCGCCACGGCGGCCCCCGTCACCAGCCCGCCGAGGTGGGCCTGCCAGGCAATGCCCGGCACGACGAACCCGATCACGGCGTTGAGGCCGATCGTCGCGTACATGCCGGCCGACGACCGACCGAGGTGCCGGTTGAGCACGAGCAGGGCACCGAAGAGGCCGAAGACGGCACCGGAGGCACCCACGGCACCGATGTACCACGAGCTCGGGTTGCCCGGCTCGAAAGGAACCGCCGGTGACAGCAACAGGTAACAGGCCGAGCCACCGATGGCGCTGACGAGGTAGACCGCGGCATACCGGGCGCCGCCGAGCAGTCGCTCGAGGTACTGCGCGCCCACCATCCACAGGGCGAGCATGTTGAACAGGATGTGGGTGATCGTCGCGTGGGCGAACGCCGACGTGAGGAACCGCCACGGGTCGTGGGCCCCGAGGTAGGGCACGAACGAGATGTCGCGGCTCAGGCCGGGGCGCGCGGTCTGGAGCACGAAGACCGCGACACAGATCGCGATGATGGCGTAGGAGACCCTCGGGGTGTCGGTGACGTTGCCGCCGAACACCGTGCGCGTGGTGCGCATCGTGGCGGCCTGGGCCTTCACGCAGTCGACGCACTGGACCCCGACGGCGGCCGGGCGCTGGCAGTCCGGGCAGACCGGGCGGCCGCAGCGTTGGCAGCGCACGTAGGAGACCCGGTCGGGGTGCCGCGGGCACACCGGGGTCACCTGCTGCTGCGGGTCTGCCGTGGGCTCACTCATGGGTCGCGCTCCGGGGTCTCGGTGTCATCGCTGGGCCATCGGCGCGAGGTGCCCGACCCGTGGGGGCCGGGCACCTCGAACCGGTGGTCGGTCGCACTCAGTCGTTGACGACGACCGACTCGATGACAACGTCCTCGACGGGCTTGTCGTTCGCACCCGTGCGGACGGCGGCGATCTTGTCGACGACCTCGCGGCTGGGGCCGTCGGCCACCTCACCGAAGATCGTGTGCTTGCCCTGCAGCCAGGCGGCGTTGCCGACGGTGATGAAGAACTGCGACCCGTTGGTGCCCTTGCCCATCCGCTTGCCGGCGTTGGCCATGGCGAGCATGTAGGGCTTGGTGAAGTCCTTGTCGGGGCTGATCTCGTCGTCGAAGGTGTAGCCGGGGCCGCCGAAGCCCTGCCCCAGCGGGCACCCGCCCTGGATCATGAAGCCCGGGATGATGCGGTGGAACACCAGGCCGTCGAAGAACGGCGTGGGGTTCGAGCGGCCGGCGTCGTCGCGGTACTCCTGCTCGCCCTTGGCCAGTCCCACGAAGTTCTTGACGGTCTTCGGGGCGTGGTCGGGGAACAGCGTGACGTTGATGTCGCCGTGGTTGGTCTTGAGGGTGACGTCCATGTCACGCATCCTTCCATGCGGGCCCCCTCGAGATGGCTCCCAGTACCCCCACGGGCTTGCTCACCAGCGGAAACAAGGCAGGATGGGTAGCGAGAAGTCGTCCGTCCGGCCTTCGCCCGGCACCCTTCGGGGCACCGGTTCGCAGGCTCACGGAGTCCAGATAAGCCAAGCCACAGGAGGCACGGTGTTCCGCACCAAGACCAAGACTGAGCAGGCCACCGAGGCAGTCAGCAGCTCCGCCCAGAGCGCCGCCGACTACGCCTCGACACTGAAGGACCGGGTCGCCCCGGCCGCCGAGGTCGCCAAGGAGCGTGCCGTCCAGGCCAAGGACTGGGGCAAGCCGCACGTCGAGCACGGCATCGAGGCCGCCCGCGACTGGGCCAAGCCCCGCGTCGACCACGGCATCGAGGTCGCCGCTCCCAAGCTGCAGGGTGCCGTCGAGGGCCTGGCCCCGAAGGTCGACACCGCGCGCGACACCATCGTCGACTCGCTGCTCCCCAAGGTCGCCGAGGCCATCGCGGCCGTCGCCGCCGCCTCGGCTGCCGCGAAGACCGCGGCGAGCGACACCGCCGACCGGTCGTCTGACGCCTACTCGGTGCTCAAGGGCGACGCGGTGGCCAAGCCCCGTCGCCGCAAGGGCCGGTTCCTCCTGGTGCTCGGCCTCGCCGCTGCGGTGGCCGCTGGCATCGCCGCGTTCCGCAAGTCGGCGCCGCGCGAGGACCCCTGGGCCACCCCGCTCGACGACCCCTACACCGCGCCGACGACCGGTCGTGACTCCAGCACCAGCAAGGTCGCGAACCTCGCGGACGCCGCGAAGGACAAGGCCAGCAGCGCCGCCGAGACCGTGAAGGACAAGGCAGCCGAGGCGAAGGACAAGGCCACCGAGGCCGCGACCGATGCCAAGGACAAGGTCACCGCCAAGGGCAAGCACGCCGCCGACGAGGCAGCGGACGCCGCCGACGACGTGGCCGACAAGGTCGACTGACCCCGGCCGACGGGGCTGCCTCGACTACGGTTGGACCACATGTGGGACCTGGCAGCCGGACCGTTCCTCGCCGCGGCGGGGCTGCTGGTCGTGGCCGGGGTCCCCAAGGTCGTCGACCCGCTGCCCCTCGTCCGCGCCCTGCGCGCGGCAGGGGTGCGGGTCCATCGCCAGGTCGTGCGCGCCTTCGCCGTCCTCGAGGTCGCCCTGGGTGCCTGGGCGCTGGTCGCACCAGGTCGGTATGCCGCGGGGCTGGTCGCCGCGGCATACCTCGTCTTCACTGCCTTCGTGGCCCGGGTGCTGACGCGCGGTGGCGTCCTCGGGTCGTGCGGCTGCTTCGGCAAGCCTGACACCCCGGCCACCCGCACCCACCTGGTGCTCACCGCCCTGGCGGCGCTCACGGCGCTGCTGGTGGCGGTCGACCCGCCCACCGCTGCGTGGGCGGCGGTCGACGGGTCCACCGTCACCACGGTCGGATTCGCGGTGGTCATCGGGTTCCTCGCGTGGCAGGTGCTGGCCGTGCTGCCGACGACCGCACCGGCTGCCATCCGCACCACCACCGCACCGAACCCGAAGGGCTGACCCACAGATGCTTGCCGTCGTGATCGCCGAAGGCGTCGCCATCGTGCTCCTCGGCGTGCTCGTCCTCGGGCTGCTGCGCAGCCACGCCTTGATCCTCAAGGCGTTGCACGAGCTCGGCGCGGGTCTCGAGCTCGAGAAGGAGGCTGGCACCGGGGTGAGCCTGGCGACCACCGGCGGCAGGCCCGGCCCGGTGCCGGTCGAGCTGGAGACGGGCGTGGTGCAGGCCACCCGCAAGGACTCCACCACCGCCCACGACATCGTCGGCACCGACCTCGACCGCCGCGAGCAGCAGGTCACCGTGACGACCCCCGGCACGCGCACGCTGCTGGCCTTCCTCACCAGCGGCTGCTCGGTGTGCCAGACCTTCTGGGACGAGTTCCAGGGCTCGGTCGACGTGCCGGGCGAGGGGGCGCTGCACATCATCGCCAAGGGGTCCGGCGAGGAGTCGATCTCGAGCCTGCGGACGCTGGCCGGCGACCGCGACGTGGTGCAGTCGTCTGCGGCCTGGGTCGACTACGACATCCCCGGCTCGCCCTATTTCGTCTACGTCGAGGACGGCGTGGTAACGGGCGAGGGCTCGGCGACCACCTGGGCGCAGGTGCGCGGGCTGATGGCGCAGGGCGTGGCCGACAGCGTGGAGGCCCGCACCGCCGCCGGCCGCACCGGTCCCGGGCTGCTCGTGGGTGAGGCGATGGGGGAGGGCGGACGAGACAACCTGTCGCGCATCGACGCCGAGCTGCTCGCGTCGGGCGTCCGCCCCGGCGACCCCAGCCTCTACCGCGCCCCGGACGAGGACTCCCCCGAGGGGCCCGGTCACCACGACCACGACCACGACCACGACCACGCGCACGACCACACGCACCAGCACGACCACTGACATGTCGGTGACCGCGCTCGCCCTCGCCCTGGGTCTCCCGATGGCCGCGGTCGCGGCCGTCCGGGCGACCTGGTCCCCTTGAGGCGAGTCGATGCTCTCGAGCATCAGCCCGCTCGGCGAGCGGGCCCGACACTCCCGGTGGTGGCTGACCACCACGGCATACCTCCTCGGCTCGCTAGCCGGGGGGCTCGCGGTCGGTGGACTCGCCGCCACGCTCGGCGGGCTCCTGCCCGAGGCCGTCCGCACCTCGCGCTGGACCCTCGTGGTGGTCGCCGCGCTGCTGGTCGTCGGGCTGGCCGTCGACCTGCGCAACCAGCGCTCGGTCCCGTCGTGGCGCCGCCAGGTCGACGAGCGCTGGCTGACCCGCTACCGCGGCTGGGTCTACGGCGTCGGCTTCGGCGCCCAGCTCGGGTTCGGCCTGGTCACGATCATCACCAGCACCACGACGTATGCCGCGGTGCTGCTGGCGGCGCTCACCGGCCACCTCGGCGCGGGGCTGGCGATCGGCGCGACCTTCGGGGTGGTCCGCGCGCTGCCGTCGCTGCTGATGGCGGGCGTGGTCGACCGTGACGACCTGCACCGGGTCTTCATCCGGGTCGAAAGATGGGCAAATCCGGCACGAGCCCTCGCTAAGGTGGCTCTGGGAGGAGCGGCGGCGATCGTGCTGGCCGCCGCCGCGTTCGCGAGCTGACGCAGGGGAGTTGAGGAGCTGTGGCTGACCACTACGGGATGAGGGCTGACGCCCCCCCGGGCTGGCAGGTGGCCGTGACCCGCAGGCCCGGCGGCGAGCCGGGTGGCCCCCCAGCCCCGGCCGCGCGTGGCACCGCCGGCAGCAGCGTCGTGCCCGAGGGTGACGTGACCCGGCCGGTGCTGCACGCCTGCACGCGACCGATGCCGGCCGACCGCGGTGACTTCGGCAGCAACGTCGTCGACCTCTTGGGCCCCGACGACGTCTTCGTGGCGCTGGTCGACTACGGCACCGAGGTGGCCGACCAGGGACTGTTCGAGCGGCAGGGGATGCCGCGGCTCGCGCCCTCGCAGTTCGGGCCGAACCGGCTGCAGCGTCCCCTCCCGGGACTCAGCGCCTCGCAGCACTTCTTCAGCTCCGGCGGTCGGGCCTTCTGCCTGTTCACCGTCGTGGGCAGCCACGCGCGCCGGATGGCCTCGGTGCCCCGGGCCGCTGCCCTCGTCTCGACGATCAGGATCACCGACCGGGCCACCCTGGCCCGCCAGGGAGGACGCCCGTGAGCACGCTCGACGACCTCAACGCCGGGCCGGGCGGGATGGCGGGTTTCGTGTCCGCCCTGACCCGCCGGATGCGCCCGGTGTCGCGCCGCGACGTGCTCGTGGGCGCCACGGTGGCCGCCACGGCGCTGGCCACCAGACCCAAGGAGTACGCGCTCACTCCGGTCGCGGCATACGCCACCATCTGCGGGCCCGGCAACACGGCCTCGAGCGGCTGGACGGTGTTCTGCTCCACGGTGAACAAGGGCGTCAACACCTGTCCGCCGGGCAGCTTCGCCGCGGGCTGGTGGAAGGCCGCCGACTCGTCGTGGTGCGGGGGCGGCTACCGCTACATCGTCGACTGCAACGCCAGCTGCTCCAAGTGCACCACCGGCTGCAGCGACGGCATGTGCGACTCCAGGTGCTGGAGCTGCTCGTGCGGCACCGGGTCGTCGGCGACCTGCGACCAGCGCCGGGTCTGCTGCAACGCCTTCCGCTACGGCCAGTGCAACACCCACGTGAAGTGCTCCGGAGGGGTGCACTGCCGGGTCGTCAGCTGCGTGCCCCCCTACAAGTTCGCGAACTGCACGACCGCGTCGTTGTCCGACAACCGCACGAGCGAGCACAGCGCCCCGAGCCTGCCCCGCTGGGAGGCGATCACCCAGAAGTACCACGCGATGGGTGAGCAGGCGTCCTACCTCAAGGCCTCCACGGGCCCGGTCCGCTACGTCGGCGACGGCATCGGTCGCTACGTGCTGTTCCAGGGTGGGGTCATCTACTACACGTCGAAGTACGGCGCGGTGGCCGTCACCGATTACATCCGCAAGGTCTACGCGACCCACGGTGGACCGCTCGGCGCGCGGCTCGGCTACGCCACGGCCGACATCGTCTACACCGCCGACAAGGGCTGGCTCCAGACCTTCGAGCGCGGGGCGATCACCGACTCGGCAAGCAGCTCGACGCAGGCCGTGTGGGGCACCCACTGGACCATCTGGAAGGAGAACGGCCGCGAGGGCGGCATCCTCGGCTACCCGACGACGCCCCCCACCGCGGGCACCCAGGGCGGGTCGCTCCAGCTCTTCCAGAAGGGCGCCATCGTCGACCCGCCGTCCACCACCGCCCTGGTGGTCGCCGGGTCGAGCTACTGGAAGTGGAGCCGGCTGTCGCGTGACCGCGGCCCGCTCGGCTACCCCACCGGGCCGCAGCAGACCGTGCCCGACGGCTGGATCCAGCTGTTCCAGAACGGCGCGATCGCCGGTGGGCCGGTGCAGGCCGAGGCCGTCCCCGCGCCGATGTTCGCCCCGTGGGTCGACGCCGGCCGAGAGGGTGGCCTCCTGGGCTACCCGACCGGGCCCAACCACACCGAGCCCCGGGGGCTGGCGCAGTTCTTCCAGCGCGGCGAGCTCTGGGCCCTGGGGTCGGGCACGCCCCGACGCGTCCACGGTGCGGTGCTCACCCAGTGGAAGTCCGAAGGCGGGGCGACCGGCAGCTACGGCTACCCCGTCACCGACACGACACAGGCCGGCGGCGGCCGGCTCACCTGCACCTTCGAGGGCGGCACCATCACGGCCTGAGCGGACGCACCTCGCGGGTGCCGTCCGGCAGTTGTCGGGTCACCAGCAGGGAGTCGAGCCGCTCCAGCAGCGGGACGGCAACGCGTCGTGACGTGCCCATCGCCCGGGTGGCCTCGCCGACGGTGAACGGCTGGTCGAGCCCGCGCACGACCGCCTCCCCGCGGTGCACGGCGTCACCGGTGAGCACCACACCGCCGAGCCGGGTGACCTCACCACGGTCGGCCGCGGCGGCCAGATCGGCCGCGGTGATCGCCCAGCCGTCCAGCTGCTCGCGCGTCGGCGCCTGGAGGGGGTGGTCACCGAGCCAGGCCACCAGCTCGCGCACCCCGTACCGGGTCTCGTCCTCCGTCGTCAGCACCCCTCGGTATGCCGTGACCTCGCCTCGGTCGCGCGCCCCACGGCGGAGGGTCGGCGGGTCCACGACCCGGACCCGCACGCCCGCGAGGACCTCGTGGCGACCGGGGTCGCGCAGCACCGCGCGGTCGCCCACCACCAGCGGGAGCGGGTGGGCGAGGCGCAGCCGGACCCGACTGTCCGGCAGGACCTGGGTGCGCACCGGCACGGCGGCGGTGCCGGCGTGCAGCGTGAGCTGGCGTGGCAACCGAGGCCCTTCGATCGTCGACTCGAGGGGCACGAGGTCCACGTCGAGCACTGACGGGTGGGCCGGCCACTGGAGACCGGTGAGCGCGGTGCCGCGGCCGACCCGACCCACCTCGATCCCGCGCAGGTTGACGGCCACCCGGGCCGGACCGACGACCGAGGCCACCTCCTCACCGCAGGTCTGCAGCCCGCGCACCCCGACCGCCGCCCCGTCGAGGAGCAGCTCGTCGCCCACGGCGATCCGCCCCTGCGGGAGGGTGCCGGTGGCGACGGTCCCGGCGCCACGGATGCTGAACGAGCGGTCCACCCAGAGCCGCACCGGCGGGTGGCCGTCGGCGATGGTGCCACTGGCGTCGACCGGAGCGGGCGTCGCTGCTGCCGCGAGCCGGCCGAGGGCCGCCCGCAGCTCGGGGAGGCCCGCGCCGGTCGCGCCCGACACGAGCAGGCTCTCCGAGACGTGGACGCCGAGGGCAGCCATCCGGTCGAACGACTCGTCCCGGGCCGGCGCCCCGTCGGCCAGGTCGCACCGGGTCACCACGAGCAGCACATGTGCGATGCCGAGCGCGGCGACGGCCCGCGCGTGCTCGCGGGACTGCGCCGACCAGCCGTCGTCGGCCGCCACCACGAACAACACCGCGTCGACAGGACCCAGCCCGGCCAGCATGTTGCCCGTGAAGTGCTCGTGACCCGGCACGTCGACCAGGCTCACCCGCCGCCCGTCGATGTCGGTCCACGCGTAGCCGAGGTCGATGGTCAGGCCGCGACGTCGCTCCTCGGCCCACCGGTCGGGCTCCTGCCCGGTGAGCAGGCGCACCAGGGTCGACTTGCCGTGGTCGACGTGCCCCGCAGTCGCGACGACAGCCATCGCGCCCTACTGCCCGGCGTCGCGAATCGCCTGCGCCACCAACGAGTCCGCGTCCTCCGGGAGGCATCGCAGGTCGACCAGGCAGCGTCCGCGCTCGACCCGGGCGAGGACCGGCCGGTCCAACAGGCGCAACGACGCGGCATACGACTCGGGGAGTGCGACCGCCCAGCCGGGCAGCGTGTGCCCGGGGGCGCCACCGCCACCCACGACGCCGTCGGCGGGGACGACGCCGGCGAGTCCTTCGGGGAGGCTGGCGGCGACCGCCTCGCACCGGGCGCGGAGCACCGCCGGGTCGGCCTCCAGGGCGTCCCACACCGGCGCCCGTGGGCCGCGCAGCGTGGCCTCGAGCGCCGCGAGGGTGGTCTTGTCGGCCCGGACCGCCCTGGCCAAGGGGTGCCGACGAAGGCGGGTGACGGTGTCGGCGCGGCCGAGCACGAGCCCGGCCTGCGGGCCCCCGAGCAGCTTGTCGCCGCTGCAGGTCACCACGGCGGCACCGTCGGCGAGCGACCGGGCGGCATCGGGTTCGTCGGGCAGCAACGGGTGCGGACGCAGCAGCCCGCTGCCGATGTCGTGCACCACGGGCTGGCCGAGCGCCACGAGCTCGCTGACCGGGACGGCCGAGGTGAAGCCCTCGACCCGGAAGTTGCTGGGATGGACCTTGAGGATGCAGCCGGTCTCGGGACCGAGGGCCGACTCGTAGTCGGCGAGGGTCGTGCGGTTGGTGGTGCCGACCTCACGCAGCCGGGCCCCGGCACTGGCGATCAGGTCGGGCAGCCGGAACCCGTCCCCGATCTCCACCAGCTCGCCGCGGCTGACGACGACCTCGCGACCGGCGGCGAGCGCGGTGGTCGCGAGCACCAGGGCGGCCGCCCCGTTGTTCACGACCAGCGCGGCCTCGGCCTCGGGGAGCACCTCGAGCAGCGCGGCCGTCGTGCCCCGACCGCGCGCCGAGCGCTGGCCGGTGGCGAGGTCGAGCTCGACGTCGACCGTGCCGGCCGCGGCCGCCATCGCCTCGACCGCGGCGGCGGACAGGGGGGCGCGGCCGAGGTTGGTGTGGATGACGACGCCGGTGGCGTTGAGCACCGGCGTCAGGGTGGTCGACCGCTGGGGCAGCGCGGCCAGCGTCGCGTCGACGACGTCGTCGGGGCCGATCCGGCCCGCGCGCACCTGCTCCTGGGCCAGCTGCACCGCAGCCCGCACGACGTCGCGACCGAGACGCGAGATCGCCTGAGCCACAGCGGGTTTGGCGAGGACGGCGTCGGTCCGGGGCACGAGGCGACGCGCGTCGAGCGCACGACTGGGCTGCGGCTGCGGCATACGGCCTCCTGTCTGTGGCGGAGGCGGACGGGAATCGAACCCGCCCAGCCGAGGTGCTCGGCTGCACCGGTTTTGAAGACCGGGAGGGCCACCAGGCGCCTGTACGCCTCCGCGAGCGAGGCTAGCGTAGGGACCGTGACCGAACAGGGTGTGTCCGTGCGGCTGACGCAGTATGCCGCGGGGGGCGGCTGCGCGTGCAAGATCCCGCCGGGGGAGCTCGAGGAGGTGGTGCGCGGGCTGGGCGGCCAGGTGTCCGCCGACCTGCTGGTCGGGCTGGACGACGGGGACGACGGCGCCGTGGTGCGGGTCGCCGACGGCACGGCGGTGATCAGCACCGCCGACTTCTTCACCCCGGTCGTCGACGACGCGTATGACTTCGGCCGGATCGTGGCCGCCAACGCACTCTCCGACGTCTACGCGATGGGTGGTCGGCCGGTGCTGTCCATCAACCTGGTCGGCTGGCCGCGGTCGGTGCTGCCGCTCGAGCTGCTGCGCGAGGTGCTGCGGGGTGGGTTGGACGTGGCTGGACTGGCCGGGTGCCCGGTGGCCGGGGGTCACTCGATCGACGACCCCGAGCCGAAGTACGGCATGGCCGTGACCGGCGTCGCCGACCCGGATCGCCTGCTGCGCAACGACTCCGCACTGCCCGGGCTGCCGATCTCGCTGACCAAGCCGATCGGGGTGGGGGTGCTCAACAACCGGCACAAGGCCACCGGTGAGGTGTTCGAGCACGCAGTCGCGTCGATGGTGTCGCTCAACGACGTGGCGAGCGCAGCGGCGGTGTCGGCCGGGGTGCGGGCCGCGACCGACGTCACCGGGTTCGGGCTGCTGGGCCACCTGTTCAAGCTGCTCCGCGCCTCTGGACTCGGGGCCGTGCTCGACTCGGCGTGCGTGCCGGTGCTCGATGGCGCGTGGGAGTCGTTGCGCGACGGGTTCGTCAGCGGGGGCACCCGCCGCAACCTCGACTGGGTCCGGCCGCACCTCGACGTGGCGAGTGGGTGGGTCGACGAGGACGTGCTCCTCATGCTGGCCGACGCCCAGACCAGCGGCGGGCTGCTGGTGGTGGGCGAGGTGCCCGGCGCCCCGGTCATCGGCCACACCGTCGCGGGGGCTCCTCGGATCGAGATCCGCTGAGGGCCTTGTGAGTGAGTGCTCCGCGGCGCACGCTGGGGGCATGGCCAGGTACGAGCTCATCGCCCACGACCGCGCCGGGCGGCCCCACGGGCGCCCGGTCTTCGTCACGGCGTCCAGCCCCGGCGAGGCGGTCATGATGGGCGGACCGGCGCTGCGCCGGGTCACCGCCCGCGACCACACCCACACCGACCTGTATGCCGTGTACCGCCACCGACGGGTGCGCGGCCGTCGCTTGGTGGGCGCGTTCCTGCCGGACGATCCGGGTGACGGGTTGGCCGGCGTGCGCGAGCCGCGGCGCCCGCTGCCCACCCCACCGAGCCTGCGCGCGGAGGCCGAGCCACCGGCATACCCGGACATCTGAGGCAGGCCCTCCTGTGGGGAGCCGGCACGCAGTAGCGTGTGCGCACCCCCACCCTCGGAGACCGCCATGCCCCGCTTCGCCCACACGCTCTCGGTGAGCGCACCCCCGTCAGCTGTCTTCGCGATCGTCGACGACTTCTCCAAGACACCCTTGTGGCTGTCCCGCTGCACCGGCATCGACAAGCTGTCCGAGGGTGCGAACGACGTCGGCACCGAGCTGAAGTACCACTACGACGACGGCCGCCGGACCGGCACCATGGACGGACAGATCATCGCGCACGAGCCCGACCGGCACTTCGCGATGAAGTTCACCGACAGGATGATGGACGTCACCGTTGACTTCGTCGCGGCCTCCGACGGCGTCGGCACGACGCTCACGCACAGCATCGACATCGCCACCAAGGGGATTGGCAAGCTCTTCACGCCGCTGATCCGGCGCGACCTCCCGAAGCAGACGATGGACGCGATGACCAAGCTCAAGGCGATGGCGGAGTCGGCCTGAGCCGCTCGAGGTGCACTGAGCGGCTGGCCCTGTACGCGGCATACCGGCGGCCCTAGGCTGCGAACGTTCGCAGTCTGGTCCACTCACGGAGGTGCAGTGATGGCGGGGAAGTTCGAGCTCTACCAGGACAAGGCGGGCAAGTACCGCTTCCGGCTCAAGGCCAGCAACGGCCAGGTGATCGCCGTGGGTGAGGCGTACGAGTCGAAGGCCGCTGCCGAGAACGGCATCGCCTCGGTGCAGAAGAACGCGCCGGGGGCACCCACCGTCGAGGTCGACGGATAGCCCACCTCAGGCCCGACCAGGCCTCGCCCGGCAACCCCACCGGTATGCCGCGCGGGGCCTCGTCGTCTACCGCGGGAGGCCCCGTCGTCTGCCGCGCCCATCGCGTGGCGTGAGGCAGTGCTTTTGCCGGAGTTGCGCCCGGGAGGGTTCGGGCAAGGATGGCCACGATGACCGGGGAGCAGTGGAGGGTGTGGGCTGCGCGCATCGCCGTGGTGGTGGCAGCGGTGGTGGTGTTCGTCGCGCTCTCGAAGCTGTGGACCTTCGCCAACGCGGACGACCCCGACGTCGTCGAGCAGGGCGCGATCACGAGGGTGGCCTCGGCGGCGTGCGCCCGGATGCGCGAGTCCGCCGCGGCGTCCGCGGTCGCTGCGACGTCGCCGATCCCGCGCCGCGTCGGGGCGATCAACGCTCAGAACGACGCGGTCGTCGAGCTGATCACGGCGATGCAGGCCCTGGGGGACGCGCGGCTCGAGGCCGACCAGCCCGCGGCGCAGTGGGTCGAGGACTGGCAGCGGCTCGTCACGGCCCGGGATGCCTACGCGCGGTCGTTGGCAGCCGGCAAGCCGAAGCCGATGCAGCTGCCGACGATCGACGGCAAGCCCCTGGTCGAGCGACTCAACCACGTCGGCCTCAACTGCCGAGTCCCCCTGGTCCTGCTGGCCCCCTAGCTCTCCGACATCTGGCCACCGGTGCCTCACCAGACCCCCACTTCGGCCGATCCCTGAGGTACCACTGGCCACAAGTCAGCCTTGGGTGAGCTCGGCGATCTGGGTGCGGGCGGCGGTCACGAGCTCGGCGTTCGTGTGGGCGTGACCCCACAGACCCCAGCCACCCTCGGCCGCCTCGGTCAGCAGGACCCAGGTCCGCTGCGACAACGACTCGTCGCCAGCTGCCGCCGTCACGATGGCCGTCAGCCGCTCGACGACAGCCAGCTGCTTGTCGCGGTCGAGGGCTCCGGCGTTGGTGAGCACCTGCACCCGCACGTAGTTCGAGTCGCCGTCGACGTTGGCGAGCGAGTCAGCGGGAAGGTCGTGCACGAAGGCGGCGGTGTTCTGGCGGAACATCGGGATGTCCGGCACCTGCTCGACCTCCTTCACCGCACTGGCCAGGTCGACCGCGAGCTGGTGCTGGTCGGCAAAGGTGCCGCTGGCGGCATACACGTCGATCATCGGCATGGTGGACTCCTGGTGCGATAGTAGGACGGTCGTCATAGTCCACTATGATGACCGTCATAGTCAAGGGATGGAGACGTACGTGGGGAGTTCCGCGCGCGAGCGGATGGTCGACAGCGCCGTGGTGCTGTTGGCGAAGAACGGCTACCAGGCCACGTCCTTCTCGTCGGTGCTCGATCACTCGGGAGCGCCGCGCGGGTCGATCTACCACCACTTCCCCGACGGCAAGGACCAGCTGGTCGCGGCGGCGGTCGAGCTCGCCGGCGCCCGGGCGGTCGCGGTGCTCGACTCGCTCGACGGGCTACCTTCCGCGGAGGTCGTGGACGGGTTCATGCTGCTGTGGCGCAGCGTGCTGAAGCGGTCGGACTTCGGGGCAGGCTGCTCGGTGCTCGCCGTGACGGTGTCGGGGGAGTCGCCCGAGCTGCTCGACGGCGCGGCGGCCGTGTTCGCAGCCTGGGGGTCGCGGCTCACGGAGCTGTTGGAGCACGGCGGCGTGCCGGCGAAGGATGCCGCGGGGCTCTCGACCATGGTGATGGCAGCGTCGGAGGGGGCCGTCGTGCTTGCCCGTGCGGCTCGGTCGTTCGAACCTCTCGACTCGGTGACCGACCACCTGAAGGCGATGGCCGAGCGCCTCACCGTGGGCTGACCCTCCCGCACTTCTGGCCACCGATGCGGGGTGCGGCCGCGACAACCAGCCAGCCACGCGGCATACCTGGCCAGAAGTGGGAGAAGTGGAGGGTTGTTCAGCGGTCGACGACCACGACCTCGTACTCGCTCGCGGTCGGCGGCAGGCCGGTGTCGAACTTGGCGTTGACGACGGCCAGCCGGTCACCGAACCGGGCCACCGTCGTCGGCACCTGGAAGGCGTCGCTGGTGATGACCTTGGTCAGCGACCCGGACGACAGGGTGCCGCTCAGCCGGAACGTGGAGATCTGGTTGCTGAAGTTCTGCACGGCCCACAGGGTGCGTCCCTCGAGGAGGATGCCGTCGACGTTCGGGGTGGCCACGCCGGCCAGGGTCCGGCTCGTCCCGGTCGTCGGGTCGACCACGTTGACCGCGCCCTGACCGCTGTGCGCGACCAGCAAGCTCGTGCCGTCGGCCGTCGCGGCGATCCCGTTGTTGTTGAACTGGCCGCTGGTGTCCGCGGCCGGCCCGCTGAGTGCCAGGGTGCGCACCGGCCCGGTCGCCTTGCGCATGGCGGGGACGAAGTAGAGCTCGGCGGCATTGGAGTTGGTGAACCAGGCGCCGGTCCGGGTGACCGCGACGTCGTTGATGAAGGCGGGACCCGTCGTGAGCTGGTAGGTGGCGACCGAGGCTCCGGTGTCGAGGTCGTAGACGTAGGCCTGACCCGTGGGGCCACCTGCCACGAACAACAGGCCATGCGGCAGGTCGGCCTTGAGCCCCACCGCCACCCGCCCCGGCGGGTTGTCGACGAAGCGCTCCACTTGCCCGGTGGCCAGGTCGCCCCGGAACACGTCACCGGCGAAGAGATCGGTGGCGTAGAAGGTCGTGCCAGCGCCCCGCGCGATGCCCTCAGTGCTCGACGCCCCGGGCAGCACGATCACCCGGTCCGCATGAGCGCCCACGGCGGCCGGTGCCGCGAGCAGCATCACCGCGACGGTCGAGACGATCGATCCGAGGACCGTCCGGGCACGGAACATACGACCCACCTCGCTCAGGACAGCCACCGCGCCACGTGCGAGGTGGACCTCAGCCAGCGTGCGCCCCGGTCGTCGTCCGGCGCATCCACCAACCTGCGTAGGCGGCGAACTTCTGGCCACCAGTCACGGGTGCGGCGCGCAGATTGGGCCGGCGGTGCGGCATGCCTGGCCAGATGTGCGGAGGAGATGGTGGAGCCAAGGGGACTCGAAACCCTAACCCCCTGCTTGCAAACTCGGAGCGAGGTCGTCGGAAGAGGCCGTCCGTGCGTGCAGCGCGACGTGAACCGGCAGTTGCAGTTGCCCATTTGACCACCCGTTGCAGTTCTTCGTGGCAGTACGCGGGACGGGCGGCGAGAAGGTTTCCCGTTCTCTATCGGCGGGGGAGCAGCGCCGCCACGGATCTGTTGATCACGTCGAGGCCCTCTCGCGTCACGGTGGAGCCGCCACCGCTCAGCGTCCCGCGGCTGTCACATTCGCTAGTCCAAGAGAGACCGGCCTTCCTGGCAAGCCTCTCCCCGATCTCGGGCATGGATCCGCGCGAGACCCCGCATTGGCGGGCCGCCTCCTCGAACACGTGCGACGGCAAGCTACTGCCCCTGCCTACGGGAACAGTCGGGAGGCTCAGCTGCCGGCACAAGCGGTCCAGCTGGTCCTGCTTTACCTCCCCGCCCTCGAGGCCCGATCCTCGAACTCCGCTGAAGGCGCCGTCGTCGTCCCCACGGCAGGACGAGCACCATTCCGGGTTCATTCCATGTCGACAGTCATCAGCAATGCCGCAGAACGTACTGCTTGAGGGGGGTTGAAATGCCCCGTTCGAACGTATGAGGCCCACGGACGACGGTCGCCATGGACGCGCCCACGGTCGGCACAGCCCGCCTCCGCATGGCGGGATGGCCCGCATCTGTCCGCCCTCAATCGTCGTACGTTGGTCTTATGGCCGAGGAATGGACCAGCACCAGGGCCGGCGCGCACCTTGCCGGCCGTCGGAAGGAGAGCACAACCCCAGAGGTCGCCCTGCGGAAGGCGGTTCACGCCGCTGGCGGCCGCTTCCGCTTACACCCGCGGATCGCGAAGGGCTGCACCCCCGACTTCGTGCTGCCCGGCCGCAAAGTGGCGGTCTTCGTTGACGGATGCTTCTGGCATGGATGCCCCGAGCACGGCCGCAAGACTCCGTGGACGGGACCGAACGCGGACCTGTGGGCCGACAAGATGCGGCGCAACGCGGAGCGCGACAGTCGATCGACCCGACTGGCGGAGGACCACGGCTGGCGGGTCGTGCGGATTTGGGAGTGCACGGTAGCCCGCGACTCCGCCACCGCCGCGTTGGCGATTCTCGGCTGACCAGGCAGTCCGAGCGGCCTGTCGGCGGTTGGTGATTGAGTAGTGGGCTTCGAAACCATAAACAGTCGAAAGCACATCGGGTCGGCCTCTGGGATGTGCCCCAACCGGAGATTGGCCTGCCATGAATCTCGTTCTGCCACTTCGTTTCGCTCGACCCGCGCGGGAGCTTGACTTAGCTGATGCTTCAGCTAAGCTGGGTACCATGTCGACGAGATCCGCGCCCTTCTCCTACGTGGACCTCTTCGCTGGCATTGGTGGCTTTCACGCCATGCTGGATCACGCTGGTGGTCGATGCGTCTACGTGTCCGAGATCGATCGCGAGGCCCGGAACACGTACCTCCACAACTGGGTGGACCACCTCCCGGAGGCGGAGCGTCCGATCATCAACACGGACATCACCCTCGATACGCCCGAAGACGCGCCAGTCAACATTCCCGCCCATGACGTTCTAGCGGCCGGCTTTCCCTGCCAGCCCTTCTCCAAGTCGGGGTTCCAAAGGGGCATGGATGAGGCGCGGGGGACGCTCTTCTGGAACATCGCCCGGATCCTCGAGGAGCGGACTCCTGCCGTTGTCCTCCTCGAGAATGTCCGCAACCTCGCCGGCCCCAGGCACACGCACGAGTGGGACGTCATCATCAAGACCCTGCGTGAGATCGGATATCGCGTCTCGTCAACGCCATCCGTCTTCTCACCCCACTTCCTGCCGCCGTCCCTAGGCGGCACCCCCCAGGTGCGCGACCGCGTGTTCATCCTCGGGACCTACGTCGGCCCTCAACGTGCCATGACTGAGGTCGATGTCCCCCCAACCGTCGTGCGCGGACCGGTCGATGGGTGGAACGTGCATGATTGGGACGCCGACTGGATCCTCGACGAGGACTTGTCCATCCCAAATCTGGAGAAATACAAGCTCACGGTCGACGAGACTGAGTGGATCAACGTCTGGGACGACCTGGTCCAGCGGATGTGGTCCGCTCGGGGCGTGCGCCTACCCGGCTTCCCACTCTGGGCGGATGCCTGGATCCCGGAAAGGGGTCTCGACCCTCTCGAGCTCGATGCCCTGCCCAAGTGGAAGTCCGACATCCTCATCAAGAACGCACGCTTCTTCGACGACAACCGCGACGTGATCAGGGCCTGGAAGAAGGCCAACCCCTCCTTCGCCAGGTTCCCTGATTCCCGGCGCAAGCTGGAATGGCAGGCTCAGGACACAAGCTCGCTGTGGGAGACGGTCATGCATTTCCGCCCGTCTGGCATCCGTGCCAAGGCTCCGAGCTACCTTCCGGCGCTGGTGGCAATCACCCAGACCTCGGTCATCGGGAGCCGGCGCCGGCGCCTCACCCCCCATGAGGCTGCACGCCTGCAGGGCTTTGACCGCAACTTCAGGTTCTCAGGCCAACGCGACCAAGCGTCGTACAAGCAGGTCGGCAACGGTGTTGCCGTCGGTGCTGCTTGGCACGTCTTCCGTACACACGTGTCACAGAACCGTGCAGATCTTCCCAAGCGCTTAGTGACCAGCGTCCTCGACGCAGCGGCAAACCCACTGCGTGATTCGCTCGCACCCACCGCCTTAGACTCGGAGTTCGCGGCAAAGCACGGCCCAACAACCAGCCTGGCCGGATAGCGCGCCACCACGCACGGTCATCACTAGGAAGACCGCCGTAGCCCTGGATGGACTAAGACGCAATTAGTCGATCGCCGCTGAGAAAACCAAGAAGTTGTCGATGTTCCTCTTGGTAATCATTACCTTCAGCGCCCTCGTAGCGCCGCTTGGCTGAGGCCCTTGAGCGAAAGGTCCGAGCACGGAGTAGAAGTTGGCCTCGTTGATCTCGAGGATCATCATCCTCGTGAATCGCACGGATGCTTTGAACTTGGTGGCGTAAGAGAGCGGGTTATACGGCTTGCCGTTGTCATAGCCAACTGACTGCTTCCACTCGTTCCAGGCGATGGTGGCGCGGTCACCATCGGTGCGGCCATGCCACGTCTCGTGCTCGTATATGACGTACCAGAAGCGGCCAAACTCGCGGACGCATCGACTGATGTCCGCAGCATCGTTGCCTGGGGACTCATGCTTCTCGATGTTAGAAGCCTTCAGGTCGCCGAAGTAGTCGATCTGGCCGGAGTTCCTGAAGATGAGGTCGTAGTCATAATCCATCCGGCCCTTGACTTTCTGAAAGGCCACCCTGTCTCCGAGGCCGTGCCTGCGCACGAACGCGTCGAATCGGAACTCAAGGTAGAAGCCAGGCCACTCCGCTTGAAATGTATCCGGCCATTTCGAGGCGTGCATGTTCCTGAGCGCATCCAAGGCCTCGATCCGGCCACCCTGGAGGAAGCCCTCGTTGAATCTCGTGAACACATCCAGATGCGGGAGATGCTCTGCGACCGTGCCCAGCAAGTAGTCAGCGAATTGGTCCGCGCGAACACTCGTGAGCGAGTTGCCGTTGCGGTCTACACGTGTGAACACGCCCAGTGTCTGCGCCTGGTAGAGATCGTTGGTTGCCACGTGTGCAGCGGAGTTGTTGGCCTTGCGCTGGACGTAGGTGCTGGGGTCGAAGTCGACAAAGATCGTCACCTCGCCGTACCGGTAAATGCCTATGAATCGAGGTACCAGGCCGTCTTCGACCGCTTGGCGTTCAACGACAAGCCAAGCCTTCGGGATCTGAATGCGCTTCTTGAAACTGGGCCACGGGTGTCCCAGGTGGGTCACTTGCTTCTTGAGGATGATGTGGTCTCCGAAGCGGACGACTCGCTCGCCGGCATACACCTCGACGGCGGCTCCGGGGAGAGCAGTGAGCAGCAAATCGTTCTTCTGCCGGTCACTGAGCGTGGTGTCGACGTCTGACAGGAGGGAGCCGTCCTGCCCAATCTGATCGACGACGACTGATCCCACTGGGTCTTCTTATCAGTTGTCCGGTTGATGCTGCTCGATTCGCCTTGATTGCACGGTCTGGCGGCGTTGGAAAGGCCGTCTCGTGGCGTCAGACCTCACCAGTCAGGGCCAATGAGCCTGGAGTCCATGCCTTGCCACTGCGTAGACGGGAGGAGAGCCGGTTCCGCTGGTCGAGGCGAGGTCACTCTCATTAGCCGTCGGGGTGGTTGGAGGGGGCTCCTCAGGCCGGCCAATACAAGGTGTCCCACTGTGCACGAACGACGCGGTCACTACCGGCCGGCGAGACTCGAGAAACAGTCAACTCGTCGCCGCGTGACGTAGTGAGCCCAGCTGGGAGCCGCGTCACAACCACTTCTCCAGCGGGTGCTGTCAGTTGTTGTGGCTGGGCGAGGACGACATCAGTGGACGACTGATGGCGCCGAACCTCTTGCACCCGCCCTCTCGCAAGCGACACCGACCTTCCGAGGGGTGCACCACCGGAGGAGGCCGTCGACCACTGGCTGAGCAATGCTGGACAGATCGCCTGGAAGGGGCACCATGCACACCGTTCGGCAGATACCTGCACGGCACTTGCAAGGTTGCCCGCGGCGGCGTCGGCATTGAATCGCGCGCGGTCGGCCACTGCCCCTGCCCTCACGGATTCAACGTCCGTGTGGTCGTAATCAAGGTGAACCGGTCTCCCATTCACTGGGACTAGCTCCAACTCTGGCCATACCCCGTAGGACTGGTGGACCAAGCCTGCGTAGAAGAGCAACTGCAGGCGGTGACGTTCGATGAGCTCTTCGGGCGAGGCTCCGATTCCGGACTTGAAGTCCACCACGACGATCACGCCTGAACGGTTCTCAAGCCGGTCTATTCGACCCCAAAGCGCCCGCCGCGCATCACGCAGTGTGACCTCGGTTGCCACCTCGCCGGGACTTGGGAGAACAGGCACTGTCGGCGAATAGAAGGTGCCAGCGATGCCCTCCGCGTGTGGCCAGGGGATCTGCGACTCAGGCCAGTCGGGGCCGTCCTCCGTGCCAAGCTCCTTGGATATCTTCGCTCTGGTCAGGGCGATGTCGGGCCAGCTACGGACCGGGGGGACCTCAGCCGGCGACCACTGCTCTGTGAGTCGGTCCCGCTCCATAGAGACGCACCTGTCGAACTGACCTCTTACCCATCGTCTGTTCGGTTCAGGTCTTCCCTCGCGGCGACCCTCGGCGACTAGCTCAACAAGCCTGTGTCGTGCGTTACCGATTGCCGAATACTGGTTGCCTCGATCCAGACCGCTGGTCGTCGGGTCCAGTGCAAACGCCGCCCGCAGCGGACATGCGCGGATACGCGACCAACCGGAGTAGGACAGATCGTTCAGATCGTTGACTGCGGTCATGACCGTCCCTGCCGCAACGTCAAGACGCTCACCTGAAGAAGCGGACAAGAACGCGGGCAGGGCTCAGCGCGAGTTCGAACGGGTCAGAACGGACAAGGTGCCTGACGCCGTCGTCCTCGAGTAGGACATCGACCTCAGCCTGCTCGTCCGTCATGTGGTGCCCGTCGCGCCACCACAGCGGATGACCGATGACGACCGCGCTGCTCCTCCGTTGCCCGACACCCCGGAGGACGGGCACGCCGGCAACCTCGTCCAGGCCTAGATCGTCGGGGAACTGACGTGCAAGGTCGGTCCCGCGCTGACGGCCGACCGTGAACCAACGCTCAAGCGAAAGCGATTGACCCGCAGCAAGGTCAAGCATGTCGAGAGCAAGTCGCCAGTCCAACCCCGAGTGGTGGCGGCGGTTGTCCCACGAGCGCAGGCAGTCGGGGCACGAGGGCATGCAGGTCTCCCGATGGCGCTTGCTCCCCTCGTAGAGACCCGTCAATCGCTCGCGTCCCTCGGTAAGCAAGCGTTCGAAGACCTTGGGCCGACCAAGTTCAGCGGCGTACCCTGCGCCGTTGTCCAGGGCATCTGCGATAAAGACTCGAGCTGATGGAGTTCCATTGAGTGGAAACGGGTTGAGGTCTACGACGAGTTCATCGGGGCTCACTTGGAGCTCGACCTTGCAGGCCCGACGGAGTACCTCGGCGAAGGATCTGTGGGCTGCGATGCTGGCCGGCGCGATGTCGCGACTAAACGGCACCAACCCCGGCCCGGGTGCCTGAGACCTCTCTGGGTCCAGCTCAACGGTCAAGACGTCCGTCACGCGGATCTCCCCGATTGCGATACTGCGGGCATTCTGGGGCGATGGCGCCCTCCATTCGCCAAGATCGCTAGGGCGATAGAGCCAGTCGTCAGTAGCGACGACGCTGTCACCCTGCCGAACCACCGTGAATAGTGACCCGTTGTTGTCGTTGTACTGGACCAGTTGCTGCTGCTCGAATATCTCAAGGTGGGAGGCCATCACGGTCTCTTCGCGCTCTGCCGGACGCACAACCGACAAGGACGCGTCAGAAACGCGGCTGACATCATCATTCTCGTCGCGATAGTCGACGGGGTCGTACGTTGTCCGGAAACCCAGTGGTTGATGCAGCGGGAAGACGCGAACGGCACTGCCGCACGTACGGCAGGTCCCAGCGGTGCCGTTAAGAATCACGTCGCCACAGGTGTCGCATACGGAAGTTGGCATCGCTGGGCCAAGAGGGTCAGGGACGGCTATGGCCTTGGGGCCCTTCACTTCGTACGCGACGAATCCCACTGCTGTGTGGAGCCGTTTGTCCTTGACGACTTGGCCCCCCGGTGAGAATGTGCTGACAGCCATCCCAAGCGGGCGATCGGAAACGGTCGCCGTATCCAGATCAGCCTTCCTCACAAATCCGCCGAAGAGCTGGCGCACCTTGGTGGGGAACCCGAACATCGGTAGCACACCTCCGGCCGCGAGCAACCTGCTCAGTTGGTCGTCTGGGGCGCCATCTATCTCGGCCTGACTGACAACCCTCTCTATTTCGGAGATGAGCCCCCCAGGCGTTCCGGTGCCTCGGCACCACTCGATGAGCTTCGACGCGTCCGCGGGCAGGAGGGCTGTGTACGCGGCCAGCCTTGTTACAACCTCATCGACCTCTGCCGAAGACTTCAGCCATTCCTGGACTGGTCGCTTGTGCGCCGCCCATTGCGACCAGAGGCCAAAGGTCCCGTGAAGACTGTCCTTGCTCCACTCAGGTCGGGGTTCGAGACCAAGGAACGCGCGGCGAAGTACTTCCGCCGCGGCAACTCGCTGGATGATCCTCGGACGGCTGAGGTCGAGGAACGGTTGTGCCGGCTCGTCCCCGTTCATCTTCCATGGGCTGCGGAAGTAGTCGTCGTCGTGGGTCCTGTCTCTGCCCACAGTGAGGGCATATGAGAGCGCTTGTCCAGCGCGTCCGGCACGCCCAACACGCTGCTGGTAGTTGTATCGCTGAGGCGGCACATTGGCCATCACTGTCGACCTCAGTGATCCGATGTCTACGCCCACCTCCATTGTGGTGGTAACGCTCAGGACATCGATCGGCGTGGTGAGGTCGTTCTCTGCGGGGGGGAGCAAGACGCCCTTGAACGCCCTCTGCCGACGACGCTGTTCGGCAAGCGGTTTCGTCTGGCCCGTGAGCTCCTCAACATTGAGACGTGTGGCTTCCTGCATCGCCAGCCATCCGATGTAGTCGCTCTCATCATTCGGCCGGGCCCCCTCCACCAGCGACGTCCCACCACACATAGCGTTGGCGCAGACGCCTGCGCTCGGGTGGAGATGCCGGTAGTGGCACTTACTGCACTCCCAGACGGTCGAGCCGCCTTCGACGAACCGGAGTCCGACCGCGTTTCTGCCGGTGGCCAGAACCCACTCGTCATCGTTCTTGAGGAGCCCAAGTTGTCCAAGTGCCTTGTGCGCCCATCCCTCCAGCTCGGCGGCGTCGGCGCCCGATAACCCTGAGATGGTCTTGAGGTAGTGCTTTGCACCTGTCGGAAGGCCGGTGCCGGAGTTGTCCGGGCTGTCGTAGCGGTAGCCGCGCCCGAGGAGCCGGAGGAGTGACCGGAGAACCTCACGGCTCCCCTTTGCGGTCAGCCCAGGGCCTGTGGGAGGTGCGACGATCGTGTCGACAAAAGCAACACCTACAGACTCAAGATCGCGACGCGCCCGATCGAAGACGGCCTCGCTGACACCGATCGACAACTGGTGCGCATAGAACTCGCCGTGGTCGCCCTTGTCGGAGGGCGACAGCGGATTCCACAAACCCGCGCTAGGAGGTTGAAAGTATCGGTACCAAGGATGACCGCCTCTGCGCTGCGCTTTGGGCCCCGGACCCGCCGGGTTTGAGCCGAGATGGACCAGCGCGTCGGTTACGTGTGCCAGGGCCTCCGTCCAACTCCTTGCCGGCACTTCGGCACCAGTCGAGATGTCGGCGTCGATCACTGCCTGGAGCTCAGGTGGCACTGCGAGCCCATACTTCTCCGACATGTTGAGGGCTTGGCATGCCTGCCAGAGGTCGGGGCGGCTGACCTTTGCTGCTTCCGCGCGTGCCTTCTCGTCCCCGTTCAGCATCATGCCCTGAAGCTCGTCGCGTAGAACTTCAACGATGGGGCGCTGGCGGGCGACAAGCGCAGCGCGGATCAGCTGCCGAAGCTGGTCCCGATAGTGGTTCAGTGCAAGACCGGCCGCGGTCTTGGCCGCGTCGTCTCGACTGTCGGTGAAGATCAGCGTTCGAGCATCCGCACCGCGGCCCAACTTGCGCATGAACTCACCGAGGTAGACCTCGAGGGCGGCCGATGCACCCGCAGTATGAGCACGTATCGGCGTGCGAATCTCGCCGCGCTCGAACTTTTCTGTCTCCTGAGTGGCCCGCCCCTTTTGCCCGCACGCCGGGCACCGGTCTGGAAGCGCCGGAATACGGACCTTCTTTCCCTCTGCCTTCAACGGAGTCACCGGCTGGACCACCCATCCGGCGATCCAGCCATCCTCGTCGGCGCCGCCCAGGGCGACCTGACCCGTTCGAGGGTCAAGTTCCGCTTTGGAGAAATGGAAGTTCCGCTTGCTTACAGTGAACTTCTGGGTGTCACGAGGGGTCCGGCCGCCCGACGGCCAGAACCAGCGATACTCGTCGCGGCTTCGTTTAAAGACGAGTTGCGGATTCTTCTCGGGTGCATGGGGCGAAGAACTGGCGAGGAATTCGCTGCGGTCACCATCCGCATCAGTAATTTCGTCGACGTAGCCGCCGACACTGACGTCCCCGCATTCGTAGCAGTAGAGAAGTTCGAGTACACGCGACCCACATCGGATACAGACCGTGGTTGGGCGCTCGTAAAGGGAGCCGACCTCGAAGGAGTCGCCGGTATCCTCTTGTCGGCATTTCGGATTCGTGCAGGCCCACATTCCACGCATGGTCCGGACAAAGTGATGCGACCGAATCTGGGTCTTCTTCTCGCTTGGGGATGTGGCTGCCAGCCAGGAGAGGAGACGGCTGATGCCCCGCAGACCGGTGTCGGGCTCGCCGAATATCCGTTCGGCGACCACTCCAATCTCGGTGGTCCGAAGACGACCACCCGGCGCGACCTGGTAACAGGCTGCCGCGATTTCATCCGAAACCTGTTGCGGGTCACCGAGTGTCGCGACGTCCGGTGTCTCAAGAACGTCAGTGCGGCCGAACCCCCCCTGGGGTTGCGGTAGGCGGGGGACACCGTTGATGACCGCGAAAGAGCGGCGTTCCACGCCGAAGAACTGCTCCAGATAATCGAAGTTGTCCGTCAGCGATGCGCTGGTTGCGATCACTCGAAGCTGAGGGCTGTCCGCCTCGAGACCGAGGCGATGCAGAGTACTTCGGAGCACCATCGATACTTCACTTCCTGCTGTGCCCCTCTGCAAGTGAAGCTCGTCAACGACAACTGTGAACGTGTGCGATGGGTCCGCAGCCAGCCACTTCTTCGTCGCGGTGAAGATTCCCGCCTCTTGCTCGCGCATGAGGACCGCATTGAGCATGGAGAAGTTCGTGACGAGGATGTCGGGCGGCTCCTCGACCATGTCCCATCGGACGAGCATTTCGGTGTGGCGGGGGTCTGAGAAGAGGGCCAGCCGCTCTTCGATCGCACGCGCCTGAGCGGAGTCGTCGAGGGCGGCCAGGTCCGGGTCACTCTTGAGTGACGCGACCATGCGCAGGTGGTCGTCGACGAGGTCCCGTACATTCTGCGCAACGCTCTTCGCGCCGCTTGGTGTCTTCGGGGGGTTGACTGTCCCGAGGGTTGCGCTGGTGAGTCGACCGAACCACAGCGGTGTCCCCGCTGCTTGCAGTCGGTGCAGCGCCTTTCGTAGCCGTGACATCTGGTCTTCAACAAGCGCATTGGTGGGGTACAACACCAGAGCGCGCACGGCAGCTGGACGTGTCTCAGTCGAGCGGAGCGATATCCCGGGCGACCACGCGGCCCCTTCCCACCATTTGCTCGCGGTGGGCTGCTTGGCCCAACCAACGCTCTCGGAGACGAGGCGAAGCAGGATCGGCAGTAGGAATGCCTCGGTCTTACCGGAACCAGTCCCGGACGTGACTATCGGGTTACGCCGATCGGCCGTCCCCCTCTGGAACGTTGCGCGCACCGCCTCAGCCTGATGCGGCCGGAGCCGAATCGGCTGGCCACTTGGTGTGTAGTCACCGAACAGGACCCGACCTACAGCCGTGGAGACGCTGTCAGGGATCCCAACGGACCTGCACACGGCCAGCAGGTCTTCCGTCGCCTCGTAAGTCAGGACTGGCTCGAGATAGGGCGGCGTTGAGAGGAGCCCGTTGTCGAGAATGAGCCGACGCCGTTCGGCCATGAGCCGACTGTCACTGAGCCAGTAGGCGGTGTCGATGTATCGGAGATAGGCCTTAGTCAGCGCTTCGTTAAGCGCGACGGGATCTGCCGGAGTGTTCAACGGTCACCCTTTCAGGAGCGAGACGAGGGCGCTCGCTACATCTTCATCAACGGAGGGATAGGCGAGAAGCGCCGTACCTTGAACTTTGCTCGGTGGTCGACCAGACTGAAGGGTCAGCGCGCGCCCGTAGAGGCCGGGGAGGTCGGCGCCCAGAGGGACGAAGAGCCTGCGCGATTCGGCGTCGTACCCGACGATCGGTCGGCTGACATTCGCTAGATGTTTAACGACGCGGGTGTCGCCGCGCCGAACCTGCCCGTTGATGATGTCCATGGCAGTCCTGAGGAAGTACATGGATACGAACCCCCGCTTGGTGCGGTATGCGCCCGGTTGCCCGACTGACTGTGTCTTCACCCAGCGTGCCTGCTGCGGATCAAACCATTCAGCGTCGTAGATGCCCTCTGCACTCATTGTGCGCAGCGCGTCGTACTCAGCGGTTAGGTGCGGAAGTTCCCCGAGAAGACGTCGCCCTAATTGTGGCTCCACGGAGGCCTCGAGAAGCTCTCCCACCTCGCGTGCCTCTGGTTCTTCAAGGTCGGCCACGACTCGACGCGGGATCCAATCGCTAGTGTCGAGCTGGACCGTGCTGCCGTACTCGGCTGAGAGGTCATCCAGGGTCGCCACGTCGTTCCGAGACCATGCTCCGATTGCCATCCAGGTACCGTCAGCCAGACCGGCAAGACACCGCGGGCTCATTTCCCACCGCTCGACTCCCAGCGTCTCGGGATCGCGCACCACGCTGACGTGGCCCAATACCTCCAGCGTCCGGACGATCTCGTCAACGGTGAGCGCAGAGTCGAAAACCTGCCGCACGACCCGTGCGAGCTCCGCGGGGGAGCCGCCGCCCAGCCACGTCAACGCATCAAGTAGACACTCTCCGGAGATGTCGCTGGCCGGCTCGCCGAAGTTCAAGTGCCGAAGGGGTGCTTGTGGGTACGAGGCTACGGGGGCGGTCTTCCTCTTCCTCGCCGTCGCACTGTAGAGCCGAACGCGGCCACACTTGACGCACTCCGCACGGTCTTTCATGCCCTGCCGGTGACGCTCAATGTCCCAATGATGCGAGCCGGTAACTGCGCAACTGTCGGGCGCGGGAGGAGCTCCGAGGGCTTCCGCCCCGTATTGAAGGGGCTTCATGCTCCACCAGGCCGGTCCGGCCTCAACGCTGACCGCTTGAGGAGTGCTCCTACCAGACGACAACACAGGCCCGTCGCGGCCGTCAGTCTCAACCGCGGAGAGGGCGCCGAGGGGGACGGCCAAGTCGTAGGCGACGTGGCCGGTGGCAGTGCGAACCCGCGGTTCGTCGGAGCTGCAGAGGGTGAATGTCGCGACGGATTTCTGGCTCTTCTGACCGATCCGGGCGTCCAGTTCAGCCCTATACATGCCGGGCGAGAGACCGAGTTCTTCAGTAGAGGCCGTGATCTCCTCAACCTCCCCGGTCCACGCCTGAAGGGGTTCTTCGACGTTGACAGACACGAGCGAGAGGCTGAGTTCCGTGGCCCCGATGACCGATCCCTTGAGGACCAGCGGTGCATCCGCGTGCCACCGAACCGCATGGCCCGGGAGCCGAAGGCCACCATTCACAACAAGGGTCGATGTCTGCGCAGGCTTGAGAGGCTCAAGGAGTGGGTCTGACTCCGCGTGTGGTCGCCCAACCGTTACGTCGCGGTAGAGGGTCCACCCATCGGGGACTCCCTTGAGTGTTTCATCCTTCGAGTGGCCGGGCTCGGCGATGTCATCGAGGAGGAGGTCAAAGTTGATCGCTCCCGGCCCCTTGAAGCGTCTGGAGTTGCTGTTCACGAGCAGGAGGTGAGGTTCGAGCATCCGCACTCTGTCGACCTCGACAAATAGCCCAGCCTCTTCAAGATAGCTGAGCACGACCATTGGCTGTGGCCGCCTGGAGGAGACGGTGAGTGAGGAGCCAGTCTCTGCGGGGCGAACGGCAAGTTCACCATTCAGCAGCGAGCCGGCATCGACCTCGGCAGGTATGTCTGGGGCGAGCAGGCGGTCGTTGATGGCGACCAGGTCCACCTGTGGCGACCCCTCGGCAGATGTGATCTCCCATCGACTGGGAAGGCCGTCGCGGCCCCCGAGATGTCCGCGAAGTGCGAATCCCAGCCGGAGACGCTTCCCGCTGAGAAGCTTAGTCACGCGCGCCGTCAAGACGGGTTTCTGCACGAAGCGATCGTCGTGCGCATCGGTCCGGAAGGTCCCGTCCCACTGACTCAGGCTGATAGCAGCGGCGTCGGCCACGATCGTCCGGCCGTTCGGGGAGTCCCATAGCTTGCTGATCGATGCAGACGCTCCGCCCGCCTTGATCCATCGGTCCAGGTGCGCTGTCATGTCGCTGGAGCTAAGGCTTAGGCCAGGTTCAAGGTCAGCTGAGTCAAAGAACTGACCGAACCGGTGGCGGTCTGCGGCGCGAATCAGGGCTTGGGAGAGCGGTATGCCAACGTATCGGTAGCCAATTGCCTCCGCCGTAGGTAGGCCTATCGCACCATCCAGGCCACTCAGCCAGTCGTTCAGCGCGGCCCAGAATCGCTCGCTTTCGCGCCTGAAGCTCGCTTGCAGACGCCTGTCTTCTGACCCCGAAGTACCGAGGAGTTGGTTCAATCGCGGGAAGTATGCGTTGGCCTGGAACCGGTCGTCCTCTCCCATTAGCTCTGCGGCTCGGGCGAAGACCGCCAAGAGCGCAAGTACCGGCGGAGGCTCGTCGGGCCGCGCTCCTGCACTTGCCCGCCTCCGCCAAGCGTCCAAACGTCGCCGGTGTCCAGAAAGGACACTGCCGGCCCCTGAATCGGAGCCAAGGATCAAGGTGTCACGGACTGCTGCGTAGAGTGCCTCGGCAGCCGCATTGGCACTCAGGTCAAGTCCGAGGCGGGAGGCAACGGACTCGAGGAGGTCGTCCTCGACATCGAGGTACGCCGGCATGTTCGCGCAGTCGGCGTTGTAGACCTCCTGCGCGAACGCCGCGTTCCACCTGTCGTACGTCTGCCAGGCCGGAGTCAATGCAGACGTCCTGTCAGCAGGGCCGTTCGAAGCAGCCTCAAGACCGGCCATCTCCCCGCTGCGCGCTATCCGCCTGGTCCGCTCTACGAGTTCATCCCAGAGCTTGGCGCGTATGGCCGGTTCAACAGTTGCGATCTCGAGCGACTGCTGTGCGAGGAACGCACGCACTCCTGACGAGGACCCGGCGCGATCCTTCAAGTGGTAGAGCTCTCGCGCATTCCGCATCCGCGGTCGTCTCTCGGCCTCGACGAGTCCGGCGTTGACAAGCCATCGATACGAGGCAACCCATTGGCTTAGCAGAGCCGGGCTCACGCCGTAGAACCCGGCAACGGCTCGCTGAGTTGTGAGCCGCTGAACTGGCGATCCCGTCGGGAGCGTGCCCTCGGTGCGGCGAAACTCCGTGAGCGTGACAAGGGCTCGGAAGTCATCCTCGCTGAGCACGTCTTTCGGCTCGCGCTGCGGCTTGGTCCCGCCGTTAGCCGCTGCGTGGATCTGTGCAGCGAGATTTCGTGGCGATGGCGTGGCTCGGGACGCCACCGGTGCGGACGCCGTTCTGGGAGGACGACAGTCCGCACACCACGCGGTCGGCATCTTGTGAACGCACTCCGCCTCGCTCACACGTTGGCCCGAGCACTTGGTGCGTCACCGACGTGGGGCAGAACGTGATCATGAAGGCCGATTTCAAGGAGTCCCACCACGGCATCAGGCTACTGACCACGGATGACACTGCGGCCGGTTTGCTCCCATTTCGCCCGTTCGGATGAGGAACCGTCCGAAATGAACGTTCCGCACCCGCCCTATGGCAACTTGGGACTGCGGCAACTGGGGATGGGGGAGAAACGCCCATGCTGCAAGATGCTGCTCAACACAGTGGAAAAGCCCTCGCGCCATACCGGAAAAGCCCTCTGACCTGTGGTGTAGCGAGGGGACCTCGAACCTTAACCCTCCTTGCAAACCCGGCGCGACCGTCTCGTGGATACGCCCGGCTGAGCGTGCGGCGACGCGTCTCGCGCCGTCAGTTGGAGTCTGCGGTCCGCCGCTTTGCAGTACCTCGTCGCAGTACTGTCGCCAAGCCTGACGTGTGAAACGGGATGGCCTGTGGCGAACTGATGGTGACGCCGATGCGGTGGCGGCGTTGACGACGGGACCGAGCGGGCGCGGATGCGGCGGACGAGAGGGCGGCCGAGGAGATGCTGGCGGATAAGGGCCATGACTTGTGCGGATGGGGCCTGGGCCGGACCGAGCGACGTCGTCCTTGGAAGTTTGGTCCACAAGCCGCGCCAGGTGGGGCGCTGGCACGATTCGGCTCATCCACAGTTGGTGGCGGAGACCTTGACCAGGGCGTTGGCCGATGGCGAACTCAGATGGTGCCCCCTGAGAGCCGTTGTCTGTCTAGTGGCGAAACCAAGCGTTCGATGACGGTGGACGCGGTCACCAAGGACGAAAGGAGCCGTTCACGTCGGATGTGGTGCTGACGAGGCGCTGGCACACGGTCGCGGAGGTCGCCGAGATGCTGGGGTCTGGGGAGACGAAGGTCCGTATGGCGATCCTGTCCGGCGACCTCAAGTCCGTGACGGACGGCACGCTCCGCGGGATCCTGCGGGTCAAGGGCGAGCTGGTCCGGCGACAGACCAAGACGCCCTCATCCGACGCACCTCTGCCGCTGCCGGACCTCTGCGTCCGCGCGCTCGAGGACCGCCGTCGGACGGAGGCACGGCTGCGGCTGGCTTCGGGCGAGGCATGGGCGGGCACCGGCCTCGTGGTCACCACACGATTTGGCGATGCCCTGGATCCTCGGAACTTCCACCGCGCCTTCAAGACCCGCGCCAGCAAGGCTGGCGTTCCCGTGATCCCTGTCCACGCCACCCGCCGCACCTGCGCGAGCCTGCTGGTCTCGCTCGACGTCCACCCTCGGGTGGCCATGGCGATCCTGCGGCACAGCAAGATCGCGGTGACGATGGACATCTACTCGCAGGCCTCGTCCGCCACGACGAGGGAGTCCCTCAAGCGGTTGGGGGAGGCCTTCGGATGAGCACCACTGCAGTACTTTCCAGCAGGACGGGCGCGAAAGAGGCCCTCCCCGGATACCGGAAAGAGCCTCTGACCGGTGGTGGAGCCAAGGGGACTCGAACCCCTAACCCCCTGCTTGCAAAGCAGGTGCGCTACCAATTGCGCCATGGCCCCTGGGTGTCACACCTTCGTGTGACAGGCGGCCAGGGCCGCCCCAGTGCTAGCGAGGGGAGTCAGTCGCCTCGGCCCAGAGGTCCTTCTCGGCCTTCTGGGCCTTGAGCTTCCGCTGGATTGCCGTGGCGCCGATGGCCGTCACGATGAGGAGCAGGAGCTTCTTCATGGGCCGTCGCCTTCCCTCGCCGAGCAACCGCGGGGATCGGGATTGGTGGGCCTAACAGGACTTGAACCTGTGGCCTCTTCCTTATCAGGGAAGCGCTCTAACCGTCTGAGCTATAGGCCCGTGAGCCCAATCTCCGCTGCGCCACGGGAGGTGGCGCGAGGCACGAGGTTACAGCACGCGCACACGCACTTCCAAAACGGTCAGAAGGGCTCGGCTCAGTCGTCGGTGAGGGTGAGCTGGAGGCCGCCGACGAGGGCCGAGCAGATGTTGTAGAGGAAGGCGCCGAGGGTCGACAGGGCGGTCAGCAGGATGACGTCGATGACCCCGATGACGATCGACAGGGACAGCACCCGGCCGAAGCCGAGGAAGTCCATGATGTCGAACGGGTTCTCCGAGTCGCTGATGATCGTGCCGACCAGCCGGTTGACCTCGCTGAAGACGCCCATGCCGGACAGGATCATCCACAGCACGGCGACCATGACGACGCCGGCGATGCCGAGGGCGACCGAGATGAGGAACGACATCTTCATCGCCGACCACGGGTCGACCCGCGAGACCGTGAGCTTGACCCGCCTGGCGCGAGCGGCCTGGGCGGCCGTCGGGCCACCAGCGGGGCGAGCGCCGGCCGGGCGCGCGCCTCCCTGGGACAGGGACTGGGTCTGGCTCACAGGAGCGGCCCCTCCCTGGGGGAGGGCCGACCTGCTGGTCTGGCCTGCCGTGCTCACTCGCTACCTCCGGTGGCGTCGCTCTCAGGTGCGTCCGAGGCCTCCGCGGAGGCCCCAACACCCTGCTCGTTTCCAGACGACGGTACGGCATCAACCCGTGCGGAGTCGCCTTCCGCGCCAGCGGACGTCGTGATTGCCGCGCCAGCGGACGTCGTGATTGCCGCGCCAGCGGACGTCGTGATTGCCGCGCCAGCGGCGGACTGGATTGTCGGGGCCGCACCGGACTCGATGGCTGCGTCCTTGTCCAGCTCGTCGTCCACCTCGTCGACCGCCCGCTCGGGGTTTCGGGCGAGTGCGACGACCGAGTCACCGTTGCCCGGGTTGGCGAACTTCATGCCCTGGGTGTTGCGGCCGCGCCGCGTCACCGGGCTCACCGGCATACGCACGATGTTGCCCTTGCCCATGATCACGAGGACCTCGTCGTCCTCACTGACCGTGAGGGCTCCGACCAGGTCACCGTTGCGCTCGGTGATCTTGGCGACCGCGACGCCGAGGCCACCCCGACCCTTGGCGTTCCAGTCGGAGGCCGGCGAGCGCTTGGCCATGCCGTTCTCGAAGACCACGAACACGTCGGGGTCCTCGCCCTCGTGGATGACGCTCAGCGACAGCAGCGAGTCGTCGCCGCGGAACCGCATGCCGGTCACCCCGCTGGTGGCCCGACCCATCGGCCGGAGCTGCTCGTCGGTGGCGTGGAACCGCACCGACTGGGCGTGCCGCGAGACGAGGAGCAGGTCGTCGGTCGCCGACGCCAGGTCGGCCGCGACGAGCTCGTCGCCCTCCTTGAGGTTGACGGCGATCAGGCCGCCGGACCGGGGGGAGTCGTAGTCGGCGAGGCGGGTCTTCTTGACCAGGCCGTTCTTCGTGGCGAGCACGAGGTAGGGCTGCTGGGCGTAGTCGCGCACGTCGAGGACCTGGGCGATCTTCTCGTCGGGCTGGAAGGCCAGCAGGTTGGCGACGTGCTGGCCCTTCGCGTCACGACCGGAGTCGGGCAGCTCGTAGGCTTTGGCACGGTAGACCCGGCCGAGGTTGGTGAAGAACAGGAGCCAGTGGTGCGACGTGGTGGTGAAGAAGTGGTCGACCATGTCGTCGCCGCGCAGGGAGGCCCCACGCACGCCCTTCCCGCCGCGACCCTGCGAGCGGTAGGCGTCGACCCGGGTGCGCTTGGCGTAGCCACCACGGGTGATGGTGACGACCACGTCCTCCTCGGGGATGAGGTCCTCCATCGACATGTCGCCGTCGAAGAACTCGATCCGGGTGCGGCGGTCGTCGCCGTACTTGTCGACCAGCTCGGTCAGCTCGTCGGATACGATGGTCCGCTGCCGCTCGGGCTTGGCGAGGATGTCCTCGAAGTCGAGGATCATCGCCTCGAGGCGGTCGTGCTCGTCGATGATCTTCTGGCGCTCGAGGGCGGCCAGCCGACGCAGCTGCATCTCGAGGATCGCGCGGGCCTGGACCTCGTCGATCTCGAGCAGCTCGATCAGCCCGTCGCGAGCCGCCTCGACGGTCTGCGACCGGCGGATGAGGGCGATGACCTCGTCGAGGGCGTCGAGCGCCTTGAGCAGACCACGCAGGATGTGGATCTCGTTCTCGGCCTTGCGCAGGCGGAACTTCGTCCGACGCTGGATGACCTCGATCTGGTGCTCGACCCAGTGCCGGATGAACGCGTCGATCGGCAGCGTGCGCGGCACCCCGTCGACCAGGGCGAGCATGTTGGCGCCGAAGTTGTTCTGCAGCTGGGTGTGCTTGTAGAGGTTGTTGAGCACCACCTTGGCCACCGCGTCGCGCTTGAGCACGATGACGAGGCGCTGGCCGGTGCGGCCCGAGGTCTCGTCGCGGATGTCGGCGATGCCGTTGAGCCGACCCTCCTTGGTGAGCTCGGCGATCTTCTGCGCGAGCGTGTCGGGGTTCACCTGGTAGGGCAGCTCGGTGACCACGAGGCACTGCCGGCCCTGGATCTCCTCGACCTCGACGACCGCGCGCATGATGACCGACCCGCGCCCGGTGCGGTAGGCGTCCTCGATGCCCTTGCGGCCGAGGATCAGCGCACCGGTGGGGAAGTCGGGGCCGCTGATCCGCGCCAGCACCGCGTCGAGCGCCTCGTCACGAGCCGCCTCCGGGTTGGCGAGCATCCACTGGGCGGCGTCGGCCACCTCGCGCAGGTTGTGCGGCGGGATGTTGGTCGCCATGCCGACCGCGATGCCCGACGAGCCGTTGACGAGCAGGTTCGGGAACCGGCTCGGCAGGACGACCGGCTCCTGCGTCTTGCCGTCGTAGTTGTCGCGGAAGTCGACGGTCTCCTCGTGGATGTCGCGGACCATCTCCATGGCCAGCGACGCCATCCGGCACTCGGTGTACCGCGGGGCCGCCGCCGGGTCGTCGCCCGGGCTGCCGAAGTTGCCCTGGCCGTCGACCAGCGGGTAGCGCAGCGACCAGTCCTGCACGAGCCGGACCAGGGCGTCGTAGATCGAGGAGTCACCGTGCGGGTGGTACTGACCCATCACCTCGCCGACGACGCGGCTGCACTTGTTGTAGCCGCGGTCGGGGCGGTAGCCACCGTCGTACATGGCGTAGACCACGCGACGGTGCACCGGCTTGAGGCCGTCCCGCACGTCGGGCAGCGCGCGACTCACGATCACGGTCATCGCGTAGTCGATGTAGCTGCGCTGCATCTCCGTGTTGAGGTCGACCGCCTCGGTGCGGTCGTACTCGATCGGCGGTATCTCAGTCATGAATTCCCTTGTCCGTCATAGCTATTCAACAGCCGTGCCATTCACACTCAGTGGGTATGCCGGGTGGCCAGGTTCCACGTGAAACGCGGCCCGGCTGCATACCTAGATGTCCAAGAACCGCACGTCGCGGGCGTTGCGCTGGATGAAGCCACGACGGGACTCGACGTCCTCGCCCATCAGGATCGCGAAGATCTCGTCGGCCGCGGCCGCGTCGTCGAGGGTGACCTGGAGCAGCACCCGGTGGTCGGGGTCCATCGTGGTCTCCCACAGCTCCTGGTAGTCCATCTCGCCCAGACCCTTGTAGCGCTGGATGCCGGCGTCCTTCGGCAGGCGCCAGCCCTGGCCCTGGCCGGCCAGGATCATGGCGTCGCGCTCACGGTCGGAGTAGGCGAACTCGTGGGGGTGGTTGCTCCACTTGAGCCGGTAGAGCGGGGGCTGCGCGAGGTAGACGTAGCCCTCCTCGATCAGCGGCCGCATGAACCGGAACAGCAGGGTCAGCAGCAGGGTGCGGATGTGCAGGCCGTCGACGTCGGCATCGGCCATCAACACGATCTTGTGGTAGCGAGCGCGGGTCTTGTCGAAGTCCTCGCCGATGCCGGTGCCGAACGCCGAGATGAGCGCCTGGACCTCGTTGTTGGCCAGCACCTTGTCGATGCGGGCCTTCTCGACGTTGAGGATCTTGCCGCGGATCGGGAGGATCGCCTGGTTGTGCGGGTTGCGTCCGCGTACGGCCGAGCCGCCGGCTGAGTCACCCTCGACGATGAACACCTCGGAGATCGCGGGGTCCTTGCTCTGGCAGTCGCGCAGCTTGCCGGGCAGGCCGCCCGACTCGAGCAGGCCCTTGCGCCGGGTCGCCTCGCGCGCCTTGCGCGCCGCCATCCGTGCGGCCGCGGCCTGCACGGACTTGCGGACGATGTCGCGACCCTCGGTCGGGTGCGCCTCGAGCCAGTGGCCGAACTCGTCGGTCATGGCGCGCTGCACGAAGCCCTTGACCTCGGAGTTGCCGAGCTTGGTCTTGGTCTGGCCCTCGAACTGCGGCTCGCCGAGCTTGACCGACACGACGGCGGTCAGGCCCTCGCGGATGTCGTCGCCGGTGAGGTTGTCGTCCTTGTCCTTGAGGAGGTTCTGCTTCCGCGCGAAGTCGTTGATGAGCTTGGTCATCGCCGCGCGGAAGCCCTCCTCGTGGGTGCCACCCTCGTGGGTGTTGATGGTGTTGGCGTAGGTGTGCACCGACTCCGAGTAGGCGTTGGTCCACTGCATCGCGAGCTCGAGGCTCAGCTGGCGCTCGGTGTCCTCGGACTCGATCGAGATGATCTCGGCGTGCACCGGCTCTGACTTCTTCGACGAGACGAGGTGGGTCACGTAGTCGACCAGGCCGTTGTCGTACTTGTAGGAGACCTTGCGCGGCTTGCGCTCCGACGCGTCGACGGTGTCGGCGTCGTCCTCGGCCGACTCGGGCTGACGCTCGTCGACGAGGTTGATGGTCAGGCCCTTGTTGAGGAAGGCCATCTGCTGGAACCGTGCGCGGATCGTCTCGAAGTCGTAGGTCGTGGTCTCGAAGATGTCGCCGTCGGCCCAGAAGGTCACCGTGGTGCCGGTGCGGTCGGACGCCTCCATCTGCTCGAGGGGGGCGACCGCCTCGCCGTAGTTGAACGAGATCCGGAAGACGTGGCCCTTCTGGTGCACCTCGACGTCGAGCCGGGTGGAGAGCGCGTTGACGACGGACGAGCCGACGCCGTGCAGCCCACCGGACACCTTGTAGCCGCCGCCGCCGAACTTCCCGCCGGCGTGCAGCTGGGTGTAGACCACCTCGACGGCCGACTTGCCCTCGCCGGCGTGGATGTCGGTCGGGATGCCGCGACCGTTGTCGGCGACCCGCACGCCACCGTCGGCGAGCAGGGTGATGTCGATGGTGTCGGCGAAGCCGGCCAGCGCCTCGTCGACGGAGTTGTCGACGATCTCCCAGACCAGGTGGTGCAGACCGCGCTCACCGGTCGACCCGATGTACATGCCGGGGCGCTTGCGGACCGCCTCGAGACCCTCGAGGACGGTGATCTGGCTGGCGTCGTAGTCGGACCCGGGGGCCGCGCCGACGATCTCGGCCTCGACCACCTCACGAGCAGCCTCGGCCTCCGCGGCCGTGAGGTGCTCGGTGGGGGTCTGCTGCGGGGCGCTGGCTGCGGCGTCTGCCGGGGTGCCTGCTGCGGGGGTGTGCTGGTCTGGCGTGTGGTCAGCCTCGGACACGGTGCTCCTTCTCCGGTGGCACAGCGAACAGGGGGTGCCCCCCTGGCTCGCTGGACCCGCTCATGGCACGCGACCAGACCGGGTTGACCAGCTGGCCGCGAATTCACCCCCAAGTCTACCTGTCGGCGGTGTCGGATCTCGCGTCAGGAGGCCCGGGAACACGGATTTGCGCCAAAAACTTGCCCTTTCACGGGTGGGGATACGTCTCCCACCCCCTGAGAGCCCGATTCTCGCGTTTCGTGACGCCCCACCGGCCCCCGTGCGCCGCAGGGGGGAGCGCCGCATCCTCGCCGTTCGGGCCCAGCCGGGGCCGTGCGGTCGCTACATTGCGCGCGTGCGGCGAGTCCCGGTCCTGGTGGTCCTGGTCGCCCTCCTCGTGGGGGTGAGCGGGTTCCTCGGCGTGCGCGCGGTGCGGGGCCCCCTCGAGCTGGTGGTCGCCGACCCCCCGCTGCGCTTCGCGCTGCCCGCCGGCTGGCACCGCTACGACCGCTCGGGCGACCGGAGCGAGGCGTACGTCAGAGAGGCAGCCGCCCGGCAGGGCTACACCCCGGAGGAGTTCGTCGCCCAGCTGGAGGCAAGCACGCTGGCCACGGCCGTCGGGCCGGTCTCGGGTGGCCGGTACCAGTCGATCGACGTGCAGAAGGGCGGCTTCTCGAGGCTGCCGACCCCGGAGCAGGTCACGAGTGAGATGACCCGGCTGGCGATGGAGGTGGACGGCACGCGCACCGTGTCGACCGGCGCCGGCGAGGTGCTGGTGGCGCAGGCTCACTACCCGGTGGCCGAGGGCCGGACCGACACCGAGGTCATCCACCTCGTGACCCGAGGACAGGGACTCATGATCACGGTCAGCTCCGTGGGAGGTGGCGACGTCGCGGCGGTCACCGCCGACGTCCTGGCCACCCTCCACACGAGCTGACCCGCGAGGTCAAGGGGCGGTCGAGCCGCGCCCGCGGCCCGCGCACGCTCACGATTTGCGCTGGTCAGCGCCGCGAGCAGGGTGGACACTGCCAAGTGGAAGTCGTCGCAGGGACGCGAGTGCTCGAGTGCTGCTCGTCCGGGGAGGATGCGAGTGACTACACCGGCAGGGTCGACGCCGCCCACAGCTGGGGCGTCGCAGGGGGGGCCTGACCTCACCGCCGAGCTGCGGGAGAGCCGGGAGCAGCTCGCGGCCGTCAACGAGGTGCTCTCTGCGTTCGGCCTCTCTGCGGGAGACCCCGAGATGGTCCTCGCCACGATCGTCGAGAGCGCCCTCCGGCTGTGTCGCTCCGATGCCGCGCAGCTCTGTCTCCTCGACGACGAGCGCGTCTTCCAGCTGATCAAGGCGGTCGGCGTCAGCGACGAAGCGATCGCCTACATCGCCGAGCACCCCCTGCCGATGGACCGGGACACCCTCATGGGGCGGGTCGCGCTGGATCGCCGGGCCCAGCAGATCGAGGACGTCGTGGCCGACCCGGAGTACGGCCGCCTGGACCTGCAGCGCGTCGCCGGCTTCCGGACCACCATGGGCGCACCGCTGGTCGTCGACGACGAGGTGGTCGGGGCGCTGGTGCTGTGGCGCAACCAGGTCAGCCCGTTCGCCGAGCGCGAGCTGACCATCGTGACCGCCTTCGCGGGACAGGCCGCCCTGGCGATCAACGGGGTTCGGCTCGTGCAGGAGCTCCAAGCCGGCCGGGCCGAGCTGGCCCGGCGGGTCGACCAGCTCGAGGCCCTCGCCGAGGTGGGGGAGGCGGTCAGCTCGAGCCTCGACGTCGACGAGGTCCTGACCACGATCGTCAGCCTCGCCGTCGAGCTCTCGGGCACCGACGGCGGCTCCCTGATGGAGTTCGACGAGAAGACCCAGCTGTTCTCGGTGCGCACCACCTTCGGCACCGAGCCCCATGTGGTGCAGGCGTTGCGCGGCACCAGGATCCACATCGACGAGACCCTCGTGGGCAAGGCCTGCCTCGACCACGCGCCCCAGCAGATCGAGGACCTCACGCTCACGGAGCGGGACCCCCACCTGTCCGTCCTGTATGCCGCGGGGTGGCTTTCCGTCGCCGCCATCCCGATGGTGCGCTCGGACCGGGTCGTCGGCGCCCTGGTGGTGCGCCGCAAGGCTCCCGGGCTGCTCAGCGACGAGACCTGCGAGGTGCTGGAGGCGTTCGCCAGCCAGTCCACGATCGCCCTGACCAACGCCCGGCTCTACCAGCAGCTGGAGCTCCAGAGCGCCGAGCTGGCCGAGGCCAGCCAGCACAAGTCCGAGTTCCTGGCGAGCATGTCGCACGAGCTGCGCACTCCGCTCAACGCGGTGATCGGTTTCTCCGAGGTGCTGCTCGAGCGGATGTTCGGCGACCTCAACGACCGGCAGGAGGACTACCTTCGCGACATCCTCAACTCGGGCCGGCACCTGCTCGCGCTGCTCAACGACGTGCTCGACCTGAGCAAGGTCGAAGCCGGGCACATGGAGCTCGACCCCACCGAGTTCGACGTGGCCGAGACCGTGGACTACGCCCTGTCGATGGTCCGGGAGCGGGCGGTGGGGCACAGCATCACGCTCCACCGGGAGGTGGCGCCCGAGGTCGGCGTGGTCCGCGCCGACGAGCTGCGGTTCAAGCAGATCCTGCTCAACCTGCTCAGCAACGCGGTGAAGTTCACCCCGGACGGCGGGCGGGTCGAGGTGCACGCCCGGACGGCCGACGGCGACCTCGAGATCACCGTGTCGGACACCGGGATGGGCATCGACCCCGCAGACCAGCAGCGGATCTTCGACTCCTTCCAGCAGGGGGGCCGCACCGCCCGCCAGGTCGAGGGCACCGGCCTCGGGCTCACCCTCACCAAGCGGATCGTCGAGCTCCACGGCGGACGGCTCTGGCTCAACAGCGAGGTCGGCCACGGGAGCACCTTCGGCTTCTCGATCCCGCTCGGCCGCAGCCTCGTCGCGACGGTGCTGCCCGACCACTCGGTCGAGACCGCGGACGACCGGCCCGTGGTGGTCGTCGTGGAGGACGACCGCAGCTCGGCGGAGCTGATGTCGCTGCACCTGGAGGCCGCCGGGCTGCGACCGGTGGCTGTTCCCAACGGGCCCGACGGACTGGCCGCCGTGCGCGAGCTGTCCCCGGCCGCGGTGATCCTCGACATCCGGCTCCCCGGGATGGACGGCTGGGACGTCCTCGGCGCGATCAAGGGCGACCCGCACACCGCGTCGACCCCCGTGGTGGTGGTCTCGGTGATCCACGAGCGCGGTCGCGGGTTCGCGCTCGGTGCCTCCGACTACCTCGTCAAGCCGGTCGCCCGGGACGACCTCCTTGCCGCCCTCCGACGCCTCGTCGCGCTGCCGGTCGACCAGGCGCCGCGCAAGGTGGCCGTCTTCGTCGACGACGACCCGATCGCCCTCGAGCTGGTGCGGCTGGCGCTGGATCCGGCCGGCTGGGTGGTGCACACCTGCACCACCCCCGACGTCGCCATGACCCTCATCCGCACCCATCAGCCGTCGGTGATCCTCGTCGACCTGCTCATGCCGGAGACCGACGGCTTCCAGGTGGTCGACCTCCTGCGTTCGGACCCGGAGACCGCGTCGATCCCGGTCGTGGTGCTCACCGCCAAGACCGTCACGACCCACGACCGCGAGCTGCTCGACGGGCGGATCGAGTTCGTCACGTCCAAGAGCGCCGTCGACCTCGGGCTGCTGGCCGTCCGGCTGGCCCAGATCACCGCCGGTCCGGTCCGGTCCCGCGGTCGGGAGGCCGGATGACCAACCACGTCGTCCTCCTCGTCGAGGACAACGAACGCAACCTCAAGCTCGCGCGCGACGTGCTCGAGTATGCCGGGTTCACCGTCCTCGTCGCGACGACCGGTGAGGAGGCGGTCGCCACCGCCCAGCGCTCCGCACCCGACGTCATCCTGATGGATCTCCAGCTGCCCGGGATCGACGGCCATGCGGCCCTGTCCCTCCTGCGCGCCGACTCGGCCACGTGGAACATCCCGGTCGTGGCCCTGACCGCCTTCGCCATGGCGCAGGACCGGGACCGTGCCCTGGCGGCCGGCTTCGACGGGTACCTCGAGAAGCCGATCAGTGTCCGCAGCTTTCCCGACCAGGTACGTGCCCACCTCAGAACGGAGGACCCCCGATGACGACCGACGACGCCGTGATCCTGGTGGTCGACGACCTGCCGCAGAACGTGAAGCTGATGGATGCCGTCCTCACCCCCCGCGGGTTCACCGTCCACACCGCTACCTCGGGGGAGGAGGCGCTCGAGTGGCTGTCGACGCAGGTCCCCGACCTCGTGCTGCTCGACATCCTGATGCCCGGGATCGACGGCTACGAGACCTGTCGGCAGATCCGCGCCAACGAGGCGACCTCCTTCCTGCCGGTGGTGATGGTGACCGCGAGCGGCCAGGAGCAGAAGCTGCGCGCCATCGAGGCCGGTGCGGACGACTTCGTCACCAAACCCTTCGAGCAGGCCGAGCTGCTGGCGCGGGTGCGCTCGCTCGTGCGCGTGAAGCGGTACCACGACACGGTCGAGCGGCAGGCTGCCGAGCTGGCTGGCTGGAACCGCGAGCTCGAGGCCAAGGTGGCGGCCCAGGTGACCGAGCTGGAGCGGGTCGGCCGGCTCCGCCGGTTCCTGTCGCCGCAGGTGGCCGGCCTCGTCGTCGAGAGCGGCGACGACGCCTTCCTGCAGAGCCACCGCAGCGAGATCACTGCGGTCTACTGCGACCTGCGGGGCTTCACCAGCTTTGCCGAGACGGCCGAGCCCGAGGAGGTGATCTCGGTCCTGCGGGAGTACCACGAGGCGCTGGGTGACCTGGTCTTCCGCTTCGAGGGGACGCTCGAGCACTTCGCCGGCGACGGGCTGCTCGTCTTCTTCAACGACCCGATCCCGTGTCCCGATGCGCCGGAGCGCGCGGTGCGGATGGCCGTCGCGATGCGGGGCCGGGTGGCCGAGCTCGCGGAGGGCTGGCGCAAGCACGGTCACGACCTCGGGTTCGGGGTGGGCATCGCCCAGGGCTACGCCACCCTCGGCCGGGTCGGCTTCGAAGGGCGCTACGACTACGCGGCGATCGGCACCGTGACCAATGTCAGCGCCCGGCTGTCGGACACCGCCCGGGCGGGGCAGATCCTCGCCACCCAGCGGGTCGTCACGGGTGCGGCGGAGGTCGCCGTGACCCGCTCGCTCGGGCCGATGGAGCTGCGCGGTATCACCAGGCCGATCGAGGTGTTCGACGTCCTCGGCCTCGACGCGGCCCGGGTGACGCCATGACCTCGCTCGACGTCTCGCGACCGCTGGGCGAGCTGAACGAGGAGGAGCGCAACGCGGCATACGACCGGCTGCAGAGCCGGCTGCCCGCGGTCTGGAGATCCATGCGGCTCAACGAGCCCGGCGAGTCCGTCGTGGTGGTGCCGTCGGTGTCCCTCGACCGTGTCACGGCCAGGGCCGGGGCGATCAACCAGGCGATGGAGGAGCGCTACCTCTTCCTGTTGCTCCTGCTGCGGCAGCCCCGGCTGCGGATGGTCTACGTGACCTCGGGTCCGGTCGACCCGGCGATCGTCGAGTACTACCTCGCGCTGCTGCCGGGGGTCATCCCCAGCCATGCTCGCGCCCGGTTGTCGCTGGTGTCGGTGGGCGACCTCACCCCGCGCCCCCTCACCGAGAAGCTGCTGGAGCGGCCCCGGATCCTCGCCGACATCGGGGCCCTCATCCCCGACCGCAGCCGCTCGCACCTGGTGCCCTACACGACCACGACCCTGGAGCGGGACCTCGCCCTCGAGCTCGGGATCCCCATGTACGGGGCGGACCCGAGGCACTTCGCGCTGGGGACGAAGACCGGGTGCCGGCGGCTGTTCGACGAGGCGGGCGTGGACTACCCCGCCGGCTTCGAGGACCTCCGCTCGGTCGACGCCATCGTCGACTCCCTCGCCGAGCTGCGCGCTCGCAGGCCCGGCGTCGCGGAGGCGATGGTGAAGCTCAACGAAGGAGTGGCCGGCGCCGGGAACGCCCTCGTCGACCTCCGGGGACTCCCACCCACGGGGTCGGCGTCGGAGCGCGCGGACCTGGAGGGGCGGGTGCGGAGGATGGAGCTGGAGGGCAAAACCGTCACGCACGACCTGTACTTCGCGAAGTTCGCCGAGCGCGCCGGCATCGTCGAGGAGCGGATCATCGGCGAAGAGGTGCTGAGCCCGAGCGTGCAGCTGCGGATCACCCCGCTCGGGGAGGTGGAGGTGCTGTCGACGCACGACCAGATCCTCGGTGGCCCCACGGGTCAGTCCTACCTCGGCTGCCGCTTCCCGGCCGACCCCGAGTATGCCGGCACCATCACGCAGCAGGCGAGCGCGGTGGGTGCCCGGCTGGCCGAGCTCGGCGTCCTGGGGCGGTTCGCGATCGACTTCGTGGTCGTCCGACGCGGTGCCCGCTGGGACTCGTACGCGATCGAGGTCAACCTGCGCAAGGGCGGGACCACGCACCCCTTCCTCACCCTGCAGTTCCTCACCAACGGTCGGTACGACAGCCAGACCGCGCTGTTCACGACCCCGGCCGGTCGGGAGAAGCACCTCGTCGCCACCGACCACCTCGAGGACCCCAGCCTGCGCGTACTTCGCGTCAACGACCTGTTCGACGTCGTGGCCCGGACCGGGCTGCACTTCGACCCCGCCAGCCAGACGGGAGTGGTGTTCCACATGATCAGCTCCGTCACCGAGGCTGGCCGGGTGGGGATGACGGCCGTCGGCGACACCGCCGGCAAGGCGCAGGAGTGCTACGACAGGGCGGAGCGGATCCTCCTCTCCGAGGCCCGCTCCGCCGCCACCCCCAGATCTCTCCCCTGAGGAGGGTGGCCCCGAGCGCGTCATGAGCTCAGGCAGCGATGGTGGTGGCGTGCCGCAGCGCCTCGACGACGACCTGGTGCCAGTTCAGCTGGGTCAGGTCGGTGCGACAGGATGCGCTGCCGCACTCGCAGGACCACACCCACCTGCCGCGCACCTTGTGGACGACCGGGTGGTGGTGGGCGAGGTCGGGGTGGTGTCGGTGGTTCCGCTTCATGACCGCCTCCTTCGTCCGTCCCTCCCGGAGCTTCCGGGTGGTCACTCCACGGTCGCGGACGAGGGCCGGCCGGTCTGTGCACGGGCGGACGGAGCGAGTGTGCTCGTCGTGACACAGCGCAGCGCCCGGTGGCACTCCGAGCCGCATGTGGTGCACTGAGTCATGGAGTGGCAGCTGCTTCGGGACCTGACCGAGGGGGAGCGCCGTGAGGTCCTGACCATGGCGAGGCGCCGTCAGTTCAAGCGCGGCGAGATCCTCTTCCACGAAGGTGACCCCGCCGACACGGTGCACTTCATCGCCGAGGGCCGGGTGATGGCCCGGCGGACCTCACCGATGGGCGACTCGGTGGCCTTCCGGGTGATCGGGCCCGGGCGCGCGCTCGGCGACGTCGCGGTCGTGTCGACGGCCCAGCGGCGCAGCTCGACCGTGAGTGCCCTCGAGCCCACGACGACCCTGAGCCTGACCTTCGCCGAGTTCGCCCAGCTGTGTGCGGCGCACCCCGGCATCCAGACCCACCTGGCCACCCTCCTCGCCGCGCGGGTGAAGCGGCTGTCCGACCACCTGCTCGAGGCGCTGTTCCTGCCCACCGACCGCAGGGTGGTGCGCCGGCTGCTCGACCTGTGCGAGCAGTACGACGCACCGCCCGACCGCCCGGTGGTCATCCCGCTCACCCAGACCGACATCGCCGAGCTGGCCGGCGCCACCCGCCCGTCGACGAACCGCGTGCTGCGGGCCCTGGAGACCGAGGGCCTGCTGCGGTTGGGGCGCGGACAGGTCGAGGTCGTCGACCGCGCCGGGTTGCGCCGCAAGGACCGCTGAGTCAGAGCTCGATGACCTGGCGCACCGCCCGCCCGGCGGCCAGCTCGTCCATCGCGTGGTTGACGTCGTCGAGCCCGATCCGCGCCGACACCAGGGCCTCGACCGGCAACCGCCCGTCGCGCCACCACTGGGCGAGCACCGGGATGTCCCGCGCCGGCACGGCCGACCCGAGGTAGCTGCCGATCACGGTCTTCGCCTGGGCCACGAGCGCCAGCGGCGAGATGCTGGCCCTGGCGTCCGGGTGGGGGAGGCCGACCGTCACGGTCCGTCCTCCCGGCGCCGTCGCGGTGACCGCGGCCTCGAACGCCCGGACGTTGCCGGCGGCCTCGACCACCACGTCGGCGGTGGTCCCGGTGCTGGCGAGCTCGTCGGGGCTGAGCGCCCGGGTGGCACCGAGCTCGAGGGCCTGCTCACGCTTGGCCGCCACCGCGTCGACGGCGACCACATCTCCCGCGCCGAGCGCCAGGGCCGTGAGCAGGGCCGCCATCCCGACCCCGCCGAGGCCCACCACCATCACCGTCTGGCCCGACTCCGGGGGCGCCGCGTTGAGGAGTGCCCCTCCTCCCGTGAGCACCGCACACCCAAGCACCGCGGCCACGGCGGGCGGCACGTCGTCGGCGACGGCGACGACCGACCTGGTGTCCACCACCGCGTGCGTCGCGAACGCCGACACCCCGAGGTGGTGGTGCACGGGTATGCCGCCGCGAGACAACCGTCGCCCGCCGCCGAGCAGCTCGCCGGCGTTGTTGCTCGCCGAGCCGAGGCCACACGGCATACGTCCGCCGGTGGCGCAGCCGGCACACTGGCCGCACCGGGGCAGGAAGGTCATCACCACCCGCTGGCCCACCGTGAGGTCGGTGACCCCCGGCCCGAGCCGCTCGACGCGACCCGACGCCTCGTGACCGAGCAGCATCGGCACCGGTCGCGCGCGGTTGCCGTCCACGACCGACAGGTCGGAGTGGCAGACTCCCGCGGCCTCGATCCGCACGAGCACCTCGCCGGACTCCGGGGCGACGAGGTCGAGGGTGCCGACGGTGAGGGGACGGCTCACGGCGAAGGGCGGAGTGCGCCCGACCTCCTCGAGGACGACGCCGGTGATCTGCATCAGCGCTGCACCCTCATCAACGCTGGGCCACGGCCCGCTCGAGCAGCTCGCGCACCATGGCGGGCATCGGCACGGTGCCGCGCGAGTCGCGGTCGATGTAGACGTGCACCCAGTGGCCGAGGGCGGCGATCGCGGAGTCCTCGGCGTCGAACAGGCCGAGGGCGTAGGTGATGCTGCTCCGGCCGAGGCGCTCCACCCGCACCCCCACGTCGAGCGGCCGCGGGTACTCCAGCTCGCGGAGGAAGCGGCAGCCCGACTCGGCGACGACCCCGAGCTCGGGTCCGGCCATCGCGTCGGACTCGCCCCCGGTGATCAGCCAGGCGTTGATAGCCGAGTCGAAGAGCTCGTAGTAGACGGCGTTGTTGAGGTGGCCGTACATGTCGTTGTCCGACCAGCGCGTGGTGACCCGGGTGACGTGGTCGAAGTGGTCGCGGGTCAGGGATCGGTCCGGGGACCGTTCGGCGTCGGCCGTCATGGTCCGATCCTAGGCAGGGAGCCGCTCACCCGTAGGTGTCACGCGGCCCCGGTCCCGTCGAGCGACGCGGCCCCTTCTTCCACGACGGGGCGCTCGGGCCGACGATCTTGAGCGCCGTCACGGTGTCCTTGCCGACCTCGCCCTCGAGGCGGGCCATGATCGACGACTCGAGCAGCTTGAGCTGGGTCGCCCAGGCCGTGGAGTCGGCCCGCACGGTGAGGACCCCGAACTCGAAGCTCACCGGCGTGCAGTGCTGCGCCACCTCCTCGCCGACGATCTCGGGCCAGCGACCCATCACCGAACCCACGGCGACGTCGACCTTCCACCCGCGGTCGGCCATCAGCCGGTCCATCTGGTCCCCCAGCAGGAGCGGGTCGCGGCGGTCGGTGGGTGCGCCCGGCGTGGGGCGTCCGATCTGCCTACGGCGCATGGGTTTCAGCCCGGGTCGCAAGCCCTTCTCGCGCGCCGCCGCACGGGCCCGCAGCAGGGCTGCCTCGGCCGCGTCATCGACCAGCACGGTCTCGTCGAGCAGCTCGGCACCGGTCGCGCCGGGATCCATCTCAGGGGTCGGGTCAGTCACGGGACCCTCGTCGTCGGGCTCGTCACTCACGCCGCGCCACCGCCCCGAGGGTCACGTGGAAGGTCTGGCCGACCAGGCTCGTCGGCACGTCGGCGTCGACGGCGGCGGTGATCAGCACCTGCTCGCAGTCGGCGACCATGGCCGCGAGCCGTTCCCGGCGCCCGGTGTCGAGCTCGGCGAACACGTCGTCGAGGATCAGCACCGGGTCCTCACCGAGGTCGTGCCGCAGCAGCTGGTATGCCGCGAGCTTGAGTCCCAGCGCGAACGACCAGCTCTCGCCGTGGCTGGCGTAGCCCTTCGCCGGCAGCTCGCCCAGGGACAGCACGAGGTCGTCGCGGTGGGGTCCGACGAGGGAGATCCCGCGCTCGACCTCCTTGTCACGCACCTCCGCGAAAGTGGCCAGCAGCTCGGCGCGCAGCACCTCGATCTCGGGCACCTCCCCGGCGGCCAGAGACGCGGCGACCGACTCCCGCAGGCTGCTCTTGTAGGAGACCCGCGCGTCGGACTGCCCGGCACTCACCTCGTCGTAGGCCTTGGCGAGGTAGGGGGCGAGGTCGCGCAGCAGCCGCAGCCGGGCGTAGAGCAGCTGCGACCCGACCGCGGCCAGGTGGTCGTTCCACACGTCGAGGGTGTGCAGCGCCGACGCCCGGGCGTCGTCCACCGGTTCGTCGGCAGGTCGGGAAGGTGGTCTGCGACGAGATCCCTTGCGCAGCAATGGTTGTGCAGACTTCAGCAGGGCGTTGCGCTGCTTGAGTGCCTTGTCGTAGTCGCTGCGGACGGCGGCCCACCGGGGCTGCCGCGCGACGAGCAGGTCGTCGAGGAACCGGCGCCGCTCCGAGGGGTCACCCTTGACCAGGGCGAGGTCCTCGGGGGCGAAGAGCACCGTGCGCAGGGTGCCGAGCACGTCGCGCGGTCGCGACACGGGGGAGCGGCCGAGCCGGGCCCGGTTGGCGCGCCCCGGGTTGAGCTCCAGCTCGAGCATGGTCTCGCGGCCGGCGCGCATGACCGCACCCCGGATGACGGCCTGCTCCGCCCCGAACCGCACCAGCGGCTGGTCGGTCGAGACCCGGTGGCTGGACAGCGTCGCGAGGTAACCGATCGCCTCGACCAGGTTGGTCTTGCCCTGCCCGTTCAGCCCGACGAGCGTGGTGACGCCGGGCTCGAGCGGCAGCTCGGCCGTCCGGTAGCTGCGGAAGTCGGCGACGGTCAGGTGGCGGACGTGCATGGTCGCCCGATCTGGTGCTCGTGGGTCGGCTGCTGGGCGCGCAGTGCCTGGGTCAGCTGGACTTCTTGGCGGCGCGCTTGCGGGTGGACCCGGTGCCGGACGTCGGACCGGACTTCGAGCCTGACGTGGACCCGGTGCCGGAGGACGGGCCGGCCGAGGCCGCCTTGCGTCCCTTGGCTGCCGCCTTGGCGGCGCTCCTGGTCGGCTTCTCCTTGGGGGCCACCTTCGCAGCGACGGCCTTCTCGTGCTTGGGCGCGCCGTCGGCGCGCAGCTTCTCGCCCTCGGAGACGGACATGACCTGGTGCCCACCGAAGCCGCCGCGCAGCGCTGCGACGGCCTGCATGGTCGGCGACTCCTGCTGGCGGGAGGCGAACCGGGAGAACAGCGAGGCCGAGATCACCGGCATGGGCACCGAGTTGGCGATGGCCTCCTCGACGGTCCAGCGGCCCTCCCCGGAGTCGACCGTGTAGCCGGAGACGTCGTCGAGGTGCGGGTTCTTCTCCAGCGCGTCGACCAGCAGGTCGAGCAGCCAGGAGCGGACCACGGTGCCACGGGTCCAGGCCTTGAACGCTCCCGGCACGTCGGTGACGATGTCCTTGGCCTCGAGCAGCTCGTAGCCCTCGGCGTAGGCAGCCATCAGGCCGTACTCGATGCCGTTGTGCACCATCTTCGCGTAGTGGCCCGCGCCGACCTTGCCGGCGTGGACGAAGCCTTCGTCGCGCGGGCCCTCGGGGCGCAGCGCGTCGAAGATCGGCATGGCCTTGCGCACGTTGGCCGCAGTGCCGCCGACCATCAGGCCGTAGCCGTTCTCCAGACCCCAGATGCCACCGCTCACCCCGCAGTCGAGGTAGGCGATCCCCTTGGCCTTGAGGAGCTTCTCGTTCTCGAAGTCGTCGGTGAACCGGCTGTTGCCGCCGTCGATGACCATGTCGCCCTTGTCGAGCAGCTTGGCCAGCTGGGCGACGGTGTCAGTGGTCGGCGCACCCGACGGCACCATCACCCACACGGTGCGGGGGGCGTCGAGCGCCTTGACCAGACCGGCCAGCGTCTTGACGTCCGACACCTTCGGGTCGCGGTCGAAGCCGACCACCTCGTGCCCTGCGCGGCGGATCCGCTCGCGCATGTTGCCACCCATCTTGCCGAGACCGATCAGACCAAGCTGCATGATGCGACGCCCTTTCGTGTGGGTGGTGCGGTATGCCGCGGAGCCGGCTTCGCGGCATACCTCGGGGTGCGGCCCGCTCAGGCTACGCCCGGGGGTGGTCAGCTCGCGAAGCGAACGGGCATCAGCACGTAGCGGTAGGTGGTGTCCGCCTCACCGTCGAGCTCGTCCTGGCCGGACAGGACCGCCGGGCGCGAGGGCTGGGTGAAGGAGAACCGCGAGTAGTCGGTGCCGACCGCGCCCAGCCCGTCGAGCAGGAACTGCGGGTTGAAGGCGATCTCGATCTCGGGTCCGGTCAGGGTCGACTCGACCGCCTCGGAGGCCTGGGCGTCGTCGCCGGTGCCGGCCTCGATGGCGACCTGGCCGTCGCTGAACTTCAGTCGCACGGGGGTGTTGCGCTCGGCCACGAGGGCGACCCGCTTGACGGCCTCGATCAGCTCCGACGTCTTGATCACGGACTCGGTGTCGACGGTGGTCGGGAAGATCGAGGTGACCTTCGGGTACTCGCCGTCGAGCAGGCGGGTGGTGGTGCGCCGCTGCCCGGCCTCGAAGCCGACCAGGCCGTCGCCGCCGGCCGACGAGCCGAGGGCGAGCTCGATCGAGCCGGACGCGCCGAGCGCCTTGGCCGTCTCGGAGAGGGTGCGGGCTGGGACCAGCGCCAGGTGGCTGGCGTCGGTGGCCTCGGGGTTCCAGGTCAGCTCGCGCATGGCCAGCCGGTAGCGGTCGGTCGCCAGGAGCGTCATCTTGTCGCCGTCGATCTCGACCCGCACGCCGGTCAGGATCGGGAGGGTGTCGCCACGGTCGGCCGCGATCGAGACCTGGGCGACCGCCTGGGTGAACACGTCACCGGCGATGGTGCCACTGGCCGTCGGGGAGGTCGGCAGCGTCGGGTAGTCGTCGGCGGGCATCTGCATCAGGCTGAACCGCGACGAGCCACAGACGACCGAGACCTTGTTGCCCTCGGTCGCGACGTCGACCGGCTTGGACGGCAGGTTGCGCGAGATGTCGGCGAGGAGCCGGCCGAGCACCAGGACGGTGCCACCCTCGGCGACCTCGGCCGCGACGGTGATCTTGGCGGAGACCTCGTAGTCGAAGGCCGAGAGGGTCAAGGTGCCCTCTTCGTTCGCCTCGAGCAGCACGCCGGCCAGGACCGGCACCGGCGGACGGGCCGGGAGGCCGCGGGCCACCCACGTCACGGCATCGGCGAGGACCTCACGTTCGACCCGGAACTTCACCGTGACTACCTGCCCTTCGCGTGCGGCCACGCCGCTGAAAACTTCAAGAATGTGATTGCGGACTGACCCTAGTGCTCACCGTGCGGTCGGCCAACCCGGATCGGGCAATCCGCTGGCCCTGATCTCGGTCGTCGAGCATCCGGTCGTTCCCTGTCGTTCGGGCCGGGTGGGCCCAGGGTTTGGTACTCGGGGCTGGATCCATGACTAGGGAGGGGTAGTCGTTGTCATAGGGGGTGTGGATCCTGTGGACGACCGACATCGGTGCAGGTCAGCGCGGCGCGTCCGGTGTGCACGAGCGGTGGACGGGCCGGCGGACAAGCTGGTCGTGGTTGTGGAGGCGGCCCGGCCGCCCACACCGGCTCCACACGGCATACCCCGCTTGTCCCCAGTCCTGGGGGTGTCGTGCACGCGTTGTCCACCGGTTGTCCACAGGCCTTGGGAAAAGATCATCCATTCAGACGATGGTCGTAGGGGCGGAATACATACCCACAGAGTTGTCCACAGGTGTGGACCACGGGCCGGGTACCGCGTTTGTCCGGTTCCTGAGCGTGGTCCGTGCTCGTCTGAGCACGTCTGACCGGGCGCCGGACGAAGATGTCGGGAGGATGAACAAACCTTCACAGCTGTGCACAACCCTGTGGAGAACGTCCCGGCAAAGGGGGACCGAGGTCAGCGGGACTGCTGCTTGATCCGGTTGGTGAGCTCGGTGACCTGGTTGTAGATCGCCCGGCGCTCGGCCATCAGCTGCCGGATCTTCTTGTCGGCGTGCATCACGGTGGTGTGGTCGCGGCCCCCGAACTGCTGGCCGATCTTCGGCAGCGAGAGGTCGGTCAGCTCGCGGCAGAGGTACATCGCGATCTGCCGGGCGGTCACCAGCACCCGCGAGCGCGACGTGCCGCAGAGGTCCTCGATGGTCAGCCCGAAGTAGGCCGCCGTCTGCGCCATGATCGTGGCGCTGGTGATCTGCGAGCCCTGCTCGTTGGGGATGAGGTCCTTGAGCACGATCTCGGCCAGGCCCATGTCGACGCTCTGGCGGTTCAGGCTGGCGAACGCGGTGACGCGGATCAGGGCGCCCTCGAGCTCGCGGATGTTGGTGGAGATCCGGCTGGCGATGAACTCGAGCACCTCGTCGGGCGCGCTCATCCGCTCCTGGATGGCCTTCTTGCGCAGGATCGCGATGCGGGTCTCGAGGTCGGGCGGCTGGACGTCGGTGAGCAGGCCCCACTCGAACCGGCTGCGCATCCGCTCCTCGAAGCCGCTGAGCAGCTTGGGCGGGAGGTCGCTGGTGATGACGACCTGCTTGTTGGCGTTGTGCAGGGTGTTGAACGTGTGGAAGAACTCCTCCTGCGTCTGCACCTTGCCCTGGAGGAACTGGATGTCGTCGATCAGCAGGACGTCGACATCGCGGTAGCGGCGCTGGAAGTTGCTCGCCTTGTCGTCGCGGATGCTGTTGATGAAGTCGTTGGTGAACTCCTCGGAGTTCACGTAGCGCACCTTCACGTGCGGGTAGAGGTTGCGCGCGTAGTGGCCGATCGCGTGCAGGAGGTGGGTCTTGCCCAGGCCGGACTCGCCGTAGACGAACAGCGGGTTGTACGCCTTCGCCGGCGCCTCGGCCACCGCGACCGCCGCGGCGTGGGCGAACCGGTTGCTCGCGCCGATGACGAAGGTGTCGAAGGTGTACTTCGGGTTGAGCCGGGTCGCCGACTCGTCGGTGATGCTCGGGACCTCGTCGCGCGGTCGGCGCTGCGGCTCGGTCGCGGGGGTGAGCGCGTAGACGTTGTCGCCCTGCCCGGGCGCACCCATGCCGGAGCTGATGCCGGAGCTCGTGCCCGAGTTGATGCCGGAGTTGATGCCGGAGTTGATGCCGGAGTTGATGCCCGCCTGGAGGTCGGAGCCCAGCGTGAGGGCGAGAGCCGACCCGGTCTCGTCGGGGTAGCCGGTCGTGTCCTCGGTGTGGTGCGCCTCGTCGAGTGAGGTGTCGACCGTGACCGCGAGGTGGACCTGCTCCCCGAGCTGCGAGGAGAGCGCCCGGGTCACGGCGTCGCGCACTCGTTGCTCGACGACGTCCTTGGTGTAGTCGTTCGGGACCTTGACCAGGGCGGTGCCGTCGAGCAGGCCGGCCAGGCGGGCCAGCGTGAGGAACGCGCGCTCGCGGGCCGGCAGTCCGTCGGCGTCGAGGGTGGCGATGGTGTTCTGCCAGATCTGTGTGAAGTCCAGATCTGTGTCACTCACCGGTCCACATCCCTTTCGACGGTCTTCGCGGATCTGCCCTGTCGCAGGGTCTGTGCTGGTCTGCTGCCTCAGCATGCCTTGTCCACATGGTTATCCACAACCTGTGGGCAAGGAATGGGACGAGGAGGGACGGTAACAACAGCGGCGGTGCCTCGGCAACCGAAACGGCCGAAAATTGGCCCGCTTGCGCCAAAATCAGTGCGCGAGGTCGGCGTGTCCCCGGCCTGAACCGGGACCAGCGGTGCTAAAAGCCCCAGGTATGCCGGGTGGTCGGCGCTGGTTTGACCCTGCCCGCCGCGCTCGCGTACCTTTGACCAGGCCTGTCGGCCGTTTTCGCATGCCCGTGACGCCCCTGGATCGTCGGTGAGTCCCACCGCTGGTCGAGGCGCGGGCCTCCGATTGCGGCCGAACAGGCGCCCCAAGCACTCAGCAGGCCACCCGGGCCTGACCAGTAACGGAGATCCTCGTGAGCAAGCGTACTTTCCAGCCGAACAACCGTCGTCGGGCCAAGACCCACGGCTTCCGTCTGCGCATGCGCACCCGTGCGGGTCGTGCCATCCTGTCGGCCCGCCGCGCCAAGGGCCGCTCCGAGCTCTCCGCCTGAGGACGACCCCGTGCTGCCCGCGGGGCACCGGCTCCGTGCGAGCTCGGACTTCGCGGCCACCTTCCGGGGGCCCAGGGGAGCCCGAGCTGGCGCCACGCTGATCGTGGTCCACGCCAACCAGGCCGACGCGCGTGCGGGACAACCGCCGCGGGTCGGTTTTGTTGTCTCCAAGGCCGTGGGCAACGCCGTCGTCCGCAACCGCACCAAGCGCCGCCTGCGTGCCCTGATGGCGGCCCGGGTTGGGGCCGTGCCCGCTGGGACTGACCTCGTCATCCGCGCGAATCCCGTTGCAGCACAAGCGAATTCGGCTTCCCTGGCGGTCGAGCTGGACGCCCTCCTGGCGCGGGTGTCCGCGCGGCTGGGGGCGGGTCGAGCGTGACCACCCTCAAGCGAGTCACCGCGGCGCCCCTGATCGGGCTGCTCCTGTTCTACCAGCGCTTCATCTCCCCGATGACGCCCCCGACCTGCCGCTACTACCCGTCCTGCTCGTCGTACGCCCTCACCGCGATCCGCCGCTTCGGACCCGTCAAGGGAACCTGGCTGGCGCTGCGGCGGTTGGGTAGGTGCCACCCGTGGGCTGCCGGAGGGGTCGACCACGTCCCCGCCCGCCACCCGCAGGCACCGGACGGGACGACGCAGGCACCACCGGCCGACCAGCCGGCAGCACCACCCGCCCACGCCGCCTAGCGGCCGGGCACCAGACCTGCCGGCCACGCGGCCTACCCACTGCGTGACCGGAACCACCGGTGGACCGGCACCTAGACGGGACACCACCAGATTGAGGACGACATGAGCTTCAGTGACCTGATCTACCCGTTCGAGTGGATCGTGGCGTGGATCCTGTACGGCTGGCACACCCTCTTCACGACCCTCGGCATCCCGTCGGCCTCCGGAGTGGCGTGGACCCTGTCCATCGTCGGGCTCGTGGTCGTCATGCGCGCCGCGATGATCCCGCTCTTCGTCAGGCAGATCCACGCCTCGCGCCGGATGCAGCTGATCCAGCCCGAGATGCAGAAGATCCAGGCCAAGTACAAGGACAAGAAGGATCCCGACTCCCGTCAGGCGATGACGCAGGAGACGATGGACCTCTACAAGCGGACCGGGACCAACCCGTTCAGCTCGTGCCTGCCGATCCTGCTCCAGTCGCCGTTCTTCTTCGGCCTGTTCCGGGTGCTCAACGGCCTCAAGAAGATCTCGGACGGCACGACCGACCCGATCGGGCCGATCACCCGCAAGCTCGCCGGTGAGGCGGAGGCGTCGACGTTCTTCGGCGCCCAGCTGTCCGACCGGTTCATCGGCGCCAACAGCCTCACCGTCCAGATCGTCACGGTCGTCCTCATCATCCTCATGTCGGCCAGCACGTTCACCACCCAGCGCCAGCTGATGATGAAGAACATGCCGGCCTCGGCACTGGACAACCCGTTCGCGAAGCAGCAGAAGATGCTGCTCTACCTGATGCCGATCTTCTTCGCCATCTCCGGCGTGAACTTCCCCATCGGCGTGCTGCTCTACTGGCTCACGACGAACGTCTGGTCGATGTGCCAGCAGTTCTACGTGATCCGCAAGATGCCTGCGCCCGGCTCCCTCGCCGAGAAGGCGATGCAGGAGCGGCGGCTCAAGAAGGGCAAGCCGATCGAGGAGTTCACCGTCAAGGGCCTCGACAAGCCCGCGGAGACCGAGGCCCCCAAGCCCAGCGGCCAGCGCGTGCAGCCCACCCGGAACAAGAAGAAGAAGGGTGGCCCGGCCAAGCCGGCAGCCAAGCCCGCGAAGACCCCCGCCTCCACCACCGACTCCACGCCCCAGACCGACAACTGAGAGTGATCACCATGACCGAGCACAACGACACCGTCGTGGACGACACCCCCGCCAGCGACCAGGCTGCCAGGCCGGCCGCCGAGGCGACGAGCGAGACCACCGCCCCGACCGGCGACGAGCAGACCGACGAGGCGACCGTGGACGCCTCGACCGACCCCGACGCTGACGCTGACGCTGACGCCGACGCTGACGCTGACGCCGACGACGAGGGTGCCGAAGAGGGTGCCGAAGAGGGTGCCGACTCGTCCGCGGCCCCGCGCCGCCGCCCGGCCAAGGTGGCCGACCTCGAGCGCGAGGGCGAGGTCGCCGCTGACTTCCTCGAGACGCTGCTCGACATCGCCGACCTCGACGGAGACATCGACGTCGACGTGGATGGCGACCGCGCGGCGGTGTCCATCGTCGACTCCGACGAGGGCCGGGTCCCCCGTAGCCTCGTCGGCCAGGACGGCAAGGTGCTCGAAGCCCTCCAGGAGCTGACCCGGCTCGCCGTCCAGTCGGCGACCGGTGAGCGCAGCCGGCTCATGCTCGACGTGGCCGGCCACCGCGCCGAGCGTCGTTCCACCCTCGTCGAGCTCGCCCAGACGGTGATCGAGCAGGTCAAGGCCTCCGGTGAGAAGGCCGCCCTCGACCCCATGACGGCGTTCGAGCGCAAGGTGGTCCACGACGAGGTGCTGGCCGCCGGGCTGTCCTCCGAGTCAGACGGCGTCGAGCCGCGACGCTTCGTCGTCATCCTCCCGGCCTGACGCGAGCGACGACGACTGTGTTTCACGTGAAACAGCGCGCATGACATCGCACGAGCGCACCGACGACGGGCGCGGGACCGGGGAGACCGGGACCGCGCCCGTCGCGGCATCAGCGACCGACGGCCCTGCGGCTGCTGCCCCGATGACAGTGCCCGTGGCCCCTCCCGCTGCTGCCGTGGTGTTCGGGGACCGGCTGGCCCTGGCTGAGCAGTTCGCGGCGATCCTGGCCGACACCGGCGTCTCGCACGGGCTGATCGGCCCCAGGGAGGTGCCGATCCTCTGGGACCGGCACATCCTCAACTGCGCCGTCGCCCACGAGGCGTTCCCCGAGGGGGTCGCCGTGGTGGACGTCGGGTCGGGGGCCGGCCTCCCCGGGCTGGCCCTCGCGATCGTCCGGCCGGACCTGCACCTCCACCTGGTCGAGCCCATGCTGCGCCGCACGACCTGGCTGTCGACGACGATCGAGGAGCTCGGGCTCCACAACTGCACGGTGCACCGGGGTCGGGCCGAGGAGTTCGCCGGCGTGCTCTCGGCTCCCTATGCCACCGCCCGGGCGGTCGCCCGCATCGACAAGCTGGCACGCTGGACCTTCCCCCTCCTGCAGGACGGCGGGACCCTGGTGGCGCTCAAGGGCGGCTCGGCCGCTGAGGAGCTCGACGCGGAGCGGAAGACGCTGCGCAAGCTCGGCATGACCTCAGCCCGGATCGAGACCCATGGCGCCGAGCTGCTTCCGGTGCCGACCACCACGCTCCAGGTGACGATCGGCTCCCGACCGGCGCCGAAGGGTCGCTCCAAGGGTGCGGCGCGCCGGGCGGCCAAGGGCAAGGGCGCGACCCGACCCTCGCGCTGACGCACCCGACCCGCGTCTGGTCGACGGATCGGGTGGTGTGCGCTGTGCCGGTTTCACTCGGTCGGCGTAGGCGCCGCCTCCCGCGTTGTGACTCGGCCACGACGTAGGGTTGGATGATGTCCATGGCCAACGAGGAGACTGTGTGAGCACAGCAACGGTGCAACTGACCCAGGGACTCGGATGGCCTCAGCGGCTCGGCCGCGCCAGCACGGCGCTCGGCTGGCCAGCGCGCGACCAGCGCGCCGACGGCGCCGCTGTTTCACGTGAAACCGCCGTCGAAGCGGGCCTCCCACGGACCGTCGACCTCCACGACTCGGCCGACGTTTCACGTGGAACGGAGCCGTCGGACGCGCCGGTCGACCCCGACGGGGTAGCAGCCGGCGAGCCCATCGGCACGCCAGTCAGCGAGCCGCCCACGGAGTCGGAGCCGGAGCCGGATGTGGAGCTGGTAGCTGCCTCTGAGGCCGCGCCGCACACCGGCGACTCGGTCGCTGCCACGGAAGCCCTCGAGGCGCTGGCCGCCGTGGTTTCACGTGAAACGGACGACCGCGAGGAGCTGGCCTCCTCCCTGCCGCAGGGGGACCACGACACCCCCCTGGCCCGGGCGGTGGCCGCCGACGCCCGCAAGCGGATCGCCCTGACCGGCCGGGTCTTCCCGAAGCCGCCGACCACCCGCGTGCTGACCGTCGCCAACCAGAAGGGTGGGGTGGGCAAGACCACCACCACCGTCAACGTCGCCGCGGGTCTCGCGCAGGCCGGACTGACCGTGCTCGTCATCGACATCGACCCCCAGGGCAATGCCAGCACCGCGCTGGGGATCGACCACCACGCAGAGGTGCCGAGCATCTACGACGTCCTGGTCGAGGGGACGCCGCTCGCGGACGTGGTGCAGGAGTGCCCTGACATCGCGGGCCTGTGGTGCGCCCCGGCCACGATCGACCTCGCCGGGGCCGAGATCGAGCTGGTCTCGCTCGTCGCGCGGGAGACCCGGTTGCAGAAGGCGATCGCCGCCTACCTCGAGCAGGGGTCGACCGCCGGGCGCCCGTCGCCCGACTACGTGCTGATCGACTGCCCGCCGAGCCTGGGCCTGCTGACGGTGAACGCCTTCGTCGCCGCGCAGGAGGTCTTCATCCCGATCCAGTGCGAGTACTACGCCCTCGAAGGCCTCTCGCAGCTGCTCAAGAACATCGAGCTGATCCGCAACCACCTCAACCCGACGTTGCACGTGTCGACCATCCTGCTCACCATGTACGACGGTCGCACCCGCCTCTCGGCCCAGGTCGCCGACGAGGTGCGCACCCACTTCCCCGAGCAGGTGCTCCGCAACACGGTGCCCCGCTCGGTGCGGATCTCCGAGGCACCGAGCCACGGCCAGACCGTGATGACCTACGACCCGAACTCGAGCGGGGCGCTGTCCTACCTCGGCGCCGCCGCAGAGCTCGCCGACCGCGGCGCCGCCACCACCGCCGACCACCAGACCGCATCCGCGCAGAACTGAGAGAAGAGACCATGAGCGAGAAGCGCCGCGCCCTCGGCCGGGGCCTGGGAGCCCTCATCCCCAACGCCCCGACCTCCCCGAACGGCCGTCCCGTGGACGTCTTCTTCCCCGACTCGCGCCCCGGCGCGGCCACGGCGTATGCCGGTGGGTCACCGGCCGGCGAGGGCGACCAGGGTGGGGGAGTCGCCGTGGCCGACGTCGACGGCGCCGACACCGCAGCTCCCACCTCGGAGACAGACACCACCCAGGGGGGCGACCAGGACGGCGCCGGGGCCACGGCCACCGACGGCTCGGAGCTCGCGCCGGTGCCCGGGGTGTCCTACGGTGAGATCCCGGTCGAGCAGATCCGGCCCAACCCGCGCCAGCCCCGGTCGGTCTTCGACGAGGACGACATGGCCGAGCTGGTGCACTCGATCCGCGAGATCGGAGTGCTCCAGCCGATCGTGATCCGGCCCATTCCCGCAGGTCAGGGGCCTGACGAGCTCGACAACGCGGCCGACGGCGTGCGCTACGAGCTGATCATGGGCGAGCGCCGCTGGCGGGCGTCGCAGGCAGCCGGCAAGGCCACCGTGCCGGCCATCGTCAAGGAGACCGACGACGACGACCTGCTGCGCGACGCCCTCCTGGAGAACCTCCACCGCAGCCAGCTGAACGCGCTGGAGGAGGCCGCGGCATACCAGCAGCTGCTCGAGGACTTCGGCTGCACGCACGACGAGCTGGCCGCCCGCATCGGTCGCTCGCGACCGCAGATCTCCAACACGCTCCGGCTGCTCAAGCTCCCGCCACTGGTCGCCCGCAGGGTCGCCGCGGGCGTCCTGTCCGCCGGCCACGCACGGGCCCTGCTGGGGCTCTCCGACGGCGCCGCGATGGAGCGGGTCGCGCAGCGGATCGTGGCCGAGGGCCTCAGCGTCCGCAACGTCGAGGAGATCGTGGCCGTGGGTGGGCCCGACGAGGTGGCCAAGCCGCGTCGTCCCCGGGCCGGCAACCGGCACCCGCAGCTCGACGACCTGGCGGCCCGGCTCTCCGACCGCTTCGACACCCGCGTGAACATCGCCCTGGGGCAGCGCAAGGGCAAGCTCACCGTCGAGTTCGCGTCAGTGGACGACCTCAACCGGATCGTCGACATGCTGGGCCTCGACCGCAGCGCCTGAGCTGGGGTAGGGAAGGCTCGGCGGGAAAACCGTTGCGGCAGTAGTGGATTCGTGCTGCGCGGTCAGCTGTGCGAGGCGAGGTAGGCGCGCAGGTCGCCGAGTCGCAGGACACCGGTGGTGGCGGTGTCATCGTCGCCCATGTAGAGCCGCTGGAGACTGACCAGGACGGCCTCGGCGAGGGTATCGCGGAAGAGCGGGTCGGCGAGCCGAGCCGCGTCGGTGGGGTGCGAGAGGTAGCCGGCCTCGATCCGCACCGCCGGCATCCGGGTCTGCTGGAGCAGGGCCCACGAGCGGCCGTGCGAGCGGCAGTTCTCGAGCCCGGTGCGGGCCACCACCTCGCGCAGCACGAGGTCGGCCAGGTGCTCACCAACGGCTGACCACGACGTCTTGCGGTCGCGACCGAAGAAGAAGGTGGCCACGCCGCTGGCCTCGGCCGCGTCGTGGGAGTCGCAGTGCAGCGAGAGCACGAGGTCGGCCCCGGCCTCGTTGGCCAGCGCGGCCCGCTCGTCCTCGGTGGGGCTGGTGTGCTCGGTGCGGGTGTAGACGACGGAGACGCCGATCGCGGTCAGGCGGCCCTCGATCCGTCGTGCCAGGTCCATCACGACCTCGGACTCGACCAGCCCGTGGGCGGCGGCCCCGGTGTTGCTGCCGCCGTGGCCGGGGTCGAGCACGACCGTGCGCCCCGACAGGCTGTGTCCCGAGCGCCGGACCAGCTCACGCTCGCGCAGCACGTTGGCCGAGCCGCCGGACACCGACCGGCGCAGGTCCTCGAAGGCCCGGAGGGTGTGGGGACCGACCGAACCGTCACCGGACAGGCCGTAGGCCCGCTGGAAGCTGCGGACGGCCCGCTCGGTCTCGGGGCCGAAGCGGCCGTCGACCCGGCCCGCGGCGAAGCCCAGGGTGTTGAGCCGCTCCTGGAGGGTCACGACGTCCTCACCGCGCTGCAGGTGACCCGGCGTGTGCAGGAGGATCCGGTCACCGAGGGCCCAGCGGGCGCCGTCGATGGCGGTGAAGGTCTCCACCCCCACCACGCCGTCGACGATCAGGCCCTTGTGCTGCTGGAAGGCGCGCACGGCCCGCTCCATCGAGGCGTCGAACACGCTGGGGTCGTCGGCCTGCAGGTCGGGCCGGTCGGGCAGCTGGTCGGGGGGCAGCGCGGCCAGCCGGGCTCGCACGTCCGCGACCTCGGGCCCGTGGCTCCCGAGGCCGAGCAGGCCGTACTTGCTGTCTGACACGCGGCCTCCTCGGCATGGCGGGCGACGCCCGGTGAACGGATCATCGCAGATGGATGTTTGTGCAGGTCAGCGGTGGTGCGCCGGCCCCGTGGGCACGCTCGCGGCACACCGTGTCCGACTCCCGAGCCTAAGTCAGAACAGCCTCGCGGACCAACCGGACCGGCCCGGGAACGACGATGCCGGTCGCGCCCACCATCGGGCGCGACCGGCAGGCGGTCACGGGGTCACTCAGCCGAGGTAGTCGGCGAGCTCACGCACCAGCTTGGGCTTGGGCATGGCACCCACGAGGGTCTTCACGACCTCGCCCCCGACGTAGACGTTGAGGGTCGGGATGCCGGTGATGCCGTAACGGCTGCTGACGGCGAGGTTCTCGTCGGTGTTGAGCTTGACGATCTCGATCTTGTCGGCGTGGGCGACGGCCAGCTCCTCGAGGATCGGGGCGACGGCGCGGCACGGGCCGCACCAGGGTGCCCAGAAGTCCACCAGGACCGGCTTGTCTTTCTGGAGGACGTCGGCCTCGAAGGTGGCGTCCGTGGTGTCCTTGATGGCTCCCACTCGGGGGCTCCTTTCGGTGGTGCTGCGGTTGATGGCTCTGCGGTCTAGCTGGTGGAGCGGTGTGGCTGCGTCTGCCTCTCATGATCCCCGCGGGGTCTGACAGGCGGACCGGTGGGTCAGTGCGTCAGTGCCGGCTCGCCGGTGAGGGCGGCGTCGGCCGCGGGGGCGCCGGCATGCTCGCGGTCGGCGAGGTAGCGCTCGGCGTCGAGGGCCGCGGCACAGCCGGACCCCGCCGCCGTGATGGCCTGCCGGTAGGTGTGGTCGACCAGGTCACCCGAGGCGAACACGCCCGGGAGGTTGGTCAGCGTGGTGCGGCCCTGGACGAGGACGTAGCCCTCGTCGTCGAGGTCGACGACACCCTTGACCAGCTCGTTGCGCGGGTCGTGGCCGATCGCGACGAACAGGCCGGTGACGGGCAGCTCGCGGGTCACACCGGTCTCGGTGTCGCGCAGCGTGATGCCGGTCAGCTTCGCGTCGCCGTGGATCGCCTCGACGGCGGAGTTCCAGGCGAACCTGATCTTGTCGTTGGACAGCGCGCGCTCGGCCATGATCTTGGAGGCCCGCAGCTCGCCGCGACGGTGGACGATCGTCACCGAGCGGGCGAACTTGGTGAGGAAGGTCGCCTCCTCGACGGCGGAGTCGCCGCCACCGACGACGGCGATGTCCTGGTCACGGAAGAAGAACCCGTCGCAGGTCGCACACCACGAGACGCCGTGGCCGGACAGCCGCTTCTCGTCGGGCAGACCCAGCTCGCGGTAGGCAGACCCCATGGCGAGGATGACGGCGTGGGCGCGGTAGGTGTTGCCCTCCGCGTCGACCACGGTCTTGACCGCACCCTCGAGGTCGACGGACTCGACGTCGTCGGTGATGATCTCGGCCCCGAACCGCTCGGCCTGGGCCCGCATGTTCTCCATCAGGTCGGGACCCATGATCCCGTCGCGGAACCCCGGGAAGTTCTCCACCTCGGTGGTGTTCATCAGCGCCCCACCTGCGGTGACGGCGCCTTCGAAGAGCAGCGGCTGGAGGTTGGCCCGGGCCGCGTAGACAGCGGCGGTGTAGCCCGCCGGGCCCGAGCCGATGATGATCAGACTGCGGATGTCGGCGGGTGCGGTGGTGGTCACGCGGTTACAGCCCCTTGTGGTCGAGAAGGCGGTGCACCGCAACATACGGTGCCGGACTCTTCAACTGATCGTAGGGCCTCGATGTTCCCTACCGCCGCCTGACCGGCCCGACGCGCGGGCGAGCGCAGAAGGCGGAGTGGTCGAGGCGCCCTCAGGGGAGGGTGAGCGGCCCGGCGAGCAGCCTGGGGTGCTGCGCGTCGCAGTCGGGAGCCACGGCATACACCGACTCGGTGCCGCCCCGGTCGACCAGCGCGATCACCGCCGGGACGCCGTCGAGGGTCGCGACGTCGCCGCGCACCGGGAGCCCGTCCTTGACCCCCAGGGCGGTGAGGCAGCCACGCAGCCCGGCCTCGCCGTAGGGCACGGCGTAGTCCTTGGCTGCCGAGGAGGCCTCGAACGTGGAGCCCAGCGTCGCCGCCTGGGTGGCGAGCCCGGCGGTCGTGTATGCCGTGCCGGTCGCCGCGAGGGCCACGTCGCCGACCGGGCCACGCACCCTCTGGTCGCCGAGGGTGGACGGTTGGGGGGACGACGTCGAGCCCGGAGCGGCGGGGGCGCCACCGGAGTCGGCGAGGGCGCCGCTGTTGCCCTCTGCGCTGCTGGCGCTGTCGGCCGAGGAGGTGCCCTTCAGCGAGGCCATCACGTCGCCGGGACCGGTGCCGGTGAGCAGGGCGGGGAGGCCCACGGCGAGGATCACGGCGGCAGCGGCGGCTGCGCCCAGGTGCTGCCAGCCCCAGCTGCGCCGGCGCAGCGGCACGACGGTGCCACCCTGGCGGGCGGACTGCTCCTGCGCGATCGAGGCGGTGATGCGGGCGACGAGGTCGGCCGGCATGGGACCGGGGTCGGGCAGGGCCGACAGCAGCGCCCGGATGCCGGTGGGGTCGTGCTCTGTGTCGTCGTGCCTGCCGGCGCTCGCGCCGCGCGGGTCCGGCGGGGTGCTGCCGTGCGGGGGGACGCCATGGTCCGCCGGGGGCACGCGGGGTGTGCTCACCACGACTTCCTCCAGACGATGGGTGTCGGTCTCGTGGTCGCGCGGCTGCCGGTGCGGGCACGGCGGTGGCGACATGTGTACGACGTCACGGCTGCCCCGATGGTTCCCGCAGGAGCTCGGCCATGGCGTCGCGGCCCCGGCTGCACCGCGACTTCACGGTGCCCTCCGCGACCTCGAGCACGGCGGCCGCCTCGGCGACCGACATCCCGTGCATGTCGACGAGGATCAGCGCCATCCGCTGGCCCTCGGGGAGGCGCTCCAGGGCCTCCCGGACGTCGAGCCGCGTGTCGACCGACGACTCCGCGTCGTGGCGGTCGGCCAGCTCGTGCTCGGGCAGCTCGCTGGTGGGTTTGTCGCGCCGCAACCGGTCGAGGCAGGCGTTGACCACGATGCGGTGCAGCCAGGTGGTGACCGCCGCGTCACCCCGGTAGGACCCGGCCCGCCGAAAGGCGGAGATGAACGCGTCCTGCACGCAGTCGGAGGCGAGCTCACGGTTGCGGGTGGTGCGCAGGGCCACCGCCCACATGCGGTCGCGGTGGCGGAGGAACAGCTCACCGAACGCCTCCGGGTCGCCCTCGACGTGCGCGCGCAGCAACGCGCGGTCGTCCTGCTCGTGCAACGGGAGGCTGCTCATCGATGTCCGGTCGGCTGCCGCGCCGGCTCAGCCGACCGTGACCTCGGCGACGGTGGCGCGGAACCGGCCGTCGGACACCTGGGTCACCGCGGTGAACCAGACGAAGACGTACTGGCCCTTCACGACCGACGGGGCCTTGAGGGTCACGGCTCCGGACTTGCCCTTCGAGGAGCCGATCGCGGTGGCGCTGCCCAGGGAGTCACGGTCCTCGCCGACGTACACGGTCACGTCGGCCGCGTTGGGCAGCACGAGCCCGACCGTCGAGACGCTGCGGTTCTGCCCGAGGTCGAGTCGCAGGCCGACGCCCTTCTTGAGGCCACCGAGGTTGGGGCTGGCGTAGCCCTCGGAGCTCCAGTAGGTGTTGGTCTTGCCGTCGAAGACGCGCGGGGCCTCGCCGTTGCGCTCCGCGCCGTCGCCCTCGGGGTCGAAGCCGGTGGCGCTGAGGATGGCGAACGAGTCGCCGCCGCCGCCTGCGTCCGGGGCGGTGGGCGTCACGGTGACGGCGGGGGCAGTCACCTTGACGGTGGTCTTGGGGGCGGGGGCGCCACCCAGCCCGAGGTCGCTGTTGGAGCCGATCCTCGAGGCACCCCAGAAACCCAGGAGGGTGGCGACGACCAGGAACGCCGCCATGATCGCCAGGACCACCTTGGTCTGGTCACGGGTCGGTGCCGTGCCGGTCTCGGCGGAGAGCATCGGCAGGGGTGGCCCGAGCGGCTCCTGCCCCTCGACCAGGGCCTGGTTGAGCGAGATCCGGCGCTCCTCGGCCCGTTCCTCGGTCGCCTGGCGCTGCGCGCGACGCTCGGCCGCCTTGTCGGCCGCAGCGCGGGCGAAGCTGCCGACCCGGTGGGCCGCGGCACCCGCGGCCTGTCCGGCGGCGTGACCCGCGGTGCCGAGGGCCGTGCCCACCGCGCTCGCGGCGGCCGCGGCCTGGGCGGCCGCGGCGGCGCCGGTGCCCGCCTGCTCAGGACCCTGGTCGTCGTCGGTGTCGTCGTCAGCGGCGCCCTCGGTGGTGGGACCGCCGGTGCTCGCCGGTATGCCGTGGGCGCCGGTGACAGGCGTGAGCGGCTGGGTGGGGGTCGGCTCGGCCGGGGTGGCGGCGCCGGACACCGCGCCCGCGGGAGTGGGCCACGGTGCCTCGTGCTGGCCGTGCACGGCTGCGTCTTCAGGACCCTGCTCGTCGGGGTGGACCGGCGGCGGGGGGACGGACGGAGCGGGCACTGGCGGCGCGGACTCGGCGGCCAGGGCGGCGTCGAGCTCGTCGCGCGGCATCGCGATCGTGCGGGTGCTGCCGTCGTCGACCGGCCGCGTCCCGCCGAGGCCCTGCACCTGCGACATCGCCCAGGGGGCGATCTGGGTCGCGAAGTCGCCGGGCGTGAGCGGGCCCTGGTCCTCGTTGAGGGTGAGGCGGCACAACGCGTCGAGGTCACCGGGGACGCCGGCTGCGATCTCGGACGGCGCCGGCACGCCGCCGACGACGTGCGGGGCCGACTCGAGCCCGGCGACGTGGCCGGGCAGCGGCCACCGGCTGGTCAACGCGGCATACGTGATGGCGACGACGCCCACGGCGTCGGTGCGGGCCGCGCGGGTGGCGTCGACGTCGTCGTCGGTGGCCATCGCCGCGGTGGTGGCCACGCCACGCACCTTGATCGTGCCGTCGTGGGCGCGCAGGACCGAGTGGGGGGTCAGCCGCAGGTGGTGCAGCCCGCGACCGCGGGCCGCCTCGAGTCCGGTCGCGGCCTCGCCGGCGATGCGCCGCACCTCCTCGGCGGGCAGGCCGCCCTGCTCCAGGAGGTGGGTGAGGGTGTGGGAGTCGCTGATCGCCTCCTCGACGAAGAACGCGATGCCCTCGGACCGCCCGACGTCGAGCACGCGCACGAGCCGGTGGTTGTCGAGGCCCGCGACCCGGCGGGCAGCGTCGAGGGTGGTGTCGGCGTGGGCCTCGTGCTCGGAGAAGCAGACGATGACCACATCGCGCTCGAGGGTCGTGTCGTGGGCCGACCACCGTTCGGCCTTCGGCAGCTGCTCGAGCCGGCGTTGGACGGCGTAGCGACCGCCCAGCACCGTCGAAGGGCCTACCCCGTGCACGCTGCCTCCTACGGTCTCGTCCACCACGTCCACCACGTCCGAATGTGCCACCCCGGCTGCACCAGCCAGCCGCGGCCTCATCCTAGGGCGTGCCGATCAGGAGCGGCCTCGTCGCAGGCGGCGCAGCAGGGGGTCGAGCAGCAAGGCGACCTCGTGGACCCGCATCACGTGGGCGAGCCCGAGCGCGATGAGGACGAAGACCCCTCCACCGGCCACGACCTCGACCAACGCGCCGGTCCACGACGTGCTGTCGAGGCCGGCGGCCTCCAGCGCACGCACGCCCAGCCAGGTGAGGATCCCGGCGACCGCGGAGGCCAGCCCCAGTCGCACGTAGCCGCGGATGCTCGGCTGCAGGTGCAGCGACCCGAGCCGGCGGCGCAGGAGGACGAACCCGAGCAGCGCGGCGGCGAGGTTGCTCAGCGTCTGGCCGAGACCCACGACGATCCCGGTGTGCGTGGGGTCGACCGTGGCGGCGACGAGGTTCGCGGCCGTCGCCACCACGGTCACGACGACCTGCAGGCGGAACGGCGTCCTGGCGTCCTCGTAGGCGTAGAACACGCGCTGGATCAGGTAGAGCCACCCGAACGGCACCAGGCCCAGCATCATCGCCACCATCACGCGCCCGATCGCGGCGGACTCCTGCGGGGTGTTGTCGAAGAAGGCCACCCGGGCGACCTGGGTCCCCAGGACGACCATGGCGATGGTGCCCGGCACGAGCAGCACGGCCGGCATCCGCAGCCCGCTGCCGAGGTCGGCCACCACCGCCCCGCTGTCGCCGCGATGGGCAGCCTGGGAGAGCCGCGTGAACAGCGCGGTCACGAGCGAGACCGTGATCAGCGAGTGGGGGAGCATGAAGAGCAGGAAGGCGTAGCCGTAGGCCGCGAGACCGGCTCCTTCCCCGGCCTGACCGCGGACGTCGAGCAGGTGGGTGGCACGGGTCATCACCTGCGAGGTCACGATGTAGCCGGCCTGGCTCAGCGCGACGGCCGCGAAGGTCCACCCCGCGACCTTCGAGGCGCTGCCGAGCCCGACGCCGCGAAAGCCCCACACCGGCCGGTAGCGGAAGCCACTGGCCCGCAGGGGCAGCCACAGCGCCGCCGCCTGCACCGCGACGCCCAGCGTGGCCGTGCCCGCGAGGATCCAGACCATGCCCGGGGTCCACTCGCCGACCTTGCCCGGGTGGGGATAGGCGACCTTGAACCAGACCAGGCCGCCGATGGCGACGAGGTTCGCCAGCCCCGGTGCCCACATGTACGCCGCGAACTGGCCGCGAGCGTTGAGCACCTGGCCGAAGAGCGTGTAGAGGCCGTAGAAGAACACCTGCGGGAGGCAGATGAACGCGAACGCCACGGCGAGGCCGACGGCGTCGGAGTCCCACTCGTGGGTCGCGAAGACCCGGACGAGCAGGGGCGCCGCGAGGGTGACGAGGACGGTGGCGCCGACGAGCAGGGCCAGCGAGAGCGTCAGCAGGCGGTTGACGAAGGCGTGCCCGCCGTCGTCGTGGCTCGCCGCCTTGGTGATCTGGGGGACGAGGACGGCGTTGAGGACGCCCCCGGCGAGCAGGAGGTAGAACTGGTTGGGCAGCGTGTTGGCCACCTGGAACGTGTCGGCGGCGAGGCCGATGCCGACGGCGCCGCTGAGCAGCGCCGCACGCCCGAAGCCGAGGACCCGCGAGACGACGGTGCCCGCGGCCATGAGGGCGCTGGACCGGGCGAGGCTGCGCTCGCCGGACGGTGCGTCAGTCATCGATGCAGGGTCATGCGGTGGTGGCCTCTCGGGGCAGCGGGTCGGGAGCGGTCGGCGGCGGGGGCCCGGTGGAGCCCGGTCCGGATCCGGGCCGACGTCGGAAGGTCCGCACGATACCCAGCAGGAGGATCGCGCCGGCCACGCCACCCAGGCCCCAGTAGATCCAGTGGCCGGTGGGGGTCACCCGCACCTGCACGTCGGCGCCCTGCCCGATGACCGTGCCGTCGGGGGTGGTGAGCGTGGTGCGCAGGGGGACCGGTCCGGCGGCGAGCGCGGTCACGCGCACCGTCACGGTCGCGCGACTGCGTGGCCCGATCCGCAGCACCCCGGGTTGGCTGTCGATCCGCAGCCGTGGGTTCGACGCCTCGACGGTGAGCTTCACGTCGTCGACCGGGACGGCCAGGTCGTTGGTCACGGTGATCTGGAGGCGGCCGGAGTCGGCGAGGAAGTTGATCGTGCTGGCCGAGACCTTGACCGCCGTCGTGGTCTGCCGGGCGGCCTCGGAGACCCGCCCACTGAGGGTGTTCCAGGCCGTGGGGGCGGCCCGCYAGCGGGTGGAGGCGAGCTGCTCGGCGGCACGGGTCCAGGTGCGCAGGAACGCGTCACCGTCGTCACGGATCTGGGCCACGCCGCGGACCGTGCGGACGGTCTGCTCGAGCTGCCCGACCTTGGCGGTGGTCAGCACGGCTCGTCCGCCGGTCGCCGGCAGGATGGGACGGGTCACCGGAGCCGAGCTCGTCGGGACCGCCCGCCGAGCCTGCGCCAGCAGCGCGTCCGTGGTGGTCGGCGCCAGCCACGGGATCGTGGCAGTGGCGGCGAAGAAGCTCCGGGCGGTCGCCGGGTCAGGGTTGAACGAGCGGGGGGCGGCCACGAGGACGCTGCGCCCCTCCGTGCCCGGGAGCTCGTTGAGCAGGGCCACCGAGTCGGCGACGAACTGCTGGGTGCTGAGCACCCCGTCCGACGGGGACGTGGTGCGGGTGAGCAGCCCGCTGAGGGAGTCGTCGTAGGCGAGCAGCGGCAGCCCGGTCGTGCTGCGCTGGGCGGCGCTGGGCGTGGTGGCCGACCCGGCGGGTGCGAGCGCCGAGGCGGACGTCACCTGTCCGGCCAGGGCCGGCACGCGGAAGACCCGGCGCAGGGCGCTCTCCCGCGTCGCGGTGTAGCCGCCGTCGACGGGCCAGGCCACGTCGGCGCGTCCGTCGAGCTTCCTGGCCACCCCGTCGGCGCGGTCGACGAAGCTGCGCATCAGCGGTTCACCGGCCCGGATGCCCGCGACGGCGGCCAGGTCGGCGTCGGTGTCGGGCAGCACCCAGGGGCTGTGCCGTGGTGCGAGGTCGGTGATCCGCTCCTCGGTGGCGACCCGGATGGCGCGCTCCTGCCGGCCCTGGGCGGAGCCGGCCTCGATGTCGACGTCGTCGGGGAGCAGGGTGGGCGTCAGGGTCGGGTCGATCGCCCAGGTGACCGGCGCGTCCTCGGTGGCCAGGATGACCCGCGAGACCCGGGAACCGTCGCCCAGCGCCTCGCTCCAGGCGGTCTCGCGGGCCGCGCCGCTGCCGCCGAAGAGGTTCGGGTCGGGGTCGAGGGTGAGTGGGGCGGCCCAGCTGATCGACATCGGCTGGTACTGCTTGGTCTGCTGGTAGCCCGCGAAGGTCCGGATGCTCGCCGGGCCCGACTGGATGCTGAGCGGGATGGCGCMGTAGGCGGCCGGGCCCAGCGCGGCCAGCTTCGGGACCTTCACCGAGAACGCCTGGCTGCCCCCCGCGGGCACCGAACCGGTGAGCCGGACCTGCCCCACGACCTTCCCGCCGGCCGGACCGGTCTGCGCGGCCCAGTCGCGGACCGCCTTGCGCGTCGGCTCCATCGACCCCATGACCACCGAGACGGTCGGGCGCGACAGCGCTGCACCGGAGCCGTTGTGCAGCGTGCCGGTCACGACCAGGTCGTCACCGGCCCTGGCCACCGCCGGGGTCACCGAGCTGAGGTCGAGGGTGAGGTCGGCCGCGGAGGCCGGGGTGGCGACGGCGAACCACGCGGGCACGGCCAGCGCCGCCGCGGCGAGCACGCGGCATACGGAAGCGCGGGGCATCACCCGTCTCCGGCCAGTCGCTGCCAGGCCTGCCTCGCGATGCGGCGCTCGTTGGGGAAGGTGAGGTGCTCGTGTGCCTCCCGCAGCGGCAGCCAGGCGACGTCGATCGCCTCGTGGTCGGGGTCGTTCTCGATGGTGAGGTGACCGCCGGTGGCCTCGAGGAGGTAGTGGTGCACGAACTTGTGGATGCGGCGCTCGCCGGTGGCGAACCAGTAGTCGATGGTGCCGAGCTCGGTGAGGACGCGGCCCTCGATGCCGGTCTCCTCCTCGACCTCGCGGGCCGCGGCCTGCTGCAGCGTCTCGCCCTGCTCCATGTGGCCCTTGGGCAGGCACCACTCGATCCGGCCGGCCCGGTTGCGCCGCGCGATGACCGCGATCCGGGCGACGCCGTCGTGCACGTCGACGACGATCCCCCCGGCCGAACGCTCCTCGACCGAGGGAAGCCGAGGCCGGCTGGGCGCCAGTCTCTCGGGGTCGCGAGCGGGGGAGGTCACCGTGCCACTCTAACGAGCGCCTACCCTTGACCTCCGTGTCCACCGCCGATCCCCGCGAGCCGCTGTCCGAGCTCATGCGCCGGGCCACCGCCCACCTCGCGCCGGTCGTGCCGCTGCTCACCGAGCTCGGTGAGCTGTTCGCCGCAAAGGGCCACGAGCTCGCCCTGGTGGGCGGCCCGGTGCGCGACGCGTTCCTCGGGCGCGTGTCGCCCGACCTCGACTTCACGACCAGCGCCTCGACGGACGAGACCTTGGCCATCCTGCGCCCGTGGGGAGACGCGCACTGGGACATCGGCCGCGAGTTCGGCACCATCGGCGCCCGTCGCGGCGACCACGTGGTCGAGGTCACCAGCTACCGCGCCGACGCCTACGACGGCCAGACCCGCAAGCCGGTCGTCGCCTTCGGCGACAACCTCGAGGACGACCTGGTCCGGCGTGACTTCACGGTCAACGCGATGGCCCTGCGCCTGCCGTCGATGGAGTTCGTCGACCCGTATGCCGGGTTGGCCGACCTCGCCGCGCGTCGCCTGCGCACCCCCGGACCGCCGGAGGTGTCGTTCGGCGACGACCCGCTGCGGATGATGCGGGCCTGCCGCTTCGTGTCCCAGCTCGAGGTCGACGTGGCCCCCGAGGTGCGCGAGGCCATGACGGCGATGGCCGCCTCGATCGAGATCGTGTCGGCCGAGCGGGTCCGCGACGAGCTGACCAAGCTGGTGCTCGCGGCGTCGCCGCACGCGGGGCTGCGCCTGCTGGTGGAGACCGGACTGGCCGACCACGTGCTGCCCGAGCTGCCGGCCCTCAAGCTGGAGATCGACGAGCACCACCGGCACAAGGACGTCTATGAGCACTCGTTGCGGGTGCTCGACCAGGCGATCGCGCTCGAGGGCCCGCCCGACGGCCCCGAGTCGTCGGTGCCCGGCCCCGACCTCGTGCTGCGCCTCGCGGCGCTGCTCCACGACATCGGCAAGCCGGCGACCCGCCGGTTCGAGGAGGGCGGCGGGGTCTCCTTCCACCACCACGAGGTGGTCGGCGCCAAGCTCACCGCCAAGCGGCTCAAGGCGCTGCGCTACGACAAGGACACCGTCAAGGCGGTGACCCGGTTGGTCGAGCTGCACCTGCGGTTCCACGGGTACGGCGACGGGGCGTGGACCGACTCGGCCGTGCGCCGCTACGTCACCGACGCGGGCCCGCTGCTCCAGCGCCTGCACCGGCTCACCCGGTCGGACTCGACCACCCGCAACGCCCGCAAGGCGGCCCGGCTGTCCCAGACCTACGACGCGCTCGAGACGCGGATCGAGGCGCTGATGGAGGCCGAGGAGCTGGCCAAGGTCCGACCCGAGCTCAACGGCAACGAGATCGCCGAGGTGCTCGGCATCCCACCCGGCCCCGTGCTCGGGCGCGCCTACTCGTTCCTGCTCGAGCTGCGCCTCGACCAGGGCATGGTCGGCCGTGACGCGGCCGTCACTGCCCTGCAGGAGTGGTGGGCCCAGCAGCCGGAGAGCCAGCCTCACTAGAGTCAGCAAGAGTTTGCAGACCGGTCATCGGCCTGGCCTTCGTCGGTCCACCCCCGGTTTTCGCGAGGTTCCCCGAAAGGTTGCGATGCCCACCCTGAAGCATCCGAGCGAGCAGTTCCCCGGACTGACCGTCCGGGCCGGTGCGGCCACGGACGTCGGACGGGTGCGACAGCACAACGAGGACAGCGTGCTGGCCGACCGCACGATTTTCGTGGTGGCGGACGGCATGGGCGGCCACGCCGCCGGCGAGGTGGCCAGTGGCATCGTGACCGCGACCCTGGGGGAGCTCGCCTCGGCGCCGAAGCGCAGCCGTGAGGACCTCGTCGAAGCCCTTGCCCTGGCCAACCGCCGCATCCTCGAGTCGGTCGCCATGAACCCCGAGCAGACCGGCATGGGCACCACCGCAGCAGGCCTCGCCGTGGTGAAGGCGGGTGGCTCCGACCACTGGGCCGTGTTCAACGTCGGCGACTCCCGCGTCTACCGCTTCGTTGACGGCCAGCTCCGGCTCCTCACCGTGGACCACTCCGAGGTGCGCGAGATGATCGACGCCGGGCTGATCACCGAAGAGGAGTCGGCGCGGCACCCGCTGCGCAACGTCATTACTCGCTCGTTGGGGTCCGAGGCGCCGCCGACGCCCGACATCTGGCTCTTGCCCCCGCAGGCGGGCGAGCGCTTCGTCATCTGCTCCGACGGCCTGTCCAACGAGCTGAGCCACGACCGCCTCTGCGAGATCCTTGCCGCGCACGACGATCCGCAGGCCTGCGCCGAGGCCCTCGTCGCCGCGGGCGTCGACTCCGGTGGCCGCGACAACGTGTCGGTGGTCGTGGTTGCGGTCGACTCCGGTGACGGTGGCTTCGACGAGTGACAAGTCCTGGGACAGGCGGGCGCTCGCGGACGCAGGCGGCGGGCGGCGGGCGGCGAGATGGCCACGCGGCATACCGGCCGGGATCCATCCTCCCGAGAGCTCCACTCTCGGGTCGTGGCGCCGCAGTGAGGCCCGAGAGCTGGGATCTCGGGCGGGCAAGGCGGCATGACGAAAGGGGCACCTTCCGCGTGGTGCGGAAGGTGCCCCTCTCGTGTGCCGTCTGGCTGAGTCGCTGGGTCAGCGCTCTTCGGTGCCGGCGATGAAGGCCTCGAGCTTGGTGCGTCCCTCGGTGTCCTCGCGCTGCACCGGCGGGGACTTCATGAGGTAGGACGAGGCGCTGATGAGCGCGCCACCGATGCCGCGGTCCTTGGCGATCTTCGCCGCACGGATCGCGTCGATGATGATGCCGGCCGAGTTGGGGGAGTCCCAGACCTCGAGCTTGTACTCGAGGTTCAGCGGCACGTCACCGAACGCGCGACCCTCGAGGCGCACGTAGGCCCACTTGCGGTCGTCGAGCCACGCGACGTAGTCGGACGGGCCGATGTGGACGTTGCGGCTGTCGGTCAGACCCGCGAGGGCGCCGGTCAGGTTGGACGTGACGGCCTGGGTCTTGGAGACCTTCTTGGACTCGAGGCGCTCGCGCTCGAGCATGTTCTTGAAGTCCATGTTGCCGCCGACGTTCAGCTGGTAGGTGCGGTCCAGCGTGACACCGCGGTCCTCGAACAGCTTGGCCATCACGCGGTGCGTGATGGTCGCGCCGACCTGCGACTTGATGTCGTCACCGATGACCGGCACGCCGGCCGCCTCGAACTTCGCGGCCCACTCGGGGTCGGAGGCGATGAAGACGGGGAGGGCGTTGACGAAGGCCACGCCGGCGTCGATCGCGCACTGGGCGTAGAACTTGTCGGCCACCTCGGAGCCCACCGGGAGGTAGGAGACGAGCACGTCGGCCTTGGTGTCCTTGAGGACCTGGACGATGTCCACGGGCTCGGCGTCGGACTGCTCGATGGTCTGGGCGTAGTACTTGCCGATGCCGTCGTAGGTGTGGCCGCGCTGGACGGTGACCCCGGTCGGGGGCACGTCGGCGATCTTGATGGTGTTGTTCTCCGAGTTGCCGATCGCCTCGGCCAGGTCGAAGCCGACCTTCTTGGCGTCCACGTCGAAGGCGGCGACGAACTCGACGTCCTTGACGTGGTACTCACCGAACTGCACGTGCATGAGCCCGGGGACGTTGCCGGCCGGGTCGGCGTCCTTGTAGTACTCGACACCCTGGACCAGCGAGCTGGCGCAGTTGCCGACGCCAACGATGGCGACGCGAACGGATCCCATGGGAAGACTCCTCAGTTGTTGGGGGTAATGGGGGTGGAGGTGGTGCTGGAGGCGGTGCTGGAGGTGGTGCTCGAGGTGGTGCTCGGGGCTGCCGAGAAGGGGATGTTCCGCTCGGCGGTGATCAGCTCGTTGAGCCAGCGGACCTCGCGCTCGGCGGAGTCCAGGCCGTGCCGCTCGAGGGCGGCGGTGTAGGTGTCGAAGCGCTCGCGGTTCTTGGCCGAGCTGGTGCGGATGGTGTCCAGCCGCTCCTCGAGCCGGCTGCGGCGTCCCTCGAGGATGCGCAGTCGGACCTCGGCCTCGGTGCGGGCGAAGAAGGCGAAGTGGACGTCGAAGGTGTCGTCCTCCCACGCCGTCGGACCGGCTTCCTTGAGCAGCTCCTGGAAGTGCTCCTTGCCGTCCGCGGTGAGCTCGTAGACGATCCGGGCGCGCTTGGAGCCCGCCGTCGCCGCAGCGTGCTGGGTGCCGCTCGCCTCGGCGATGAGGCCCTGGTCGAGCAGGCCGCGCAGGCAGGGGTAGAGCGTGCCGTAGGACAGCGCACGGAAGGCGCCGAGCGCGGCGTTGAGCCGCTTGCGCAGCTCGTAGCCGTGCATGGGGCTCTCGTGCAGCAGTCCGAGGACCGCGAACTCGAGCAGATCCGAGCGACGACTCATGACTGGCTGCACCTCCCTCACGCGCTGGATACGGATCGCCACGGACCGCGTCCGTGCAGGCCCGCCGGACGTCCGACGACAGGGGAAGCGTACACCAGATATATCGAGCCGATATATCTTGGGATTCGTGACCTTTCATCCCGGGGGTTCGTTGACGCGGGGTCGGGCGAATGCACGATTCTCAAGGTCGCCAGTCATACTGAGCGTCAGTTGACGGTGCGGAACCGTGGCCGAAAGGCCTGGACCGTGCCTGTTTGTATGCCGATCGGGAAGGTCCCATGAGCACCTCACGTCCGAAGACGCGCGCCCAGGCGAAGGCGGCGCAGCGCGCCGCCAAGGGCGGTGCCGGCAACGGCTCCGGCGCCCGGCGCGGCTCGACCAGCGGCGCAGGCCGGGGTGGCGGCCGGGGTGGCGGCACGGGTGGCGGCGCCACGACGAGCCGGAAGAAGCGCTGGGCCAAGGGGCTCGGCATCACGGCGCTGGCGGGCTTCCTGCTGGCGGTCATCGCGTTCTTCGTCGCCTACTCCCTCGTCGACACCCCGAAGCCGAACGACCTGGCCAACGCGCAGGCGTCGATCATCTACTACGCGGACGGCAAGACCGAGATGGACCGGATCAGCGAGGTCAACCGCGAGTCGGTGAAGCTGGCGCAGATCCCCAAGCCGGTGCAGGAGGCGCACCTCGCCGCCGAGGACCGCAACTTCTACCAGAACTCCGGGATCAGCCCGACCGGCATCGCGCGCGCCGTGTGGGTGGGTCTCAAGGGCGGTGCGACCCAGGGTGGGTCGACGATCACCCAGCAGTACGTGAAGAACTACTTCCTCACCCAGGACCAGACGCTGACGCGCAAGGGTCGGGAGATCATCATCTCGATCAAGATCGCCAAGCAGGAGTCCAAGGACCAGATCCTCGAGAACTACCTCAACACGATCTACTACGGCCGCGGCGCCTACGGCATCCAGACCGCCTCCAAGGCGTACTTCAACAAGGACGTCTCCAGGCTCACGCCATCCGAGGGCGCGTTCCTCGCCTCGGTGATCCGTGGCCCGTCGTTCTACGACCCGGCCCTGGGGGCGGAGCAGAAGGCCAACGCGGAGTCACGGTGGACCTATGTCATGGACGGCATGGTGACCGAGGGCTGGCTGACGCCGCAGCAGCGCGCCGCCGCAAAGTTCCCGACCCTGCAGAAGCCCCGCAAGACCACCGGGGCCTCGGGCCCGACCGGCTACCTGGTCGACCTGGTCAAGAAGGAGCTCAAGAGCAAGCTCAAGATGACCGACGCGGACATCGACAAGGGCGGCTACAAGGTGGTCACCACGATCGACCGGAATGCCCAGGCCGCGGCCGTCAGGGCCGTCAAGGACCGGATGCCCACCGGCAAGGGCACCGACTCGCTGCACGTCGGCCTGACGAGCATCAAGCCCGGCGACGGTGCGATCGTCGCGCTCTACGGCGGCGAGGACTACCTCAAGGAGCAGTTCAACACCGCGACGGACGCCAAGATGCAGGCCGGCTCGACGTTCAAGGTGTTCGCGCTGCTGGCCGGGCTGTCGCAGGACAAGCCGATCAGCACCAAGACGATGTTCAACGGCGCGACCCCGCAGTACTTCAAGGAGTTCGAGGACAGCGCGGGCGACGAGAACGCCCGACGGGGCCGCGTCACGAACTTCAGCGGCGAGAACTTCGGTCGGATCGACCTGCGCACCGCGACGGCCCACTCGGTCAACACGGTGTACGCCCAGCTCAACATCAAGGTCGGCCCCAAGAACACCAAGGCGGCCGCGGTCGCGGCAGGGCTGCCCGAGAAGGGTCTCGGCACCAACTACGCCAACGTGCTCGGTACGGACAGCGTGACCGTCCGTGACATGGCCAACGCCTACGCGACCATCGCCTCGAACGGCGTGCGTGTGACGCCCTACCTGATCAAGACGGTCAAGGGCGGTCCCGGCGACCTCGACTACAAGGTCAAGGTGACCAGGAAGGCGGCGTTCGACAAGGCGGTCACCGCCGACACCATCGACGCCATGCAGCAGGTCGTCAAGCAGGGCACCGGGCAGTACGCCCAGGCGCTGGGGCGGCCGGTGGCCGGCAAGACCGGCACGACGACCAACAACAAGGCCGCTTGGTTCAACGGCTTCACCCCGCAGCTGGCCACGACCGTCGGGATGTACCGCACCGGCAAGGGCGGCACCGAGCTGTCGATGACCGACATCGGCGGCTACTCCGAGATCACCGGTGGCACGGTGCCGGTCCGCATCTGGACCGACTACATGCAGTCCGCCCTGAAGGGTGCCAAGGTGCTGGACTTCCCGAAGCGCGATGGCCTTGGCGACGACCAGGTCTACACGCCGCCGCCCACGACGACGAGCACGACCACGACGACGACCACCACGACCACGACCACGACGACGCCCCCCACGACGACGCCGACCACCACCAAGACGAAGCCGACCAAGACCCCCGGCCCGCCGCCTCCGACGACGATCACGTTGGGTGGGGCGCCACCGACGACCGCCACACCACAGTGACCCGTCGAGGGGACCTGCTGCCGGGGGGCTCGCTGGCTGTCGCCGGCGGGCCGCTCGGCCGTCACGTCTCGGCCCGGGCGGTGTCCTGGGCCGCGACCGTCGTGCCGTTGCTGGTCGCCACGGCGGCCACGATGGCGCTGTCGGTCGCAGAGCGGACGCACTGCATCCAGAAGGGCTGGGTCGGCTCCGACCAGTTCTGGCACGCCTGCTTCTCCGACCTCCCTGCGCTCTACCAGCTCGGCAACCTCGACCACGGCCTGGCCGCCTACGTCGGCGGCGAGGGCGCCCGCGCCGACCACCCGGTGCTCACCGGTGCGGTGATGGCCTGGGTCGGTGGGCTGGTGCCGAACGGCGCGTTCCTCGACCAGACCCGCTGGTACTTCGCCCTCTGGGCCCTACTCGGTACCGCGCTCGCGATCGCCGTCGTCTACCTCACCGCGGCGTCGCGTCCGCTGCACGTCACCGACGCCGCCCAGGTGGCGTTCAGCCCGGTGCTCCTCCTCACCGCGATGCTGTCGCCCGATCTCTTCGGGGTGGCCCTGGCCAGCGCCGGCATCTGGGCCTGGAGCCGTCGTCGGCCGGTCGCGGCCGGGGTGCTACTGGGTCTCGGCGTCACGGCGCGCACCTACCCGCTCCTGATCCTGCTCGCGCTGGTGCTGCTCGGGCTGCGCAGCGGCCGGCTCGAGGCGGTGCGCCGCACGCTCGGCGCCGCAGCAGGTGCGGTCGCCGTCGTGCTGCTGCCGTTCCTCGTCGGATCCAATCCGACGGCGATCCTGCGCTCCACCCAGGTCTGGTGGGACAGCGCCGCGGGCCTGGGCTCGCCGTGGATGATCCCGCAGCTGGTGAGCCACCCGCTCCCGACCGGGGCGACCACCCTGCTCGCGGTCGTCGGCCTGCTGGTCGCCTGCGCGGTCGGCGCGGTGTTCGCGCTCAGCACCCCGCGACGGCCCAGCGTGGCCGAGGTCGCCTTCGTGCTGGTGGCGTTGGCGCTGCTGACCGGCAAGGCGTTCCCGGTGCAGGCCTCGCTGTGGCTGCTCCCCCTCCTCGCGTTGTGCGGGGTGCGGTGGCGCGACCACCTGCTCTGGGCTGCCGCCGAGTCGCTGCACTTCGTCACCGTGTGGCTCTACGTGGGCGGGCTCTCCAAGCCCGACCGTGGCCTCCCGCCCGGCTGGTATGCCGTGTTCCTCGTGATCCGCGTCGCCGCCGTCGGCTACCTCGTGTGGCGGGTGTGGCACACCGCCGCAGCCCGCGAGCCCCTCCCCGACCCCGTTTCTTCGGAAGATGAGCCGGACCAGGACCCGGCGGATCTTCCGAACTACGCAGACTCGGACGGCGACCCGGACGAGCTGGCCGGCGACTTCACCGACGCCGAGGATCGGCTGCTGGTCCGCCTCGCATAGGGCCATCCCCGACGCGACGCCAGGCTCTGTCGATAGAACATGTGCGAGCTCCCTTGATTTCTGGTCACTAGCCCCCTATGTTCAAACAAACATGGGGTATATGGGGAGAACTAAGGCTTTGTTTCTAGCCATACTGCCATTCCATCCAGAGTTGGGAGTAGAAATATGCGCACGAACGGCCTCACCAAGGTGTCGATCGCCACGGTAGTTGCCGCAGCAGTCGTCTGCGGGGGTGCCTCGGCGGCATCCGCGAACAGCGATAGTGAGTCGACCCGCTTCGACAACGGCCAGACCCTGACCGCGAACATCTGGATCCAGTCCTTCACCTGGACGAGCTGTGGGTCCTTCCAGTCCTCAGCTGTCATGACTGCGTCACCGAACTGGATCAAGAACCACACCGCCTTCTACCAGATCGGTCTCGGGTCGATGTCGATCAAGGGGGCCAGCCTCGATTCCGACCGCTCCTCGTCTTCGGTGACGTGGACGAACAGCAACGGGTCGAGGGGTTCGTACATCAGCGGGAAGGTCTGTGGCGGGTGGGGTGCCCTCTACGTCGGTGCCGACACCACAGCGCAAGCCTTCTATTACGGCAACCTGCGGAGCACCACGGCACACGTCTAGTGCTGCCCTCGTGCCAACGGTTCATCGCCGCCGCTGTGCTGTTCGCGGCGGCGGTCACCGGTTGCTCCGCAAACCACGCCTCCTTGAAGTCCTCGGGTGTGCCTGACGCCCTGGTCGCTGATGCCCGCGCGTTCCTCATGCCGGACGGCTTGTTCCGGCTGCCCGAAGCACCCACCAGCGAGGGGTCGGCCTTCGCCACGGCTCAGCTTGCTGCGTTCCTCCCGAGGCGGTTCGACTGGACTCGGGCGGCTCGCAGTGCCGAGCCGAGCGAGGGGGATCTCGCGGGGCTCTGGGCGTACGTCACCATCTTGGGACGCTCGGGAACTCGGCCCGATCGCGCCGCACTCACGAGGTTGTGGACCGCTGTCACCTTGCCTCCACGGGCCGATGTGGGCGCTGAGGTGGGCGTGGTCGCGACGTATGCCGCCACGTACGCGTCGCTGCGCGCTTGGGGCATCGGGCCCCCTCCCGCTGCTTCCGCGCTGGAGCGTCTCGACCGGCTCACGCGGGCGGACCTTACGCGCACGCCCTACCTCGCCTGGCGGCTGCAACAGGCGCGCGAGCGCCTGGGTCTCGCCGACGGGGAGGACTCGCGCGACCTCCGCGACCAGTTCCGGGATGTCGCGCTTGGAGTGCCGCACGACGACCGCAGCTGGCTGGACACCGAAGCCGTGGTGTCCCTCGACGCAGCGCGCGGCACCCGGCATCGGCGGGCCGAGGTGCTCGAGGCCGCACTGCGGGTCGCCGTGTCGCAGGGCGTGGACGCCGCGGTCCGCGGCAGCGCGTTGACCACGGCGAAAGCTCTCGGTGGAACCATTCCCCGGGCCGTCACCGACGCCTTGACCGGCCAGGCGGACCCTCGCAGCGGGCTGCTGCTCGAGCGGGTCCCGGCGCACGGTCAGGTGAACGCAACGTACCTGTTCGCGAAGCTGCTCGACTCGCGATTCGCCGAGGTGGCCGGCGACAGGACCAAGAACGCCCTGTATGCCGTCGCCACGGACGTCCGTGCGCCGGTGTCCACGAGACTCACCGCTGCCGTCGCTCTTCGGAAATCTGGAGACGTCCGGTGGCGAGAGCTCATCCCCCTGGCGCGCTCCACTGCGACGCAGCAACCCCGGGAGGTTGGCCGCGAGCAGCTCGCCGACTATCTCGCAGTCATGACGCCAGCGGTGGACATTGAGGCGGGTGTCACCAAGGCCGGCTTCCGCCGGTTCGCGGTGCCGGAGGGGGACGAACTCGCCGAGCGGGATGCCCTGGCGGCCATCAACAGCGACTATCTCTTCATCGACCCGAGCGCCCCGGCGAGATCGTTCAATGACATCGTCGCGCAGCTCCCGACGTGGGCCAGTAGGCACGACCTCCCACCGATGCAGCGTGTCGCGTCCGCAGCGGCGCTGTCCCACGTGGGTGTCGACGTCCCGCCGGGACTGCTCGACGGGGTTGGTGCCGAACTCCGGTCAGAACGCGGTTGTCGGGATGCGCGCACGCTCCTGTCCACCGACCTGTCCGGGAGTGGCTCCTGCAGCCTGGCGCTCACCCTTCAGGCGATCGCCATCCCAGGATTCCTACCGTGACGGCGCCCATCCGCCTCAGCCAACCCGTCCAGGTATCACTTGCCCTCGTGGGCGTGACCAAGTCGTACCTGTCGCGTGGGCGCCGCACGAAGGTGCTGGACGCGGTGAGCCTTGAGGTCGCTCCCGGTGAGGTCGTCTGGCTGCGGGGTCCGTCCGGCTCCGGCAAGTCCTCGCTGCTGCGCATCGCGGGTCTGTTGTCGTCGCCCGACTCCGGCATGGTCGTTGTCGGCGGTCTGCCGACCACGACCATGCAGGGGGCGAGCGCTCGCCGCGACGGGGTCGGGATGGTGTTCCAGAACGGCAACCTCCTGCCCGACCTGTCCGTCCGCGACAACGTCGCGATCGCGGCGCGGCGACCCGTCTGGGAGGCGGTGGATCGGCTGTTGGCCGACTTCGGGCTGGCCGAGGTCGCTGCCCGACTCGCGAAGGAGGTGTCCGGCGGTCAGGCCCAGCGAGCGGCGCTGTGCCGAGCCATGCTGAACGACCCGCGGCTGGTGTTGGCGGACGAGCCCACCGCAGGTCTGGACCCCGCCAATCGCACGATGGTCCTCGACGAGCTCAGCCGGGCCCGGCGGGCGGACCGCGCGATCGTCATCGCCAGCCACGACGACGAGGTGGCCCGGGTCGCCGACCGTGTCCTCACCATCGACGGAGGCCGTCTTGTCTGACGTCGCCCTGCTCGCGCGTGCGACGCTGCGACCCGGGCTCCGGTCCCATCGACAGCTGCTGGTCACGATCGCCGTGTGCGTTGCGGCGATGCTGACCCTGAACGGAGTGGTGGGCGCCGGGGTGTCCCGGTACGCCAGGTCCGTCCAGTACCGGTCGGCCCTCAACCTCATCGAGTTGTCGTCGCAGGGCCCGGGCGCTACCCGGGAACTCGACGGCGCGGCGCTGCGACGGTTGGCCGGATTGAGCGGGGTGACGGGGGCCTACCCTTGGTTCCAGGTCGACCTAGCGCTGAGCCACGACGCCGACTGGCCGGACCCCGACGTCAATCCCGGTGCGCTGTGGGGCACGCCGCTCATCCCCGGACTAAGTCCCCAGCTCCTCGCCGGGACCCTCCCGGCCGCGGGCTTGGCGGCCGACGAGGTCGTGCTGCCGTCGTCGGTCCCGGGTGGCCGGCTCGACCGTCTACTCGGGAAGTCCGTCACGTTGGAGTTCACCAAGGTCGTCCGACCCGGGGTGGGCGAGCCCGCGAAGCGGGTCTTCCGAGTGGTCGGGATCGCCGACAACACCATTCCGGGACAGGCCGGGCCGACTCCGTCCTACCTGTCCGAGCAGGCTCTCGAGGACCTCTATGCCAGCTCCGGGGCGGCGACTGGTGCGCCGATGTTTACGACGGCCTACGTTCGAGTGGCGGACCCCGAGCGGGTGCCGCGGGTCCAGCGCGAGCTGTCCGAGCAAGGGTTCGCCGTCCGCAGCGTCGCGGAACAGCTCCGCTCACTCGGGGGGCTGTTCGCCGCGCTGCGGTGGGCGTCCCTCGCCCTCGTGGTGGTCCTGGTGGTGTTCAGCCTGCTCGTGGGTGGCTCCGTGGGTGCCTCGTGGGTCCAGCAGCGACGACGCGAAATCGGCCTGCTCAGCGCCATCGGCTGGTCGCGGCGCAGGATCGCGGCCGCGGTCTTCGCCCAAGTGGCCGTCCTCGGTGCCGGGACGGCCGTGGTCGGGGTGCTGGCCGGGCTGGCCGGCTCGACGCTCGTCACCACCCTGATTGCCGGCCGTCGCCTGACCTTGCTCCCAGTCGACCCATGGGGGCTCCCGAGCCCGGCCGCGGTCCTTGTGGGGGCCTTCCTGACCCCGCTGTGCATCGTGCTCGGAGCGGTGCGGGCGGGCTGGCGCGCGAGCCGGATCGATCCGGACGACGCCCTGCGGGACCTCATCTGAGCCAAGCGCACCCAGGCTGGGCCCGGGTGCGAAAGAGTCGGGGACGGCGCAACCTGGGCGCCCCAGGGAGTGCTCAGGCTGCGCGGAAGGATTGTGGATGACGATTCGGCGAAGTCCTCACGGGCCGGTACTCTTTGTCAGGTTCTCCCGCAGCACGCCTCGACGGTGTGTCCAGGGGGATCGCACTGCAACCCTCCTGTCACGGAGAGACCGTGACCGCCATAGACCAAAGGAGGCGGGTTATCAGCATGCGTCAGTACGAACTCATGGTCATCCTCGACCCCGAGCTCGACGACCGGACCGTCGCGCCCTCGCTCGACAAGTTCCTCACCGTCGTCACCAAGGACAAGGGCACCGTCGACAACATCGACATCTGGGGCCGCCGTCGCTTGGCGTTCGAGATCAAGAAGAAGGCCGAGGGCATCTACGCCGTCGTCAACTTCACCGCAGAGCCGGCCACGGCCAAGGAGCTGGACCGCCAGCTCGGCCTGAACGAGTCGGTCATGCGCACCAAGCTCCTGCGCCCCGGCGCCTGAGCTGCACCTGATCTGACCTGATCTGCACCACCGGCACCACCACCTGACCCAAACGAACAGGGGACACGCTTCATGGCTGGCGACACCGTCATCACCGTCATCGGCAACATCACCGGCGACCCCGAGCTGCGCTTCACCCCCTCGGGTGCTGCCGTCGCGAACTTCACCGTGGCCTCCACGCCGCGCCAGTTCGACCGGCAGTCCAACGAGTGGAAGGACGGGGAGACCCTGTTCATGCGCTGCTCGGTGTGGCGGGACGCGGCGGAGAACGTCGCCGAGTCGCTCCAGCGGGGCACTCGCGTCATCGTCTCGGGCCGGCTGAAGTCTCGCTCGTACGACACCAAAGAGGGCGAGAAGCGCACCGTCATGGAGATGGAGGTCGACGAGGTCGGCCCCTCGCTCCGCTACGCCACCGCGAAGGTCAACAAGACCCAGCGGGGTACCGGCGGCGGCGGAGGCTTCTCCGGTGGCGGCGGTCAGCAGGGCGGCGGTCAGGGTGGCCAGCAGGAGGACCCCTGGGCCACCGGCCCGTCGTCCGCTCCTGCCGCGGCTCCCCAGTCCGGCGGCCAGCAGGCTGGCGGGTGGGGCGGCGGCGCGCCGTCCTACGACGAGCCCCCGTTCTGACCGAGCCGGGTCAAGGGTCCAGATCACTCGGTATGCCGCATGGCTGGCTTCCCCGGGAAGCCAGCCACCCGGCATACATCCACTGAAGAACACCATCCCTGGGAGACCAGGGCTCATCCGCTGAGCAGCTCAGCAGAAGGAGAGCACCACGATGGCCAAGCCCGTTGTGCGCAAGCCCAAGAAGAAGGCCAACCCGCTGAAGGCGGCGAAGGTCGAGAACATCGACTACAAGGACACTGCGCTGCTGCGCAAGTTCATCTCCGACCGCGGCAAGATCCGCGCGCGTCGGGTGACCGGTGTGTCCGTCCAGGAGCAGCGACTCATCGCCACCGCGGTCAAGAACGCCCGCGAGATGGCGCTGCTGCCCTACTCGAGCTCGTCTCGCTGAGTCAGGAAGGACTGAGAAGATGAAGGTCATTCTGACCCACGAGGTCTCCACCCTCGGCACCGCCGGTGACGTCGTCGACGTCAAGGACGGCTACGCCCGCAACTTCCTGTTCCGCCGTGGCCTGGCCACCGCGTGGACCAAGGGCGGGCAGAAGCAGGTCGACTCGATCAACAAGGGCCGTGAGGTCCGCGCGATCAACTCCCTCGAGGAGGCCAAGTCGATCAAGGGCAACCTCGAGAACAAAGCCGTCAAGGTCGCGGCCCACGCAGGCGCCTCCGGCCGCCTGTTCGGTGCCGTCTCCACCGCCGACATCGCTGCCGCGGTGAAGGCGGCCGGTGGCCCTGAGCTCGACAAGCGCAAGATCGAGATCACCACCCCGATCAAGTCGGTCGGCAGCCACGAGGCGCTCATCCGCCTGCACCCCGAGGTGCAGGCCAAGGTGACGCTCGACGTCGTCGCCGGCTGAGACGTTGGTCTGAGACCGACGTAACAATTCGGTCCGGATTGGCCCGGTTCGCCCCTCGGGGTGGACCGGGCCTGTTCTATTCTGCGGCGCAGCCGCCGAGGGACCGCTGGCGGCGACAGTCCGCACTGGGGGATCCACGACATGAGCAGCAACCCGTTCGAGCACGTACCGAAGCCGGGCCAGCCGGCTGACCCGTTCCAGCAGACCGACCCGTTCGGGCAGACCAGCCAGTTCGGCCAGACCAACCCGTTCGATGCGGGCGAGGCCACCTACCCGCCCGGCGCCGAGCCGGTGGCGGCGGGCAAGCCGGGCCGTGGCCGCACCGTCGCCCTCGTCGGCGGGATCCTTGCCATCGTCGCGGTGGGTGCCGGGGGCGCGCTCGCGTTCCAGCAGGTCGGCGGCGGAGGAGCCCAGCCCGAGTCGGCGCTGCCCGCGACCACGATCGCCTTCGCGAAGATCGACCTCGACCCCTCGGCGGACCAGAAGCTCGACGGCATCCGCTTCATCCGCAAGTTCCCCGCCACCCGTGACGAGGTGAAGGAGGACTCCGACCTGCGCAAGGTCGTCATCACCCGCCTCCAGGCCGAGGGCCAGCTGAAGGGCGTCGACTACGCCAAGGACGTCGAGCCATGGCTGGGCCAGCGGATCGGGGTCGGGCTCGTGCCGGGCGCCACTGCTGACGCCGAGCCGACCGTCGTGGTGGCGCTGGCGGTGACCGACGCCGACCGGGCGAAGGCGAGCCTGCCGAGGATCGCCAAGGCCAACGAGGCCGAGTGCCAGCTGGTCGAGGAGTTCGCCCTCTGCACCGACGGCACCGGCAAGGCCGCCGGGGTCGCCGCCGCCGCGGCCAAGGGCACCCTCGCCGACTCCGCCAACTTCAGCAAGGACATGGCCGACCTCGGCGAGGACGGCGTCGTGGCCGCATGGTTCGACGCCGAGCAGGTGGGCCAGGCCACGAAGTCACTGAGCGTCGGCGGCAGGATCCCCGGGTTCACCGGTGGCCCGGCCACCTCGCAGACCGGTCGGGTCGCGCTGGCCCTGCGGTTCGACGGACCGCACCTCGAGCTCGCGGGTCACACCAACGGCGCCAGCGTGAAGTTCGCCGGGTCGAGGGAGGGCACCGGTCTCGGGGACCTGCCCGACACCACCCTCGCGGCGGTCAGCGTCGCCAACGCCGGTGACCAGCTGAAGGCCGGCTGGCCGGCGCTGGAGAAGGCCATCACCGACACCATGGGCAAGCAGGAGTTCGCCGACGGTGTCGACGAGCTCGAGAGCGAGCTGGGCATCTCCGTGCCCGACGACCTGTATGCCGCGTTGGGCAGCCAGTTCTCGCTGGTGTTCGGTGGCATGGGTGAGGGCCAGAGCGACGTGCGCATCGCGGCCCTCACCGACGGCGACCCGTCTGTGCTCCAGAAGATCTCCGACGCGGGCCAGGGCATGGGCTCCGATGCCCTCACGCTCAGGACCACGGGTGGCACCACCGTGGTGTCACTGTCCGAGGGCTACGCCGACGAGCTCGGCACGGAGCACGGCCTGGGTGACACCGACCGATTCAAGGACGCGGTCAAGGGAGCCGACTCGGCCCGGGTCGCCGGCTTCGTCGACATCGCCGGCCTGCTGACCGAGTTCAAGGACGAGCTGGGCGCCGACGAGGCCAAGAACCTCACCGGGCTCTCCGCGCTGGGCTTCACGATCACCGGCGAGGGCAACAGCGCCGACTTCAGCCTGCGCCTCACGACTCAGTAGCCTGCGCCTCACGCCTCAGTTGCGTGCGCCTGACCACTCAGTAGCCCGTTCGCTCGGTCAGCGCTCGTCGACCATGACCTCGATCGTGTAGGTCGACGCGCGGTAGCAGTGGTCGCCGTACTCGACCGGGTGTCCCACCTCGTCGAAGGCGCTGCGGGTCATCGTGAGCACGGGCTCGTTGCCTCGCATCCGCAGGTGGCGGCGCTCGCTCGGGCTGGGTGGCCTGGCCCCGATCCGCTGCCGCGCCACGACCGGACGCACGCCGCGGCGGCGCAGCACGGCATACAGGCCCTCGGCCTCGAGCTCCTCCTTGGTGACGTCGAGGTGGGCCGGTGGCAACCAGTTGCGCAGCACCGCCAGCGGTTCGGTGTCGGACAGCCGCAGCCGCACGATGGCGAGCAGTTCGCTGTCGGGGGCGAGGTCGAGGGCGCCCGCGACCCGCTCGTCCTGGACGATGTCGAGCGAGAGCACCGTGGTCGTGGGGTGGGCGCCAGCGCGGGTGAGGTCGTCGTAGAGGCTGGTGAGCTCGGCCCGGCGGTGCACGGTGCGGTTGGCGACGGTCGTGCCCACGCCACGGCGGCGGACCAGGAGCCCGCGTGCGGCGACCTCGGCGATGGCCCGGCGCACCGTGGGGCGGGACAGGCCGAGGCGCAGCCCCATGGCGACCTCGTTCTCGAACGCGTCGCCCGGGTGCAGGGCCCCGTCGTCGATGGCGGCGGCGAGCTGTTCGGCGAGCTGGTGGTAGAGCGGCACGGGGGAGGACCGGTCGATCCGGATGTCGAGCTGGGTGGCCACGGAGGCACTCTAGCCGGTCACCAGTGCGGAGGTGAGAATCTCATGACGTCAGAATGTCCTTACAAATGGTTGACACGACTCACACCCCGACGGCACGCTTGGCGTCGGGCCTGACGCCCTCCTTCCCGCTGGTGTCGCCGCCCTGCGTCCGACTCCCGCCCCTCACCCGTGAACGGAACCTGCACATGCGCATCGGACTCGCCGGCGTCGGCCGGATCGGCGCCTTCCATGCCGACACCCTTCGCGGCCTCGACGCCGTCGACCAGCTCGTCGTGGCCGACGTCGACGCGGCGCGCGCCCAGCAGGTCGCCGCCGAGCGTGGGCTGGAGTGGACGGCCACGACCGAGGAGCTGCTCGACTCCGGCCTCGACGCGCTGGTCATCGCCACCGCGACGCCCGGACACGCCCCGCTGCTGCGGGCCGGGGTCGCCAGGGGCATCGCGACGTTCTGCGAGAAGCCGGTCGCCTCGACGCTCGACGAGACGATCGAGCTGACCCGACTGGTGGCCGAGGCCGACGTGCCCGTCCACGTCGGGTTCCAGCGGCGCTTCGACGAGGGCTACCGCCGGGCGCGTGCCGTGGTGGCCTCGGGCGAGCTCGGGTTCGTGCACACCGTCGTGGCCAACACCCGCGACAGCGCGCCACCCCATGCCGCGTACGTGCCGACCAGTGGCGGGATCTTCCGCGACTGCAACGTGCACGACTTCGACATCCTCCGGTTCGTCACCGGCCGGGAGGTCGTCTCGGTCTACGCGACCGGCTCCAACCAGGGGGCGAGCTTCTTCTCCGACGCGGGCGACGTCGACACCGGCGCGGCCCTGCTCACCCTCGACAACGGCACCCTGGCCCAGGTCTCCTCCACCCGCTACAACGGGGCCGGCCACGACGTCCGGATGGAGGTCCTGGGGGAGCACGGGGCGGTCGCCGTCGGTCTGGACGACTCGCTGGCCCTGCGCTCGCTGGAGGACGGGGTCGACTTCCCGCGCGGGCCCGTCAAGATGTCCTTCATGGAGCGCTTCCTGCCCGCCTACCGTGCCGAGCTGACCGCCTTCTTCGACGTCGCCGCGCGCCGCATCCCCAGCCCTTGCACGCTCGAGGACGCGCTCCAGGCGTTCCGGGTCGCGGAGGCCTGCGAGATCTCGCGCGCGGAGCGCCGCGTCGTCGACCTCACCGAGATCAAGGGAGCCTGACCATGGCCGGCGTTCCGTCCGAGGCCCTGGCCGACCGCATCGCCGGGGCGCCGATCTCCTGGGGGGTCTGCGAGGTGCCCGGGTGGGGTCACCAGCTGTCCCCGGAGGTGGTGCTCGCCCAGATGTCAGACCTGGGCCTGGCCGCCACCGAGTTCGGTCCCGACGGCTTCCTGCCCGACTCGGCGCAGGACAAGGTCGCGACGCTGCGCGAGCACGGGCTCGCCGCCGTGGGCCAGTTCGTGCCGCTCGTCCTGCACGACCCCGGCCACGACCCGCTGCCCGAGCTCGAGACCGCCATGGTCGACCTCGTGGCAGCCGCTGCGTCCACGGTGGTCATCGCCGCCGCGACGGGCGCGGAGGGCTATGACGACCGCCCGCAGCTCGACGACCAGGGCTGGTCGACCTTGCTGGCGAACCTCGACCGGTTGGCGGCTGCAGCGGCCGCCCGGGGTCTCACCGCCACCCTGCACCCCCACGTCGGCACGATGGTGGAGACCGGCGAGGAGACCGACCGCGTGCTCGCCGGCAGCCGGATCGGGCTCTGCCTCGACACCGGTCACCTGCTCATCGGCGGCGGCGACCCCGTGCGCGTCGCCCGCGAGCACCCCGACCGGATCGCGCACACCCACCTCAAGGACGTTCGGCTCGACCTCGCCCGCCAGGTGCAGGCCGGCGAGACGACCTACACCGCCGCCGTCGCCGCCGGCATGTACGTGCCCCTCGGCCAGGGTGACGTGGACATCGCCGCCATCGTGCTGGCCCTGGAGGACAGCGGGTATGCCGGGTGGTACGTCCTCGAGCAGGACACCATCCTCCCGGGCGTTCCCGAGGGCGACGGACCCGCGGCCGACGTCGAGGCGAGCTACTACTACCTGCTGGGCCTCGCGGCCCAGCACTCCGGTGTGGGGATCTGACGTGACCGACCCGATCACCGACGAGGCGCACGACGGCGGCTACGACCTGGTCGCCATGGGGCGCACCGGGGTCGACATCTACCCGCTCCAGTTCGGCGTCGGGCTCGAGGAGGTCGAGACCTTCCAGAAGTTCCTCGGCGGCACCGCGACCAACGTCTCCGTGGCCGCGGCCCGCCACGGTCGGGACGTCGCCCTGGTCACCCGCACCGGCGCCGACGCCTTCGGTCGCTACATCCACCTGGCCCTGCGCGGGTTCGGGGTCGACGACCGGTTCGTCGCCCCGGTCGACGGGCCGCCCACGCCGGTCACGTTCTGCGAGGTCTTCCCGCCGGACGACTTCCCGCTCTACTTCTACCGCTACCCCACGGCCCCCGACCTGCTGATCGAGCCGCAGGACCTGCCGCTCGAGGCGATCCGGGACGCCCGGGTCTACTGGTCCACGGTCACCGGCCTCTCGCAGGAGCCGAGCCGCTCGGCCCACTTCGCCGCCTGGGAGGCCCGCGCCCGGCGGCAGCACACCGTGCTCGACCTCGACTACCGGCCGATGTTCTGGCCGGACCCCGCCGAGGCCAGTGCCCAGGTGGACCGCGCCCTCGGGCACGTCACGGTGGCGGTGGGCAACCGCGAGGAGTGCGAGGTGGCGGTGGGCGAGACCGACCCGCAGCGCGCGGCTGACGCCCTCCTCGAGCGAGGGGTCGAGCTGGCTGTCGTGAAGCAGGGCCCCAAGGGCGTGCTCGCAGCCACCCGCGAGGAGCGGGTCGAGGTGGCGCCGTTCCCGGTGGCGGTCGTCAACGGCCTCGGGGCCGGCGACGCGTTCGGCGGCGCGCTCGTGCACGGGCTGCTCGAGGGCTGGGACCTGCGTCGCACCATCGAGTTCGCCAACGTGGCGGGTGCGATCGTCGCCTCCCACCTCGAGTGCTCCAGCGCGATGCCGACGACCGCCGAGGTGCTGGCCCGGCTCGCCGGAGCCGGGCGACAGGACGCGCTCCGATGACCGGGCAGGTGACCGGCCCGGAGACCGGGTCGGTAACCGGCTCCGCGACGGGTGCGGTCGACGTGGCCCAGCTGACCGAGCTGCGGGCCACCGACCCGGAGGGCATCGCCCGGGCCTGGGCCGGCCGGACCCGCCGCGACCTGCTGCGCGCTGACGGCCGGCTGCTCCTCGTGGCCGCCGACCACCCGGCGCGGGGTGCCCTGGGGGTGCGCGCCGACCCGTGGGCGATGGCCAGCCGTCACGACCTGCTCGAACGCCTGGTCACGGCCGTCTCGCGACCCGGGGTCGACGGTGTCCTGGGCACCCCCGACATCCTCGACGACCTGCTCCTGCTCGGGGCCCTCGAGGACAAGGTGGTCATCGGCTCGATGAACCGCGGCGGCCTGCAGGGCGCGAGCTTCGAGCTCGACGACCGGTTCACCGCCTACCGGGCGGAGGACATCGCCGCCTGCGGCCTCGACGGGGGCAAGACGCTGACCCGCATCTGCTACGACGACCCGGGCACCGTCGCCACGCTGGAGGCCACGGCGCACGCCGTCAACGAGCTCGCCGCGCGCGGGCTGATGGCGATGGTCGAGCCGTTCCTCTGCGAGCGCCGTGACGGACGGGTGGTCAACCTGCTCGACCCCGACTCGACGATCCGCTCGATCCACATCGCCTCGGGCCTGGGTGGCTCGAGCGCGCACACCTGGCTCAAGCTGCCGGTCGTCGACGAGCTCGAGCGGGTCATGGACGCCACCACCCTCCCGACACTCCTCCTGGGCGGCGACCCGCAGGGCGACCCCGAGGACACCTACGCCTCCTGGGGTCACGCCCTCACCCTGCCGCCGGTCCGCGGCCTGGTGGTTGGCCGGGCTCTGCTCTATCCGCCGGACGGTGACGTCGCGGCCGCCGTCGACATCGCCGGGGAGCTCGTCCACGGCGCGCGCCGGTGAAGGAGACGCAGAGCGGCGTCGACAACGCCCGCTGGGTGCTGCCCCTGGGGTCCGCGTCAGCCGACGGCTGGCAGGTCGCCGTGGACGACACCGTCGAGGGGTGGCAGCACACCAGCCTGGCCGTCACCTCGCTCGGCGCCGGCGAGGAACGCCGCCTCACGGCCGACGAGTGGGAGCACGTGGTGGTCCCGTTGAACGGGTCGGTCCGGGTGCGCCCCGACGGGCACGACGACATCGTCCTCGCCGGGCGGGCGCACGTCTTCGCCGGCCCCACCGACATCGTCCACCTGTCCCGCGACGTCGCCTTCACGGTGGTCGCCGAGGGTGGCCCGGCGCGGGTGGCGGTGTGCGGCGCGAAGGCGCGCACGCGGCATACCCCGGCCGTCACGGTGGTGCCTGCTGCGCAGGTGCCGGTCGAGCTGAGGGGTGCCGGGGCGGCGAGCCGCGAGGTGCGCAACTTCGGCGTGCCCGGGGTGCTCGACGCCGACTCCATCATCGCGTGCGAGGTGGTGACCCCCGCCGGCAACTGGAGCTCCTACCCGCCCCACAAGCACGACGAACGACGAGCGGGAGTCGAGACCGAGCTCGAGGAGATCTACTACTTCGAGGTGCGGCCCGTCGGCGGCGCGCCGGAGGTCGCGGATCCCGTTGGCTACCAACGGGTCTACGGCACGGACGAGCGGCCGATCGACGTCCTGGCCGAGGTGCGCACCGGCGACGTGGTCCTCGTGCCGCACGGCTGGCACGGTCCGTCGATGGCTCCGCCGGCGGCGCACCTCTACTACCTCAACGTCATGGCTGGCCCCGGGCCGGAGCGGGCGTGGATGATCTGTGACGACCCGGCCCACACCTGGGTGCGCGACACCTGGGCGACCCAGGCCGTGGACCCTCGCTTGCCGTTCGGAGACAACAGACGTTCGGAGACGACACATGAGTGACACGGTGCGGCTGACCGTCGGCCAGGCGGTGGTGCGGTTCCTCGGGCAGCAGTGGAGCGAGCGCGACGGCGAACGGCAGCGGCTGTTCGCCGGGTGCCTCGGCATCTTCGGCCACGGCAACGTCGCCGGGGTGGGGCAGGCCCTGCTGCAGGAGGAGCTCGCGTACGAGGGGCGTGAGCGCGACAACCCGCTGCCCTACGTGCTGGCCCGCAACGAGCAGGCCATGGTGCACACCGCGGTCGGCTACGCGCGCCAGCGCGACCGGCTGCAGACCTGGGTCTGCACGGCCTCGGTCGGCCCCGGCTCGACGAACATGCTCACCGGTGCCGCGCTGGCGACGATCAACCGGATCCCGGTGCTGCTGTTGCCCTCGGGCACCTTCGCGACCCGCGTCTCCGCACCGGTGCTCCAGGAGCTCGAGCAGCCGTATGCGGCGGACGTCACCGTCAACGACGCGTTCCGACCGCTCTCGAAGTTCTTCGACCGGGTGAACCGACCCGAGCAGCTGCCGTCCGCCCTGTTCGGCGCGATGCGCACGCTCACCGACCCGGTGGAGACCGGCGCCGTGACCATCGCGCTGCCCCAGGACGTGCAGGCGGAGGCCTTCGACTGGCCGGTCGAGCTGTTCGCCGAGCGCACCTGGCACATCGCCCGCCCCCCGGCGGAGGCGTCGCGGATCGCCGCTGCCGCCGACGTGGTCCGGACGGCCCGCCGCCCGTTGCTCGTCGCCGGTGGCGGTGTCCACTACTCCGGCGCCGAGGAGGCGCTCGCGGCGCTGTGTGCCGCCACGGGGATCCCGGTGGCCGAGACGCAGGCGGGCAAGGGTTCGCTGCTGCACGGCCACCCCCAGCTCGTGGGAGCCATCGGCTCGACCGGCACGACCGCTGCCAACGCCCTGGCCGCCGAGGCGGACGTCGTCATCGGGGTGGGCACCCGGTGGTCGGACTTCACCACGGCATCGCGGAGCGCTTTCCGGGACAACGGAGTTCGCTTCATCAACCTCAACGCCGCGCCCGTCGACGCCGTCAAGCAGGGCGGGCTCTCGGTGGTCGCGGACGCCCGCGAGGGCCTGACGGCGCTCGCTGCGGCCCTGGTCGGGTACACCGTCGACGAGGCGCACCGCACCCGTCAGGCGGAGCTGTGGTCGGCCTGGGACGAGCAGGTCGAGGCGACCTACCACCCTGCTCCCGCCGTCACGGACGCGCTCGCCGACGGCCTGCTGACCCAGGGCGAGGTGCTCGGGGTGGTCAACGAGCTCGCCGATCCCCGAGACGTCGTCCTGTGCGCTGCCGGCTCGATGCCCGGCGACCTGCACAAGCTGTGGCGGGTCCGGGACCGCAAGGGCTACCACGTCGAGTACGGCTACTCCTGCATGGGCTACGAGATCCCGGCGGCGATCGGCGCCCGGCTCGCCGACCAGAGCCGGGACGTCTTCGCGATGGTGGGCGACGGCGGCTACCTGATGATGCCGACCGAGCTCGTCACCGCCGTGCAGGAGCGGGTCAAGGTGATCGTGGTGCTGGTGCAGAACCACGGGTTCCACTCGATCGGGTCGCTCTCGGAGAGCCTCGGCTCCCAGCGGTTCGGCACCCGGTACCGGTACCGCGACGACTCCTCCGGCCGCTTGGACGGCGACCCGTTGCCGGTCGACCTGGCCGCCAACGCGCGCAGCCTCGGAGCCCACGTCATCGAGGTGCGCTCCCGAGCCGAGCTCGAGGACGCGGTGCGGCAGGCGAAGGCGTCGAGCCACCCCGGGCCGGTCGTCATCCACGTGCAGACCGACCCGACGGTGCACTCGCCGGACAGCGGCTCGTGGTGGGACGTGCCCGTCGCCGAGGTGAGCGAGCTCGACAGCACGCAGGCGGCCCACGAGGCCTACCTGGCGCACAAGGCCGACCAGCGTGCCCTCGTGACGCCGACCGAGGCACCGCCCGCCAGCTAGACGCGCAGCGGCAGCCGTGGCACCGGCAGGGGCCATGGGACAGAATCGAGCGCATGGACAGACGCGTGTCGATCGCGGCCACCGGTCCCGCGTCTGCGGACGCCGGCCTGGCCGCCGCGGCTGCCGGGGGCAACGCCGTCGACGTCGCCATCGCGGCGATGGTCTCGGCGATGACCACCGAGCCCGGCATCGTCTCGGCCGCCGGTGGCGCGTTCGTCAGCATCTGGCCGGCTGGCGGGGACCCCGAGCTGGTCGACGGCAACGTCGAGATGCCCGGGCGCGGCCAGGACCCCGCCCGCTTCGGGGCCGGGTTGCACGAGGTGCGCACCTCCTACGGCGGTGGCCTCACCCTGTATGCCGGGCACGGCTCGGTCGCGACGCCGGGCGCCTTCGCGGCCCTGGGGGTCGCCCACGACCGGCACGGATCTGCGCCGTGGCGCGAGGTGCTGGCCCCGAGCATCGACGCCGCGCGCACCGGGTACGCCATCGGCGGCGCGGCCGCCACCTACCTGGCGATCACCGGTGACCTGGTCTTCGGCTGGGACGAGAACACCCGACCCCTGGTCAGGGGCGCCGACGGGGCCATCGTGACCGCAGGGCAGCTGGCGACCAACCCCGACCTCGCCGACACCCTCGAGCAGATCGCGGTCGAGGGGGCCCGGTCGCTCTACACCGGTGACCTCGCGGCCCGGATCGCGGCGGACAGCGACGCCCGCGGTGGGCTGGTCACGGCAGCCGACCTCGCGGCATACCGGGCAGTGGTCCGCACACCACTGCGGCTGGGACTCGGCGAGTGGGACCTCGCGCTCAACCCGCCACCCTCGGTCGGTGGCCCGATGCTCGCGGTGATGCTCCGCGAGCTGGCGGCGGTGGGCTGGGACTGGTCACGGATCATCGACATCCAGGGCCGGGTGCTGTCGTTCCGCCACCAGGTGCACGACCTGTCGACGGACCTGGAGGAGGACGGCTACGCCCTCCTCGAGTCGATCGACCGCAACGGGCTGGCCGGACTGCCCACCTCGTCCTCGACCGCGCACGTCTCGGCGGTCGACAGCGACGGCACCATCTGCGCGATCACCGCTTCGAGCGGATATGGTTCCGGCGCAACGGTGCCCGGCACGGGGTTGATGCTCAACAACTGCCTCGGCGAGCCCGAGCTCAACCGGTTGGGGCTGCACGCGCTGGCGCCCGGCACGCGGCTGGCCTCCAACATGGCCCCCTCGGTGGCGCGGTCCTCGTCGGGGTCGGCGCTCGCGATCGGGAGCCCCGGGGCCGACCGCATCACCACGGCCCTCATGCAGGTGCTGGGTCGGCACTGCCTCACCGGCACCCCGATGCAGGAGGCGATCGAGGCGCCCCGGGTGCACGTGCGGATCCTCGACGATGGCACGCCGCGGGTCGACCACGAGGACGACCCCGAGATCTCGACCGCGATCGAACGCCTTGGGCTGCAGTCGTTCTCGCACGGGGCGACGTCGATGTTCTTCGGCGGGGTGGGCGCCGCCCGACGACTGGCCGACGGGTCGCTCGACGCCGCAGGGGACCCCCGCCGGGAGGCGGCCACCCGGGTCTCCTGAGGCCAGCCGGCTCGACCCTCGCTTCACCGGCGACAGGCAGCGGGGACGGGCAGCAGCGCGCACTCCGCGTGCTATGCCGTGCCCCCCAGGGTGGGGCACGGCATAGCGACCGAAAGCACCGCGGTGCCCTCGGCGGGCCCGAAGCCGAAGGTCGCTAGCGGGCCGCGCCGGTGACCGCCCAGTCGTCGCCACGGATGCGCCACCAGAAGAACGTCGCCCGGATCGCCATGAACGCCGTGAACACGAGCCACAGCACGGTCACCGCCCGAGGGGCGCCAGCAGCCACGAGGTCGTCGCCGCTCGCGTGCACCCAGAGGGCCAGGGGGGCGTAGAGCAGCAGGGTCGCGGCCATCGCCTTGGCCAGCCAGCGGCCGTCGCCGGCGCCGATCAGCACACCGTCGACGACGAAGACGTAGCCGGCGAGCGGCTGGCCCAGCGCCACCACCACCAACGCCGCCGAGAGCGCGGCCCGCACGGCGGGGTCGGTCGTGAAGAGTGCGGGCAGGAGCGAGTGGACGACAAGGACGAGCAGCCCGAGGACGGCTCCGCCCCAGACCCCCCAGCGGAGCATCGTGGTCGTGGCGGCGCGAGCCGCGGCGACGTCACCGGCCCCGAGCGCGCGGCCGGTGAGCGCTTGCGCGGCGATGGCCAGGGCATCGAGGGCGAACGCCAGGAAGGTCCACACCGTCGCCGCCACCTGGTGCGAGGCCAGCGGCACGTCGCCGAGTCCTGCGGCGACCCAGGTGGTGAGCAGGATGATGGCGCGCAGCGCGAGCGTGCGCACGAGCAGCGGTATGCCGGTGAGGCCAGCCCGCAGCACGCGTCCCGGGTGTGCGTGCAGGCCGGCGCCCGCCTGGCGCGCGTGCCTGATCATGACCGTCACGAGTCCGGCGGCCATCCCGGTCTGGGCGATGACCGTGCCCCACGCCGAGCCCGCGATGCCCCAGCCGAACCCGTAGACGAAGACCAGGTTGAGGACCACGTTGGCGGAGAACCCGGCGACGGAGGCGACCAGCGGGGTCCTGGTGTCCTGCAACCCGCGCAGCACGCCGGTGGCGGCGAGCGCCACGAGCATGGCCGGGATGCCGAGGGCCGAGATGCGCAGGTACGTCGCGGCATACCCGATCGCGTCCGGAGAGGCGCCGAAGACGCGACACAGCGGCTCGGCCGCTACGGCGACACCGACGGACGTCAGCGCGCCCAGCCCGACGGCGAGCCAGGTGCCGTCGATGCCGGCCTCGAGCGCTCCCCGCTCGCTGCCCGCACCGATCTGCCGGGCCACGATCGAGGTGGTGCCGTAGGCGAGGAACACGAAGATGTTGGCCGCGGTGATGAGGGTCGCGCTGGCGACACCGAGCCCGGCCAGCTGGGCGGTCCCCAGGTGGCCGATGATCGCGGAGTCGGCCAGCAGGAAGAGCGGCTCGGCGACGAGGGCGAGGAAGGCGGGGACGGCCAGCCGGAGGATCTCGCGGCGCTGGGTCATCTCACTGCTCTGCGGGGTTGCCGGGGCCGGTGCTCACCGCGCCACGGTAGCCGCGACCCGTGACGAGGTCGTCAGGGCGTCCAGCGGGTGCGCACGCCGTCGACGAACGAGGCGAAGTCGCCGGCCATGTCGACCTCGTCGGGCCGCATCAACCACTGCACCTGCAGACCGTCCATGAGGGCGACCGCCTGACGGGCCAGGCTCTCCGCCGGGACGGCCGGGTCGGCCGAGCCGTCCGCCACGGCGTCGTGCAAGGCACGGGTCAGGGCCTGGACGGCGCTGCGGTGGTGCTCGCGGAGCCACCCGTGCCCCGGGTGGTCGGGGTCGACGGCCTCGCCCGCGAGGCTGGTGAAGAGCCGGACGATGGCCTCGCGGTCGCTGTTCAGCCGGACCAGCCGGGTCATGTCGTCCCACACCTCCCAGCCGCGGGGGGCGCGGTCGCGACCGGTCGCGAGGGTCGCCAGGTCGCGCACGTCGCGCGCTCGCAGCACCTCGGCGAGCAGCCCCTCCTTGCTGGGGAAGTGGTGGAGCAGCCCGCTCTGCGACAGCCCCGAGGCCTCGGCGACCGCGGTCATCGGGGTCGCGTGGAACCCGCGTTCGGCGAACAGCTCAGCAGCCGCCGAGACGATCCGCTCCCGGGTGGCGGCGGTCGCCTCGCCGCCCGGACCACGGGGTCGACCGCGACCCCGCCGAGCGGGCTCTCCGGTATGCCGCGTGGTCACGCGAGCGGCAGGCGGAAGCGGATGTCGCCGAGCCCACGGGCGACGAGCAGCTCGCCGCCGTCGGCCAGGCTCGCCCACGCGCCGGCCGCGGTGTCCCAGCGACGCCACAGCCTGGCGTCGGTGGTGACCTCGACCGTGGCCGACTCCCCGGCCGCCACGTCGACGGTGGACCAGCCGACCAGTCGCACGGGCTGGTCGGTCTCACTGGGCTGGAGGTAGACCTGCACGAGCTCGCGCGAGTCGCGACCGGCCGTGTTGCGCACCGTCACCGACACGGTGGGGGACGGCTCGGTCCCGGCCAGCGCCGCCGCCGGGTAGTCCCAGGCGCCGTAGCCCTCGCCCTCGCCCAGCCAGTGGGCGGGAGCAGCGGCGCGGCCGGCGTGGAACCCGCGGTAGCCGACGAAGGACCCGTCCGTGTAGTCGAGCTGCAGGTCGGTCGGCTCGACGGTCCACGCGGGCGCGGCCCCGTCGGCGGCCGGCCAGGTCGTGACCAAGCGGCCCGCGGGCTCGCGGACGCCGAGCAGGGCATCGGCGACGGCGTGGCCGCCCTCCTGTCCGGGCAGGCCCACGACGAGGATGGCGTCGACCTCGTCGGCCCACGGCATCAGCACCGGGGTCGCGGCGTTCACCACGACGACCGTCCGGGTGGCGGCCGCCGCGACGGCGCGGACCATGGCGTCCTGTTGACCGGGCAGCGAGAGCGTGGTCTTGTCGCTGCCCTCCGTCTCCTGCTCGGGCGTGAGGCCGACGACCACGACGGCGACGTCGGCGCCGTGCGCCGCCGCGGCGGCCGCTGCGAGCGTCTCGTCGACCGGGGCCGGCACCGGTGCGACGACGAGGGTCTTGGTGCCCATGCCCGAGGCGAGGATGTGCGACAGGGTGCTCATTGTGCCGTCGGGGCCGGGCTGGGGCTCCGAACGGATCACGGTGAGCTCGGCCTCGATGAGCGCACCGGCGCCCGCCTCGAGGTCGGCGGTCCAGACCGGCGGCTTGAACATCGCCTCGCCCGGGTCCGCCCCGGTCGACACCAGGTCGGCCCGGCCGATCTCGGTGCCATTGACGCTGACCCGCCACGAACCGGCGCCCTTGGCTCCCACCCGCACCCGCCCGCCCGTGGCGAGGCGGGCACTGAGCCGCACCTGCTCGGTCTGGCGGGGCAGGGTGTCGTCCCATCCAGTGGTGACCTCGGCCCCGTCGACGTGCTCCTCGAGCATCACGACCCCCTCGGCGTCCACGTGCTCGACCCGCATCCCCGGCTCCCCCGTCGAGGGGTCGCGGATGGCGTCGAGCGCGGCCGGCAGCGGGCTCTCGCGCACGTCCACGCCGTCGACGACGACGAGCCGGTCACCGAGCTGGGCGCGGAGCCCCTCGGCGAGGGAGACCTGGTGGGGAGGGTTGACCTGGGCCGAGCCGCCACCCATGCAGACGGTCTCGATGCCGTGCCGACCGATCAGGGCGACCGACCCGCCGGTCGGGCCCGCCGCCAGCGGCAGGACGCCGTCGGTGTTGCGCAGCACGACCATGCCGTCCGTCGCCAGTCGCCGCAGCTGGGCCCGACGCTCCGGCGCGTCAGCCGCGAGCGAGTCGGTCGGCCAGCTGCGGTGGGCGTCCGTGGAGCCGGGGACGTCGAGGGCACCGACGCGCTGCGCGAGCAGGAGCAGGCGGCACACGTGCTCGTCGATGACCGACTCGTCGACCGCACCCGAGCGGACGTCGGCCACCAGGGCCTCGCCCCACGGGCCGTCCGGACCGGGCATGACCAGGTCGAGACCGCCGAGTGCGGCCGGGGCCGACGTCTTGGTCGCGAACCAGTCGCTCATGAGCAGGCCGTCCCAGCCCCACTCGTCCTTCACGATCTCGGTGTTGACGTGGACCTGCTCGGTGGCCGGCACCCCGTTGACATCGTTGTAGGCCGCCATGATCGACCACGGCTGCGACTCCTCCACCGCGATCTCGAACGGCAGCAGGTAGACCTCGCGCAGCACGTCCTCCGTCACGACCGAGTTCATGTAGTTGCGCAGTGTCTCGGACTCGTTCGCCACCAAGTGCTTCAGGCAGGCGCCGATTCCCTTGCCCTGCAAGCCCTGCACGTATGCCGCGGCGAGCCGGCCGGTGAGCAGCGGGTCCTCGGAGTACGCCTCGAAGAGCCGGCCACCGAGGGGTGAGCGGTGCAGGTTGATGGTGGGGCCGAGCACGACGTGGATCTGCTGGCGCTCGGCCTCCTCGGCCAGCATCTCGCCGACCTCGTGGGCGGTCTCCTCGCTCCAGGCACTGGCGAGCAGGGTCGCGTTCGGGAAGAGCGCCACGTGGTCGCCCCCGACGAACTTCAGCCCACGGACGCCCGTGGGGCCGTCGGAGAAGGCCATCGGCGCGAGGCCGATCTCGTCCTCCCCGTGGAGGGTGAACGAGGTGGCGCCGGTCAGCAGCCGCACCTTGGTCTCGAGGTCGAGCCGGGCAACGAGGGCAGGGAAGTCGGTGGTGGTCACCGATTCAGTGTCGGGACCCGGGCCAGTGGCGTAAATAGGTAGAGGTAACTATTTCGCAGGGTGAGACAGCCGAGGACCGGGCGTCGGGGGGCGTTGGCATGATGGCGTCGTGTCCACGATCGTCTTCCTCCACGCCCACCCCGACGACGAGGCCTCGCAGACGGCGGGCGCGATGGCTCGCGCCGTCGCCGAGGGCCACCGCGTCGTCACCGTGTTCGCCACGAACGGCGACCACGGTGAGCTCCCCGCAGCCGGGCTGCCCGACGGTGAGACGCTCGTCCACTGGCGGCGCCGCGAGGCCCAGGCCAGTGCCGACGCCCTCGGGGTGCAGCGGATCGAGTGGCTGGGCTACGCCGACTCCGGCATGACCGGGTGGGAGCAGAACACCCACGCGAACGCGTTCCACGGCGCCGACGTCGACGAGGCGGCCCGGCGGCTCGTCGCGATCCTCGACGAGGAGGACGCCGACGTCCTCGTGGGCTACGACTGGCACGGCGGCTACGGCCACCCCGACCACGTGAAGGTCCACCCCGTCGTGCACCGCGCGGCCGAGCTGGCCGCCCGTCGACCGCGGCTGCTCGAGTCGACGATGAACCGCGACATCGTCCGAGGGGTGTTCCAGGCAGCGGTGGCCGCCGGCGCCGGCGACCAGGCCTTCGACCCGGACAGCCCGATGGACGACGGCAACCCGCTCGGCACTCCCGAGGCCGAGATCACCTGGCAGGTCGACACCAGCGACTACCTGGTCCAGCGACGGGCCTCGCTGGAGGCGCACCGCAGCCAGGCCACCGACATCGAGGGCATGCTCTCGATGCCTGACGACTTCTTCGCGATGTTCTTCGGCCGTGAGCACTACCTCGAGCCCGGCATCGACGGGGAGGAGCACCCCACCATGCAGGTCGGCTGGCCGTTCGGTGGCTGAGCCCGCACCGTCTGCGGAGTCCCTCGGCCCCGGTGCCCTGCTGCGACGTCCCCAGGTCGCGCGCCTGCTCTTCTCGGCGCTGGCGGGACGACTGCCCAACGGCATGGTGCCGCTGGCCCTGGTCCTGTTCGCCCGCGACACCGGCAGCGGCTACGGGCGCGCGGGGCTGCTCACCGCGGCATACTCGCTCGGCTGCTGCCTGGGCGGGCCGGCGCTGTCGCGGGTGATGGACCTGCGCGGGCAGCGCCCGGCCCTCGTGCTCGGCGGGGTGGTGTCGTCCCTGGCGCTCGCGGTGCTGCCGTGGGTGCCGTCCGGTGGCGCGCTCGTCGTGGCCCTCGTGGCCGGGCTGTCGACTCCGCCGCTCGAGCCGGCGCTGCGGACCCTCTGGCCGTCGGTGCTGTCCCCGCGCCAGGTGCCCTCGGCCTTTGCGCTCGACGCGGCGGCTCAAGAGCTGATCTTCGTCCTCGGGCCGCTTGCAGTGCTGCTCGCCCAGGTCGGCGGTGACGGCGGCGGCCTCGTGGCCGCGGGCGTGGTCGGGCTGATCGGCACCGTCTCGTTCGTGGCGTCGCGGGCATCCGGCGCGTGGGTCCCCCCGGTGCACGAGGACCGCCACTGGCTGGGTCCGCTGCGCTCGCCCCGGCTGTGTGTCCTCTACTCGGCAATCGCGTTGGTAGGACTCACGATCGGCGTGCCGGCCGTGGCCCTCGTCGCCTACGCCGAGTCGATCGGCGACCGGGGGCTCGCACCCTGGCTGGTGGCTGCGAACGCCCTGGGTGCCCTGATCGGTGGCGTCGCCTACAGCCCGCTCGCCCCACACCGCGATCCGCGGCGTGACCTCCTGCTCGGGCTCGGTGTCCTCGTCGTCACGTATGCCGCGCTGGCCGTGGTCCCCTCGAACCCCTGGGTGATGGGGGTGCTCACCGTCGGCAGCGGCGTGGGCCTGCCCGCGGTGCTGACCTGTGTCTTCCAGCTGGTCGACCGGCTCGCCCCGTCCGGGACGACGACGGAGGCCTTCGCGTGGCTGATCTCCGCGTTCCTCGTCGGCTCGTCGGTCGGCGCTGCCGCGGCAGGTTCGCTGTCGGACGCCGGGCGGATCGGTGGCGCCTTCCTCGTGGCGGCGGTTGCCTCGCTGGCTGCGCTCGCGATCGCGCGCAGCGTCGTGCGGGGCGGCGTCGAGGACGCTGCCCTCACAGGTGCTTGAGCGCCTCGCGTCGGCTCAGCCCGCTCAGCCGGCCGTCGTACTCCGCGACCGTCGAACGCACCCAGTCCGGGTCGGTGCGGGCGTACTGACGCAGCGCCCATCCGATCGCCTTGCGGATCCAGAAGCTGGGGTCCTCGAGGTTGGGCTCGATGGCGGCTCGCAGCAGGCCGACGTCGGTGCGCTCCTTGAGGGTGAGCTGGCAGATGATCGACGTCCGCCGCAGCCACAGGTCCTCGTCCTCGATCCACTGCTCGACCGGCGGGGTGACCTCTGCCTTGTGGGACAACAGGATCGGTCCGATCCGGTTGCTCGCCACCTCGTCGACGTGGTCCCACCACGCGCCGGTGACGACCAGGTGTCGGTACAGCGGGAGGGTGTCCGGGTCCTGCCACGCGCGGTAGGCGCGCTGCCCGGTGAGGGCCGTCGCGGCATACCTCTCCTCGCGGTGGGTGGCGCCGTCCCAGAGGTCGCGCACCGCCCGCTCCCACTCCCCGCGCTCGGCGATCCGATGCGCCGGGTCGGCCAGGATCGGCCGCAGCAGCGCCTTCAGCTCGGGTGAGGTGATGCCGCAGTAGGGCATCTGCGACTTCATGTACGCCTGCTGGGTAGCGGCGCGATCCGGGTCGCCGGCCGCGGCGAGCGCTGTCCGGATCGCGGGGACGACGGGGTGTGTCACGGAGCCAGCATGCCCGTTCGCGCGTCACACTGTCGCCGTCGCACCGTCGTCGCACTTCTCAGGGGGAGTCCATGTCGCAGCCGATCCAGCAACCCGTCCAGCCGCCGCCCAAGCCGCCGGTCGTGCAGCTGCCCACGTGGGTCAACGTGGTCCTGGTGCTGATCCTGTTGGCGTCCTGCGGAGCTGCCAACGACGACGACCCCTACGTCGACACCGGGAGCATCTCCAACCAGGTGGTCAACCAGCTCCAGTCGCAGAACGGCTGGGGGACCCCCGACGGACCGGCCAGCGCTGCCGAGGTCGAGGACCTCTGCCGTCTCCTCGGTGCGGTGGCGGCCAAGGAGCAGGTGCCGCTCACGGTGATGGACCCGGACCAGCAGACGCGCTGCCGCGAAGTCGCCGGGGAGGCGGCGACGACGCCAACGTCCACGACGACGCCGACGACGACACCGACGACGCCCTGACCGCAGGCGGCCAGGGCGTCACAGGGTCTGTGCAGCGCGAGGTCAGTGCTGCGCGGGCGCCCCGGCGGTGGACGGCGTGCGGACCGCGAACGAGACGGCCACGACACCGAGGGCCAACACTGCTCCGACCGCGAAGCCCCAGCGGACCCCAGTGCTCAACGCGTCGAGGGGAGCGGCGCCGCCGACGGTGGCCGAGGCGGCCCGACCGGCCATCACGCTGACCACGATGGCGGTGCCGGCCGCGGCGGACACCTGCTGCAGCGACCCGAGGACGGCGCTGCCGTGGGCGTAGAGGTGCGGGGGCAGGACCGACAGGCCCGAGGTGAAGACCGGGGTGAAGACCAGCCCCAGGGAGGCCATCAGCGCGACGTAGTTGACCAGGAGCAGCCATGGCGAGGTGTCCGTGCCGACGAAGGTGAACAGGGCGAGCGTCGCTGCCATGACGATCGCGCCGGGCACCACCAGGCGCGGGGCGCCGAACCGGTCGTACGCGCGACCGACGACCGGTCCGAGCAGACCCATGACGAGCCCACCCGGCATCAGCAGGAGCCCGGTCATCAGGGTGCTGAGGTGCAGGACCTCCTGCAGGTAGAGGGGGAGCAGGATCATCGCGCCCATCATCGCCATGAAGGCCAGGCACATCACGCCGAGCGAGACGGCGAACGGGCGGAAGGTGAGGGTGCGCAGGTCGAGCAGGGCGCCGGCGCCACGCTGCAGGACGATCTGACGCCGCACGAACGCGGCAAGGGCGAGGACGCCGGCCGCGGTCACCACGGCCGGAGGAACGGTGTGCGTCGCGCGGCCGCCCTCACCCAGGCCGCTGAGGCCGTAGACGAGCGCCCCGAAGCCGATCGCCGACAGGACCACGCTGGGCAGGTCGATCCTGGTGCTGGTGGGCTCGCCGATGTTGACCAGCTCGCGCAGCCCCAGGCTGCCGACGACGCCCGCGATCGGCAGGACGATGGCGAAGATGAGCCGCCACGAGCCGAGCTCCAGCAGCAGGCCGGACACGGCCGGCCCGAGCGCCGGTGCGACCGACATGACGAGGGTGACGTTGCCCATCACCTTGCCCCGCTCCTGCGCGGGGACCAGCGTCATCATCGTCGTCATCAGGAGGGGCATCATCACCGCGGTGCCACTGGCCTGCACCCCGCGGGCAAGCAGCAGGACGCTGAAGGTCGGCGCCAGGGTGGCGAGGGCGGTGCCGGTGAGGAAGAGCCCCATGGCCAGGGCGTAGGCCGTGCGGGTCGTCACCCGCTGGAGGAACCAGCCGGTCGCCGGGATGACGACCGCCATCGTCAGCATGAACGCGGTCGGCAGCCACTGCGCGCTCGTCGCGGGGACGGCGAAGTCGCGCATCAGCCGTGGGATCGCGTTGACCATGATCGTCTCGTTGAGGATCACCACGAACGTCGACAGGGTCAGGATCCGCATCACCAGGGCGACGTTGACGTCGCTCACCGGTGGGGCATTGACGGCGTCGACATCGGCGGGCCTCGCCTCGGTGGTGCAGCTGGTGTCGCTCATGGGATGTCCTCGGTGGTGTGGGTGCTTCTGGCTGGGGTCTGCTGAGAACTGCTTCACCGGTACTGACCGAGGCCGGCACCAGAACTCATCGCGACCAGCTGGCCACCACCGCGTCGCGTCGGGTGACGAGGAGTGCGCGGGTCTGCGCGAGGAGGACCTCGGGCCGCCCCGTCGGGCGCAGCCGTGGCGCCCCCGGGGGAGCGACCAGCAGGTCGGCGCCCGGAGCCAGTCGCTCGAGCAGGGCCGACCCGCGACCCGCTGCTGAGGCCGGCACCCCGAGCCGTGGCCACAGGTCGCGGGCGAGCAGCCGCCCCTCTGGTCCGAGCAGCCCGTTGGCCTGGGCGCCCGCCCACACCAGCGCCCCCACGGCCGTGTCGTCGCGGGTACTCCGAGCGAGCATCCCCGGGTCGGCGACGAGAACCGCCTCCCACAGGCGACGCAGGGCTGCCCCCAGCTCCTGGTCGCCGAAGACGTCGACCGCGAGCCGGTCGCACTCCGCGCCGATCGCCCGGGCCCGGTCGCTGAGCGCGGGACCCAGGTCGGGCACGACGAGCGCCCGCTGCTCGAGCTGGCGGTCGTCGAGGGCGAGCAGGGCGGCACGCCCGCCGACCAGCGCCTCCAGCCACCGGAGCTCGGCGTCGCGCTGCTCGCCCTCCGTGGTCAGGGCAGCGGCCCTCCCGGCCCGGCCACTCGCGGCGCGCGGACGGACGGGACGCGCGATGTCGGCGCTCTCCTCCACCCAGTGGTCGGCCGGGAGTCCGTCGACCAGGACGAGGTGCGTGATGCGGGGACGGCGGCGGTCGGTCGCGGGGCTAGGTGAGTCGGTGCTGGCTGAAGGCATGGCCCCACGATGGCAGCGCGCCAGTCACACCTCGCCGGGATATCCACAGGCCTCGCCGCGGTGCGGCACGCGTGGGTCGCAGCCCCACGGCATACCACGAGTGGTATGCCGCGTGACTCAGGTGAGGTGCCGGCGGATCAGGCCGCGCCGTAACGCACCTGGGCGCGGGCGCGGGCCTTCGCGGCCTCGGTCTCGCGGTCCTTGGGGGGCGCGGTCGTGGTGAGGTGTTCGAGCAGGTGCTGGGTCGCGTGGGCGACCTCGGCCACCGCCTCGTCGAAGGCCGCTTGGTTCGCAGCACTCGGCTTGGTGCTGCCGCTGACCTTGCGGACGTACTGGAGCGCGGCGGCGCGGACCTCGTCGGAAGTGGCGGCCGGCTCGAAGTTGTGCAGTTGGCGAATGTTGCGGCACATGCCCTCAGGCTACGTCGCGGGCGCCGAGTGTGTCCTGCGTCATGTGGAAGACCCCGGGCGTGGACACGCCCGAAACTTTCTTGGGTCCACACCCCGTGGATCATGAAACCGCAGGTCAGCACCCCTGCGTCGGACGGACCGTCGCGAAATCCACAGGGTTATCCCCTGACTGTGCACAAGGGACCCGGGCGTTGCGCACACCTTGTCCCCAGCCTTTCCACAGGGCTGGTTTGAGCTGCGGGTCGGGCGGCCATACGTTGTGCCGATCACGGGTCCCGGTGGTGTCGGCGGAGGTTTGTCGGTGCCGACTGGTGTACTCGAATCACACAGGTGGAGTTCGTCGCCGGTGGCCGTCGAACGGCACCCGGTGGCGTCGAGGATTGTGACAGGGAGTTGCCCGAGTGTCCCTTGCGGAGCTGAGCACGAGTGCGTTCGGGAGCGGCGGCGATGGCCCCCCACCGAGCGACGAGCGTGTTCCGCCCCAGGACCTCCACGCCGAGCAGTCCGTCCTCGGCGGCATGCTCCTCTCCAAGGACGCGATCGCCGACTGCGTCGAAGGCCTGCGCGGCACCGACTTCTACCGGCCGGCCCACGAGCTGATCTACGACGCGATCCTCGACCTCTACGGCCGGGGTGAGCCCGCCGACGCGATCACCGTCTCCGACGAGCTGTCCAAGCGGGGCGACCTGCAGCGGGTCGGTGGCCAGGCCTACCTGCACACCCTGATCCAGGCCGTCCCGACCGCCGCCAACGCCGGCTACTACGCCGAGATCGTCAGCGAGCGGGCCGTCCTGAGACGGCTGGTCGAGGCAGGCACGCGCATCGTGCAGCTCGGCTACCAGCAGGGCAACGGCGACGTCGAGGACATCGTCAACGCCGCCCAGGCAGAGGTCTATGCGGTCGCCGACAAGCGGGGCGGCGAGGACTACCACGCGCTCGGCGACATCCTCGAGGAGACGCTGAACGAGATCGAGGTCGCCGCCGGGCGCACCGACGAGATGATCGGGGTGCCCACCGGGTTCATCGAGCTCGATGAGCTGACCCACGGCCTGCACCCCGGCCAGATGATCGTCCTCGCGGCACGACCCGCGGTCGGCAAGTCCACGATGGGGCTCGACATCGCGCGGGCCGCAGCGATCAAGCACAAGATGGCGACCGCCGTCTTCTCGCTCGAGATGAGCCGCTCCGAGATCACCATGCGGGTGCTCTCGGCCGAGGCCCAGATCCAGCTCCAGGACCTGCGCAAGGGCACCATCGGCGACGCGGGGTGGAAGAAGCTCGCGCGGATCATGGGCCAGATCACCGACTCCCCCCTCTTCATCGACGACTCGCCCAACATGTCGCTGATGGAGATCCGGGCCAAGTGCCGGCGGCTCAAGCAGCAGCACAACCTCAAGCTCGTCGTCATCGACTACCTCCAGCTGATGAGCTCCGGCAAGAAGGTCGAGTCGCGCCAGCAGGAGGTCTCGGAGTTCTCCCGTGCCCTCAAGCTGCTCGCCAAGGAGCTCGAGGTCCCGGTCATCGCCATCAGCCAGCTGAACCGTGGTCCCGAGCAGCGCACCGACAAGCGGCCGCAGATGTCGGACCTGCGCGAGTCGGGGTCCATCGAGCAGGACGCCGACATGGTCATCCTGCTCCACCGCGACAAGTCCGACCCCGGCCGTGAGGGCGAGGCCGACGTGATCGTGGCCAAGCACCGTAACGGTCCGACCAAGGACATCGTGCTGGCCTTCCAGGGCCACTACTCCCGCTTCGCCAACATGGCCCGCGACGGCTTCTGACCGTCCTCCTCGGGGTCGGGGGCGGCCACTAGGGCGTGGCGGTCACCACGAGGTCAGCGCGGGCTCGCGTTACTGCGACGAGGTCGGCATTCGCCTGGTCGACCCGCTCCACCCAGAGCGCAGCTGCGTCGGCCTCCTTGCCGAACTCCACATGCCGTGCCACCAGGCGTTCGACCCGCGTCGGCTCGTCGAGGTCGCAGTACCAGACCTCGTCCATCGCCTCTCGCACCCGGCGCCACACCGGCTCGTCGAGCAGCAGGTAGTTGCCCTCGGAGATGACGATCCGCGTCGTCGGAGTCACGGCGAGGGCGGCCGCGATCGGCTGTTCCAGGTCGCGCTCGAACCCCGGCGCGTAGATGGTCTGGGCGGTCTCGGTACGCACCCGCTCCAGCAGCGCGGCATACCCGGCGGCGTCGAAGGTCTCGGGTGACCCCTTGCGCTGACGCAGCCCCAGGCGCTCCAGCTGGGCGTCCGCGAGGTGAAACCCGTCCATCGGCACGTGCGCGACCCAGTCCGCGTCCACGCCCTCCAGTGGGTGGTCCGCGAGCTCGGCGAGAAGGTGACGCACGAGGGTGGTCTTGCCGGCCCCGGGCGCGCCGGTGACGCCGAGGACGGCGCGACCACGTCCTGAGGCAGCTGCCCTCGCAGCCAGACCACGCGCCCGCTCTGCGAGCACTGCGAGGTCACCCTCTTTGGCGTCGCCACCAGCGTTCCGCTCGCCACCTGTGCCCGCTCGAGAGGTCATGTCCCCTATGCCATCACACCGGGGTCGCGACGCCCGGGTGTCATCTCCAGGGCCCAGTCGAGTCTATGAGGGTGTCGAGACGACCGAGCGATGGGAAGAGACGTGAAGACTTGGCGTGACGAGTCGTCGAACGGATGGCTGGGGGATCGGATCGGGGAGTTCCTGACGGAGATTGCCACCGCGGAGATGGACCTGCCCCACATCGTGGTCTGCCGGGACTCGAGTGGATGCAACATGTCGTTTTCCGGCCCATATGGGAGCGCACTGGAGGCCATTGCCGCGGCTGAGTTCGAGCGGCGGATCGAGATCGAGGCCGCCGCAGGCGACACCCTCAAGTTCGAGGTCGCCGCGCTCTATCCGGCGCTTCCGAGGAAATGGAGCAGCCCGTAACGGGCCCGGCCGTCTGCCGCTGTGGTGTGCCCTGCGCCGGGCCTCCGCTAGGCCAATGTGACCTAGATCACATTCCGGCCGCGACACATTTTGGAGATTCAGCACTCCCTAAGGCGAGAACCGCGCGACGCGGCCGCCCCCTGTTCGAATGCTGATTGGACCCCTGCATGCCTGTCATGACCTTGACCCGCTCTGGCGGTCCGAGGGCTCGGGGCCGTTGGCCTCGGGTCGCGGCGATCGTGGCGCTTCTGCTGGTGTCTTCTGGCTTGTTCAACCCGGCGGCGCAGGCCTACCAGGTGGCGACCACGCCGGCGACCGTGGTGGGTGGCGTCGGTACCACGACCATGCCAGGGTCTGCCTTGACCACGTCGATCTCGGCGACGGGTCTGACGTCGGTGACCAGCGCGACCACCCTGGGTGGGCGAGGGTACGTCGCGAGCGACTACACCCCCGGGCTGGCGTCGACCACTCCTGCGGTCAACGTGCTGACTGACGCCATCAACAACTGTCCTGCCGTGGGCACCTGCTCCGGGCTGGGCACGATCACGATCAACTTCAGCCAGCCCGTGACCAATCCGATCCTCAGCCTCGCCGGCCTCGGTGGCGAGGTGCACTTCTTGGGGCCGGGGAACGTCGTGACCGGGATCTCTCAGCTGCACGACATCCTGACCTTGACCACGCCCGGGGTCACCCTGACTGACCTGAGCGGTGGCAACCTCGCCGTCTCAGGCAACCAGATCACCACGAACAACGACAACGCGTCCTATCGGTGCGAGACCACCGCCCAGTCAGATTCGGCGACCGGCACGACGCTCCCCTCGGCCGCGACCACCGCGGCGTGCGGCTCGGTGCGGGTGAGCGGGACGGTCACGTCGGTGACGTTCAGTGTCAGCGCGATCTTCACCCAGACGACGGCCGGCGTCCAGCCGCACACGGACAACAACGCGGCGGACCCGGGGCACAACCAGGACGGGTTCGCGATTGCGGTCACGGCGCCTGAGGACTTCGGCGACGCCCCCTCGTCCTACGACCAGGGCAACGCGGCCCGCGCGGTCCTGTCCGACGTCAAGCTCGGGTCCAGCGTCACCGAGGACAACGCCACCGTCGCCAACGGCACCGTCTCGCCGAATGCCAGCGCGACCGCCGCGCTGGACGGCGCCGACAACGGCGTCACCCTCGCCCCACTGACCACCGCGACGACCAGCTACAGCACCACGGTCGCCCTTTCTGGGGCCAGCAAGGCAGGCACTGTCTGCGGGTGGGTCGACTTCGACAAGGACGGGATCTTCGACAACCCCGCAGAGCGCGCCTGCGCGACCTTCGCCGCCGGCGCCACCTCCGCGACGCTCACCTGGACCGGCATCTCCGGCCTGACCACTGGAGACACGTACGCCCGATTCCGGGTCGGGTACAACGCCACCCAGACGCAGTCACCCATCGGCGCCGCAGACGCGGGCGAGGTCGAGGACTACCGGCTCACCATCGCCGCAACACCGTTCCCGTGCCTGACCCCGACCGTCTTCAATGCCAGCGGCACGCCGCTGACCCAGCTCTTCGCGCAGAACCAGTCCGCCACCGGGTCCACGTTCACCCCGATCGGTAGCCCGTCGACTCTTCAGTACAACGCCATCGGCTTCAACCCCGCCGACAACCTGATCTACGGCGTCTCCGTCGCCAACGGGCACCTCGTGCAGGTCGACTCGACCGGACTCGTCACGGATCTGGGCGCCATCACCGGCATCCCGGCCACTGAGCTGACCGGCGATGTGCTCACCGGGGCCTTTGACGCCGCCGGCAACTTCTGGGTCACGGCGGCCGGCGTCAGCGGAATCGTGTACCGGGTCAACCTGACCACTCGAGTGGCCACCCCGCTTGCCGGTCAGACCACGCCGTGGCGCGCGTTCGACTTCACCTACGCCAATGGCTTCATGTGGGGGATCTCAAGCAACTCCACCACCATGCTCCGGCTCAACCTCACGACTGGCGCGGTCAGCAGTTTTTCCGTTGCAGGGATCGTCCCGTTGGGTCAGTACGGGGCAGCCTGGACCTACGGCAATGGCAACCTCGGCTTCGACGCCAACAGTGGCGGCATCTACCAGATCGCCGTGACGAACCCCGCGGCCGCAGCACCGACATTCAGCCTCGTCTCCACCGGCCCCGGCCCAGCCTCCAACAACAACGACGGCACGTCCTGTACGCCGGGCCCGGTGGACCTGATGATCGCCAAGACCGGTCCGGCGACGGTGCTGCCCAATGGCCAGGTGTCCTGGACGCTGACGGTCCACAACAACGGCCCCAACATCAGTTCGGGCTGGGTGGTCGATGACGTCGTGCCTGCGGGGTACACCAATGTCGCGTCCAGCACGCCGGGATGCGTCGTCACCGGCAACGCCATCCGATGCCTCGGTGGCATCCTCGCGGTGGGAGCCGACGCGACCATCACCATCACGGCCACGGCGCCCGGGACACTGGGATGCATCGTGAACACGGCCTCTGTGCTGGGGAATGAGGCCGACCCGACAGCAACGAACAACACTGGCACGTCAACCACCTGCGTTGCCCAAAACCCCGGCCTGACCCTGGTGAAGTCCGCCACGATCAGCACCGACACCAACAACGACGGCCTGGCCGGCGTCGGTGACCAGGTCACGTTCTCCTTCACCGTGGCCAACACCGGCGACGTCACCCTGACCTCGGTCGGCGTGGCCGACCAGCTGGTCGCCCCGGCCGGCCCGGCCGTGACGGTCACCTGCCCGGGCACCACCCTGGCCCCGGG